>JAUQQC010000002.1:68355-392279 GCA_030550025.1 Acidobacteriota bacterium | reverse complement strand
GCCGCCGAGCCTTGCCGTCTCTTTCTCCATCACCACCAGATGAAGAAGATATCGGCCAGGTTTGATCAACATTGACTGCTGAATGTCAATGCCTTTGCGAACCTTCCTTCGGCCTAGACCTATTGTTAACGAGAACTCATTCACTATGGACCGGTCTTGCGGGTCAAGGAGAACACCGTAAATAGCAAGCGTCGAGCCGCCTGATGCGAGCTCAAATTGGCCACGCACGACAGGAATTTGTATGTTCAATAACAGCGACGAACTGGTCGCATCGTAGCTATATCCAGCAAGGCGCACCGGCACGGAGACAAATATTTCGGGGTGCAAAACAGCGCGGCGCAGGTGTTCCTCCGGATCTATCAGGTGAACTCATGCGTTCTCCATTCGGCTCAGGATGTTCACGTCTGTGGAGGCCGCGCTATCGAAGTAACTTCGCCGATAGCTGATGCGAAGATCCGGGCGCTTGACCTTTACCTGAATCACATGAAGCTTGCCCGGCTTTCTCGGCTCAACAGGCAGGACGCCAAGTGAGTAATAGGCGAGCGTTGTTTCCCTAGCCGACTTGAAACCCTGCAGCAGTTCGTTGGTATCGGCAACGAGTTGCCCGGAAGTAGCCTCCGCCAGATAGGCCATCATGTTGCGGCTATGGATGGTGTAGAGTGACTGAGCGAGTGCCGGCAACGCTAGCTGCCCTTTGCTGAGATCCCGCCCAGCTCGGCCTGGATCGATGCTCACATCGGAGAAGGGACTCAAGGGGCGTAAGCCTGAGGGGTCGATCATAAAAATTCTCACCCGCATAACATTGGCAGCAGCAGTGACGGCGTTCAGGTATGGCCTCAGGTCTATTATTGAAAAGCCCCAATTGCCTATAGTCAGAGTCTCGGGCAAGCCTATCACCTCGGGAAATCCACTACTGCATACAATCATCGTGCGAGTACCTCGCGTTTCCCCCAACTGCTTGACGGCCACCAGTAGGGCTTGTAAAAAGCCAATCGCCTTAGTGGAACAACTTTCGTTCACGCGATTGAATGCATTCACGATCGCCTGCGCGGTTCCTTCCTCGCCTCGCCCGACAACGACCTGCGTTGGCATGTCAAGTGGTTTCATTTTCGCGAGCACTTCTATTTCCGGATCGCGCCAGAGCGCCCGGCGCTCATTTTGGATATGAGGTCCTTTGCAGCCGATGTCCTGAACTGCCCGGTCAATTGCACTGAGAAGATGTTCTTTTTTGTCAGAAAAATCGGTCAGCACCTTGAGGCTCCCGTCAAACGCTGCAATCATAATACGGTCGTTGGCCGATGCTTGCTCGCGAACGAAAACTTTCGCCGCATCAGCAGCAGCTCTTAAATCGGTTTGATCGCTGAAGCAGAGATCTAACAGGATGAGAAAATTGTTCATGGCCGCCGTTTCTCGCGGCGACTCCGTGATTGCTCCCGGTTTTTCTGGCTCTCCTGGTTGAGCGGATCGTGTGATAAGCGAAAAATGAACCACCGGGCGAGATTTCCCATCAATGAAGACCTCGAAATCTTCCTGCTTGAGGTCTTCTACAAAACGACCCTTGTGGTCTGTGACTATCACGTCTACATCCACCAGCGGCGATTCGAGTCGAATTTGATCGGGCTCCTTCTGTTCTTGCTTCTGGGAGATCACTTGGTTTGGCTTTCCTGCCCCCAGGGCTTGCGGCAAGCTGATGAGAGTCAAGAAAAGCACAAGAACTAAACCACGTGTCATCTTCGGCGGTAATAAGTCGGCCGAGACCGGTTTGCGCTTATGCCTATCAACCTTTGGCAGACTCTCGAGCTGCCTTTCAGTAACACGGGCTGTAGCAAGAAGCAAAGTCATAATCCTCTCCTCGACAACATTTATTGTACTGTGCACCGCAGCATGAGAGACACTGGGTGTATCCCTGCGCAAAGGACCTGGCAAGCTGCTATACACTCATTTCGCATATCCCAGCAATCTTGATCGCAGATCACGTCGGGCCCTGGCTTCTGGTCTTGTGAGTATATTTGTTTTGGTCATTGGTGGTCACCGGTGATTGCTCGGTGCCGTAATAACCACGCAATGAAACCGAAGTAAGCGAGATTGCTAACCATATCATCGTTCTCATCACCAGCCTCCTTCAGAATTAGAGTTGTTTTTGGCTCAAAGCCAACATTACTTTGGTCCTCCTCTCCCTAAGTGCCAAGGATGACCTGTCATTCCGTCAAATCCGTGTTGATCCGTGTCCCCAATCTTTTATCGTTCATGGTTCCCTTGCTTGCCGTCGCCGTTGGCGCAGCGCCTGTTCGCGTTTGTCCTCTTCCTCCAGCGCCTTGAACAGCTCCGGCTCCTTCTCGGCCAGCCCCTTTTGTCCGCTCCGCGTGTAGGCCAAAAACAGTTGATAATGCGCTTGAGTATAATCTGGCTTCAGGTCAATCGCCCGTTGCAATGCCGCTTGCGCTTCGGCGTACTTCCTTTGTCGCATATAGACCTGCCTGAGATTCAAGTGCGCCTCGACGTGATTTGGCCTGAGTTCAAGGGCGCGCCTTGAATACCGCTCCGCTTCTTCCAGATTCCCCAGTTGCAGATGAGCATATCCCAGGCTGGCCAGCGATTCGACGTGATCGGGATGAAGGGTGAGTTCCTTTTCAAAGTTTGTGACTGCTTCTTTAAATTTGCCCTGCGCCCGCTGCGCATAGCCGATTATGCAGCTCTCCCCGCTTGGAATCGACCCACTGAAGCGCCTTTTGGTAAACCTCCTCGGCGCGGGAGATTCTGAAGCAGGCGTTGGCCAGCCGCCGCGAATAGGCCCGATCCTCCGAGGAGAGTACAATTGCTTTCTCGTAGGCAGCGACGACATCGAGTGTGAAATATTCCTCCGCCATCAGGAAGTAAGCGTCAGCATGGCGCGAGTCGCGCTCCACTGTGTGCTTGAACTCGTCAATCGCCCAGCCGAATCGCCCATTTCCACCAGCACCAGTCCCAAACGATAATACACTCCCGACGCTTCCGGCTCCAAATCAGCGGCGGCCACCTCCCATATCCGCTTCTTGACAGGATACACACCAACACCAGCAGCCTCAGCCAGGCGCACACCGAGCGGATCCACTTCGATCCACACTCGGGCACCACCAGCCGCTCAGCTCAGTCAAGGCCCAGCTTTAACAGCTGAGTCCAAACGAACAGGGTAAACGGCCACCATTCTCCCAATCACGACACATACGTCTTTTCCAAGAGGCGGGTGCGGTTGCCGCTCTTTGAGCCCATGCCTTGGCCGTATAGCGGCTCCATCCGACATCGGCATCCGGAACACCGCACCTCTGGATACTGCTGATCCAACCGATCCAGTTGCCGCTGCGCCCATGTCTGCAACATCGGTCGCACACTCTGCAAGGCCACCCGGACACTAGCTCGTTCTTCCTGTCCCACATTCGAGAAGAGATCCGCCTGGGCATACCCCACTAGCCTCTCCATCCCCTGAACCCCAACGCTCTCTTCCCATCAATGCCCAACCGCTCTGGCCAGCTCCGGCCTGGTCGGCGTTCGTCCCCCTTGGGCCAGCTTCTTCGCGCCACACTCTCAACGCGCTACCCTAGCGCCTCCCTACTTGTTTCCCGCTACTCCTCCCCATCCCTCGTCCAGCTCCCATTCAGCCACGCAGAGCCGACACCTCCTTGCTGAGCGCGCGCTTCCCTTCGGGAGCGCGTTCCGGTAGAATGAGCATGCACTATGAGGGGATTCGGTGGCCCGCGAATGCGACGGCGCTCGATCGTCGTTCGGGTCGGCCAAGTGCTGATCGGCGGCGATCACCCAATCGCCGTGCAGTCGATGACGAACACGGAGACGGCCGATGTGACAGCGACGGTCGAGCAGATCGTCGCTCTCGCGGAAGCGGGATCGGAACTGGTGCGCATCACCGTGAACACGGAAGCGGCCGCGCGCGCCGTTCCGGAGATCGTCGCGCGAGTGCGCGAGCGCGGCGTTTTCGTCCCCATCATCGGGGACTTCCACTACAACGGCCACCTCTTGCTCTCGCGCTATCGCGAATGCGCGCGCGCGCTGGACAAGTACCGCATTAATCCGGGGAACGTGGGCGTCGGCCGTCATCAAGACGAGAATTTCCGCCGCATGATCGAGATTGCCTTGGAATATGAGAAGCCGATTCGTATCGGCGTGAATTGGGGCTCGCTCGATCAAGCGCTCCTGACGCGATTGATGGAGGAGAACGCCCGGCGTCCTGAGCCGCAAGACGCGCGCGCCGTCATGCGCGAGGCGATGATCCGAAGCGCCCTTGACTCGGCGGCCCGCGCCGAAGCCTATGGGATGCCGCACGATCGCATCATCCTGAGCGTCAAGACGTCCGAGGTCCTCGACGTGATCGAGGTGAACCGCCAGCTCGCCGCCCGCTGCGACTATCCCTTGCACATCGGCCTGACCGAAGCCGGTATGGGCCTCAAAGGCGTCGTCGCCTCGGCGACGGCGCTTGGCATCCTCCTCTACGAGGGGATCGGCGACACGATTCGCGTGAGCGTGACGCCGGCCCCAGGCGGCGATCGGCGCGAGGAGGTCTTCATCGCGCAGCAGATTTTGCAAACGCTCGGCCTGCGCGCTTTCGCGCCGCAGGTCTCGGCCTGCCCCGGATGTGGGCGCACGACGAGCACCTTCTTTCAAGAGATGGCGGCTGAGGTCCAAACCTACCTCCATCGCCGGATGCCCGAGTGGCGTCGTTGCTATCCGGGGATCGAGAATCTGCGCATCGCCGTCATGGGTTGCGTCGTCAACGGTCCGGGCGAATCCAAACAGGCGGACATCGGGATCTCACTCCCGGGCACGGGCGAAGAGCCGAAAGCGCCGGTCTTCGCCGATGGCCAACTGGTCGCGACGTTGCGCGGACCGACGCTTGTGGCCGATTTCCTCCGCATCCTGGAGGACTACATTCGCGCGCGCTTCGGCCAGTCCGACGGCGAACGCGCGCCGGAGTCGTCCCCCTCGGCGTGAGGAGTTGAGCCGCCGCATGGACGATCCTCGGCTTTGGCTTTAAAATCCAAGATGGCACCAGCGAGGTCGGAAAGGAGGTGATGACCAGTATGTCGGCTCGAAAGGCACTCGTGCTCGTGGATGTGCAGAATGATTTCCTGCCGGGCGGATCGCTCGCCGTGCCGGAAGGAGATCGGATCATTCCGGCCCTCAACCAGTATATTGATCTCTTTCATCGAGCGGGTCTGCCGATCTATGCGACGCGCGATTGGCATCCCGAGCAGACTCGACATTTCCAGGCCTACGGGGGCGTGTGGCCACCGCACTGCGTGCAAGGCACGCGCGGCGCTGAATTCCATCCCGATTTGAACCTCCCACCGGAGACGATCATCATCTCGAAGGGGATGGATCCGAACGAAGACAGTTATTCGGGCTTCCAAGGCCAGACGGCCGATGGACGCGCCTTCGCCGAGGAGTTGAAAGCGCGTGGGATCGAGCACCTCTACGTCGGTGGCGTCGCCACCGATTATTGTGTGCGCCACACGGTCTTGGATGCGCGACGCGAGGGATTTCAGGTGACTGTCCTCGAGGATGCGATCCGCGGCGTGGACCTTGTACCGGGCGATTCCGAACGCGCGCTACAAGAGATGGCTGAGGCGGGAGCCCGCATCGCCCGATGGGAAGAGGTCGCGCGCGAAATCGCAACCCGCGCGGAAGCTTCATCCTGAGCGATTTCGAGACGCCAACCCGCACGCCCGCCCACGTCGCTTGACAAAGCCGAAACCGAAATAGTAGATTTTGCACTCGCATCATTGGCCATCCTGACACCAGGAGTAAGAGGCGATCGCGATGGATGTGAACAATATGGATCAACCGGTGACCGAGGCCCATTCATTGGGCGTGCCTCCGGCACCGAGTGACCCCGAGCCCACCGTGCCGGGTGAGAGTTTTGGAGAACTGCTTGGGTCTCTCGAAGAACAAACGACGACAACTCTGACGGTCGGCCAAAGACTTACGGGTAAAGTGCTCACGATCGGCGAAGACGTGACGCTCGTGGACATCGGCTATAAGACGGAAGGGGCCATCCCCACCGAAGAGTTGCGGCTCAGTCTGAAGGAGATCACCATCGGCGATGAGATCCCCGTCATCGTGAAGCAGCTCGAAAGCCCGGATGGCTATGTGAAGCTCTCCTACGCCGAAGCGCAACGCAAGCTCGTGTGGGAAACCATCACTCGCGCCGTCAAGACGGGCGCGCCGATCAAAGGACGCATCACCGAACGCATCAAAGGGGGACTGAAAGTCAACCTAGGAGGCGTGGACGCCTTCCTGCCCGCGAGCCAGGTGGACTTGCGACAGGTCCGCAATCTGGAGGCTTGGAAGGGTCGGGAAATCGAAGCCAAGGTCATTAAGGTCAATCGGCGACAGAACAACATCGTCCTCTCCCGCCGCGCCCTCCTTGAAGAGGAAGAAGCGCGGCGCCGCGCGGAGATCCTCAGTCAACTGGACGAGGGATACGTCGTCGAAGGACGCATCAAGAGCTTGGCCGACTACGGCGCCTTCGTGGACATCGGAGGAATTGATGGCCTCCTTCATATCACCGACATCTCGTGGAAGAAGATCGCCCATCCGAAGGAGGTCTTCAAAGTTGGCGAGATCATTCAGGTGAAGATCCTCAAAATTGACCGGGAGACGGGTCGCATCAACCTCGGTTACAAGCAGCTTTGGCCCAATCCCTGGGATACGCTCCCGGAACGCTTGCCGCCAGGTTCCCGCATCAAAGGGAAAATCACGCGCGTCACCGACTATGGGGCCTTCGTGGAAGTCGAGGATGGCATCGAGGGATTAATCCACGCTTCCGAGCTGACCTGGGAGAAGCGTCCGAAACATCCATCGAAGTATGTGGCCGTCGGAGATGAGGTGGTGGTAGAAGTCCTACAGGTGGACGCGCAGAATCGCCGGCTCAGCTTGAGCCTGCGACAACTGCAGCCGGATCCGTGGCGGCTCTTCGCTGAGACTCATTCCATCGGCACGCGCGTGCGCGGCCGCGTGCGCGGGATCACGGACTTCGGTGCCTTCGTCGAGGTCGAGAAGGGGATCGAAGGCCTGGTCCACGTCTCCGATATCTCGCGGCGGCGCGTGAAGCATCCCTCAGAGGTCTTGAAGAAGGGCCAAGAGGTCGAAGCCATTGTCAAGGAACTGGATGTGAACGCGCGGCGTCTGGGGCTTTCGATGAAAGAGTTGGAGCCCGATCCATGGGAGGAGTTCTTCAACACGCACCGCGTAGGCGAGATCGTCCGCGGGAAGGTCGTGCGCCTTGCCGACTTCGGCGCCTTCGTGGACGTCGGTGGCGTCGAAGGCCTCTGTCACATCTCCGAGCTCTCCGAGGAGCACATTGAGAAGCCCGAGGACGCCGTCCGGATCGGCGAAGAATTGGATTTCCGCATCCTGCGTCTGGATCCCGAAGGCCGACGCATCGCGCTCTCAGCGCGCGCCGCTCGCCGCGATCGTGAACCTGCCTACATGATCGGCGAAGACACCGGACGCATTGCGAGCCTGGGCGAGATCGCGCGACAACGGGAAGAGTAAGCCCATCAGTCTAGAGGAGATAGGGACCAAGCACAGGTCGGTCGGTTTGCCATCAACATTTTTATACAGATTTTATGCAATTTTTTTGTAACGATCGAACATTCTCAGCCCCACCACATACCCACTTGCTTTGGAATGAGGCTTGCCTTATAATAGCGGCCGATTAAGCTCAAACTTAGGAGGGAGGCTATGCAAGGAAAGCGCAACCTAATGCGGTGTGGTATAAGCTTGCTTTTAGGTGTGGGGCTGCTTATCACTAATCTCCCCGTATCGAGTCTTGGGCAGACGGCGGCGACGGCGACCATCACCGGAGTCGTGACCGATCCCACCGGGGCCGTCCTTGCCGGAGCGTCAATCGAGTTGGTGGATTTGGCCACCAATCGAGTGCGCAAGCAGACGACTAATGAAGCTGGACACTATGTCTTCACGGCGGTCTTGCCGGGAGTATACAAGATCACGGCCAGCATGCCGGGCTTCCGCCAAGCGGTCATCCCTTCCCTCAAAGTGGACGTGGCGAAGTCTTATCAGGTGAACTTGACTTTGGAAATCGGCCAGATCGCGGAAGTCGTCGAGGTCACAGCGGGAGCGGGCGTTGAGCTGCAAACGTTGGATGCTACCGTCGGGACAACCATTGGTGGGGAACAGCTCCTGCGCCTGCCGACAATTAATCGCAGCTCGATTGCGCTCTTCACGCTTCAACCGCTGGTGCAACCTCATCGTGGGGTTGGCGTGAACTCCGGCGGCCAAGTCGCTGGAGCTCGAAGCGATCAGAGCACGTTCAATCTGGACGGTGCGGATGCGACGGACCTCGTCGCCGGAACGAGCAACTATACATCAGGGGCCATCGATTGGGTCGGGCCGACGCCGATGATCCCCGTCCCAGCCGAGAGCATCGAAGAGTTCCGCGTGGGAACGACGAATCCCAACGCCACCTTCGGACGTTCGGCGGGCGGTCAAGTGAGTCTGGTCACGAAGCGCGGCACCAACGAACTGCACGGATCGGCCTATTGGTACCACCAGAACGATCAGCTCAACGCGAACCGGTGGGAGTTCAATCGCGTAGGCATTAAGGAGCCGGAATTGAAGGACAATCGGTTCGGATTCTCAGCCGGTGGTCCTATTGTGAAGGACCGGACGTTCATCTTCGGCCACTATGAAGGGCGGCGGTTGCCCCAATCCGTGAGCGTCTTGCGCATGGTCCCGACGGCGACGCTGCGGCAGGGCATCTTGCGATTCCGCGACGCCGCGGGAAATGTGGTGAGCTACAACGTGAAGGATTTCGATCCCCGCGGCTTGGGGATGAGTCCTGTGGTGCGCGAGCTATGGAACCGTCTGCCGGAGGGGAACGATCCGACAGTGGGGGATGGCTTGAACACTATGGGATTTCGGGCGGCCGCTCGAGCGCCCCTGACGATGGACTTCGCGGTCGTCCGGCTGGATCACTACTTCAGCCCCAATTGGCGATTCTACGGGACGTACCGTTATAGCTCGCAAGAAGTCCTGGACGTCACGCAACTGGACATCGCGGGAATCGTCAAGGGGAATCCGCGCGGACAGGCGATTCCGACGGCTTCGACACCCGTGGAGCCCCGATTCGTCAGCGCTCGACTCACGGGACAGATCACTCCGACATTGGTGAACGAGTTCATCTTCGGCTTCGCGCGCAACTGGTGGGCCTATAAGCGCGTGGCGCCTTTCCCTCAGGTCCCCGGAACGAGCGGCGCGCTGATGATCGCTCTTGGTGATTTGGATCAAGGCCTTGATGTGGACACGCAGCGGGCTCGAAGCCGTGTCTGGAAGGACCACGTATGGCAGTTTGGCGATAACATGACGTGGACCAAGGGCGCGCATACCCTTCAATTCGGCGGGATGTGGCGGCGCATGCCGGTCTTTCATCAACGGGACGATAAGGTCGTTGGCTCGCTCGCTTCGCTCGTCTACGAATTGAACGCGCGAACGGCCGTGACGGTCCCCGCTGCCAATCGCCCACCGACTTGCGGGGGAAACATCACGACGAACTGCTTGCGCTCGGCTGACGTCGGGCGGTGGAATGACCTGCTCGCGGGCGCTTTAGGCGTCGTGGATAAGGCGGGCGTACTGATCGCACGAGATGGGAACCTGAATCCTCTCCCCATCGGAACTCCGCTCTTCATTGATTCGACCTTCCACGCCGTTGAGTTTTACGCCAATGACACGTGGCGCGTGACGCCTTCGCTCACTCTCTCGATGGGTGTGACCTACAATGTGCAAACTCCGCCGCGCGATAAGAACGATAAGCAGACGCTCATCATCGACCGCGACACGGGCGAAGTGCTCTCGGCCGAACTCTACTTCGGCCGCCGACGAACGGCAGCTCTTCAAGGCCAGGTGTATGATCCGGTGCTCGCTTATCTGCCGATCGCGAAATCCAATCGCAAGTACATCTATGACATCGACTGGAACAATGTAGGGCCGCGAGTGGCCGTTGCGTGGAACCCTTCATTCTCAGGGGGATTTTGGGGGAAGCTCTTCGGAGATCGCAAGACTGTCTGGCGTGGCGGATATTCCTTGACCTTCGATCGTGTCAATGGGGTGGGCATCATCATGATCCCCATCCTGGGAGTCGGATTCGCCCAAACGATCACCTGTATCGGCCCGCGAAGAGATGGGACGTGCCCCGGGAGCAACGATCTCACCAACGCCTTCCGAGTGGGAGTGGATGGAGCGACCGTGCCTCTGCCCGCGGTCGGACCGGCGTCTTCTCCTGTGGTCCCGCGAACGCCTTTCGAGGAGACGCTCTCCTTCTCGATCGACCCGAAGTATACGATCGGCAAATCGCACAGCTTGGATCTCACGATGCAGCGCGAGCTACCGGGCAACATGATCTTGGAGATCGGGTACGTGGGACGCCTTGGCCGTAATCTCCCCCAGAGCGTGCAACTCAGCTCCGTCCCGTACTTCATGAAGGATCCGGCCTCGGGACAGACGTTCGCTCAAGCGTTCGACGCTGTGGCCCAGCAGTTGCGGGCTGGAACTGCGCCGAGCGCTGTGACCCCGCAACCTTGGTTCGAGAACCAACTGAGGGGGAGCGCCTTATGCCCCACTCCGGGTACGTGCACGGCAGCGCTTGCGGCTGCACGGGCCACGGCCTTTCAACAGGGACAGCTGAACGCCTTGTTCAACCTCATCAATCTCCAACGTCCGGCCGGTCCCATCACGAACATGCAGGTGTTGGACTTGTGGGTGCGCATCAGCGGCGGCCGCTCCAATTACCACGCGGGCTTCATCAGCGTGACCAAGCGCTTCTCTCACGGGCTCGCCTTCTCGGTGAACTACACGCTCTCCCAAGCGCTCGATCAGTACGGGTTGAATCAAGAGTACATCGGCGTCAACTCGAACGGGTTCGATCTCAATTTGGACTATGGTCCGGCGCTCTTCGATCGTCGGCACACACTCAATGCGTTTTGGACCTATGACCTGCCCTTTGGGCGTGGGCGGCGATGGAGCGCTGCTGGAGCAGCGGACAAGTTCATCGGCGGATGGTACCTCTCGGGCATCTTCACGGCGAACAGTGGCTTGCCTTTGACCGTGGGGCAACACGCGCAAGTTTTCGGCGGAGACCCGCTGAACTTCGCGATCACGGCGGGAGCGATCCCGATCCGGAAACCGAATTTCGGAAACTCCGTGCAGCGTGGGGTCGTGGGCTCTGGAGGCGTGGGCGTCACCGGCGATCCGGCGCGCAGAGGCTCAGGGCTCAACCTCTTCGCCAATCCGGAGGAGGTCTTCCGAAGTTTCCGTCACGTCCTGATCAGTCAGGACGGACGCCACGGACGCGGCGTACTGCGCGGTTTGCCTCGGTGGAATGTGGACCTCTCGATTGGGAAGAAGACGGCGATCACCGAGAGCGCGCGAGTGGTCTTCTCCTTCGACCTGATCAACGCCTTCAATCATGTGGAGTTCAACGATCCCGGCTTGAGCCTTTTGAATCCCGCGGCCTTCGGCGTAATCACGTCGCAATTCGGAGGGCCGCGCGCGATTCAGTTCGGCTTCCGGTTCGAATTCTGAGGCCGCCTCTCTCATCCTTCGAAGGCGAGGGGTTTGGCGACCCCTCGCCTTCTAGTGTAACTTTGTCGGAGGCAACCTTTCCCACCTCAGAGGAATCTCAGTAAGCGACCACGTACCACCACGATACCTCCTTAGTTTGGGCGGGGTGAGCCAGAAAGACCGGCTCACCCTATCTGTCTTCGGCAGTGCAAAAATTTCTTCAAAATGCGCAAAATTACGTATTCATCCATGATGCGCGAGGGCGGCAAAGGCCGCCGTCAATGCTGAGATCAGCTCATCAATGTGGTCCTTAGTGGCGATCAGCGGCGGGCCAATACGGATCACGTTCCCATAGAGCCCACCTCGGCCGATGAGGACACCGCGTTTTTTCGTCTCTTCGAAGACCTGTTGCAAGGCTTCGGGATTGGGCTCCTTGGTCTTCGGGTCTTTCACCAGCTCGATCGCCTGCATCAAACCCATGCCGCGCACATCGCCGATGATTTGCGGATACGCCTCCTTGAGCGCCTCCAACTGCTCGCGCAGATAATCGCCGACCCGGCGCGCGTTCTTCGGCAACTCCTCCTCCTCAATGACGCGAATCGTCGCTAAGGCGGCGCGACAGGCGACGGGATTGCCGCCGAAGGTGGAGAACGTGAGCGAGGGATAGGCATCGGCGACCTCTGGTGTCGCGATCGTCGCGCCAATCGGCGTCCCATTGGCCAGCCCTTTAGCGAAGGTCATGACTTCCGGCTCCACTTCCCAATGCTCGATGCCGAACAACGTATCGCCCGTGCGCCCCCATCCCGTCTGCACCTCGTCGCAAATGAAGATGCCGCCATAGCGACGCACGATCTCAACGACGACCTTGAAGTATTCCTTCGGAGGGACGATGAAACCGCCGACGCCCAGGATCGGTTCGGCGATGAGCGCGGCGACGCGACCGGAGGTCGTCGTTCGAATCAACTCCTCCACATCGTGCGCACAGGCCAGATCGCACGCCGGATAGGTGAGTTTGAAGGGGCAGCGATAGCAATACGGCGCGACGGCGTGTACGATCCCGGCGACGTAAGGTGTCCCGAGCTTCCACGGCGCTTGCCCGCTGACGCTCATGGCCAGGGCGGATCGGCCGCTGTAGCCGTGCCGCAGCGCGATGATCTCCTGTTGTCCCGTGTAGAGCCGCGCCAGCACAAGCGCCGTCTCATCGGCCTCGGTGCCGCTGTTGGTGAAGAAGCTCTTCTGCAACCGTCCCGGGGTGATCTGGGCCAATTTTTCGGCCAACTGCACCTGCGGCTCATTGATGTAGAGCGTGGAGGTGTGGGAGATCTTTCGGACTTGATCCGTGATCGCTTCCACGACCTTTGGGTGCGCGTGTCCGACGCTGATCGTTAAGACTCCGCCGAAACAATCCAAGTATCGCCGTCCCTGCGCATCCCACACGTACATCCCCTCGCCACGCTCGATTATGAGCGGCTCCCGATAGTACGTCGAGACGCATCGAAAGAGATAGTCCTTCTGCTTGCGCACCAATTCCTCGCTACTCATGGCCATCAACCCCTTATGTCGTTTCGCGGAGAAAGCGTACTCCGCAGATGTCGCCTCGCGCAACCCCACGGGCGCGGAAGCGACGTGACGTTCGAGCCGGTTCCGGGACGGCTCGGTCGAAGATTTGACCCTCCCGCCGGTGGGGTGTTACCCTGAGGGGTTCGGAGGGCGTGTTCGTGGGGGTCGAACGTGACGATGTCGGCGAAGATCACAGTCATTCTGTACATCCTCGTCTATTTCGAGCTGGGCGCTATTCTGATCGTGGCGCCGTGGACGTCCTTGTGGAGCGACAATGTGCTTTTGGCGTACCTCGTGCAACGGACGGGATCGGCCGAGCTGCTGCTCACGTTCAATAGCTTCGCGGTCAAAGCGAGCGTCACCGGGCTAGGCGTGCTCAACCTCATTCTGGGGGTGTGGGAAGCTTCCCGATATCGCGATCTCCTTCGGCTGATCGAGGAGGGAAAGCGTCGTCCCTCATCTTCGGAGGGTGAGCGATGACGGCGTTGGGGAACCCGCCCATCCTGTACCTCATTACGGATCGGAGCCTTTGCCTGTCGCGTTCCGTCCTCGATCTCATTGCGGAAGCGGCGCGCGCGGGTGTGGATTTGATCCAGATTCGCGAGAAGGACTTGCCGACGCGAGAGCTGTGCGCGCTCGTCGAAGAGGCGGCGGCACGAATTGCCGGGACGCCCGCGCGGCTCTTGGTCAACGACCGCGTGGATGTCGCCGTAACCTGCGGCGCGCATGGGGTTCACCTGACGACGCGCTCGCTGCCTGTCGCCGTCGCGCGGGAGCTTGTCGGACCGGACTTTTTGATCGGCGCCTCGACGCATTCGCTCCAAGAAGCGCGACAAGCGGAGGCCGAAGGGGCGGACTTTCTCGTTCTCGGCCCTGTCTTCGAGACGCCGAGCAAAATGTCCTATGGGCCACCGCTCGGCCTGGAAGCGTTCGCGCGCATTGCGGCGATGATCCGTCTCCCCGTTCTCGCCATCGGCGGCATCACTCCGGGGAACGCTCCGCAGGTGCTCGCGCATCGGGCGGCCGGCGTAGCAGCCATCCGGATGTTCGTGGAGGCGGAGCAGCTCGCGCCGCTTGTCGCCCAGCTCAAAGGGCTCCGATGAAGCGTCGTCGTTCACAATTCTGCAATGCCTCTGACAATGAGTGCCAGCGTCAGCTCTCCCCCGGTCGTCGTCTTCACCGGCGCGACAAGCAACGTATATCGAGAGGCCAGCTCCACAACGGTCGGGATCGTTTGATACCCACCCGCCGAACGAAGACTGAGCCCGGCCGGATGATTCGTTCCGGCTGCCTTGGCGCTCAGTTTCACCAAGTCCTCGAACGCGTATCGCGCCGCCACCTCGGGATCCAGCTCGGCGGGGATGAGCAAGAGGAAGTCGCGATTGGGAGCGATGCCCATGTGATTGCCGTCCACCGGATACAGCGCATACCGCAGCGTATAGGCGCCCGGCTTGATCGCCTGTCCCCGATAATCGGTCGTCGGCTGCGGGAATACGATCACGCCAATGAGAGTGGATTCCTCCAAGCCCGCGTATACGACGTCGGGCTCCGCCGTCTTCCCCGCTTGAATAGGAACGGCAGCGCGAAACCAAAGCTCGCAGATCACGCGCCCATCAGATTGAAGGACGCGATAGCCTTTCGGCTCCAAGGCCTTCTGCACGGATTCCGGGACGGACGATGCCGTGAGTGGACCAATGATCTCCACCCGACTCCCCTGGGCGAGAGTAGGGCAAATGAACTCCAGCAGGAGGATGAGCGCTATCGTATGAGACCGTCGCATTACTTCTCCCTCCTAACAAAAATAGCGTGGGAGGACCCCACATAAGGAAGGCAAACCACCCCCGCTGGCGGGGGTGGCCTCGTCCATTTGTTTCACGAAACGAGCGCCTCTGCGCTCATTGCGCGAAGTGGCCGACGAAAGCACCCCGTTTGCCGCGAATGGTCCAGATGACGCCCAAGCCATCGCCGCGAAACTGATTGAGCGTGGCGACAGCAGGCATCGCATGCTGGACCGGAGCGAGCGGCGGGTAAAAGACCTCCTCATTGCCGCAGATATGATCCTGCTCGTTCAAGGGGCGCGTTTCGATGCGCGCCCACTCGCCCGCGCGTACGACAGCCCGAGCCGCATGCTCGCCGTCATCCCGAACGTCGAAGTAGATAGGAGCGGCCACGACCCGCACGACGTTCCGAAGCAGTTCGCCCCCCATCGCCTGAGCGAAGCGGAGCAAAGCTTCGCGCTGTTCCCGGCTCGCCCGTTCATCCACGATCAAGATGGCCTTCGCCGGATATGGTTGCCCCTGAGGGTCTCCGAGCGTCGCGCGCGCTTTCACGACGCCGACGACGCTCAAGCCGTCCAGCTGAACACCCGCCCACTGGCCTCGGTGAACGTGCCAAGCGAGGATCGCTTGATCCCCCACAAAACCCGCTTCGGCATTGGCGAAGCAGGGGCCAGTATAGACGTCGGCATTGCGCGCCTCGACGTAGGCGCCGAGGATCTGCTGCGCCTGCGCCCTCTCGGAGATGCCCACGACTCCCGCGAGTGTGAACAGGACCACCACCAGACTGCGCATAGACCTCACCTCCCCCAAAATCTCACTACGCTCCGCCGGACGCTTCGCGTCCATCGGAGTCTCCGCGTCCGCCTTGCCAGGAATATCTTACCGCAGTCGCCCCGTCCCATAACAAGCCCGATGGGCAGAGGCGCACGATTCAGGCTCCACCACAGCGCCGTCGGGCCCCAAGCACGTCTGCGTGAAGGCACACCAGAAGAAGCCATCATCGGGGGGCGGCGGGGGGACCGTGGGTGTCTCCGCGTAGAACTGCGTCTTCCACCGCAAGTGCGGGCAGAGCGTCCAGTACACTTCGGCGAATCGTTCGGCGTCTATCATCGTCGCGCTCCTCCTCCGACAGCTTGCTGGATCGCTCGACGTACGGCGACGCGAGCGAGCTGAATCTTGTATTCGTTCTTCCCCAGGCTTCGCGCCCTCTGCACGGCGGCGTTGGCGGCCGCTTGCGCGACCTCCTCGCTCACAGTCTTTCCTAGGAGGGCGCGCTCGGCTTCCGGCGACGGCCAGGGAATCGGCGCGACGTGCCCGAGCACGACGCGCGCCGAGCGCACGCGTTGGCCTTCGAGCACCAACGCCACCGAAGCCGTCGCCAGCGGCCAATCGAGCGCCTCACGTTGACGCACCTCATAGGTCGCGCTCACCATCCCCGCCGAAGGCGGCGGCACGAGAATCTCGGTCACGATCTCATTCGGCTGCAAATCATATTCGCGCTCGGCCTCCGACTTCGGGATGCGGAAGAAGCGTTCGACCGGGATTTCGCGCGTTCCCCGCGGGCCGAAAATCCGAAGGCGCGCGCCATAGGCGATGAGCGCCGGAGCCAAACTCGACGGATTCACGAAATAAGCCGGCCCCTCATTGCCCAGGATCGCATGATACCGATTGTCTCCCTCCAAGACGAGCGAGCGCCCCGTCTCATCGCGAGCCAGAAGGCCGAAGCCCGAGCGGAAGTACCAGCAGCGCGGTCGCTGACAGAGATCCCCCCCGACGGTCCCCATGTTCCGAATCTGGGGGCTGGTGACGCCACGAGCCGCTTGCACAAGCGCCGGATAGTGGCGCGCGATATCGGGATGATCGAGAAGCTCCTGCAAGGTGACCGTCGCGCCGATGCGCAATCCTGCGGGCATCGAGAAGCTGATCCCTCGCAGCTCGGCGATCTCTTTGATGTTGACCACACGCCGAGGCCGCACGATGTCGTCCTTCAGGAGCGCGAGCAAGTCGGTGCCGCCCGCGAGGATCTCGGTCTCCCCCCACGTGCTGGAGAGCAGCGCAACGGCCTGTTCCTTCGTCGTCGGACTCACGTACTCAAACGCGCGCATGGCTCCCTCCCTTCTTCGCTAAGGCCTCCAGGACGCGCTCGGGCGTGAGCGGCAAAAACGGCACGCGCACGCCAATGGCGTTAGCGACGGCATTGGAGATGGCCGCTCCCGGCGAGATCACCGGCGGCTCCCCAAGCCCAATGACGCCTCGCCGATCATACTTCTCGCCGGTCATCATGTGCACGACCAATTCGCCAATGTCCGCCAAGCCCGCTAACTTGTAGAACTCCATGTTCGGATTGAGCATCCGTCCGGTGGCCGGGTCCATGATCTTCTCCTCGTAAAGCGCGTAGCTGATGCCCATGATCATGGCACCGTAACACTGACTCTCGGCCGTCTTCATATTGATGATCAGGCCGCAGTCCTGAACGGCGACCATCTTGTTGATGCGGACGATGCCCGTCTCGATATCAACGGAGACATCGGCCATCTGCACGCCGGCCGCGCCGGCCGTCGTCAGCTCGCCCGGCCCGGGATTCTCGCCGCGCACCGTCAGCGGCATGCCGTCGAGTCGCGCACACGCTTGCTCCCACGCGATCGAGCGGCTCGGATCCTCTTTCACCCGAATGCGCCCCTCCCAGGCTTCGAGCTGATCCGGCGAAGCATTGAGCAATGGAGCGATGCGGGCGAAGAGCTGATCCAAGGCGTCAAGAGCCGCTCGGCGCGCCGCCGAGCTGACACCGCCAATGGTCGTGCTCCCTCCGGATCCACCAGCCGGAGGATACTGATTGTCTCCGATCCGCACGCGCACGGCCTCCAGCGGGATCCCCAGCGTATCGGCGACGACGATGGCGATCGCCGTGCGCGTCCCCGTGCCCAGATCTTGCGAGCCGAGCTTCACCTCGACCGACCCATCCGGATGAATAGTCAAGTCGCAGCGGCATGCATGCCCGCGTCCGGGCCAAGTGTGGATCGAGACGCCGAGCCCTCGTTTCACCGGCCCAGGCGACGGATCGCCCCGCGGATGCCACCGCTTCTTCCACTCCATCAATTCGGCTGCGATCTGCAACTCCTCGCGATAGACGTCGGCGCGCTCGCCCGCCAACTCGATGTTCTTCAGGAGCAAATCCAGCGGATCCATGCGCAACGCGGCCGCCAGATCATCGAGCGCAGCCATGGTCAACAGACATGCCTGCGGATGCAGCGGCGCGCGCCAAGCCCGCGCCGGCCCGCTGTTGGTCACAATCGCGACGTGTCGCTTCCGCTGATTCGGAATGCGCAGCACATACGGCAGCGGCAGCGGACTGGTCGGCGGGATCCCCCCCGTCCCCCACGTCTCCGATTCCCAGGCGATCACCGTCCCATCGCGCTTGGCGCCCACGCGAACGCGCCCGTAATACGAGGGGCGCGCTCCCGCCACCATCAACTCGGCATCCCGCTCGAGCATGATCTTCACGGGCCGCCCGCCAGCCATCTTCGAGAGCTGCGCCGCGGCGATCCCCCAACTATCCGGGCCGAACTTGCTCCCAAATCCACCCCCAATATGATCCTGCTTCACGCGGATGTTACCCGCCGGAACGCCCAAAGGTCCAGCCATCTGTCCCGCGATCCCGGAGACCGCTTGCGTCGAGACGTGAACGAGCACGTTGTTCTCCCCCTCCCACTCGACGACAGCGCCGTGCGCCTCTAAGCAACAGTGTGTGATGAGGGATGCGCCGTAGAGGCCTTCGACGACGACCTCCGCTTCGCGAAACGCGGCGTCAGGATCCCCCTCGACCTGCTCGGCCGTCGGACGCACGCGCTCGCCCGCCGCTTTCGGATCCGTATCCAGAACAAAATGCGGTAGCTTCTCATACTCGACGACGATGGCGCGAATGGCGTCCTCAGCTGTCGGCTCATCCACGGCGGCGACGGCGACGACCTCATCGCCCGCCCACAGGATCTCATCGCCCACTTTCTTCAAGGGGAGAACCGCCTTCACCCCCGGCATCTTCTCGGCCGCGCTCGTGTCCAACCGCACGATTCGCGCATGCGCATGCGGACAGCGCAAGACCTTCCCGGCGAGCATCCCCGGACGGTTCACGTCATAGGTGTATTTGGCCCGCCCAGTCACTTTCTCCGGACCGTCCACGCGCGAGATGCGCTTGCCGATCAAGCGCCGCCGTTCCGGTTCCGGCCATTTGTATTCCGCCATCTCCATCGCGTTTCGTTCCGCCATAGCTCACCCTCCTCTCTGCATCCGGGCGGCCTGCGCGATGGCCGCTCGAATCCCCACATAGGTCCCGCAGCGACAGAGGTTCCCGCCCAATCCGACCACCAAATCCTCCGGCGTGGGATTGGGGATTCGATCTAAAAGCGCCTTACAGGCGACGACGAATCCAGGCGTGCAGAAGCCACACTGCAGGGCATCGTTCTCAATGAACGCCTGTTGAATCGGATGCAGCTTCCCATCCTGCATGAGGCCTTCGACGGTCGTGATCGCTTTCCCTTGCGCCTCAATCGCGAGCACGGAACACGCATAGACGGGCTTGCCGTCCAAAAGCACCGTGCACGCGCCGCACGTCCCACGATCGCACACCCGTTTGGCGCCAGTCAGATCGAATTCATTTCGAAGCGCATCGAGCAAGGTCACGCGCGGCTCAAGCTCCGCCCGATACGTCTTCCCGTTGATGGTGAACGTCATCGGGACCTTCCCGGGACCGAAGACCTTCACCTCCGCCCCGGCGACCTTGAGTACGCGTGGCCCGACCACCAAGGGGACCGTGAGCGTGATCCCCGAGACTTTCAAAAAGTCGCGTCGCGAAAGGCTTCCCGTTTTCAATCGCTGCTTCTCCATAAGGCCACATCCTCCTTCACCGGCGCCGCGCTCTCACGGAGCGATGGGAGTCTCTTCGCGCGCCAGTTCCTTCTGACAACACGGGCAGACCCCAGGCACCGGGGATTTGATCTGACAGACGTCGCACACGTAGGCGATATCGTACAATCGCCCACCTCGGACGAGGCGGACGCGAATGCTCTCCAAACGATCGCCGTCATGCCGAAGGGCCACGATCTGAAGCTCCTCGGCGCGAAGGCGTGAATCCGCAAAGAGCGCAACGGCCGAGTCCGCCGGGAGGAAGAAGTACACGCGTCCCTCAGAGGTGCGAATCCCGATGCGTTCGGGCGGACACGCGCCCTCGCCCGCAGGTTCGGCGCACACAAAGCGCCCGCGCACAAGGACCAATGGAAGACCGCGCGAAGAGGGGAGAACCAAGGCACCGTTCACTGCTAACAGCATCACCATCAGGCTCACCTCGACGCTTCGCGCCCGAATACACGCGCTCACCCTATCCCCCCTCCCTTCGGCATGAGCGAGCAAAATCGTACTGAAAGGACACCGAGATTGTCAACGCGCTCCCGCGCGCCTTCTTCCTTTAGGGAGCACGGACGTCCGAGCGAAAATCCTCGAGCGTGAGATATCCGACGATATAGCCGTCGGCATCGAGCACAGCGGTGGCGCCCAGACCGTTGAGGCGCAGCACGCGATGCGCTTCCCAAAGCGGCGTCTCCGGATGAACGAACATTGAGGGAGCGACCGGCTGCATGATCTCTCCAATAGTCGTCTGCGCCCATCGCTCGCGGGGCAGAGCCTGAAGAACGGGCACAAGCAAGATGCCATGCAACCGACGGTCGCGCGAGACGGGGAATGTTCGGCTTCGATGCATCGGCAGCACGCGCGCGGCCAATTCTTCAACGGTCATCTCCGGTGGCAGAAGCGCCGGGGGATCGCGCATGACCTCCGCGACGCGCATTCGTCGCATCCGATCCACGTGCGCGAGGGAGAGGCGGCTGCTTTCGGCCACATCGCGCAGGAAGATCCCGATCAGGATGGACCATGCCCCAGCGAAGATATCGGCACTGGTGCGGGCGCGCAACGCCCAGAAGACGCCCAGGCCAATGAGCAGATACGCGATGCCTTGCCCCACCCCAATGGCCCACCGGCTGGCGCGCCAGTAATCGCCCCAGCGCGCCCACAACCACGCGCGGAATATCCGCCCACCATCCAGCGGGAACCCGGGCAGTAGATTGAAGAGCGCCAGGATCAGATTCGAGAGCGCCAGATAATTCGTGATGAGCGCCGCCGGACGCGAGTCGAAGACGTGGATGCTCAATTGATTCAAGAGGAAGAACATGACGGCGTACAGGAAACTCGCGCTCGGGCCGGCGACGGCGATCCGAAATTCTGCGCCCGGCGAATGCGCTTCGTGCTCGAAGCGCGCGAATCCGCCAAACAGATGGAGCGTGATGTCGAAGATGCGGATGCCTTCGGCGCGCGCGACCAGGGCATGTCCGATCTCATGCCCGAGCACCGAGAGGAACAGCAGCAACGTCGTCACCCCCCCGAGCGCCCAATAGGTGAAAGGATCGAAGTCGTGCAGGTGACGAGGAAGATAGAAGACCGAGACGGCGTACACATGCAGGAGGACGACGGGGATCCAACCGTAGCTCACGCGAATCGGGATGCGAAAGAGCGTCGTCAGCCGAATCGGTCGGAGTCGCACGACCATCTTCCTCGTGGTCCCGCACGATGACCAGAGCCACCGCTCACGATGAGGGCGGCGACCGATGGACGGGTGCAGCCGTGGCACCGTTGGAAGAGGCGGCCGGATGGAGCCCCAATCGGTAGAGCGCATGCGCCGTCGGATACCCGGTCACTTCGATCCCCTCCGCTTCTTGGAACCGCTTCATCGCTTCGACGGTCCGCGCATCGTATACGCCCGTCGGGGGGCCTTCCAAGAATCCACGCTCGATCAGGGCCAATTGAATCTCACGCACGCGCTCGCGTGGGATCAGTCCGCCGGGTCGAAGGACGAGACGACGCGTCGGTGATCGGCGTGCGGAGGCGCGAGCGCTCCGCCGTGCGACGTTCCGTTTCCGCGCCGAAGACGCGCGCGAGCGCTGCGCCTTCGAGCGAGCCGTCGGCTTTTGAGAGGCTGGCGGCTTCGCGCGCGCGCTCCGTTGACTTTGAGCGAGCGCTGCCCCCGTATGCTCCTCTCGCATCAGGATCGCCGGAAGAAGCAGAAGGAGCACTACCACACTCGCTGCGATTCGAGTGATCGCGCTCACAAGGCCTCCTCCTATGGGATCGTCCCCGAGAGCACAGAGCGGCTCGGGCCGACTCCTCGATTGGCGCGCGCGACGATCATCACCACATCGTCGCCCGATCTCAATCCCTCAAAGAGACGTTTGACGTCTTCTGGGCTTCGAATCTCCACGCGATTGATCGAGAGGATCACGTCGCCTGGCATGAGGCCGAGAGTTTCGGCAAAGCTCTCCTCCTCGATCTCCCTAACGATGGCTCCACGAACGGCTCCGAGCTTAAGGACGTCAGCCACATGAGGAGTTACCGGTTCCAGCGTCGCGCCCAGGCGCGACGGTCCAGATGACTTCTTCTCCTCCGGCGGCTGAGCGTTCTTGCCGCGAGGCTCATCGCGCAACGGTTCCTCACGGCGATCCGCGAGCGACGGACGAACGCCAAGCTTGACGCTGGTGACGTACTCGCGCCCATCGCGAATATACTTCAATCGCACCGTGCGCCCGACGTCCATCGAGGCCACGCGCCGCGTGAGATCACGACTGTCTCGGACCGGCTCGCCGTCGATCTCCACGATGATGTCGCCCGTCTGCAATCCCGCTCGCGCCGCCGGACTCTCCGGATCCGTGACACTCTCGACGAGCGCCCCCTGCGGCTCCTTCAAGCCGTTCAGGCGCGCGATCGGTGGCGTCACCGGCTTCACGTAGACGCCCAAATACCCCCGCGCGACGCGGCCGCGACGCACCAGTTGATTGTAGACCTCGACGGCCAGAGACGACGGCAGCGCGAACCCCACGCCATTGAAATAGCCCGTGCTCGTTGAGATCTGCGTGTTGATGCCGACGACCTCTCCCATCAAATTGACGAGCGGCCCACCGGAATTCCCGGGATTGATCGCCGCATCCGTCTGCAAGAACCGCTGGAACGGCGCGTTCTCTCCATCGGTGACGCGATCCTTCGCGCTGATGATTCCCGCCGTGACCGTCTGCTCCAAACCGAACGGACTGCCAATGGCCAAGACCCAATCGCCGACGCGCAACTTGTTCGAGTCCCCCATGCGCGCGTAGGGGAAGGGGTCGCCCCGCGAGATCTTGATCACGGCCAGATCCGTCTCCGGATCCACACCGATCACCTCCGGCACATAGGTCTTGCCATCGAAGGTCTTGACCCGAACTGTCGAAGCGCCACGAATGACGTGGTAGTTGGTGAGGATGTACCCCTCCGGGTCCACGATCACGCCCGATCCCGTCCCACGGCGCGGCCGTCCACGCGGGCCGAAGAAGAAATCGAAAGGATCCTCCGAGCGCCGACCCGTCCGCACTGCCTCCGTCTCAATATGGACGACGGCGGGCTCGACCTGACGCGCGACCTGCGCGAATGCCTCCGAGAGGGCGAGCGCCGTCGCGAGCGCTCCGGTCGGCGCGACATGGCTCTCGCTCACCTGAAGCGGTCGCGCCGATTGCCGGGCCGAAGTCCCTCCGGAGATCCAAACCCCTAAACCAAGGCCCAGGACCACACTCAGGCTCAAGCCGAGCGGCATCATCCATCGCTTCCAGAGCCCCCAGGCCGGCGAAGAGCCAGCCGTTCCTTCCGACATGCGTTCCATGTTCGCCTCCCCCATAGTGTGCTCACGCTTGCTCATTATACCAGATTCGAGGCGCACATCGAGTCGCTCGGCGTATGCGGAGAGCGGCGTTTGACAGCGGCGCGCCCCATCTGGTAGCCTGCCTATTTCGACGGACAGTGAACGCGGGGCTCTGGATCAAGAAAGGCGGCGTAATCCTCTTTATTGTGTGGGGCCTGTCGGTCAGCCTTGGCTGTGGTTTGGTCTCGCGCGAGGTCAAGGTGCCGCAATTGGTCGCTCCGTTGAGCACGGCGACCTTGGAGGATCTGCTCGCGCGCCTGAACGACTTTCAACGGGTACGCACGCTCTCGGCCCGCATCGCCATTCAGTTTCAGGCCGAAGCGCCCGAATCGGGATTGGGTCGGCGCTATCGCACGGCCGATGGACGGCTGATCCTCGCGCGGCCGGCTAACGTGCGCCTGCTCATTCAAGCGCCGCTGGTGAAGACGACCATCGCCGAGCTGGCCTCGGACGGTCATCGCTTCCAGCTCCTCGTCTATCCCGAGGATCACCGCCTCTTCGTCGAGGGCTCGAACGATCGAGATTACACCGAGCGCGAAGAAGCGCTCGAGCGCAATCCGCAGTGGCGCGAGGTCGGATCGCTGCGCCGCGTTCGCCCACAGCATATCACCGAGGCGCTGCTGTGGGAACCGGTGGATGCGGCCGATACGAACGGGCTCGCCGCGCTGGAAGAATTCCGGCAGATCGAGGAAGAGCGCGCGCCCGGACAAAAGCCGCGCTTGATCATCCGCAGCTACTACATCATCTCGCTTCTGGAACCGATCGGACCCAATCGCGCGCGCATTCGGAAGAAATTCTGGTTCGATCGCACGCGCGGCCTACTCCTTGTGCGGCAACAGGTCTTCGGCGAAGCGGGCGAAATCCGCAGCGAGATCCGCTACGAGGACTTCGCCACCGCTCCGAACTCCTCCTATCTCATCCCTCTCGAGATTCGGATCGCGCGCCCATACGATCAATACTCGGTTCGCCTGGGCCTGGACCGCACAAGCCTAGTCATTAATGGCGAGGTCTCCGATGCGCTCTTCCGCCTGGAGAAACCCGCTGAGTGGGGGGACGCCGTCCGAGTCATCAACCTCGATCGAAAAGGGAACTGAATGCGGCATAGCTTCGTCCTGGCCAATCTCCTGGCGCGCCCGACGCGGACGATCGCGAGCATGCTCGGGATCGCCTTGGGCGTCCTGTTGATCCTGGTGACCGTCGGATTGGCGCGCGGGATCCTCTATGAGACGGGACAGCGGGAGAAGAACGTCGGCGCGGAGATCATCTTTCAGTCCGCCGGCACGCTGGGGGCGAGCATCACGGCAACGCCTATGGCGCTGCCCGTCGCCTACGCCAAACGCCTGCGCCAAATCGAGGGCGTGCGCGCCGTCACCCCCATTGGACGCTATATTCGCAGCGGAGCCGGCGGCATCGGCTTTGAGATGATCGAAGGCATCGTGGATCACCCCACCGACGAGTATACGACCTACGCGGCGATCAGCGGCATCCGCATCGTTCAGGGACGTCCCCTGCAAAGCGATGAGGAGATCATCGTGGATCGCCACTACGCGATGACGAAAAAGCTCACCCCCGGCGCGCGCATCGAGCTGCTCAATCACACGTTCACGGTTGCCGGCATCTACGAACCCGAGAGCGGCGCGCGCGTGAAGATGCGGCTCGCGAAGATGCAGCAGTTGCTCGGCGCCGAAGGGAAATGCTCCTCCATCCTCGTGAAATGCCTCGATCCGAATGAGCAGGAGCGCGTCGCCGAGCGCATCGAAGCCGTCCTGCCCGGAAACCAGATCATCTTCACGCGCGATATCCCGAGTTACTACGATCGCGGCATCCCGTCGCTCAATATCTTCCTGCGGGTCGTCGTCGGACTGGCGCTCACCGTCAGTGCGCTCGTCATCCTGCTGGCCATGTACACGTCCATCACCGAGCGCACGCGCGAGATCGGCATCCTGAAATCGCTCGGCGCCTCACGCCGCTTCATCATCGCCGCCATCGAGAAAGAGGCGCTGACGATCAGCGCGCTGGGCGTCGCCGTCGGATACGTCCTCTCGTTCCTCACGAAAGTGGGCATCATGCGCTATACCTCGCTCATTGTGCGGTTCGAGTGGCCATGGTTCCTGGTGGCGACGCTTGTGGGCCTTTTGGCCGGTGCCCTGGGCGCCCTGTATCCGGCCGTGCGCGCCGCCCGCCAGGATCCCGTTCGAGCGCTCGCGTATGAGTGAGGGAGGGACACCGATGTCGGCCATCTTGAAGACCGTGGATCTGCACATGATCTACCGCACGGGCAAAGTCGGCGTCCATGCCCTGCGCGGGGTGAACCTGGAGGTCGAGCGTGGGGAGTTCGTCGCTATCATGGGGCCCTCCGGCTGCGGCAAGTCCACTCTCTTGCACATCATCGGCGGATTGCTCACACCCACCGCCGGTCAAGTCTACGTGGATGGCATCGAGATCACGAGCCTCTCGGACGCCGAGCGCACGGAACTCCGACGGCGCAAGATCGGCTTCGTCTTCCAACGCTTGAATCTCTTCCCCACCCTCACGGTCGAGGGGAATCTGCGACTGGCCGAGCGCATCTATTACAACGGGACGCGCAACGTCGAGGGGGATCCCGAACGTCGCCATCAGATCCTCCGCCTGCTCGGGCTCGAAGACAAGCTGAACCACAAGCCGAACGAGCTGAGCGGCGGCGAGCAACAGCGCGTGGCCATCGCCCGCGCCATCATCAATCGCCCGGCGATCCTCCTGGCGGATGAACCGACCGGTAGCCTCGATTCCGAGAATTCGCACATCGTCCTCCGCATGCTGAAGGAGCTGAATGCTCACTTCGGCCAAACCATCGTGATGATCACTCATAACCCTGAGGCCGCCGCCATGGCCAATCGCATCATCCACATGCGCGACGGCAAGATCATCATCCCGTGACCCCCCTTGTCGCCAGGCGCATCCTCATCGTACAATTTATCCCTTGTGCGCGGGGATGGGTATGAAGCTGCTCGCGGCGCTCAAGAATGTCCTACTCTGGTCCTATGAGCGCGGGACCTGGCAATACGATGTGCTTTGTCTCTTGATCCTCGCCTTCATCTTCCTGACGCCGAACAGCTGGTTCAATCGTTCGGGCGCTGGTTCGATCTCGCCTCGTGGAGTGGAGCAGCGCGAGACGCCGCCCCGACCGCCCTTGCAGGCGAGCGCATCGGAGAAGCAAAAGAACGACGCGAAAATCCCTCCCGCGCCGGCCATTGACAAGTAGCGCCTCCCTCGCCTATCTTGCGGTGAGTGCCATATGTGGAAGAAACGGACGACATGGAGGCGATGGGCGAACCTCGTTTCGGGCTTAGGTGCTGTGCTCGCTCTTTTGAGCGCGCCTTCTCCGCGCGGTCACGGAGCGCCTGATTCGGGCCTGGCCGTCACGCCGATCCTGGAGCGGATGACGCAGGCCGTGCGACGCATGCAAACGCTGCGCGCTGCGCTCAGCCAGGAGAAGTTCTACGCACAGCTCGGTCTGAAAGACCCGCCCGAAAAGGGCGTCCTCTACATGAAGCGGAAAAGCGAGCGAAACGTCTCCCTCCGCATCGAAATCAATGTCCCCGAGAAACGGATCATCACGGTCAAAGGCGACCGCTTCCTGCTCTATCAACCCCGGATCAATCAGGCAATCGAAGGCGTCATCGATCGCCACTCGCTGCGCGCGGCTGCTGGCTTCCTCGCCTATCTCTTCAACGGCCTCGCTCAAGCCGCCGAGGATTACGAGATCGCCCTCGTCGGGCAGGAGACGATCGAGGGCCGCCGCCTCTCGCATCTGGTCCTCACTCCGAAGCCAAATCGGCGCGGCCTCTATCGTCGCGTTGACCTCTGGGTGGATCATCAGCTCTGGCTGCCCACCGTGCAGAAGATCGTCGAAGCGAATCGCGATGAGACGCTCCTCAAGCTCGAGGACGTGAGGCTCAACGTGAGCCTCCCCGAGAGCCTCTTCGAGCAAAAGCTCCCACCGGGCGTGCAACGGATCAAAGGCTGAAGATCCCCCCTGTTTTGAAAGACGCCTTGACGATGCCCAGTCCATCTGATATAAGTGAGCTTCGCTATGTGTGAGGGAGAAGAGATGAAGCGTTCTCGTTTCCGGAAAACTTTCGAACGCATCTCTCCCTATAGCTCCCTCACCCATTGGCCAAGAGGCGAAAGGATCTCATGATCGTACAAGGAGGGTCTCACATGCCTTGGCAAATCGTTCGCCGCGTCTCCCTTCACGTCATAGCATTTGCGTTGCTTGCTCTTCTGATCTTCGGATCGTGGCTTGTGCGTTCAGCGCGGCCCTCCCCGTCGCGCGAGGACGCAGTGCCCGCCGCCATAGACCTTCAACAAGGACCTGATTGGACTTTGATCGGGATAACCCCTGGAGATGGCATCACGGTGGGGGTTGCCGGTCAAATCTCCGGCAACATTAGTGCTATCGCGGCCGACGTCAATGGCGATAGGATAAACGATCTCATCATAGGTGTGCCATATAATGACGGACCAGACGGAACGCGATCCAATTGCGGGGCCGTCTACATCGTCCTGGGACGGCCGGGACAGAGGCCGCCGCTTGTTCGAGACCTGAGCGCCGAAAAACCGGATGTCGTCATCTACGGGGCGGATGCGGACGATCAGTTGGGTCTTAGCCTCGCTGCCGGTGATGTCAACGGTGATGGCGTGGCCGACGTGGTCATCGGCGCTCCTTTTGCGGATGGGCCGAATAACACCCGACCAAATGTGGGTGAGGTTTATGTCCTCTTCGGTGGTTCCTCTATCGCGGCTACCCCGACGCGCGACTTGCGCTCCCTCCCGGCTGATGTCACGATCATCGGATGGGGAGGGCCGGCGGGGAAGAACGTGCAGGATCAGGCCGGTACGGCCGTCACCACGGGCGACGTGAATGGGGATGGGATCGCTGACCTGATCATCGGCGCACCGGGCGTGAAAGGCCCGGATGGGAACCGGACCACGTCTCCGGCTCTTGGTCTTCCAGTTTCAGCAGGAGCCATCTATATCCTCTTTGGCTCTCGTAGCTGGACGCCTCTTAAGGACATCGGAAGCAATCCGACTTCGCCGGATGCGAACATTGTAATCTATGGGCGAACGACCACAGTCGCTTCAATCTATAGAGTTGGCGAGGGCCTTGGGCAATCCGTGGCTGTGGGAGATATCAACGGAGATGGGATCGGAGACGTCATTGGAGGTGCACCTTTTTATACAGCCGGAAATGACATCAGCCAAGGGCGAGTGTATGCCTTTTTCGGGAGCCGCTCACCGGCATCCCGGCGCGATACCTCAAAGACGTCTGGCCCTGAAGCCCCGAACATCACGATCAACGGGATTAACGCTGCTGACCTTATGGGGAGCGTCGTCGCGGCGGGCGATGTGAATGGGGATGGGATAGACGATCTCATCCTCGGTGTCCCTCAAGGCTCTGGCCCGGGAGATACGCGCATAGGTGCAGGAGAAGTCTATGTCCTCTTTGGCGGTAGTTCTCTGACGGGGAGTCGGGATTTGCAGAAGGCCCCACCTGACACGCAGTTCTATGGCGCTGAACCTGGAGATGCCTTGGGATTTGCCATCGCCGTCGGGGACTGGAACGGAGACGGTCGGAAAGACCTGATCCTGTCGGCGCCAGCGGCCGATGGGCCAGGGAACCGACGGGATGGAGCCGGCGAGATCTACATTATCCTCGGTGGAGCTGGCTTCCCGCGCGGCACGGTGGATTTCTCGGAGACGCCACCCGATCCGGATCGAACGATCTACGGCGCCATTATTGGGGATCAGGTGGGGTTCTCCCTCGCCATGGCCGATCTGGACGGTGATGGGAAAGCGGACATCGTCGCGACGTCTCCGTTTGGAGACGGTCCACCGGAGATTCGGCGCCCGAAGGCCGGTGTGATCTTTGCCATTCGAGGCCGATAGCTCGGACGGAGGGGCGAACTGGAGTCGCCCCTCTTGCGTCTGGCCCTTGCGGAGGACCTATGTCGTTTCTCGTTCGTACACCAAGCGACCGCGGGCGAAGACAGCGCGCACCAAGTTCACACCAAAGAAATAAGGGATCTGGCGATAATCCGAGGCCTCGAAGAGGACGAGATCAGCTCGCTTACCGACTTCAAGCGATCCCACGCGATGGCCGCGATCGAGGCTATAGGCGGCATTGATCGTCGCTGCCGTGATCGCTTCGGCCGGGGTCAGCCCCATCTGCGTGCAGGCGAGCGAGAGGATCATGGGCATGCTCGACGTGGGAGAGGTTCCCGGATTGAAATCCGTCGCGAGGACGACGGGGACGCCCGCCTCGATGAGTTTTCGCGCCGGAGGGTAATCGCCTCGGCCGAGATGAAAGCATGCTCCAGGGAGGAGCACAGCCATCACCCCGGCTTCCGCTAAAGCGGCGATGTCCTCGTCCGTGATCTTCTCCAAGTGGTCTGCCGTCCGGGCCCGAAACTCGGCGGCCAAGCGCGCGGCGCCCGAGCGCGTGAGTTGCTCCGCATGCAGGCGCAGCTTCAACCCATGCGCGCGCGCGGTTTCCATCAAAACTCGCGCCTCTTCGACCGTGAACGCGCCCGCATCGCAAAAGACATCGTGATACTCCGCCAGGCCTTCGCTTGCGACCTCCGGCAACAACTCCTCCACGATCATTCGCACATAGGCCGAACGATCGGCGGCATATTCCTCGGGAACGACGTGAGCGGCTAAAAGCGTCGGGACGATCTCGAGCGGACCCTCTTGGTGAAGCCGTCGGATCACGCGCAAGATTTTCAGCTCTTCCTCCCGGCTCAAGCCATATCCGCTTTTGACCTCGATCGTCGTCGTCCCGTGCTCCAGGAACCAACGAAGGCGACGGCGCGCGATCGCCAGCAGCGCGTCTTCCGAAGCGGCCCGCGTCCGCCGTACGGTCGTCCAAATCCCTCCTCCTCGGTGGGCGATCTCCTCGTAACTCAGGCCCCGGATTCGCCATTCGAACTCCTCGACGCGATCGCCGGCGAAGACCAGATGCGTGTGCGCATCCACGAAGCCCGGCAGCACGACCATGCCGTGCGCGTCCCATCGCTGCACGTCGCTGGGAAGCGCAGCCTCTAATGCTTCCGTCGGCCCGACGGCGGCGATGATCTCACCTTCGATCAGCACGGCGCCGTTCTCGATGAGACCCAGCTCCTCAAGCTCCCGACCGACGCGCGGTCGGTTCGGCCCAGCGAGCGTCACCACCTGAGCTGCCGAATGCAGGAACAACGGCTGCGTCCTCTCCCGATCGGCCATCCTTCCCTCCCCGCCGAGTATCCTACCCCCCATCGAGGAGAGCGGCAACTGATCGAGCCCCCCAATCCGAAGTCTTTGCGCGGTGCGAAGCGATTGGCTATACTGCCAGAGCGAACATGTCCGATCAAGGCGAGCGAAAAGAGCACGCACACGGCATCGAGGACACCGTGCGCGCTTATGCCGCATGCGTCTTCGGTCTCGCCCCCCACGGCGTTCGAGTGGAGCGGTTGGCGGGCGATGCCTCCGTGCGGCAGTATTTCCGCGTCTACTTCCCGGACGGGAGCCATTATGTCGTCGCGCGCTATCCTGAACCGTTCGATCCAGCCACGCACCCCTATTGCGACGTGACGGCGCTCTTCCTCAAGGCCGGGTTGCCCGTACCGAAACTCTTCGACGCCGATGGCGAGCGAGCGATGATGCTCCTGGAGGACCTCGGCGACATCCGACTTCAGGACTGGCTCCCCGCAGCTCGCCCCCAAGAGCGACGTGCCATCTATCGAGAAGCCGTCAGGCTGATCCTTCGGATTCAGGAGGCCACGCGCTTGGCCGAGGAGTGCGGATCGGTGGCAGCACGCCTGGCCTTCGACGTGGAGAAGTTGGATTGGGAGCTGCGCTTCTTCTTCACGAACTTTTTCGAGAAGCACCTCGGCCTCTCGCTCGATCTCGAACGGGTGGAACGTCTCCACGCGGAATTCCTGGAGATCGCCACGGAGCTGGCGGCGATCCCGCGCGTGTTGACGCATCGGGATTTCCATTCGCGGAACCTGATGCTCCATCGAGGCCGACTCTACATCATTGACCACCAGGATGCGCGCTTGGGGCCACCCAGCTATGATCTCGCTTCATTACTCGGCGATCCGTATGTAGAGCTGGAGGACGCTCTTGCCGAGGAGATGATCGAATTCTTCCTCGAGCAGAAGGCGCGCGTGGACGCGAGTTGGCGCTTGGCCAAACGGCACGCGCTCTTTCGACAGGAGATGGATCTCATGTCGCTGCAACGGCTCTTGAAGGCGACCGGGACCTATGCCTATCAAACGGCCGTGCTGGGGAATCCCGTCTATGCGCCTTACATCCCGCGAGCACTTCGACGAGCCGCGCGCGTCCTCTTTCGGCTCGGACGCTTCCCCGCGCTTCAGGAGGCGTTTGAAGAGATCATCGCGCCTGCCCTTTTGGAGTGGGAGCGCGCGGCAACGGAGGCGAATCGCCAATGAACGAGAAGCGATATACGAACCGACTGATCCATGAGACGAGTCTCTATCTGCGCCAGCATGCCCATAATCCCGTGGATTGGTACCCATGGGGCGAAGAGGCGTTCGAACGGGCGCGGCGAGAGGACAAGCCGATCTTGCTCAGCATCGGATATTCGGCCTGCCACTGGTGCCACGTCATGGAACGCGAATCGTTCGAGAATGAAGAGATCGCGCGCGTGATGAACGAACACTTCGTCAACATCAAGGTGGATCGTGAGGAGCGACCCGATTTGGATGCCCTCTACATGAGCGTCGTGCAAGCGATGACGGGACATGGGGGATGGCCGCTGACGGTCTTTCTGACGCCCGAGGGCATTCCGTTCTACGGGGGAACGTACTTTCCGCCCGTGGATCGGCATGGGTTGCCCGCCTTCCCCCGCGTGCTTCGGGCTGTCGCCGAAGCGTACCGCACGCGCCGCCAAGAGATCGAAAAAGTCGGGCAACAGGTGCTCGATCATCTGCGCGCGATCAACACCTGGAAGCCAGCAGATCGCGACGTGACGCCCGAGCTACTCGAGGCGGCTTATCGCGCCTTGATCGAACAGTTCGACCCCACCTATGGGGGGTTCGGACGCGCGCCGAAATTCCCCGCGCCGATGGTCCTGGAATTTCTGCTCCGCATGTACCTCCGCACGGGAGACGCTTACGCGTTGAAGATGGTCGAGCAGACGCTCACGCGCATGGCACGAGGGGGGATTTACGATCAGCTGGGGGGCGGGTTTCACCGATACGCCACGGATGCGCAGTGGTTGATCCCACACTTCGAGAAGATGCTCTACGACAACGCCCTCCTGGCGCATGCGTACCTGGTCGCGTATCAACTGACGCGGAATCCTCTTTATCGAGACGTCGTCGAGGAGACGCTCCACTACATCCTGCGCGAGATGACCGACCTGCAAGGCGGATTTTATGCCGCGCAGGATGCCGATAGCGAAGGTGAGGAGGGGAAATTCTACGTCTGGACGCCCGAGGAGATCCGCGCCGTGCTCGGCGAGCGAGAAGGGGAGATCGTCTGCCGCTATTTCGGCGTCACGGAATGGGGGAACTTCGAGGGGAAGAACGTCTTGAGCGTCCCGCGCGATCCCGAAGTCATCGCGCGTCTGGAAGGGCTCACGGTCTCGGAGCTAGAGGCGATCGTTGGGCGCGCTCGGCAAGTGCTCTGGGAGCATCGGGAGCAACGCGCGAAGCCCGCGCGCGATGAGAAGATCCTCGCCGCCTGGAACGGCCTCATGCTCCGGAGCCTTGCGCGCGCGGCCATCGTCCTGGAGCGCGACGAGTATTATCACGCCGCGCGCCGAAACGCGGAGTTTCTGCTCACGACGCTGCGGCGCGATGGCGCGCTCTGGCACATGTTCGCCGAGGGCGTGGCGAAGGTCCCGGCCTACCAGGATGATTACGCGTGCCTGATCGATGGGCTACTCGCTCTGTACGAAGCCGATTTCGATCCCCGATGGTTTCGGGAAGCGCTCGCGCTCACGGACGCGATGCTCGAACGCTTCTGGGACAGTGAGCGCGGCGGCCTCTTCTACACGAGCGCGGAGCACCCGGACGTGCTCGTGCGCATGAAGGAGGCCTTCGATCATGCTATTCCCTCGGGGAATGCCGTGGCCGCTGAGGTGTTCCTGCGACTCTATCGCTTCACCGGTGATGCCACATATTGGGAACGCGCGCAGACGATCCTTCGCCTCTTCGCTGATCCGATGCGGCGTCACCCCTACGGCTTCGGGCGCTTGCTCTGCGCATTGGATTTGGCGCTCGCCCCCGCGCAGGAGATCGCGCTCGTGGGAGATCCGGAAGCGCCGACGACGCGCGCCATGCGACGCGTTCTCTCCGAGCGCTATCTGCCTCATGCGGTCATCGCCTTCCGCCGCATCGGGGACGAAGAGGCCCCACGCCTCATTCCACTCTTGCGCGATCGCGAACCCCTTCGTGAACCCGACGGGCGTCCGGCCCCGTGCACGGCCTATGTCTGTCAGAACTTCACGTGCCATCACCCGGTGACGCGCGCCGACGAGTTGGAGCGACTTCTGCCGCCCGTACCATCGGCGACGCCGTAAGCTATGTGCGTTCCCGCTCACGACGGTGAAGGTCCTGCACATTGGAAAATTCTACTTTCCCGTACCGGGTGGCATGGAAGCGGTCTTGCAGCATCTGTGCGAAGAGTTGAGCGCGCACGTAGATCTTCATGTCCTCGTCGCCAATACCCGACCGCGGACGGTGACCGAGTGGATCAACGGCGTTCGGGTGACGCGCGTGGCGCGATGGGGGCAGATCGCCTCTGCGCCGCTCTGCCCTTCGCTCCCCCATCGTGTGGCCGAGCATCGGGCCGACATCATCCATGTCCACGAGCCGAATCCGATGGCCACGCTCGCCGCACTGGCGGCGAACCCACGAGCGCGCGTGATCGTCTCCTTCCACAGCGAGATCGTGCGACAGCGCGTGTTGCGGTGGGTTTATCGGCCGTTCCTCATGCGGCTTCTGCAGCACGCCGATCGGATCATCGTCGCCACCCCTCGACATCTCGACTTCCCGACGCTTCTCCCCTATCGGGAGAAGTGCGTGGTCATCCCCTTCGGCATCGATGTGGCGCGCTTCCATCCGGATAAGGCTATGCGGGAGCGCGCCGCGGCGATTCGCGCCGAGTTTGGGCCTCGCCTGATCCTTTTCGTCGGCCGGCTCGTGTACTACAAAGGCGTAGAGCATTTGATCGAAGCGATGTCGGGCGTCTCGGCGCGACTCCTCATCATCGGGCGCGGGCCGCGCCAACGCGCCTTGCGACGGCGCGTCCGTGCGTTGGGGCTCGAAGAGCGGATCGCCTTCCTCGGGGAGGTCGCGCATGAGTGCCTTCCAGCCTATTACCACGCGTGCGACCTCCTGGTCCTTCCCTCCACGCACGAGAGCGAGACTTTCGGAATCGTCCAGCTTGAAGCGATGGCCGCCGGGAAACCGGTCATCAGCACGGCACTGCCGACTGGCCTCGCATGGGTGAATCGGCACGAGGTGACCGGCCTTCTCGTCCCTCCGGCCAACGCCCACGCCTTAGCGGACGCCATGAACCGCTTGCTCGAAGATGCCGCGCTTCGCCAACGGCTTGGGGAAACCGCGCGCCGATATGTCGGCGAGCACTTCACGCGCCAGAGGATGGCGCGCGCAGTCCTGGCGCTCTACGAGGAGGTACTTTCCGACATGCCACGGCCGACCCCCTCACGCGCGTCGTGAAAGAGGTCTTCGCGCATACGCGCTGACGACTGCTTCGGCCGCAGATTCAAGCGACGAATGATCTCGTCGGCTACGCTCTCCGGCGTCACCTCTCCGGCCTCCACGCGCAAGTCGGCCTGTTGATAGGCCGAGAGACGCGCCCCGAGCAACGCGCGCATCTGCTCGGGAGAGCGATAGAGGGGGCGATCCGTCGTCTCTCCCAAGCGCTTGAGAATGACCTCCAGTGGACAGTCAAGCCAGACCGAGACGCCCAATCGTCTCACCTCGCGGCGATTCTCCTCGCTCACGAAGGCTCCGCCGCCGAGCGCCACAACGACATCCTCCCAGGCCTCGAGTGCGCGCAAGGCGCGACTCTCCATCTCCCGAAAAGCCCCCTCGCCCATTCGCGCGAAGATCTCAGGGATCGAGAGGCCCGCCTGCTGCTGAATCAACTCATCGAGGTCCAGGAAGGCATATCCGAGCTTCTCGGCCAAAAGGCGCCCGACCGTCGTCTTCCCCGATCCCATGAAGCCGACCAGGAAAAGGCGTGTCATCGCTCGACGACCTGCTCCAGCAAGCGAAAGAACCTAGGGAAGGAGACGGCCACGACTTCGGGTTCTCGAATGATCGTCTCCCCCTCGGCCAAAAGCGCAGCGATCGCGAATGCCATCGCGAGGCGATGATCGCCCTCGGGCTCGATCTCCGCCCCCCGCAGGGATTGAGGCCCGGCGACGGCAAATCCATCTTCGTATTCGGTCACACGGGCGCCCATGCGCCGCAGATTCTCCACGGTCACGCGAATGCGATCGCTCTCCTTGACGCGCAGCTCGGCGGCATCGCGCACGAGCATCCCCCCCGGCATTTGCGTCGCGAGAACCGCGAGCAAGGGAATCTCATCGATCACCCTCGGGATGAGCGCTCCGCTGAGGACGAGCGGCTCCGCACGCCCGCGCTCTCCGTAAGGAGAAGAGGCGACGCGCACATCCCCCACCCGTTCGCCATGCCACCGCCGCACATTTTCGATCTCGATGCGCGCTCCCCACAGCTGAAGCACTTCGAGGAAACCCGTGCGCGTCGGATTGAGCAAGACATCGCGAACCAGTATGTGCGAGCCCGGCAGCGCGAGCGCGCCCGCGATGAAGAAGGCCGCTGAAGAGATATCGCCGGCGATGCGATATTCCCGCGCGCGCAGCCGAGGCCGTCCGGAAACGGCAATACTCCCACCGACGACGCTCACCTCGGCGCCGAATTCGGCGAGCATGATCTCCGTATGATTTCGCGTCGGCACGAGCTCCTCGACAATCGTCGTCCCCGACGCGAAAAGTCCGGCTAGCAACACGCACGACTTGACCTGCGCGCTCGCCACCGGCAGCCGATACCGAATCGGGCGCAATCTCCCCCCGCGAATCGTCAGAGGCGCATAGCGCTCCTCTCGCGCGCGCACCGAGGCGCCCATCAGCCGGAGTGGATGCACGATCCGATCCATGGGCCGACGCTGCAACGACGCATCGCCGGTGATCGTGCTTTCGAAAGGCTGTCCGGCCAAGATCCCGGCGAGCATGCGGATGGTGGAGCCAGAGTTCCCCGCATCGAGTATGCGCTCAGGCGGCGCAAATCCCTCCAGGCCCACCCCACTAATGGTGACCCTCAGCCCATCTTCGGTGTCAGCGACCTCGATCGGAACGCCCAGCGCCCGCAAACAGGCGAGCGTGCGCTCGCAATCAAGACTCGGAGAGAATCGGTGCAATCGCGAGACGCCCTCGCTGAGGGCAGCGCACAAAGCCGCGCGATGCGAAAGCGATTTATCCCCCGGCACGCGCAGCTCGCCCACGAGGCGTTTCGCTCTACCGAGCACGCAGCTTGACATAGAGCCCTTGCTATGTTACACCACTCCTTCCGAAGATGCACAGCCTTTGCTCCGCCATCGAAAAACACACGCGCGCGGACAACGCTTCTCCCGAACATGCCGTTCGGTCTCGTGGCTTCCGGCGCGCATGGGGGGCTCCATGAGAGAGGAGCGGGCCCCAGAGACCTACAGCATCAGCCTGAGTGTGGCGAGCGGCTTCGAATTCGTCGAGCTTGCGGAGACGGTGACCGCTACGCTCGCCCGCCTCACAGGGTTCGACGAAGAGACCGCCATGTGGATCAGCATGGCCGTGCGCGAAGCCGTCATCAATGCCATCAAGCACGGCAATAAGGAAGACCGGCAGAAGCGGGTCGAGATCCAATATGCCTTCAATCACGACGGCCTCAGCATCTGCGTGAGAGATCAGGGGAGCGGCTTCGACCTCTCTCAAGTGCCCAACCCTCTGGACCCGGAGAATCTGTTGAAGCCGACCGGACGCGGCATCTTTTACATGAAGGCGTTCATGGACGAAGTGGACATCTGGTCGTCGCCGGGTGGGGGAACGACCGTCCGTTTGCGAAAGCGGATTCGTCCGAGGAGTCCGTAAATGATCCGCATCGAACATCGCACTCTCGGAGACGTGCATATCCTGGACATCGAGGGGAGGATCACGATCGGTGAGGGAACGCTTCACTTTCGCGAAGCCGTGCATCGCGTCATTCAGCAAGGGGGGCGCAACGTCCTGCTCAATCTCGCTGGCGTCACGCACATGGACAGCTCGGGCATCGGGGAGCTAGTGAGCGCTTACACGGCGGTGGGGAATCGCGGAGGACGCCTGAAGTTGCTTCATGTTCCCCCACGCGTCCGGGAGGTCCTGACGATCACGAAGCTCGCCACCGTTTTCGAGGCCTTTGACGACGAGGCGGCGGCCGTAGAGAGCTTCCGGTAGCCTTCCGCCTCTACGGAATGCCTCGCCCGCCACTTCCCCCCAAGGGATGTGTGCGCAGCTCACGGCAAGAGGTCGCACAAGCTCGCGCGAAGGAGAGCGCGGACGATTCGAGGGGGGACATCGTCGCGCACCGTCACGTGACCAATGCGTGTGGGGAGCACGAAGGTCAAGCGTCCGGCGCGCGCCTTCTTATCATGGCGCATCGCGGCCAGGACCGCATCGGGATCGAGATCGGCGATCGAAGGGAAGCGCCCGCAGGCGGCGACCGCACGATGGAGACGTTCGGCCTCTTCCGGTGGTAGCAAGCCCAGGCGCACGGCCAGACGTGCGGCCAGGATCATCCCATAGCCGACGGCCTCGCCGTGCTTCAAGCGGCGATAGCGGGTGACGGCTTCCAGCGCGTGCCCGAAGGTGTGTCCGAAGTTGAGGATCCGGCGGAGTCCGGCCTCTCGCTCGTCGCAGCGGACGATTTCGGCTTTGATTTCGCAGCAGCGTCGGATCACGGGGATCCAAGCCGCCGCTTCCCCGCCTCGGAGCGCGTCCATGCACGCGAGGATTCGGTCGAAGAGATCGGCATCGCGAATGACGCCATACTTGAGGGCTTCGCACAAACCGGCAGCCACCTCTCGAGGCGGGAGCGTGCGCAGGGTCGCGACGTCCACGAGCACGAGCCGCGGTTGATGGAACGCACCGACGAGATTCTTCCCCTGCGGCAAGTTCACGCCGGTTTTGCCGCCGATCGAGCTATCAATGGCCGCCACCACAGTCGTCGGGACCGACACGTACGCGATCCCTCGCAAGAACGTGGCGGCCACGAATCCGGCGATGTCGCCGACGACCCCTCCGCCGAGCGCGACGATCGCCGACGCCCGATCCAACCGCTGTTCGGCCAGCTCCTTGTACAGCCGCCCGACAGTCCGCAAGGTCTTGTATCGCTCGCCGTCGCCGATCAGATGGACGGAGAGGGCGAAGCCAGCCCGCCGAAGACCGGAACAGAGCGTTCGCCCGTAGAGCCCGAATACGCGCGTATTGGAGATGAGGGCCAGGCGCGTGGTTCGTAGCCCAGCCGCTTCCAGAGCATTCCGCGTCAACGCTCCGGCGCGCTGCAGCAGACCTTCGCCGATCAGGACGTCGTAGCTCCGCTCACCGAGTGGGACGCGAACGCGCTCTTCGTCGCTCATCTTCGCCTCCGTCGTCGTCCCAACGCCGCGCGCATTTCATCCATGAGAGGATCAATCGAAGGATCGCCGGTGCCGATCTGCCGAATGATCTCCTCGACCGTGTAGCGCTCGCCCGTCTCCCACAACTCGATCAGAAAGCGTCCGGCTCGGGGATGCCGCCACCACCGATGTCCGAATCTCGTCTTCACGTGATCGCGCAACCAGACCTCGGCCACCCACGCCCGCCAATAATCGGCCGCGTAGAAGCCATCGTCCACATCGCTCAGGAACTCCTCGGGCCCATGGCGAAACCCCGTCGCGCGCGTGAGTCGTTCGGCGTATTCCGAAGCGACGGCCTCCGGCTCATCGGTCGCATACAGGAGCTGCTCATACTCGCACTTGGCGGCGTATCGGCGTAGGAGGAAAAGCCGATGCACCCACATGAGCCTCAGGAAATGCTCGCTCGCCGAGAAGTGCAACGCCTCGTCGAGCCAACGCGGCTCCCGCAGCAACGACTCGAACAGAAACGCGTAGCTCTCGCTCACGGCACGATCGCCCGAATACTTGAACTCAGGGGGGAGCGCCGCCGACGTCCACGCATAGTGCTGCGCATGTCCAGCCTCATGAAGCAGGGCTTGGTAATCTGGCACGCCGCCGTTCGGGGCGATGACGAGCTTGATCTCCTCCGGGATTCGAATCGGGACGCAGAACGCGCGCGGATGCTTGCGGGGGCGCTCCTCATCATCCACTTCGATGTTCTGCTGCCGATCGGCTTCGATACTGAGTCCCTGCCATACCTCCGCATAGATCGCCCGCAGACCATCGCGGGGGAAGACGTCCGCGTAACGCTCCAGGCGAAGGAAGGCGGGGATGTCCGCACGGTCGGCCTCCGCCGGGCGGAGTCCCAATTCGCTCATCAGCGCGTCCTGAAGATGCGCTCGATACAGCTCATCCGTCTCCTCCAGGAACCGTGCCCATTGGCGCCCGAGCGTTTCGAAATCCCGCGCGCGCACGGCCTGATAAAGCGCTCGAGAGTCCGCATATCCGAATCCGCGTGCCGCGCGATGGAGCTGGCGCCAACGCTCCTGGCGAAGCTCATTCGTCCGCCGGACGACCTCGGTGCACTGCGCCTGCAGCTCCCGACGCCGCTGAGGATTCGGCTCAGTCGCCAACCGTTGCTTCGCCTGATAGAACGTGAGCGTCGCCTCGTCCCAGAGGATCTCCGCTTCCGCCTCCGCGCGCGCGATCTGTTCGGTCAAGGAGCGGACGCTCATCTCCAGCGCGCGTTCGGTGGCCTCGGCGATCAAGAGATCGAGCGCGCGACGCGAGGTCTCGAAAGATTCGTGGATCGCCTCGCGCTCGCGTCGCAAGGTCTCGATGGCTTCGCGCGTGAAGAGATGTCCGTACCGATCGTAGATCGGTTCCAGCTCGAGCGTCTCCTTTCGTCCGGAGTAATGCTCGTATTCCTCGCGCGCGAGTGCCTCGTGGAATTGAGCCAACTCCTCCCGATATGCGTCGAGCATGTCCCGCTACCAAACGATGATGAATCGAGGCCCTTCGGGCTGTCAAGCTGGGGCTTCCACCTTGCTGGACGAGGCCATGGAGGAGTTTCTTGACAAGCTTTCCCGAAGGTCGGTACGCTTATCTCCCAAAACGCGATGGGCGCTATGGGCGAGGGAGTCTCCATCACGGTCGCCATCACGGGCGCCAGTGGCGCGTGCTACGCGCAGCGGCTGCTGCAGCTGCTGGATGCGAGTCCGCGCGTTCGGCAGATCAATTTGCTCATCAGCGACAACGGACGCCGCGTCTTCGCTGAGGAGTTGGATGTGGAGATACCTGCTCCGCTCAGCCCCGAGGTCGCCGACCGACTCGGCTTCTCTCGCCATAAGCTCGTGTGTTTTCAACTGAACGATCTGGGCGCGCCCATCTCCAGTGGTTCCTATCCGGTGGATGGGATGGTCATCGTCCCCTGCAGCGTCGGGACGCTCGGCGCGATCGCTACGGGGACGACGATGAACTTGATCCATCGCGCCGCTGATGTGACGTTGAAAGAAGGGCGGCGCCTCGTTCTCGTCGTGCGCGAGACGCCGCTCAATGCCATTCATTTGCAAAACATGCTGACGCTGCGGCAGCTCGGTGCGGTGATTCTGCCGGCCATGCCGGCCTTTTACCATCGCCCGCGTACGATCGAGGATCTAGTGAAGCACTTCGTCTATCGCATTCTCGATCACCTGGGGATCGAACATTCTCGAGAGACGATGTGGAGAGGAGGGCGTGGGTGACGATGAGCGCGAGGTCGAAGATATCCGCGCGATCTTCTCCGGCGAGAGCGCTGTGGCGAAACACGCGTCTGACGCTGGAGATGATTAAGATCGAGCACACGCTCTTCGCCCTCCCGTTTGCGCTCTTAGGCGCGATTCTCGCCGCCGATGGTCTGCCCGATGGGCGCACGCTCTTTTGGATTCTGGTCGCCATGGTGGGCGCGCGCAGTTCCGCGATGGCCTTCAACCGGCTCGTGGATTGCGAATTCGATCGCCAGAATCCGCGAACGCAGAATCGCGCACTGCCGGCCGGGCGCGTGAGTCCGGGCTACGTCCGCGCTTTCGTCGTCGTCTCGGCAGCCGTGTTCCTCCTGGCGGCGGCCATGCTGAATCGGCTCACGCTGATGTTGGCCCCGCTGGCGCTCGCCTCGATCCTGCTTTACTCTTACACGAAGCGGTTCACCGAGTACTCGCATCTGGTGCTCGGCTGGTGCCTGGCCATCGCGCCGACGGGAGCTTGGATCGCCGTGCGCGGCGCTTTGGACAATTGGCTCCCGCTCGTGGTGAGCCTGGCCGTCATGATGTGGGTGGCCGGTTTCGACGTGATCTACGCCTGTCAGGACGTGGACTTCGATCGGCGTGCGGGCTTGCGGTCGCTGCCGGCGCGATTCGGCCTCCGACGCGCCCTTCGGATCGCGCGGGTCTTTCACGGGATCGCCTTCGCCAGTCTCGTGTGGGCCTTCCGCTTAGCCGGACTGCGCTGGTTGGGCGGAGCGGGACTTGTGGCGACGCTCTTGCTCCTCATCCGACAACACCGACTCGTTCGTCCCGACGATCTCTCGCGGGTCAATGAAGCCTTCTTCACTACGAACGCCGGCGTGAGCCTCATCCTTCTCTTCACGATGGGAGGGGAGGTGCTCTTGCGATGATGCCCGCTCACCCAGGGCAGGGGGAGGACATGGAGACATATATCACGCGTTCGGAACTGGCGCCGATCGCCGAGAAGGTCCTCGCCGGCGAGCGCCTCACGTTCGAGGATGGCGTGGCGCTCTATCGCTCGAACGACCTGCTGACGCTCGGCGCCCTTGCCAACTACGTGAGGGAGAAGAAGAACGGCAACGTCGCCTACTACATCATCAATCGCCACCTCAATCCGACCAACATCTGCTTCGTGGACTGCCAGCTCTGCGCCTTTGCGCGCAAGGTCGGAGAGGAAGGGGGATGGACGATGAGCATCGAAGAGGTCGTCCAGGCGGCCGCGCGCGGATACACCGATTCCGTGCGCGAGTTCCACATCGTCGGCGGCTTGCACCCGTATCTCCCCTTCCAATACTACGTGGACCTGCTGCGCGCGCTGAAATATCACTTCCCGAACGTGCATCTGAAGGCTTTCACCTGCGTGGAGCTGGACTATCTGGCGAAATTGGCAGGGAAATCCTTGCGCGAGACGATCGAGATCCTGAAAGAGGCGGGATTGGATTCGGTCCCCGGTGGGGGCGCGGAGATCTTCGCCCGGCGAGTGCGCGATATCATCTGCACGCATAAGATCAGCGGCGAGCGCTGGCTGGAGGTCGCGCGCACCGTCCACGAATGCGGTTTGAAGTCCACGGCGACGATGCTCTACGGACACGTCGAGACCTATGAGGAGCGCGTGGATCACCTGCTGCGGCTGCGCGCGCTGCAAGATGAGACGGGCGGTTTCACGGCGTTCATCCCGCTGGCGTTCCATCCGGAGAACACGCGGCTGAGCCATCTGCCATGGACGACGGGCGTGGACGATCTGAAGAACATCGCCATCGCGCGCCTCATGTTGGACAACTTCGACCACATCAAAGCGTATTGGATCATGATGGGGCCGAAGTTGGCGCAGGTCGCCCTGCGCTTTGGCGCCGATGATCTGGATGGGACGGTGGTCGAGGAGAAGATCTATCACATGGCGGGGGGACAAACGCCACAGGGCCTGACCCGTGCGGAGATCGAGCACCTGATCCGACAAGCCGGGCGCGTTCCCGTCGAACGAGATTCCCTCTATAACCCGGTCGCTCCGGCTGGCGTTGGTTCCGCGTGAACGAAGGCGAAATCGCCCCGTTGCCAAATGGAGGACTCTCGCCTACAATGCCTCCGCATACGGCGCGGTGAACGACAGAACGGACATGGAGAAGAGGCGAGTGGACCATGAGGTGTGAATACTTCGTCTGGACGGATCGGACTCGTCTCCCCTCGGTCTCGGAGGTAATCGCCCAGCTCAAAGAGAGCGGGTATCCCTGCCGCGTGCAACTGCGCGGCGGCGAGGCTCCGAACGCCACTCATTGGACGGCCCTCGAAGTCGAGGCCGAGACTGAGCGTGGGCGCGAAGTCTGCACCATCACGGTCGCCCATCCTTCGGCCGAAGAGATCGAAGAGTTGCGGCAGACATATGAATCCTTGCCCCTTCAAGTGAGGAAGGCAGCCCGGAAGTTCAAGATCGAAGCGGAGGCCGATGAGTATGGGCAGCCGACCGATTTCCATCTGAAGGTCATCGCGGCGCTAGCCCGCTTGACGCATGGCGTCGTGGATGACCCGCAAGAGAACGGGCTCATGCTCCTGGAGGAGTTCGAGGAGTACATGAGCTGAGACGTCCTCGGATCGGCCTCCCCAAACGACGATGGCTCTCACGATGCGCCCGTTGAAGATCGGGATCACGTGCTATCCCACCTACGGCGGCAGCGGCATCGTCGCCTCCGAATTAGGGAAGGAGCTGGCGCGACGTGGCCACACGGTCCATTTCATCGCGGCCGCTTTGCCGACGCGACTCACCGAGCTTTCCGAGCGCCTCTTCTTTCACGAGGTCGAGATGCTCGATTATCCGCTCTTTGAGTATCTCCCTTACGACATGGCGCTGGCCACCAAGCAGTTCCGCGTCGCGTGTGAATACGGGTTGGACCTCTTGCACGTCCACTACGCCATCCCCCACGCCATCAGCGCCTACCTGGCGCGTGAGATGCTCCGCCCCCATCGGTATCTGCCAGTGATCACCACGCTGCATGGGACGGACATCACACTCGTCGGGCGCGATCGCTCCTACTTGCCGATCACGCGCTTCGGCATCGCGCAAAGCGATGGCGTCACGGCCGTCTCGCACTATCTGCGCCGGACGACCTGCGAAACCTTCGGGATCTGCGAGATTCAGGTCATCCCGAACTTCATCAACGGCGAGGAATACGCGCGTCGGCCGCGCCCGGAGCTGCGCGAGCGTTTCGCACCTTCGGGAGAGAAGGTCCTCGTGCACATCTCCAACTTCCGCCCGATCAAACGGGCCCCCGATTGCGTGGAGATCTTCGCCCGCGTGCTCGAGCGCGTCCCCGCTTGCCTCCTCATGATCGGCGACGGACCGGATCGCGCGCGCGTCGAATGGCTCGTCGAGCGCTACGGGCTCACCGGGCGCGTCCATTGTGTGGGGAAACAACCCAACATCGTCGACTTCCTCTCGATCGCCGATCTGCTGCTGCTGCCGAGCGAGATGGAGGCGTTCGGACTGGCCGCGCTCGAAGCGATGGCTTGCGAAGTCCCCGTCATCGCCAGCCGCACCGGTGGCGTGCCCGAAGTCGTTGAAGATGGGGTGACTGGGTTCTTGCTCCCGTGCGGAGACCTCGCGGCGATGGCCGAAGCCGCCATCCGCCTGCTGCAAGATGATGCCCTGCGCCGCGAGATGGGCCGGCGGGCGCGCGAGCGCGCCCTCGCCCAGTTCTCCAGCGAGCGCATCATTCCCATGTACGAAGCCTATTACCGCGAAGTCCTCGCCCGAACATCGGAGGCACGACGATGAGCGAGCGTTCGACGAAGGCCCTGGCTTCCGTCTCAGCGGAGACCCGAGAACTCATCCGACACATCCTCGAGCACCTGGCGGCGACCTACGGTGTGCCACGGCTTCGCCGCGATCGCGATCCCTTGGACACGTTGATCGAAACCATCCTCTCTCAATCCACGAACGATCGGAATCGGGATCGCGCGTTCGCTCGCCTGAAGGCGCGCTTCCCGACGTGGGATGCCGTGCGGCGCGCCTCCACGCGGGAGATCGCGGCGGCAATTCGCGTCGGTGGCTTGGCGCGGATTAAGTCGGTGCGCATCAAACGCATCCTCCAGGAGATCGAGCGACGCACGGGCGCGCTTGACCTCTCTTTCCTCTGTCGGGTGCCGCTTGAGGAAGCGCTCGGCTTCCTGCGTTCGCTCGACGGCGTCGGCCCGAAGACGGCGGCCTGCGTCTTGCTCTTCGCCTGCGGGCACCCGGTCTTCCCCGTGGACACGCACATTCGCCGCGTGGCGGCACGGCTCGGGTTGATCCCTCAACGCTGCTCCGACGAACGCGCGCACCAGCAGCTTGGCCGTCTCATCCCTGCCCGCCATAGCTACGCCGCGCACCTCAACTTGATCCGCCTCGGACGCGACGTCTGCCGCCCGAGAACCCCTCGGTGCGAAGCCTGTTGCCTCATCCAATACTGCGCGTACGCCCACGAGATGGGGAAAGTCTAACTCGGTGCGTTGCGCTCGCGAGAGCGACGTTCCCATGAGCCGATGTCTCGCGCGCGAGCGCGCATTTTGCTAAGCTCTTCATCTTTGGAGAAGACCTATGGACGACTTGATCGCCCGCATTCAGACGGCGCTGAAGGAGGCTGGCGTGGACGGATGGCTCTTCTACGACTTCCGCAAATCGGACCCGCTGGCCTATCGCATTTTGAAGCTCGACGAGAACCGCTTGGGGACACGCCGCTGGTTCTACTTCATCCCGGCAGAAGGCGAGCCCGTCAAGATCGTCCACATCATCGAATCGGAGCAGCTCGACTCGCTCCCCGGAACGAAGCTCATCTATCTGCCGTGGTCTCAGCTCCATGAACATCTGCACCGAATCCTGCGCGGATGCCGACGCCTTGCCATGCAATACTCCCCGGACAATGCTATCCCTTACATCTCGCGCGTGGATGCCGGGACCGTGGAGCTTCTCCGCCGCTTCGGCATTGAGATCGTCTCCTCGGCCGACCTCGTGCAACAGTTCGAGGCCGTCTGGAGCGAGGAGCAGCTGCAGACGCACCTCCTTGCAGAGCCGAAGATGCGCCGGATCGTGGACGAGACGTTCGCCGAGATCGCGCGGCGCATCGTCTCCGGGCGCGCTTCCGATGAGTACCAGATTCAGCAGTTCATCCTCCAGTGTTTCGAGCGCGAAGGACTGGTGGCCGACCATCCTCCGATCGTCGCCGCGGATGCGCACTCGGCGAATCCGCACTACAGCCCGACGCCGGACTCAGCCTGGCCGATCCGAGAAGGGACCTTCGTGCTCATTGATCTCTGGGCGAAGCTGCGCGATGTTCCCCACGCCGTCTACGTGGACATCACGTGGACGGGATTCGTCGGCGATGTCGTGCCCGATCGCTACGCGCGCGTCTTCAGCGTTGTGCGCGAAGCGCGCGATCGCGCCATCGAGTTCGTGCGCGAGGCCGTGCGCGCACAACGCCCGATTCGGGGATGGGAAGTGGATGAGGTCGCCCGCGAGGTAATCCGCCGTGCCGGGTTGGGCGACTTCTTCATCCATCGCACCGGCCATTCCATCGGCGAGGACGTGCACGGCAACGGCGCCAACCTCGATAACTTGGAGACCCGCGACGAGCGCCGCATCCTTCCGCACACGTGCTTCTCCATCGAGCCCGGCGTTTATCTGGAAGGGGAATTCGGCGTGCGCAGCGAGGTGGATGTCTACGTGGGGGACGACGATGTGATCGTGACGGCTCGCCCGATTCAGACGGAGGTCGTGCCCATCCTGACGCTCCTCTGACGCTACGGGCGCAGCACGTATCCGACGCCGCGAACCGTGTGAATGAGGGGGCGCGAGAAGGCGCGATCGAGCTTCTTCCGCAAGGCATTGATGTACACGTCCACGATATTGGTCAGTGCGTCGAAGCGCTCTCCCCAAGCCTCCTCCACCAGCCGGGCGCGCGTCAGCACCTCGTTCGGATGACGCATGAGGCATTCGAGCAGGGCGAACTCCTTGGGCGTCAGGGCGATCGCACGACCGGCGCGCGTGACGCGCCGCGTCACGGGATCGAGGACCAGATCGCCGACGCGCAACCGCAGGTCCACCTGCTGACGGCGCCGCACGAGCGCTCGCGCGCGCGCCAGCAATTCCGCAAAGGCGAACGGCTTGGTGAGATAATCATCGGCTCCACCGTCGAAGGCCTCGACCTTCACCGCGACGGCATCGCGGACCGTCAGCACGAGGATGGGCGTCAGCACACCACGCCGGCGCAGCTCGCGACAGACTTCGATCCCATCGCGCTTGGGAAGGCGAAGGTCGAGGATGATGAGATCGTACCCCCGCTCGCTCCCCAGCTGCAGACCTTCTTCCCCATCCACAGCGAGCTCCACGACGTACCCCTCTTCCTCCAGACCGCGCCGGAGCACCTCGGCCATCTTCCGTTCGTCTTCGACGATCAGAACGCGCATCGCTCCCCTCCTCACGCCTCGGCTGGGAGCCTTCGCTCATAGGGGCCGCCTTGGGGATTGGAACGATATTCCCTCAACGCCAGGACGGGACACCCAAGCCCTCGTGGGAACAGACGCTCACTTCTTGAACAACCGATCGAAGGCCGCGCGCGGATCTTGACTCGGCATGGGCGACGTGGTCGTCTCCCGCTCCACAACCTTGCGCGGCTCGAAGAACTCGCACTCGTTCCGCACATCCTTTCGCGGGATGCGCGCGGGGATCGGCTCCGTGCACTCGAACCGACTTCGCGGATCGAAGTGAAGACAATTCTTACACGTGTGCAGATCGGCATGACACTTCGGACACTCACCATCCACCGGGATGCCAATCTCCGCCGGGACAACGGCTCCACAGATCGCACAGCGAAAGACCTCGCGAACGGTCAGCAGATTCGGTTTCGGGAAATCCCGCGAGCGTCGAGCGGCCTGCCGCCATTCGTCTTCCAGATGCCTGTACTTTTCGCTCATACGCGCTCCTTTGGCTCTCACCCGGGATGTTGGACTCAGGGACGCCCAGCCCTTCGACTGGACACCACGAGCAACGTCAGGCGTCATTATAAACCAACGCGGGCGCGCTGGCAAATCCGTCTTCGTCGCGCTCGCGCCAGGTCCTCACGAATGCGGTGCCCGTGTTGCGCACCGCTTCGAAGCCTCTTCACCGTAACCCGGAGACGCGTTCCGGGAGAATCCTGTAGAGGACGCGAACCTCCCCCGGCTGACGATAGGGATAAGTCTCCACGCCCAGATACTTCTTCGCTAACCGATCAATGTGGGCGTCTGCCCCCTCTTCAGTGATCTCGACGACGCGCCCGCGAATCTCCACGTAGCGATACGGATTGTCCGGATCCAAAATCACAAGCGCGACGCGCGGATCGCGCCGCATGTTCCGATCCTTCACGCGGCCGCGCGCCGAATTCACGAGCACGTGCGCCCCATCGAAATCGCACCACACCGGCGTCACCTGCGGGGAGCCATCGGGCATGAGCGTCGCCAAGACGGCGAACGCGCGCTTTTGGAAGAGGTCGAGATACTCGTTCGGAATCGTCTCCGGCATCTCCCATCAGCCTCCTGAGCCTCGAAGTGCGAGGAAAACCAGTGTATCAGAGAGTCTCGCGCGCTGCAACCTGTGCTCTCGTACGTTGACGCCTGAGCGGTTTTGTGCAACACTGATCCCCGTATGATGGTCAAATGCCCACGTTGCGGAAAGCGCGTCCCCTGGGAATCGAATCCGTTCCGTCCGTTCTGCTCGGAGCGGTGTAAGCTCGTGGACCTGGGGATGTGGGCGTCGGAGGCTTACCGGATCGCTGGCCCATCGGTCGGCGTCGCCGTGAGAGAACAAACGGAATCGGCTGAAGGCGAGGACGAACATGGCGACCGCTGAGACGACACCGGAACGCTCGGCTTCGGCGCGCCTGACGGCTCTTGTGGTGATCGCCGGGATGGTGGCGGCCTGGGCCGTATACGCGATCTTCTTTCGAAGCGGCGCGCGACCTTCGACGGCGGCCATTGATGGGCTGCCGTGGGCGCCCAACGGCCATCAGCGCGCCCCCGACTTCCGCATCCGCACGCTCGAAGGCCGTGAGATCACCCTCTCGGATTTTCGCGGCAAGGTCCTCATCATGGATTTCTGGGCGACCTGGTGCCCCCCTTGCCGCGAAGAGATCCCGCTCTTGATCGAACTGAAGAACGCGCACGGCGATCGCGGATTGGAGATCCTCGGACTCACGATTGAAGACCCGGAGCAGGACGTCCAGCAGGTCCAACAATTCGTCCGAGAACTCGGCGTGAACTACACGATCGGCTTCGCCCCCGAGGGCATGTTTGAAGCCTTCGTCGGGCCGGGCGAACATCCCATCCCGCAAACTTTCCTCTTCGATCGAAAGGGGAGGCTCCGCGAGCATTTGGTGGGATATAATCCTCTGACCGACGCCCGACGGCTGCGGCGCACGATCATGCGACTTCTTCAAGAGTGAGCCGTCGGATGCCTTCTTCTGGAAGGCGCGACTTGTCCTGGGGCAGCCGATTCGATATATTTTCCATGCTCGACGAAGCGCTATGGGCCAGAAGGAGACGACCTGGCGAATGCGATGGCGCGCAGTGGCGATCGCGTCGCTGGCCATGTTTCTCAGCGCGACGGCCATCCTCCTGGTGACGCGCGAGCGCGCCTCGGGCGTGGTGAGCATTGCGACCGATCCCCCGAAAGCGACCGTCCTCATTGATGGCCGATGGATCGGCCATACGCCCCTGGTGGTCGAATTGACGGCGGGGACCCACCGTGTCGTCATCCAAAAGGAGGGATATAAACCGATCGAGCGCGAAATCTTCGCCGACCCCTCGGAGCCGGAAGCGAGTTACGATTTTTCGCTCGAACCGGTGATTCCCCTGGACGCTTCCGGCGATCGGCGGGAACGCATCCGCCAACTCAAGCTCCTGGTCGAAGAAGCCATTCGGCGTGGAGATTACGTCGCACCGGAGAACGAGAACGCGCTCTATTACCTCAACCAACTGCGGCGTCTCGCCCCAGACGATCCCTTCGTCTCCGAGATGCACGAACGCATTCGTCGGATTCTTCGCCAGCAAGCGGAGACCTCTCGCCGTCGAAGGCACCTCTCCTAAGCCGACGGCTTCCTGAGCCGCTCAAGGCTGACGGTTCTGCGCGCGCACGAGCTCTCGCAACTTCTTCACCCGTTCGCGAACCTCGGCGGCGTTGGTCGCGTTCGGGACCTCTTCGAGATACTTCTCCGATTGCTCCAACGCGCGCGCGTACTCCCCGCGCCGCAGGAAGAGGTTTGCCAGATGCAAGCGCACGATCGAGACGGTCGGCGGAGGACCGAGCGACAACGCCTTCTGTAGCTCGCTCTCCGCGCGCTGAAGATCGCCCGTCTGTATGAGCGCGATCCCATGCAGCATGCGCGCGGACCAATTGGCCGGATCGAGCGTCACGGCCCGCTGCAGATGCGCCAGCGCCGCTTCATATTCCCGCTGAAGCAGGCAGAGGAATCCGAGATTCACATACGGATGCGAGGCCTGAGGATCCACCTCGATGGCTTGTTGAAACACCGCGCGCGCTTGGGCGAGATCGTTCAAACGGAGATACTGGACGCCAAGATCATTGAGCGCTTGGACGTAGCGGGGATGAAGCGCGAGCGCCCGTTGGAAATGCGCGATCGCTTTTTGCGCATTCCCCTTTCGCGATTCTTTGGCCCCCTTTTCGTACTCCTTCCGCGCCTCTTTCGGGATCGCTTCGGTCAGGCGCACCACGGAGACCGTTCCGGCAGCCGGTCGTTCGGAAGCCACGCGTTCTTTCTCGCGCAAGAAGATATTCTGCGTAAAGACGCGCGCAGCACGGCTGAAGACCTCGATGCGCTCGACCTCGGTCGCGTATCGGTCCGTCTCCCACACGACGATCTCGTAGGTTCCGTTGGGCACGCCGCGAAACTCGAAATTCCCTAACGAATCCGTGAAAGTCTCGGTCACGATGCTCTGCCCGAACGTGCGCAGCGTCACGCGAAAGCGCTCCTCGGCGGGCGCGCCTGTGGGAAGATAAACGCGCCCGCGAATCTGATGCAACGTGGCACCGGGGCTGGGCGCCGGTCGCCCTTGCCCCTCTTGACGCGCTCGCCCCTCGACGGCGAAGATCAAAGTGAGGAGGATCACATAGGTGGCACGCATATCCCTTGACTCCTCCTATGGGGCGAACGAGGACTCAGCGAAGCGGGACGTCCTCGAAATATCGCCGCAGCTTTCGGTAGGTCGTCTCCAAATCCTCGGGCAAGACGCGGGTCTCGGCAATCACGGTCGTGAAGTTCGTGTCGCCGAACCATCGCGGGAGCACATGCAGATGGAAATGATCGGCGATGCCCGCTCCGGCCGCCCGCCCCAGATTCATCCCGAGATTCAAGCCATGCGGGCGGTAGACTTCCATGAGCACCCGGCAGCAATACTTGGCCAAATCGGTCATCTCGTCAGTAAGGCTCTTGGGCGCGTCCGCGAAGGAGGCCAAATGCGCATAGGGCGCGATCATCAAATGGCCGGTCGTATAGGGATAGAGGTTCAGGATGATGAAGTTCTCCCGCCCGCGATACAGGATCAACGCCTTCTCATCGCTCAACCGAGGTGCTTCGCAAAAGACGCAACGCGTTTGCTCCTCGGCCGTCGAGACGTAACGGAATCGCCATGGACTCCAGAGAAAGTCCATCCTTACTGATTGATCAATTCCTTCAACTCCTTCCCCGGCTTGAAATAGGGCATGCGCTTGGGAGGGACATCCACCACCTCACCCGTCTTCGGATTTCGCCCGCGCCGAGGGCCGCGCTCGCGAAAGCGGAAGGAACCGAAGCCGCGCAACTCGATCCCCTCGCCCCGCTTCAGTGCGCTAACCAAGCTCTCCAAGACCGTCTCGACGATGACCTGCGAGTCCTTTCGCGCGAGTTCGGTCGCGCGAGCGACCTCCTCGATGAGATCCGCTTTCGTCAACGTCTTCTTCTTCGGCGATGGTGCGCTTTCGATCAGCTCGTGCCCTTCCATGTTCATAGCCTCCCCTACCGCAGAAGACACGCGCTAAGGTAACAAATCTTCCCCCACAGATCAAGATGCCCTGAGGGATCGTTCGAGCCATTCCAGGTAGGCCTCGGATCCCTCCACAATGGGAAGGGCGATGATCTCCGGGACTTGATAGCTATGTCGCTCCTTCACCGCCGCCATGAGCATCGGCCACTTCGCTCGCACCGTCTTCACCAGAAGCAGCGCCTCGCGATCCCGAACGACCTGGCCCTCCCACCAGTACACGGATTCGACCTCAGGGACGATCGTGACACACGCGGCCAGCCGTTCGTGAACGAGGGCTTCAGCGATCCGCTCCGCCTCTTCGCGAGAACTCGCCGTGATCACCCCCAAGCAATATTCCTCGCCCATATGGCCTCCGGACTCAGATGAGATAGGCGTAGATGTTCATCGGGCGCGTGAGCAGCGCGACGGGATCCTCGACGTTCAACACTTCGCGCACCAGAAACGCCTCCCCATGTTCGACATCAATGAGTGCCCCGTAGTAGCGCTGCCGAGCTTCCACGCGCCGCAGAAATCCTTCCGCACTGATTCGCGTCTCCGGCTCCGGACGCGAGGGATCATAAAGCTGCGAACGATGCGCCCGAATCGCCCGCAACTTCTCCTCGGCGAACGTGGTGATGTCCACGATGAAGCTCGGCGGGAGGGTACGAGGGAAGAGGAAATACGCCACTGCGTTCGGCCGATGGCGCGCATGCCCCGTCTCGGGATCGTATTTGGGCAATCCCGCCAGAAACGCCGCCTCGCGCACGATCCGGCTCGTATGCGCGTGATCCGGATGCGGATCCTCCCAATGATGGGTGAAGACGACCTTGGGGCGAAGCCGCCGGAGCACGCGCACGAAGGCGCGTCGCGCCTCATCCGTGCAGAGGACGCGGGTATCGGGCAACCCAAGCGTCTCGCGCACGACGACGCGCAAGATGCGCGCCGCTTCGGCAGCCTCGCGCGCTCGCTCCTCGGGCGTCCCGCGCGTTCCGGCCTCTCCTCGCGTCATATCCACGATCCCCGTGCGGTACCCCAAGGATGCCAACTTGAGCAATGTCCCCCCCATCGCCAACTCGACATCGTCGGGATGGGCGCCCACAGCCAGGACATCTATCGCCTCTTCGCTCATCGCCCCCCCTCACGGTTCAATAGCGCAGGAATGCGCCCAATCCTCCGGCAGCCTTCAGCCTCTCCGCCGCCGGACCTCGGACCTCTTCCACGCTCCCACCCAAAGCGAGCGCGCGTTCCAAGACGCGGTTCAAGAAATCGGGCGCCGGTTCTAACTTCCCGCCGCAATACCAGCAGGTCTCGCGTTGCGGCTCCCAAAAGAGCGCGCCACATTGCGCGCACGCCGAGCCCGTGAGGATATGGTTACCGACGTACAGGAGCCGCCAGACGCGCCCCTCATGAAGCGCTTCCAGCGTCGCCGTCGGACCGATGACGGCTCGATCGCCCTTGCCGGCTGCCGTCAACAGGGACTCCACCAATTGCTGCTCCGCTTGCCGCTCGACCTGTTCCTCCAGGCGAAGCACCTCGGCGAGGACATCCGACGCCGAGGCCGTCACTGGGACGGAGATCGTGCCCGCCACGCGCTCGCGCAAGCGCTTGGGCAGGACGCGCATCAGTTCGCCCACGGCTTCCACCGTGCCCCCGACGATGAGCCGATCGAAATGGTAGCGCTCGACCAACTCCCGCAATCGCTCGGCCACATGCGCGGCGTGCCAATGCACATGCGTATCATGGTGCCGCTGGAGATTCTTCTGCGACCAAAGCCGATCCATGCTCGTCGTCACCGTGCGGCGCGGCACGTCGTCGAAGACCGCCTCGTGCTCTTCGATCTCGCCCAGGTGCACGGTGAACAGGCGTGCCTTCTCCTTGTCGATGAGGACGACGCCGTATCGCTCATATTCGTCGAGGACTTCGATGAGCGGTCGAAGATACGGCGCCCGCTCAAAGCGAACGACGTTCGGCAATAGGACGGGCAGCTCGCGATCCCACCAAAACTCATGTCGCACATCGGAGAAGAGGACCAACCCCTTCTTCCTCGGCTCATAGCTCTGCAGGAACCGCAACACGCGCGCTCGGTTCGCCGCGAACTCCTCACGAGCGCGCTCGTCCATCCCCTGCTCGACCTCCCGCAGGAGATTTTGCAACACCGTTTCGAACCCCCGCTTCAAATTGCTCGCCTTCGACTGATCCACATCCAGATACACGCTCAAGACCCATCCATCGCCTTGCGGCACATAGGCCCTCAACCTCTCGATATCCGCATACGAGACCATAGCGCACCTCCGAATGAGATTCCGCCGCTCAGACTTCGGCATCCGCCGCTGCGCGTCCCTGCTCCCGAATCCGCCGAACGGTGAAGCGGTAAATCTGGATCGGCTCATCCGGCCGAATGCCAGCCTTTGCGCGCGCATAATGAAGCTGTCGTTCGACGGTCTCGATCCCCGGCAGATCCGGCAGCAGCAATCCGCGTCGCCCGTCCTCAGTCTCCACGATGACACCATATCGCTTCGGATCGAGATGGTGCGGATCGGCGACTGGTTCCGGCGGGGAGAGGATATCCACCGAGAAGACCAGCTCCTCGAGCTCGTCCGCGCGCACTGGGTCGAATCGCGGATCGCGCGTCGCGGCGGCGATGGCATTGTGGATGACCTCACGCGCTACGTTCTCTTGAGTAGGCTCAATGGTCCCGATGCACCCGCGCAACTGGCCTTGACGCGTCTTGATGCTGACGAAGACGCCCGCGCGCTCGGCTGCGCCCCCGCGAAGTTGCGATGGGGGATCGAGAAGGCGTCCCTCCGTCACATACGCGTGAACGGCTCGCCGCGCGAGTGCGGGCAGATCCGATTCGCCCACCGCCAGCAATTCGGCCTCCGACGCATGATCGGAGTAATCGGCGAGCACGGCGGCCATGTATCCGACGCCGAAAGGCCCCTCATAGGAGAAGACCTCCGGACGATGCAGGGTACGTCCCAAAGTCCCATAGGCGATCAACAATGAGCGATAGATGTCCTCTCCGGCCTCTTCCCGCAGATCGGGATCAATGCGCAGGATGCGCTCGAAATCGCCGGCGCGAATCGCTTCCACGATCACCTCATCATACCGATGCGCTTCGGGATGATACCCGGCCGGCGCTCCCGGCTTCAACCGGTGACTCATATCGCCGCTGGCGCAAATCGCCAGACGGAGGCCCAGTTGTGCAGCCGCTTCCGCCAGGCATTCGCCGAAGCGAATATGATCCTCGAACGGTCGCAGCGACAGCCCGACAACCATGACGCTCGATCGCCACCCCGCCTGGAGCAGATAGTAGAGCGGGACCATCGTGCCATGATCCAATCGCCGCCCGGCCGGGACGAGCCACATCGGAAGGCCACGCTCATGCGCGATGGCAGCCAGGCGCGAGAGCAGGACGACATGATTAGGGACATCGAATTCGACCTGCGGCGCTCCGAAATCCCAGAAATCTCCCCGCAGCCGAGGCCCGCTGTAGGCGCTGAAGCTGCGGGGATCAAGCGGCGCGTGCGGACTGATGATGACGACGACATCCGGCCGCGCGGCAACCAGACGGCGCATCATCTCCTGGACACCACGCACCGTCGCCTCCACGTCCTTCAGGTGTTGCCCGCCGATCTCCGGGACGATGATCGGAGGGTGCGGAGACACTCCGGCGAAGACAACGGCCGACATAACCCACCTCGCTTTCTCCTCCCGGAACGAGACCGCGCCCGAAAGGCGCTCGATCGGCCTCATTCCGAATCGGCCTTCACTCGGCCAGCACGTGAGCTGCGACGGCCATGCTCTCGCGCACCAACTGCTCCAACTCCTCGCGATCCAAGGTCTCACGTTTGATCAGTTCTCGCGCCACATGGTGAAGCGCCGCCTGCTTCTCACGCAAGATCGTCCGCGCGCGCTCGTAGGCCTCGGCCACCACCCGCTGCACTTCCTCATCAATCACGCGCGCCGTCTGTTCGCTGAAATTCCGCTCCTCCCCCAATGGGAGAGCGGCTTGCAGGAACTGTCCGGTCCATGGACGCCCATAGGTCAGCGGCCCCAAGCGCTCGCTCATCCCAAAGCGCATGACCATCTGTCGCGCGATCTCGGTCGCCTGCTCCAGATCGTTATGCGCCCCGGTCGAGACGTCGCCGAAGATCAACTCCTCGGCGGCTCGCCCCCCAAGCAGCACGACCAAGCGATCCTCCAGTTGCAGCTTCGTCAGCAGATACCGATCCTCCGTCGGTAGCTGCAGCGTCGCGCCGAGCGCGCCGATCGTGCGCGGAATGATCGTGACCTTGTGCACGGGATCGGCATGCGGCACCGAGAGGGCGCAGAGCGCATGTCCGACCTCATGATACGCCACCCGCTCTTTCTCCTCCGGCAACATGACCCGCCCCTTCTTCTCCAAGCCGAGCAGGACGCGATCAATGGCGTTCTCGAAATCCCGCATCTCGACAGCCTCCGCCCCACGGCGTGCAGCCAAGAGCGCGGCCTCGTTCACGATGTTGGCCAAATCGGCGCCGACCATTCCCGGCGTCCGCGCCGCGATGACGCGCAAATCCACATCCGGCGCCAATCGGATCTTCCGTACATGCACGCGCAAGATCTCCTCGCGCCCTCTCACATCGGGCTTGTCAATGATGATCCGTCGATCGAAGCGCCCCGCGCGCAGTAGGGCCGGATCCAGGATCTCCGGCCGATTGGTCGCCGCCATGATGATTACCCCCTTTGAGGGATCAAACCCATCCATCTCGACGAGCAACTGATTGAGCGTTTGCTCGCGCTCGTCATGAGCGCCCGCGAGTCCGCCGCCGACGGCCCGCATCTTCCCAATGGCATCCAACTCGTCAATGAAGACGATGCATGGAGCGCGCCGCTTCGCCTGCTCGAAGAGATCGCGCACGCGGGCGGCGCCGACGCCGACGAACATCTCGACGAACTCCGAGCCCGAGAGGGCAAAGAAGGGCACCCCGGCTTCGCCTGCCACTGCGCGCGCCAGAAGCGTCTTGCCCGTCCCCGGCGGCCCGATGAGCAATACGCCTTTTGGAATGCGCCCACCCAACCGTTGATACCGAGCCGGATGCTTCAAGAAATCCACGATCTCCATCAGTTCGGCTTTCGCCTCGTCCACGCCCGCGACATCGGCGAAAGTCACGCGGTTCTCGCTGCTAGTGTCGTAGATCTTCGCCTTGCTGCGACCGAAGGTGAGCGCGCCGCTCCCCCCCTGCGCCAGCCGACGCATCCCATATCCCCACAGGGCGCCGAGGATCAGCAGCGGCAGGATCCAATAGAGGAAGAGCTGCTCCCACCAAGAGGCGCGCTCGATCACGCCGGAGAACTTCACGCGACGCTTCTCAAGCTCCTGGAGCAAAGCTGTCTCCTCAATGCCCGGCACGCGTGTGGCGACCACAAGCTTCTCGCCTTCGGAGAGACGCGCCCGGACCTCGCTCTCGCTGATCCATACCTCAACCACCCTGCCGCCGCGCACGGCCTCAAGCAGCTCGCTGTAGGCGATCGGCTGCGGCCTCACCCGCGCATACTGGTGGATGGAGAACAAGACCCCCAGCATGAAGAGCAAATAGAGGCCACTGAAGACCCACTTCTGCTTGGCGAGCTTATCCATATACCCCTCTCTCGGGGCGAAAGCCCCATTCTCCACGCCTCTCCTTCCGAAGGAACAGCATCCGTTACGCCGCCTTCGGAAGCGCCGCCTGGCCGAGGACCTCCTCCGGCGAGATCTCGCGCCCAGTTCTCAAATCCGGATTCCGGCTATCCACGAGGAAGAAACGCATCGGACGATCACCCAACCACCGCCTGAGCACGCGTTCGTCCGCGGGAGCCGGCACGTAGACCATCAAGTCCGGGTTCGCGCTCTTACTGCGCCGCACATCGCGTTCATCGGCCCAGACGGCGATGTAGGAGACGCCATCTCTCTGGAGCGTGAAGATCTCACCGTTGGCTCGCCGCAAGATGTAGAACATCGCTCCCTTCCCCGCCCGCGAGATGGGTCATCCGCGCGATTCGAGAACGACGAGGAGACTTCCGCCCTGACGCTGACTGTACACGCGCAGCACCGCTCGGCGCCGCCCGACCTCGGCGACCATGCGACGGAAGTCGGCGACCGTGCGAATCGGCTGACGATTGATCTCCTGGATCACATCGCCCGGCATTAAGCCCGCTTCCGCCGCCGGGCTCCAGGGAGCGACCTCCACGATGAGGACGCCGGTGATCTGGCGCGGCAGCTCATATCGCCGCTCGAGCGCGGGCGTCAGTTCCTGAACCTCGATGCCGCCTAAGGTCGCCCCACGTTCGGTCTCTCCCCCAAACCGCGTGCCCGTCCGCTCTTCTTTCAGCTCGCCCACTTCGACCGTGAGCGTCTGCTCGCGCCCCTCACGCAGGATCTTGAGCGTCGCGCGCGTTCCAGGAGCCGTCATCGCCACCAGGTTTCGCAACTGCTCGCTCTCGGCGATCTTCTGCCCGTTGTACTCGATGATGATGTCATCGCGCCGGAGACCGGCGCGATCGGCCGGGCTATCGGGAACGACTTCGAGCACGATCGCCCCACGACGCCCTCTCACCCCGTAGACTTCAGCCATCGCCTCATCGAGCGTCTGGATATTCACGCCCAGGTAGCCGCGCACGACGCGCCCATATTTCAGGATGCGCTCCATGACCTCGCGCGCCATGTTGATCGGGATAGCGAAACCGACGCCGGCGTTAGCCGGCGCGCCCCGCGTGAAGATCGCCGTGTTGATGCCGATTAACTCCCCCCGCATGTTCACCAGCGGCCCGCCCGAATTGCCGGGATTGATCGCCGCATCGGTCTGGATGAAATCGCCGTAATCGGCGATGCCGAGACTCCCCCGTCCCGTCGCGCTCACGATCCCAAAGGTCACCGTATGCTGCAGTCGAGGATCGAATGGACTGCCAATCGCGATGACGAAATCCCCTGCCTGCACGCGGGAGGAATCGCCGAAGACGGCCGCCGGCAGTTTCGTCGCCTCGATCTTCACGACGGCCAGATCAGTCTTCGGATCCGCTCCGACGACACGCCCCCGGAAGCGACGCCCATCGAAGAGCGTCACGTCCAGCTCGCTGGCGTTCTCCACGACGTGATGGTTCGTCAGGATGTACCCATCGGGACTGACGATCACGCCCGAGCCGAGCCCGCGACGATATTGCTCCCGCCGTGGGACCTGCGGGCGACCGAAGAACCATCGGAAGAACGGATCCTCGAAGATGTCCCATCCCGCGCGATCCGGGGTCTTCGTCTCGATCGTCACGACCCATTCCCGCGCTGCGCGTACGATCGGCGCCAGGCCTTCCAGCAACGAGATGTTCCCACTCACCGGCGTCCCTGTGGCCAGATATACGGGGACGCGCGTCTCATCCCCTCGGTTGGGAAACGGCGACCACTCCATACGCGCCGTGATCGCCGATCCCATCAGAACGCCAATGAGCACCAGCGCGAGCGCTCCGGCAATCCTCCCCGAGCGCGGTCCCAGGAGGGCACCGAGTTTCGTCCTGAGCGCGTTCATCTTCATCCTCCAGGCGCTCATTCGGCCACCGACACCTCCTTCGGCTGAACCGAGAAGGTGAGCCGGCCGCCATCTTCATCCACGATCACGAGGGAATTATCTCGCACCTCTCCCTGCAAGATCAATTTCGCCAGCGGCGTCTCCACCTCCCGCTGGATCACCCGCTTGAGCGGCCGCGCACCGAAGACGGGATCATACCCCCACTCGGCCAGACGCGCTTTCGCTCGCTCGGTCAGCTCCAACTCGATCTGCCGATCCCGCACGCGCTGCCGCAGGCGCTCGAGTTGGATCTCCACGATGCGCTTCAGATGTTCTTCCGTCAGCGCATGGAAGACGACGATCTCGTCCACGCGATTCAGGAATTCGGGACGGAACGTCCGCCGCAATTCGGCGAGCACGGTCTCCCTCATCCGCTCGTAGCTCTCATCCGTCCCGCCGCGATGTTCGAGGATCAAATGGCTCCCGATGTTCGACGTCATGATGATGATCGTGTTCTTGAAATCCACCGTCCGACCATGACTGTCGGTGAGCCGCCCATCATCGAGGATCTGCAAGAGGATGTTGAAGACATCCCAATGCGCCTTCTCCAGCTCGTCGAAAAGGATGACCGAATACGGCCGACGGCGCACGGCCTCCGTGAGCTGTCCCCCTTCTTCGTATCCGACGTAGCCGGGCGGCGCGCCGATCAAGCGAGCGACCGCGTGCTTCTCCATGTACTCGGACATATCGATCCGAATGAGGGCGCGCTCGTCGTCGAAGAGACACTCGGCGAGGGCACGCGCCAGCTCCGTCTTCCCGACGCCGGTCGGACCGAGGAAGATGAAGCTGCCGATCGGGCGATTCGGATCCTTCAATCCCGCGCGCGCCCGACGCACGGCTTCGGCCACGGCGCGCACGGCTTCCTCCTGTCCGACGACGCGGCGGTGCAACTCCTCCTCCAGACGCAGCAGCTTCTGAATCTCCCCCTCCAGCAGACGGCTCACGGGGATGCCCGTCCAGCGGCTCACGACCTCGGCGATGTCCTCCTCATCCACCTCCTCCTTGAGCAAGCGCACGCCGCCATGCCGCGCCGCCAGCTCCGCGAGCTGGGCCTCTTGCTCGCGCATCTGCTTCTCCAACTCGACCAAACGCCCATAGCGTAACTCGGCCGCGCGATTGAGATCATAAGCCCGCTCGGCTTGCTCGATGAGGATCTTCGTCTGCTCGATCTGCTCGCGCAGCTCGCGTAAGCGGGCGAGGATCTGCTTCTCCTCCTCCCACTGTGCGCGGAGCCGATCCGCACGCATACGCAGCTCCGCCAGCTCCTCCTCGATCTTGCGCAATCGCTCGCGCGAGGCCGGATCGGTCTCCCGCTTCAACCCCTCACGCTCGATCTCCAGTTGCATGATCCGCCGTAGGATCTCATCCAACTCCGAAGGCATCGAGTCGATCTCGGTCCTGAGCCGCGCCGCCGCCTCGTCCACAAGATCGATCGCCTTATCCGGCAAGAAGCGATCGGAGATGTAGCGATGGCTGAGCATCGCCGCCGCCACCAGCGCCGAGTCCTTGATGCGCACCCCATGATGGACCTCATACCGCTCCTTCAATCCGCGCAAGATCGAGATCGTGTCCTCGACCGATGGCTCGCCAACCAGGATCGGTTGGAAGCGGCGTTCGAGCGCGGCGTCCTTCTCGATGTACTTGCGATATTCGTCGAGCGTCGTCGCACCGATGCAGCGCAGCTCGCCGCGCGCGAGCATCGGCTTCAGCAGATTGCTGGCATCCATCGTCGCTCCTTCAGCCCGACCGGCGCCCACGACCGTATGCAGCTCGTCAATGAAGAGGATGATCTCGCCCTGCGACTCCTGTACCTCGCGCAGCACGGCCTTCAGCCGCTCTTCGAACTCGCCGCGATATTTCGCGCCCGCGATGAGCGCCCCCATATCCAGTTGAATGACGCGCTTGTTCTTCAAGCCCTCGGGGACATCCCCGCGCACGATGCGTTGCGCCAACCCCTCGACGATGGCCGTCTTGCCGACGCCCGGCTCACCGATCAGGACCGGATTGTTCTTCGTCCGACGCGAGAGCACCTGAATCACGCGCCGGATCTCATCGTCTCGTCCGATGACGGGATCGAGCTTCCCTTGGGCGGCGAGCTTAGTCAGATCGCGCCCATAGCGCTCAAGCGCTTGATACGTCGCCTCCGGCGTCGGACTCGTCACCCGCTGCGTGCCGCGAATCTGCTGCAAGGCCTTCATCAGACGATCCCGATCTAGGCCGAGGTCCAGCAACAAGCGTCCGGCCGCGCCGCCGCGCCCCTCTTCCAGGATCGCGAGCAGCAGGTGCTCGACGCTCACGTATTCGTCCTTGAGCCGCGCCGCTTCCTCCTCAGCCACCGCGAACAGACGGTTGAGCCGCCCGGTGATATACACGAAATCAGGGCCGGCCGCCGGACCGCTCACCTTCGGCCAGCGCGCCAGCTCTTGTTCCAGACGGGTCCGGACGAGCTTCGGGTCCACCCCCGCCTTCTCCAAGATCGCCGAGGCCAGTCCCCCCTCCTGCTGCAGGAGCGCCAGCAGCAGATGCTCGACGTCAATCTGTTGATGGCTATAGCGCGCCGCAAGGCTTTGCGCCGCGCGCACCGCCTCTTGCACCTTCTCCGTCAGGCGATTGAAATCCATAGACCCTCTCCCGACTCTTGATCTTTTCGGAAGCGCATCTCCGCGAGGCCCCGCACGACACTCACGATCGAGGGTTGAAGCTCGACTCGCGCGCCAACTGCTCGAACAAGCGACGTTCAGCCGGCGTCGGATTCGTGGGGACGACGATCCGAAGCTGCACGTATTGATCGCCACGCCCACCACGCCGACGGTTCAAGCCCTGACCGCGCAGCCGGAGCTTCTGTCCACTCTGCGAGCCCGGCGGGAGCGTCACCTCCACCGTACCGTCCAACGTCGGAACCCGAATCTTCCCTCCCAGCACGGCCTCCCACGGCGTGATCGGGACCTCGACGTAGACATCGTCGCCGGAGACCGTGAAGATCGGATGCTTCTGTAACCGGACCTTCAAGTAGAGATCGCCTGCAGGACCACCCAGGCCCGGTTCGCCTTGTCCCGCAAGCCGAATCACCGAGCCTTCACGCACGCCGGCCGGGATCTTCACCTCGACCGTTCGCCCATTGGGGAGCGTGACCCGACGCGTCGTCCCGCGATGCGCCTCTTCGAGCGTGAGCGTCAACTCGGACTCGATGTCGCTCCCCCGAATCCCCCAACCGACGCGCGTGCCCGTCGCCGAACGGCGCGATGCCGTCCGACCACGTAGCCCTCCAAAGAGCGTCTCGAAGAAATCGCTGAAACTCCCCGGCCCACCCGTGAAGAAGTCGAAATCGCCGAAGTCGATCCGAATCTTCTCCCAGTCCGGCGGTGGCGTGAAGTCCGCGCCCGCTTTCCAATTCGGCCCCAACCGATCGTAGAGTTCGCGTTTTTTGGGATCCCCCAGGACCTCGTAGGCCTCGTTGATCTCCTTGAACTTCTCCTCCGCCTGCTTATCCCCCGGATTCAAGTCCGGGTGATACTTTCGGGCCAGGCGGCGGAAAGCCGCTTTGATCTCCTCTTGCGTGGCCGTTCGAGGGACACCCAGGATCTCGTAATAGTCTTTGTACTTGACCGCCATAGCCCATCCCCCACAGGGGGTGGCTCAGTCCGGGCTCTCTTGGCCTCGCGGAGTGCGCAAGAGCGAACTGCGCCCTCTCATCCTCGCCAATTCAGGGCCTGAATCAACTCGGCCCGCGCGAGGTTCTCCTCTCGCCGCGCCGCGCTCAGCTCAGCAATAGCCCGCTGATATTGCTCCTTCAGGCGGTCGGGCGGACGAGGTCCGGCATCGCGCAACTGCGCATTGATGTCGCGCACGCGCTCCAAAGTCGCCCGCACGCGCTCGCGCGCCGCCAATAGCCGCCGCATGAGCCGCGCCAGCATCTCCTGGCGCGTCTCATATCGAGGAGCAACCGGCTCGACCACCTCCTCCTCAGGCTCGGATACCGCCTCCGAAACCGGCGCCCTCTCTTCCTCAACCTCTTCTTCGGCGATCTCCAAAGGCTCCTCCTCTACAGCGAAATCGTCCTCGTAGTAGTCTTCCTCGAGGACATCGTCGTAGGGTTCGACCGGCTCTTCATAGGTAGAAGCCGGCTCTTCCGGCGTGGGGAGAGCCGGCTCTTCAGCTTGCGTCTTCTTCCGACGTGGCATAGGATGCCTTCACCTCCACGAGGTTCCACGCGATCGCTCACGTGGACATCAATGACTGGGTTTGAACTCCGCATCAATCACATCTTCGGATCCGCCATCGGATCGGCCCGATGTTCCCGCGCCAGCCGAGGTCGCGTGCCCATAGGCGATGGCCGCGATCTGATGCGCGACCTGCTGCAACTCGGACGTGAGTTGGCGAATCCGCTCGATCCCCGCCTCCTCCTTGATCGCTTGGCGGATCTCCTGGATCAAATGCTCGGCGCGCGCGCGCTCCGGCGCCGGCACTTTATCGCCCAGATCGCGCAAGGTACGCTCGACCTGATAGGCGAGGCTATCGGCCTGATTGCGCGCTTCGACCAGCTCGCGCCGCCGCCGATCCTCCTCCGCGTACATCTCCGCCTCACGGATCATCCGCTCGATCTCCTCCTTGGAGAGCTGCGTCGAGCCGGTGATCGTGATCTTGGCCTCGCGCCCGGTCGCCTTATCGCGCGCGCTCACATGCAGGATGCCATTGGCATCAATATCGAACGTCACTTCAATCTGCGGAACGCCGCGCGGCGCTGGCGCGATGCCTTCCAGGCGGAACCGCCCGAGCGTGCGGTTGTCGCGCGCCATCTCGCGCTCGCCCTGCAGGATGTGAATGTCCACGGCCGTCTGATTGTCCTCGGCCGTGGTGAAGATCTCCGTCCGCCGCACAGGAATGGTCGTGTTCCGCTCGATGATCTTCGTCATCACGCCCCCGAGCGTCTCCACCCCCAGTGAGAGCGGGACGACATCCAACAGCAGAACTTCCTTGACCTCACCCGCCAACACCCCTGCCTGAATGGCCGCCCCAATGGCCACCACTTCATCCGGGTTCACCGACTGATTCGGCTCCTTCCCGAGCAGCCGCCGCACCAGCTGCTGCACGGCCGGGATGCGCGTCGCTCCCCCGACGAGAATGACTTCGTCAATGTCCCGCTCGGTCATCTTCGCGTCGGCGAGCGCTTGCCGGACCGGCCCGATGCAGCGCTCGACCAGATCAGCCGTCAACTGCTCGAACTTCGAGCGCGTCAGCTTCATCTCCAGATGCTTCGGTCCGGTGGCATCGGCCGTGATGAAGGGGAGACTGATGATCGTCTCCATAACGCTCGAGAGCTCAATCTTCGCCTTCTCGGCCGCCTCGGTCAACCGCTGCAGCGCCTGGCGATCCTTGCGCAAATCAATCCCATACTCCCGCTTGAACTCCTCGGCCAGCCAATCCACGATCCGCTTGTCGAAGTCATCGCCGCCAAGATGCGTGTCGCCGCTTGTCGCCTTCACCTCGAAGACCCCATCGCCAACTTCTAGGATGGAGACGTCGAAGGTCCCTCCCCCGAGATCGAAGACCAAGATGGTCTCGTTCTTCTTCTTGTCCAAGCCATAGGCGAGGGCCGCCGCCGTCGGCTCGTTGATGATCCGCAGGACGTTCAACCCGGCGATCTTCCCGGCATCGCGCGTGGCCGTCCGCTGCGCGTCGTTGAAGTACGCCGGAACGGTGATCACCGCATCGGTGATCTTCTCACCAAGATAGCGCGAAGCATCCTCCACGAGCTTGCGCAGGATCATCGCCGAGATCTCCTCGGGCGAGTAGAGCTTCCCCATGATGTCGAACCGCACAGCGTCATTGGGTCCAGTCACAACCTTGTACGGGACATTGCGGATCTCGCTCGTCACCTCCGAATAGCGCCGCCCCATGAACCGCTTGACCGAATAGATCGTGTTCTCCGGATTCAAGATCGCCTGCCGCTTGGCCAACTGCCCGACGAGCCGCTCCCCCGTCTTCGTGAACGCGACGACAGAAGGGGTCAAACGACTCCCTTCACTGTTGATGATGACCGTCGGTTTGCCCCCCTCCATGACGGCGATCACGGAGTTCGTCGTCCCTAAGTCAATGCCTACGGCCTTCGCCATGGTCCCTCCCTCCTCAGCAAGATTCGGCTGTCGGCCCCCTCAGCGAGAAGCTCGACTGCGCCGGCCACGGCGCGCCTGAGGCTTCTCCAACTCCGGTTGCTCGAAGGAGATCTTCTCCTCGTTCAACTCCTTCAACGCCTGAGTGATGGCCCACGCCAACCCTTGGCTCTCCGGATGCTTCACCAACTGCTTGGCGCGCTTGGCCACAACCGAACAAATCAAATAGCGACTGTCGAACTTTGAGAGGGCCTCCTCAGCTAACTTCACCCTTGTCCCCATTGTCCCTCCCTCCTGGTCGTGAGGTCTTCACGGACTCATCACGAGCCCATTCCCTCGCGCCAGGAGATTATACTCAATGAACGACCCGCGTTCAAACGCCTTTGATGCGGCTAAAAGCAGAACCACAAGCTTTTAGCCGATCCTTATAATAAAATATGAGTCCGAGTTTGTCAAGTCCCCACCACAACGCAAGTCCTGCCGATTCCCCCTCCCAAGGAGAATGGGGTGTCGAAAACTTGACAAAGCTAGACTCATATATTAGCATACCTTTTCGGAAACGAGCGTGTGTCTCATCCTCCTGAGCGCGGGCACGGAAGATGGTCGATGGGGTGAAGAAGAGGAAAGAGAAAGGCTACACGATCAGCGCGGTGTCTGAGGCCTATGGGATTCATCCTCAGACGTTACGGCTCTACGAGCGGCATGGGCTGTTGAAACCTTCCCGCTCCAAGGGGAACACGCGGTATTATTCCGAGAAGGACCTCGAGCGATTGGAGTTCATCCTGACGCTCACGCGCGAGTTGGGCGTGAATCTAGCAGGAGTGGAGATCATCCTCAACATGCGGGACAAGATGGACGCCATGCAGCGAGAGATACAGCGGTTCTTGGAGTATCTGCGGATGGAGCTGGGCGAGCGCTTGGTCTCGCAAGTGACGGAGAAGTTCGCGCTGGTACCGCTCAACTATAGTGCGTGGCTGCGCGCGCGCGTCTCAGCCTCGGAATCGGAGGATGAGCGCGATGTCTCGTTCACCTACATCGAACACGATCAATGAAGGAGAAGGAGGTGAACGCCTATTAGCAAAGAGGATATGATTCCGGTGGATGGAACGGTCGTGGAGGCGCTGCCCAATGCGACCTTCCGCGTGAAGCTCGATGGCGACGGCCATGAGGTACTCGCGCACCTCTCTGGGAAGATGCGGAAGAACTATATCCGCGTCCTACCGGGGGATCGCGTGCGCGTGGAGCTCTCTCCATATGATCTGACGCGAGGACGGATCACCTATCGCTACAGTAAGTGACGAGCGCTTTCGCGCTTGCGCTCTGCTGCACCCTGTTCACGGAACCCGAATGTGAGAGCCCCTTGGGCGAAAGAGGTGTGATGCCCTTGCTTGGGGCCTGCGGTTGAACGGCCCATCGCCCTGTCCGCCAAGTTTCCCCGAAGTCACCGTCTCGTTTCGCCAAACTCAGCTTGACAGACGTGGACCTCATGTGATATGAGTTTCCTGCTCTTCATGGAGACTTTTATGTCGAGGATGGGCGAGGTGGTCGTCCATAAGGAGCTGAAAGAGCTGAAGGAGACACGGCGGAATCAGATCCTCTTCTTCGCCAAACAGGTCTTCTCGCAGAAGGGATATCACAACGCGAGCGTCTCAGACATCATCGAAAGCGCGGGCATCGCGCGGGGGACGTTCTATCTCTATTTCACAAGCAAGCGTGATATCTTCGATAGTCTCCTGGACGAAGTCCTCAAGGAGCTGCGCCAACGGATTCGGCCCATTGACCTCAGCCCGGGTGCGCCCGATCCGCTCGCGCAAGTCAAGGCGAACATTGGTCGCGTCCTGGAGTTTCTCGTCCATGATCCCGAGCTGACGAAGATTCTCCTCCATCAGGCAGTGGGCTTGGACGAACGCTCGGCTGCCATGCTGCAGGCTTTCTACGACCGCGTCCTTTCGCTCATCGAGCGCTCTCTGGAGCATGGGATTCGCATGGGCCTGGTACGCCCTTGTCAAACGCGTATCGTCGCCTCTTGCATCTTGGGGACGATGAAGGAGGTGGCCGATCAGTTGACGACTCATCGCGAGGATCTTCCGCCGCTTGAGATCGTCGTTGAGGAGCTTTTCAACTTCGGCCTGCGCGGCGTCTTCGCCCGCTCGGCCACGTCGTGAATTTTTTTTACCTCCCCACTAGACTGACATGTCAGTCTAGTGGGTGTTGCGAGGAAGAGGAGGTGCGCTTATGGAGACGATCCAGAGGATCAACCACTATACGGCCTATCGGCCTCGCCCCTTCACGCGAGAGGAGCGGGCGACGGTGACGATCCTCTTCGGAGGGTTGACCTGGAAGCACGAGCGATTGATCCAGGGCGTGATGCATAACTTGGGCTACAAGGCCCAGCCGCTTCCGAACATCACGCGCGCGGATTTGGATGCGGGGAAGGAGCTGATTGACGTCGGGGCGTGCTGTCCGACGATCTTCACGACGGGGAACTTGGCGAATTTCCTCAAATCGGAGATGGCCGCGCTGGGTCGCGAGGAGGTCGTGAAGCGCTATGTCTTTCTGACGGCGGGGGCGTGTGGTCCCTGCCGGTTTGGGCAATATCATGAATCGTACACGATGGCGCTCGATGGGCTTGGCCTTCGGGACTTCCGCCTCTTCCTGCTGGCGCAGAATCAACTCGATCAAGGGGCGACCCACGGCGGGGGGTTAGAGATCAATCTCCCCTTGAGCCTGGGGCTTGTCTGGGCGATCCTCTGCGCCGATGTGTTGACCGACCTCGAATATATGACGCGTCCTTACGAGATCGTCCCCGGAGAGACGGATCGGGTCCTGCGCGAGAGCATCGAGTATCTGTACGACGTCTTCCGAAATCGGCCTCAGGAGAAGCTACGTGGAGGGAAGCTGAAGGTCTTCGCTTGGCATGTCCTGACCGACTACTTCACCGATGCCCTGCGCGACGTGCGGAAGCGTTGGGATGCCATTCGCGTGGATCGGCTTCGCGTCAAGCCGAAGGTGAAGATCACGGGCGAATTCTGGCTCCAGACGCATGAGGGCGATGGCAACTACAACATCAAGCGATGGCTCGAGCAAGAAGGGGCCGAGGTCATTCCGCCGCCGATTGCTGTCTGGCTCGACTATCTGCTGCATTCGCCGATTACCTCTGAGGAATGGAAGGGTGCCGAGCGCAACCGCAAGAAGATCGCGCTCATTCGAACCTTGGAGCACATCTATCACTTCGTCTACAATCGCTTTCGCAAGGCACTCGGCAATCTCCCCTACGAGCTTCCCGATCAAGAGGAGCTCAAGCACTTGGCCAAACCCTACTACCACTACGAACTACGCGGGGGCGAAGGGCACATGCTCGTGGGGAAAGCGCTCTATGCCTATCGGCATAAAAAGGCACACATGATTTGTGAGCTGTCACCCTACTCCTGCATGCCGAACACGATGTCCATTGGCGCGATGGCCAACGTGCTCGGCCGCTATCCGGATCTGCTCTATGCGCCGATCGAGGTGAAGGGAGATGCTGAAGTGCACGCGCTCTCCCGATGCCAGATGATCCTGACCGAAGCCAAGCGACGCGCTCATGCGGAATTCGAGGACGCGCTCGCCAAGACCGGCCTCACCCTGGAGGCGATCCGCCGCTATGAGGAGCGGCATCCGGAGGTCCAGCGGAGCACCTATCGTATCCCGCACTATGGCTATGCGGGCACGGCGGCCAATTACGTCATGCACCTGGCGCGGAAGATGCGGTGAGCGTCAGGAGGTCTCTTGACGAGAAGCCGTCCGCAAGGAGGGGAAGCGATGATCTGCGGCATGGATGTCGGCAGCACGACGTGCAAATACGTTCTGGCATCGCCCGAAGGGGAGATCTTGGCGCACGCCTACGAGCGACACAACACGCGACAGGCGGAGAAGGTTTTGGAATTCCTCACCCGCTTGGAACACGAGTATGGGCTGACGCCGGGACGAGACCGCATCTTCTTCACGGGATCAGGAGCTGGCTTGATCGCTTCGCTCGTGGGCGCTCGGGTTGTTCAGGAAGTCGTCGCCGTGGCGGCGGCCGTCGAGCGCTTGCATCCGGCCGTGCGATTCGTCAGCGAGATCGGCGGCGAGGACATGAAGACGATCTTCTTCACCGGCGACGGCCACTCCAAAGGGAAGCAGGTCCTCATGCAGAGCGCTTGCTCAGGGGGAACGGGCACGTTCATCGAGAAGACCGCGCGCAAGCTGCAGATTCCACTGGAGCAATTGGCGGAGATGCGCTACGAGGGGTATCCGCTCCATAAGATCAGCAGCAAGTGCGGCATCTTCGCCGAGGCCGATGCCAATACGTTGCTGAAGGCGGGCGTTTCGGTCGAGGAGATCATCGCTTCGCTCTTTGAGGCCGTCGTCTATCAGAATCTCGCGACGCTCACCCGCGGCAACACGCCGATGCCGGAAGTCCTGCTCCTTGGCGGGCCCAACCTCTTCTTCAAAGGCTTACAAGAAGCCTGGCGCCACCACCTGCTCAAGATTTGGAAGGAACGGAAGGTCCCATTGCCGGAGGATCGCGATCCCGCCTCGCTCATCTACGTCCCCAAGGACGCGCTCTATTACGCGGCCCTCGGATGCATCGAGATCGCGCGGCGTGAGCCGGAGCATACCGGCGTGTACCGAGGCAGAGAGAAGCTCCAGTGGTGGATCGAAGAGGGGCAGTACGAGGAGAAGAAGCGAGAGGGGCGAAAGGGCCTCTGGGCGACGCCGGAGGAGTTGCAGCGATTTCGACTCACTTACGGGAGCAATGGGCGCGCTGATTCTCGACTCTCCCCTCGGAAGGGGCACACAGCCCCTGATCTCTCGCGCGTGATCCTTGGATGCGACTTCGGCTCAACGACGGCCAAAGCCGTTTGTCTCTCGCCTGAGAGAGAACTGGTCTTCTCCTGCTATGCCCTCAGCCGTGGCAATCCCATCGAGGACGCCAAGGCGCTCTTTCGCCAGATTCGAGCGGCCGTCGGGGACGGGGAGATCCTGGCCGTCGGCATCACCGGCTATGGGAAGGACCTGCTCAAAGGGATCATCGGAGCTGATTGCGCGGTGGTGGAGACGATCGCGCACGCGACGGCCGGACTCTATTTCTTCCCCGATGCCGATTGCATCTGTGACGTGGGAGGAGTAGACGTCAAGATCATGATCCTCAAAAACGGCACGGTCTCGGACTTTCGGCTCAATTCACAATGTTCGTCGGGCAATGGTGCCTTCCTTCAAGGCGTGGCCGAGCGCTTTGGTATCCCCCTGGAGCAGATCGCCGACTACGCTTTTCGCGCGCAAGCCATGCCCCAATTGACGATGGGCTGCGGCGTCTTCCTTCAGAGCGACATCGTGAACCAGCAACGCAAGGGCTGGCAGGCCGAGGAGATCCTCGCCGGACTCTGCGCCATCCTCCCGCTGAACGTGTGGATCTACGCCGGCGGATTGAACAATCTCGCGCAGGTCGGACGAAAATTCATCCTCCAAGGAGGGACGCATAAGAACTTGGCCGTCGTCAAAGCGCAAGTGGATTTCATCAAGTCGAAAGTCCCAGAGGCCGAGATCGTCGTCCACCCGTATTCGGGCGAAGCGGGGGCCATCGGCGCGGCACTCATCGCCCACGAATGGTGGGAGCGCGGCGGGCGTACCCGTTTCCGCGGCTTCGACGTCATCGAGAACCTCACCTACAAGACGACGACATCGCCCGATACGGTGTGCAAGTGGTGTCCCGTCAACTGCCAACGCAGTTTCATTGACGTCGAATTGCCGGGTGGAAAAGGGCGTCCGTGGAGCAAAGTCCCTCTCCCCGAAGGATGGGAGCGCGTGATCGTGAACAATTCGTGTCCGAAGGGGCTTGTCGAGGACGTCAACGAGATGAAGGCCATCAAAGCCGAACTGGAGAAGACGAAAAATGCGTATCCCAACATTGCGGACTTTGTTCGGAAAGAGGGCTTCCGCCGCGTCGCCGCCTAAGGATCGCTCGTCGGTGCGCGTAGGGATCCCGAAGGTCCTGAACATCTGGAGCACTCATCAATTCTGGGTGGGATTTCTGACGGCCTTGGGGATCGCGCCCGAGAACATCGTCTTCAGCTCCGACACTTCCGAAGAGCAGTATCGCGAGTATGGGAAGGGGCGCGGTACGGTGGACTGCTGCTATCCGGTCAAGTGCATGAGCGGGCACTATGGGGAATTGATCTTCGGCCAGAAGAAGAAGATCGACGTCCTGCTGAGCCCGATGATCTATTCCCTGCCCTCCTTTCTGCGCGGCCATGTGCTGGACACGCTCACCTGCACGCGGGTGATGGCCGGACCGGAGAACATCAAGGCGGGATTTCTCAAAGAGCGGGATGTCTTCGCCGAGAACGGGATTCGATATGTCTCGCCGTTTGTCTCACTCGGCGAGCCGGAGAAGGTCCCGAAGCAGCTCTATCTCGCGCTCAAAGACGTCCTCGACCTTACCGAAGAGGAGACGGCGCGGGCCGTCGAGGCCGGATACCGTGCCCTGGAAGCGTTCAATCAGAAGATGCGGCAGAAGAGCCGGGAGATCCTCACCTGGTGCGCGCGTCATGAGCGCCCATGCATCCTCGTGCTCGCGCGCCCGTATCACATGGATCCGGGCATCGGGCACGAGATCGAAGCCGAACTGCAAGCCCACGGATTCCCCATCCTCTGGATGCAGTACTTCCCCACCGATGACGATCTCATGCACTGGCTCTTCGGCGAAGAGATTCGCGCCGGACGGATCAAGAGCCCCTTTGATATCTCCGACGTCTGGCCTTCATCCTACAGCAGCAACACGAATGAGATCCTGTGGGGGGCGAAAGTCGCCGCTCGGTGTCCGTGGGTCACTTGCGTCATCCGTTTCTCCAGCTACGAATGCGGGATGGACCAACCGACCTATACGCCGACGCAGAAGATCGTCGAGGCCTCGGGCACGCTCTATTTCAAATTCGGCGATCTGGATGCCACTAAGCCGGCCGGCAGCATCAAGATTCGCGTCGAGACGATCGTGCACTATGTCGAGAAGTACTCACGCGACATCATTCGGCGGAAGCTTGCGGCGTTACCCCCACACTGCCCGCTTCTGGAGGAGGCGCCCTCGACCTCCGAGAGCGCATCGCTGGCGGCCTGACCGACGCGCTTATGATCGCACGCGCACGCGGTAGACGAGTTTGGCTTCGGCACCGCGCGCGACCGGAACGGTGAACCGAATCGCGAAGGCTCCCGATCGTTCCCACGGGAAGGTCGAATGGACGACCTCCCAATCTCCCCCGACGGGCTCAATGACCGTGAGTGTGATGTCCTCGCTTTTGCGATTGCGTACGAGCAACTCATACTCGGACTCGTAGACGTCGCGACCAATGCGTTGAAATGCCGTCTGCCGGCGCTCGACGACGAGATCGAAGGCGCGTCCGACGTTGACCCGCACCCACTCCTCGCGCGGAGTGTGTGGCAAGCGATCCTCACCGAGGAGTTGTGGGCCGGCCTGCGGATCTCTCTTGTAGATGCGGACCGTTCCGGCCGGGAGCGGAAGGCCAAGACCGTGCTCCTGTGTGTTCTTGAAGCTGAGCGTCACGCGCACGGGTTCGCGAATAGGCTGCCCGGGCTCGACCGGCTGACGATAATAATATCCTTGCCCGGTCACCACGTACTCCTTCCTCAGGCTCACATTGCGAGCTGCCACGAGCGCCAGTTGTTTCGTCTCGTTCTGTTCGAGAGTCACCGGACGGTCGAACGCGTAGAGATGATACTCGAAGACGTCTTGTGGTTGCACGTCCGGGGCTTGAACCGGCTCCTTGCGAGCGAGCGCGTAGAGTTCGACCTCGCGGGGTCGCGAGGGGCCGACGCGCTGAATCTCTCCGGCCATCAGCCGCAACTCGGCATTGCGAAAGGCGATGCCGCTTTGGTTCGTGACCGTCGCCCAAACGCTCAGATCGGCCATGCGTTCGGCGTCATCCACCATCATGGCGTAATGCGCTTCCCAACTGAAACCTCTGGCCAGGTAAGACACTTCCAGCTCTCGCTCGCTCCCGGCCTCATTCCGCACCGTCCACAGCAGCGCCGGCTGAACCATCAATCCCTCCGGGATCGAGGGGAAGCGAATCTCGGCGATCGCCGGCTGGATGACGATCTCATCGCCGATTTTCCACACGGCTTGACCATCACGATAAGCGAGGAGCAGGGCTTTGACCGGCACTAATTGCTCCGCGCCGTTTACCATGAGGCGACGAACGAGCGTCAGTTCCTTCCCCACCGAGCGTTCGAGCAGCCGGTCGGGCTTGAGGACGTCGTACGCGTAGGCTTGCTCGAGCACGGCGAATGCCGCACGGCTGTCGCGCGCCATCACGGAGATGGTCGCCGGATCGAGCGTGCTCGCCACATCGTGAACACGAACGCGCGCGATCCCGCGCGGCAAGCGCACTCGACGAATCTCACGAACGAGACCGAGGTCGTTCCCATAAATGGTCAGCGTGATGCGCTGCCGATCGTTTTGGGTCGTCGCCACGTCTTGAGCGAGAACGAGCGGCGCAGGAATTCGTCCAATCCCTGCGCAGAGCATCCCGACTCCAAGGAGACGAAGCCAATCATTCATCGTTCCCTCCTCCTCGAGATCCTTTCGCTCATACGGATGCCCAGAACCCAGCACCCGTTGTCCTGCTCAAGCGTACCGCACCTTGGTGCGCGCCCACAATGGCGACCCCCGGCCTCGCCAAGGAAGTGAAGAACGATGTCTCACGCCTGAGGTGCGCGATGTCGTGCGCTCTCGATCGTCCCTCCGGTGCAGCCCTCTCTCAGTCGAGATCGCTATTGCTGCACTCGTCCCCCTCACTTGGCGAGCGCCTCTTGAGCAACCGTGCGACAAAACGTCATCGTCGCTTCCCCCACTCGCGCTGGGGCCAAGCGTCGGTCGTCCCGCTAAGAGAAAGCAAGGGAGCACCGTCGCCGCGTGCAAGAGCAGAGACCCGGCGATCATGCAGAACCGCCAACCGATGAGGGGCTCGATGTCCCTTCACGCATAGCCTCCTTTCGCGAGACTTCGATTCGCGCGTGATGCGTTCCAACGCGCGACCATCCCGCCACGAATGCTGCACGACCACAAGGGGCGCCAGAAGCCTCCCGAGCGTCGAATTCAAAGCGCGCGCGTCGAGCGGACGATGGCTCTCGACGCCGCGAGCGGATTCCGTTAAGCTTATGGCCTCTTCAACGAGGATGGTCCGCACAAGAGCTGTTCGAAGGGGTTCCGGGAGGCGATGATGAGGACGCCGATCTTTCAGGTCAACGCCTTCACGGATGCGCCGTTCTCGGGCAATCCGGCTGCCGTGTGCGTGCTCTCAGAACCGAGAGAGACGTCGTGGATGCAGCGGGTCGCGCAAGAGATGAATCTCTCGGAGACGGCCTTCCTCTGGCCGGACGAAGACGGGTTCCACCTCCGATGGTTCACGCCGACCATCGAGGTCGAGTTATGCGGTCATGCGACGCTGGCGAGTGCGCACATCTTGTGGACGGAGGGATACGTCACCCCGCAAGAATCCATTCGCTTCTTCACGCGAAGCGGCGTGCTCGTGGCAATGCGCCGCGGCGAATGGATCGAATTGGATTTTCCAGCGACGCCGGCTGAGCCGACGCAGGCCCCCCCTCGGCTCCAGGAGAGCTTGGGCGTGACGCCATGCTTCGTCGGTCGGAGCCGCTTCGATTATCTCGTCGAAGTCGAATCCGAAGACGTCGTGCGGCGACTCACTCCGAATTTCGCCCTGCTGGAAGCGATTCCCACGCGCGGCATCATCGTCACCAGTCGTTCCGCGACGCCACCTTTTGATTTCGTCTCGCGCTTTTTCGCGCCGCGCGTCGGCGTGCGCGAAGATCCGGTTACCGGATCGGCGCACTGCTGCTTGGGGCCATTTTGGGGGCAGAGGCTCGGGCGCGCGGAGCTGCTCGCCTATCAAGCTTCCGCGCGAGGAGGTGTAGTTCGCGTTCGCCTCGCTGGCGATCGCGTCATCCTCGGTGGACAGGCCATCACAATGTGGCGCGGCGAATTGCTCTGGTGAGCCCCGAACATATGCGCGAATGGACGCTTCAACTCCTGCGCGATCTGGTGGCCATCAATTCGGTGAATCCGTCGCTCGTCCCCGACGGGGCGGGCGAGAAGGAGATCGCCGAGTTGGTCGCCATGACGCTTCGACGCCTCGGCCTGGATGTTGAAGTCTTGGAAGTCGTCCCCCACCGTCCGAATGTGGTCGCCGTCCTGGAGGGACGCGCGCCCGGTCGCTCCCTGATGTGGTGCGGACATCTGGATACAGTCGGCGTGGCGGGCATGAGCGCTCCGTTTGAGCCCCAGGAACGAGATGGACGCCTCTACGGACGTGGCGCGTTGGACATGAAGGGGGGATTAGCGGCGATGATCGGAGCAGCGCGCGCACTGGTGCAAAAAGGTGTCGTGCGGCGCGGCCGCGTGATCCTGGCTGCCGTCATTGACGAAGAGCATGCGAGCTTGGGCGCGGAAGCTTTAGTGCGGACGTGGACGGCGGATGCCGCTGTGATCTTAGAGCCGACCGATCTTCGGATCGGCGTCGCGCATAAGGGATTCGCGTGGATCGAAGTGGTGACCACGGGCATCGCGGCGCACGGGAGTCGTCCGCAAGAAGGCCGAGACGCCATCCTGCGCATGGGGCGCGTACTGCAGCGGTTGGAGGTACTCGATCGGCGACTGCAAGCACGGCCGCCGCATCCCTGGCTCGGGACAGCTTCTCTTCACGCTTCGCTCATTCGCGGCGGGCGTGAGCTGAGCACGTATCCCGATGAATGCGTTCTCCAAATGGAGCGGCGGACGCTCGCCGGAGAACCCCCGGGTACAGCATTACGCGAAGTGGAAGAACTCCTCGCCGATGCGCGACGCGAAGATGCGGAATTCATCGGTCACGCCCGGCTGCTCCTCGAACGCCCCCCCTATGAGATTCCTTCGGATCACGAACTGCCTCGCCAGCTCGGAGAGGCGCTGACGCGAATCGGCGGTTCGCCGAGCTACGTGGGATTGAGTTTCTGGACGGACGCCGCGATTCTCGGTCGGGCGGGCATCCCGACGGTGATCTTCGGCCCAGGAGGGGAAGGCCTTCACGGCTTAGAGGAGCACGTGCGCGTGGACGATGTCCTGGCGTGCGCGCGTGCTCTCATTGAACTGGCTGCTCTCGCCAATGCGTGATGAAGGCCTGGAGAAGGGTATGAGAGCCAGTGAGCCGTTTCTCGCTGAACGGCAGTGGGGAGCAGAAACGACGCGAAAACTTTGGAGCGAGTGCTGGAAGGAGCGCTCGCCTGAGCGCCTCCGGGGAGGCCTACGACAATGGTGGGGATGGGCCGACGGCGGATGAACCGCGCGCGTAGGGGGCGACTGATCTCCCGAATTCAAGGGGCTCTCTTCGCGGGGTCTCTCTTCATGGCGTAATATCCGGCGCGCGTTCGCGCCGTCAGGGGGCCGCGCTCTTTGTCGGGCGTGACTTCGACGCGGACCGTGCGCCAACTTCCATCTCGCTCGGGATTGCTCGGATAGTAGCCGATGGCGTATTGCGCGCGCAGCTCTCGCGCGATGGTGCTGGCGATGGCGTCCAACTCATCGAGGCTCTGCGGGAAGAAGGCGCGCCCGCCGGATTCACGCGCCAGCTCTTCGAGGAGCTTGCGCGCCTTCTTCTCCTGACCGCTCAAGCGGCGGCTCTCAGTTTGCCGAAAAATGGCCGCTTCGCCGAGCCCTTCGGTGAAACCGATGGCGTAGACCTGCACGTCGGACTCGCGCAACCGCTCCAGCACTTGCTCTCGGGTGTAGTAACTGTTGCGTTCCTCGCCATCGGTGACGACGAAGATCGCCTTGCGCCGATGCTTACCGTATTTCTGCGCGTGCTCGACCGAGAGATAGATGGCGTCCAAGAGAGCCGTCTGCCCGCTCGCGATGAGGTTATCGAGAGCGTCGTGAATGAGGGAGGCGTCCCGCGTGAAGTCCTCCAGCAGCTCCGCCTCGCCTTTGAACTCGACCAGGAAATACTCGTCCTCGGGATGGCTTTGGCGCATGAGGCTTTTGGCGGCTGCGATGACCTTGCTGAGTTTGCGCCGCATGCTCCCGCTGGTGTCAAGCACCAAGCCGAGGCTCACCGGAGCCTCCTCCCGGCTGAAGAACGCGATCTCCTGGCGCACACCGTTCTCGTAGACGGCGAAGCGATCCTTCTCCAAATCGGCGACGACGTGATGGCGACGATCCACGACGGTGACGTCGAGGACGACCAGCTCGGCCGTCAAGGCGACGACGTCGCCGACCTCCTCGCTCCGCGATTGAGGCGCGCTCTTCTTCTGCTGCCTTTCGACCGGCGACGCCTGCTGTGGCCATATGACGATGGGCATGCCGAGCCATATCGCGAGCGCCCACAAAAGCGGGCGCTTCAGGCTGAAGCGGCAATGGCACGTCTGGTCGCGCATCTCACCCTCACTGCGGTTGCGTGGCATAGTACCCCTCGCGGGCCCGGACGGTCAGCCGCGGCAGTCCGCGCGGCGGATTGACGCGCACGCGAATCCGGCGCCACTCACCTTCGCGCGAGGCGTTCGTCGGATAGAATCCGAGGCTGTATTGATGGCGCAACTCCAAGGCGATGCGCGTGAGCACGTCATCGAGTTCAACGGGCGTATCCGGGAAGAAGGCTCGCCCTCCCGTGAGCGAGGTGATCTCTTCCAGAATGGAGCGACCGAGCGCCTCGTTCGAGGTGGCGCGCTCGTTCAATCCGAAGATGCCGATGGCGTAGATCTGCACGTCAGACTCCTTCACGAGGTCGCGCAACTGACCGTAGGTATAGCGCGAGGAGTTATCCTGTCCATCGCTGATGATGAGCAAGGCCTTGCGCGCATGCTTGCCTTGTCGCACCTTCTCTATCCCTAGATACGCGGCGTCGTAGAGCGCCGTGCGCCCCTGCGGCGCGATGAGCATCAACTTGGACATGATCGTCTCGGCGCTCGTGGTGAAGTCCTGGGCGAGCTGCACCTCGTGGTTGAAGGCGACGACGAAGAACTCATCATCGGGATGGCTGGTGTCCAAAAACCGTCGCAGAGCCGCGCGGGCGCGGGTGATCTTCTCGCGCATGCTGCCGGAGACGTCGAAGACGATGCCGATCGAGAGAGGGGCGTCTTCCTCGCTGAAGAAGACGATCTCTTGTTTGACCTTCTCATCGTAGACCTCGAAATGCTCCTTCCTGAGTCCGGTGACGAACCGATCGTAAGGATCCATGACCGTGACCGGGACGATGACGAGGTTCGTGCCGAGCCGGACGGCCGGCGTTTGTTCGGGAGAAGCTCGCTGATCGGTGGAACTCGTTCCTTGAATGGGGGCCGTCTGCGCCGGGACGGGCGGAGCCATGAGCCAGAGGAGAAAACCGACCATAGCGGCACTCAGGGCGTTCATCTCTCTCCTCCGAATACCCTGCGGCCAATCTACATTGACCGGCCAAAGGGTATTTTAGCACTGATAGCCGCCGCTTGCTATCCGCACGCGATTTCCGGGGGCGGGAGCCACTACTGCTGCCAGAGATTCTCGAACCGCGTGAACTCCTTCACGAAGGCCACTTGAACGCTGCCCGTCGGCCCGTTGCGTTGTTTCCCGACGATGATCTCCGCGATCCCTTCGTTCTCCTCAGTCCGATTGTACATCTCCTCCCGATAGACGAAGAGCACCACATCGGCATCCTGTTCGAGCGACCCAGAGTCGCGCAGGTCCGAGAGCTGCGGTCGGTGGCTGGTTCGCGCCTCGGGCGCGCGCGAGAGCTGGCTCACGGCGATCAAAGGAACGTTCAAATCCTTGGCGATCTGCTTCAGCTCGCGGGAGATCGCCGAGACCTCCTGCTGCCGATTCTCGAAGCGCCCCCGCGTGGCCATCAGCTGCAGGTAATCCACAATGAGCAGGTCCAATCCTTTTTCGTGCTTGAGGCGTCGCGCCTTGGCGCGCAGCTCCAGCGCCGTCATCGCGGGCGTATCGTCAATGAAGATCTTGTACGTTGCCAGCCGTCCCAAGGCCTCTGCCAGACGCCCCCATTCTTCGCGGCTCAAGAATCCCCCGCGAAAACGGTGGAGATTGATCCGTGCGGCCGAGCAGAGTATGCGTTGCACGAGCTGCTCCTTGCTCATCTCGAGGCTGGCGATCCCGACGACGTATCCGGCGGCGGCGACGTTTTGGGCGATCGAGAGCGCGAAACCCGTCTTCCCCGAGGAGGGTCGCCCAGCGACGATGATCATATCGCCGGGTTGAAGCCCCGAGGTCATCTCATCCAAATCGGTGAATCCCGTCGGCAGCCCCGTGAGCATGTGCGGCCGACCCGCCATCTGCTCGACGTGCAGAAGCTGTGCGCGCGCGATCTCCCCGATGCCGACAAAGCCGCGCGTCATGCGCTCCTCGGCGATGCGCAGGATCGTCGCTTGGGCGCGATCTAAGACCTCTTCGGGGTCTTCCGGAGCAGCCAAACATTCGGTGATGATCTGATTGGCTGCGCGAATCAACTTCCGCAAGAGCGACTTCTCGCGAACGATGCGGACGTAGTGCTCGATATTCTGAAGCTGCGGCAGACCGTCCATCAATCGGGCGATGGCCGCGGCTCCCCCCACCTGCTCCAATTCGCCCGAGGCCGCCAGCTCCTCCCTGAGCGTGATCGGATCCACAGGACGCCCCTTCTCGTAGAGCGCGATCATCTTCTCGAAGATGCGCCGATGGGCATCCATGTAAAAATCCTCGCGATCCAAGTGGGCCAGGACGTGATGCAGCGCCGAATTATCGAGCAAGATGAGGCCGAGGATCGAACGTTCCGTCTCAACCGCATGGGGCAATCCGACCGCCGAATCTTCGTAGACGCCCGACATGACTCCCCTCCGCCGAAAGAGGGATTATAGCGCGCCGCTACCTGGCGCAAAAGGCTCTCTCGGTGGACAAGCGCGGCGCTTTCACCGTATGATTATACGTCGCGCGTGCCGGAAGGCCCACATGAGATGATGCCGATATGAGGCCAGCGATCATCAGCGTCTCGCCGCCGGCGGGCGTTGACGGCGGAGAGGTGATCATCACGTGCCGGGATCTGGATACGAGTCGCTTCGGCCGTTTCCGCGTTCTCTTCGGGAACGTGGCCGGCCGCATCGTCGGAGCCTCGCCGCATCGAGTGACGGTCGCCGTTCCCGGCGAAGCTGGACGAGAACCACAGCCGGTGCCGCTGGTGATTGAGGTCAACGGCGAGCGCAGTCCGAGCGTCCCCTTCCTGGTCGGCCGCTTGATCGCCACCGAATTGCATCCGGTGACCAATCCCGCCTACGACGTCGAGAGCGGCTACATCTATGTCACCTATAGCGGCAGCCGAGGACAAAAGGTTCCGTGCTCGATCTACCGCATCTCGCCCCTTGGAGAGAAGAGTGAGTTCCTGCACGACATCATGAACGCGACGGCCATCGCCTTCGATCGTGAGGGGACGATGTTCGTGACGAGCCGCTACGACGGCACCGTCTATCGGATCTCGCCCTTCAAAGAAGCGGAGCCGTTCGCCCGCGATCTGGGGATTGCGACGGGCTTGGCGTTCGATCGCGAGGGGCGCATGTTCGTCGGAGATCGCAGCGGGACAATCTTCGCCGTGAACGAGATCGGGGAAGCGACGCCTTTTGCGGAGCTGGAGCCGAGCGTCTCGGCCTATCATCTGGCCTTCGGTCCCGACGGGCATCTGTACGTGACGGGACCGACGGCCTCCAGCAATGAGTCCATTTATCGGATCTCTCCCGATGGCGAGGTGGGCTTCTTCTTCACGGGACTCGGACGACCGCAAGGGCTCGCCTTCGACGTGGAAGGGAATCTCTACGTGGCTGCCAGTTGGCGCGGGCGCCGTGGCATCGTCAAGATCACCCCGCGCGGCGAAGCGGACCTCTTCGTCGCGGGGAAGACGCTCGTCGGCTTGGCCTTCGACGATGCCGGCAATATGATCCTGGCGAGCACGCAGGGGGAGCTGTACATGCTTCCTCTCGGCATTCGGGGATACCTGCTCGAGCTGTGGTGAGCAGGTCCTGGAAAGGAGCGAGCGGCCTTGATCGAACGGAGCATCGGCGATTTCATCCTCTGGTTCGTCGTCTTCCTCTTCTCCCTCTCGCTGCATGAAGCAGCGCACGCGTGGACGGCGAACCGATTCGGGGATTACACGGCGTATTATCTGGGGAGGGTGACGCTCAACCCGGCCGCCCACGTGGACGTGTTCGGCACGATCCTGTTCCCGATCTTCAGCTTCTTCTCGGGCGTGCCGCTGATCGGATGGGCGAAGCCGGTCCCGGTGAACCCTCTGCATCTGCGCGAGACGCGAAAGCACCATATCCTTGTCTCGCTGGCCGGTCCCGGGAGCAATCTGCTTTTGGCCGGCACCTTTTTAGGGCTCATCCTGCTGCTCGGCATGAATTGGGAGGCGACGGCGCGAAGCTTAGGGGGCTTGTTCACTCCCTTGGGGAAGATGCTCCTCATCGGCGTGATGCTGAATGTCGCGCTGGCGGTCTTCAACCTCATCCCGATCCCGCCGCTGGATGGGCATTGGGTCCTCTATCATCTGCTGCCGGAGAGCGCGGCCGACGTGTTCGATCAGATCCGCCCCTTGGGCATCTTCTTGCTCTACGGCTTGATGCTCCTGGGCGTCCTGCGCCTGGTCTTCGCTCCCGTCTTTTGGCTGGTCATGAACATCCGACCGGTGACCGAACTCTATCTCCTCGTCCAATGAAGGAGGTCATATGCCGCGCGTGGTGAGCGGAATGCGACCGACGGGCAAGCTGCATCTCGGTCATCTGGAAGGCGCCTTGAAGAATTGGACGCAGCTTCAGCACGAGTACGAGTGCTTCTTCTTCGTCGCCGATTGGCATGCGCTCACGACGGATTATGCCGATCCATCGCAGATTCGTCCGAACACGCTGCTCATGGTTGGGGATTGGCTGGCGGCGGGGCTTGACCCGAACCGCGCGACGCTCTTTGTGCAATCGCTCGTGCCCGAGCATGCGGAGCTGCATCTGTTGCTCTCCTGCGTGACGCCGCTCGGATGGCTCGAGCGCGTTCCGACCTATAAGGAGCAGCGGGAGAACATCCGGGAAAAGGACCTGGGGAACTACGCCTTCCTCGGCTACCCGGTCTTGCAAGCTGCCGACATCTTGATCTACCAAGCCCATTTCGTCCCGGTCGGGGAAGATCAGGTGCCGCACATTGAGTTGACGCGCGAGATCGCCCGGCGGTTCAACAAGCTCTACGGAGAGGTCTTCCCAGAGCCGCAGGCGCTCTTGACGCACGCTCCGCGACTTCCCGGCACCGATGGCCGGAAGATGAGCAAAAGCTACGGCAACGACATCCGCCTGACCGACCCGCCTGAGCTGATGTGGGAGAAGCTGCGGACGATGGTGACCGATCCGGCCCGCGTGCGTCGCACCGATCCGGGGAATCCGGACGTCTGCCCGGTCTACGCGCTGCATCGCGTCTTCAGCCCGCCGGAGCATCAGGCGCACGTAAACGTGGAGTGCCGTCGGGCCGGCATCGGTTGCGTGGACTGCAAGCGCATCCTTTACGAGAACCTCCGCGAGCGACTCGCTCCGATCGCCGAGAAGAGCGCGTATTACGAGAGTCACTCCGAAGAGGTGCGAGAGCTTCTGGTCGAAGGTTCGCGTCGCGCCCGCCAACATGCGGCCGAGACGATGGCGCGCGTTCGCGCGGCCATGCAGATGACCGTATAGGAGAGGACCGTGCGCGCGGACGACTGGCTTGATCGTCCCGAAGAGATCCCCCCTCGGGAATCGGAGCGCGACGGGGAGCCGCTTCCTCGCTACACGGTCAAGCTCGACGTCTTCGAGGGTCCGCTCGATCTGCTCCTGCATCTCATCAAGAAGGAGCAGGTGAGCATCTACGACATCCCCATCGCGCGCATCACCGAGCAATATCTCGAATACCTCCGTCACATGGAGGAGCTGGATCTGACGATCGCCAGCGAATATCTGGTCATGGCGGCGACGCTCATCTACATCAAGTCGAAGATGCTGCTGCCGCGAGATTCGGCGCAAGCCGCGGAAGCAGAGGAGGAAGAGGATCCCCGTCGAGAACTCGTCCAACGCTTGCTCGAATATCAGAGGTACAAGACGGCCGCCGAACTCCTCTGGTCGAAGGCCGAGCGAGAGCAGGCCGTCTTCACGCGCGGCCGCCTGGAGACCGATGACGCGAATCCGGAGGTGAACGCCACGCTGTTCGATCTCTTCTGCGCCTTCCAGCGTGCCATGGAACGGCTCAAGGAGCGGCGGGAGCTGACCCTCGCTCGCGAGGAGATCACGATGGCCGAGAAGATCGCGGAGCTGCGGGCCTTGCTCGAACGAGAGGAGCGCCTGGACATCACGGCGCTCTTTGAGGCCGCGCGCTCGCGGCGCGAGCTGTTGATCCTCTTCCTCGCCGTGCTAGAATTGGTACGGGTTGCCGTCATTCGACTGGTGCAGACGGAGCGGTTCGGTCGCCTCCTGGCTCTGCGAGTGCGCGCTTCGGCAGAGATCGCAATGTGAGCCGCTGGAACCTCGCGCGAGGGGGATGGCCATCGAGAGATGACCATGACGATCGAGGAGCTCAAGCCGATCCTCGAAGCTTTGATCTTCGTCGCTTCGGAGCCGATCACCGAGGAGGAGTTGGCGCAGATCCTCCCGGAAGTGGATCGGGCAAATCTCGACGCGGCCCTGGAGGCGCTGCGGCAGGAGTACGAGGCCAACGGGCGCGGATTGGAGCTGCGGCGCATCGCCGGGGGGTATCGGATTAGCACGCGCCCGGAATATCACGACTACATCCGGCGGTATTTGAAGACGCGGCCCTCGGCCCGCCTCTCGATGGCCGCGCTGGAGACGCTGGCCGTCATCGCCTACAAGCAACCGATCACGCTGCCGGAGATCCAAGAGATCCGCGGCGTCAACTCCGCGCGCGCCGTGAAGACGTTGCTGGAGAAGCGCCTCATCGAACCGAAGGGGCGAAAGCCGGTCGTCGGCCGCCCGATCCTGTATGGAACTTCACGGGAGTTCCTCATCCAATTCGGCCTGAATGATCTGAGCGAGCTGCCGACGATCGAGGACTTCGAGGAGCTGGGATCGGGGGGCTCATGAACGGCCATGGAAGTGCGGTTGCAGAAGTTGATCGCCGAAGCGGGGATCGCCTCTCGGCGAAAGGCCGAGGAGTTGATCCGCATGGGGCTGGTGACCGTCAACGGGCAAGTCGTCACGAAACTGGGGGCGAAGGCTGATCCCGAGCGCGATCACATCAAGGTTCGGGGGAAGCTGATCAATCCCCTTCTGCATTCGCGGAAGAAGGTCTACATCTTGCTCAACAAACCGAAGGGGTATCTGTCGAGCCTCTTCGATCCGCAGGGGCGACCGTTGGTGACGAAGCTTTTGCCCCCGCTTCCACCGCGCGTGCATCCGGTGGGACGGTTGGACTTCAACACGGAGGGGTTGCTGCTGCTGACGAACGATGGGGAATTCACCTATCTCATCACCTCGGCGAAGTTCCGGATCCCAAAGGTCTATCACGTGAAGGTCAAGGGCATCCCGGACGAGAAGGCCATCGAACGATTGCGGCGCGGCGTGGTCATTGACGGCAAGCGCACCGCGCCGTGCGAGATCGTCGAGATCGAACGCACGCGGACGAACGCCTGGTATGCCGTGACGCTCTATCAGGGGATCAACCGTCAGATTCGCAAGATGTTCGACCTGATCGGCCACTCCGTCCTCAAGCTGCGGCGCGTGGCCATCGGGTTCCTCACCGATGAGGGGTTGAAGCCGGGCATGTGGCGATACCTCACGCCCGAAGAAGTGCGGCGCTTCTTCGCCGTGCGCGAGGGGAAGACGATCCCCCCGGTCGTCCCCTTGAAGGTGCGACGGACAGAAAGGTGACCTATGACGGAACGCTTGCGTCGGAGCGATCCCTCGTCGATGCCGTTTGCGCATGAACCGGGGCAGGGCGCTCAGCTGCGAACATTACGCCAGCGGGTGGAAGAGCTGCGCGCGTTAGAAGCCCGCTTGCGTCTGGGCGGCGGGCCGGAGAAGATCGCTCGCCAGCATCGGCAAGGCAAGCTGACGGCCCGCGAGCGGATCGAACGCTTGCTGGATCCGGGCACCGACTTTTTGGAGATCGGGCTTTTGGTCGCCTATGACCAGTATGAAGGGGAAGCGCCTGCGGCTGGCGTCGTCACCGGCATTGGGATGATCCATGGCCGTCCGGTTGTCCTCGTCGCCAATGACGCGACGGTCAAAGCTGGTGCGTGGTGGCCGGAGACGATCAAGAAGATCCTGCGCATGCAAGAGATCGCCATGCGCAATCGCGTCCCGATCGTGTACTTGGTGGACTCGGCGGGCGTCAATCTCCCCTATCAGAGCGGTGTCTTCCCCGGACAATATGGAGCCGGGCGCATCTTCTACTACAACTCGATCATGCGTCGGTATCTGAAGGTCCCGCAGATCGCCGCCGTCATGGGACCCTGTATCGCCGGGGGCGCGTACTTGCCCGCCTTGAGCGACGTGATCCTCATGGTCGAGAAGACCTCGTTCATGGGGCTCGGCGGGCCGAATCTGGTCAAGGGCGCGACCGGTCAGACCGTGGATAGCGAGACGTTGGGCGGCGCGTGGACGCATAATGCATTGAGCGGCGTCGCACACTATCGCACCAAAGACGACGAATCCTGCCTGGCGAAGATTCGCGATCTGGTGGCGCTGTTGCCTTCCCCACCGTCTCCCCGGCTGCCGATCGCCGAGCCGCGTCCCCCACTTCATCCTCCGGAGGAGATTTACGACATCTTACCAGCCGACCACCGCCAAGCCTACGACATGTATCAGATTCTCGTGCGCTTGTTCGATGCCGGGGAGATCACAGAATTTCAAGCCGATTACGCGCGCGAGATGATCTGCGGATATGCCCGCATCGAGGGCATCCCCGTTGGCTTTTTGGCCAATCAGCGCGGACTCATCAAGAACCCGAAGGGGGGGCCGCCGCGCCTGGGTGGCATCATCTATACCGAAAGTGCGGAGAAGTCGGCCTATTTCATCGAGACGTGCAATCGCGAGGGTCTGCCCATCCTCTTCATCCAGGACGTCTCCGGATTCATGGTCGGGCCCGAGGCCGAACAGAGTGGGATCATCCGCGCCGGAGCACGCATGGTTGAAGCCATGGCGACGGCGACCGTCCCTCGTTTGGTCCTCACCATCAATCACGCGAGCGGAGCCGGATATTATGCGATGGCCGGTCAAGGCTTTGATCCCAACTTCATCTTTACTTGGCCCACAGGGCGCATGGGCGTAATGGAGGGCGATACCGCCATCTACGCCGTGCTCGGTCCGCAGTTGGAGAAGGCGAAGGAGACCGGACAGATGAGCGACGAGCTGCGCGCGGCCGTCGAACGCATGCATGCCGAGTACGAACACACGCTCGATGCGCGGTTCGCTGCCGCGCGTGGCTTCGTGGACGCCATCATCGCGCCGGAGGAGACGCGCCGCGTCCTCGCCCTGGCCTTGCGCGTGACGCTGCACAATCCCGGCCCGCACATTGGGCCCTTCCATATCCCCTCACTGGAGTGACGCGCATACCATGCATGACGATTTCGAGCATCGGCTCCCTGAGGGCAAGCCCTTCGACGCCGTCGGCTTCGGTCTGAACGCCGTGGATTATTTGATCACCGTCCCGCAGTATCCGGCGTTCAATACGAAGGTGCAACTGCGCGAACACGTCGTGCGTCCGGGCGGACAAGTGGCTACGGCGATGGTCGCCTTGGCGCGATTGGGCTGCCGCACGCGATATATCGGGAAGGTCGGCGATGATGAGTTCGGACGGCTGCAGCTGCATTCGCTCGCCGAGGCCGGCGTGGAGCACTCTCAGGTGAAGATCGTCCCAGGCGCCACGAGTCAACTGGCCTTCATCCTCATTGATGAACGGAGCGGCGAACGGACGATCATCTGGGGGCGCGATCCCCGCCTGGTCATGAGCCCGGACGAGTTGAACCGCGAAGCGATCACCTCAGGGCGCGTCCTTCACCTGGATGGCCACGATGTTGCCGCCGCCGTTCAAGCCGCTCGCTGGGCTCGCGAGGATGGCATTCCCGTCGTCATTGACCTGGACACCTTCTATCCGGATGTCGAGGAATTGCTGCCGCTTGTGGATTATCTCATCACGTCGGCCGAATTCCCGAAGCGGTTCCTGGGGATCACCGAGCCGGAAGAAGCCCTGCGCACGCTCAAGCAACGGTACAAAAATCATTTCGTGGCCATCACGCTCGGCGATCAGGGTGCCATCGCTTACTACCACGGCGTCTTCATCCACTCGCCGGCCTTTCGCGTCCCGTGTCGGGATACGACGGGTGCGGGGGATGCCTTCCGCGGTGGCTTCATCTACGGGCTCCTGAAGGGCATGAGCGTCACCGAGACGCTGCGCTTCGCCAACGCCGTCGCCGGATTGAACTGTCGGGGCGTGGGTGCTCGTGGCGGTCTACCGACGCTCGCGGAGGTCGAAGAGCTGCTCCGCACGCAGTGACCGAGTGCGCGCTTTTGAAGCGGCGACCGAAACGATGGGAAGCGATGCCATTCGCCTCGCCTTGATCTCGCCGGAATTCCCCGCTCCGCCGACCAGCGGAGGGAAGAAGCGGACGTTTCATCTGCTCGAGGCCCTCGCTCGCCTCGGCATGGTGGACTTGATCACGTTCTCCGAGTGCCCGGAGGCCGAAGCGTCGCGACTTGTGCAGGCGATGTGTCGATACGTGCACATCGTTCGCCTGCCTGAGCACCCGCGACGACTCCTCCCCTTCCTCGCTCGGAATCTCCGACGCGTCGCGCAAGGGGTCAATCCCTTGATCGATCGCTTCTCCGAAGCCTCCGTGCGCGCGGCCGTGGAGCGCAGCCTCCACCACGAGACCTATGACATCGTCGTCCTGGAACATTCCTGGATCGCGCATTATATCCCGCTGGTGCGGGAGATGCAGCCGCGAGCTCGGATCATCCTCGATTGTCACAATATCGAATCCGATCTCTGGCGCCAGTATTACGAGCATCCGCCGAAGTTCTGGCACAAGCCGGCGGCCTATCGCTTCTGGCGCTCGGCGCTTGAGCAGGAGCGGACGTATCTGCGGCTCGCCGATCTGGTCTGGGTCGTCTCTGAGACCGATGCCGAGCGCGCTCGCGCTCTCGCGCCATCGGCTCGCGTTCAGGTGATCCCGAATGGGACGATCCCCCTCCCAAGAGAAGCCCTCTCTGAGAACGCGACCGGACCTCCGATCCTCGGTTTCCTCGGCTCCTTGAACTATCCCCCGAATGAGAGCGGGATGCGGTTCTTCCTGGATCGCATCTGGCCCGCGATTCGAGAGGCCGTGCCGGACGTGCGCCTGATGGTCATCGGGCGACCGAGCACCTGGCTGTTGCGGCGCGCGCGCGCCGATGCGCATCTGCTCGTAGTCGGCGAGGTATCGGACATCACCCCATGCCTTCGACAATGGGCGCTCATGGTCGTCCCCTTGCTCCACGGAGGGGGGACGCGGATGAAAATCCTCGATGCGTGGGCTCATGGGATCGCCGTCGTCTCCACGAGCAAAGGGGCTGAGGGGATTCGCGCCGCGCACGGCGAAGAGGTGTGGATCGCCGATGCTCCGAACGAGTTCGCACAGGCCGTCATCCATCTGCTGCGCGACACGGCCGCACGTCAACGGCTGGCCCGCGGTGGATACGAGCGCGCCCGACGCGAGTATAGCTGGGAGACCATCGCCGAACGCGCGCGCCATCAGATCACTGCGCTCCTCACCGAGAACGACGTTTCGCCTTAGAGGAAGCAGCCCGACGCTGGCGAGCCTCAGACGCCTCGCGCCGACGCTCGCCCTCCGAAGGCGCCGACCTCCGACGTAAGGGGATCGGAGCCGATTCGTGGATGACGTACGAGCAACAGGTCCCCCCGCTAGCGATGTGATTGATACGCGTCACTTCGACGCCGAGCAGTTCCCGAAGGAAGGCCAACTCCGTCTGACACGGTTGCGGATAGACGCGCGCGACGTGATAGAGGGCGCAGTTGTGCTCGGTGAGCACGTACCCTCTCTCCGTCTTCTGCCAACGCGCCATGTAGCCGTTCTCGCTCATGATGCGCGCGATCTCGGCCACGCGCTCTTCGAGCGTCTTCCCCTCAAGGCGCGGCGCATACGTGGCGATCAATCGTTCCTTGCGGTGCTCGAACAGCTCGTCCACACGCCCCATCCCTTCACGGGCGGCGAGGCATTCGAGCAGGTTCAGGACGAGCTGATGATACCCTTTCGGGAAGAGCGCCTCCGCCTCTTCCGTGAGCTTATAGACGTAGGTCGGGCGCCCCATCGGACGACGCTCGATCTCAATCCGCACCAGATCGGCGTTCTCCAAAGCCAGCAAATGGCGCCGCACGCCCATCGGCGTGATGTTCAATGCCGCCGCCATCTCCTCGACCGTCGCGCGGCCGCGCCGCTTGAGCAGATCGAGGATTTGACGCCGCGTCGAATCCCGGACCCATTTGTCCGTTTGCATCTCATTGATCTCGCGCAACTCGAGCGTCATCGTCCCCCTCTCGAAGGCCCATCGCTCACTACGAGCGCGGTACACGCAAGGCGCGATCCCCATCCCGCAAGGCCTGGGGTGCCGTTTGAGGCGCTCGTTCTTCTTCCGATCTGCACGGCTTCATTATAGGTCAACTCCGTTCGCTCCTTCCACCACGCGGCGTCCCGGTCGCTCGCCCCCACATCCACAGGACGACGATGAGCAAGAGCGCGCCTCCGAGATCTATTCCCCAATCGCGGAGCGAACCGGTCCGCATCGTCGAGAGGCTCTGCCGATATTCATCCACAGCAGCCACGACGGCGACCAACAGCAGCGTGCGCCCGACGTCGCGAGCACCTTCGATGCCCAATCGTCCGCTCCAGGCGCGGATGAAGAGCGCCGCCAGGATCGCGTACTCGACCGCATGAGCGAGCTTGCGGATCCCCAGATGAAGCGCATCGAGCACCTCGGGATCAGCCGCAGGGAGCATCCAGCGCAACAGCGGCAACAATAGGCGCGATGTCTGCGTCGCCGCAAATGCCTCCGACGAAAAGCCCAACACCACGCCAGTCCACAACAGTGCGGGGAGCCATCGAACGGCGAAGACCCGAAGGGCAGAATCCTTCCGCGAAGCGGGCTCCCGCGATGGCTTTCGAGCGCGTGGCGCTCGCTCCTCAGCAGCGATCGCCGAACCTTTCGACATAGCGCGCTCTCGCCTCCGGCTCATGAGGACCTCCGTCGTCTCGGCTCCGGCAAGCCCACGAGGACGAATTCCACCAAACGATGATCCACATCCACGCGCGCGACGCGCACGCGGACGATATCTCCCAAGCGGAACTGTCGCCGCCGATGCCTTCCAATGAGCGCGTGCCGCTGCGGGTCGAAGACATACCAATCGTCCGTGAGCGTCGAGATATGCACCAAGCCCTCCACGAAGACGTCTTCCAGCTCCACGTAAAACCCATAGTCCTTCACGCCGACGATGAGTCCTTCGTACTCTTGACCAATGCGTTCGGCCATGAAGCGGGCGCGCTTCCAGGCGATGACCTCGCGTTCGGCCTCATCGGCCAGCCGCTCGCGCTCGGTGCAATGCTCGGCGATTCGCTCCAAGGTCTTGGTCCCCCTCACTCGAGGCGCGGATCGCGGCCGGCGAAGGAGGCGGCGCAGCGCGCGATGGACGATCACATCCGGATAGCGGCGGATGGGCGACGTGAAGTGCGTATAACATTCTAGCGCCAGTCCGAAATGGCCTCGATTCACCGTCGTGTAGACGGCCGGTCGGAACGAGCGTAAGAGCAGGAGCGAAAGGACACCGCCTTCACGCCGACCGGCGAATTGACGGACGAGCTGTTGAAAATCCCGCGCTTCGCGAAGGCCACGGCGCGGGATCGAGACCCCAAGTGCTCTCACCAAGGCTAGGAATTCCCTCACGCGCTCTTCCTCCGGAGGCTCGTGCACGCGATAGATCATCGGCACGTTGCGCTCGGTGAGGTGCCGCGCGACCGTCTCATTCGCTAGGATCATGAACTCCTCGATCATGCGATGCGCGAGGTTTCGCTCCGCGCGCACGATCCCGCCGATTCGCCCTTCGTCGTCGAAGAGCACGACCGGCTCCGGGAGATCGAAGTCGATGGCTCCGCGCTCCTGACGTCGCGCGATGAGGATTGGCGCGAGTTCGGCCATCGCCCTCAGCGCGCCGAGAAGACGTGGGAGGAGGTCTTCATCGAGCATGGAGACGACGCCCGAAAGGGATCGGGCGCGTCCGGCGAGCGCCTCGTTGACGAAGGTATAGGTCAACCGGGCTCGACTCCGAATTACGCTCTCGCATAACTCGTAGGCGAGAAGCTCCCCACGCCGATCGAGCTTCATCAGGACGGAGAGCGCGAGGCGATCCACTCCAGGCTTGAGCGAGCAGAGGTCCTCCGAGAGCGCCTCCGGTAGCATCGGCAGGACGCGCTCCGGGAAATACACGGATGTGCCGCGCTCATACGCCTCCGCATCGAGCGCGCTCCCCTCCAGCACGTAATGGCTCACGTCGGCGATGTGAACGCCTAACACATACGAGCCGTCCGGCAGACGCTCGATGCTCACCGCATCGTCGAAATCGCGGGCGGATTCGCCATCAATGGTCACAGTCAGCCATCCGCGGAGATCCCGCCGCTTATGCGCATCCCCCTCGATGGGAAGCAGCGCAGCGGCTTCGCGCCGCGCCGCCTCCGAGAAGCGAACGGGCAACCGATACTTGTGGATGACGATCTCCTCATCCAGCCCAGGATCGCCATCTCGACCGAGGACTTCGATGACCCGTCCAACCGGTGGATGATGCGCTGCAGAAGGACGAAGCAGTTCGACGACGACGATCTGCCCCTCTTCGGCGTCCAAGGAATCCTCCGGCGCCACTTCGATCTCGTACGGGAATCGTTCATCCAAGGGGATGACGTACCCCACGTAGGGGGTTCGCATGAAGCGGCCGACCACAAGCACATGAACGCGCTCGAGCACTCTCTCGACCCGCCCTTCCCACACCCCTTCGGATGCCCCCTTTGAACTTCTCCCGAGGACACGCACGAGCACACGATCTCCATGCCCGGCCGTCCCCACCTGCGACTCGCGCACGCGAACCTCTCCGTACTTCCGTTGGGCGATCTCCCCCTCCGGCGTCACGAGGCTCAATCCACGCCGCGGCCGCTTCAACGTCCCGACCACAAAGGCGACGTGCGGGACGCGAACGTACCGCCGTCCTCGCCGACGAAGCACACCCAACGCCACCAATTCCCGCACGAGGCGGACGATCTCGCGCTTCCGGGCCATGGGAAAGCTCGCGGAGAGCCGTCGTACCAGCTCGTTGAGCGTCCACCCGCGCGTGGCCCGTGGCGAGCGCCCCACTGTGGAGGACGCGCTTTCCAACAACTCAAACGCCGCTGCGTAAAGCCGCCACATCATCCCCGAGGCTCCAAGCGTCGGAAGAACCAAGGTTTAGTCTGACAGATCTCCCAAGTCCCGGTAAAGCCGATCGAGGGCCTCCACGCCGACAGGCCGGCCAAAGAGGGCATGTCCTTGAGACGGCGCCGCTTAGCCAAGACCACAATATCTTGTGATCTTTTCTCTTGACAAGCCAGCATATTGTGCATACACTAGGGGCCGTCACGCTGGTGAGCGGTTCGACCGGCGTCGCCGCAGCCAAAGAGAGCGCGTGAAATCAAGAGGGGGCTTTTTCCCGTGAGAGCCCCGGAGTCGGAGGTGAGGGCGAGGGAGCCCTCGGGCGCGCCAGGTGGCCGCGGTGCGAAGATACGCTCAACGTAAGGAGGACGACCTATGCAGAAGCGAGAAGAGATCAGTCCTGTGTCCTTCGGCGATCGTGCTCTGATCCAACGGTTCTTCACGCGTCCGGGCATACATCCTTTCGACGAAGTCCCGTGGGAGCGACGGACGGCGCGTATCCTCGGCAGCGATGGCTCGGTCGTCTTCGAACAAACGGATGTGGAATTCCCGGCCTTCTGGTCGCAGCTGGCGACCGACATCGTCGCGCAGAAATATTTTCGCGGACGGCTCGGCTCCCCCGAGCGAGAGTCCAGCGTACGCCAATTGATTGGACGCGTCGTCAACACGCTCACAGAATGGGGGATCAAAGGCGGCTATTTCACCGCTCTTGAGATTGCCGAGACCTTCCGCGCTGAGCTGACCTATCTCCTGTTGCATCAAATGGCCTCGTTCAATAGCCCCGTGTGGTTCAACGTGGGCGTCGAGCCCCATCCGCAATGCTCGGCCTGCTTCATCCTTTCCATTGAGGACAGCATGGATTCCATCCTGGAGTGGTACAAGACCGAGGGCAAGATCTTCCAAGGCGGATCGGGATCGGGGATCAATCTCTCGAAGCTCCGCTCCTCGAAGGAGTACCTCTCCAAAGGGGGGAGGGCGTCGGGCCCCGTCTCCTTCATGCGCGGTGCGGACGCTATCGCCGGGACGATCAAAAGTGGGGGGAAGACGCGGCGCGCGGCCAAGATGGTCGTGCTCAATGTGGATCACCCCGACATCCTCGAATTCATCTGGTGCAAGGCGAAGGAAGAGCGGAAGGCCTACGCGCTCGCTGAAGCGGGATACGACATGTCTTCCCTCGATTCCGAAGGTTGGATCTCGATCCAGTATCAGAACGCCAACAACTCCGTCCGCGTGACGGACGAGTTCATGCGCGCGGTGCTCGAGGATCGCGAATGGCCGTTGCGCGCCGTCACGACCGGAGAAGTCGTGGAGGTGCTGCGCGCGCGTGAGATCCTGCACCAGATCGCGCAAGCGGCTTGGGAGTGCGGCGATCCGGGAATGCAGTTCGATACGACGATCAATGACTGGCACACCTGTCCGAACAGCGGGCGAATCAATGCCAGTAACCCGTGCTCGGAGTACATGCACTTGGACGACAGCGCCTGTAACTTAGCCTCGCTCAACCTGATGAGATTCCTCCGCCCGGATGGCGAGTTCGATATCGAGGCATTTCGGCACGCCGTTTCGGTCATGATCTTGGCGCAGGAGATCATCGTCGGGAATTCGAGCTACCCGACGCCGAAGATCGCGCACAATGCCATCGCCTTTCGGCAACTCGGCTTGGGCTATGCCAATCTCGGCGCCCTCCTCATGTCGCGCGGCCTCCCGTACGATTCCGAGGAGGGGCGGGCGTATGCGGCAGCGATCACGGCCTTGATGACTGGACAGGCCTATCTGACCTCGGCGCTGATCGCCGAGCGTATGGGTCCCTTCGCTGGTTTCGCAATCAATCGCGATCCCATGCTCCGCGTCATGCGCAAGCATCGCGAGAGCCTCTCCCGTATTGACCGCCGACTGATCCCTCCGGATTTGATGGCGGCGGCTGAGGAGGTCTGGGACGAAGCGCTTCGCCTGGGCGAACTCTACGGGTATCGCAATGCGCAGGTGACCGTGCTCGCTCCAACGGGGACGATCTCGTTCATGATGGACTGCGATACGACGGGGATCGAGCCCGACATCGCCTTGGTCAAATACAAGAAGCTCGTTGGCGGCGGCGTCATCAAGATCGTCAACCAAACGGTCCCACGCGCCCTTCGGCGATTGGGTTACGAGGAAGGGCAGATCCGCGAGATCATGGCGTATCTGGAGGAGCGCGGGACGATCGAAGGCGCCCCGCATCTTAAGGAGGAGCACCTGCCGGTCTTCGATTGCGCCTTTCGTCCGGCCAATGGGCGGCGTTCGATTCATTACATGGGCCATGTGCGGATGATGGCCGCCGTGCAGCCTTTCTTGAGTGGAGCGATCAGCAAGACGTGTAATCTCCCGCACGACATCACGGTCGAGGAGATCGAACGGCTCTTCATTGACGCCTGGAAGATGGGACTCAAGGCCATCGCCATTTATCGCGATGGGTCCAAACGCGCGCAGCCGCTCTCGACGGGCGAGAGGGAGCGCGTTCAGTCCCAGGCCGATGAGAGAAAAGTCGCGGAGGCGACGGCCTCTGGAGCGTCGCATCGTCCGATTCGGCGCCGATTGCCCGATACCCGCCGGGCGATCACGCATCATTTCACGATCACGACGCAAGATGGATCGATCCACGATGGCTATATCACCGTAGGCATGTACGAGGACGGCAGTCCCGGGGAGATCTTCGTCACCGTCGCCAAGGAAGGGAGCACGATCTCCGGCCTGATGGATGCTTTTGCGACGGCGATCTCCATCGCCCTGCAGTACGGCGTTCCTCTGGAAGTCCTCGTGCGGAAGTTCAGCCACATGCGCTTCGAACCCTCGGGGGTGACGACCAATCCGGAGATTCGCGTGGCGAAATCGCTCGTGGACTACATCTTCCGTTGGCTCGCCTCGCAATTCCTGGATGCGGAGACGCAAGCGCAGCTGGGTGTGCTGACGCCTCAGGTGCGCGCGCGGCTCGCCGCCGAAGTGGAACGCTCCTCTAGTGCCGAGGAGCGACAAGGAGCCCTGAGCGCGCGCGACACGTACATGAACCAGGCCGATGCCCCCGTGTGCCCGGACTGCGGGGCCATCATGGTGCGCAACGGTTCATGTTACCGCTGCTTCAATTGCGGCGGGACGACCGGATGCTCATGAGCGAGAACCGTCCCCGCGCGCTCGGCGTCCTCAGGACGGCGCGCGGGGCGCATCCCTTCTCCCCTTCTGAGGCGCCGCCCATGATCCGAGCGATCCTCGCCGCGAGCGCGGGCATACAGGTCCTCCTCTGGTTCACCACATGGCGATTTCTTCGACGGGCGCAGCGGGGAGGAGCGAATGAGGTCATCGCTTCGACGGCCGTCCCACGCCTCGGACTCGCGCTCTCGTTCCTCGGATATGCCGGATGGTTCCTCGGTTCCCTCGGCTATGCGGCGAATCCCACGTGGCCGCTTTTTCAAGCGCTCTCCCGGAACCTCTTCTTCCCCCGCGTGGGGGGTGGGCTTCTCGTCGGCGGTCACGGATTGGTCATATGGGCCACGCTCTCTCTGGGTTCGTCCTTCGATCTTCGTCCTCGCCTCATCGTCGGGCATCGCCTCATCCGGCACGGGCCATATCGCTCCGTCCGACATCCCCTCTACACGGGCTTGCAAGCGCTTTACGTGGGGACCTTCCTGCTGGTCCCCTGCGCGCTCTTCCTCCTAAGCGCCATTGCCGCCATGATCGGAAACGCGTTGCGAGCGCAGGCTGAAGAGCGCGTCCTCTTGGCGCGCTACGGTGAAGCCTATCGAGCGTACGCGCGATCGGTCGGACGCTTCCTCCCGAAAGTGGATCTTTGCTCTCGGAGGCGCGGGCGCCCCCCTCATGAGTGAGGGGGACGAGACGATGCCTCCCCGGATAGCCGCTGCCGGATGATCTCCAGCATGCGCTCCAGGACCTCCTCCACGCTCATGTCGGAGGAATCGAGGTAGAAGGCATCCTCCGCCTGACGAAGGGGGGAAGCAGAGCGCTCTTGATCCCGACGATCGCGCTCGAGCGTCTCCCGCAACGTCTCCTCGAAAGAGACATCACGGCCTTGCGCGCGCTCTTGCTCCAACCGTCGTCGAGCGCGCACCTCGGGGCGCGCGTCCAAGAAGAATTTCACATCGGCATCCGGGAAGACGACCGTCCCTGTATCTCGGCCTTCGAGCACGACGCCGCCACCTCGTCCCATCTCGCGCTGCGCGGCGACGATCGCTCGACGAACGCCTTCGATCGTCGCGATGAGGGAAGCGGCGCGGCTGACTTCCGGAGAGCGGATCGCTTCGGTCACGTCGCGTCCATCAATGGTGACGCGCACGTGTTCGGGATCTCCCGAGAGCGCAATGCGCGAAGCCTCAGCCAAACGCGTGAGTGCCGCCGAATCCTCCAGGGCGATCCCCAGGTGAAGGGCTTTCCACGCGAGCGCGCGATACATCGCGCCCGTGTCCATGTAGAGGTAGCCGAGCCGTTGGGCCAAGAGCCGTCCCACCGTACTCTTGCCCGATCCGGCTGGTCCATCAATGGTGATGATCCCCCTCCTCGGCATCGGAGCACTCAGCTCTCGCCCCCGGAGCTTCCAGAAGGACCTCGCGAATGAGGCGAAGCGCCGTCAGGCAGTCGTCGCGGCTGACCTCGTAATGCGTCACGAAGCGAACGGTCGTCGCGTCGAGGCTGCCGACCAGAACTCCCTGCGCTCGAAGTCGTTCGGCGAACTCCGCGGCCGTCCATCCGGTCGCTGCGACGTCCACGATGACGATGTTCGTCTGGACCTTCTCGGGATCGAGCGCGAGTCCCGGGAGTTCGGCTAAACCACGAGCGAGCAGACGGGCGTTCTCGTGATCCTCGATAAGGCGCGCGGGCATCTTCTCCAAGGCGATCAATCCGGCAGCGGCGAGAACGCCCACCTGTCGCATCCCTCCGCCGAGCATCTTGCGCACGGCGCGCGCTTCCTCTATGAACGCGCGTGAACCGAGGATGAGCGAGCCGACCGGAGCGCCGAGCCCCTTCGAGAGGCACACCATCACGGAATCGAAGGGCTCTGCCAGCTCCGCGACCGATCGCCCACACGCCACGGCGGCATTGAACAAGCGCGCCCCATCCAGATGCACAGGCACGCCGCGCTCATGGGCGCGTGCGCAGATCTCGCGCGCCGTTTCCAAGGGCAGGACTGTCCCCCCCGCCAGATTATGCGTATTCTCCAGACAAATCAACCCCGTCGGCGCGCGATAATAGACCGCCGGGCTCAGCGCTGCTTCGATCGTCGGCCAGTCCAGAAGCCCATCGCGCCCCCGCACGACGCGCGGGAGTGTCCCCGAGATCACGGCCATCGCCGCCATCTCGAAGTTGTAAATGTGGCTCCTCTCTTCGAGGATCACCTCCTGTCCCGGCCGCGTGTGCACTTTCACGCAGATCTGGTTCCCCATCGTCCCCGAGGGGACGAAGAGCGCCGCCTCTTTCCGAAAGATCTCAGCCGCGCGCTCCTGCAACCGATTCACCGTCGGATCTTCCAGATAGACATCGTCACCGACCTCGGCGCTGGCCATCGCCTCGCGCATCTCCGGCGTCGGCCGCGTCACGGTGTCGCTGCGAAGATCGATGAACCGCATCTTCCCCTCCCAGTATCTTCGTGAGGGGGTAAATGTACCCGACCTCAGACGAAGACGGCAAACACCTCGTTGGCCAGGACCAAGCCCTTTCGCGTGAGACGAAGGATGCCTCCGCCAATCTCCACAAGCCCGGCCTCGCACAGCGGCGCCAGCTGATCGCCGTAGCGGTCGAGGACGTCCACGCCATAGCGGTCTCGAAAGGCGCGAAGGTCCACCCCCGAACGTCGGCGCAGCCCGAGTATGAGCGCCTCTTCGATCCGCCGCTGCTCGGTCATGGGGATTCGACCTGCGATGGCTTCCCCTCGCTCGCGCATCGCCTCCACATAGGCTCGCGGCGTCGCCAGATTCCATCGTCGCTCTCGGAAATCGTACGAATGCGCACTGCAGCCAAAGCCGAGGTACGGCTCGTCGGACCAATACTTGAGATTGTGTCGAGAGGCAAATCCCGGACGGCAGAAGTTCGAGATCTCATAGTGCGCAAATCCTTCGGCTTCGGCTCGCTCGAGAAACCGATCGTACATTTGAACGGTGAGCGTCTCGTCCGGTTCGACGAGGATGCCGCGCGCCAATTGAGCCGCCAACGGTGTCCCCCCGTGAACCTCCAACATGTAGACCGAAAGATGTGTCGGCCGCAGCGAGAAGGCGCGATCCATCGTCTGCTCCCAACTTCTCAAGCTTTGGCCAGGGATCCCGATGATCAGGTCCAGGTTCAGATTCTCCACGCCAGCTTCCCGCAGAAGCGCGACGGATTCCGCGATCTGCTCCACCGTATGACGGCGCCCGAGCACGTCGAGTTCGCGCTCGGAGAAGGTCTGTGCCCCAAGGCTCACGCGATTCACGCCAAGCTGACGGAACGCCCGCGCCTTCTCCGCTGTGATCGTCCCCGGATTCGCTTCGAGCGTGACCTCCGCTTCCGACCGGACGAGGAAATGGCGACGAATGGTTCGAAGGAGATCCTCAAGCGTTTCCGGATCAAGCAGAGAAGGCGTCCCGCCGCCGATATAGATCGTATCCGCCACGAGATCGTCGGAGCTGAAGGCAGCGCTCATTCGCCCGATCTCCTCCCGTAAGGCCGAGAGATAGGCGGAGACCATTGGCTCCGGATAGACGCCCGAGTCGAAGTCGCAATACGCGCATTTGTACGGGCAAAACGGAATGTGCACATAGATGCCCCACGGTGCCATACGCGTCAGTATAGCACGATCCGTCCCCATCCTCGGGGTGCCGCGCAGCTTGGGCGAAAGGGCGTGCCTCCGCTTGACGCGTGCGAGGGAAGGGCCTATCATTGTGGCTTGATCGTGAAGCGAGGTGAGGGGAACAAATCTGTATCCCGGCGATGGGGGGATCATACGAGCTATCGCCTCGTCTGCTCTCATCATCCTTGAACGAGGAGAGGAAACCATGCGAGAAGTCACCGTCGGCATTGGCGGAGCGGCCGGCGATGGGCTGGATAAGACGGGGGATACCCTGGCCAAGACGGCCGCTCGATTGGGCCTGTACGTCTACGCCTACAACAGCTACCAATCCGTCATCCGCGGCGGGCACATCTGGCTACGCGTTCGAATTGGGGAGAAGAAGTTGACTTCTCACGGAGATCACCTGAACGTCCTCATCGCCCTGAATCAGGATTCGATCGAGCGCCATGCCCGCGAGGTCGAACCTGGCGGGGCCATCCTCTACAATTCCGACAAGCTGAAGCTCGATCCGACGCTTTTGCGGGACAACGTGTTGCCGGTCCCGCTGCCGGTCTCCGCGATCACGAAGCCGCTTGGAAAGGTCCCGCCAGTCATGCAGAACACGGTGGCGCTCGGCGCCCTGCTCTTTCTGATCGGATTGGATTTCGAGACGGCAGTGAGCGTGCTCACCGATACGTTCAAGCACAAAGGGCAGGCCGTCATTGATCAGAACGTCGCCATCGCGCGAGCGGGATATGACTATGCGAAGGAGCATTTCGTCCCGCTCGGCTACACGTGGACGTTCACGCGCGTTCGTCGGCCCTTCATCACGGGGAACGAGGCTTTCGCCATCGGGGCCGTGACGGCCGGATGCAAGTTCTATTCGGCGTATCCGATGACGCCAGCCTCCTCGATCTTGCACTGGATGGCCGCTCACGCCGAGCGCTGCGGCATCGTCGTCAAGCAGTGCGAGGATGAGTTGGCCGTCGTGAATATGGCGATCGGGGCCGGATATGCGGGCGTCCGCGCTATGTGCGGGACATCGGGCGGCGGTTTCGCCCTGATGACGGAGGCGATCGGACAAGCGGGGATGATCGAGGCGCCCGTGGTCGTCATTGAGGTGCAGCGCGGAGGGCCTTCAACGGGCTTGCCGACGAAGACCGAGCAGGGTGATCTCAATCAGGTCTTCGGCGCTTCGCAAGGCGATTATCCGCGCGTGATCATCGCTCCGGGAGATGTGGCGGATTGCTTCGCGACGGTCGTCGAAGCGTTCAATCTCGCCGAGAAGTATCAGCTGCCCGTGATCATCATGAGCGACCTGCTGCTCAGCGAGCATCCGGAGACGATCGAGCCCGACGCCCTGCGCTATGATGTCCCCATCGAGCGCGGAGAGCTGGTGGCCGAATGGGATGAATCCCAGGGGAAATACAAGCGCTATGCGTTCACGCGCTCGGGCATCTCCCCCCGCGCGCTTCCGGGGACTGAAGGCGCGATGCACGTCGCCGCCACGGATGATCACGATGAGGAAGGCATCTTGATCAGCGACGTCTTCACGTCTCCTCCGGTGCGACGCAAGATCCACGAGAAGCGAATGCGCAAGCTCGAAGCCGTCCTCCGCGAACTTCCGCCGCCTGTGCTCGAAGGACCGGAGGACGCCGACGTGACGCTGATCGGCTGGGGCTCGACCAAGGGCGTCATTCGAGAAGTCGTCGAGAAACTCGCCCAGCAGGGGATTCGCGCCAATCACCTGCACATCAAATACCTCTTCCCCTTCCATGCCTGCGAAGTAGCCGAGATCTTACGGCGCTGCCGGAAGACGATCTGCGTCGAGGCGAATTACAGCGGGCAGTTCGCACGCTACTTGAGGGCGGAGACGGGCATCTCCGTGGATGCGCACATTCGCAAGTACGATGGCGAACCGTTTGAGCCCCATCAGATCGTTGAGCAAGTGAAGGCGATCCTTGAGGGGAAGCCACGCCCGCTCGATGTCACCGAAGACGAAGCGCGCGAGATCGCCGCTCACTACATCCGCACCCATCTGGACGACGATGCGCGCCCTGGGCGTATCTTCCGCCTCGAGCGCGATGGATTCCAAGAGCCCATCTGGGACGTGGAGATCCTCTCGCGCGAGACGGGACGGAGGCGCGGGCGATTGCTCATCGGCGTCGAGACCGGTTCGACCTATCACTGGCAACCAGAGGAATCGGCATCCTGAAGGAGAGGAGAAGTATGGCGACCGTCATTGAGCTTCCGATTGAGACGTATGCGGGACCAGTTGATCCCGATTGGTGTCCGGGCTGCGGGGATTTCGGGGTTCTGAAAGCTGTGAAGATGGCTGCTGGAAAGCTCGGCATCAAGCCGAAAGACCTGGTGCTCGTCTCCGGCATCGGTTGCTCCTCGAACCTGCCGGGCTTCATTCACGCCTATGGCGTTCACAGCCTTCATGGACGCGCCGTCGCCGTGGCCCAGGGGATCAAACTCGCCAATCACGAGCTGCACGTCGTCGTCACCGGCGGCGATGGGGATGGGTACGGCATCGGCATCGGGCATTTCATCCACGCCATGCGCCGGAACATCGATATCACCTACGTCGTGATGAACAACCAAATCTACGGCCTCACCACGGGGCAAGCGTCGCCGACGACGATGAAAGACGTGCGGACAAAATCCACACCACGCGGGAACGCGGAGCCGCCGATCAATCCCATCGCGTTGGCGCTCGTCTCCGGAGCGACCTACGTCGCGCGCGGCTTCTCGGGAGAACCCGAGCACCTGGCGCAGCTGATCGCTGGAGGGATCGCGCACCGCGGATTCGCGCTCATAGATGTTTTCAGCCCGTGTGTGACCTACAATAAGGTCAATACCTATCCATGGTTCAAGCAACGCGTCTATAAGCTTGAAGAAGAGCCCGGGTATGATCCGTCCGACGTCATGGCGGCGCTTCAGAAATCCTTCGAGTGGGGCGATCGCATCCCCATCGGCCTCTTTTACAAAGACGAGCATCCGATCTACGAGGACAGCGAACCGGCCTTGCGAAAAGGGCCACTTGTGCGTCACCCCTTGCGGCCGGAGCGCGCCGTCTTCGAGGAGTTGATCGAAGAGCTGATGTAGCAGTGCCGACGGTCCTAGCCAACGGCGTTCGGCTCTACTACGAGACGTATGGGACCGGCACGCCGCTGCTACTGATTGCCGGGCTCGGCGTGGGGAGCTGGATTTGGTATAAGCAAATCCCGGCCTTCTCCCCCCACTTTCAAACGATCGTCTTCGACAACCGAGGGATCGGGGCCTCGGAGTTGGGCGAGGCCCCTTTCACAATGCGCACGCTCGCCGAGGATGCCGCGGCATTGCTCAGGGCGCTCGGGATCGAACGGGCTCACGTCCTCGGCGCCTCGATGGGGGGATTCATCGCGCAAGAGCTGGCTTTAGCTTATCCTGCGCTCGTCGAGCGGCTCGTCCTCGTGTGCACGAGCTTCGGAGGTCCGAACCATGTCCCCGCTGCACCGGAGATCGTACAGGCGTTTCTCTCCCCGGATGGGTTGAACACCGAAGAGCGCGTGCGGGCGGGCTTGCCCATCGCCTTCACGCCGCGATTCCTCTCCGAACATCCTGATGAGGTGGAGGACCTTGTGCGGCGCCGGCTCGCCCATCCGATCTCCGAGCAAACGTTCCTTGCGCAGATTCAAGCCGTGATGGCCTTCAATACCGAAGATCGAGTCTCCACGATCCAATCGCCGACGCTCATCGTCACCGGGGATGCGGACATCTTGATCCCGCCGGAGAATTCGCGGAATCTCGCCGCGCGAATCCCCAATGCCCGATTGCACATCATCGAAGGCGCTGGACACGCCGTCTTCCTCGAACAAGCCGACGCCTTCAACCGCGCCGTCCTGGAATTCTTGGGCGCGACCGCGTGAGCTATCCCATCGTGGGTGGATGTCCCCATCCTTGGGGAAAGTGCGCGCGCTCCCAGAGCTTGGCATTCTTGAGGAAGACATAGTAGGCGGCAAAGCCCGAAATCACCAGCCCGGGAATCCCATCGCGAAAGCCCTGCCGGAGCACATAACTCCGCAGGAAGGCCAGCAGCGGTCGCACGCACAGGGCGAACCACCCAGCGCGCTTCCCATGGGCGAAGGCTTCTTCGGCTGCGAGCGTCGTGTAGCGGTTCAAGACCTCGTGATGTTCGCTCAAGCTGCGCCGCGTCAGATGCCAGAGATCCCCCTTGAGCGTCCCCACGCTCCCTTCGACGCGCACGGATTCATGGACGTACTCGCCCACCCATCGAGCCCGATCGCGGCGATAGAGGCGCAGCTGATAATCCGGGTACCAGCCGCTATGTTGGATCCACCGTCCAAGATACCAGGCGCGGCGCGCGACGCGATAGCCGTCATGTCGCGGCCCTTCGCGCTTCAACTGTTCGATCGAGTGCCACAATTCGGGCGAGACGCGCTCGTCGGCATCGAGGGAGAAGATCCATTCGTGCGTGGCTTGCTCCTGGGCAAATCGCTTCTGCGCGGCGTAGCCGGACCAGGGATGCACGAAGACGCGGTCCGTATACTGTCGAGCGATCTCCGCCGTACGATCCGTGCTGCGGGCATCCACGACGACGATGATCTCATCCGCCCACGCGACGGACGCCAGCGCGTCGCCGATCCGATCCTCTTCATTGCCGGCGATGAGCGTGGCCGAGATCTTCATACGCGGGTGGCGGAGCCCCAATCGGCCCCAGCGCGGGGAATACGTGAGGGAGAGGCCTCGCCCCGGGCGACGAGACCTCCCAGAATCGTCATCTGCCGGACTGCGCGGAGATCTTGATATTGTACGCGTCTAGCGTCGTGGACATCACGCGCTGGAGATTGGCGATCGCTTTGTTGTAGTTGACCAGCGCCTGCAACTCCTGCGCCCGCGCGGCGGCCAGGAAGTTCTGGAATTGTAGGACGAAGAAGGTCGTCGAGAGCCCGGCCTCGAACTTCTTCTGCTCGCCCTCCAGCTGACGCTCGCGCGCAATCCGCTCAGCGCGCGCGGCCTCGATATTCTGGCGGGCAACCTCCACCTGCTGCAACGCGTTCCGAACTTCGACGCTGATCTGCTGGATCAACTGCCGCTCTTGAAAATCGAGGCTGCGCCGCTGCGCCAACGCCGCGCCGAAATTCCCCTCGGCCGTTCGATTCCGCAAGGGGAAGCTGAACGAAAGGCCAAAGCTGTAAGAGCGAAAATCGTTCGAGAACGCCGTGCGCAGGGCTTTGGCCGCCCCGCCGATGAAGCGCGGGGGCACATCGCGCGGGACGCGCTCCAGGACGGGCTCTCCCGTCTCCGGATCCGTGATCGGATTGCCCTCCTCATCCACCTTGATGCGCGTCACCATCGTCGGTGTTCCCGCCAAGCCCGAGCTCCCATACGTGGCCACCAGATCGATCTGCGGGCGCATCTGGTTCCGAAAGTATTTCAGATCGATCTCGTTTTGCGCCCTCCGAAAGCGCAATTGCTCCAGCTCCGGACGATTCTGAAGCGCCATCCGCAGCGCGCTCTCGAAGTCCACGGCCGGCGGCAGGAAGTCGATGCTCTCCGTCGGGACGATGTTGGCCGACCATTCCGGCGAGTTCGGATCGCCGAGGATCAGATTCTTGAGCGCGTTCTCAGCGACGGTGACCTGCCCGATGGCCGCCGTCACCTCCTGCGTCCGACGCTGCACCTCGGCCTCCGACTGCGCCAATTCGATGGGTGCCAGCGTCCCAGCCTGAACCTGCCGCCGATTGTTCTCTAAATTCGCCTTCGCCAACGCGAGCGATTGCTCGGCGATCTCCACATTGCGGATGGCGAAGACGAGATCCCAATAGGCGTTCTGCACCTGCGTGATAATCTCGATCACGCGCTGCCGGAATTGGCTGTCGGAGAGATCGAGCGCTCGCTTCGCGATCTCGATCTGCCGCCGCGTTTGATCCATGCGGAAGTTTCGGAACAATGGTTGGCGCAACTCAAACTGCACGGTGCTCACGAACGAAGGGTTGAACGCGACGGCCGAATCGCGGCTCTCGATGCCCAAGAAGCGCGAGACGAAGACCTGATCGGTCGTCTGGCGCGTGTTCAGGATCTGAAAGCGCCAGCTCCCACCGGTCGGCAGCAGTTGCTGGACCGACAAGTTATAGTTGAGCTGCCGATTGGTGAACGCCGGATTATCCGCGCCGGTGGTGAAAGAGCTGGTGCTGGGCCGCGTCGCCGTCGTCCCCGTGGTGTCGAAACCAAAGAGAATGTCGTAAGCCCCGCGCGCCGCCAGAAGGCTTTGCTCGCTCGATTGCACGCTCATGCGTTCGATCTGAATCTGATTGTTGTTCTCCAAAGCCTTCAGGATCGCATCATGCAGGGAGAGATACAGAAGCTGATCCGGATTGACGCCCACGCGCGGCACGCGAAGTGGTTTCACCCGTTCCAGGATGACTTGAGGTCGGGTCGCCTCCTGCTGCCCCGACGAAGAGGACGGCTGCTGTGCCCACGTCATCTTCAAGGTCCCCATCGTCAGGGTCAGGATCCCAACCCCCGCGAGAAGTTCGTTGAACATCCGCTTCCTCATACGCCTTCCCCCTTCTTGATCGTCATGCCAAAAGCTACGCTCCGAGAGGCGATAGAGTTTCATCTCGATCGCCCCGCGAAGGACGAGATCGCATCTCCTCGGCACGAAGGGATGTCCTCCATTTAATGCCGAAGGGGAGATGAATGATCGCCATGTGCGGGCTTTGCGCCTCACGTGATCCCATCCGCCTGAGCGCTCACCGTGCTCGCACTTCCCTCACCGTCCATCGGATTCGCGCGATAGACTAGCATATTCATCCATTGGGAGCAACCCAGGCGCGGACGCGCGCGAGATTCCGACGATCGTCCTCCACGGTCTTCCTTGGCGTTTCGAGGATGAACGGGCATCCGCGGAAAGCGGCGCTCGTGAGGATTCGACGTAGCGCCTCCGCACCGAGATTCCCCTCGCCGATATGCCAATGCCGATCCACACGCCCTCCGCACGCCACGCGCGTATCGTTGAGATGGAGGACGCGCACGCGCTCCAAGCCCACGGTCGCTCGCAACTGGGCGAGCATTTCGGCGAATCCCGCTTCGGTCGCCAGATCATACCCGGCGGCGAACGCATGCGCCGTGTCCAGACAGATCCCAACCGGGAGTTCTCCCACCTCTTCGAGAAGCGCCGCCAGATGTTCGAACCGCCATCCGATCTGATGCCCCTGACCGGCCGTGTTCTCTAGCAAGAGGCAGAGCGAATCCACGGCCGCGTCCCACACCGCCCGCCGGATGGCGCGCGCGCACGCGCGAATCCCATCCTCGATGGAGCGACCGAGAGTGCTCCCCGGATGGAGGACGAGATAATCGGCACCCAATTGAAGAGCGCGCTTGATCTCTTGCCGAAGAGCCCGAATGGACCGCTCCCTCACTTGGGGGGTCGCCGCCGCGAGGTTAAGAAGATAAGGGGCGTGAATGATGACGGGATCCAGCCCGAGTCGCTCGCGTTCGCGGCGAAAGGCGCGAATCTCCGCCACTTCGAGCGCGCGCGCTTCCCACCCGCGAGGATTACGCGAGAAGAGCTGCACGGTCCGGCACCCCAACCCGGCCGCTTCCCGCAACGCATTGGGTAGTTCTCCCGAGATCGAAGCATGAATGCCGATGCGGACGTCATCTCCGGATGCCGACATGCCCTATCGCTTCTCCGGTGACTTCCCCGCCTCACGCGACGGCCGATCCTCGGCGCACACGGTGCGCGAGAGTCACGTCGGCACGCCGAGCCGGGGAAGAACGTACCGCATGAGGAGCCCATAGCCGACTGCAAAAAGGACGACCACGAGAATATCCGTCATCGTCACCCTCCCTTCGGAAGAGCGAAAGCAGCGCTCACCCCCCAAGCGTAAGGGGACGCTCACTGACCGAGCGCTCATTGGCGCGCGAATCCCTCAAGTGCGCTCATTCCGACGTCTGCAGCGACCGCTTCACGCTCTGCCGCACCACGTGCACGATCTGCTCCAGCAGCGTCCCCGGCAGGAAGACTTCGGCTACGCCCAAGGCCTTCAGCTTCGGGATGTCTTCCTGTGGGATGATCCCGCCCACGAAGACGACGACGTCCTGAAGCCCCTTCTCCTGAAGGAGTTGCATCACGCGCGGGACAAGCGTCATGTGAGCTCCGGAGAGGATGGAGAGGCCAATGACATCCACGTCCTCCTGAAGCGCTGCCGTGACGATCTGCTCCGGCGTTTGTCGAAGCCCCGTGTAGATCACCTCCATGCCCGCATCGCGCAGGGCCCGCGCGACGACTTTCGCGCCTCGGTCATGCCCGTCCAAGCCGGGCTTGGCGATGAGCACGCGAATCTTACGCTCTCCCATAGCTCGCCGTGAGGTCGCCCAGGAAGGATCCGCGATCAAAACGGCGGCTCTTGATACTCCCCGAAGACCTCCTTCAGGGCGTCGCAGATCTCCCCGAGCGTCGCATAGGCGCGCACGCATTCGAGGATGTACGGCATCGTATTCTCGGTGCCGCGCGCGGCTTCCTTCAAAGCCTCTAGCGTGCGTCGTACTCTCGTATTGTCGCGCTGCGCGCGCAAGCGCCGCAACCGCTCCTTCTGAATCTCCGCGACCGATTCATCAATGTAGAGAATGGGGACCTCAATCGGCTCCTTCTCCAAGACGTATTCGTTGACGCCAACGATGATCTTCTCCCGCCGATCCACGGCCTGCTGGTACCGATAGGCCGCCTCCTGAATCTCCTTCTGCGGGAAACCACGCTCGATGGCCGCGATCATCCCCCCCATGGCGTCGATCTTCTCAAAGTATTCGTAGCACCCTTGCTCCATCTCGTTGGTCAAAGCCTCGACGAAATAGCTCCCGGCCAACGGATCCACCGTGTTCACGACACCCGATTCATGCGCGATGATCTGCTGCGTGCGAAGCGCAAGCATGGCCGTGAATTCCGTCGGCAGGGCGAGCGCCTCATCCAGAGCGTTCGTGTGGAGGCTCTGCGTCCCGCCGAGCACGGCAGCGAGCGCCTGGATCGTCGTGCGCACGACATTGTTGTACGGCTGCTGCGCCGTCAAGCTGCACCCGGCCGTCTGCGTGTGGAAGCGACACATCCAGGAGCGCGGATCGCGCGCGCCGAATCGCTCGCGCATGACCCGCGCCCAAACCTTCCGCGCCGCTCGAAACTTCGCGATCTCCTCGAAGAAGTCATTATGGCAGTTGAAGAAGAACGAGAGGCGCGGTGCGAACGCATCCACATCGAGACCGGCGCGCACACACCACTCAACATATTCGATCCCATCCCGCAAGGTGAACGCCAGCTCCTGCAAGGCCGTCGCCCCCGCCTCGCGAATGTGATAGCCCGAGATCGAGATGGGATGCCAACGCGGCACTTCTCGCGTGCAAAAGGCGATCGTATCCACGATCAGGCGCATCGAGGGCGCCGGAGGATAAATCCATTCCTTCTGCGCGATGTACTCCTTCAGGATGTCGTTTTGAATCGTCCCGGAAATCTTCTTCCAATCAGCCCCCTGTTTCTCGGCGACCACCAGATACATGGCGAAGATGACGGCCGCCGGCGCATTGATCGTCATCGAGGTCGTCACGTCTTCCAGCGGAATGCCGTCGAATAAGACCTCCATATCTTCGAGACTGGAGACGGCTACGCCGCACTTCCCCACTTCGCCCTCCGCGAGCGGATGATCCGAGTCCAAGCCCATGAGCGTCGGCAGGTCGAAAGCGACCGAGAGGCCCGTCTGCCCTTGCTCCAGGAGATACTTGAATCGCTTGTTCGTGTCGAAGGCCGTGCCAAATCCAGCGAACTGTCGCATCGTCCAGAGCTTCCCACGATACATCGTTGGGTGAATGCCGCGTGTGAACGGATACTCGCCCGGGAAGCCAATGTCTCGCTCGAAGTCGAGATGCTGAACGTCGAGTGGGGTATACAAGCGCTTGATCGGTCGAAGCGATGTCGTCGTGAACTCGGCCGCGCGCTCCGGCAGGCGCGCGAGCGTGGGGCGAAGCGTTTGTTCCTCCCATCGGCTGAGGGCTTCTTCCAAGTGGCTTGTCATCTCCCTCGTCGTCATACGTCCCCCCCCTCTCCTGCAACTCGGAGTGTAAATGGTAGGGCAGCGCCAAGGAGCATGTCAAACGCTTGGCCGAGTCGCGTGGCGCACACTCCTCTCACGCGTAACTCGCCGAGCGAAGAGAGGACTCGCAATGAGGACGCCTCCTCTCTCAGGAAGCGCACGAAGGAGTGATGCCCAGCAGGAGAGCCCCCCGAAGAATAAGAAACTCACCCCATAATCGGTCAGATGCAGATCGAGCCGCCCGGCCTGAAGCGTCGCGAGGATGAGACCGCACACGATGGGGAACGCGAGCACCAGCGCGCTCTTTCGGAAGAAGGCGCTCACATCCGCGCTCGCGCGAGAGCTGACGAGCGCATACCCCCCTGCTGCCAGAGGAACAAGAAGACTCGCATGAGGCACAAGATCGTCGAAGCGAGCGAACTTGTTTTGCTCCAGGAATGGAGAAATTCCATGCGGAGCGTGCAGCGCGAAAGGCAGCACAAGGCTCCCAAAGGCTCCGGCGACAAGCCCCATGAGCCCGAGCGCCGCCCTCCCTCCAACCTCTTGCCAAAGGAGCGCGAACAAAAGCGGCAGAAGGAGCAGGAAATTCGTCCGCCAGGCCAAACCCACCCCCAGCAAGAGCGCCGCCGCGAGTTTCCACTTCCCGGGAGCACGGATCACAAGCCAGGAGAACGTCAAGACGACAATGCTATTGGCCGGGAGATCGCTGCCCGTGATGATCTGCTGCCAGAGCACGGGTGAGAACGCAAAGAGGCTCCAGAGGAGAAGAAGCGCGCGCCAGGCCTCGCGCAGGATCCGCCGGGCGAGGAGGAAAAAGATGGCGAGCCAGAAGAAGTTCTGGTAGGCGCTATTTCCCAGCGCGACAAAAGGGAGCGAGAGCACCACCCCTCCCGGAAGCGGAGCGATCGGATTCCCCAAATAGGTCGTGACGTGATAGGGGCATCGCCCCTGAAGCAACTCGCGGGCACCGAGATTCAATGCTTCGTCTCGATCGCTGCCTCCGCCCACGATCCCCGAGTTAGCCAAGGGATAGAGGATGTGGAAAAGCAGCAGCAGCCCCAATCCCGCCACAATGGCGAACCCATAGGCCCAACGTTCCGATCCGACAGCCCTCAGTTGGCGAAGGAATCGAGGCGCAGAGATCCAAAATCCGAAGACCAAGAGGATATACAGAAGCAGTCCCCACAGCCCCGCGTACTTCTGCACCTGGCCAAGGGACGGCCCCACTAGGACGAAAGCCAATGCGAGAGCCGTTCGTCTCGTGTTTCGCCAAAGCTCGCCGTCCCCCGGCAAAGTCTCTCCACGTCGCATCAGAGGCCGCTCATCCTCACATCGGAGGAAGGCTCACGCTCCCGCGAGCCGATTCGGCGCCGTTCGGATCGGACACGTCCTCACCGATCCGCTCCCGGAGACCGAACAATCCACGCCAGTGGCATTAATGGGCAAGCCCGTTCCTCCTCCGGCCGGTCCCGTGCAATTCGATCCCGTGGCCTCGGGACACGTCGTATTGCCCGGAGCAGGGTCTTCGGCCGAATCCGGCCCCGTGCTCGTTCCCCAATAGTTGTTCCGCGCATCCAGCGTATAGGTCCCTTGGACGAAGCTGAGTCCCACGGCCCCGGCCGCCCGACAGGCGCCGAGACTCGTGCACGTGATGTTATTGTCGTTGATCACCGGCGTCACTCCGCTTGTCGCCGTCGTCGTATCCACGGCGATCCCGACCCCATTATCCTGAAGATGGTTGGCCAGGATCTTCGTCCCCGGCGATCCATCCACGACAATCCCCGTTCCGAAGTTCAGGATCGTATTGCGCTGCACGATCACGCCATGACTCCCCGGATTGAGCAAGATACCAATGGCGCCTCTTCCAAGGTCTCCCCCTTCCAAGATATTCCGCTCGATCACGACCGAGCTTCCCGACGGGATGTCCGAGACGATGATCCCGGCCGTCACATCGCTTCCAATGCGATTCCCTCGCACGATCACCTGCAAGGACGAAGCGCTTCGACCATCAATGAGAATGGCAGCGCTCACCAGTTGATTCGTGATCTGGTTCCCCTGGATGAGGAATGGCCCTCCGAATTCGTTCACCAAAGCGATGCCGGAGAAGAGCGCCGAGCGGTCGCGCCCAACGAATCGGCAATTCCTCACCGTCAAAGGACGTCCACTATCGCCGGAGAGGATGCCGTAACATCCCGGAGGGACCTCGACATTGAGTCCGATGATTTGGACACGGCCCTGCCGACCCCGCGCATCAATGACGGCCCCATTCGGCGGACATCCCTCCACCGAGAGGACCGCCGGAATCCCCCCATTCGCTTTCCCGAGGAGGGTAACTCCCCCAGGAGCCAAGGAAAGGTCCACGGCGCCCTCGACTCGCCCAATGACCAACAACGTGTCGCCACTGCGCGACTCCACCAGCGCTTCATTGACCGTCAGGTACGCTCGCCGCAGACGCGGATTGAAGACGCGGCCCGTTCCCTGCGGGAAGGCGAGATCCGCAAGAACGATCCCTCCGAGAATTCCGATCGTCATGAGCCACATGAACCCGTTCGACCGCATGATCGTCCACCTCCTTTCCGAAAGATTCGCTCGTCAGCGCACAGGCGCCCGCACGCGCCGACAGCCCGATGATTCGCTCGAACCAGCACCCGAATGCGGACGATAACCCCGCACCGAGGACGACTTCTCAAAGAGCATGCGCCATGGTCGCTGATAGGGAATATAGACGAAGCGGAAAGCTTCGTCAAGCTGAAGCTGATCCCCACTTCGCCCGTTGATCCGGAGACCATTGAGGGAAGGCGCGGTTGACAACCCGCGGAGATAGGGCGTATGATTTTGAACCTGCTTTCGGGGCGTAGCTCAGCCTGGTGAGAGCGCACGGTTCGGGACCGTGAGGTCGGTGGTTCAAATCCACTCGCCCCGACCAGCTTCTTATGCGCATCGCGCGCCGCTTTTTGATCAGTGGGATGGTACAAGGTGTGGGCTATCGGTACTTCGCCCTTCGCGCGGCCGAGCGTCATGGGATCGTCGGCTATGTGCGCAACCTGTACGATGGGCGCGTGGAGGTCGTCGCCGAGGGCGAACCCGAAGCTATGGAGGCCTTCAAGCAGGAGCTGCAACGCGGCCCGGCCGCGGCTCGCGTCACTCACGTCGTCGAAGAGGTTTTGGAGCCGACGGGCCGCTACCGCCATTTTGGCGTCGCATATTGAGAAGGCCTCTCCAGGGGCAAAGGAGCGACGTGCATGGAGAAACTCAAACGTTTGATTCGAGAGATCCCGGACTTCCCCAAGCCGGGCATCCTCTTTTATGACATCACGACGCTTTTGAAAGACCCGGAGGGGTTCCGCACGACGGTGGATCTGCTCTCGGAAGCTTTCGCCGGCGAGCGCGTCGATCGCGTCGTCGGGATTGAGGCGCGCGGTTTCATCTTTGCCCCGGCCCTCGCCTATAAGCTCGGAGCCGGTTTCATCCCGATGCGCAAATCCAACAAGCTTCCAGCCCCCACCGAGAGCGTGACCTACACGCTCGAATACGGAACCGACCGTCTGGAGATTCATAAGGATGCCATCGAACCGGGCCATCGTGTCCTGATCATTGATGATCTTTTGGCAACGGGAGGCACGGCGAAGGCAGCGATCGAGCTGGTGGAGAAGCTCGGCGGTCAGGTCGTTGGCGTGGGGTTTGTCATCGAGCTGGAGTTCTTGAAAGGGCGCGATCGGTTAGCTGGCTACCGCGTCGTCTCCTTGCTAAAATACCCTTCTTGACAGTGCTCCCGTAGCTCAGTTGGATAGAGCGAGCGCCTCCTAAGCGCTAGGCCGCAGGTTCGATTCCTGCCGGGAGCACTTCATTCGACGGTCACGGATTTAGCGAGATTCCGCGGCTGATCGACATCACAACCACGTCGGACGGCGATCTGATAAGCCAGAAGCTGTAAGGGCAGAATCGCCAAAAGCGGTGTCAGCCATCGAGAAGCCGGAGGGATCGCCAGTACCTCTGCCCCCGCTTCCTCCCGACACGCCCGAAGGACTTCCTCATCCGCCTCGTGAACGATGGCGAGCACCGGCGCCCCCCGCGCTCGCACCTCCAGCAGATTGGTGAACGTCCTCTCATAGAGTACTCGTCCCAACTCCTCTCCCCGATCGTAGGCCGCGAGCACCACAACCGGCACCTGCTCCTCCAGTAGCGCATTCACCCCATGCTTCATCTCCCCGGCCGCACATCCCTCCGCGTGAATGTAGCTCAGCTCCTTCAGCTTCAAGGCCCCCTCCAGTGCGATCGGATACAACACCCCGCGTCCCAAATAGAGCGCATTCCTCGCTCCCGAGAAGCGTCGGGCCGCGGCTTCGACCTCTCGCGTCCGCTCCAGCATGCGCTCCATTCGAATTGGCAACCGATACAGCTCTTCAAGTAGGAACCGAACTCTCTCCGCCGAGAGTGTGCCTCGTCCCCGCCCCAGCTTCAGCGCCAAAAGCACCAACACGGCTAACTGCGCCGTGAAAGTCTTGGTCGCCGCCACCCCAATCTCCGGCCCCGCCCGCGTGTAGATCACCCCATCGGCCTCGCGCGTGATCGTCGAGCCGAAGACGTTCGTCAGCGCTAGAACCCGCACTCCCTGCCCACGCGCTTCTCGCACCGCCCCCAACGTATCCGCCGTCTCTCCAGACTGCGTGATGGCCAAAAGAAGCGCCCGCTCCCGCAAGACCGGACGCCGATACCGAAACTCGCTGGCCAGTTCCACCTCCACCCGAATCCGCGCCGCTTCTTCGAGAAGGTATTTCCCAAACAACCCGGCATGAAAGCTCGTGCCACAGGCGACGATGACGATCTCTTCCACCTGCTCGAACGTTTCTTCGCTCACCCCCTCGAAAGTGATTTCTCCGATCACCGGATCTACATACGCGCTCACCGTCTCCCGCACCGCGCGCGGTTGCTCGTGAATCTCCTTGAGCATGAAATGGCGATAGCCGCCTCGCTCGATCAAGATCGGATCCCACAGAATCGGCTGCACCCGCAGCGGGCGCTCTCGCCCCATGCCGTCCAGCACTCGTACCGTTTGCGGCGTCAGAAGCGCCAGCTCTCCATCTTCCAATATATGCATCCGCCGCGTGAAGGGCAGAAGGGCCGGGATGTCCGAAGCCACCCAGCACTCCCCCTCTCCTACGCCCACGACAAGCGGCGCCCCCTGCCGCAAGGCCACAATCACTCCTGGCTCTTTGGTCGAAAGCAGCGCCACGGCGAAAAGCCCATGAAGTCGCCCGGCCGCCCGACGCACGGCCTCAAGAAGCGGAACCTCTCGAAGCTGCTCTTCGACCAGATGAACGATGACCTCCGTGTCCGTCTCCGAAGCGAAGTGATGGCCCCGCCTTTCTAACTCCCGCCGCAAGGGGAGATAGTTCTCGATGACGCCATTGTGCACAATGGCCACTTGGCCCGTGCAATCTCGATGCGGATGGGCATTCTCCTCGTTCGGCCGCCCATGCGTCGCCCAGCGCGTATGCCCAATCCCATGAGTCCCCCTCACCAGGCGACCGCGTAATACTTCTTCCAACCGGTCCACCCGCCCCTGGACTCGATAGACCTCAAGCTGTCCATCGGCATCGGCCACAGCCACCCCCGCCGAATCGTACCCTCGATACTCCAATCGCTTCAGCCCTTCCAGCAGAAGAGCCACGGCCGGGCGCGTTCCGGTATATCCGATGATCCCACACATCGCTCTCTTCCATCCCCACACCTAAGTTCGATCCGGTCATCCTCATGAAAGAAGCCCACCTGGACCATGCGGTGATATTCCGCCACATTGCAGGGTCGCTTCCCGCAGTTGCACCACCATGTGGCACTCCCGTTATCGCGAATACTCAAAAGGCATAAAATGCCGCTTCGATCGTCCCGCCGCTCGGCATTGCTCGATCCGGACCGGCTTCCTCCGCATCGCCTGATTCATGCAGCCCCACAACCTCCACCACACGACGCCCAAACTCCTGCTCTCTTCGCCCCAGATTATACGGTACCCGACACTTCTCCCCCAATGCCTCCAAAGAATGGGCCAATCTCCCACACGCCCCAATTTCCCGTGGAATGTGCTCTATACGTGGAAGCGTCAGGCCAAAAGGCCTTCAGAAGCCCGAGAAAGACATCGCCGTTGGAGAGTCTAGCTTCGACTGGCACTCGGACGAGCGATAATACAGGATCACCTGCCTTAAGATCTCCTCCAATCGAACCGTCGGCCGATATCCGATCAGGGCCCGAATCTTCGTCAGATCGGGCACGCGCCGTCGCATATCCTCAAAGTCATCGCCGTAGGCACGGTCATAAGGGATGAAGACGATGGGGGAAACGCTTCCGGTCAAAGCCTTCACTTGATGGGCGACGTCCACGATTCGTACTTCCTCATCGCTGCCGACGTTGAAGATTTGGCCCACGGCGCCCGGATGTTCGGCCAAGGCCACGAGCGCCCTCACCGTATCCCCCACCCAGCAGAAGCTCCGCGTCTGCTGCCCATCCCCATACACGGTGATCGGCTCCCCTCGCAGTGCTTGGCAGACGAACGTCGGGATGACCATTCCATAGCGGTTCGTCTGCCGCGGTCCAACCGTGTTGAACAAGCGCGCGATCACAACCGGCACCCCATACTCCCGCCAATACGCCAAGGCGAGAAATTCCCCCAGGGCTTTCGAGCAGGCGTACCCCCACCGGGAACGCCAGGGTGCCCCTAAGACCAAATCATCATCCTCCCGAAATGGCACTCGTGAAGTCTTACCGTACACCTCGCTCGTCGAGGTGAAGACCACCTTTTTTCTTTTCGGCGCGGCCAGCTCCAAGATGATCTCCGTCGCGCGCACGTTCGTCCGGATCGCCCGAACGGGATCTTCGACGACCAGCTTCACCCCCACCACCGCCGCCAGATGAAAGATGATGTCTGCCCAATCCACCAGCTCCGCCATGAGCCGACGATTCAAGATCGTGTCGATGACGTATCGAAACCGGACCTCCGACGTCAATGGCTCGATGTTCTCGATGCTCCCGGTCGAGAGATCATCCACGACGGTCACCGCATGGCCTGCACGCAACAGCTCTTCAGCCAGATGAGAACCGATGAACCCCGCTCCTCCTGTGACCAAGCATCGCATATTCGCGCTTCCTCCTCAGTCAAAGTGGGTTGAAGGGTAGCACACCGTCGAAGCACCGGCAATCGGGCATGTGCCGGATCTCTCCCTCATGGGGATCGCATGCCCCATTCCGGAAGAGGACCGAACCGCTCTCCGCCTGCCAATCAACAGCGCCAACTGCGGCGAGCATCGGCTCGCACGCGCTCGAAGACTTCCTCCAACTTCCTTCGGATCCTCACCGGATCGTGAACGGCGAGATACCGACTTCGCGCGTTCTCCTGAAATCGCCGGAGCAGATCGAGATTGGCGATCAAGCTTTCGAGCCGCTCGATCAACCCGCGGACATCTCCGGGTGCGATGAGGAACCCGACTTCGGCATTGGGGAATAGCTCGGGCAGTGGATCGAAGTTCGAGATGACGATGGCACACCGATGAGCCATCGCCTCGACGGCCGCAATAGCATATGTATCCGCATGCGTGGGCGACACGAAAATGTCGGCCTCCCGCATCAGCTCGAACACCCGTTCATGAGGAAGTGGGGGATGAAGCCGAATCCCCAAGGCGTTCGGCGAACCCTCCATCCCCCCAAGCCGCTGCCATCTCTTGGAGACGCGCGTCACGACCTCAAGCCGAAGGTGCGAATGTCTTCGCCTCAACCATACATACGCCTGAAGCAACTCTGGTAATCCCTTGAGCGTGGGATCGAGTCCGACGAAAAGCAACCGAACGACCCCGTCCTGCTGCGAAGGCTTGACATCAGGAGCAGTTGAGGGGACCAGGACGGGAGCCGGAACGACATGAACTTTTTCCTCCAGCTCCGGACACCACTGTAGGAGACTTCGTGCTCCGGATGCCGTCGCGATCAGCAAAGCCTGCGCTCTGGGACCGAGAACGCGATAGAGGAAGAGAACGTCCTCGAGCGACCATGGTCCGCAGCGCTCATAGTACGCAGCCGGAGAGAGCCCCTGCGAACTCCAGACTACCGGGATGCGCGGAAGTGGAAATGGAAAGCAGATGTGCGAGAGAATGAGATCGGCTCCGCCCACAGCGCGGCGAGGGAGATAGAGGAGCCGCGCAGACACCAAGAGGGCGCGCCGGAGGCTCGTCGGCTCCCACACGTGCGCGAGCTTCTCGCACGCTTTTCGCAAGAAGACCTGCGCTCGCCGCCTCCAAGAGGAGGGGAGCGTTTGGAAGACGAGACGTTCGTCGCCCAGGTGCATCCAGTTCCGATAGACCATGATGTCGCCGCCACTCCCTTGCAGCTCTTCGAGCGTCGCATTCAGGAGGATGTGCAGCGAATCCCGGCTCACTTGGCGATCCCTCGGCAAAGCGTTCGGGACCGTCGTCACGCCCGTGGTGGGGTGCGCTCATGGCAGAGCGCGCGAAGCATTCGGTCATATCGGCTGACAGCGAGAGAGCGCTCATAGAAGCGCAAGAGGGCTGTCCGACCGTTTCGGCCCAGTCGCTCTCTCCAAGACCGATCGCTTAGGAGCGCGCGCAAGGCTTCGGCCAAGGCATCCGGCTGTCCCGCAGGAACAATCACGCCGCACTCATGCGCGCGGGCGATCCGAGCGACTTCGCTCCTGGAGCCAATGGCTGCGACGAAGGGCCGACCGCTGGCCATGATCGCATAGACCTTGCTCGGCTCCACGTACCCTTCCAAGCCCGGCTTCAGTAGAATCACCGCCACATCGGCCGAAGCAAGCGAATACTTCACGCGCTCCTTCGGCTGGTACGGCAGGAAAACGACATTCGTCAGCCGACGTTCGGCCACTTCTCGTTGAAGACGCCGTTTGCTCGCCCCGTCGCCGAGGATGACGATCTTCACGCCGTCGAGGCCTTCTTGGAAGCGAAGACGTTCGGCGCAACGAAGCAACGTCTCGAAATCTTGCACGAGCCCGACGTTGCCGGCGTGCAAGACGACGCGCGCGCGGTCCAACCCATGGGCGCGCGCGAACGGATTCTCCCTCGTGCACGGGACGATGGCGCGCCCGTCGGCCCAATTGGGGATCACGCGGATCCTCTCCCCCGGGACGCCTTTTTCCAAAAGGCGCCGCCTCATTCCCTCGCTGATGGCGACGATGCGCGCCGCTCGACGAAGCGGCAGGTGCAGGAGCGCGCTCGCCACGCGAATGAGTCCGGGATGCCGCAACGCCCCCAAGCGTACGGCGACTTCGGGATAGACGTCTTGCACGACGACGACCAGAGGCCGACGCCGCACGAGTGCGATCACCCATCCGACGAAGGGGATGAGCGGCGGATCGGTCCACGTCATCAGCACATCCGGACGACGCACAAGCAACCCCGCAAGCAACGCCGCAAGGAGAAACGTCACATACGTCGCCGCGCGCGAGGCGAGCGTCTTTCGGGAGCCACGCCATGTGTAGACGCGAAGGACGCGCACCCCTTCCACATCTTCAAATGCGAAAAGCCGCCGCCGTCGCGGCTCTAACGGATCGTAGGTCGGGAATCCCGTGATCACCCACACCTCATGCGAGCGGGCCAGACTCACGCAAAGTTCCGTCAGCAGCTGTCCGGTGGCCGCCACATCCGGATGGAAGTATTGGTTAAGGACAAGCAGCCGCATACGCCGTCGTTGGCATAGTGCGATGCGCGCGATACCAAGCGATCGTTCGCCGCAGCCCCTCAAGGAGCGGCGTTCGCGCCCGAAAGCCGAACTCGCGCTCGGCGCGGCTCGTATCCAGACACCGGCGCGGTTGACCATCGGGCTTTGACGGGTCCCACACGACGCGTCCCTGAAAGCCCGTCATCCGCATGATCAACGCGCACAACTCCCGAATCGTGATCTCCATGCCCGATCCGATGTTCACCGGCTCGGGCTTGTCGTACCGCTCAGTCGCCAGCACGATGGCTTCGGCGGCATCCTCCACGTAGAGGAATTCGCGCGAGGCGCTCCCCGTCCCCCAAACGACGATGTGGTCTCGCCCCTCGTCCAAGGCCTCGAAGCATTTTCGAATCAAGGCTGGGATGACGTGCGACGTCTCGGGATCGAAATTATCGCGCGGCCCATAGAGGTTCACCGGCAACAGAGAGATGGCATTGAATCCGTACTGCTGCCGATACGCTTGCGCCTGTACGATCAGCATCTTCTTGGCCAGGCCATAGGCCGCGTTCGTCTCCTCCGGATATCCATTCCACAAATCCTCCTCCCGGAAGGGCACGGGCGTGTGCTTCGGGTACGAGCACACGGTCCCAACGACGACGAACTTCTCGACGCCGAAGCGCCGCGCTTGCTCCATCAACTGAAGGCCCATGATGGCATTCTCGTAGAAGAAGCGCCCGGGCTCGCGTTGATTCGCGCCGATGCCGCCGACGCGCGCCGCCAAATGAATGATGATGTCCGGGACCGTATCTGCGAGCAGTCGCACAATGTCCTCTTTCTCGCGCAGGTCGTAAACGGCGCGGCGTGGGACGAAGACATACCGACAACCCCGCTCCCGCAGCTTCTCCACCACATGCGATCCGAGAAATCCGGCTCCACCTGTGACGACCACGCGTTTATCCGCCCAGAACGACATCGCTCTCCTCCTTCATGACGAGATAAGGACCGATGAGAAGCAGGTCCATGCGCGTGCGCTGAAAACAGCGAAGAGCTTCGTCGGGATGACACACGATCGGTTCGTTCTCGTTGAAGGATGTGTTGATGAGTACGGGGACTCCCGTCCGCTGTCCAAAGCGCATGAGGATCTCCCAAAAGAGTGGATTGACGGCGCGAGAGACCGTCTGCACCCGTCCCGTCCCGTCCACATGGAGGGCGGCCGGGATAAGCGCGCGCTTTTCAGGTCGCGCGGGATACGCCATGAGCATGAAAGGTGAGGGATGCGTCTGCTCGAAATATTCCCCCACGGCTTCCTCTAAGATGGAGGGGGCAAAGGGACGAAATGGCTCTCGATTCTTGACGCGGCGATTGAGGATGTCCTTCATCTCCGGACGGCGTGGATCGGCCAGGATGCTGCGATTCCCGAGCGCGCGAGGGCCGAATTCCATCCGCCCTTGAAAGAGGCCCACGATCTTCCCCTCGGCCAGTGCGCGCGCGACTGATTCGACCAACTCCTCGAAGGAGAGGCGCCGAGCGGCGAGGCCCTGACGACGAAGGGCCTCCCGGATCTCCGATTCGGACCATTCCGGCCCCCAGTACGCATGTTCCATCGCGAACGTGCGAGGACGCCCGAGCCGCTCGTGCCATACGGCGAAGGCTGCGCCGACGCTCGTCCCGGCATCGGAAGCGGCCGGCGGGATGTAGAGGCGCTCAAAGGGCGTATGCCGCAGAATCTTCCCGTTGACGACGCAATTCAAGGCGACGCCTCCGGCCAGGCACACAGCCTTCGCGCGCGTGCGCTCGGAGAGCCTCACAAGCAGCGCGAGCATGACTTCTTCGAGGACGGCTTGTAGCGAGGCGGCGATCTGTTCATGTCGCGCTTCGATCGGAGCGCCGGGCTCGCGCGGTGGCCCGAGCACACGAATCAGCTTCGAGGAATAGAGGGGGCCGAGCACGGGCGCCCCTTCGTCCCACGTCATCGAGACGCCATCGGCATGATGCGTGAAATACGAGAGATCGAGACGGAAGCGCAAGTCGTCATCTCTGCGCACGATCCGGCGGAAGAGATCGAGATAAGCCGGTTCGCCGTACGCGGCTAACCCCATCACCTTATACTCGTCCCCATAGTGGGGGAATCCGAGATACTGCGTCACGGCCGTATAGAGGATCCCCAGCGAATGCGGGAAGGGCACGACGCCCATGATCCGCATCCGCGATCCGCGTCCGATCCCCCACATGGTGCTCGCGAAGTCGCCCATGCCATCCACCGAGAACAGGGCCGCTTCGTCAAAGCCCGAGACGAAGAACGCGCTCGCCAAATGCGCGCGATGATGCTCGACATAGTGTACCTCAGCCCGCAGATCGCGCGGATCCACGCCGAGACTCCGCGCGAGCGTCGCCTTCACGTCCTGAAGGCGAAAGGCGTTCCGGACGCGATCGGCGAGACGATCCAGCTTCGGCCTACGCGCGAGCACAGTCAGAAACTTGCGAGGAAGGCGCGCGCGCGGATTCCGCGAGAGAGCGACGTGGGTGATCTCCCGAGGCGAGATTCCGGCGGCGTTCAAGCAATAGGCGATGGCGCGATGCGGAAATCCGGCGACATGCTTCACGCGCACGAAGCGCTCCTCCTCGGCCGCCGCCACCAACTGTCCGTCAATGACGAGCGCCGCCGAGGCATCCCCATGATATGCGTTCACGCCCAAGATGACGGCCATCGAAAGTGTTCCTCCTCCCAAATCGCCTCTGGCTCCCTCGGCGTCCGGCGGACGATCTCGGTATAGAGGCGCAGCAGCTGCTCGATCGGCTCGCTCCACGAAAGCTCCTCGCGCAGCCGGAACGCTTGCTCGGCGAATCGTTGGCGCAGCGCGTCGTCCTCCAGCAAGCGCTGCAAAGCGTCCTTCAGCGCGCCCTTCTCCGGCTCGACCACAAGCCCAGCGCGCCCTTCGACCAAAGGCGCTACGCCGCACCGAGTCGTCACGATGACGGGCGTCCCGCAGGCGAGCGCCTCGGCGACGGCGTTGCCGAAATTCTCATGCATCGAAGGGAGGACGAACACATCGGCATCCACGAGCGCGCTCACGCGTTCGCGGCCATACAGCGGATCCAGGACGCGAACGGAATTCTCAAGCCGATTCCGAGCGATCGCGCGTTCGATCGCCTGGCGCGTCCCATCGTCTTCGTCCGGCCCGATGATCAGGAGTCGGGCGTTCGGCGGTCGCACCTCGCCAAAGGCCTCAATCAAAAGGGGAACGTTTTTCTTCACTGCGAGCCGTCCCAGATAAAGGACCACGCGTTCGTCGTCTCCGATCCCCCAGCGCACGCGAAATGTGCCACGTGGCGGCAACGGATCGAACTCCGAGAGATCGAGTCCGTTCCGGCGCACAATGAGCTTCTCCCGAGGAACGCCCCAGGCGACGGCCTCTCCAGCCTCTTGCTCTGAAGTCACGACCACACGCGCCGCCCGTCCGAGAAGCCGACGCCCGAAGAGCCGATCATACGCCCGCTTCTTCCACACGCTTCGACCAATGGGGAGGAGCATCCCCATCGGCTCGACGACGTACGGGAGACCAAAGCGCCGAGCCGCTCTACATACGACGGTCGAGAGGAAATCCCGAATGCCATAGACATGAAGGAGATCGAACCGTCTCAACTCACCCAGGTATCGAAAGACCTCCGGTTGTACGCCATCCCATCGGTAGCGCACGACCGTGTGGAAGTACACGACCCGAATCCCCTCTTCCTCGACCACGAGCGTGCGATCCGACAACCGACGCGTGGGATCCAACACGTTCGAAGTGTAGACGGTCACCTCATGTCCTCGGCGCACCAACTCGCGAGCGATCTGCCAAACCGTTCGACTCATGCCACCGCCGGCCAGGGCCGGAGGGAAGCAGCGCGTGACCTTCAAAATTCGCATCGTCGTCGCGCGAGTGAATGCTCGCCTGACGCCTCGGGGGGCTTCCACTCGGAATCAAGAAGCCCGAGCTCGCCTAAGATCGCCGCCAGCTTCCGCCGAAACCGTTCGGGCGCGAACTCGCGCCAGGCACGCTCGCGCGCCTGCGCGCCGAGCCGCCGACGCCAAGCCTCGTCCCGTAAAAGCTCCAGAGCCGCGCGCGCGATCTCCTCCGGATCAGAGGGATCAACGAGCACGCCGGTCACGCCATCGAGGACAGCTTCGGCGCTCCCCCCCTCGCGACCGGCGATCGCAGGTTTGCCAAAAGCTGCCGCTTCGAGATAGACGATCCCGAACCCTTCGCCCTCGCAGGGATCCACAAGCCGCACTCGACTCGGCATCACGAACAGATCGCAACTGCGATAATACGCCGGCAGCCACGCGTCGTCCACCTCGCCGGCGAAATGCACGGCCGTATCCACCCGCAACTCGCGCGCCAATTCCTCCAATCGCGGGCGATCGTCCCCCTCGCCGACGATCACGTAGGCGACCTCCGGCATGACGCGTCGAATGAGCGCGAGCGCGCAAATCACGGTGTCGTAGCCTTTATAGCTTCCCGCACGCGTCAGACGACCGACCGTCAGCAGCACGCGTTTGCCGTGGAGCCCATGACGCTCGATCACGCGCTCCGGGAGAACGGACGAATGCAAAAGCCGTGGATCGAGCGCAGGCGGAAGGAGCCGAATCTTCTCCGCGCGTACGCGATGCCGACTGAGGAGCCGATCGGCGGTGAACCGACTGACGCTGAGGATCGCATCCGCTCCGCGCAGGGCATACGAAGGGGCCGCCCCCCACACTTCGTCGCCGTGCGCGAGGACGAAGTACGGAATGCCGAAAGCCGCCTTCATTACGGCGGCGACGCGCGCAATCCCCACATGTGTGCACGCGATCGCCGTCGGTCGAAACCGCCATCCGTCAAGGAGCGTGGAGAGGGCGAACGCCCCTTTCTCCCACACATCGGGCGGAGAAGCGCTCTTCCAGAGAAAGCGCACGCGCACCGCTTCAGGCCCCAACAGCTCGCAGAGGCTCTCCCAGAGCAAATGGGTGCACCGCTGAATCCCCCCGCGCGTGTGCGCATCTGTGGCGAGCACAAGGATGCGAGAGGCAGCCACCCTCGTCCCCCTCACGCCGCATGCGCGTCGGCTTCTCCCGCGATCTTCGGCAGCCGAAAGAGCAGACCGCACAGGAACCAATGGTAGGCGTTGTTCACGTAGTTTTGATACACGGGCAGCCCCAAGAAGAAATAGGGGAAGTGCAACAGCGCGAGAAAAAGCGCCAGTGTGGCCGCGAGTCCGAAGAATCGAGATCCATTGAGCCGCCATGCCGTACGCGCAGCAGCGAAAACCAGAACCACCGTCCACCACAGCCAGAACGCGGCCCCGACCCACCCCCACTCCCAGATGACGGAGGCGTACCCCCCCTCCACACGATAGATGGATCCCGTCTCCCCTTGATAGAAGTAGTCCAAGCCGTAGAGATACTGCAGGCCAAGCGAAGCCGTCCCCGTGCCATGCCCGAAGACGCGTGATTCCTGCACGGCGAAGAGAATATCGCGCCAATAGGCCTTGGGGCGCCAGCTCATCTCCGTCTCCCGGGCGATAGGCGAGAGCGTCTCGACGCAGAACCGATAGAGGGCGATGAGGCGCTCCGGGCGAACCAGCGCGAGCCCAAGAAGCACCAGAGCGATCCCTCCACTAATTCTCCCGATGGGAAACGAAGGCTTCCGAAACCGAGCGATCCACGCGGCGAGTCGATCTCGCCCAGCCCTCAGAGCGAGGATGAGGAGCGCCGCGCCGACAAGGAGAAGCGCCGCGCGCTGCGCGCTCACAATGAGCCCAGCCCCAATGAGCACGAACGCGAGCCACAAGATCCGCTCTTGGCGACGATGCGCCGACAGCGCGCGACGCGCGAGCACGCGAATCCCCCGTCTTGGCCCTCCCTTCCATGCTCGCTCCTCGTCGCGTTGCAGCCCTTGCCAATACGAGAGCGCCCCCAGCCCGAGGAAGAACAGGATGAACAAATATTGCGCGAACCGCCCAGCATCTACGAAGACCGACGTCGGCCGAGGGATGAACATCTGACTCTCCGGAGCCACGCGAATCAATTCCAACCGGAGTCCGGGGACGAACCCCTCTGGGTTCAAGAGGTCCAACCCCACCAGCGCCTGAAGCACGCCGAGCGCCGCAACTCCCCCGCCGAGAATGAGCGCGAACAGCAGGAAGCGGCGCACTCGTTCTTCGGAGTCGAAATACGCGTAGCCGAGATACAACAACGGGATATAGAGGAAATACATGCGCATCCCGATGACCGGGATGAGCGGATGCTCGATCTGCGGATTGAAACATTCGGCCACCGCCAGCGCGACCAAGGCGATAAGGGGCGTGCGAATCGGATTTTGAAATTCCTCGACACGCCAACTCCTCATGCGAGCGAAGAGGAAGCTCACATAGGTCAGTAGGATCAACGCATCTTTCGCCCCGTACAAGAGGATGCGGTTCCCCAGGTACTTGCGGATCAAATCCTCCACGACGATCCAAGCGAAGAAGCTCAAGATGCCGAATCGCCAATCTCTCAGAATCTGAAGGCCCACCACCCCGGCACCAGCGAAGACGAAGACGACGACCATCGTTCGCCAATCGGATTGAAGCAAAAGGTGCGCCAAACCGAATCCCACGAACACGGCGACGGCGAAGGTCATCGCCGAAGCTCTCATCGTGAAGCCCTGATGGGACGTCACCCGGTACATGCTGCGCTCCCGTCATTGGAGTGACGTCTAGCCATGCGCCACCGCCAATAGGTCTGCAAGCCCCGCCACTTTCCCGCCAACGAAAGACGAAGCGCCTCGCCCAGCGATCGGCGAGGACCGCGCAGGGCTTCCCACAGGGCCGTTAATAGTCCCAACGACCGACGCTCTCCCCGCACGAAGAAGTAGAGCAGAAAAGCAAGCTTTCCGAGGGGTGGGAGATGTTTCAACATGAGATAGGTGTGGTTGTGGCTGTAGGTGTAGATGAGTTGCCCGAGGTCTTCGCGCGCTTGCACGTCAGCGGCGCGTGGCGCTTCAAAATGATAGACGCGACATTCCGGATCGAAGAGGATGCGGTATCCGAGCCGCCGGACTTGAAAAGCGATGTCCAGCTCGAACTGAATGCCGTAACCGATGAAGCCGGGATCCACACCTACGCGCTCGAGGACTTCTCGCCGGATGATCGCATTGCCTCCTTGGAATCCGGCGACCGGCACCGGTGCGCGCACCTCCCCGGCTCGGTCAAATCCTCCGATATATCGGCCATACCAGGTGAGGACCCCTACGCGTCTCACCGGAGGCGAGTTCACAAAATGGCCGCTCTTGTATGGGAGGATTCGACCGGCGACGATCCCCACCGCCGGATCGGCGAAATGGCGACTCCCGCGCTCGATCCACTCCGGTTCCGCCTCCGCATCATCATCTATGATGAAGACCAGCCTTACGTCTTCTCGCGCGCGCAGCGCCTCCAGCCCTCGCTTGAAGGCCCAGACTGGACCGGGGAGGGTGACGCGCACCATCTGAATTTCCACCAGCGCCCTCGAAAGAGCGCGTCCCTCTTTCGGCACGCCGAGCACCTCGTCTTGAAAGCGCTGTACGAAGGCGATGGACGCCTCATCGTCGTCCCGCACGACAACCACGATGCAGCGCGGGAGATGAGTCTGCCGAAGGAGGGAGCGCAGACAGCGCTCCAGATAGGCCGGCCGACGACATGTCGTGATGAGCACCGCGGCCTCTGAATGTGCTGGCCGCTCTTCACTCACCGCATGGACGTGTTGCGAGGCACCGCCGGTGAGAAGGCCTTCGTCGAATTCCACCATCGCATCCACAGCTTCCGAACGAGTTGCCGAAGCGTGTCGCTCCATCCCCAGAGAGCGAGCGCGTAGGTCGCCGTCGCAAGCGCAGCCGCTGCGCTCAGCTCCGCCAGATTGGAGACGTGCGGACTGACCTCATGCAGGACGCCGCCTATGATTCCGCCGACGAGCACTGGTTTTCCGATGGCTTCCCCAAAGCGCACGGGCTCGGCGCGCGCGGACAAAAGCGCCTGCACCTGCCGCGCGAGCCAGAAGGTGGGAATCCACACGGCAAACGCGGAAGCCGCCGCAATGCCATAAAAGCCCAAAGACGGCACCAGCGCGAAGGCTATCCCCAGCTCAAGCGTCGCCCATAGGACGACGCTTCGCGAGGCGAGAGAGAACTGCCCCGCCCCATTCGCGAAGAAGACGAGAAGCCCAAGCACCGCGCTGCCGGCCATGCGGATCCCGAAGAGATAGAGCGCCGGAAGAGCGGGCATCCACTTCTCCGTGTAGACCACAGCGATCACGGGATGGGCCAGGCCCAAAAGCAGCGTCAGCAGGAGCATCATCACACTCATCAGGGCCAACGTCATCCCCTCGAGGACTCGACCGATGGATGGCCGGCGCGTCTCCTCCGATTCGCATAACCGGGCCACGAGCGAGAACCCCACGCGCATGAGGGCGGAGGCGAAGATGTGATACCCCACATAGGTGAGGTTCCGGGCCCATACGAGATATCCCACGACCGTGGGGCTGAAGACAAGCCCCGCGATCAGCGGGGGCGTGTGTTCGCGAAGGAACCCGAAGAGGTCGGCGCGTTGGCACGGAAGCCCACTTCGCCACAACGCGATGAGCGATTCGCGCGCGAGGCCAATGCCGATGGGCCAGCGCGCCAGGCTCGCGCTCATGAGCATGCGCCCGATGCTGGCGACGAGCGCCCCCCCAACTAGGCTCCAGAGACCGAACCCGTTCCATGCCAAGCTCACCGCCACCCCGGCATACAGCAACCCACCCACGATCGAGATCGCGCTGATCGCTCCATAGGCCATTCCCCGCTCCAAGGCGGCATTGGAGATGCGCTCCACGGGGGCCATCATCACCATCGGCACTCCCCACGCGAGCGCGCGCACGAAATCCCCTCCGAGATTGAACGCGCGCGCCAAAGAGGGTGCGAGCGTAAGCAGCAAAAGCGACAAACCGGCAGCACCGATGAGCTGAAGGGTGAACGACGTGCGCCACTCGTCTTCTCTCAATGCGGTCTGACGCTGGATGAGCACGATCCCCTGACCGAACTCGCTCAGAACGTGTGCGAGCGAGACGACGAACAGGAAGATGGCGAACGTCCCCAACTCCGCCGGACTCAATCGCCGCGCCAGGAATACGCTGCTCGCCAATTGAATGGCGAGCGACGCCGCTTGTCCCAGGGCAAGGGCAAGGGCGCCGAGAATGGCCTTCTCAGCCAGAGAGGAACGCATTGGAGAAGGTGCGCGCGGTCACGGCCAACACTTGGCGAAAAACTCCACCGTCCGACGTAATCCCTCCTCAAAGGAGACCAGTGGCCGATAGCCGAGCATCGCTTCAGCTTTACTCATATCGGCCTGCGTATGGCGGACGTCCCCTTTTCGAGGAGAGGTATGGCGCGCCGGAAGCGATCGGCCGAGAATCCGCTCCAAATGGCCTTTCACCTCAAGCACAGAATATCGCTGTCCGCACCCGATGTTGAACACTTCGCCAGCGATGCCCGACTGCGTCGCCGCCCGCAGGTTCGCCTCCACGACGTTCTCCACATAGGTGAAATCCCGCGATTGAAGTCCATCCCCGTGGATCTCCAAGGGCTCTCCTCGCAGCGCTGCGAGGATGAAACGCGGGATGACGGCGGCGTACTCCGACCGAGGATCTTGTCGCGGCCCGAAGACGTTGAAATATCGTAGGCTCACGGTCTCCAACCCGTAGAGCTTCGTGAAGACCGCGCAATACTGTTCGCCCGCGAGCTTCGAGACGGCATAGGGAGAGATCGGGCGGGGCGGTTGCGATTCGCGAAGCGGCAGCTCCGACGTCTCGCCGTACACGGACGAGGAGGACGCGAAGACGACGCGCCGCACGCCCGCTTCACGAGCCGCCTGCAAGAGATTCACCGTGCCGAGGACGTTCACCGCCGTCGTCGTCATCGGATCCTCGACCGAGCGCGGGACCGAACGGAGGGCTGCCTGATGCAGGACGTAGTCCATATCGCGAACGGCGCGACGCACGATCTCCGGATCGCGCAGGTCTCCTTCGACGAACTCGATCCGATCCCACACCGCGGCGAGATTCTCCCGCCGCCCTTCGGAGAGGTCGTCGAGCACGCGCACTTGATGGCCCAGAGTGACCAAGCGCTCGACCACATGCGAGCCGATGAACCCCGCTCCTCCCGTGACCAGATACGTCGCCATAGGGGGTATCCTACATGGGCGCGTCTCCTCGGGACAAGGAATGGACGCGCGCACAGGCTACCGCCGTCCAGGCCAACGGCCTGCCTCCCCGCGTTCGGCCGGCTCTTGTCATCGCTCGCGACCAAGGCGCAGAAGCACGGCCACCAAGCTCAGGAAAACGAGCGCATTCGCCGTGATCTGCAACCCGAAGTCCACAAGGCTATGGATTAAGCCGCTCGCGATCCCCACGCTCGCCCCCACAGCCAAACTCCCCGGGCGCGCCTCAACTGTGCGCGAGAGCGACCGCCGCATGATTCGAAGCAGAAACACGAGGAAGCCGACGCCGATGAGGCCGCCCGCGATCCCCGTCTCGGCCAGAAGCTGCAGATAGTCATTATGCGCTTCGGCCGTATATCGCATCCCGTTGCTCGAGTCATAGTGTGGGTACATCGTCGCGAACGCGCCGAGGCCGACGCCGAAGACTGGGTGATCGGCGATCATCCGAAGCGTCGCCCGCCAAATCTCGCTTCGAACGGCGAACGCATCGTCGCGAAGGCGTCCGACCAGACGTTCGCCGAGCTTCTCGCCACCCACGCCGATCCCAACGCCCATCGCAAGGCCAAGGATGAAGCACGCGCGTCCGAGGGTTCGACGAAGCCCATGTCCCTTCCACTTCATCACAAGAGGTACAGCGATGCAAGACATGAGGATGAGCGCCAGGCCCGCACGAGAAGCCGCCGCGCCGACGGCCGTAGCCATCACCGCGATGGCCAACACAAGCGGCAATCGTTCGCCGCGCCGGCCAATGCCCTCCGAGAGCACGCGCGCCAACCCGAGCGGCAGAAGCATCGCGACGAGCGTGGAGAAGTGCGCGCGATTGGCATAGGGTCCGAAGGACGGCGAATCCGATGGGAAAGCCCACAAAATCGGCCCCGTCGAAGAGAGCGCGTTCACCGTTCCCAGGAGCGCGAGCACAGTGCCGTTGCCAAGGAGCGCTAGCTCAAGCGCGCGCACTCGCGCGGAAGAACGCGCACTGAGTGTCACCAGGAAGAAATACGCCAGCATGAACGCGAGCTTCGCCGCAGCCGCCACCGTCGCCGCCGGATCGCGCGTGAGTCGGTTCCAGGAGAGCCCTCCCCCTTCAGGCAACAGGATGTGCTCGACCGACAAGGGCAAAGGCAAGAGTTGCAGGATGGCGAGACCGAAAAAGAGCGCCATCCACGTGTGTCCTCTTGACCATGCCCACCGTCCGATGCCCGTGAATGCAAATGTCACCAGCCACAGCAGAAGGAGCGCCGTTGCCCCCCATCCGAGCAGCAGGAGCGCCCCAGCATGATCGGAACCGTACAGCCAAGGTGCGAGGAGCACCAATGTGAGCACGCCCCCAAAGAGCACCCGATCGCACACGCGCCCTCCGAGCGAGCAGAATCCTCCGCGCTCGCTGACGACGAAGGTCACCCCCCCTCGCGCGAGCGCCGCGCGTTCAGCGATGGCCAGCCCATGGTGGCGCGTGGCGGACGTCACGACCTCTTCTCTGCTCCGGCTTCGATCGGTCGAATCGCGAAGGCATCGAACCAGACGCGTCCGTTCACGAAATCGGTGAGCGATGCGGCCGGTTCGCGTCGCACGCGCAAGAGGGCGAGCGACGTCGTCGGCAACGTCTGGAAGGTCTCGCGCACGAGCACCCATTCGGTGCGCTTCGCTTCCGGCAACATCCACCACCGGAAGAGCACGCGATCTTCCCGCGGTATGCCCCGAGGAGCTTCGATGATCTCCACGAGCACGCGTGGATCACCTCGCAGATCGGCCCGGTAGGCGAAGCGCAGCTCGTACAGCGTCGCCGGACGCAAAGGGATAAGTTGCGCGACTCCGGAGAAGCGAACGCCCTCGGACTTCACGAATTCGAGACGAAGCGCTCGTTTGCCCTCGTAGGCCTCCCCACGAGCGACTTCGGCGACGACGCCCGCTTCTCCCGCGATCCTCCACTCGAAATCGCGATCGAAGGTCTCCGAACCCACCGGTACTCCAAGCGATAGCGGTGGCCGATCGGCGACCTTCTCCACAAGCCGAGGTTGTTCAAACCCGCCGTTCCAGATAGGGGTCTCGCCGACGCGTCCGTAGATGCGCTCGCTCACTGCGCGCCAGAGGGCATGCGCCCGTTCCGCTTCCCCGATCTCGATCCCGCGCGAGATCAGAGCGCGCGCCAGCCAGAGTTTCGCTCCTCCGTCCTCGTCCCACGCGAGATCGCGCCACAGGGCGAGCGCCGGTGCAAACGCATCGCGCGCGAGCAGGAACGCGCATAAGCGCGCGCGCACGCTCATCCGATTCGCCAGACGATCGAGCCGTTGAATCGCGTCGGCGTCCTGCAACAATTCGGCGACATTGGCGGCGGCCTCCGGATTCGCCCTCACGGCGCGCGCGAAGACTTCGATCGCCCGCTCGCGCTCTCCGTGCCTGAGCAGGAAGTTCGCATAGAGCCACCGGGGGAGGAAATACGCAGGCGCAGAGGCGAGGGCTCGACGATAGGCCGCGTCCGCTCGCGCGCGGTCACCCGTGGCTTCATACCCCTGCGCCAGATGCAGCCAATTCCGAAAGTCAAAGGGATTCTCGCGCACGGCCTGCTGTAGATGGGCGAGCGCTCGTTGGGGATCGAAGGTCAGGGGGTCGTAGAGATACCGCACGCCTAACTGCGCGCGCACCGCGGAGGGCATCCAAGGGATGACCGAGAGCGCCGCCTCGACGTCCGCTGCGCGCAGACTATTCGAGCGCACAAGAAGGGCGTGCGCGCGGGGGTATCCCCAGAGAAGAAGCAGCCCGCCGAGCGCCGCTCCGATCCCCACACTCAGCCGAACGCCTCGATGACGAACGACGAACAAGACGTCTCGAACGTCCACTTCCGCCATGTCTGCCCTCACATGAGCCGGTACGCGAACGCGAGCTTCCGCTTCCGCGCGCTATCGCGCCGGAATCTCGGAGAGATCCGCTCCCTCTACAATCGCTTTCGGATTCTCGATGAACAACGTACGCGCGATCGCCTCACCATAGGTTCGAGCGACGTCTTCCCACGCGCGCCGCAATTTCGGCGGGCGCACCCGCAGACCATGCGCATCGGATGCGACGACATGCACCCATCCGGCTTCGATCCAGTGCGCAGCGACGCGCTGCACTTCGCGCCCGTGATCCCCAAGAAGAGAGGGGGCATCCACCTGGATGCCGCATCCCTGTTCCACGAAGCGGCGCAGCCGCTCGGGCCGATACCGCAGCGCCGCGTTCCGTTCCGGATGCGCGAGGATCGGTCGAACCCCAGCCGTCAGCAGCTCGAACAAGAGCTGTTCAACGCCCGGAGGGATGACCTCGGGCGGAAACTCCAGGAGCACATACGATGCGCCGTTCAGAAGAAGCGCGCGATCGCCATCCGCGGCCGAACGCGTCACGCGTTCGGCCCAGGCTCTCAGCTCGGGAACGATCCGCACCTCCGCCCCCGAAAGGACGCGCAAGCGTCCCGCGAGCGCTCGATTCAACTGCGCGACGCCTTCCCGAATGCGCTCTGGCTCGGGGTTCGGATAACGCCCCCAAAAGACGTGCGGCGTGGTCACGGCGAGTGTGATCCCTTCTTCCGCGAGCCGAAGGCCGAGGGCGAGGGCCTCCTCCCACGTCTTCGGCCCATCGTCCACGCCAGGCAGCAGATGGCAATGCACGTCAATCACGAAGCTCCTTCCGAGGGCGAACGGTCCTCGGCGATCGCCGGAGCGGGTTCTTCCACTTCGCGATCGCCCGCGTAGTAGTAGCGATAGTAGTAGTACGAGTACTCGTCCTGCGTCACGTCCACGCGGTTGAGGACGACGCCGAAGATGCGCGCGTTCACATCCAAGAGCGCTTGGTGCGCGCGATGTACCAGTTCGCGCGGCGTCTCCCCGCAGCGAATGATGAGAATGACGCCATCCACCAATGCGGAGAGCACGAGCGCATCAGGCGTGGAAGCCGGCGGCGAATCCACCAGGACGAAGTCATAGCGTTCGCTCACCTGTGCGATCAGCTCGCGCATCTTGGCCGACCCAAGCAACTCCGACGGATTGGGCGGGATCGCGCCCGCCGGGATCACGAAGAGGTTCTCCGTCGGCTGATGGAGGACGACAGCATCCACCTCAAGCGGACGCGTCAAATAAGCCGAGAGCCCAGGATGGTTCTTCACGTTCAGGGCCTTGTGGAGGCCGGGCTTGCGAAGGTCGCCGTCAATGAGTAGGACGCGCGCGCCCATCTGCGCCAGCGAGATCGCCGTGTTGACGGCGGTCGTCGTCTTCCCCTCACCGGGACCACTTGAAGTGAACAGGATCGTGCGCGGCGGATGTTCGGCGTGCGAGAGCAGAACCGACGTGCGCAACGTACGAAAAGCTTCGGCGAAACTCGAACGCTGCCGCTGGCTGATGAGAATGGGACGCCCCTCCTCCCTCGCCCGATGGACGCGCGGCAAAGCGGACCACCGCTTCCGCTCCAAGCTCTCCAGCGCCGGCACCAACCCGAGCACCGGCAAGCCGAGCAACCGATCCACATCCTCCGCGGATTTGACCGTGTTGTCTAGATACTCGACGAAGAGAGCGAGGCCGACGCCAAGGACGAGCCCGATGAGCACGCTGAGCCCAATGTTGAAGAGCTTGCGGGGCCGAGCCGGGCGCAAGGGAACCTCGGCCTTATCGAGAACTTGGACGTTGGTGGTCGTCAACGTCGAGAGCAACTTCACATCATTGAGCTTCTCGAGCAAGCCTTCATAGAGCTGTGTCGTCACCTCCACTTCGCGCTTGCGCAAGCTCAATTCGATGGCCCGTTCGTTCTGCCGGAGCGTCTCGGCGCGCTGCCGTTCCAAGGCCGCGCGCAGATCGCTCTCCCGCCGCACGGCCGCTTTGTACTCGGCCTCGAGGTTGGCCAGAATGCGCCGCTTGGCCAGCGCCAGTTGGCGTTCGGCCTCGGCGATCTGCTCGCGCACGCGCGCGACGCGCGGATGCGTCGGCTGATATTCGACGTTGAGCTGCGCCAGCTCTTGCCGCAGTTCGGCCAAGCGGGCGTTCAAGGCCTGAACCTGAGGATCGGCTAACACCGGCGGCAGTGCATCCACCTCCCCTTCGCGACTCAACCGATAGAGCGTCTCGGCGCGAATGCGATCGGTCTCGGCCTCGATCAGGCGCCGATTCAAGTCGGCCAATCGCTCGACCGTGATCGTCTGATTCTCGCTGAGCTGTACGATCTCGTTCTCGCGGCTGTAGCGGACCAACTCCTCTTGCGCCTTCTCCGCGCGATCGCGCAAAAGGGCCAGTTGCTCCTGCAACCATTCGGTCGCCTTACGCGTCGAATCCGAGCGCGCCTCGAGCATGTACTCACCGTACTGAGTGAACAATTCGTTGACGGCGCGCGCCGCCAATTGCGGATCGTGCGCGCTGTAGGTGACCGCCACCACCCGCGTATTGCGCACGAGTTCGACCTTGAGGTTCGCCAGAAACCGATCAATGAGCAGCACGCGTCGCCGATCCGGATCCGGGACGCGCGTCGTGATGTCGGCGAACTCCGGATGTCGCTCCAACTGGAGCACCTCGATGACGCGCCGCGCCAGCTCTCGACTCCGCAAGACGTTCTGCTGCGTCTCCAGATATTGCGCGTCGTTGGAGGAGAGATCGGCACCGGTCTCCTTCTCCCGCGTCACCCGCAGCGGCAGTTGCGGATTGATGATGATCCGCCCTGTGGCTTCGTAGACGACCGGCAATTGATACATGCGGACCGTCACGATGGTGACGATCACCAGAAGGACGCTCAAGACGATCCACCGCCGTTTCTTGATCACCCGCCAATAGTCGAGCAGGTGGACGTCGCGCTCGTCCCCCTCCTCCTCGCGAAAGGCGCTCGCCGGATAGAACTTCATCACATGCCCCGACATCGCTTCGGGAGCCTGCCGTAACGATCGCTCCGAGGGCGTCGCCGGAAGAGAAGGCTTCTCGTTGGACTCCGCCATAAGCGTCTCCCCCCTCGCCTTACCGTAAGAGCCAGATCAACTGTGAGGCTGCCCCCAAGCTGAACGCGTTCAACATCGCCATCCCCACGTTGCGCATCGAAGAGGAGGGCACGAAGACGATATCGTTCGGCTCAAGCGGCACATCCTTCACCTGATCGCGCTCCACCTTCTCCAGGTCTACGACGATCTCCACGCGCTCGCTCCGCCCCGGTACGTGCCGCAGGATCGTCACCTTGTTCTTCTGGGAATGCGGGCGCAGGCCCCCGGCGAGCGCGATCGCCTTGGTGAGCGTCATATCGCCGCGAATCCGAAAAGCGTTCGGATTCACGACGTTCCCCGTCACGAAGATCTGATCGGCCTCGGGCACACTCACGATATCGCCCGGATAAACGCGCGTGTTGACCAAGTCCCATTGCCCGCTCAACAACTGGCGCAGGTCCACGATCTCTAATTGCGGATCCGCTTCGCTCTCGCCCAAAGAGTGATCCGCTTCCGCAGATCGCCCGGGTCGCTTCCCCGTGCGGATGATGTGCACCGTATTGCCAGCGTTCTCGGTCAACCCTCCGGCCGCCGCCAGCAAATTTAGCAAGCGCGTGCCGCGCACGACCTCATACCGATCCGGTTTGCGGACCGCTCCGATGACCGCCACAAATCGACTGCGCGATTCCTTCACGCGAACGACGACCTGCGGATTCTTGAACAAACTTGTGAGCTTCTCGCGAATGATCTCGGCCAGTTGATGCTCCGTGTAACCGGCCGCTTTGATCGGCTCCGGAAAGGGGAGGATGCGAATGTATCCCTTGAGCGAGACACGCACCTCGCCGCTGAGGTCCGGCTGCTCGAAGACGCGAATCTCCAACAGATCTTCAGGCCCGATGACATATTCCTCGTCCTCATCCGGCTGCGAGGGCACCGACGACGCCCCTGGCCGTCCCTCTTGAGCGACAGGAGCCGACGGGCGCGCGCCCGACGCTTGCGAATTCTCCGCCGGAACGCTCCCCCACATCCCGAACACCACCAGAAGGCTCAAAATCCACATAAGTGCGTCTCCCTCTCGCTTCACGTCGCATCTGGATGACTTGACTCGCGCTCAGAAGCCACACCGGTTGGCGGCGATCTCCCGCCCCACCTGTGTTACGACTTCAACGACGCCTCCGGCCGCTAGATCAGCCGGCGTCGCCGCGAAGAGCGCTTGGTAACGGCCGAGCAATGGACCATCAGCCCCTGTGACGACGTTCAGCACCGTCAGACCAGGAAGCCGATTCCGAAACAGCACACGAACGATGACGGGCGCCCCTCCAATCGGGGTCGTCCCCAACGCGACTCGTCCGACCACGCGCAGCCCATGACCGAACAGCTTCTCCGTTCGACACTCGATCACCAACGGAGGCCGCTCGGTCACGTCCGGCACAGGCATCGGCCCCGGCGCATACCCGAAGCGCGCGCGTTCCTCCTTCTGTGGAAACGGCAGCATGGCAAGGGCAGTGGCCACTTCCGGAGTAACGGCACGGAACGCCTCGCCCGGCCCAGAGTGCTCGCCCACCGCGTGAACGAGCAAGGTCTTCTCGCGCACCAAGAGCGAATAGATCGCCGCGCCCTTCGACGTTCGCGAATCGCGCGACGGACTCAAGCGAAAGGAGCGATCCGGCCCTTCCACCTCGATGTCGTCCTGACTTCGGATCGTCACCTCACCATAAAGCACGCGCAGGCGCAAGCACGAACGCTCGCGCGCGATCCGCACTCGACTGGCCGGGCCGATGAAGATCACCCCACGACCGTCGCGCAACCGCACAAAGGCCAGGCTCGACGTCGTCTCAATGTCACTGCCGTCCAAGACAGCGCTCCCCCAAAAGATCGGGACGCCATTGAGCCGCACAAGCCCATCCCCGACAGTGATCACCTCCCCAAGGATCGCGCGCGCAGAATCCCCTTCCTGCCTTGGCCTCGACGGATTCGGTACTGGACTTTCGGCCACCAGTACATTCGCCCCCTCCGCCGACCCACGGCCTACCCGTGTCCCAACCATGAGGACAATCAGCACGCACCCGATCCCCCACACTCGATGTCCGAAGCTCCAGGTCCTCATCCGCCCGCTCCTTCAAGAACGCACGCGTCACATCTCCACCCCCGCTCGTACGACTCCCTCAACCGCCACAGGGAACACTCGCACGCCCACGCGTTCCACAACCGGTCGCCCATGACCGATGAAGCCACACCCGCCTCCGCGCCTTTTCACTCCGCGCATGCGTTCCCCATTCATTGGCCCGTATTGTAGGTTTTGCCTACCGCAATGTCAAGGAGATTTTGGACGCGACGCCCTTTTCTTGTCACATCCAGCACGAGCCATCCGATAGGAGCCTCCGATTCCAAATTAAGTTCCTATGTTGCTGAGCCTTATGATGAATCGAGGCGCGCCCGGCTCTCCCCCAAACGCGAATCCATTTTCCTCAGTTAGCCCACAATGTTGATGTAATGTGTGAGATCCTCGGCGGTGCTCTTTCGCCCAGTCTTCCCCGTCGCTCGCGTGATAGGCTTGTGGACGCTCTCGGCGGATGCTACACTCACCGAGCGATGAGACAGGCTCGGCGCCGTAGCCGCGCGCGAATCTTCATCAGGATGGGTGAGCGACTTGGGGATTTCAGGGTCTGCGCAATGACCTGGAAGCGACTTTGTGCTGCCCTCAACGTTCTCCTCCTTTTGTGGACCGCCACTGGGGGAGTGATGAGGCGTCCGGCCCACGTAGTCACCCCGCTGGCTTTCGCCCAGTCGAATCGGCCACATTATGTGCCCACGCATCTCATTGTCGGCTTCCGCTCGGGCGTGCGGCTCCCGATCGAAGCTGCAGCGGCGGCCGAGGAGCAGCCGGAAGCGGTCTTTCAAGACCTCGCCAAAACAGCCGGGCTTCGTGAGATCGTGCGCCTGGCGCCAGCGCTTCCCCTCCCACGCGATCGTCAAAGAGCGAGCGAAGCGCTCGCACGGCGGGCTCCGCGCTCGCTCTCGGAAGCGGCACTCCTTCTGGAGCGTCACGGCCTGAACCGTATGGTCCTGCTCCGATTCGCCCGCCCCATTGATCCTCAACGGTTGGCCGAAATGCTCATGCGCCAGTATCCGACGATGATCGAATTCGCCGAGCCCGATCTCGTGCTCCGTTCCCAAATTGTGCCGAACGATCCGCTCTTCAGCTCCCAATGGTATCTCCGCGACCGCAACGTCTTCCCGGAGCGACGCGCAGATATTTGGGCCCCGGAAGCATGGGCCCTCACCACGGGGAGTTCGGACGTAGTCATCGCCGTCATTGACACCGGCATTGACGCCACGCATCCCGATCTGGCGCGGAAGCTCTTCGTCAATCCCAGAGAGATCCCCAACAATGGCATGGACGATGATGCCAACGGCTTCGTGGATGATGTCTCCGGCTGGGATTTCCTCCGCAGGGATAACGATCCGGATGATGAAAATGGGCATGGGACGTGGATGTGCAGCCTAGCAGCGGCCGAGACCAATAACGCTTTGGCCATCGCCGGCGTCAGTTGGGGAAGTCGCATCCTGCCCTTGAAGGCGGGGGACGAGCGAGGAAATTTCCAGATGTCCGCGATCATTCAAGCTGTGAACTACGCCGTGGCGATGGCTCCGTTTGGCGTGCGCGTCATCAACATGAGCTTCGGTGGACCAGGGGAAAGCCCAGGGCTCGAACGTGCGTTGACCGCGGCCAACGATGCGCGCATCCTTGCCATCGCCGCAGCCGGAAACGATGGGCAAAACAATGACATCACCCCTCGGCTCCCCTCATATCTCACGACGCGACTCGACAACGTCGTCGCCGTGGCGGCGACGGATCGGTTCAATCTGCTCACCTCTTTTTCCAATTACGGGAGGGTGAACGTGGACGTTGGGGCGCCGGGCATGGCGATCATTGGTCTCACGACGCGGAATCTTTCGGCAGAGCTGGGGCGCAGCGATGGTATCCTCACGGGAAATGGGACCTCCCCAGCCGCGGCCATCGTGAGTGGCATCGCCGCGCTGATCTTCTCGGCGTATCCCGAGAGCACGCCGATTCAGGTGAAAATCCGTCTTTTGGCCAACGCCGATCGGATCCCAGAACTCGCGGGGAAACTCGTCTCCGGCGGACGCGTGAACGCCTTTCGCGCGCTCGATCGGGATGAGATCCCACCGGCTCCGATCACCGATCTGCGCTTGCTGAGCAACGTCACTCCGCTTACGCTCACCTGGACAGCGACGGGAGATGACGGGTCCGCGGGGCAGGCAGCTTTCTACGATATTCGCTATAGCGTGTCGCCGATCACGGCGGGCACCTTACGCTTCGCCGTTCGGGTGAAGGACCCGCCGCGCCCGCAGCCGGCGGGAACGAGCGAGACGTGGGTCATTCCATCGAATCTCCCATCGCGGACGTACTATTTCCTGATTCGTGTCTTCGACAACGCTGGGAACATGGCCGAGTCGAACCAGGTGGAGGTCATCATTCCCTGAGGCCTCAGAAGTTGGGGAATAAACGGCGCGCTCAATTGTGTTCTCTCAGTGAGCGAGCGAAACTGATGCGAGGCGGCGCTCATCGAGAGGCGGACCGGGCGCAGATCGTCGGAAGACGTCCCCGTGGTGAGGACTGATGATGATTCGACGATGGCGAGCGCGGAATCATGCCGAGCGCGAATTCGAGCGCCAAGCGTTGGCGTATTTGGAAGGGCTGTACAACTTCGCCATGGCGCTCACGCGAGATCGAACGGAGGCGGAAGATTTAGTCCAGGAGACCTATCTTCGCGCGTTTCGCGGCGCGGCGCAGAAATTGCCGACGGGCGATGTCAGGGCATGGCTCTTCACGATCATGCGGAACATCTGGATCAACGACCGGAGGCGGAAGCGGCGACAGCCAGATACCGAAGAGCTGAATGCCGAAGAGGAGGACGAGGGAATCGGATGGCGCCTCCTCGCCGACGAACGGCATCGCCCGGACGTGGTGCATGAACAGAATGCGCTCGGACAAGAGATTCGCCGTGCGATCGAGAGTCTGCCCACGGTCTACCGCGAGGTCATCGTCTTGCGATTTCTGGAAGGATTCAGCTACAGCCAGATCGCGGCGATCATTGGCTGTCCGGCGGGGACGGTCATGTCGCGCATCAGTCGCGCTCGCGCCGAACTGCGGAAGCAGCTGACCCTCTATCGGGAATCCGTCGCGAGTCCGTCGTCGGATACTGAAGGACGCACGGCGAGCGGGAGGATTCGCGAGGCAGGAGAGACCTATGGGTGAGCACGTCGTCCATCTCATCGAGCTGTATTTGGACGAGGAGTTGCAGGGCGAGGAGCGACGGCAGGTCGAGATGCATATCGCTGAGTGCGCGGAATGCCGGGCGCGCTTGGAGCGCGAGCAGCATTTCATGGCCTTGCTCGCGCACGCACGGCCGCTCTACGACGTGCCCGAGAACGTCCGCCGGCATATCGAGCAATTGTGGGCGCGTCCGTCCGGGACCCGGATCCGCGTCTTCAAATGGGCGCTCGGTTTGGCCACAGTAATCCTGGCGGCGTTTGTCGTCCGCGTCCTCGTTCATGACAACGTTCGTCGTTCGGCAGTCGATCGCGCAAACCACCGCTCGGAATTTGCCCTCCTGGCCGCGGATACGCACCAACGATGGGTGCGCGGACAGCTCCCGCTTGAGATTCGGAGCCAATCGCCCGAAGAGATCTCGGCCTGGTTCGCCGATAAGGTTCCCTTCAACCTGAAGCTCCCGAGCTTTCGCGAACTCTCCGGCCAACCGAAGCCCTATCAACTGGAGGGGGCGCGCCTGGTGGGATTCAAAAATGACTACGCTGCCTACATCACCTACCGCATGCGAAATCGCCCGATTTCGCTGCTGGTCACCTCGGAGACAGTCGCTCGTCCTTCCGGGGGCGAGGAGATTCGCTCCCAGGGCCTCGTCTTCCATTTCGAGGAGATCAATGGATGGAAAGTCCTCACCTGGTCTGATCGCGGGCTGACCTACGCCTTGGTCTCCGACTTCGAAGAACGCGGCCAAGCCTCCTGTATGGTCTGCCATCCGAGCGCCAGCGAGCAGCGCAAGCTCGAAGACCTGCGACGGTGAGTCGAGCGCGGGGCGCTCACCCGATGCCTCGCGCGGCTTTTTGAGCGAGGCGCTGCTGAAAGCGCGCCAACTCCACGGGGATGCGCACGTGCGTGCCCTCGCCGATCTTCTCCCGCTCATCATACGCCTCGACGGCGAAAGTGATCGTGCGCTCGTCCACAGCGATGACTTCGGCGCGCGCGGTCACCACCATCCCCACGGGCGTCGCCGCCAGATGCCGCACCGATACGGCGATGCCGACCGAGATCCATCCCTCTGGAAGATACGGCTGGATCGTTTCGGCCGCCGCGATCTCCATCAAGTAGATCATCATCGGCGTCGCGAAGGCCGCCGGGAGGCGGTCGTCCACGCGCGCGATCGTCAACTCGCGCGTCACCGTCCACGTCTTCGTCGCCGAAGCGCCGAGCGGAACGTTCATGCTCAGACCTCCTAGAGCTCGTCCGTCGTTTCAAGCGTCACATTATACTCGACCTCGCATTGACACGCCTGCCCTTCGTGCTATGCTAAAGGGGGAAGTCATCCGACTGAAGGAGCGAAGATCATGTCGGAACAGAGAGTCGGACGTCCTGGCGGACTCATTGAGACGATTTTCGAAGATTTCCTCGCCCGTGTCGAAGAGAAGCTGGCCGATTCGCGGCTTGATCGCAATGAGATCGTGCGCGATCTACTCTACGAGCTATATTTGGCCGAAGCCCCGAATTTCCAGAAGCTCGGCGATTACACGTTTCCGATCGCCGTGCGCGCGGTGATCGCGTGTTTCGATCCGCGGAACGTGATGCTGGAGGCCGAAAGGAGCCCGGACGTAGATCCGCAGAAGTACGCCGAGCGGAAGCCGCTCATCTGGTTCTGGCAGCTATTCGACGGCTCCCCGCTGGGGCTGAACGCGCACGTGGGACAGCGCTTGCGCCGCATCCTCGCGCCGTATATCTTCGCACGCGTGGGAGCGAACTTCGTGTGTCATCGCGGGCTGCGATGGCACTGCGGCTATCAGATCTCGATCGGCGAGAACGTCACGATCGAGAATGATGTGACCTTAGATGATCGCGGCACGCTGGAGATCGGGGATGACGTGCACATCGAAAGCGGAGCACATATTGCCGCTTCTGCCTCCGGGGCGACAAGCCTCGGGCGAGGGGTCCGGATCGGCGCGCGAGCGATCGTGCTAGCCGGAGCCCGGATCCCCGAGGGGACGACGATTCCGCCAGCCAGCATCGTGGGACCGTGAGAGGAATGGACCGACCGAGGATCGCCATACGTGCATGGCATGGGATCGCAGGGATGAGCCTCGCCCTCCTGCTGTGGGGAGGAGGTGCTTCGCACGATCGCGTCTCGTTTGCGCGTTCCCTTCAAGCCGCTTCGGCGCCCTCCGCTCAAAAACCCCCACCGCCCTCCAATGTGGAGGGCCAGCGTCCGCAGGAGAAGAGAGAGCCAGAATCGGCTGCTCGCGATCCGCTCACGGACCCGGAGAAGGAGCTTCGGGATCGCGCGGCGATCGAATATCGAAAATCCGAACATCGCCGCGCCGTCGAAGCGTCGGAGCAGCTCCTCAAGCGAGCGCGGGAGTTGAGCGAGCAGTGGGGAAGGCATCGTCATTCCCGGCGCTCGGAAGAGCTGCTGCAGGAGATCGAACGCTTCGCCCGCCGCATCCGCTCCATCAGCGGCGCTGGCGATCTGGAACTCCGCGAGCCGCTGCCCGAGGATCCGGCGCGAGCGCTCGCGCGATTGTGCGAATCGGCGGCAGCGTTGCACGACGCGGTGAAGGCGCTCACGGCGTATGTCATCTCGGTCGAAGTCATGGAGCGCGCGGATGAGATCGTGCGGCTGGCCCGCTACTTGCGCCAGCACGCGCGCACCGATCGAGGGACGTAAGATGCGCATCTCCGGCGCACTCCTGCTGATGGCGCTCGTATTCGGCTCAGCAGCAGCGCAGCGTCCCGAGCAAGAGCCCATCATTCGCCTGGAAGCCCCACTGGTGCTGCTGAATGTCACGGTGACAGGAGGTGATGGTCGCTACGTCTCGAAGCTGAGCGAGCGCGACTTCACGATCCTCGAAGACGGACGCCCGCAGCCGATCGCGCACTTCAGTGCCGAGGAGACGCCCTTCGCCGTGGCCATCTTGCTCGACGTCAGCGGGAGCATGGAGCGCATGCTGCGGATCGCGCGCGCGGCAGCGCGCGGCTTCGTTCAAGGTCTTCGCGAGAGCGACGTCTTCGCCCTCTACGCTTTCGCCACGCAATTCGCGCAAATTCAACCCTTCGGCGCGTACCCGGAGATCGAGCCGGAGGTCTGGAGCCTGAAGGCCGAGGGGTACACGGCGCTCTACGATTGCCTGGTGCGCGCCGCGCGCGATTTAGCCGAGCGCCCGGAGAAGCGACGGGCTATTTTGCTGCTCTCCGATGGAGCCGATACGACCAGTCGCGCATCGCTCGATGACGCGCTTCGGGAAGCACTGGCGGCGAATGTGACCATCTACGCCGTAGACCTCATGGACGAAGCATCCGCTTCGGCGGCCGACGTGGCGCGCGCTCGCATGGCCTTACGCACCTTGAGCGAGCAGACGGGCGGCCGCTACATCCGCGATCCGGGTGGGGCCCAGATGTACGCGACATTTCAAGCGATCGTCCAAGAGTTGGGCCACCAGTACACGCTCGGCTATTACCCAACGTGGGAGCGGCGCGACGGACGATGGCGCCGGATCGAAGTGCGCGTCGCTCGAACGGGCGTCACCGTGCGCACGCGACGCGGCTACTATGCCCCGCGATCGTGATCGGGACGTCCGCAAAGCGCATCGGACAAACGGCGTCCTCCGCAGAGCCCCTTGGCGGTGGAAGCCCTACCCTTCGATGATGACTTGAGCGACGGCCAGATCGCGCCCGTGCGAGAGCGAGACGTGAGCGCGTTGTCCGCCGAGCGCGCGCAAGCGCTCGCGTGCGCCGGCGTGAAATTCGATTCGCGGTTGGCCGCTCGGCGATGGTAAAATCTCCACGTCATGCCACCGGATGCCGCCACGTTTGCCGGTGCCGAGCGCTTTGAGCGCCGCTTCCTTCGCGGCGAAGCGCGCGGCGAAGCGCTCGGCCGGATGCGCGGCCCGCTGACAATAGGCGATCTCCGCCGGCGTGAAGACGCGCTTAAGGAAGCGCTCGCCGAATGTCGCGATCGCGGCCTCGATGCGCGAGATCTCAACGACGTCGATGCCAATGCCGACGATCATGTCCGCGTTCCAACTCCGAACCACCGATGGCCTCTCGCATCTTGTCTGCGTCCCTCTTCTCTCCTTCGGGGTGCTTGTCGCCACGAGCACGCGGCAGAGGCAAGAGCATGCCGCAAGCGCCGCCGCTTTTCAAGGCGCGCCGGAGGCTGGATCGGATGGCGAGCCACCGACCCCGAGCGCGCACTCTGAGGATAGCCGGCGCGCGCTCGCGCGATTCCTCTCAGCCGTGGGCTTGGCGTATCGTCCGGTGCTCACTCTGCGACAGCGACACACGAACCGCTGCGTGCTCTTCGATCCGGATGTCCGAGCGTGGACGCTCGGGCAGGATGCCCCGCCAGTTGGGGACGCCATCGTGACGCGCGAGCGCGAGGTTGTGCTGGGCATCCACACGGCCGATTGCGCGCCGATCTTTCTCTTCGACGCGCGGACGCGCGCGCGCGCTGCCATTCATGCCGGATGGCGGGGAACGCTCGGACGCATCGCCGAGCGCGCTTTTCGCCTGATGGCCGAACGCTTCGGGACACGCGCCGAAGACTGCTTCGCCGCTATCGGTCCGACGATCGGCCCCTGTTGCTATGAGGTCGGCCCTGATGTGCTGGAGCCATTCCGTCGAGAGTTCCCGTATGCCGAGGCGCTCATCTCATCGCCGACGGCGTCGGGCACGGCTCGCCTGGATCTCGTGGAGGCCAACGTTCGCCAATTGCTCGCCTGCTCGATCCCGCGCGCGCAGATCTTCACAAGTGGGCTTTGCACGGCGTGCCATCCGCAGCTCTTTTTCTCTCATCGGCGCGATTTCCGAACCCACGGCCACGTCGGGCGCATGCTCTCAATCATCGGAGACTTCTCGCCATGAGCCGTCCCGCAATCGGCACCTCCGGATGGAATTACGCGCATTGGAAGGGGTGCTTCTACCCGGAAGACCTCCCCTCATCGCAATGGCTTGAGTTCTACAGCCGCCACTTTCGCACCGTCGAGCTGAACGTCACGTTCTATCGCACGCCGCGGGAGACGACGGTGCGGAAGTGGGTGAACGCGACCCCGGAAGACTTCGTCTTCTCGGTCAAGATGAATCGCCGGATCACGCATCGGCATCGGTTGAGTGGCGCTGAAGAGGCTCTGGAAACGTTTCTCGCGATGCTCTCCGGGTTCGGCCAGAGACTCGGTGTCGTCTTGATGCAACTGCCACCGAGCCTCCGCTTCGATCGGGAACGCGCTGAGTCTTTCTTCGAAGCGCTGCGCCGCAAGAGCCCTCACATCCGTTATGCGCTTGAGCCGCGGCATCAGACATGGTTGCAAAAAGACGCTTATGCCTTGCTGCGCCATTACGAGATCGCCTTCTGCCAGGCCGATTCCGGCGGACGGTATCCGACGGCGGAAGTCGTGACGGCCCCCTTCGTCTACCTCCGCTTTCACGGGCCGGGAGCCCTCTACGCGTCGGCCTACACGGACGAGCAACTTCGCGCCGTAGCCGAGAAGATTCGCGCTTGGCGCGACCAGGGGCTCGACGCGTACGCCTACTTCAACAACGACTTTCACGGCTACGCTGTCGAGAATGCCCGGAAGCTGATAGAATTCGTCAACATGGGGTCGGAGAACTGGGACATGCAGGAGAGAGGACGGCGATGAGTTGGGGTCGGATGAGTTGGGTGGATGGACTGCTCTTTCTGATGTCCACGATTTGGGCCGTCAACTTCACCCTGGTGAAGATTGCCCTGCACGATTTCTCCCCCCTCAGCTTCAACGCCCTGCGCTTTATCATCGCCTCGCTGACGCTGGCGTTGCTCTTTCGGATGCGGCGGGAGAGTTGGGCCGTCGAAGGAGAAGACCTCGGCTCGCTCATCGCGTTGGGCATCTTAGCCAATACGATCTATCAAGTCGCCTTTATCGAGGGCCTGGCGCGCTCGCGAGCGAGCACGGCGGCCTTGATCCTGGCGACGACCCCGATGGTCGTCGCGCTGCTCAGCGCCGTGCGCGGACAGGAGCGCGTGACCGGGCGCGTGGCATTGGGCATCGGGCTTTCATTTCTGGGAATCGTCCTCATCGTTGGCGAAGATTGGAGCCGTCTCCGAGCGCCTCGTGCGTTGCTGGAGGACGGTGGGCCGTCGCGCGAGACGGCCTTCGGAGACCTCTTGCTTCTTGTGGCGACCGTGTGCTGGTCCTTCTATACGATCGGAGTGAAGCGGCACGTCCATCGCTATGGAGCGCTGAAGAGTACGCTCCTGACGATGGCCTCTGGGACGATTCCGCTCGTGTTGATCTCGCTGCCAGCTCTGCGAGAGCAGTCGTGGACGATGATTCGCCCAACGGCGTGGGCGGCGCTCTTCTTCAGCGCGCTCGGCGCTATCGTCTTCTGCTTCGTCGCGTGGAATTACGGCCTCAAACGCTTGGGGAGCACGCGCACGGCCATCTACTCGAACTTGAGCCCAGCGATCGCGCTCCTGGTCGCGTGGCTCGGATTGAACGAACGGCCGAGCCCGGAGCAGTTGATCGGCGCGACCGTGATCCTGTTGGGGATCTCCCTGGCACGCGCTCGGGAGGAGGAGGCCGAGCTCACGATCTCTTGAATCGCACTCTCAGGGCTCGGGCGAGAGGGGGCGTTCCGAGGGCGCGCCTTCCGGAGAAGCCTCAGCGCGTGAAGGCGACGCCTGGGGACGCCAGCGCAAGACCGGATGGCGCGCTGCCGCGACTTCATCCAGGCGCCCAAGGCGCGTTCGGTGCGGCGCCGTACGCACGAGCTCGGGATTCTCCCGGCACTCGCGATCAATGGCTTTCATCGCGGCGATGAACAGGTCCAACTCCTCTCGACATTCGGTCTCCGTCGGCTCCACCATCAGGGCGCCCGGGACGATCAAGGGGAAGGACATCGTCGGTGGATGGAATCCGTAATCAATGAGCCGCTTGGCGATGTCCACGTTCCGGACGCCGTAGGCCCGCTGCCGCTTATCCGAGAAAACCACCTCATGCATAATGGGGCCGGGATAGGCGATCTCGTAGGTGCCCTTCAGGTGATACGCGATATAGTTGGCGTTGAGCACGGCCGTCTCGGCAACCTCGCGCAGGCCCTCGGGCCCCATCGTCAGAATGTAGCTCAATCCCCGTACGAGCACGCCGAAGTTCCCGTAGAAGGCGCGCACGCGCCCGATCGAACGAGGCCGATCCTCCTCAAGCGCGAGCCGACCATCGGCCCGACGTACGATGCGTGGCACGGGGAGAAAAGGTTCCAATTCGGCGGTCACAAGGACGGGCCCTGCCCCCGGTCCACCGCCACCGTGCGGCGTAGAGAACGTCTTGTGAATGTTCAGATGGAGGACGTCCACGCCCATCTCCCCCGGACGGGCGATCCCCACCAAGGCATTCATGTTCGCCCCGTCCATGTAGACCAATCCCCCAGCCTCATGCACGATGCGCGTGATCTCCTCGATCTCCTCCTCGAAGAGTCCGAGCGTATTAGGATTGGTGAGCATGAGCGCTGCCAGATCACGGTCGGCCGCGCGGCGAAGAGCGTCCAGATCAATGAGTCCTCGTTCGTTCGATGGGATCGTCTGCACGCTATAGCCGCAGATGGCCGCGCTCGCGGGATTGGTGCCATGCGCGGAATCTGGGATGAGGACCTTGCGTCTTGGATCGCCACGCGCCTCCAAACAGGCGCGGATGAGTAGAAGGCCCGTCAACTCGCCGTGCGCGCCAGCGGCCGGCTGCAAGCAGCCGGCCGCCATGCCCGTGATCTCGCAGAGCAGTTCTTCCAACATCTTGAGGACTTCGAGGCTCCCCTGCGACAGCTCCTCCGGCGTCAGCGGATGGTGGAGGGCGAAGCCTTCCAGACGGGCCACCCGCTCGTTCATCTTCGGGTTGTACTTCATCGTGCAGGAGCCCAGAGGATACATCCCGACATCCACGGCATAGTTCCATCGGGAGAGCCGCGTGAAATGCCGGATGACATCCACCTCGCTCACCTCCGGCATCCCGGCCACCGGATCCGTGCGCAGAAAGCGCGCTTCGATCCACGTCTCCAACGGAACTGTCGGGACGTCGAGCGGGGGCAGGCTATAGGCCGTTCGCCCCGGGCGAGAGCGCTCGAAGATCAAGGCTTCATCGCGACTGACATGGCACGGGGTCTCCATCATAGCTCATCCAACACCTGCAAATACGTCTGTAGCGTCGAGTGCGGGATCATCTCCGTCACGCAGACGAGGAAACAATCGCGCAGCTCGGGATAGTACCGACCAAGAGGCAGGCCGCCCAAAATCTTCCGTTCGCGCAGTCGGTCGAGGACCAGGGTGACCGGTCGCTCCGACTGCACGACGAACTCGTTGAAGTGCGAACCGGAGAAGCGCACTCGGAATCCCGATTGGCGAGCGATCTCGCGGGCCAGATAGGCCGCCTTCTGCGCATTCTGCTCGGCGACCTCGCGCAACCCGCGCGGCCCCATCGTCGAGAGATAGATGGCCGCCATGATGGCGCACAGCTCCTGACTCGTGCAGATATTAGACGTCGCCTTCTCGCGCCGGATATACTGCTCGCGCGTCGCCAGCGTCATGACGAATCCGCGCCGCCCGCGCTGATCGAAGGCTTGCCCGATGATGCGTCCGGGCATCTGTCGGACGAACCGCTCACGCGTGGCGAAAATTCCCAGATAGGGCCCGCCGAAGCTGAGCGGGAGGCCGAAGGATTGCCCTTCGCCGACGACGATGTCGGCCCCCAGCTCTCCAGGCGGTCGCAACAGACCCAAGCTGATCGGCTCAGTGATCGCCACGATGAGCAACGCGCCCACTTCGTGCGCCCGCTCGGCGAGCGCCGCGATGTCCTCAATGACGCCGAAGAAGTTGGGCGATTGCACGATGAGAGCTGCCGTCTCCGCACTCAGCGTGACGGTGCGCAGATCCACGCTGCCGGCCTCCGGATCATACTCCAACAGCCGGACGCTCACGCCGAGCGCGCGCGTGTAAGTGTGGACGACCTCCCGGTATTCGGGATGTACGCTACGCGCCAGTAGAATCTCGCGCCGACGCGTCACCCGCTCGGCCATGAGTACGGCCTCTGCCAGGGCCGTCGAGCCATCGTAGAGCGAGGCATTGGCGACCTCCATGCCTGTGAGCTGACAGATGAGCGTCTGGTACTCGAACAGCGCCTGCAGCGTCCCTTGCGCGATCTCCGGCTGATAGGGGGTATAGACCGTCGCGAACTCCGCGCGCGAGATGAGCGCATCCACCACCGACGGAATGAAATGGTGATACGCCCCCGCGCCCAGGAAGAGGGCATACTCGGTCGCCGCCGCGTTACGCGCGGCCAATTCTCGGAAGAAGGCTAAGACCTCCGCCTCCGAGCGCGCTGGCGGGAGCCGCAGCGGTTCTTTCAGTCGGAATTTCTCTGGGATGGGACGAAACAGATGCTCGATCGTCGGGCAGCCAATCTCCCGCAGCATCTCGGCCCGTTCTTCCGGCGAGTTCGGAATGTAGCGCATACGGATCTCCCTCCCCCGCTCTCGCCGCCCTTCTGGGTCGTGGCGCGCGCCGACGAGCCGGAAGGGCCGTTCCCCGGGGCGTCATTTCTCCTTCTCTTCCCTCACGTACTCCTCGTACTCGCTCGCCGACATGAGCGTCTCCAACTCCGTCGGGTCCGAGAGCGCGATCTTCACCATCCATCCGTCGCCATACGGGTCTTCGTTGACAAGCTGCGGGGACTCGGCCAAGTCCTCGTTCACCTCCACGATCTCTCCGCTCACGGGCATGTAGAGTTCGCTCACGGCCTTGACCGATTCCACGTTGCCGAACGGCTCCCCTTGACTGAAGTGATCTCCCACGCTCGGCAGCTCGACGTAGACGATGTCGCCGAGCGCCTCCTGCGCGTAATCGGTGATGCCAATCACTCCCACGTCATCCTCGACCCGAATCCATTCGTGCTCTCTCGTATACAGGCAATCCTCCGGATAGGTCGCCATTCTCGTCTCCCTCCCTGTGAAACATCCACGAGGCCGCCGCTACCTCGGCCTCTTGTAAAACGGTGTGGGGACGACCTCCGCCTCGACCTCCCGCTCCCGCACGCGAATCTGGAATCTCGTCCCGACCGTCGTGTGCTCGATCGGCAGATAGGTCAGCCCGATGTTCTTCCGAAGGAAGGGCGCATAGCTGCCCGAGGTCACCTGTCCCACGACACGGCCTTGGATGAGGACGGGATACCCCTCGCGCGCGGGAGCGCGATCGTGGACCTCGAAACCGATGAGCTTGCGGTGCAGGCCCTCCTCCTTCTGCCGCCGCAGGGCGTCGCGTCCGATGAAGTCCCCTTTCTCCAGCTTCACGATCCAGCCCAAGTCGGCCTCCCACACTGTCGTCGTCTCGTCCATGTCGTGGCCGTAGAGCAACATTCGCGCTTCCAGTCGGAGCGTATTGCGCGCCGCCAGGCCGCACGGCCTCAATCCCGCCGCATGCCCGGCATCGAGCAATCGATTCCATACCCATTCCACGGAATCCACCGGGACGTACAACTCGAAGCCATCCTCGCCCGTGTATCCCGTGCGGGAGATCAAACAGGAGACGCCCGCCACTTCTCCCTGCTCGAACCAGTAGAAGCGAATGTGATCCAATTGCACATCAGTCAGCAACTGAAGGATCTCGCTGGCCGCCGGACCTTGCAGCGCCAGTTGCGCCAGTTGATCGCTGACGTCGTAAACCTCGGCTTCTTCCCCCTCCCGATGTTCTCGAATCCAGCGAGCATCCTTCTCCCGATTCGCCGCATTGACGCAGAGCAGGAAATGGTCCTCGCGAAAGCGATAGATGGTGAGATCGTCCACGAACGTCCCGCGCTCGGTCGTGAGCGCCGAGTACTGGACCTGATGATCGCGCAGGCGCGCGGCATCGTTGCACGTCACTTTTTGAATGAGGGCCAAGGCGTCTCGCCCGCGAATCTCCAACCGCCCCATGTGGCTCACGTCGAAGAGGCCGGCGGCCGTCCGCACGGTGAGATGCTCCTCGATCGCTCCCGTATATTGCAGCGGCATGAGCCAGCCGGCGAATTCCGTGAAGCGCGCGCCCAAGGCTTCGTGTGTCGCATGCAACGGCGATCGCTTCGGTTGTGCAGCTACCACGTCATGATCTCCCCACGCGTCCTCGGCGGATTTGGCAAGCTAGCATAGCCTCTCCCTATCGTCAAGCGCCGTACTTCAAGAGCTTCTGCGCGTGCGCCAGAAGCTGCGGCAAGCCCTCCACCAAGCGGAAGCGCCCCAACCCACCGCGCATGAAGGCACGTTCGCTGAATTCTGTGACGTCGTCCGACTGCAGGTGCTTCGCGTAGAGCAGATACGGGACCGGATGCCAGCTGTGTCCCCGCAAGACCGACGGCGTGCTGTGATCTCCCGTGATGGCGACGACGTCCGGGCGCAACGCCAAAATCGCCGGGATGAGGATCTCGTCCACGCGCTCGAGCGCTCGCACCTTGCCCTCGAAATCGCCGTCCTCGCCACAACTGTCCGTCTTCTTCACATGCACATAGAAGTAGTCGTAGCGCTCGAAGCTCTCGCGGAGCCGATCGGCGAGCGCGTTGAGGTCCTCCTCCAGCGGCGTCTCGAGGATCTGCATGCCGACCAAGCGCGCCAGACCACGATACATCGGGTACGTGGCGATGGCCGCAGGCGTGAGGCGAAAGACCTCTGGCATCGAGGGGATGTCCGGTCGACGCGAGAAGCCGCGCAGCGTCACGCCATTGGCCGGACGCTGATCGGCCAGGAGCTCAAAGGCGCGTTCCAAGAACCGGCGCACGACGCGCGCCGTACGTTCGGACGCCTGATCGCGCGCGCGAACGGGCCTGGGCTTCAAGCCGACGCGCTGCGGATCCGTATCCTCCAGACCATCGCCCAATCCCTCGCCCCGCAAGATCAACGCGAAGCGATGCTCTTTGACGGGGCGGATGAGAACCTCGACGCCCTCGATCTCGCGAATCTCCGCTTGCAGCCGCGCGCACAACTCGACGCAGCGCTCGGTGGGGATGCGTCCAGCCCGCCGATCCACGATCACCCCCGCCCCATCGAGCGTGACGAAATTCCCACGCGCGGCCACATCCCCCGGCTGCAGCTCGAATCCAATGCCCAATGCTTCGAGCACCCCACGCCCGATCTCCCATACCAACGGATCGTAGCCGAAGATGGCCAGATGGCCCGGCCCGCTTCCAGGCGTGATCCCCGGAGCGACCGGATCGGCCAGACCGCAGAGCGCGCGCCGTGCCAACTCATCCAGATTCGGCGTGCGCGCGGCCTCCAGCTCCGAGCGACCCGTCTCGTTCGGCAATCCCCCCAATCCGTCCAAGACGAGCTGCACGATTTTCGTATCCGTCTTCGTCGCCAGTTGTCGGAGATGTTCAAGCGAAAGCATACCCCCTCCTTTCACGCCTTCGGCCATTCGGCCTGAAGACGAGCCGCATGCGCGCGCAGCAATTCCCATGCGCGCCGCACATGCCGCTCGCTCGTCCGCATATTCCCAATGGCCAGCCGTAGGGCCAGTCGCCCTCGCACCCGCGTGTGCGAGAGGAAGCATTCGCCCGTCGCATTGACGGCCTGCAGCAACGCCTCATTGAAGAGATCCAGATCGGCCTCCGACCTGGCCCACCCTCGCGGACGCGCTCGGAAACAGACCGTGCTCAACGGCGCCGGCGCCAGACGTTCGAAATCGGGGTCGGCATCCACCCAAGCGGCGAACTGCTGCGCCAATCGGATGTGCTCGCGAATGCGCGCCGCCAACCCTTCTTGCCCGAAATACCGAAGGACCATCCACAGTTTCAACGCGCGAAACCGACGCCCAAGCTGCGGCCCGTAATCCATGAAGTTCCGCACCTGCTCCTCTTCCGTGCGCAAGTATTCGGGCACCAGACTGAAGGCACGCCGCAACACGTCCATGCGCCGACAGTAGAACGCGCTCAGATCAATCGGCGTGAAGAGCCACTTGTGCGGATTGACGACGAGCGAATCCGCGCGGTCGCACCCGTCTAAGACATGGCGGAACTCCGGCACGATCGCCGCCGCTCCGGCATACGCGGCATCCACGTGCAACCACAATCGGTAGCGCTCGCACACGCGCGCGATCTCCGCCACCGGATCACTGCTCGTCGTGGAGGTCGTACCGACGGTCGCCACCACGCAGAAGGGGCGCCATCCGGCCGCCTGATCCTCCTCGATGGCGCGCTCCAGCGCCTTCACGTCCATGCGAAAGGCCTCGTCGGTTGGAATCTTCCGCACGCCTGCCTGCCCCAGGCCAAGCAGGATCGCCCCTTTCTCAATGGAAGAGTGGGCTTCCTCCGACATGTAGAGGCGCAGACGTGGAAGCCCGGCGAGTCCACGCTCGCGTACGCCCAGCCCCACCGCCTCGCGCGCCGCTGCCAGCGCGCACAGGCTGGAGATCGAAGCCGTGTCGTAAATGACCCCTTCAAACTCGGGGGGCAACCCGAGCATCTGCCGCAGCCAATCGAGCGCGACCTGCTCCAACTCGGTGGCCGCTGGCGAGGTCTTCCACAACATCGCGTTCACGTTCAACGCCGCCGCAAGCAGCTCGCCGAGAATCCCCGGCCCCGATCCCGTGATCGCGAAATACGCCATGAACCCCGGATGATTCCAATGCGTGATCCCCGGCAGTATGATCTGCTCGAAGTCACGCAGGATCGCCTCAAAAGGTTCCCCCTCACGAGGGGGATGCGCCGGCAAGCGACGTCGAATCTCCCCAGGACGAACGCGCGCCAGAACGGGATAGCGTTCGATTCCGGCCAAGTAGTCGGCGATCCACTCCACCACCTGATGCCCGAACCGCCGAAATTCCTCCAGGGGCATGTCCGAACAGACGGTCTCGGCCATAGCGCGTTCCATACTCCCCCCCCTCCCCGTGACGATTCAAATAGCCGTAGTGTAGAGCCGTCCGGAGAAAAGTTCAAGGAGGTTCACGTTGCGCGCCACAAGACCAGGCGATGGGGCCGAACCTTGATCACCAAGGCGCTCTCAAGCGGCATGGCGCGATAACCCGGATACTTCTCTCGGAGTCGAGCGAGTGCTCGCGCATGCTCCTCGCCCGGAGAGAGCAACTCGGCCTCTCCTAAAACGAGCACATATCGCAATCGGCTCCAGTCTTCATCGTATTCGTCAATCAGGAGGGCGACCCGTGGGTTCGCGCGCAGGTTCCGCACACGCTTCAGGCGCTCGGGAGCAACCCGTTTCGGCTTCGCATCGAGGACGGAATAGAACGCCCCTCCATCGAAGACGAAGCAGATGGGCACAACGTGTGGCTCGGCGTCCAAACTCGCCGTCGCCAGGCGCGCCACGCGCGCGCTTCGAATCAGCTCTTCCGCCCACTGTTCCATACCAAGAGAGCTTACCGCACCGGTGCCCGCTCGACCACATGCGCTCGTATTGACAGCTCACCACTTTTGCCGCACCATAAGCGCGAGGATGATCAGGACGATCCTCTTCAACGCGGCCGGGCGCGTGCGCGCCGGATGGCGCGTGCTTCTCTTTTTCGCCCTCTTTTTCGCGCTCGGTCCTATTGGAGGAATTCTCCTCAGCCTTGCCTATGGCGCTCTCGCAGGCTCTATTCCGACGCGCGAGGAGCTGAGCGCTCGACTCGATCCCTTCAGCCTCCAAATGCTCGTCTATTCCACGCTGATCAGCGCGACGCTCTTGGCCTCGGCCATCTGCTTGCGTTGGCTTGATCGGCGCCCCTTCCGAAGCCTCGGCTACCAATGGCGCCAGCGCGGATGGCACGAGTATCTCGTCGGATTTGGCCTCGCCGCGCTGATGATCACGTTCGTCGTCCTCATCGAGCTTCCGCTTGGTCACGTGAACCTTCAATGGGAGGGATATCCCGCTGCGGAGGCGGCTGGGGGAACGTTTCTCGCTTTCTTCTTCTTCAACGTGGCCGCAGCCTTTGAGGAATTCCTCTTCCGCGGGTATCCGCTTCAAACGCTGCTGCTGGATGTGCGTCCGACGATCGCCGTGAGCGCGCCCTCGGTCCTTTTCGGGCTCGGACATGCGGGGAATCCGCACGCATCAGCGCTGAGCGTCTTCAATACGGCGTTGGCTGGCGTCTGGCTCTCGATCGCGTATCTGAAGACGCGACGGCTGTGGCTGCCGATCGGATTACACGCTGGATGGAACTTCACGATGAGCGCCGTCTACGGCCTGACCGTGAGCGGCATTGAGGAACGCATCGGCGCTTCGCTCTTTCGCACCGCACAGACGGGTCCCGTATGGCTCACCGGCGGGAGCTATGGTCCAGAGGGCGGCGTGTTGGTGACGGCGGTGTTGATTGGCGCGAGCTTCTGGCTCTGGCGCACGCCGCATATTCGCCCGCAAGGGGAAGCGCGCGAAGCATCCGATCGGGCGTGATGACAGGGCGACGCATTGCAAATTCCCGATAGGGCCGTTATACTCTGCCCCCGATGAAGCAACCGAAGCACCGACCCGCGCAAGCGGACAAATCCATCGCGCGATCGCAGAAGTCACGCGATGCCGGACTCGACGTGGGAGCGCTCTTGCGCTGCTATCGGTGGATTCGGCGCGCGGCCGGGCTCGGATTGCTCTCGGCGCTCTATCTCACCTGGCACTATAAGCTCTTCCTTTCCGGAGCCGGCCATCAAGCGCTGTGCAACGTGAGCGAGTTCATCAACTGCGATCGCGTGGCCGCGTCCTCATGGAGTCAGCTCCTTGGACTTCCCTTGGCCGTTTGGGGCGCCGGGGGGTATTTGGCGCTCATCGCGCATACGACGCGCGCCCTGCGTCGTACGACGCGAGGACGGGAGGAACGCCATCCGACCGCGCCTTCGGACTACGCGCCTTCGACGCTGCTGCTCATTGCTCCGTTCGTCCTTGGATTGGCAATCCTGCCCGTGGTCTCGCTTGCGCGCCTTCGCGCGTTGTGTCTCGGATGCGCCGTGAGCTGGATCGCCGATCTGGCTCTGCTCATCTTCGGAATTCATCTTCTGCGACGCGCGCGCGTCACCAAAGGACGCATGGCGATCGTGCGCCCGCTGTGGCCCTCGGTCGCGCTGGGCGCCCTGCTCATCGTCCCCCTGAACTGGTACGCGCGCCCCTCACCGCCTCCAACTCCGGCCGAATCGAAGAGGGTCTTGGAAGAGAAGGCGCGCCCAGTCGCCTCGGCGACCGATGTGACCGCACCAGATCCACTGAGTCCGACCTTCGGAAGCCCGGGAGCGCCGATCACGATCGTCTACTTCACCGACTTGCAATGCCCATACTGCAAGCTGCAAACGGAAGCGCTTCGAGAACTCCTCGCGCGTCGCCCGCGCCAGGTGCGCGTCATCTACCGGCATTACCCCCTCGATCAATCGTGCAATGTGCGATTGACGCGGACGGCCCACCCATTCGCGTGCCTTCTGGCGCAACTCGCCATGGAGGCGCAGCGGCGGGGCGTCTTCGAGGCCTGGTCCGCTGAGATCTGGCGCGCGCAGGAATCGCTCACGCTGGATCGCATTCACGAGATCGCGCGCCGCTATGGGCTCGATCCCACACGCGCGGCGCAAGACCCGGAGATTCGGCAGCAGCTCGCGCGGGACATTCTCCTTGCCGAACGCTCCGGCGTGGACTCCACGCCCACGCTCATCATCAATGGCCGTCTCATCCGCGGTTATCAACCCCTTGAGCGCCTGGACTCTTTCGTCGCCGCTCTGTTTCAATCCCCCCTTGGCTCAACGAGCCCCCAAAGGTGAACGCCACTTCTTCGGGTCGCCTATGGCCGCTCAGCGCGCCTCGGTCCACACGCGTTGGAAGCGTCCACGGAATGGCCCGCTGAAGGCATTCAGCCCATGACGTTTCATCAGGATGCTCTGTCGAAGATCACCACTTGTAGGCGAAAAGGGCGCCGGAAGTCCAGGGCCTTTCTCCACCCCTTTTCTAAAGCCTCGGCCACCTCAGGCGACGCGAGCATCGCCCTGGACCCAAGGGCTCCCCTTCGACCGGTTCCCAGCGGCCTCCCTGGCGTCAGAAGACGAGTTTCAAGGCCAATTGAATCTGCCGCGGATCGAAAGCCGCCGTCGGCTGTCCCGCCGTCAAGAAATTGTTGCTCACGTCGCTTACGTTGACGCGATTGAACGAGTTGAACATCTCGAAGATGGCATCCAGGCGCCATCGCTCGGTGAGAAAGAACGAGCGCGTGAGCCGAAGGTCCAGACTCGCGAATCCCGGACGCATGCCGGTGTTGCGACCAAGGTTCCCGATCTGCCCCTCGGGTGGAACGGCGAAGACGCCAAAGGGCCGCTCACGTGTGGGCGGTCCGACCAGGTTCGGCCGATCATTGAACGGGCTCGTGTCGAAGTTGTTGTCCTGTCCGAGATAGATCGTGAAGGGACGTCCTGAAGACAGCTCCAGGATGGGCGCGAAGGTGAAATCGGCCAGCACCTTCCTCCAGAACCCGCTATCCGAATGCCGATACGGACTCTGGAAGACGCCGCTCAGGACGAAGCGATGCCGCTGATCGAAGTTCGAGAGCGAGCGCTCCAGATCGGCGCGGAAGCTGTCTTGCGGGATGAGCTGGGATTGCAGATCGGTCGAATCGTCAATCGCCTTCGAGAAGGTGTAACTCACGAGGAATTGGACATTCCGACTGTAGCGCTTGTTGATGTTGAGCGAGAAGCCGTGATAGGTGGAACTTCCGGCCGTCTCCTGCAGGACGATCTGCGCGTAGGGGATGAAGACGCCCGGCCCTTGTGGCAGACCAAGCGCGCGTGCGATCTGCAGGGCTTGCTCGCGCCCGATGCCGGCGCGTTGCAGCAGCGCGAAGTTCGGCCCCGAGGGGCGGAAGAAGTTGAAGAAGGCCGTGGGCACAACGCCGCTCACGGGATCGAAGACGGTGACCTGCAACGGATTCGTCCCCGGTGGCAGAAGTCCCAATTGCACGGCGCGATCCCGATTCCGCAGCAACAGCGGGACAAGTGGCGGATTGATCTCGCGCGGCCGATTCAGGTGCGTCCCCTTCACGAAGAGATACCCGACGCTGACGCTCACGTCCGAGAAGAGTTGCCGCTCGATCGTGAGATTCGCGTGTTGGGCATAAGGCAAGACGTTCTTCCGCGAAGTCGGGAGCATGAAGGGCAGAAGCGGACTGACTTGCAAAATGCCCTCCTGAGTCTGAAAGGCCGGAGCCTTCGGATCGAAGCGCTGCTCGGCCGGCAGATAACCGGGGAAGACGAGCACGCCTTGAAAGACCGAGGCGGCATTGACGCCGGTGGGCGCGGGCGTGCCGATGGGAAGCACCAGATGGCGCGTGCCGTTGGCGACGCGCGAGTTCGCGAACGTCGCCAGAAACGACTTGTCGTGGAAGATCCCATAGGCGGCGCGAATGACCATCTTCCCAGTGTTCTTCGGATCCCACGCCAGAGCGAAACGCGGTTGCACGTTATTGAAATCGCGCGCGATGCCTTCGAGCAGGCCCAAAGCGCGTTCGGCTTCGGCCGAGAGCGGCGTCGGCGGCGGAAGCGAAGGCGTCAGCTCGACCTCATACCGCACGCCGTAGTTGATCGTCAAATTGGGACGCGGTCGCCAACTATCCTGTCCGAAGACGGCCAGCGTCTTGTTCGAGCCTGCAACGTGCGGATCGCCGAATCCCTGAATGAAGCTCTGCGGCAGGCCGAGTCCATACGCCTGGACGGCCGTCAGCGGTGGCGCGTTGCGCAGATTCGGATCGAGGACCGAGGCCGGCAGCGGTCCGAAGTTATATACCCCGCCGAAATAAAGGTAAAAATCGGCGCGCAGCGGGAGATAGTTGATGTCCGTCCCAAACTTGAAATTATGCGAGCCGTGCACGAGGGAGAGATTGTCCATCCACTGGAACCGCTTCTCCACGCGATCCAAGGGGGAGAAAGCCTCTTGCCCGAAGAAGGCGAATCCAGCGATGTTGACGGCGACCTGCGTGCTCTGCGGCTTGAAGCCGAGGCCGCGACGCGCCGCCTGAAAGCGCGCCTCGTTGACGAAGCTCCCGCCCAAGACGCTCGTCATATGTGCGGCGAAGGCGAGGTCGCGGAACTGCTCGACGGCCGTGCGCGAGAAGGCGTTCTGCCCAAAGGGTTGATTCTGCGACGTCGTTTGAATGCCGGTCGTCGTGCTCGGCGTCACCGAGAGCCGCGTCGCGAGCCGATGCGCCGGCGAGAGCTGATGATCGAACTTCGCCAGATAGAAGCTCACCTGCTGCGAGATCGGATAGTTTTGTCCCAGCGGGCGGAGCGGCTGAAAGCTCGGAGGTAAGGGGCGACCGGTCGGGAAGACGCGCGGACCGCCGGGCCCCAGCGGGCTGCCAAAGAGTGCCGTCGCCGAAGCGGCCGCGAGCGTGCGGAAATAGGCCGCGCGCAAGGGCTCGGGCACAGCCGGATTCGCCACAAACGCCGCTTGCTCTCGCGTCAGGAGTCCCATCGCGCCGCCGAAGGTCACTGGCACGAGATCGAAATTCCCTTGTCCGATCGTGCAGAAGCCCGTCTCCTGCCGTCGCGTCGTCTCGTAGGAGAAGAAGTAGAAATGGCGATCGCGCACGAAGGGGCCGCCCAGTGTCGCTCCCGTCTGCACGCGCGTATAGGCCGGATCCGGTTCCGTCGAGAACGCGTTGGTCGCCTGAAACGACCGATGGCGAATGAACCCGAAGATGCTGCCATGCACTTCGTTCGTCCCCGAGCGCGTGACGATATTGATGACGCCGCCGGTAGCCCGCCCGAATTCGGCATTGTAGCTGTTAGCGATGATCTGAAACTCCTGCACGGCTTCCTGCGAGACCGTCGCGCGCACGGCATTGACCGAGTTGTCGTTGTTATCCACGCCATCCACCTGTACGTTGTTGCCCCGCGCGCGTTGTCCGCCGAAGTTGAGCCCCGACGTGGGCGCCGGACCGATGGCCGGAGCATTGTCGCGCGTGGCGAGCGAGCTGGTGAGGGCGAAGAAGAGATAGTTCCGCCCATTGATCGGCAGATACTCGATGCGGCGTTGATCGATCGTCTCCACAACCGCTGTGCGCGTGCGCTCGATGATCTCCGTCCCCGCCTCGACAGTGACCTCTTCGCCCAAGCGCGCGACCTCTAGTCGGACGTTCAACTCCGCGCTCTGTCCGACCGTCAGCACGACGTTCGAATTCACGAGCCGGGCGAAGCCGGGCGCTTCGACGGTCACCTCATAGCGCCCGGGAGGAAGCGCGAGGAAGCGAAACTGCCCGGCCTCGTCGGTCATGGCCGTGCGCGAGAGATTCGTCGCCTGATTCCGGATCGTCACGGTCGCCCCGACGATGACGCGGGCCTGCGGGTCAAGTACGACGCCCGTGAGATCGGCCGAGGCCGCCTGCGCTTGCCGGGCGGCGACCACCACGGGACTTCTCAGACCCACCCCAAGGAAAAGAACGGCCCAAAATACAAACGCCCGTCTCATACCGCTCCCCTCCATGTGTGGCCTCACCAGCTGTGTGGTCGGTCTAAGCCTATCACAACCTCGTGAGAACTGCAATTCGGGAATTGGATAAGGACAGCCCCCCTCGACCGCAGGAACCCAAGCCGGGCGATAGCCAATGAAGTCCTCGCGCGCGCATTCGCGCGAGGACTTCACGTCTCACACCAGCGCGATGTCGAACTGCTCCTGGTGGATGAGCGGATCGGCCTTAACGGTCACATTGCCCCCAAGATACGCCTCGACCTCCCCGAGGAGCTTCGGATACCTCTCGCGCAGCGCGCGCGCGACTTCGGGATGAACGCGCAAGATGGCCTCTTTGCCTTCTTCGACCTCTTGCGCGAGGGCCATGCGCTTGGCCTCATCCAGGATTTCCAAACAGACCGTCTGCGGCGACTTCACCAGCCCGCTCCCGTGACAGTAGGGGCAAGGTTCGCAGAGCGTCCGTTCGAGGCTTTGCTTGACGCGCTTGCGCGTGATGGCGACCAAGCCGAAATCGTTGAACTGAAGGATCTTCGTTGGCGCGCGATCCTTCCGCAGCTCCTCCTCCAACACCTGCATGACCTTCTGCCGATTCTTCCGCTCCTCCATATCAATGAAGTCGAGGACGATGATCCCGCCCAGATCCCGCAAGCGGATCTGGCGCGCGATCTCGCGCGCCGCCTCGATATTGGTGCGCGTGATCGTATCCTCGAAGCGGTTCGTCTTGCCGACAAACTTGCCCGTGTTCACATCAATGGCCACAAGCGCTTCCGTCTGATTGATGACGATGTACCCCCCAGATTTCAACCACACGCGCGGACGGATGGCCTTCTCGATCTCGGCCTGAATCCCATAGTCCTCAAAGATCGGCGTCGGTCGCGTGTGCAGCTTCACGCGATGGAGCAGCTTGGGCTGCAAGCGGGCGACGAAGTTGACGATACGCGCGTAGTCGTCCTCGTCGTCCACACGAATGGCCGTGAAGTCGTCCGAGAGGCGATCGCGCAGGATGCGCTCGACCAGATCCAGCTCTCGATGGATGAGCTGCGGGGCGCGCGCGCGCTCGGCGCGCGTGCGGATGTCGACCCAAGTTCGGTAGAGGTAGAGCAGATCATCGAGCAATTCGGCTTCGCCACAACCTTCGGCGGCCGTGCGCACGATCACGCCTCCGGCGATCTTCTGCCGCGCGCGTAACTCGCTGACCAGCCGACGCAAGCGCGCCCGCTCGGCCGAGGAAGTGATCCGCCGCGAGACGCCAATGTGCTCGAACGTCGGCAGGTAGACGAGATACCGCCCGGGCAGCGTGATGTGCGTGGTCACGCGCGCGCCTTTGGTGCCGATTGGCTCTTTGGCGATCTGCACCAGGATCTCTTGTCCCTCTTCGAGCAATTCGGTGATCGTCGGCGTAGCTCCCGCGCGCTCCTCACTCGGGGAAGGTTCGGCCGCGCCCGCGCGTCCAGTCCGCCGACGCCGCACGCGCCGCCGCGCCGCTAGTCGCGCTCGAACCCGAGGCGAGCGTACCGACGCTTCCCCATCCGGAAGTGGCGGGTCGCCCGAATCGCTCGAAGCGGATTCTTCGGAGGCAACACGTGTGTCCGCCGATGCCGCCTCCGATTCGGAGATCGAAGTCGCCTCCGCCGCAGGCTCCGTCTCGGATGTCGGGGGGCTCTCCGTCGGCGGGCGATCCGGTCGATCGTCCATGATCCGCTGTCGTCGCGAAGGCGCGCTGAGCTGAGCCTGAAAGGAACCGACGCGCGGCGCCTGCTCTTCTGAAGGCGCAGGCTCTTGTGCCTCCGCGCGTTCTTCGCACGTCAGCTCGACGCGCTCTTCTTCGGCATGCAACGCTTCGGTGATCTTCTCATCGAAGATCGCCTCTTTCAGATCCACCTCGGGGACGATCGCGCTTTCCTCACCCGCTTCAGCCGAGGGCAGCTCCTGAACCAACTCCTCGACGAACGCCTCCAGCTCGCGCTTCGGTTCCGAGAGCGCCTCCCTTTGCGGCTCGCGCGCGCGCTCGGATGTTGCGGCCGACGGTTCCGCTAACGCTTCGAGAATCTCCTCCACCTCATCTCCCGCTTTGGACCCGCGTCCGATTGCGGGAGCAACCGGCGGCTCCACCGCCGACTCAAACTCGATGTCCAGATCTTCCATGTCAATGACATCGGAGACGTAGAGGAAGGCGTCTCGCTCCAGGCCGATATCCACGAAGGCCGACTGCATGCCCGGCAGGACGCGCGTCACGCGCCCCTTGTAGATGTTGCCGACGATCCCTTGGCTTTCGCCGACCCGCTCGACATAGTATTCAGTGAGCACGCCATCTTCGAGGATGGCGATCTTCCGCTCGAAGTTGTTGGAGCTGATGATCATCTCCTTCGCCATCGTCGAACTCCCTCCGCGTGAGGATCTCGCCGCCGATCTTCGCTTCAGCCCGCTCCCTCACGAAAGCAGGCCCCACGTCCGTCCTCCATATCCATCGGCGGCGTCAATTCACATACCGATGCAAACGCACGTTGGCGATCAGCCCCAGGCCAATGAAGGTGGCGACCAGAGCCGATCCGCCGTAGCTCATCAGCGGCAGCGGAATGCCGATGACGGGCACAAGCCCCACGATCATGCTGAGGTTCATGATGATGTGAAAACTCAGCAGGGCGACGACCCCTGCGACGAGTAATGTGCCCACCGAATCCCGCGCCAGCTTCGCATGATTGAGCGCCCTGAGCAAGAGGAACGCATAGAGCGCGAGGACGCCCAACATGCCCAAGAATCCCAACTCCTCGGCCACAACGGCCGCGATGAAGTCCGTATAGGCCTTTGGCAAAAAGCGCAATCGGCTTTGCGTCCCACGAAAGAGACCACGTCCGGTGAGCCCACCGGAACCCACGGCGATCATCGATTGATAGGTCTGATACCCGTAGCCGCGACGATCGGCGCGCTCCGGGTGAAAGATCACTTCGATCCGCTGCACCTGATACGGCTTCAAGACCTGATGGCGGAAATACCATCCGAGGCTCAGCGCAACGGCCACGCCCACGACGCCAGCCGCCACGACGCGTGGGCGCAACCCGGCGACGAAGAGCATACCGCCCAAGATCGGGAAGAATGTGAGCGCCGTCCCCACATCCGGCTCCAACAAGATCAGTAGGATCGGCATTCCGGCGATCCCCGACGCGACGAGGACCTCGCGCATCGTCAGATACGGATGTTTCTCTCGCCGATGCTCTTCCCATCGCTCGGCCAAAAAGAGCGCGAGCATGAGGATCGTGCCGATCTTGGCGAATTCCGAAGGTTGGATACTGAAACGCCCAATGCCCAACCAAGCCTTTGTCCCATAGACCTCTTGTCCAAAGGGCAGGACCAGAACGAGCAGAAACAGACAGACGCCGTAGATGAAGGGCGCCACCTCGACGATCCGATGATAGTCAACCGTCGCCGTCACGAACATGGCCGCAAGGGCGATGCCCAGCCAGAGCAGCTGCCGCTTCCAGAACTCCTCTTGCGGCTGTGAGCTATAGATCTCCAGCACACCCAGCAGCGCCAACACCAGCGCTCCGCCAAGCAGCCACCAATCGAAATCCAGAAGAAACCGTCGCTTCTGTCGGTACGTGATCATCGCCGATCCATCTCTGGCGCGCCTACCGGCAAACGGCGTCGGGTCGCCTCCAGCGCCACGGGTGCAACCCGTGGCGAGCGCTCGTGCGAAGGGGCCTCGGACACCGGGGAGACAGCCGCCGCGACTTCGCTCGCCCGCACGTATTTCTCCTTGTACGTCTCGTAGAGGACGCGCGCCACCGGCGCACTGAATCGCCCGCCGAACCCCACGTTCTCGATGAGCACGACGACGGCGATCTGCGGATTGTCGCGCGGCGCGAAGCTCACGAACCACGCGTGGTCCCTCAAATGCGCGGCTCCGGCCGCTCGTTCCTTAGCGACGACCTGCGCCGTTCCCGTCTTGCCCGAGACGTCCAAGCCCGCAACACGCGCGGCCCCGCCCGTCCCCCCACCTTCATTCACCACCCCCCACATCGCCGAACGAATCGCCTCGACCGTCTGCTTCCTGAGCGGCACAACGAGCGGACGATCCGCCGTGTAGACCGTACCTCCTGGCCCGAGCGCTTCTTTGAAGACATGCGGCGTATGGAAGACGCCCCCGACGGCGATCCCTCCAATTGCGCGGACAAGCTGCAGCGGCGAGATCGCCACCGACCCCTGCCCAATTGAGGCGATCACCGTGTCGAAGTCCCTCCAACGCGGATCGCGCGGATTGAATTTCGCCTTGAGCGCGCGACTGGGCACGAATCCGGCCACCTCGTCCGGCAGATCAATCCCCGTGCGCTGCCCCAACCCGAACCGCTTCACCCATCGTTCCATCCGATCAATGCCGAGCCGAAGCCCCAACCGATAGAAATACCCATCGCAGGAGACGACGATCGCCCGATGCAGATCCGGCATCCCGTGCGATCCGAGACATCGCACGAAGCGATTGCCCACTTGAAGCCCCCGACCGCAGGGGAGCGTCGAACGCTCGGGCGTAATGAGCCCTTCCTCCAAAGCCGCCGCAGCGACGAAGATCTTCCACGTCGAACCCGTCGGATAAATCCCTTGAATCGCCCGGTTGTAAAGCGGCCGCTCCGGATCGGCGAGCAATTGACGGTATTCGGCTCGCCCCTCGGGCGTGTTGATCCGTTGCGAGAAGAGCGAGGGATCGTAAGCCGGATGACTGGCCAAAGCCAGAATCTCGCCGTTTTGCGGATTCAGGGCGATGATGGCGCCGCGCCGCCCGCCCAACTGTTCCTCGGCGACCCGTTGCAGATCCAGATCAATCGTCAACTTGATGTCATGTCCGGGGACCGGATCTACGCGCTCGATCTCTCCGACCTCATGGCCGGTACTGTCCACGATCACGCGCCGATAGCCATCGCGTCCTCGCAGTAAACGATCGTAGACCAACTCCACGCCGGCGCGCCCGATCAGATCGCCAGGCCGATAGCCTTGAAACTCAGGCCGAGCGAGCTGCTCACGAGAGATTTCCCCCACGTAGCCGAGCACATGCGCGAGCAAGGTCCCATAAGGATACCGACGCTGTGGCTGCTCCATGATGTCCAACTCCGGATATTCGATTTGCCGGGCGCGGACCCAGGCGACCTCCTGCAGCGTCGCGTTCTCCTTGAGGACGACCGGATAATAAGCTGGTTGTGCGCTCATCGCCTCCAAGCGCTGCCGCACGCTCTCGCGATCAAGCACCAAGCCCTGAGCGATCAGCTCCTCAACCAGCTCCTGTGGCCTCCGCCCTCGGGCGCGAAGCTCCTCCCGATTCAAGATGATGCTGAGCGTCGGACGATTATCCACGATGACGCGCCCGTGCCGATCTAAGATCGCCCCTCGGGGTGCAGGGATCGGAATCAAGCGGATGCGATTGTTCTCGGCCGCTCGCAAATACTTCTCATGCTGCACCACCTGTAGCGACCAAAACCGTACGCCCAACCCGATGAAGAAGATGAGCAGCAGATACTGCAGGAGCGCGAGGCGGTCGGTCGCCGCGGCCGCCTCTTTCGCCCGTTCTAAGAAGTCCATCCCTCGACTCGCCATACCATCACCGCCGACGCCGAGTCGGTCGGCCAAACGTCCGCTCCCGCTCGGCGAAGATTCGATCTAAAAGCGCGAAGAGCATCAGAGCCGCCACCCCGTTGGCGCCCGCCAGCCACCCCACCTCACCGAGGAGCGTCGGCCACACGGGATTTCCAAGTAAATTCTGCCCGAAAAGCCCATGCAGGCCAAGATAGATCAACGCGTGCAACCCCGTCGCCAAGACCACTGCGATGAAGCGCAATAGGACATGGTCCAACGCCACCCGAATGCTCACCAACGAGACCAGAAGGGCGATAACCGTCTTAGCCAAGCTCTGCGCCCCCACGATCCCACCGGAGAGGCTGTCCTGGAGCAACCCCGCCCCGGCCCCGACTAACATCGCGCGCACCGGATTGCGCGCGAACCCCACGTACACCGTCACGATCAACACCACATCCACAGGGCGCAGCAAATGCACATATCGCACGATGAGCAAGTGCACGAGCAAAGCCGCGATAATGACGACGACAATCCTGGTCGAGTTCACCGTGGCGACGCGCGCTGCTCGGCTTCCCCAAGGAGCGACCTCCGAAAGGCGGCTCGCGAAAATCCTCTCATGGCGAAGCCGAACATGCCTCCCCATGTTCTCCGAGGCGCTCCCCCCCTCTTGGGGAAGCGCGCACGGACGATCTACGGCGTGGGCAATCGCACCTCCGAAGGGCGTTCAAGGAGGATCAAAACCTCTTCCAGGCGACTGAGCCGAGCCGCCGGTTCGATCAAAATGTCATGGGAGACCAGAGCCGATCCCCGCCGCACGGCGATGACCCGCCCGATGGGAAGGCCGCGCGGATAGATCCCATCCTGACCGGTCGTGTAGACCATCTCCCCCTCTCGAACGGGTTCGCTGCCGGGCACATAGCGCATGCGACAGAGGGCTTCGTTGCTGCCGGTGACGACGCCGATCGCACGCGTCTCTTCCAGAATCCCAATGGCTGCCCCCACGCCACTGCGCTCATCAGTGATGAGCTGCACGCGCGCGACCGTCGGACCGACTTCGATCACGCGCCCGACCAATCCCTCCGGCGTGATCACGGCTGCTCCCGAGCGCACGCCGTGACGTGCCCCCCGATCGACGATGAGGGATTGAAACCATACGCTCGTATCGCGCCCGATGACGCGCGCGGCAATCGCGCGCACGGGGAGCTCCCGTTGCAACTCCAACAGTTGGCGTAAGCGCTCGGCCTCGCGCGCTTCTTCCTGCAGGCGCGCCACCTCGCGCCGCAGCTCGGCCACCTCCTGACGCAGGGTGCGATTCTCCCGGTGGACCTCGCCCACGCGCGCGTAGCTCTCCCACACCTGCTCCGCCCAGGAGACGACGGCATGAACCGAGGAGAGGACGGGCGCGGCTGCCGTCACCGACCACACGCGCAGCAGCGATTCCCCCGATCGGGGATGCCGCGCCTGCGCCGACATCAAGAGCATCTGTACGCTGAGCAGGGCGAGAAAGACGATGACTACCGATCGCCCCCTCGGAGGCTTGCCCATGTCAATATTCCAGACGCTCCAGATTCGTACAGACCCGCTTGAGCAAATCAATATCGTCGAGCATCTTGCCCGCTCCGAGGACGACGGCCGAGAGTGGATCCTCGGCCAAGATGACGGGGACGCTCGTCTCCTGCATGAGCCGCTTGTCCAACCCCTTCAGAAGCGCTCCTCCGCCAGCCAGCACGATGCCATGATCAATGATGTCGGCCGCCAGCTCCGGCGGCGTGCGCTCCAATGCCACGCGCACGGCGTTGACGATGGTGGAGACCGTATCGGCCAGGGCTTCCCGAATCTCCTCGTCCGTGATGGTGATCGTCTTAGGTACTCCCTCGATCAAACTGCGACCGCGAACCTCCATTGAGAGCGGCTCCTCCAACGGATACGCCGATCCCAGCTCGATCTTGATCTGCTCAGCCGTCCGCTCGCCAATGAGGAGATTGTACTTCTTCTTGATGTACTGGATGATCGCCTCATCCATCTCATTGCCGGCGATCCGAATTGAGCGCGAGTAGACGATCCCCGAGAGCGAGATCACGGCGATGTCGGTCGTCCCTCCGCCGATATCCACGATCATATTCCCGATGGGTTCGGTGATCGGCAACCCGGCCCCGATGGCCGCGGCGATGGACTGCTCAACTAAATAGACCTCGCTGGCGCGCGCGCGATAGGCCGCGTCAATGACGGCCCGCCGCTCCACCTGCGTGATCTCACTGGGAATCCCGATCACCACACGCGGATTCACCCATGAGCGCCCGTTGTGGGCCTTCCGGATGAAGTTCTGCAGCATCGCTTCGGTCAGCTCGAAGTTCGCGATGACCCCATCGCGCATCGGACGGATCGCCACAATATTCGCGTGCGTCCGCCCGAGCATCTCTTTCGCCTCCCGACCGACCGCCTCCACCTTGTGCGTCACCTTATTGACAACGACGATCGAAGGTTCGCTGACGACGATCCCCCGGCCCTTGGCGTAGACCAACGTATTGGCCGTCCCCAGATCAATGGCGAGATCGCTCGAAAACCATCGAAAGATGGAGAACGCGCTCATTGACCCCTCTAACCGCCTTCAGGTCTTTCAAACATACGGTTCAGGCATCCAATTTAACACACCCCCGTGGGACATTCAACACCGCGCCCGAAAAATCCCACCCCTTCGGTTGCTCCACCCACTGATCCCGGTCTACAATCAACGCGTTCGAAACCGAAGGAGGCCGACGGCTATGCTGCGGTTCTTGAGCGAGAAGCAACGCGCCCGAAACATTCTGCTCATCCTGGTCGCCCTCATGATGGTCGTGGGCTTGGTGATTCTCTACATGCCCATCGGCCAAGCCCTCTACCGCCGAGCAGTCGGCTCGGACGAGGTCACCGATTCCACCCCCGTCGCCGAGGTGCTGCAGGAGAAGATCACCGCCGGGGAATACCGCGCCGCCCTCATGCGCCTCAGCCAATCCCGTCTGGGTCGTGGCTTTGAGGACCCGGCTTTGCTTAAGCCATTCAGCTCGACGATCCTCAACGAACTGATCGAGGATCGCCTCGTCCTCATCCTGGCCCGACAACTCGGGCTCTCGGCCACCGACGAAGAGGTCTTCAAGGCCCTGTTGCCGATGTTCCGCGACGCCAGCGGCCGCTTCATCGGGCGCGAGCGATACTTCCGCGCCGTCCAGCAGAGCGGGCAGACGGTCGAGGAGTTCGAGGAGAACCTCCGCCGCTCGATCTTGCGCGATAAAGTGCGCCACCACCTGACGGCCCCCTTGGACGTCAGCCCGCGCGAGATCGAGGAGGAATTCCTCCGCGAGAATACCTCGGTGGACCTCGTCTACGTCGTCCTCCGGTCGAAGGATCTGCGCGCCGAGATTCCGGTGAGCGAGAGCGAAGCCCGCGCCTATTTCGAGCAACATCGCGCGGAGTTCACCATCACGCAGCTCGAACGTCAGGTCGAATATCTCCACATCCCCATGGCGCGCATCCCCGTCTCCATCTCCGAGAAGGAGATCCGCGAGGAATACGAGCGGACGAAATCCGAACACACCACAGGCGCTTACGTGAGTCAGATCGAGTTGCCCTTCACCGAGCAGAATGAAGCCGACGTCCGCCGCCAAGCCGAAGACCTGGTCAAACGCGCTCGCGGCGATGAGAAGACGCCCGCTGAAGACTTTCAGAAATTGGGCGGCAAAAGCATCGGCTTCGTCAAAAAGGATCCCAAGGACACGTCCTATCGCCAACGCGTCTTCACCCTGAGCGACTTTCAGAAGGACGTCACCGAGCCGATCCGCGAGGAAGGGAAGTTCTACATCCTGAAGGTGACGCGCTGGCAGCGCAAGCCCTTGGCCGAGGTGCGCGCCGAGCTGGTCCGACGCCTCCGCGAGCGCAAACAACGGGATGAGGCCGCTCAGCTCGCCGATGAGATTAAAAAACGCTTGGACGAGGTGAAGGACTTGCGTCGCGTCGCCGCGGAATTCTCGCCGAAGTTGGGGAACCTGCCCGTCGAGCAGATGATTCGCCGGACGGGCTTCTTCGCGGCTGGAGAAGACCTGCCGGAGTTCGGCGATTACGCCTCGGGCTTCAGCAGCGCAGCCTCGGAACTCCAAGAGATCGGTCAGATTGGGAGCAAGATCTACCTGAGCGATGGGTACGCCATCCCCCGCCTGATCGCAAAACGCGAGCCGAAGACGCCAAGCTTCGAGGAGGTGAAGGATCGCGTCATCCGAAAGCTGCAGGAGCAGAAGGCCATCGAGCGCACCCGCCAATTGGCCGAGCAACTGATCGCCCAATCGCCGACGGTCGAAGCCTTGCGCCAAGCTGCGGCCGCCCGTAAGCTTGAGATCAAAACGCAGCAGGAGTTCAAGCGAGGGAGCTTCCTCCCTGAGCTGGAGCGGTCGGAACAGCTAGAGGGCATGGCCTTCGCGCTTGAAGTCTCGCGCGTCGCGCCGCGACCGGTCCGTATCGGCAAGGACTTCGTCGTCTTCGGCATCGCCAAGCGCAGCGATCCGGATCGCGCCAAGCTCGAATCGGAACGCGCGGCCATCCGCGAGCGCTTGCTCTCGGCCAAGCGCGACCAGTTCTACCGCTCCTATCTGGAGACGCTGCGCGAGAAGATGATCGCCGATGGACGCATCCGCATCTATCAAGACGTCATCGAGGCGATCTTCTCGACGATGACCGGCTCGGCGCCGGCACGAGCGAAGCGGTGAGCCCGACGCATTCCCTGATGGTCCTGGCCGGCGAAGCCTCAGGCGACGAGCGAGCGGCTGAGGTGGTACGCGCGTTGAAGGCTCTCGCTCCCGAGGTCTCGCTTCGCGTCTTCGGCTGCGGTGGTCCGGCCTTGCGTGCCGAAGGCGCCGAGACGCTGGCCGATATCGCGGAGACGGCGATCATCGGACCACTGGAGATCGCCCGCGCCCTCGCACGCTTTTACGCCCTCTATCGCCGTCTGCTTCGCGCGGCGCGCGAGCGGCGACCGGCCGCTGTCCTGCTGGTGGATTGGCCGGAGTTCAACGTGAAACTCCTTCGCCCGCTCAAGCGCCTGGGCTTGCGGACGATCTACTACATCGGCCCGCAGGTGTGGGCGTGGCGTACCTACCGCGTGCGTGCGATCCGCCGCTACGTGGATCGGCTCCTGGTCATCTTGCCGTTTGAGGTCGAATTCTACCGCCGCCACGGCATCGCCGCCGAATACGTCGGCCATCCGTTGGTGGATACGGTTCGCCCGACGCTCTCCCGCGCGACGTTCTACGAGAAGCACGCGTTGCGCTCGGATCGGCCGGTGATCAGCCTCCTGCCCGGGAGTCGTCGAACGGAGGTCGAACACATCCTCCCCATCCTCGCCCGCGCCGCGCGCGCGCTTCACGCTCGATGGCCGGCACAATTCCTCATCCCGCTGGCGACGCCGATTCAGCCCGAGATGGCATGGTCCCTGCTGCGCCGCGCGCTGCAGCCATTGGACCTTCCCGTACGCATCCTCAAACGAGAGACCTATGATGCCCTGGCGCATGCGGATCTGGCCGTGATCACGAGCGGCACGGCGACGCTCGAAGCGGCCATGCTCGGAACGCCGATGATCGTCGTCTATCGCGCGCGGGCGATCAATTACCTCCTGGTCCGCCCGCTTCTGCATCTGGACACGTTCGGCATGGTGAATCTACTGGCCGGAGAACGTATCGTCCCCGAACTCATCCAATGGGATTTGACGCCGGAGCGCCTGGCGGGGACAATGATGGAGTTGCTCGCCGATCCGATGCGGCGAGAGGTCATCAAGGCGCGCTTGGCCGAGGTCACCAGGCGCTTGGGTGAGGGAGGAGCCGCTCGCCGCGCGGCCGAGATCATCCTACGCGTCCTCACCGAGGCCGAAGCGCACCGCAATGCTTCGGGCAAGGAGGGTTGAGGGATGAAGACCGCATCGTTCGAAGCGCTCGTCGAGCTGGTCGAGAAACTACGCGGTCCTGAGGGCTGCCCGTGGGACAAGGAGCAAACCTATGAGACACTCGCCCCGATGACGATCGAGGAAGCCTACGAGCTGCTCGAAGCCATCGAGACGCGGAATGTCGAACAGATGAAGGCGGAACTGGGCGACCTCATCTTCCAAGTCGTCTTCTACGCGAAGATCGCGAAAGAGCGGGGCGAATTCACCATCGAGGACGTCATCGCACACGTCCACGAGAAGATGACCCGCCGCCATCCGCACGTCTTCGGCACCGCGACGGCACGAACGAGCGAAGACGTTTTGCGCCGTTGGGAGGCGATCAAGCTCCAGGAGAGGGCCCACCGCGGAGCGACCGAGCCCCCTTCCATCCTCGAGGGCGTCTCCTCACGACTGCCCGCGCTCATCGAAGCTACGCAACTGGCCGAGCGCGCTGCTCGCGTCGGCTTCGACTGGGGTGATGCCGCCAGCGCCCTGGAGAAGCTCGATGAGGAGGTTGCCGAACTCAAGCACGCAATGGCGGCGACACCCGAAGCGCGAGACCGCCTCAAGGAAGAGATCGGCGATCTCCTCTTCATGGTCGCCAACCTCGCTCGCCTCCTTGGCCTGGATGCCGAGACGGCGCTCAAAGCGGCCAACCGGAAATTCAAAGAACGCTTCCGCCACATCGAGCGCGAACTGCACCGTCAGGGACGTTCCCTGCAAGAGAGCACGCTGGAGGAGATGGAACGCCTCTGGCAAGAGGCGAAGCGGAAGAATACCCCACCCGGGGAGTGAATCCTGGCGAGCGCCTCTCTCACGTCACATCGGCGAGCGCGCGCTCGAGCGCCTCGCGCAGTCGAGCGAGCCCGGCACTCACCTCCCCTTCGATCTCCACGCCGAGCTGACGACGCCCCCGCTGGGCCAGGACCGCGAAATCCCCATACGCTTGCGCACGCTTGAGGAGGCCGAACGTGTACGGACGTCCCGGAACCACTCGATCCCGGGCATCGTCACCAAGCACGTGCAGGAACACGCCCGTATTCGGCCCGCCTTTGTGAAGCTGCCCCGTCGAGTGCAAAAAGCGCGGGCCGAAGCCGAGCGACGTCGCCACGCGCCGCGCGTCCCGCACGCGATGTCGAATCTCGCTCAGTTGCTGCCGATGCACGCCGCTCCGCTCCACATAAGCCAAGAGCGCGAAATAATCGCCCTCCCGCAGCCGTTCCAGATGCGCGCGCACATACCCGGCGAGCGAACGTTCCCGCACGCGCGCGCTCACCTGCTGCCGATTCCACTCGTCGGCGAAGAGCACGAGATCCCCTTCCCGCACCAGGACCTCGGGTCGCGAGAGCGCACCCGTCTCCTCATACGTCCGAGCCAGCGCCCGCGCTTCCGCTTTGCTCGCCTCGACATCGGGCTGATCGAACGGATTCACCCCGAGGATCGCGCCAAGCACCGCCGTGCCCATCTCCCAGAGGAAGAACAATGCGCCGAGATCATAGTGATCCGAGAGCGTGAGCTGAAGGATCGGAGGCCCAGAGGGGGATCGCGAAGCGACCTCGGAAAGCTCAGGGATCGCATGCCCTGCAGCCCGAAGCCGATCTACGAGGCGATCCTCCGATGGATCGGATTCGAGTTGGACCCCGACGAAGATCCGATCTCGACCATATACGTCCGGCGGTCCGAGCACCTCATCGTCCACCGGAATGACGCCTTTGCCCTCCTTGCCCGTGGATTCGGCCAGAAGCTGCTCCAGCCACGCCCCAAATGCCTGCAGACTCCGCGACGCGAGCAACGTGACCTTATCCCACCCGCGTCGCGCTGACTCACCCAGAATCGCCCCAAGGACGACGCCCGGATTCTCCGAGATCGGGACCTCGGGGCGACACCGCCGGATCATGCGTTCGGCGCGCTCCAAAAGCCGCGCGACATCCACGCCCACAAGGGCCGCCGGGACGAGACCGAAGACCGAGAGCGCCGAATACCGTCCGCCGATGCTCTCGATCCCGTAGAAACAATGTCGAAAGCCTTCGCGCAGGGCGACCTCGCCAAGCGGAGTTCCCGGATCGGTGATCGCCAGGAAATGTTCGCCGGCGCGCTCCGACCCGAGCGCGCGCTTCATCCGGTCGAGGAAATAGTCCAACAGGAGATTCGACTCCAGCGTCGTCCCCGATTTGCTGGAGACGATGATGAGCGTGCGGTGCGGATCGAGTCGCTCCTCGACAGCCTGAATGTCGCCCGGATCAATCGAGTCGAGCACGAGCAGCTCCGGCGCGCCCTCCCTCGGAGGGAACACACGAGCGAAGACCTCCGGCGCAAGGCTCGAGCCTCCCATGCCCAGCAACAACACGTGCGCGATTCCAGCGCGTTGCGTGCTCTCTCGCAGCGCGGCGTACATCGGCGCGCGCGCGCTCTCTTGCTCGACGACGCGCAGCCAGCCCAGCCAGCGATCCTCCCCATTGCCAGTCCAAACCGAGACATCCCCCGCCCACAACCGCTCGACCATCCGATCCCGTTCCCACTGCGCGAGCCGCTCTCGGACGGCATGCGCGAGCGTTTCCGGCAAGAACCGTTCCTCCCTCATGCTCCGCCCTCGCTCGTACTCTCGACGGACGCGGGCACGCGGTCGTAATCGTCCGCCAACCGCACGATGTCATCCTCGCCGAGATAATCCCCATACTGCACCTCGATGAACACGAGCGGCTCAGTCCCCGTGTTCTCGATGCGATGGGGCGTTCCCTTGGGAATGACGACGCTCTGATTCGCCGAGACCGGAATCACCTCCTCGCCACGCATCACCCGTCCGACTCCGACGACGATCACCCAATGCTCGGTCCGATGGTGATGATACTGTAAGCTCAACCGATGCCCCGGATTCACGGTGATCCGCTTGATCTGGTAGCGATCGGCTTTCTCCAAAACCTCGAATCTCCCCCACGGACGCTCCTCAACATACCGCTCCATGGCCCCTCACCTCCTCCAGGAAATCGCGAAGCGCTAGCGGCCATGAGCGAAGCGGCGCCAACCCCAGTTGCTCCGAGAGCAGACACCGCAACGCCGTGTACCGTGGACGCTCGGCCGGACGATGCAGGTCAGCGCTCCGAACGGGCTCGATCCGCACCCCTTCGCCTCCTAATTGTCGCGCGACCTCGCAGGCGAATTCGTACCAGGAGCATGCGCCGCTGTTGGTAACGTGATACGTCCCGGGCTGCCCCCGCTCCACAATCTCGGCGATGCGCGCAGCCAGATCCGCCGCATACGTCGGCGATCCCACCTCATCCACGATCGCCGGAAGCGAAGTCCGCGTCCGCAACAACAGGGGCAGCGCGCTGGCAAAGTTCCTCCCGCCGAAGCCGAAAAGGCGCGCCGTCCGGATGATGTAATGTCGCTCCCACGTTCGCCGCACGGCCTCTTCCCCAGCCCATTTGGACGCCCCATATCGATTGATCGGACGCGGGAGATCAACGATCGTATACGGCTCGCGCTTGCGCCCGTCGAAGACATAGTCGGTGCTGACATGCACGAGCGCGGCTTCGATGTCGCGACAACCCTCGGCTAAATGCCGAGGCCCCTCGGCGTTCACCTGAAAGGCCAGCTCAGGATCACGTTCGCACAGGTCCACGTCCGAGATCGCCGCGCAGTTGATGACCAGCTGCGGGCGCACGGCGCGCAGCACGCGCTCCACCTGCGCGCGATCGCGCACATCGAGATCCGCGCGTCGCATCGCCCACACGTCATGCTCGCGGGCGAACGCCCGAACGACATAGCGCCCCAAGAGCCCGGCCGCCCCGACGACGAGGACGCGCGCCGTCATCCGATCACCCTCCGCCGCCCGTACATCCGTTCGTAGTACTGCTGATACTCGCCACCGCGCACCTTCTCCACCCACGCTCGATTCGCCTGATACCACGCGATGGTCTTCCGCAATCCACTCTCGAAGGTCTCCAGCGGCCGCCACCCGAACTCGCGCTCGACCTTGCTCGGATCAATGGCATAGCGCCGATCATGCCCCGGACGGTCCTCGACGAATCGGATGAGCGACCGCGGCTTGCCGAGCAGCTCCAGGATCAACTCGACCACCTCCAAATTCGTCCGCTCCGAGCGCGCGCCGACGCAGTAGACCTCTCCCGCTCGCCCCCGACGAAGGATCACATCGAGCGCGCGACAGTAATCCTCGACGTAGATCCAATCCCGCACGTACAGGCCATCCCCGTAGATCGGAAGCGGGAGATTGGCCATCGCATTGGTGATCATCAGCGGGATCAACTTCTCGGGGAACTGATAGGGCCCATAGTTGTTCCCCGCGCGGACAATAAGGACGTCCATCCCGAACGTATGATGAGCGGCGCGAACCAGTAGCTCGGCCGCCGCCTTGCTGGCCGCATAGGGGCTATTGGGCTGCAGCGGACTCTCTTCGGTGAAGTAGCCGGTCGGCCCCAAGCTCCCCATCACTTCATCGGTAGAGATCTGCACGAATCGTGCGACCCGACGCACGCGCGCCGCATCGAGCAAGACCTGCACGCCGAGGACATTCGTCCGCACAAAGGGCGCCGCTTCCTCGATGCTCCGGTCCACATGCGTCTCGGCAGCAAAGTTCACGATCGCCTCGATCCCTTCCTCCAAAGCGGCGAGCACCGCCAAGGGATCGCAGATGTCTCCCCGCACGAACCGATACCGGGGGGAATCCTCGACATCCCGCAAGTTCTCGAGGTTCCCGGCATAGGTCAACTTGTCGAAGTTCACGATCTCGCAGTCCGGATGCGTCCGGAGCATGTAGCGAATGAAGTTCGAACCGATGAATCCCGCACCTCCGGTGACGAACAGCTTCACGGATAGGCCCTCCTTCGCGCGCGTTCGCTAACGGCGTAATTCTAGCGCATGGGGACGCGGAAGGCCCACGTGCGCGAGTGGCACAAAAAAAGGGATGGAAACTCCATCCCTCTTTGAGCGAGAAAGCCGCTTTCAAAAATGGTCACCGCACGCTTCCGCTTCGGGCCGATCTCAGCGCCGGAGTCGGATGCGCTCGGAAGCCCTCATTTCTTTCCGCCCTTCTTCTTGGTCGCCTTCTTCTTGGCCGGCATGTTACTTCTTGCCTCCCTTCTTGGTGGTCTTCTTGGCGGCGGCCTTCTTCTTGGCGGCGAACTTCGCCGTCGAAGCGCGCGCCGTCATCTTCGCGGCTTTCTTCGTGGTCTTCTTCGCCGCAGCTTTCTTCTTGGCTGCGGTCTTCTTCGCAGCGGTCTTCTTCGCTGTCGCTTTCTTCGCCATCGTCCCCTCTCCTTGCTGAGATTTTCGATGACCACAATATCCTGTGGTCACCTTGCGCTTGTGCACGATCAAAGATCAGCCCCAACATCTTGGCCTATCTTATAACCCGTTTCCCGCGAAATGTCAATAACTTTTTTCTCCGGGCTCCCGCCTCCGGTCCATGAGGGAGTGGCGCCTCACCGCGTCAGGCGGCGATAGATGCTCGGCAAGCGCTCGGGCAGGCTGAGCACGTCATCAATGATCGTGTACCCCACCTCGCCGTACATGTCGCGGAGCTGGACTTCGGATTCGCGATCGATGGTGATGCAGAAGGGGATGACGCCCGCCATGCGGGCTTGGCGCAAAGCGATCTTCGTGTCCTCGCGCGCGTATCGCGCATCGCCATAATCGTGATCGTAAGGTCGGCCATCGCTCAGGACGATCAAGAGCTTGGTGCGCGCTTCCTGTCGCATCAGGCGAGCGGTCGCATGACGGATGGCCGCGCCCAGGCGCGTATTGTTCTGATAGGTGATGCCCCCGATGCGCGCTTCGACCTCGGGCGAGTGCTTCTCATCGAAGTCCTTGATGATGTAAAACTTCACGTTGTGCCGCCCTTCGCTGGTGAAGCCCTGGATGGCGTAACGGTCGCCGACGGCCTCCAGAGCTTCACTCATGAGCACCAGGCCTTCCTTCTCGATGTCGATGATCCGCTTGCTCGGGCGCGACGCCCCGGCTCGCGACGGACGCGGCGAGACCGTGCGCGCCGTGGAGCTGGACATGTCCAGCAGGAACGAGACGGCCACATCGCGCTGACGACGCAAGCGTCGCACGTATAAGCGCTCGGAGACGCGCCCGGACGTCTGGCGATCCAACGCGTAATCGATCACCGCTTGCAGATCGAACTCCTCCCCATCCAGTTCTCCCCGCACCTTCTGCAACGCCTCCGGGCGCAGCAATTGGAATTGGTATCGGATCGAGGAGATCATCGGCCCATACTGCGCGCGTACGGCCTGGACGAACTGCCGCGCGCCACGCCGCGCCGGACGCTCGATCACCCGACACCAAGCCGTGCGAAAGTCGGCCAATTCGTGATCCCACTCCTCGTAGTAGAACGCCTGATCGCCCGGCTCCAGCTCTTGAGCTTCCAACTCCTCGGCGAAGGGCGACTCCTCCACCTGCTCCCACTCCACGTGCTCGGAATCGCGATGGCGTCGGATCCAGAAGTTGAACGGCTCGATCCGATCGGTCGGACGCGGCCGACGTTCGGTGAGGACGCGCGGATGCACGGGCTGTTCGCCCATCTCGGGTTCAGCCTCAGCCCTCGGCTCCTCCGCCGCCGGTTGCTCCGATGTGGTCTCGGCGTCGCGCACAGCACTTTGCCCCTTCAGGAGTTGGAGGACCAGATGCGTCGCCCGTAAGCTATCGACGACCGTGGCGTCCACGCGTCGGATGAACTGACCCAAGATGTTCTCCAACAGCGTCACCAGATGCGGCAGCCGATGGCGCACCTCTTCAGCGACGCCTCCGAGAAGAGCCAGACGAAAGAGCACCTCCACGATGAGATCGGCGGGCGACAGTTCCTCCAAAGGCGGACGTCGCTCGCGCATTCGCTGCCGCACGAAATCGAGATCCCGACGCAGTCCGCGATAGTGATGGCGAAGGAGAAAATCTATGCGCCCATTCTCGAACGTGGTGAAGAGGCGTTCGGCCAACTCGCGATCCGGCAAAAGAGCGAGGATCGTCGAGAAAGTCACGGGCTCGGAGGCTGAAGCTTCGTCGCCCGAGGAAGGCGTGCGCCGCAGCTCGCGAGCGAAGGCGATGAGCTCGGGCAGATCGCGCGCATAGGTGCCGAACTCCAACTGTCCCGCCGCATGAGCGGCGAGGACTTTGTAGAGCTTGAAATCGGCCTCCTCTTCTCCGAACTCGGCGATGGTCGCCGGGAGATAGATCGTCTGACCGTCGTTCACGGACATCTGATCGGGCAGATGATTCAGAGGGCGAATGGTCACCGAGCGCCCGGTCATCCCCTGGATGTACAGGCGCAGCGTTTGACTCACCCGATCGAGGGTGATCCCCCCCGCCATGTGTCGAAGGGCTTGTTGACTCGCCTGCGTCTCCAACGCGTAATAGGCCTGCGCGCGACGACTGTCCTTGGGGTAGAGCGTCAACCCGGATCGAGCCCACCGCACGAATTGCTCGACGGTGGCTGAGGCCAGGGCACGAGGACTGGAGCGAAAACATTCGATCCCCAATGTGACGCTCCGGTCGCTCACCTGGCGCACGACTTCGAGAACTCGCGAGATGAGCGAAGGCGCCGCCGGCCCATGAGCTTGCACGAGCGCCTCCAGGACGCGCGGCGTGAGCTTCAGGAAGTTGTACACGGCGGCATTGTCCTGCAGGGCGATCTTCCAGGTCAGGTCCGTCCATCGCGCTAGGCCATCCGCTCCCGCGAGCGCGAGCACACGCGTCGCGACCTGAAAATACTGCAAGGCGATACCCCCACCGCGTTCCAGAAACGCGTGCGTGTGATCGAGCAGCTTGAGCTGATCCTCCAGACGAGCGGCGACCGGCAAGCGCGCGAAGGCTGAGAGGAACTCCGTCGCCAAGCCTCCCGCCTTCTCCGCGAAGAGTGCCGTCAGTGCGAGCGCCCGCTCCAGGAGCCGGCGCGCGGCTCCCGCTCCCTCGGAGAGATCGCGCGCACGGGGCTGGCGCTCGCGCCGGTCGTGAAGGCGCGCGATCAGTTCAGGCGCGCGACCTAAGAACTCCGCGCTCTGCGTCGCGCTGCGGCGAGCGATCTCCCCAGCGATGACGTAGACGCGCGCGGCCAGATCTTCATCCCCAATGCGCTGCAGGACTTCGGGCGCGCGCTGGAAGCCGTCGAGCGCCACCGTGCTGGAGATCAACGACTGCCGATGTATCGTGAGCAACAGCGCGCGCCGCAAACGAAGAGGAATGGCCTTGAGGACCGGAGGACTCGCTTGGAAAAAGGCGATCGCGCTCTCCGGATTCACGCCTGCCAAGCGTCGGCCAACCTCCCCCCAGACCTTCAGCTCTTCCGGCTCCAGCAGCATCCCCACCTCGGGAGCGACGCGCACGAATTCGGCGGCCGCCCGAACGCTCGCCGTCGTCAAGCTCAACCCCATCTCCACTAGGAGGAAGGCTCGATCGGCTGGCAGCCGCAGCAGTCGCCCGACGAGATGCTCGGCTTTCTCCGGCGCTACCCCTTTCAATTGCCGTTCCAACGCCTTTCGCATCGAATCGTCCATAGGTCAGATGATCGTCGTCACGATCTCGCGAAGGCTCCGCTGAATCTCCAGATCATCCGTGATCGTCTGAATGATGGCGGCCTCGCACGCCTCATACGGGGAGATGCCACTCCGAATGAGCTGCGCGGCATAGACGAGCAAGCGCGTGGAGACGCCTTCCTCCAAACCGTGCCCCTTCAGATTACGCGCCTTCTGTCCAATGCGCACCAGATCGCGCGCCGTCTCCTCGTCCACTCCGCCTTCGTGCATGACGATGCGCACCTCGTTCTCGAAGGAGGGGTAGTCGAATTCGAGACTCACAAAGCGCTGCCGTGTGGATTGCTTCAGGTCTTTGAGTACGCTCTGATAGCCCGGATTGTAGGAGATGACGAGCATGAATTCGTCGGGGGCTTCGAGCAACGTCCCTAATTTCTCGATCGGGAGGATGCGCCGATCATCCGTCAGCGGATGGATGAGCACGATCGTATCTTTGCGAGCTTCGACGACTTCGTCCAAGTAGCAGATGGCGCCGATCTTCACGGCCGTCGTCAGGGGCCCATCGTGCCAGACCGTCTCCTCTCCTTCAAGCAGGAACCGTCCGACCAGATCCGTCGCCGAGAGATCTTCGTGGCACGCGACGGTGATGAGCGGTCGTCCCAGCCGCCACGCCATGTATTGCACGAAGCGGGTCTTGCCGCATCCGGTCGGCCCCTTCAGCATCACCGGGAGCTTTTGACGATAAGCCGCCGTGAACAACTCCACCTCGTTGTTCGTCGGCAGATAGAACGGTTCGCGCTTGATCCGATATTTCTCCGCCACTTCCATCATAGCCTCTGCTATAATAGCATCTTTGGAAGGAGCGCGCTACCACACCGAGGGAGCACGCACGATGCGTATTGCCGTCGCCATGAGCGGAGGCGTGGACAGTTCCACGGCGGCGGCCCTGTTGAAGCGCGAGGGGCATGAGATCGTCGGCTTCTCGTTGCAGCTCTGGAACCAGCGCCGCTTCACGGGGCCGAACGGGGAACCCCTGCCCTCCCGCTGCTGTTCGCTCGATGACCTCTACGACGCGCGGCGCGTCGCCGCGCAGTTGGGCATCCCCTTCTACGTCCTCAATCTCGAGGAAGAGTTCGAGCGAGAGATCGTCCTCCCTTTCGTGCGCGAGTACTTGCGCGGGCGTACGCCCAATCCCTGTGTTCCCTGCAACTCGCGGATCAAGTTCGCCACTTTCCTTCGCTTCGCTGAACAATTGGGCTTCGAGCGCGTGGCCACCGGACACTATGCGCGCATCCAGTGGGACGGGGAGCGGGGTCGCTTCCTGTTGCGGCGCGGCGTGGATCGGCAGAAGGATCAGTCCTATTTCCTCTTCGAGCTGACGCAAGAGCAACTGGCGCGCATCGTCTTTCCCCTGGGGCATCTGACGAAGTCGGAAGTCCGACGCCTCGCTCGCGAGTTCGGCCTCCCCGTAGCCGAGAAGGCGGAGAGCCAGGACCTCAGCTTCGTCCCCGATGGCGACTACGTGCGCTTCGTCGAGCAATACGTCCAAACGGGGCTTGTGGTAGATGGCCACGACCCCTTGGCTGAGGCGCGTCGGACGCTCCCGCGACCGCAGCGAGGGGAGATCGTCACGACCGATGGCCGCGTCCTCGGCTATCATGAGGGGATTCATCGCTACACGATTGGTCAGCGGCGAGGCCTCGGGATCGCCTTGGGACGTCCCGTCTACGTCGTGGATTTGGACTTCCGCCACAACCGCGTCATCGTCGGCGAGGAGCACGACCTCTACCGGGAGACGCTCCGCGTGGTGAGCCCGAACTGGATCGCCATCGCCGAATTGCGCGAACCGATGCGCGTCACGACGAAGATCCGCTACCGGCATGATGAGGCGGCGGCCACAATCGAACCGAGTGCGGATGGCTCCGTGCTCGTGCGCTTCGATGAACCGCAGCGCGCCGTCACGCCTGGTCAGGCAGCTGTCTTCTACCAGGACGATCTCGTCATCGGCGGCGGTTGGATCCTCTAGGACGCGCCCCCTGAGGACGACCTCTCCCTCAAATGTCCTGACGCCGAAGGAGCCATTGGGCCAACCAAGCCGGGAGGATCCCCCAGAGCATCGTCCCCGTCATGAGGATCGCGTGCGCACGCCCCTCTCCGCCGAAGAATCTCACGAGCATCACGCCCGCCGCGCCGAAGATCGTCGGGTTATCCAACGTCATGAAGCCGGAGACGCGCACCAAATCCACCGGATTCCCAAAGAGGGAGAGGAAGACCATCCGATTCGCTATCGGTTCGGGCACGAGGAACGTCAGCCCGATCACCAGCAGATCGTAGAAGAGCACGAAGAAGAACCAGAGGAAGAGGGCGTATCCGAAGGCCCGGGGCTTTCTCCCTCCAGCAATGGCCACCAGTATGCCGAGCGCGAGAAAGGCCAGGGCCAGCAGTAACACATGCCCGACAAAGAGCATGTACCGCGTCACCCCGGCCGATCCCACGCGGGCGGCGATGATCATCCCCGCCAGCCCGAAACCGAATCCCGTGGCGATGGCGATCGAAAGCATGAGGCCAAGCAACTTCCCCCAAACGAGGCTTTCGCGGGCGATCGGCTGCACGAAGAGCAGCTCCCCGGCATTCTTCTCCCCGGCGAAGCTCATCGTGCCCATCATCAGGGAGACGAGCGGGATCACATAGAGCGCGAGATTGAGCAAACTCGCCGTCGTGCGCGCGAACCCCTGAAAGCCTGCGACTCCCGCCGTCGCTAAACCGAAGGCGGCGATTGCCACCGCCGTGAAGCCGAAGACGAAGGCGAACACGAGCACCCATCGGTTCCGAACGTGAACCTTCAGCTCGAAGAGGGCGAGCGTGGCTATGGGACCCATGTCCAGATGTCGGCGAATGATCCGATCCGACCGCGGAAGCGATCGGCGAGGGCTTCGGCTCGAGGACGATCGCTCACGGCGATGATCCCGTGCCGCATGGGGCTCGGAATGGAGCCCGCTTGGACATAAATCGCGCGCTCGGCCTCGATCCATCGAAGCGTCTCATAGTCGAGGACGAAGAAGGTCGCCCGCTCTCGCAAACCGCGCTCGCGGGCGAAGCGCACCAAGCACCCGAGGTCATCGAATGGGAAGACCCGTCCCTCGCGATCGATCAGCTCGGCCGCGTACGGCTTCTCCGAGATCGCCATCTTGCAGAACGAGCAGACGTCACTCGGATGTAGTTCGACCGGCTGCGGTCGCGGGCTCCGACACGCGATCCCCGCGATCAAAAGTACCCCCAGCAGACCCCTTGCCCACATGGTTCCAGTAGACCTCCTCCAGCGACGGCTCCGGCGTCCAGAACGTTTCGATCCGCGCTCCCCCTGCCTCCAGAGCGCGCAAGATCGCCAGGCGATCCGATGCTTTCGATCGGAAGAGGAGAGAGGAACCAAGAAGTCGCGCCTCGCTCGCTCCATGGCGATGGGCGAGTTCGACGAACCGCTCGCTCGGATTCCACAAGTGCACGCGAGTGAGCGCGTTCTGTCGCCACTGATCGCGCAACCCCTCGACCGATTCGAGGGCGACCAGCTTCCCTTGGACGAGGACGGCGACGCGATCGGCGAGGACTTCGACGTCCGAGAGCACGTGCGAGGAGAAGAGGATCGTCCGCCCCTCCCCTCTCAACTCGGCGAGGATGGAGCGAAGTTGTTGAACCCCCTCGGGATCGAGACTGACCGTGGGCTCATCGAGGACGAGGACCGGGACCTCGGCGAGCAAAGCCACCGCCAGCCCCACCCGCTGCAGCAAGCCACTGGAGAGCGCACCGATGGACCGACCCGAGAGGTCTCCAAGATCGAGCCGAAGCTGATGACACACGCGCTCGATGCGCTCGGATCGCTCCCCGCGCAATCGCGCATAGAACGTGAGCACCTCGCGCACCGTGAGCCCGTCGGGAAAGACGACGCGTTGCGGCAGGTAGCTCATCCACGACAGGGCCGCGCGCGGATCGCTTCCCACTTCGATCCCACGAACGCGAATGCGCCCCGCGTTCGGTTTCAGAAGTCCCATCAGGCACTTCAAGAGCGTCGTCTTCCCACTCCCATTCGGACCAAGGAGGGCGAACGTCTCGCCCGCGCACACGCGAAAAGAGACGTCGTCCACAGCGCGCACGCCATCGAACACCTTCACCACATGCTCGACCTCGATCATCGCTTCCTCACCCAGAGGAAGAGGCCCACGGAGATGCCGACCATCATCATCGGGACCAAGAACGTCCATCGGGACGATGGAACGCGCTCGATCTCCAGCGCCTCCGATGGCCACAAAGCGCGCGGCTTCCGAAGCGGGGCCGGATCCCATTCTTGCGGCCCAGGGATGATCGGGAAGGCCCTCTCGGCGAACGCCAACGCTTCGGCGGCCGCGCTCGACAGATATACCCGCAGGCGCGGATGATTCCCCTCCAAGCGCTCGAAGAGGTCCTGAAGGCGAAACGGCACGTCGCCGATCCCATCGCCATCCGCGTCGAACCCCTCGTAGTCGTCCCAATAATTCCCCACCCCTTGCCAGCTCCATCGCGTCGTCGTCCCCCGGCCGATCACCCGCAACAGGCTCAGGTTCCGAACGAAGCTGTTCTCCGTGAAGATGTTCTCGCTCGCGCTGCTGAAGAGATACACGGCCACGTCGTTGGTCGCGATGAGGTTTCGCCGAAAGACGCTTCGGCGGAGCGCTTCCATGAAGATCCCCACGGCATTATCGGCGATGAGATTCCCTTCGATGACGCAATCGTCGCAATCTTGAAAGAGGAGGCCGTAGGAGCTGAAGCCGCGATTTCGGAAGAAGATGTTCCGCCGCAGTCGAATGCGCCGCGAATACATGATGGCCGCTCCGGCCACGTTGTCGAAGAACCGATTCCCCTCGATGGTGTTATCGTCCGAGAACATGTAGTGGAGGCCGTAGCGCACCTGGAAGACGCGATTCTCGCGAATCAGGCTTCCGGAGGCGTTCTGCAGATACAGCCCGTCGCGCATGTGCGAGATCGCGTTGGCAATGATCCGATTGCCGCGCGAATTCCAAATGTGGATGCCGTTGCCTCTCTCCCCGAACTCCAACTCGACGCGACCGCGAAGGCGATTCCCGCGAATGAGGTTGTCATGGGCGGCATAGAGATAGATCCCATAGAGGACGTCGCGGATCTCGTTCTCCTCGATCCGATTTCGGCTCGACTTCACCAAGATTCCAGAATCCTCCTCGACGAGCACCCGACCGCTCCGCTCGATGACCAAGCCGCGAATGGCGCATCCATCCGCCAACACGGTGATCACGCTCCCGCTCCCTTCGCCGCGGATGATCGGTTTGCCCACGCCTTCGAGAGCGAGCGGCTTCTCCAGCCGGAGATTGCCCACATACACGCCGGCTTCGATGCGGATCGTATCTCCGGGATCGGCTTGGCGGATCGCCTCGCGGACGGAGGCCAGCGGGCCCTGCGGCTTCACAACAAGTGTCTTCGCCTCAGCGCTCCCCCCTATTCCCACCAGGAGCACAACTCCCCCCCACGCGCATCGTCGAAGCGCCCTACGATCCCCCCCCGTCCGCCGTGTACGCGAGATCGGGCCTCCCGGCATATCCCTTGTGATCCCCTCAACCGATCGCCCCAGGGCTGATCTCCCTGAACCGTCGCTCCTTGGTCGCGAGCCAGATCGCCACCAGCGAGAGGAGGAAGAAGCCCACCATGAAGAACGACGCCGCTCCCGGATAACTGTGAACGCGAAAATTCGCGATCTGTTGAGAACCGAAAAGCGGTGGCATGAAAGGCGGAACCTTCACCGGCGCCGTTGGGTCCAAGTTGTGCCCGTACTCGTACAATCGGCGATAGAAGCTCCAGAACGAGAAGAGGCCAAAATACATGAAGAGCACGGTCGTATCCACGAGATTCGACATCTTGCCGATCACGATCGCGCGCAGCGCGAGGATGAAGAAGATGCCGACCATCAGAGGGATCCACTTGAATTCGCTGAAATCGCTCTCCAGAAGCGGGCGCATGCCGATGTAGTGATTCAGCGTATTGATCTCTCGGAGATCATCCCGTCTCGGCGACCGCGCCCCTTCCAGCTTGTGCGAGTAGATATAGAGCCGCAGGCCGTCGGGGAATTGGTTGGAATAGAGCGTCATCTGCCAGAGGGGGAAGAGATATGTCGGGATGAGCACGAGCGCGGCCACAAGAAGGACGAGCCGGCTCCGTACTCCGAGCGGGAGGTCGAAGAAACGATTCGCCGTTTCCAAAAAGCGTTCCATCTCGTTCCATCCATATTCGCGCGGGCGCCATCAACCCGAGCGAGCGGCGAGCTGCGCGCAGATGGCGCGCCCGAATTCGGCGGCCGCCTGCGGTCCGCTGGCCGTGATGAGGCGTCCATCGGTGACGACGTCCACGCTTTGATAGTGCGCGCCGCCTTGTCGCAACTCGCGCAGGGACTCCTCCGTCGCGTACACGGTCGCCCGTCGGCCACGCAAGAGGCCGGCGCGCGCCAGCACCGCTGGCGAGAGGCAGATGGCTCCGATGATCTTCCCCTTCTCCTCCGCCTCTCGCAGCAGCCGATGCAACGTTTCGTTCGACCACAAGTACGTTGGGGATCCCATCCCCCCGACGACGACGATCGCGTCATAATCGTCCGCGCGCGCGTCGGCGATGAGCAGATCGGGCGAAGCGCTCCCGCCGAGCATCCCGCGCGCCGGACCGAGCCGCGTCGAGGCGATCTTCACCTCCGCCCCCTCGGCCTCGAAAAGGCCCTTCGGCGTGAACAGCTCTTCATCCCGGAAATCTTCCGGCGCAATGACCATGAGGATCCGTTTCCCTTTCAAGCCCTTCTCCTGCATACCTCCCCCCTGGACGGAGGGGGGAATAGCTCCCCCTCCGGAGGATTCAGGATCTCGGTTTCACGAGCAAATAGCCCTGCATCTCCTGATGCAAGGCCGAACAGAAGTTCGTGCAGTAGTAGGGGAAGACGCCGGGCTTGTGTGCGACGAATTCGATCGTCTTCGTCTCGCCCGGGTCCACCACCACGTTGATGTTGTACTCGCCGATGGCGAAACCATGCAGCTCATCGGTCGTCTGCTCGATGTTCGTCAGATGGATGACGACCTTGTCCCCCTGGTTCACTTCGATCTTCCAGGGCTCGAAACTGCTGCGCACGGCGAGCATCTTAACGACCACCTCGTTGCCGCGCCGCTCGATCTTCGCATCCTTGACGTCCCAGATCGCGTGCGGATGCTTGTTCTCCTCCTTTGGATAGACTTCGATCGGCTTGAGCTTGTCGGCCTTGATCATCTGCGCGTAATGCGGCTCGGGCTCGGTGAAGGCGTCGTAGAGGAGCCTCATCTTCTCGCCGGAGATATCGATGAGCTGCGAGCTTTCCGGCTGCGAGGGGCCGACACCCAAGTGTCGCCCGTGCGAGAGCTTGTTGAGCGCCACCAGATACTTCCCATCTGGACTGACCGTATCGCCCTCGGCGGCGGCCAGATGGCCGATGTTGTAAGAGACGGGGATCTTGTCCACGACCTCCCAGGTGCCGAGCTTCCATTTGGCGACGGCGCTCTCGACGAAGAGGCTCGTGTAGGCGTATCCTCGATCATCGAAGACTGTATGCAGCGGCCCCAACCCCACATTCACTTCCGCATCTTTGACGGCATCATAATTGAGGACGGGGATGCCATCCTCCTCGCCCGTGAAGTTCTTGTTCTGAATCGCGGTCAGGATCTTCTCGATGTTGAAGACGGTCGTGATCGAGGCGAGCTTCCCGCTGGCGACGATATACCGGCCATCTGGACTCACGTCCACACCGTGCGGACTCTTCGAGCAGGGGATGAGATAGACGACGCCCGGGACGGTCTTCGGATCAATGACCTTCACGCCACCGATCACCGTGAACTTCCCATCTCGGATCGCTTGCTCGGCCGCCCGCCAATTCACCGCCGCGATGTAGTCGCGCTCTCGTTGCGTGGAGGTGACCTCCAACTTTCCGATCGCCCGCTCCGTATTGTAGGAGGTCCAGAAAGCCCAGCCATGGCTCGGCCCCTTGCCGGCGTCCCCCAGATCGAAGTTGAACGGCGGCATCAGGACCTGCCAGCCCACGCTCATCTCGCCCGTCTTCGGATCCACGGCGATGCCGGAGACGACTCCCTTATATCGCGTGGCATACTCCTCGACGGGCGCATACGTCCCCTTAGGCAGCGGAACGGAGAACCGCGAAGCCGCCAGGATGTATTCGGTGTTCGGGGTGACGAACGATCCCCCGTGATAGCCGGAGATGTTCGGGATCGGTCCCAAGATCTGCTTCACCTTGAAATCGCGCAGGTCGATCCGCGCGACGCGATTGTTAGCATTGTCGTTGACGAAGAGCCACCGCCCATCGTAATCGCCGTTGGTTTCGCTCAAGGCCGGATGGTGCACATCCCCCCACGTATATTCGCCGAGCATCTCTCGGGACTCCTTGTCGAACCCATAGCCCGTCGAGGGATAGGGGGTGAAGACCGGGATCGTCGCGATATGGCGCATCGAGGGGACGCCCGCGACGAACACGTTTCCCGAATGGCCGCCGGAGTAGAAGAGGTAGTACTCGTCCAAGTCCCCCGGAGCCACATAAGTCGCCACGGCGGCCTCGGCGACTTCGCCGCGCTCTACCCTCGGCCCGCGCCCTCGCATGGAGAACACAAGGGCCGTCACGGCGACTGCGACGACGAGGCTTACGATCACCCAGGGTAAGGCGATTTTCGTTCTCATCTTGGCCCCCTCCTTTCTGACCTCCCCACGCCTATGGACCGCGCGCGGGGAGGAACACAAAGGTTCACCTCAGACCGGTCTCGCGCTCGAGCTTCCGCCGATAGGCGAGTTTGAGCGTCTCAATCGCCTCGCGCTTCTCCTCCGCCGTCAGCGGAATCTGCGTCGCGAGCACGACGGCCATCGTCCCCGTCGGATTCATGAGGAAATCCTCCAACGTCTTGCCGAAGCGACTCTGCACATCCACGTAGGCGTTCGCCAAATCGGGGCCAATCTTCGCCGCCGATTCGATGCCGAGCGAACTGACCTCGTGGCAAACGAAGCACCCCTTCTTGACGAAGAAAGCCCCTTCGCCCGTGAGCATGCGCTGCTCGCGCTCCAACTCTTCCGGCGTCGGCCGATCGGCCCACTGCGCGCCCGGAAGGTATTCGACCGGGAGGGTCACGCGCTTCCAGCTCATCACCAGCATCGCCAAGGCTTGCGCCTCGCGACTCCCGAAGTTGAAATTGGGCATGACGGTCTCGGCCACCATCGCCTTGGGATTCTTGAAGTGCGCGATGTGCCAGGCGAAGACCGACTTCACGCCACCGAGCCGCGCGTAGTCGTACTGCTCCGGCGACTTGTCCCCGACGTAGGTCAGGTCGGGACCGATCACCCCCCCGCGTCCGTTGATCTTATGGCAAGCGCGACACCCCTTCTCCCTCACCAATCGCTTGGCATAATTGATGAGCTCAGCCCCCTTCGTCTCCCGATCGTACCGATGGCAAATGTTACAGTTGATCTGCAGCAACGCCTTCCTCTCGCTGAGGAGATAGGTCTTCCCCAACTCCGCCGCCAGAAGCGGCTCCTCCCAATGCTCAATCCGCGTCGCATGGGCCGAACGCATATCGGTCGCATATCCCTGCCCACCATGACAGATCGTGCAACCGAAACGAGTGATCGGATGCTTCTGCAAGATCTCCGGCGGATGCGTGCGATACGGATGGGGAGCGTTCTCAAGCCCCTTCCACTCGATCCCCAAGTGGCAGGTCACACACCGATCCACGCGCCCCAACTGCGGGATCCAAATCTGCTGCACGCCCTTCGGGACATGGGCTGCGCGATCCGGACCAAAGCGCCGAACGACTAACTCCCGAAACTCCGCCTGATAGGCCTTCCATTCCGGACGCCACTCTCTCCAATACGCCACGCCCATCAGGAGGAAAAGGACGAAGCCCAATGAGGAAATCCACGTCACATCACGCCGTTGGTCCATCGAGCTGTTCTCCTCCGCCTTCGTCTCCCCACCGCACGGAGACTAGAACCGGCGCGGAATCTCCGGCCATGGTTCCCACGGCCAGTAGAACTCCCAATACGGGCCACGCATGAACGTCCCCGTGAGGATGAGCAGGAGGATCCCCGCCGCGATGAGGAGGAAAACGAGATTCTGTCGCCGCCGTTCGGTGGGGAACCAGACGCCCACCGAAGCGACCGAACTCTTATCCAGATAGGGCCAAATGGCCAGCCAAAGGATCAAGAGCCCGGGGATCAGCACCCCTCCCACGAACGCCCCGTTGAGCGTGTACGAGCTGATCCGCACGGTCGTCAGCGCGACCAGCTCTTGCAACCAGAGGAAATACCATGGCGCTTTGGCCGGATTCGGCGTCACGCTCGGATTGGCCGGCTCCTCAAGCGGGGCGCGAATCACCAGCGCCAGAAGCGACGTCGCGACGAGCGTGCCGAGCACTACCAAAAACAGGCGGCGCACGAGAACCGGCGAGGCCGGAACCGTGTGCTCCTCTTCGTCAATCACCGCCGTCTCGACATGGATCGTTCGGCCGCGTGCGATCCCCAGAAGCGAATAGGTTTTGCTGCGGATCGGCGCCGCCCATTCGCGTTTCTGCTCGCGCGCCAGCCGATCGGCGCATGCCAACCCCCCGTCCTTCCTCACGCGCCACATATGCCAGGAGAAGAGGATGAGCACGGCCGCCGGCAGGACGAAGCAATGGAGCACGTAAAACCGCAAGAGCGCGTTCTGCGCGATCTCGTGCCCCCCAAGCAGCAGGAAGCGAATGTCGTCTCCGATCCAGGGTGCCGCCGTCGCAATGCTCGTGCCCACCGTGATCGCCCAATAGGCCAACTGATCCCATGGCAACAAGTATCCGGTGAACGAGAGCAAGAGCGTCGCCAGAAGCAGAAGAATCCCGATGATCCAGTTGAGCGGACGATTCTGATCGGCGGCCACGCCATTCTTATACGCGCCAGTGACGAATACGCGCACCATGTGCAGGAAGACGATCGCCACCATCGCGTGCGCGGCGATCCGATGCAGACTCCGCACGAACCAGCCGAACGAAATCACATGCTCGATATCCTTGACCGATGCATACGCGCGCTCAACCGAAGGCACATAGAGGAACATGAGGACCACGCCCGTTCCCGTGAGGAGGAAGAAGAGCACGGCGGCGATCGTCCCCAACCAGAGCGAGTAGCGGAAGCTAAGGCTCTCGCGCAAGACCTTCGCCGGGAACCAGTGCAGAAGGAAGTTCCGCACGATGGCATCACCGGCTTCGCGCGAGCTTTCCGGCCTCCAGCTCCAGAACATCCGCTCCCAGATCGTTCGCTCAGCGGCCATAGGATCCCTCCGTTCACACCGTCAGTCGAAAGTCCTGGCCGACGGTCTCCTCCAGGTTCACCACCAACTGCCCGTCCTCAGGAGCGACCTCCAACTTGTACCAGACGAGCGGACGAGGCGCCGGTCCCGCGTAGTTCGTCCCATCGCCATAATACTTCGAGCCATGGCACGGACAGTGAAATTCGTACCGTTCTTCTTTCGTCTGCTCGCCGATCCGAACGCGCTTGGGTTGAGGGAGCAGGATCATCTTCACCGTGCATCCCAGATGGGTGCATGTCGCTGAGATGGCGTAGAACGTGTTCCGCTCGCGGAAGACGAAGAGCCGCCGTTCCTCCAAGAAGGTCCCCCCCTCTGCGAAATCCTCCGGACGCCCGATCTTAATGCGCCGCGGCTCCTCGTACAGGACATTGGGGAAGAGCGAGCGCACCCACGCAGAGACATGGCCGAAGAGCCCGGCCAACAGCGCCCCGAGCCCCACACGTTGGAGGAAAAGGCGCCGCGAGGCCGAAGACCCCGATCCCGTTTCGACGTCGGGAACGCCGGGATTCGGAAGCTCAGACGGCGAGGCCGACCGACGGTGCCACTTCGCGTTCTTCATAGGAGAAGACCTCCATGGTCATCGCTTCTGTCGGACATCGAATCGCACACAATCCGCAGCGGATACATCGGTCCTCGTCCTTCAGCATGACCGAGAGAGATTCGATCGGCTCTCCCCCCAGCCCATAGTGGGCGAGCACACGCGCGCGCGCCTCCGGCTCCCACGCGATCTCCTCAAGCGGCACGAGCTTCAGACAGTGCTCCGGACAGACGTCCACACACCGATTACACAGGACGCATTTCTCCGGATCGTAGATCGTTTGGATGTGACAGTAGAGGCACCGCTGCGCCTGTCGTCGCGCTTCCACTTCCGTATATCCGATCTCGACCTCGGAGATCCCCGTGCGCCGGTCCAAGGGGATCGTGGGTGGGGGCTGGCGCTCGATCTTCTCGTACCCGGGAACCATGCGGTAGCGCCGCGTGGGGATCGGCTCGACCAGGAGGTGGAAGACTGGCTCGGCCGTCACCCCCCTCAGGTACGCATCGATGGAGAGCGCCGCGCGTTTTCCATTGGCCACGGCTTCGATCAAGTTCCGCGGGCCGAACGCCACGTCCCCTCCGGCGAAGACGCCCGGCGCCGTCGTCGCCAATGTCTGTGGATCCACCTTGATCGTCCCCTGGGGAGTCAGCTCGAGGCCGTCTTCCGGTTTCAGGAAGGAGAGATCGGCCTGCTGTCCGATGGCGAGGATGACCGTATCCGCTTCCAAGACCTCGTGGACGCTGGGATCATAAATAGGGGCGAAGCGTCCTTCCTCATCATAGGTGCGCAGGACGCCGATCAATTCGATCGCTCGGACGCGCCCTTCTTCTCCGAGGAATCGGCGCGCGCCTCGCTGCGGGTGGAAGATGATCCCTTCGCGCTGCGCTTCCTCGAACTCCTCGCGCCCTTGCGTCGTGCGCATGACGGGCATCTCCTCGAACGACTCCAGGCTCACTATCCGCACGTCGGCGACGCCCGCTCGAAGCGCGGCGCGCGCAGCATCGAGCGCCGTCTTCATTCCCGCTCCATCGGCCACCATTTCCGCTTCGGTGACGAGCGCCGCCCGCAGCGCCAAACGCGCGGCATCGAAGGCGACGAACCCCCCGCCGATGACGACCACGCGTTTGCCCAGATTCACGCGATATCCATGATTCACGTTGATGAGGAAATCGATCGCCTTGATGATGCCATCCAAATCGGCCCCTTCGATCGCAAGATCGCGCCCCCGCTGCGCGCCCACGCTCAAGAAGATGGCCTCATAACCGAGCGCTCGTAACTCCCGCAGTCCGAACTCCCGCGTCAGCGGCGTATTGAGCCGCACCTCCACGCCCAGACGCAGGATCTTCTCGATCTCCTTCTCGATGATCGAGCGCGCCAGACGGAACTCGGGAATGCCATGAACCATCATGCCTCCGAGTCGCTCGGTGGCCTCGAAGATGGTGACGCGATAGCCCATGAGCGCCAGATCATGCGCGCAGGCGAGCCCAGCCGGCCCCGCCCCGATGACAGCCACCTTCTGCCCACGCGCAACTCCCCTCCGACCGGAGGCCATGATGGGGAGATGCCCGAGCGTCTTGTTCCCCGGCTCGCTCACCCCCTCAAAGAGCGCATCCTGCGTGTCGGGCCGCAACGACTCCACCCCATAGCGCTCACACACGAATCGCTTCAACGCCCGAATGCTCACCGGCGCATCCACCCGCCCGCGCCGACAGTGATCCTCACACGGTGCCGCGCATACCCGTCCGCATACAGAAGCAAAGGGGTTCGGAGAGCGAGCTGTCAAATACGCCTTCTCGAACTCCCCCTCGGCGATGAGTTGTACATACTTCCCCGCGTCCGTGGACACCGGACAGGCCGCTTGACAAGGGATCATCCGCTTCCAGAACTCGGCGTCCGGAACAATGACATGATACCTCCTGCTCATAGCCGTCTCTTTTCCTCTGCAAGCGTTATGCCGCTTCGCCTCTTTCTGACCTTATGTCTCGCGCTTGCAGAGAGTTGTCAACCTCTGCGCCCGAGGCGCGCTGAAAAGGAATGCGTGGGTTTTTCCCCAGGAGTGGGGGATTTCCCCCTCTACCGGAGGGGCCCAAGAGGATCGTCAATGGGAGGCGTCACACAACGATGCCGGGCAAACGGGATGCTTCAGCTCGACGGCTTAACAGCTCCGATGAAGGCCACGGGCTCACCCTGCGAGATCGGCGGCGTAGCGACAATGTAGAGCACAATGCCGGAGAGCGGCGCGCGCACTTCCGCGATCGTCCGACCGAAGAAGTCCGTGATCGTAGCGAGAAGCGTCCCGGCTGTCACATATTGGCCGCGTTCCACCTTCGGATAGAGGATGCCGGTCGTCGGACTCGTCACCACGTGCGTCGGATCGAGGAAGACCGGATGCGCGACGCGCTCAGGCGCTCCATCGAGCATCCGCAGATGGCGCATGAGGCTGAACACCCCGCGAATAATCCGTTCAATGGATTCTGGATCGGTCGTGCCCAAATAGCCGGATTCGACCGTGATCGCCGGCTTTCCGCGCGTGAGGGCCGTCGTCGAGCAATAGACCGAAGCCGCCGGATCCCTTGGCCGATCCCGATCCAAGACGATGTACTCAATTCCGAAGACGAGCGCCATCTCTCGCACGGCGGCATCTAAACGAGGGTCGCCCGTCACCGGCATGTACACATACGGACGCAGTGATTCGTTCCCATCTCCGCAATGCAGGTCCACGAGCACATCACAACGCTCGATCACCTCGGTCGTGATCGCATAGGCGATGCGTTCCGAAAGCGTTCCATCTCGGCGGCCGGGATAGACGCGATTCAAGTTCTTCCGATCCACCGGGTTGTAGTAGATCGCCCGCCCTAAGAACGACGGCATGTTGGCGACGTGCACCAGGATGACGATCCCGCGCAGCTCCTTCGGATTCAGATGCGCCCGCAGCCGTTGGAGCGCCAGAATTGGCGCGTACTCGTATCCGTGATTCCCCGCGACGAGGGCGAGGATAGGCCCAGGCTGCTCTCCCCGCACGATCGTCACCGGAATCTGCGTCCCGGGATCGGCCGCCGCCGGGACCTCGATCATGCCCGAGACGATTTCCCCCGGCCGCGCAGCGAGTGGCCCAACGCGAAAGACCGCCTCCTGTGTCGGAAGCGCCGATCCACTAATCGAGACGAAAAGCGCGAGGACACCAACAAAGCGGGTGATTTCTCTCACGCGTCGCCCAGTGCGAGACATCTTGAGCCTCCTTCGGAGAACATGCGTAAATGCGATTCACGCCTTGAGCAAGCGCGTCCACGCGTGAAAGACCGTTTGCCCGATTCGCTCAAGCTCGGGCAGATGCTGCGTGGCGCGCCGAAGGATCTCCTCACCGGAGAGGCCCGCCTCGTGCAGCTCTGCCGCGAAGGTTCGAACCATCTCCGCGATGAGCGGTGCGGTCACCTCTAAGTGAAAGAGCAGGCCATAGGCATTTGCTCCGTAACGAAAGGCCTGACACTCGGTCAGCTCCGAGCGCGCCAGCGAGACGGCCCCCGAGGGACAGTCGAACACATCGCCGTGCCAGTGATAGGCGATGAACGAAGGTGGGACGTCGGCAAAGAGTGCGTCCGCGCGCGCCGCCTCCGTGAGTGTGACGGGGAACCATCCGATCTCCTTTTGCGGCCCTTTCCGAACGCGAGCGCCAAGCGCCGCCGCCAGAAGCTGACTCCCCAGGCACACGCCGAGGATAGGTTTCCCTTCGGCGAGCGCGCGTTCGATCAAGCGAATCTCGTCGGCGAGGAACGGATACTGATCCTGTTCGTAAACGCCCATTGGCCCACCCATGAGGATGAGGCCAACGGCCTCACCCATATGCGCGGGGATCGAATCTCCGGCGAACGTTCGGATGCACGTGGTCTGCACCGACGCGCGCCGGAGCGTATCCGCGATCGTGCCGAGCGTCTCGCATGCGGCATGTTGCAACACAAGGACGGTCCGCATCCACCTCCCTCCGCTAGATGATTTGCGCGATTTCCTGAAACGTCACAGCGGTCGCCAAAACACTCGTCAAACCTGCGAATGCTGGAATCCCGCGAGCAACTTGCGGGCGGCTTCGATCGCCTCCTCTAGAGTCTTCACCTGCCCCTCAAGCTGCATCTCGTACACAGCCTGCAATATGCGCCCCATCTCCGGGCCTGGCTTCATCCCAAGCGCTAGCAGATGCCGTCCCATGAGCAATCGGCGTGGCGGCGCATGCTCAACGCCGAGTTCTCGCGCCCGCGCAATGAACCACTCCTCCGCCTCAGAGTTAGAGGCAGGCCCGCGAGCCAACGCATCGGCCTTGGCCACAAGATACAACAGCTCCAGATCGCACCGCATGGCCAGACGCCGGAAGGCCCCGTCGGTCACGCGATCTCGATCCCGGTAAAACTGCCCCGGCTTCAAGTGATTCGCCACAAGCGCGAGCACCTGCGCGCGAACATCATAGCCGTTGATCGTATGGACGTTCAACCGATCGAGCACCCGGCGGCTCGGCTCTACGCCTGCCTCTTCATGCCCGATGGAGCGAATCCGCCCCCTCTCTTCTCTGGTCGTGAGCGGCTTGCCGATGTCATGTAAGAGCACGGCTAACATCACCGTCAGCCATTTCGCCTTCGGCAACTCGTGCTCCCGCACAAGTCGAGCCGCTTGATCTATGGCCAAGCGCGTATGCGTCCAGACATCCCCTTCCGGATGCCAGATCGGATCCTGCGGACATCCAACGAGCCACTCGAGATCGGGAAAGAGCTTCCGGATGATGAGCAACTCGAGCGCCGCCTGAAGCCCGATCGAGGGACGCTCAGCCAAAAGCAGCAACTTCTCCACCTCTCCCCAAATGCGCTCGCTCGGCAAGTCGGAGAGGTCGATCGAGCGACAGAGCCTGAGCGTCTCCGGCTCGATCCCGAGTTCAAATCGAGCGGCAAACTGCATGGCCCGGAGCACCCGCAAGCTATCTTCGGGAAACGTCCGTGCATCCACCATCCGGAGGATGCGCCGCTTAAGGTCGACCTGCCCTCCGAATGGATCGATGAGTTCACCAGTCAGCGGGTCGTAGAACACGGCATTGATCGTGAAATCGCGTCGGCGCGCCGCTTCCTCGAAACTCAAGAAGGGATCGCCCTCGATGAGGAAGCCGCGATGTCCACGCCCACTCTTGGTCTCCCGACGGGGCAAGCTCACATCCACCTCCCATCCATTGAGCCGCAGTTTGTAGACGGTGAACGCTTCGCCAACCGTGTTCACTTCCCCAAAGCGCTCCAGAACCGCCTTCAACGCCTCAGCCGAGAGGCCGTACACCTCCAGATCGAAATCCTTCCACGGCAAACCAAGAAGCCGATCCCGCACGCTCCCGCCGACCAGAAGCGCGCGTCCCCCGGCCTGCCCAATGGCACGGCAGAGTTCGAGGATAGCGTTTGGGACTTCAAATGTCGTCACCGTTCCTCTCAAGGTCAAGACCTTCAGCCCACGAGCGAGTCCTCCCGCCGGAACTGTTCGGCGAAATATTCCCTCAAGCGATCCACGGGTATCCGCACCTGTTCCATGGTATCGCGATCGCGAACGGTCACCTGCTGGTCAGAGAGCGACTGGACGTCCACGGTCACGCAGTACGGCGTGCCGATCTCGTCCTGGCGGCGATAGAGGCGCCCGATCGAGGCCGTGTCGTCGTAGACGACGCGCCCGGGGACGACTCGACGCAGATCGGCCGCAATCCGATGCGCCAGCTCGACCAGCTCGCTCCGGTTGCGCAAGAGGGGGAAGACGGCTACCTTGATCGGAGCCAAATCCCGATGCAGCCTCAGCACGACGCGCTTCTCCCCTCGCACGGTCTCCTCATGATAGCCGTCGCACAGAAGCGCCAGGAAGATGCGATCAACGCCCGCCGAGGGCTCGATCACATACGGTCGGATGTGCGTGGAGGTCGCCTGATCGAAAACCACAAGCTCCTCCGTCGAATGCTCGTTCTGCGGATTGGACTTCGAGTGCGCTCGGAGATCATAGTCCGTCCGATTGGCGATGCCCTCGATCTCTCCCCACCCCATCGGGAACCGATATTCGATGTCCACGGTGCGCTTGCTGTAATGCGCCAGCTCTTCGGGCGATTGCTCCCGCCGCCGGAGATTCTCCGCGCGAATACCCAAGCGGAGATACCAACGGAAGCGCTCCTCGACCCAGTGCTCAAACCATGTTTCGTCTTCGCCCGGACGCACGAAGTACTCGATCTCCATCTGCTCGAACTCCCGCACGCGGAAGAGGAACTGCCCCGGCGTGATCTCGTTGCGGAAGGCTTTCCCGATTTGCGCGATCCCAAAGGGCAGCTTCCGCCGCGCGCCCTCGAGCACATTCCGGAAATTCACGAAGATGCCTTGCGCCGTCTCCGGTCTCAGATAGACGAGCGCCGATTCCTCCTCCACCGGCCCCATGAAGGTCTTGAACATGAGATTGAACCGACGCGGCCGGGTGAATGATCCCCGAGCACCACAATGGGGGCAGCTGATCGCCTTCCTCTCATTCAAGAAGACGAAAAGCTCGCCCCAGGACGCCCGCACCACTTCGGTCGTCCACGGCCGGTATGCTACGATCGCTCGCTGAAGGAGTTGACCGTCGGATTCGTAAGTCCGTCCGAAACTCGCTTCGATGACCCGGATTGCGTCCATCCGCTCGCGAAAGTGCGGCTCGATCTGCTCAAGCGCTTCTCTCCACGCCCTCAGCGGTTCGGAATCCATTCCCGGTATGGGTTGTGAGAGCCATTCTGAGAACTCTTGGAATCGGCTCCGAAGCTGCTTCTGAATCTCGGGGCGCTTGAGCGTTTCGGTGACCAACGCCCACCGGTTCGGATAGACGCGCCCGCGTTCCCGCTCCTGACGCTCGAGCTCATCAAAGAACGCCCCGATCTCTTCGACCTCTTCACCCAGGCGCTGGAACGCGGCCTGGAAACCGGCCATCATTTGCTCCACAGCGCGGTTGAAGGACTCCTCCAAAAGATCATCGGCTCGGAATCGGCGCTTGCACTCCCGACAGTCCACGAGCGGATCCGAAAACGTCTCCTCATGCCCCGAATATTTCCACACCAGCCGGTTCATCAAGATGGCCGCGTCCAGCCCCTCAACGTCATCTCGCTCATAAACGACGGCCCGCCACCAAGCCCGCTTGATGTTGTTCTTCAGCTCGACGCCCAGCGGCCCGTAGTCCCAAATGCTCTCGATCCCTCCATAAATCTCCGAGGATGGAAAGACCAGTCCCCGACGCTTGCACAAACTGCGAATCGTCTCCAAGCTCACGTTCATCCCCCATGCTCCATCCAGCAGCGATGTCGGCAAGACAAGGTATGATACCAAATGATCCAGCGGGAAGGGTATGCGGCACCGCTTGGCCAGTCGCATCGAGCTTCATGAGAAATCCGTCGCGCCGTTTCTCATTTGACACCGCAGGCCTTTGGTGATACGGTGTGCAAGCCGGACGATTTCGAGCGAGGATTCCGTGACGGGACGCGCGATTGACACAAAGGTGTGGCGCGGACGGGCGAAGCGATGAAGACGTATCTGGCGCTATTCATCCTGGCTCTCGCACTCTCTTCCGTACTGACGCCCCTGGTTCGACATCTGGCGATCCGCTGGGGAATCCTCGATCATCCGGACCGGCCGCAGAAGATTCATGAATGTCCAACGCCCCGACTGGGTGGACTCGCCATCTACGCGGCCTTTCTTCTGGCGCTCGCCGGATTGTTCCTCGTGGAGAATCGGGTTGCGCTCCATTTTCGAGCGCAGCTTTCGGAGATCATGAAGCTTCTCGTGCCGAGCACGCTCGTTCTCCTCCTTGGCCTTTATGACGATCTGCGCGGCGCCAATGCCCGAATCAAATTCTCCGTGCAGGGAGCGGCGGCCCTGCTGGCCTACGCCTTTGGTCTCCAGATCACCCGAATCTGGAATCCCTTTGGGGGGACGATCGAATTGGGCCTTCTGTCGCTCCCCCTCACGGTGCTGTGGCTCGTCGGCATCACGAACGCGTTCAACCTCATTGATGGACTGGATGGCCTCTCGGCGGGTGCCGCCCTGTTCGCCACGGGGACGCTCCTTGTGGCCGCGCTCTTTTACGACCAGCCGTTGATGGTCACCCTCACGGTCGCGCTCGCCGGAGCGATCGCGGGATTCCTCCGGTACAACTTCGTGCCGGCGACGATCTTCCTGGGCGATTCGGGAAGCCTCTTTTTGGGATTTCTCCTTGGAGCCCTCGCCGTCGAAGGCTCGCAAAAGAGCGCGACGGCCGTTGCCGTTGCGATCCCGCTGGTCTCCTTCGGCCTCCCGATCCTGGACACCCTGTGGGCGCTCATTCGTCGCGCGCTGAGCCGACGACCGCTCTTTCAGGGCGATCTGGAGCATATTCACCACATGCTGTTGCGGCGCGGACTGACGCGGCGACAAGTCGTGCTCGTGCTCTACGCGGCATGCGCCGGGTTCGGCCTGTTCAGCTTACTGTTCATGAACCCGCAGGGGAAGCCACTCGGCGTTCTCCTTTTCGTCCTCGGTGCCTCGGTCTTCTTCGTCATCCAATCGCTTGGGTATCCGGAATTTCAAGAGCTGCTTCACGCTTTGGGGAGGGCTCTTCGACGTCCTCGCGTCTTGAGCAAGAACATTCAATGGCGGCGCGCGATCGCGGATCTCCAGCAGGTGGAGTCACCGGATCAGCTCCGCGCCGCGCTCTCGCGCTTATTGGAGATCGGCGATTTCGACTCCGCCGAAATTCGATGGACCGAGCGATGGGTGCTCTCAATGTCCCGACGCGCCTCGCCGGACGAACGCGCGCCGATGTGGAGCGTCCGCCTCCCCCTGACCGATGAGCAAGGGGAGAAGCGGGGCGAACTCTGGCTGTGCGGCCCGTTGGAAGCGGGCGACCCACTTGTGGGATACCATCTTCTCACGCTCCTGCAGCAGGAACTCGCCCGCGCGCTCGAACGCACCAATGTGGAGCCTGCTTCTGCCGCGCGTTCCTTCTCCCCGGCCGAGCGAGGCCTATGAGGCTGGTCCTAGCGGTGTGAAGTGAAAATTCCGTTGCCTTGGCTCGCGATTGTCTTTATCATTAGGAGTCCGCGCCGGAACAGGGTTCTGAGAACGGGAAGACCGAAAACTAAGGAGGGAACGATGAGCCCAAGGACCAGGAGAATATCTCCGTTCCTCACGCTCCGACGATGGCGGGTGCTGGCATACGTATCGGTGGGGCTTCTGCTCCTTCCGTTTGGGCCTTCCCCGATGCGGCCACTGGCAGCCCCGACATCGGACGACCAATTCGTGACGAGGCCATATCGTTCGGAGACTCCGGAAGGCACCCCGACCGAACCGCAGAACGCATCGGGACAAGTCACGCGGACGACGGCCGCCACGGATCAATCCCTGCAGGAGCAGTTCATCCGGCTCAAGTCGGAATTGGTCCTGCTCTCCATCAGCGTGACCGATCAACTGGGGCGCTTCGTCACGGGATTGAGATCGGATCACTTCACCGTCTACGAGGACGATGTCCCACAGCAGGTCAAGTTCTTCAGCACCGATGACATCCCGATCAGCGTGGGGTTGATCCTGGACATCTCTGGCAGCATGAAGAGCAAGATCGCCCGCCTGCGCGAAGCCGTGCGTCGCTTCATCGAGTGGAGCAATCCGCAGGACGAGTTCTTCGCCATCGCCTTCAACAAGCAGGTGATGCTCTTGGCGGATTTCACTGACGGAGAGGTTTTGCTCACGTATCTCCCGTTCCTTCGCGCGCAAGGGCGAACGGCGCTCTTCGATGCCGTCTACGAAGGCGTGCTGAAGCTGCGTCATGCCCGACATGGCAAGCGCGTGCTTCTGATCATCAGCGATGGGCAGGACAACAGCTCGCGGTACAGCTACGGCGCGCTCTCCCGCCTGCTGAAGGAATCCGACGTGCAGATCTACACGATCGGGACGCCCGACCCGACGCTCTACAACACCTACTTCGAGCAGCAGGGGATCGCCATCCTGCAACAGCTCTCGAAGCTGACCGGAGGCCGTCACTTCACCGTCATGGGGGCGTCGCTCTTGGAAGCCGTGTGCGCGACGATCGCCCGCGAGTTGCGCCAGCAGTACAATATCGGCTACATCTCCTCGAACACGAGCCGCGATGGGAAATGGCGGCGCATCAAGATCGAGGTTGCTCGCGAGGGGGGTAAGAAGTTCAAGGTCCATGCTCGGCGCGGCTATTACGCTCCGGTGGGTCAGCCGTGAGCACGGCGGCTCTCCCAAAAGGAGGACGGACGACCATTCGGCATCGCCTTGGCCTCACGACGTGGCTCCTTATTGGGATCGGAGTAGCCGGCCCTCTCGGAGGGAAGGAGTGCTTTCGCGGGGGGCCACTGAATCCCCCCGCGAAAGCGAGTGAGCAATCCCCAGACGTTCGCGCGTTGATTCCACGTCCGGTCATCTTCGAGAAGCGCCTCGATGTCCCCTCATTGAGCGAACTCAAGATCGAGAACCCGCACGGGCGCATCCTCATCCGCGAAGGTGGTCCTGATCGGATTCTGCTTCGAATCGAGAGCAATCTCCCAATCACGGAGGACATGGTGCGCTTGAAGGAGGGGAAAGGCCGCGTGAGCTTGCGCTGCATGACTCGCCAATCGGAGCAAGCGCTCGATGTCTATGTGACCGTCCCTCCGGGTCTGCACATCGAGGCGAAAGCGGAAGAGGGGACCGTGCAGGTACATGGTCGGCCGCGCGCCGTACGCGTAGAGACGCTGAGCGGCGATGTGATCCTCGGAGTCCCCGTCGAGGACGTTCGAGCGGAATTGGTGTGGACCGAGGGGTATGTGCGCTATGCCGGCCCGTCGCTGCCGCGTGTGGAACGACCGGTCCTGCCTCGATCCTCCGTGCCAAGCGTTGCGCCTCCGCCGGCGATTCTTGCTGGGAAGCGGGGGCAGGGTCGTCTCTCCATCCAGGTGCGCACGCTCAACGGATGGGTGGAGCTCGGCCCGCCCACAGCTCCCGATCGCCTGATCCTGGGCATGCTTCCGCCACAGCCGATGACGCGCGCCGCTCGCGTCCTGGCCGAGAATCGGCAGAGCGTTCTGGGCGAAGCGTTGCGCCTGCTGGAACCTCGTTTGCTCCGTCTCATCGAACTGGCGGGTCCGGTGCCATGGCCCGCGGCCTCGGCCGAGGAAGAGGACGTCATTCGATTGGAAGCGCCGTTGGTGAATCTCCTGCTGAGCGTCACCGATGCCGAGGGGAAGGTCCTCAGCGGACTCGCGGCGAACGAATTCACCATCCTGGAGGATGGCGTGCGACAAGAGGTTCGCCACTTTGCCGTCGAGACGAGCCCCTTCAACCTCGTCCTTCTGCTGGACGTGAGCGGGAGCATGCGCGGGCAGTTCGAGACGCTTCGGCAAGCAGCGCGTCGTTTCCTCGAGGTGATGCGCGCGGAGGATCGGGTCGCGCTACTTTTATTCGCTCGGGATGTGGAGGTCGTGGCTCCGCTCACGCATGATCGCGCTCAGGTCCTGCGCGCGCTTGAAGCTGTCGTGCCGCCACTTGGAAGCACGGCTTTGTACGATGCCATCGGCTACGCGCTCGTCGAGGTGCTCGGCCCGGTCCGCGGACAGCGCAATGCGCTCGTCGTGTTGACGGACGGACGCGACAGCTCGCTGGCGTATTGGGGCACGCCGCTTTGGACCGATCCCTTGCGACGCCCGGGGTCCTTCCTGCGATTCGAGGACCTGGTCCTCGGAGTCGTGCAATCGGATGCCTTGATCTATCCTATCATGATCGAGAACGAGGCGGAGCTGGCGGCGGCGCTCGACGAATCCGGACGCGAACAGGTGCGTGCGGGCACGCGCGTGGCCCAAGAGCAACTGCGTCAATTGGCAGATCTCTCCGGAGGACGATTCTACCGCATCGAACGCCTGAGCCAACTGGAAGGCATCTACGAGCAGATCGCAGCCGATTTGCGCACGATCTACAGCCTCGCCTACACGCCGACGCGCGCCGAACGCGATGGGAGCTGGCGACGGATCGAGGTGCGGGTCGCTCGTCCTGGCGTGCGCGTGCGCACGCGCCCCGGATACTTCGCTCGCTGAAGCCCGCTTCAGAGCGGCTCAAAACGGGCCGTGAAATGGCGCAGAAACGGTGCTTGCCACACGATGCGATAGCCGCGAATCGTCTCGCGCCGCTTATAGACCTCCAGGATCGCCTCGATCACGTAGTCGATATGACTCTGCGTGTAGACGCGGCGAGGGATCGCCAGCCGCACCAACTCCATCGGCGCCGGGATCTCCTCCCCCGTCTGCGGATCTCGCTTGCCGAACATGACCGAACCGATCTCGACCGAACGAATCCCGGCTTCGCGGTAGAGTTCAACAGCGAGCGCTTGCGCGGGGTATTGCAGGGGGGGGATGTGCGGGAGCATCGCCCCGGCGTCAATATAGATGGCATGGCCACCTGGAGGTTGCACGATCGGAACGCCGGCCTCGGCGATGTGCCGTCCCAAGTAGCGCGTCGAGGCGAAGCGGTATTGCAAATAATCTTCGTCCAACACCTCCTGCAATCCCACGGCGATCGCCTCCAGATCGCGGCCGGCTAAGCCCCCGTAGGTGGGAAAGCCCTCGGTCAGAATGAGCAGATTCTTCTCCTGCTGTGCCAGCCGATCGTCGTTCGTGCAGAGGAACCCGCCGATGTTGGCCAGCCCATCCTTTTTCGCTGACATCGTGCATCCGTCCGCATAGGAGAACATCTCGCGCGCGATCTCCCGAACCGACTTCTCGGCATATCCCTCCTCGCGCAGCTTGATGAAGTAGGCGTTCTCAGCGAAGCGGCAAGCGTCCAGATAGAGGGGAATGCCGTACTCGGCGCAGATGGCTTTCACCTCGCGGATATTGGCCATGGAGACGGGTTGTCCCCCGCCGGAATTGTTCGTCACCGTGAGCATGACCAGCGGAATGCGCTCTGGCCCGACGCGCCGAATCAACGCGCGTAAGGCCTCCGTGTCCATGTTCCCCTTGAAAGGGTGATAGACCGAGGGCTTGTAGAACTCGGGGATCGGCAGATCCACGGCCTCAGCCCCGACGTATTCGATGTTCGCCCGCGTCGTGTCGAAATGCGTATTGCTCGGCACGATGTGCCCGGGCCGGCACAGGATCGAGAAGAGGATGCGCTCGGCCGCCCGCCCTTGATGCGTGGGGATGACATGCTTGAATCCGAAGATCTCACGCACGACGGCCTCGAAGCGATAGAAGCTCGCGCTCCCGGCATACGACTCATCGCCCCGCATCATGGCCGCCCACTGCTCGGAACTCATGGCCGCCGTGCCGCTGTCGGTCAAAAGGTCTATGATGACGTGCTCGGACTTGATCAGGAAGAGATTGTAGCCGGCCTCGCGCAGATACCGCTCGCGCTCCTCGCGCGTCGTCATGCGGATGGGCTCGACGACCTTGATCCGAAACGGTTCGATGATAGTCTTCATCGGCGCTCCTTCAGCGAAAACGGTCCTCCGACGCGACGCGCTTTTGGCCAAAGCTGACTCCGCGTCACTCTTCGGACCCGATGCGGCTCTTGAACATCTCCGCCGCCTCAGCGCGAGGGATCTTCACACTGGCGATGATGTTGCGACCCTCTTGCGTGATGCTCAGCCGCGAGAGGATCGCCGCCGCTTGGGGATCCAGTTTCCCTGCGTTCAAGCGCGCGAGCAGGAGTAATCCGTTCAGCTGGCTGACGAGCTGAGCGGCTCCCGCCTCCGAGGGCGAGACGATGATGAAACGCAACTCGGTCGTCTCGGCGATGACGAGCTTCACGGTCACGGATTGAGCGGTCACCAGTGGCGCCAGGATACGCGCGCGGCTCGCTTCCTCGACGATCATCAACGCGGCTGCATCCACCGGCGGAAGGCCGGAAGGTTCCACAAGCGCGATGTCCGTGAGCGCGCCATCCTTCTGCACGCGGAAGGAGACGGCGACACTAATATCTTGGAACGTGAGGCGCCCCTCCTGCCTGGCGCGGTAGATTTCGATGATGGCGTCGCGGATCGGCCCGATGTTCAGCTTCCGTGCCTCGTCCTTGACCCGTTGTTCCAGGTCCTCCCAGGTCTTCGGCAGATTGGACACCTCCTCCTGCGCTCGCGCCATCTGCTCCAAGTGTTCGCGCAAGCGGCGCACGGCCTCCTGACGCCGCCGCCGTTCCTCCGCACGGCGCCTCGCCTCCTCCTCCGGGGACGAAGCAAGAAGTCCAGGGGGATAATAGAGCGGGGCGATAAGCACCGCGCGATCCGACAACTGCAGCCCATGCCGATCCCCCGGCTCGCTCACGATCGCCAACCCGATCAAACTCCTCCAGGATGAGAGCGCGCGATACGAATCATAGAGGGTATAGCCGAAGAGCGAGCCATGCAGCAGCACCGTCAGCGCGATGCCGATCCGTATGTACCGCCGATCTGGCCGAATGCGCTGTTCCAACAGACACGGGAACTCACCCAGAGCGCACTCCGCCTCGAAGGCTCTCCGAAGATCACGAGAGCTCTCTCGCCTCATACCTCGTCACGGAAGCTTCGAACCCGATCGGGCTTGACGTTCAAACGTCGCCGCATGGCGGCCAACGTCGTCTCCTTCAAGCGAAGCAGTTGCGCCGCGCGACGCTGATTCCCTCCAGTCCGCCGCAGCGCCTCCACGATCAACCCGCGCTCGAACTCCTCCACCAGCTCGTAGAAGTCGATCCCTTCCTCCGGGAAGGGAATCTTGGGAACGCGAGGTGCCGGACGTCCGATTGGCTCCGGCAGATGCGTGACGTCAATGGGTGACGGGGCCGTCTGACGCACGGCGATTTCCAACACGCGCTGCAGCTCATCTACGTTCTCCGGCCAGGCGTAGCGCGCCAGCGCCTGAAGCGCGTCGTCGGTCAGCACGCGCTTCTCCTTCTGCTGGCGCTGGCAGATGCGCTCCAAGAAATAGTCCACGAAATAGGGAATGTCTTCCGGGCGAGCGCGCAACGGCTCGATCGCCAGGTGTGCCTCCCGCACCAGTTGATAGAGATCCTCGACGAGCAACCCCTTCCGCCGCAGTTGCTCCGGCGTCCACTGGCTACCGAAGATGAAGCGAGGCCCCGCAGAGACATCTTCGGCCTCAGCAGCTTGCCCCTGGCGAAGGAAGGCCGCGAGACGATACTGGAGCGGAAGAGGAACGAGCGATACCTCTGTGATGTAAACCGTCCCCGCGCCAAGCAGCGACGTCACTCCACGACCGATCGGCTCGATCTCCCCCTCGATCCATCCCGAATCGCCGAAGAGCAAACCGGAGAGCGCGCTCGCCGGCACACGCGCCGTGTCCACGAGAACAAATGGCGCCAGCGCCCACGGGCCACTGTAATGCACCGTCTGCGCGAGCATCTGTTTGCCGACGCCGCGCTCCCCAGATAGGAAGAGCGGATGCCGTACGCTCGCGAAAGTGCGGACGAACGCACGACGCGTCTCCGCCCCTCGACTGATCCCAATGATGTTCTCCAGGCGATACCGCGCGCGCAGCTCGTCGCTCAAGCGGGTCGTCGTCTCCTGCAGGGCCACAAGCTCCAACCGATCGCGCACGGCCTGCAGCAGTTCCTCGGGATGGACCGGCTTGAGCACATAGCGACCGAAGGTCAGCCCAAGGATCCACGCCTCCTGCTCCCGCATCCCTTCGGGAATGAGAGCGATGATCTTCTGCGGCTCGATCCGCGCGAGCGCTCCGCCAAGAGGCGAGAGATCTCGCTCCACATCCACAACGACGAGTTGAAACGCCTTGCCTTCGACGGGCAAGCTCTCCAACTGCAAGAAATCGGCCGTCGTCACCCGGCACCCGAGCCGCTCGATCACGTGTCCGAGTTCGGCCTGACGACTCGCCGTCCCCGCGACGACCAAGACCGACATCTCTCGGACCCGACGGGAGACCTCGACCGGCGCGACGCTCATGCAGATCCGTTCATCCGACATCGTCATCCTCCCGCATTCAGTCTCCACTGGCTCATTACGCCTCGGCAGGGGAATGAGTTTCAAAAGTGTCCCCGCGCAATGGTTCATCCCTTCGCACTATCAAGAGAGTTTATCGCGCGCCGGTCTTTTTGTAAAACTCGATGAGCACGTCGCACAATGTCTCCGGGGCTTCGAGCATGGGGAAATGAGCCGGAGAGGCCATCGTCACGAGCCGTCCGGCGTGAATCCGCTCGAAGAGCCAACGCGCCGTCTCGACCGATGCCCAACCATCTTGACGACAGGCCACAAGCAGAATGGGGCGCGCCCATCCGAAGAGGGCGGCGCAGAATTGACGCAGGGTGGTGTCCTCCGTCGCCGAATGCACCAGTTCCCAAGCGGCCCGTACATTCACCTGAAGGAGATCCTCGGCGAGGATGCGTTGATATGCCTTCGGAAGCCGACCAAGGGCATATCGTCGAAAGAGGAGAGAGCGAACAAGCGGCACGGCGGCGAGTTGCCGCAGCAGCAGCAGAAGCTGCGCCGATGCGACGTATCTCTCCACGCGCGGAGAGGGCACCGGCCCCAAGATCGGATTGAGAAGGGTCAGCGTGCGCACATCCTGCGGATGGAGCTGAAGACACAGCGCCGCCGGGATCGCACCGAGCGCATGCGCGATCACGTGCACCTCGCCCAGGCCGAGCGCCACGATCAGTTCGTGTACATCCTCGGCATGAGCCTCGACGTCATAGGGGGCGGCGGCGGCGAACGATCGGCTGCGTCCGAGGCCGCGCGGATCGAACGCGATGACATCATAGGAACACGCCAACCGATCGGCCAACGGCTCCCAATACCGATGGGAGAACGGCCAATCGTTGATAAGGATCAGAGGCGGCCCTCCCCCCACACGGTGATAATAGAGTTCCCCATCAGGAACACGAACGAACGGCATCTTCCGATCCCCCCGACGGCGAGCGCGCTCGGCTCCCTGTGCCATCGCGAGGGCTCATCACGCCTGAGCCGTTCACGGGATGACGGCTGCTTGAGCCGCCCTCATTCGATGGGCCGTTTGAAGGTGAACTTGACGTACCGGCTGATTGAGACAATATCTATGCTCTTTTGCGAGCGATGGACGACGAACCCATCCACGTACACGCCAACCAGTTCCCACCCCTCCTCACCCAGCTTATTCAATCCCGCATCCACATTCTCATCCACGAAATCCTTTCCCGTCACGATGGCCCCGAGCTTTCTCAGCTCGCCCCAATCCAGCGTCTTATACTGCCACTTCCTCATCTCCTATCTCCTCCCCTCCTCCACGTTCCTGCCCAACCCGAGGCTCTTGGTGAGCCTGGCTATCTCCACCAGCGTTCACCAAGCTTGAGCGCGCACGCGCGCGGCAACGCGGCGTCCGACTTCCTCGGTCGAGAGCGAGCCGCCGAGATCGCGCGTGACTTCACCCGCTCGAATCGCCGCGACGACGGCCCCTTCGATGGCGCGCGCCGCTTCTTCTGCTCCTACGTAGTCCAACAGCATCGCCACCGTGAGGATCGCGCCCATTGGATTGGCCACGTTCTTTCCCGCCAGCGCTGGCGCCGTCCCATGCACCGGCTCGAAGAGCGAGAGGCGCCCCGGATGGATGTTCCCCGAGGGCGCCATGCCCAATCCGCCGACGAGCGCCGCCCCGAGATCGCTCAAGATATCCCCGAACATGTTCGTCGTCACAATCACATCGCACGAAGCCGGATCCTGCACCATCAGCAGCGCCATCGCGTCCACGTATTGATGCGTCGCCTCGATCTCGGGATAGCGCCGGGCGACCTCCCAGAACACACGCTGCCACAGCCCATGCCCATAGCGCAGCACGTTCGATTTATCCACGAGCGTCACGCGCCGCCGCCCATGCCGCCGCGCATACTCGAAGGCCGCGACGATGATCCGTTCGGTCCCCCGCCGCGTCGCGATCTCCTCCTGAATGGCCACCTCCTCCGACATCCCCTCCCGAAAGACCCCGCCGAGGTCCACGTAAGCGCCCTCGGTATTCTCCCGCACGATGACGAAGTCGATCTCTTGCGGCGTCCGCCCTTTGAGCGGCGTCAGCCGCTCATCCAGCAGCTTCACCGGCCGCAAGTTCATGAACAGATCCAACCGCATGCGCAAGCCGAGCAGGATCTCGCGCGCGTGCCGATGGTCCGGAATGCGCGGATCGCCGAAGGCGCCGGCGAGGATCGCGTCGTATTCCCGCTGGAGCATCTCGATGGCCCCCTCCGGGAGCGCGACCCCCTCGCGGAGATACTTCTCCGCTCCCCAATCGAAATGCGTCATCTCCAACGCGAGACCGTACGCCTCTGCCGCCGCTTCCAACACGCGCACGGCTTCGCGCGTCACTTCGACGCCAATCCCATCGCCCGGAATGACGGCGATGCGCGTGACCACGTCACCGCCTCCCCGCTGCGGCGAGCGCCGCCTCGATCCGTGGCAGCGCTCGAAGCACGACATCCCCCACGATCTTCAAACTCCGCGGGCTCACTTTATCGAGCGTATCTTCGGCCGTATGCCAGTACCGATTCCACAGCCCGTAGTTGAAATCAATGAGGTCCACCGCTGGCACGCCCTTTTGCAGGAATGGGACGTGATCATCATCCACGAACGTCTCGCGATCCGTGAAGTATCGCTCGTAGCCGAGCTGCCGCGCCGTTTCCCAAAGGATGTCCTGAAGCCAACGGGTCGAATACGCGTCGCGCACGATGTCCAGGTCCTTGTCGCCGATCATATCCAGCAGAATGAGCGCCCGAATCCGAGAGAGTTCCCCCCGACGTTCCAACTGTTGCACCATGAACCGACTCCCGTACTTGCTGTCCGTCTGCGACCACGAGACGAAAGCTTCCTCGCCATCGAAGAAGACGAACCAGAGCGTGTACGACGGCCTCTCCTGACGCGCGGCGAGCACGCGCGCTAACTCCAGAAGCGCTCCCGTGCTGGAGCCCCCATCGTTCGCTCCCACGAAGGGGAAGTCGGTGAAGAGCTTCGTGTCGTAATGGCTGGCGAAGATGATCACGTCTTCGCTCGCGCCCGCGCGCTCGGCGATGATGTTGACCATGGTCTTCTCCCCAAGCGGAGTTTGGGCCTGAAACTCCTCGGTCCGAACGCTCAAGCCATACCCTTTCAACTCGGCTAGGAGATAGGCGCGCATGCGCGCATGCGCCTCGCTGCCCACGGGGCGCGGCCCCAACTCGACCAATCGGCGGACGTGCTCGAACGCGCGTTCGCCGCTGAACTCCGTCGGGGCGAACGTCGTCGCCGATTGCTCCCGATCCACCGCCGTGGAAGAGGATTTCGTCGAACAAGCGGCGAGAGATAAGATCATCACAGCCAGGAGCTGACGGCTCTTCATCGCATCACCTCGTCCGCATTGAGAGTCGGCGCACTTTGCGGCAGAACTCGCGCGGATCCACGCGGTACTTGAAAGCCTTGATCCCGCCAATGAAGATGACGGGGATTTGCTCCCCATACCGGCGGCGTAGCTCTTCGTCCTGCTCGATGTTGATGATCTCCAGCTCGAAGAGGTCGGTGCACTCCACGGTCGCGAGGACGCGCTCGGCCTCCTCGCAGAGATGACATCCCGGCTTCGCATACATGACCACGCGTATCCGTTCGCCCATCGCGTCGCGCGCTCCCCATCGCGAGATGCTCGCCGCTATAATAACGAGCGGACGTGGAGAAATCAACGGGGGGCACAAAAGGGGCGATGGCCCGCGCAGGGGCGATCCTCGATGCGCTCCGAAGGCTCTTTGCGCGGGGACGCGCGCCTGAGGAACGCACTGGTGAGGAGACCGCGGATCGCCCGAGGGGTCGCGTTCGTCTCTCTCCTAGCCGAAAGATCGCCCTACTTGTTCTCCTTCTCGCCGGAGTCGGGGGGGTCCTCTTCCACGGCGCGTTCCCCCCGCGGCGCGCGCCGAGCGAGCTGGCGCCGCAAACGGCGCTCTTCTATCTCGAAGTGCGCGATCCCCTACGGGTATTCGAAGGCCTACGCTCGACGCGCGCGGTGAACGAACTTCTGCTCGATGTCCCATGGTGGAGCGCGCTCTCGGAGCGACTCCCGCAGGAGCTGTGGGAATGGGGGGGGCTCGCGCGCTCCCCGATGGCGCTTCTGGTCACGGGGATGGATTGGGAGGGGGAGACCGTTCGACCTCATCTGGCGCTCCTCTGGACAACCGCGCGTTCCGAGGACGCGCTCCGCCGATTCGCCGAGACGCACGCGCTCGCGCTCGCTGGCCGCGCCTACGGCACGTTCACTATCGAGCGCACCACCTATGAGGGAATGCCGATCGTTGGCTATCGCGCGCATGCCTCTGAGAACGGCTTCTTCTGGAGCGTGTGCGCGAAGACGTTCATCGTGGCGACGCATTTGGACACCTTGCGCGCCATCATCGAGACGGCTCAGGGACGTCGCCCCTCGCTGCACGCACATCCGCGGTTGCGCGCACTTCGCCGCGTAGTCGAACGCGTCTCAAGCGAATCCGCGTCCCGATGGTGGGAGCGCGAGCGCTCGAGCCCCATCTGGGGATGGGCCAGCGGTGAAGCGCTTGCCCTCGGAGCGCGCGCGGTCGCCGCTCCTCCGCTCCAACAGGAAGTCCTGCGCGCGGCGTTCAAGGCCTTTTCGTTCAACGTCGCGTTCGCCGTCGAGTTCGACAACGGCGAAGTCGTCACCCGATACCTTCTCGATCTCGATCAGAAGTGGGTGAAGCGCTACGATCCGATCCTTCGTCCGAACGCATCGCCGGCGGATGACGCGATCCTTCGCCTCATCCCGAGACGGATTCGCCACTTCACCCTCTATCGGTGGACGAATGCCCCGGCGTTGGCCGCAGCGCTCGAAGAGACGCTTGTGGCGTCGCTTCCCGAACCGCTTCGCTTCGCCCTCACGGGAGCGCTCGCGCGCATGCGTCAGGCGCTCGGGTGGGATCCGGAGGATACGGTCGCGGATGCGCTCGGATCAGCGCTCGCCGTCGTGGACACGGGAGAGCCGACGCTTCTGTTGCTCGTCTCCGTGCGAGACGCGCCGAAGCTCGCCGCGTTGATCGGGAAGCACTTCAAGCACACGGGAGCGCGCGTGCGCGAGACCTCCGTGCACGGGATCTCGCTCTTCGCCTCCGAAGCGCATCCGGAGCGCGCGTTCGCTTTCGTGGAGGGGCATCTCCTCATCGGTCATCCGAAGCAGATTGAGCAGGTCCTTCTCGCACGTGAGCGACGGGAGACCGTAGGAGAGGATTCGGCGCTGCGCGCTCGACTGTCGGCAATTACGGGGTTTGAGGTCACGGTGACCTTCGAGCAGCAAGAGACGGCGCGCGCTTTCCTTCGCGCGCTCGAATGGATCGAGCGCGCGTCCTCGTTGACGATCCGCGCTCCGGATGCGGAAGCCGTGCACCGTCTCGCCGCGCGCTGGCCACCGAGCCTTCGCGTCTCGTCGCTTCGCCCGGAAGGGCTGTGGAGCGAGAGCCGTTCGCCGCTCGGTCCGTTCGCGCTTCTGCTCGAGTTCATCGAGAGCGAAGAAGAATGAGAGGCGCCTTACGGGGACCGAGACGCCTTACGCGACTTCGACACGAGCGATCTCGCGTGAAACGATGAGGTGACGCATGGATGGCATCACAGGGATTCTCTTACGTCGGCTCCTGCTTGTCATTCCCGTCCTGTGGGCCGTGGTGACGCTTGTCTTCTTGCTGTTGCATCTGGTGCCGGGTGATCCGGTCCTCGCCTTCCTCGGAGAGACGGCAACGCCTGAACAGGTGGCGGAGATGCGCCATCGGTTCGGGCTGGATCGGCCGCTGCTGGAGCAATACGCAAATTACTGGAAGCAGGTACTGCGCGGCGATCTTGGCGTGACCTTTGTGGATCGGCGTCCCGTCGCCGAGAAAATCCTCTCCCGCTATCCAGCGACGCTGCAATTGGCCGTCGCGGCCCTGCTGGTGGCCGTGCTCATCGCGATCCCGCTCGGCGTGACGGCGGCTCGTCATCATGGTGGGATTCGCGACGCTGTGGCTTCCGTGATGGCGCTTCTGGGGATCGCTCTGCCGAACTTCGCGCTGGGGCCGCTTTTGATCCTGCTCTTCTCGGTGAAGCTCGGGCTCCTGCCCCCCTCAGGCTTTGGCGACCCGGCACATCTCATTCTTCCCGCGCTCACGCTCGGAGCCGCCTTGGCGGCGATCCTCACCCGCTTAGTGCGCACGAGCGTCCTTGAAGAGCTGCATCAAGACTACGTGAAGACGGCTCGGGCCAAAGGCCTCAATGAGCGTACAGTGCTCTACCGCCACGTTCTCCGCAATAGCCTCATCCCGGTCGTCACCATCGTGGGGTTACAATTCGGCGTCTTGCTCGGCGGAGCGATCATCACCGAGCGCATCTTCAATTGGCCGGGCATCGGCACGCTCACGATCGAAGCCATCGCCGCACGCGACTATCCGCTCGTGCAGGGCTGTCTGCTCGTGATCGCGCTGACCTACATCGTCGTCAACACGGCGACCGATCTCCTGTATCGCGTGCTCGATCCTCGAATCAAGGTGGAATGAACATGGGATGGACGGGGAAGATCGGCTGGGTCCTGGTTCTCGGGCTGCTTCTTGTGGCGCTCTGGGCGCCGCGCTTGGCGCCCCACGATATTCAAGCGCAAGATTTGGCGGCTCGATTGCAACCGCCCTCGCGCGCGCATCCGATGGGACGAGACGAATTCGGGCGCGACGTCCTCTCCCGATTGCTCTACGGCGCGCGCGTCTCTTTGCGCGTCGGACTCCTGGTCGTCGCCATCTGCGCGAGCGTGGGGACGATCATCGGAGCACTGGCGGGCTACTATGGGGGGTGGACAGATCGGCTCATCTCGGGCTTCCTCTTCAACACGTTCCTGGCGTTCCCCGGCATTCTGCTGGCCCTCGCGATGATCGCCTTCCTCGGTCCGAGCGTGAACCACCTGATCCTCGCGCTTTCGATCATCGGCTGGGTGAGCTACGCGCGCCTCATTCGCGGCCAGGTCCTGAAAGTGAAGGAGCTGGACTTCGTTCAAGCCGCACGCGCGATGGGAGCCAGCGACGCCCGCATCCTGCTCCGCCACGTTCTGCCCAACGTCGTGCAACCGCTCATTGTGCAAGCGACGCTCGGTGTGGCCGGCGCCGTGCTCGCCGAAGCGAGCCTGAGTTTCCTCGGCCTCGGCGTCCAAGAGCCGATGCCCAGTTGGGGGAAGATGCTCGATTCCGGACGCGCGTATCTGACGACGGCGCCGCATTTGGTCCTCTTCCCCGGATTGGCCATCGCCGTGACCGTCCTCGCGTTCAATCTCGCGGGCGATGGGTTGAACGAATGGCTCAATCCGCAGCGCCCTCGTAGATGAGGATGCGCGTGGAAAAACCGATGAAGCGAGTGCTGATCCCGCTCAGGGCTTTGACGCGAGGCCTGCAGGGCCGCATCGGCATGGGTTCGGCGCTCGCTTCCCAACGGAATTGGCGAACGATGCATCCAAATAAGCGACCCTGCGATCCCCGCGAGAAGCCCAAGAGATGGGGCTCGCGCGGGCGAGAAAGGAGGCCAAAGGCTATGAGAAACCGGAGCGCCTTGCTCACGGCTTGGGTCGTTCTTCTACTGCTTCTTTGGCCTTCGGCGATCTCCGCCCTTCAGTCTGGCCGCCAGGCATCTGTCCCGGCTTTGGAGAAGACCTTCGACTTTCCGATGGGGGGAAGGGCGCGCGTGGAGAATCTCTCCGGCGGCATCCATCTGCAGACCTGGTCTCGATCGCGCGTAGAAGTGGAGGCACGACCCGTGTCCGGCGCTCGCGCTTTTCGCGCCTCCGTGGTCTCGTTGAACGTCTCGGCGGAAACCCTCACGTGCGTGATCCCCTCCGTCCCGCAACTTCGCCTCGATGTGCGGCTGCGCGTCCCGGACGGAACGATCCTCGAGCTCAGATCCGCCGATGGGTCCATCGAGCTCGCCGGCGAGCCCGGGGCGACGACGATCGAGACGATCGGCGGGAACATCACGCTTCGTCTGCCGGCCAATTTCGACGCGGAGATCGCGCTGCACGCGCCGCAAGGGGCCATTCAGTCGGAGCTTCCGATCCTCGTCCGAGGGAAATTCGACGCCCATGTGATCGAAGGCCGACTGGGGCGCGGCGGACGCTCCCTGACAGCGAAGACGATGCGCGGAGACATTCGCCTGCTCGCGCTCCCGCCGACGATGTCTCCCTCGCCGTCTCTGGCACGCGCGGAATCGCTGCCATCGCCTCCGCCGCGCGAGCTGCCCGACCGCGAAGCGTCACCTTCTTCGCGTTCTCGCCCAAGCCTCCACACGGATCCGACCGAGGAGCCTCCTCCGCCGTCACCGCGCCGACCGCGCTCGGAAGATTCAGGAGATGTCATCACGTTGGAGGCGCCACTGGTCAACGTCAACGTGAGCGTGACCGATGAGCACGGGAAGGCCGTCAGCGACCTCCAGAAGCAGGACTTCGTCATCTACGAGGACGGCGTGCAGCAGCAGATCACGCACTTCTCCCCGGTGACGGCGCCGTTTGATCTCGCATTGCTTTTGGACGTCAGCGGGAGCACCGAATCGAAGCTGGGCGTCATCCGACGGGCGGCGCAGGCCTTCGTGGACATGATCGGGCCGGAGGATCGCATGGCCGTCTTCGCCTTTGCGCGTCGCGTCTACGAGATCGCACCGTTCACGAACAATCGCTTCCTCCTCAAGCAAAGCATTCAGACGATTCGAGGGGGTGGGGGGACGGCTTTCTACGATGCCCTTTGGCGCGTGCTCACCGAGGTGGAGCGACGACCTGGGCGTCGCAAGGCCATCGTCGTCATGACCGACGGCGTGGACAACTCGATCCGTCAGCCGTGGCTCTTTCCGACGGAGCATACGTTTGAAGAGTTGCTCGCGCGCGTTCAGGAGTCGGACGTGCTCATCTATCCCATCTACCTGGATACGGAATACGAGATGGTCGTGCGGCAGCGACGCGAGAGCCCGATGAGCTACGCCCTCGCCCGGCGACAACTCTTGGCGCTCGCCGAGCATTCGGCCGGGACGCTCTACCGGGCGGATACGGTCGAGGATTTGGAAGGCGTCTATCAACGCATCGCCGACGAGCTGCGCACGATCTATAGCCTCGCCTACAGTCCGATCAATACGGCGCGCGATGGAAAATGGCGCACCATCCGCGTGAAGGTCCTTCGTCCCGGCGTTCGCGTGAAGGCCCGTCGAGGATACTATGCCCGATAGGCCGTTGCGAAAACTCGGGAACCCGACGCTCAGCGCTCGCGTAAGAGTGAGCGGAGCGAGTTCCGCACAAGCGGGCACTTGAGGCAAACTGTTCGCGGAAGGAGGAGGGCTATGCGTAGGATGCATCGTTGGGGCGGCCTTGTGGCCTTGAGCCTCATGCTTCTGTCCAACGGATGGGTGGCGCGAGCCGTGGAGCTGCCGCCGCTCATCCCTCGCGAAGTCCTCTTCGGAAATCCCGAAAAGGCCAATCCGCAGATCTCCCCGGATGGGACGAAGCTCGCCTATCTGGCACCGCACGAAGGCGTGCTCAACGTCTGGGTGCGGACCGTCGGCAAGAACGACGATCGGGTCGTGACTTCAGATAAAAAGCGTGGCATTCGCGCGTATTTCTGGCAGGAGGACAGCGAGCACATCCTCTACATCCAAGACCGAGACGGCGATGAGAATTGGCATCTCTACCAGACGAGCTTGAAGGCGATGACGACGCGCGATCTGACGCCGTTCGAAGGCGTGCAAGCGCAGGTCGTGGCGATCGATCCGCAGTTCCCCGATGAGATCCTCGTCGCGCTGAATCTCCGTGATCGGCGATGGCATGATGTGTACCGCATCAATTTGAAGACTGGCGCCGTCGCGTTGGACACGGAGAATCCCGGAGATGTCTTCCAGTGGGCCGCGGATCATCGGCTGCAGGTGCGCGCAGCGTCCGGATTCACTCCAGATGGAGGGATGTTCATTCGCGTGCGCGAGGACGCCAAATCGCCTTGGCGCGAGCTGCTGCGGTGGGGACCGGACGAGACGTTCGGTGGTGTAGCAGCCTTCACGCCGGACGGCCGCGGCCTCTGGCTCATCTCCAGTGTCGGCGCTAATGCCGCGCGGTTGATCGAAGTGGACGTCGCCACCGGGAAGACGACCGTCATCGCCGAAGACCCGCAGTATGACGTGAACACTGTGATGATCCATCCGAAGACGCGGCGCTTGGAGGCCGTGCAATTCATTCGCGCGCGCCGGGAATGGCAACTTCTGGATCCGTCGCTTCGCGCCGATTTCGAGCTGCTGCGCAAGGAACGCGATGGCGACCTGAGCATCGTCAGTCGAGACCGCGAGGACCGGATGTGGATCGTCTCCTACCTCTTGGACGATGGCCCTGTTTACTACTACGCCTACGATCGCTCGACGCGGCGGCTCAGCTTGCTCTTCAGCAATCAACCGGCGCTCGAGCGGTATCGCCTGGCGAAGATGCAACCGATCTCGTTCACGGCCCGCGATGGGATGACCCTCTACGGATACCTCACGCTCCCGGTGGGCGTCCCGCCAAGGAATCTGCCCACGGTGCTGCTTGTGCACGGCGGCCCGTGGGCGCGCGACGTGTGGGGATTCAACTCGATCGTCCAATGGCTCGCCAATCGCGGGTACGCCGTCTTGCAGGTCAACTTCCGCGGCTCGACCGGATACGGGAAGGCGTATTTGAACGCCGGCGATCGGGAGTGGGCCGGGAAGATGCATACCGATCTCATTGATGGCAAGAACTGGGCCGTGCAGCAGGGATACGCCGATCCCAAGCGCGTGTGCATCATGGGCGGCAGCTACGGCGGTTACGCGACGCTCGTCGGATTGGCCTTCACGCCCGAAGAATTCGCCTGCGGCGTGGACATCGTCGGCCCCTCGAATCTGGTCACGCTCTTGCGCTCGATCCCGCCGTACTGGGCGCCGATGAAGGCGCTCTTCGACAAACGCCTGGGGAGGGTGGAGACAGATGAGGAGTTCCTGAAGTCGCGCTCGCCGCTTTTCCGAGCCGATCAGATCAAGGCTCCCCTGCTCATCGGTCACGGGGCGAATGATCCGCGCGTGAAGAAGGCCGAGAGCGACCAGATCGTGCAGACGCTGCGGGCGAAGAACGTTCCGGTCACCTACGTCGTCTATCCCGATGAAGGACATGGATTCGCCCGCCCGGAGAACCGGCTCGACTTCTTCGGTCGCGCTGAGGAATTCCTGGCCAAACATCTGGGCGGACGCTTCGAGCCGTGGCGCGAAGTCCCTGGCTCCTCGGCTCAGCTCCAGTGAGAGAGAGCCCGCGCGCGGCGCCTTCGAGCCATGCGGGATGAGATCGAGGGCACCGCGCGCGATACTCACATCGCGCATGGAGGCTGGCTATGAGGCGACGAGAACGGAGGCGATGCACTGCGGCCCTTTTGCTTCTGCTCGGTCTCGCTCCTAGTCAACGCTCGCTCGCCGAAGACGTGCGAACTACGCGCGAGCGAGTGCGCGCATATCGGCTCGCTCACGAGAAAGCGATCCTCGGCGAGCTGGTGGAATTCCTCTCGATCCCCAACGTCGCTTCGGATCGGGAAGCCATCCGCCGAAATGCTGAACTCCTGCGGGTGATGCTCGAGCGACGTGGCGTTCGCGCGGAGATTCTCGATGTCGGCGATGCCCCACCCGCCGTTTACGGCGAACTCCTCGTCCCGCACGCGCGCCATACGATCGTCTTCTATGCGCATTTCGATGGCCAACCGGTAGATCCCTCGCAGTGGGCGAGCGATCCATGGAAGCCCGTGCTCCGCGACCGACCTCTGGAGCACGGTGGACGCGATGTTCCCTGGTCGGCGATCCCAACGCCCATTCCCGGCGAATGGCGCCTCTACGCGCGCTCGGCGAGCGATGACAAATCGCCGATTGTGGCGCTCCTGGTCGCCTTAGACGCTTTGCGCGCCGCGCAGATCCCCCTCTCGGTGAATGTCAAGTTCTTCTTCGAGGGAGAAGAGGAGGCGGGCTCGCCCCATCTGCGGACGATCTTACAGAAGTATGCCGATCGGTTGAAGGCCGATGCCTGGGTGCTCTGCGACGGACCGATCCATCAAACGCGCCGTCAGCAAGTGTACTTCGGCGCGCGCGGAATCGTGGACCTGGAACTCACGGTGTACGGCCCCAGGCGTCCCTTGCACAGCGGACACTACGGGAATTGGGCGCCGAATCCCGCGGCCATGCTCGCGCATCTCCTGGCGAGCATGCGCGAGGAGGACGGACGCATTCGCATCGCCGGATTCTATGAGGACGTGCGCCCGCTCACCGAGAGCGAACGACGCGCGCTCGCTGAGATCCCCGATATAGAGGCGTCGCTTCGAGAGGAACTCGGACTCAGTTGGTCCGAAGGCCAAGGACGGCGCTTGGTCGAACTCCTCATGGTTCCCGCGCTCAACGTGCGCGGCCTTCGCGCCGGGCATGTGGGCGAGACGGCGCAGAATGCTATCCCCACCGAGGCGACAGCTTCGATTGATTTTCGCTTGGTGCCCGATCAAACGCCCGAGAGCGTCCGCCGACGCGTTGAAGAACATATCCGCCGACAAGGCTTCACCATCGTCTCCGAAGCGCCGACCCTCGAACAGCGACGTCGGTATCCGAAGATCGTGCGGCTCATCTGGGGATCCGGATACCCGCCGGCGCGCACCTCAATGGATCTGCCCATCTCCCGCGCCCTCGTGCGCCTCATCGAGGAAGCGGTCGGCGCTCCCATTGTGAAGATGCCGACGTTGGGTGGGAGCATCCCCATGTATCTCTTTCAGGAACTGCTCAACGTCCCCGTCATCGGCGTCCCCATCGTCAACCACGACAATAATCAGCACGGAGCGAACGAGAATTTGCGCGTGCAAAACCTGTGGGATGGGATCGAACTCTACGCCGTGCTCTTCGCCCACCTCGGACACACGCGCGAAGGCGGATGACGCTCGCTCCGCAATCAGCCTTGACTACATGCGCACTGCCGCCCCGGAGACGAGCTCAGCTTGGTCCTTTGCGATTGATCGAGAGCCTGATCCCACACACCTAATGGGCGCTCCGTCGTCATGCGTCGAGGTTTCTCGATTGCGCGGGGTGATGTACACTACAACATCTCGCTCGAAGGGATGAAGGTCAGGAGGGACGAACGATGAAAGCGATCCGCGTTCATGAGTACGGAGGGCCGGAGGTCTTGCGGCATGAAGATGTTCCCATCCCGGAGCCAGGGTCGGGCCAGGTGCGGGTGAAGATCGAGGCCGCGGGCGTCAATTTCATTGACATCTACCATCGGACGGGCCTGTATCCGAATCCGCTTCCGTTCACTCCCGGAATCGAGGGCGCGGGCGTCGTGGAAGCCGTGGGTCCGGATGTCACGGATGTTCGCGTGGGGGATCGCGTCGCTTATGCGCTATCGCTTGGGGCGTATGCGGAGCGCGCTGTCGTTCCGGCGTGGAGATTGGTGCCTCTTCCCGAAGCGATAGATTTTTCCACGGCTGCGGCTGCAATGGTTCAAGGGCTGACGGCTCATTATCTCACCCACAGCACTTATCCGCTCAAGCCGGGCGATACGGCGCTCGTGCATGCGGCGGCCGGGGGAACGGGGCTTTTGATTGTGCAGATGGCCAAACTGCGAGGCGCGCGCGTCATCGGCACGGTCTCGACCGAGGAGAAGGCACAACGCGCGCGCGAGGCGGGCGCCGATGAGGTGATCCTTTACACGCAGCAGGATTTCGAGGTGGAGGTGAAGCGGCTCACCGAGGGGCGTGGCGTTGACGTCGTCTACGATTCAGTCGGTCAGGCGACGTTTGAGAAGAGTTTGAACTGCTTGAGGCCGCGCGGTCTGCTTGTGCTCTTCGGCCAGGCGAGCGGTCCTGTTCCTCCACTCGATCCTCTTGTCCTCTCGACGAAGGGCTCATTGTTCCTCACGCGACCGCATCTGTCGCACTACGCGGCCACGCGGGAGGAGTTGCTGGAGCGCGCGCGCGCTCTCTTCCGGTGGATTCAGGAAGGGCAAATACGCCTTCGCATCGAGCGCGTCTTCCCATTGACCGAGGCCGCCGAAGCCCATCGCGTCCTCGCCTCACGGGCCTCTACGGGCAAACTCTTGCTCATCCCCTGAGCGCGGGGGTGTAGGAAGGAGCACGGCACTTCAACGAAGCAGCAGTAGGATCACGAGCGCAGCCAGACTCAAGAATGACCCGAAGGGCAACTTGGGGTTGCGCTCGCGCGTCAGGATCATGAGCGTCACGCCGTAGATCGAGCCAAGCAGCGAAGCGAGAAAGATCGCCACAAGCGCCCCCCCCCATCCGAGGAAAGCGCCGACCATGAGCATCATCTTCACGTCACCGAAGCCCACACCTTCCAAACGGCGCAGGGCGTAGTAGCCCACGCGCGAGAGCCACAACAGGCCGCTGCCGACTGCAGCTCCCACGAGCGCGCCGAGAGCCGAACGCACCCCGGAGGCGGCCAGCGAAGCGTCCTCGCGCCCGAGCGCGAGGAAGATCCCCGACAGGCCGAGTGCCAAAAGGAGCGCTGCCCATTCGGGGGACCACGCCTCCTGAGGCGCTTCATCGTCGGAGCGAGCGTCCGCAATCCCCTCACGCGGCTCCGGCGTTGGACGGGATTCGACCGGCGGATGTTCTTCTTGAACGAGCGAGGGCGCAGAAGAGCCCCCCCCACTCGCGGGAGCGGTCTCCAACTCCTCGAGCCTGCGCCCGAGCAATCGGTAATCTATGCGTTCCAGGAGGAAGAGCAAGAAACTGCTCCCTACGATGAGCACGGCGCCCGCGCCGAGCGCGTGATCGGAGAGGAATCGCGCGAGCTCGGAGCGGAAGACGAGGTCGTGGGCGTCGGCGTTGCTCTCCGGCGGTACGAGCGCGCGCAGTCCGACGGCCAGCACGAATCCCGGATAGGTGATGGCATCCGGCAGCAAACGATGGCGCGCATCAATTACGGCGAGGGCGATGAGCGCGCTCATGAATACGGCATCCGGCACGAGGTCCCAACTCCATCCGTGTTCCCACGCCAACAGTGCGAACCCGAGCGCGGTTCCGGCTTCGACGGCCGGATAGAGCCAGGAGATGGGGTGATGGCACGCGCGGCAGCGCCCTTTCAGGAGGAGGAAGCTGAGGAGCGGAATATTGTCTCGCCATCGGATGGGCGCGCCACAGTGGGGGCAATGGGATCGGGGACGCACGATGGACATGCGGCGCGGGACGCGATAGATCACGACGTTCAGGAAGCTCCCCACGGCGAGCCCGAAGAGAGACGCTACAAGGAGCAGGAGCGCGAGCGGTGCTCCTTCGGTCGCCACCTCGCGCGCGGCCTCTTGCCACATGCCGAAGGCATCTTGTATGGTTGCCCCTGGACTTGTCAAGCCGATGCGCGTTCTTCAAGTGTGCTCAGCGATGGAGATCGGCGGCGGCGAGCTTCACGTCGCCGACCTGGTAGCGGGATTACATGAGCGCGGGCACGAAGTGCACGTGGCGGTGCGCCCGGGTAGCCCGCTTCTTGAGCGCGTGAATCCGTACATCGCGGCCGCGCACGTGTTACCATTGCGGAACTCGCTCGATGGGATCTCGGCCTATCGGCTGAGCCGCGTGATTCGAGAGCACGGCATCGAGATCGTCCACGCGCATCTGGGGCGCGATTACCTGCCCACCATCGCCGCGGCCGTGGGGTCCGGACGCGCGCGCGTCATCCTCACGCGGCATCATTACCTCCCGCTGCGGCGCAATGTCATCTCTCGGGCCGCCCTTCGGCGCGCGGATCGGATCATCGCCGTCTCCGAATTCGTGCGTCGGAATCTGCTCGCCCAATTCAGTCTTCCCGAAACGCAGGTGGTGACCATCCCCAATTGGGTGAGGGAGGAAGACGTGGCGCCGCTTCCCGAGCGCGCCCACGCGCGCGCGCGCTTTGGGTTGACGCGACCGCTGGTGATCACGACGGTCGGTCAACTCGCGCCGGCCAAAGGGCCGGAGGATTTCCTGCGCGCCGCCGCCCTTCTCGGCCGAGAGGATTGCGAATTTCTGATCGTCGGTGCGGCTCCGGCGAAACATCGTGCATTCGAAGCACGGCTGCAGCGACTGGCGCGCCAGCTCGGTCTGCGAGCGCATTTCCTCGGGCATGTGGACGATTTGCGTCCAGTATGGGCAGCGAGCGATCTCTTCGTCCTCCCTTCGCATGGCGAAGGATTTTCGCTCGCGCTCGTGCAGGCGATGGCGGCGGGCGTGCCCGTCATCGCCTTCGCGGCGGGAGGTCCGGCCGAGATCGTCGTTCACGGTGAGACGGGATTCTTGGTTCCTCCACGCGATGTGAGGGCTTTGGCCGAGCGCCTGTGGGAGCTTCTGGAGGATCCCGAGCGGCGCGCGCGCGTCGCCGAAGCCGCTCGTTTGGCCGTGCGGCAACGCTTCGATCGAGAGCGCATTCTCCGTCAGATCGAATCCGTGTACGAAGCCGCATGCGATCGCACCGCTTCGCTTCGATCGCATGCTCGGGCGAAGTGAGAGGACGCCTATGCAGGAACACTTGCGCGAGATTCGACTCGAGACGCGGCGCCTCTACACGGGACGCGCCGTCTCTCTGGACGTGGATCGCATTCGCCTACCCGGTGGGCGCGAGACGACGCGCGAGATCGTGCGCCACCCAGGATCGGTCGTCATCGTACCGATCCTCGATGACGGGCGCCTGCTTCTGATTCGCCAATTTCGATACGCCGTAGGCGAAGTCCTGTGGGAGCTGCCAGCCGGAACGCTCGACCGTGCGGCCGAGAGTCCGGAAGCGTGCGCCCATCGGGAACTCGAAGAGGAGACCGGCTATTGCGCCGCTCGCATGATCCCTCTGGGAGAATTCTTCACCGCCCCAGGGTTCACCGACGAGCGGATGCACGTGTTTCGAGCCGAGGGGTTGCGTCCGACGACGCAGCAGCTTGAGAGCGACGAGCTGATCGAAGTCTTCCCGTTGTCCTGGGAGGGCATCGAGGAGAAGGTGCGCGCGGGAGAGATTCGCGATGGGAAGACGCTGGCCGCGCTCTACCTGCACGCGCTCGCGCGTCGAGCATGAATGGTATGCGCGCAGCCCCGATGGCTTGATTTCTCGATCCAGCGCCGATATGTTCTCCCGGTGAGGTGGCGCGGAGGGAGCATGGAGAGATATCGCCCGCGATGGGGATTGAGCATCCCCGTCCTGACCATCGTGGATGAGGACGGGCGCCTCGTGGAATCCGATCAGCGGCGCCTCTTCCGCTATCTCGTCCAATCCGGATTCGGAGCGGACATCCTCTTCAGCTTGGGGACAACGGGCGAATGGAATCGGATCTCGCCGTCGCAGCGGGAACGCCTCATCGCGCTCGCCATCGAGGAGCGGCGCGCGATCAACGAGCGCTTGCGTCAGCTCGGGCGCCGGCCGGTCGAAGTCTGGGTGGGCGTGACGGGACGGACGCGCGCGGAGACGCTCAGGAGTTTGGAGCTGGCGCTGGAGCTGGGCGCCGATGCTGGGGTGATCGCTCCGCTCTCGATCGAAGACCTCGACGAGGTGGTCGCGTTCTTCCATCGCGAGGTGACGCCGCTCTTTGAACGGAAAGGGCGCGAGCTGCCGCTTCTGCTTTACGATAACGCGGAGATCGCCGTCCATCCGAGAATCCCCCACATCCGCACGCGCGATGTGAAACGGCTCAGCCGCCTCCCCTACATCTGCGGGATCAAGGTGACGGCCCCGCGAAAGGTGCTCGGCCACTATACGAAAGCCGCGCTCCATTTCAACGAGAGAGGCGAGTTCGGGATCTACGTGGGCGAAGCGATGCTGATCTTCGATCTGTTCCGACCGGCGCGCGGCCTTCTTGGGAAGATTCGCGAGTACTGGAACCTCTACCTCTTACATCACGCCCTGCCGATCGGGGTCGTCGCAGGTCCGGCCAATGTCTTCCCGCGCGAGTGGCAAAAGGCGTGGCGCGCATGCTCAGCGGGGGATGAAGCGTTGATGCATCGGTATCGGCGGTTGCTCGGAACGTTCGAGCGCCTGTGCACGTTCGAGGAAGGCGGGCGACCGGTCCTCAAACTCATCGCTGCCATGAAATACGCTCTCGCCCTCGACGGGATCATCACCAGCGCTCATGTCGCTTCGGGCACGCCGGCCCTCACCGAGGAGCAGAGGAAAAGCTTCGCTGAAGGCTATGCGCGACTGAAGGAAGAGATTCGCGCGCAGACCGATCCGCTCTGGCATTCGCACGCGGAGGAGGAAGACCGCACGGGGAGCCCACGCGGTCCTTCGAACCACGTGGAAGCTCGCCGAGCGCTCGTCCCAGAGGATGCGGCGCTCTCGCCGCATGAGGCGGAAGCGACGCGATGATGCGACGAGGAGGAAGACGCCATGGCCGTCATCTCCGAAGTCGACTTGCCCGGCGTCGGGCGAAAGTATGAGATCACCACGTACGAGCGCGATCGCTTCACGATCGTCATTCATCACAGTGGCATTCGCGAGATCTACATCTATCGCGATGGCGATCCCGATCCCCTCTTCGCCGTGGAGCTGAGGGATGACGAGGCGCGGCAGATCGGCTCGATCCTCGCCGGCGCCTTCTTCCGACCGAGGGCCGTGGAGAATTTGGAAGTCGTCCTTCAAGAGCTGCGCATCGAATGGTTTCGACTGGACGCTCGCTCCCCCGTCGTTGGCAAGAGCATCGGCGAGCTGGGTATTCGCAAGCGAACGGGCGTCTCCGTGATCGCCATCATCCGCGAGCCGGAGAGCGTGCCCAATCCTTCGGCCGAAGAAGTCTTGCGCGCTGGCGATACTATCGTCGTCCTCGGCAAGCAGGAGGGGTTCGAGGCGCTACGTCGGCTCATCGAAGCGGCTCCCTGATGCCGAGCGCGCCTTCGGAGGGAGCGGTGCGCTGATGACGAACGAGGAGGGATCGACCGCATCGAGCACCGGCGATGGCCCAATGCTTGGCGCGCGCGAAGCGGCTTGTCATTCTCCTTCGGGCGACGACACGGAAGCGATATGCCGGAACATTCGTTCTTACGTGATCTGGGGCTACTGCTGCTTTTCGGCTTCCTCGGCGCTTGGCTCGCCGCGCGCCGCGGACAATCGGTCATCATCGGATACATCCTGGTCGGCGCCGTGCTCGGCCCCAACGCGCTGGGCGCGATTGCGGAGGCGACGCCCGTGCGCACGATCTCGGAGCTGGGCGTTCTCCTGTTGATGTTCTTCCTCGGCGTCGAGTTCTCCCTGGAACGCCTCAAGCGCGTGCGCGCCGCGGTCTTGTTCGTTGGGACCGGAGAGCTTTTGGCGAACCTCTTGGTAGGGTTTCTGGTCGGCTATGCGCTGGGATGGGGAGTGATCGAGCGAGCCTTCCTGGCCGGCATCGTCGCCATGAGCAGCAGTGGCGTCGTCGCCAAGCTCCTGATCGAATGGCGCCGCACGGCTAATCCGGAAGCCGAAGCGCTCATGGGCATCATGATCTTCGAGGACTTCATCGCCGTGCTCTATCTGGGCGCGCTCGCGGCCCTCTCCGGCGAAGGCGCGCGCGCATCGCCCGTGGTCCTCTCGCTCCTGAAGGCGATCGCTTTTTATGCGCTCGTCTTGGGGATCGGCGGGAGGTTTCTGTCTCGCGCGTTGACCCTCGCCCTCCGCTTGAGGTCGGAGGAGTTGTTCGCGCTACTGTGGCTCGCACTGATCATCCTGGCCGGCGTCGGAGCGGCGCAGTTCGGCTTGGCGCCGGCGGCCGGAGCCTTCCTGCTCGGGATGATCTCCCCCACGCGCGAGAGCGATCTTGGCGAACGGATCTATGGCCGACTGGAATCGTTCCGCGATGTCTTCCTCGCCCTCTTCTTCCTCGCCTTCGGCATGCTGCTGGAGCCGGAGAGCTTTCGACGCGTCTTCCCGCTCGTTCTACTGGTTGCTCTGCTCTCGATCCTGACCGAACTGGTGATCACGTCTGCGCTCGCCTTCTTGGCGGGTTTCCCGGCCCCGGTGGCGCTGGCCATCGGCGCAGGGATGATCCCGCGCGGCGAGTACGCGTTGCTGTACGCCGCGTTCGGACAACAGCTCGGCCTCATTCATTCGGATCTCGTCCAGTTCACGGGCTGGTACGTCTTCGTCACGACGCTTCTGGCGCCTGCCTTCATGAAGAACACGCGACCGCTGTATCGCGCGCTGCGTCGCCTCATTCCCACCCCTCTCGCTTTCGCCGGAACGCTCATCTCAACGACCCTACAGCCGATGACGATGCGAATCTCATCTGGCGATCTCTCCACCGCCGGATGCGAACTGGAGGGCGGTTCGCGCCCCCCTCTGAGGAGAGAGGGCTCACGGATGCTTCTGGGCATGGTCGCGCTGTTGGCTGTGTGCGCGGCGGCGCTCATGACTCACCCGAGGTCATGGCGTGCGGTCCTCATCCTGATGGGCCTACTTGTGCTCGCAGGGCTTTCGCAAGCGCTCCGGCGCGCGCTGCGAGGGATCGGCGCTCACATGGACCGCTCGCGATTCCTTCCCCCACACGCCGATCCGCAAGGCGCGATCGAATACACGACTCACGTCGCCATGAGTTTCCTGTTGGTGACGTTGCTCGCGGCTGCGCTCTGGAACGATCTCGGCGCTTGGACGCTTCTGGGGCTTCCCATCCTTATCCTCATCTACATTGGGCGCGCGTGGAGGCTCTATCGCGCGTGGCACTGCCCCACTCATCCGAGCGACTCATGAAGTTCTCCCCTCGCAGAGGCGACTTGGACGCGCCTCGAGCTTCGTTCTATACTGGTGGTCGGAGTAGTAGTGCCCTACGGGCCGCGAGGAGATCGTCGGGGAGAGAGGATCGAACTCGATGCGCGACGCTCACGTCAGAGAGGAGGGGACGTAAGGACAAGGGCGAGCGAGGATAGAGATGGGCGTGAGGCGGATCGGGGAGAAAAACCTCCCGGCCCGTCGAGGCATCTTAAAGGCAAGGAGGCGGAACGATGAAGAGGGGGACAGCGCGCTTGATCGCGATCGGCGTGGGACTCTCGCTCGCTCTGACGAGCTTCGTCCCGCTCAATGCTTCGACGCGGCAGGATCGCCCGCCTCTTGCCGAGATCGTGGGGAGGCCATATTTGGATGTCCTCGCGCTCTCGGAAGCCTACACCTTTCGGAGGGATGAGATCGAAGCGTTCCGCGCCGAGCTCAGGAAGGAGAAGGAACAGAAGCTCGCTGCGCTTCGGCAAGAGATCGCCACGCTCAAGAGTCAGATCGAGGACGCGCGTCGAAAGCTTCGGGAGCTGAATCGGCGCGGATCACGCGATGATCCGCAGACGGCCAAGGAACGACGCGAGACTCATTGCCAGATTCAGCGCCTGCGCAAGAAGCTCGTCGAGAAGGAGGCCCTCGAGCGAAAGACAATCGAAGTCGGCTACGAGAATAAGGAGGCCAAACTCGACCTGCTCACGCGGTGGCCTCCGGAGAAGGCGCGCATCGAGGCGGAGATCCGCTCAGGTCGCGCGCGGCAGCGTCCCTACGGCGACGTGGAGGACATCGGATTCCGCGAGGTCGGCAAGGGTCAAGAGAAAGACATCAAGATGGGCGAAGATGCCATTCGTGAGCTCCGGGCGCTCGGCCTCATGCCGCCGGAATTCAAGGATGAGGAGGTCGAGACCTACATTCGGAATCTGGCCGAGCACATCGCGCGGAATTCCGATCTGCGCGTCCCCGTGAAGACACACTTGCTTCTCACCGACGAGGTGAACGCTTTCGCGCTGCCGGGTGGATTCCTCTTCATCAACACGGGGCTCATTCTGGAGGCGGAGACCGAGGGGGAGCTGGCCGGCGTCATCGCCCATGAGATCGCCCATGCCGCGGCGCGTCACAGCGCTCGGCTCATGAGGCGCGCGACGATCGCCTCGATCCTCTATCAAGCGGCGCAGATCGCAGCTTACATTGCGACTGGCGGCGTGGTGAGCCTGCTCACCTATTACCTGCTCGAATACGGATTCGCGGGATTGGGATTGGTGATCGAGCTGAAGCTCCTCGGCGTGAGCCGAGAGTTTGAACTCGAAGCCGATCAGCTCGGCGCGCAATATCTCTGGAAGAGCGGATATGACCCGCGCTCGTTCATCACGTTCTTCGACAAGATGGCGAGCAAGGAGGGGTATGCGCGCGGGACGAGCTTCTTCCGCACGCACCCGGCCTTCGCCGATCGCATCATTCACAGCTTTCGCGAATTCGCCTTCCTGCCGCCCCACGAGGAATACGTGACCGACAGCGAGGAATTCCACCGGATCAAAGAGCGCCTGCGCAAGTTGGCGCAAGAAGCCATGGAGAAGCAAAAAGAGCAGGAGCGCAAGCGGCCGCGTTTACGGAAAGAAGAGACGTGTCCCGAGGACGAGCCACCCCAATCCCCCAATTCGACGACCGACGCCGCATGGCGCGTTCTGGGATGTTTCGCCCACGTCGAACGGCATGTCCTCCCGATCCCCGGCACGGCGCGGCGACGGGAGCAGGAGATTTTCAGCTGAAGGTGGCATGAGCGCTCGAGCAGAGATCCATACCGGTGAGGGATCCTTGCGCGAAACGCTCACAAGGGATTCGAGCGAGCGTTCCGGCGGAGGGGGCGAGAGCTCGTTGACGATCGGCATGGCAGACTATCTGCTCTTTGATGGAGCGTGTGGCGTGTGTGCGGCTTTCGCGCGATGGGCGAGCCGCCGGGATCGGCGCAGGCGCTTCGTCTTCCTCCCCTACCAGGAGATTCCCGCAGAAGCCCTCGCGCCGCTTGGTCTGACGCCGCAGCACTGCGCCCGGCGCCTCTATGTCATCACCCGACGTGGGCGCGTCTTAGGCGGCGTTTTCGGACTCAATGCCTTCTTCTCTCAGCTCTCTCCCTGGCGGTTGCTTGTGTACGTCATCTACGCCGTGCCTCCGCTCTTGCTTCTGGAGATGGTGATCTACGCGCTCGTCGCAAGGCATCGCCATCGCCTCTCGCAATGGCTCGGCTTGAGCGCTTGCCATCCCACATGATCCTCCTCCCTTCAGAAGCGAACGAGACCGAGGACCGAGGCGACATAGCCGTAGAAGAAGGCGACGATGTACAACCACGCGGCCAGGTCCAGGACGATACCCGCCCGCAGCATGTCCGCGATCGTCACGCGCTGCGTCGCGTAGACGAGCGCATTCGGCGGCGTCGCGACCGGGAGCATGAAGGCCATCGAGGCGGCGATCGTCGCCGGGAGAACGAGCGACGCGGCATCTGTTCCAAGCCCCGACGCCAGGGAGATCAGGATCGGCACCATCATCGAGGTGACCGCCGTATTGGAGGTCACTTCGGTGAGCAGCTCCATGAAGATCACGACCATGAAGACGAGCAGGAGCGGACCCGGTTTCCCAAAGAGCGCGACGAATGTCGATGCGAGCACTCGCGCCAGCCCGGTCTTGAACATGGCGTCCGAGAGCGCCAGACCCCCGCCAAACAGCAGTAGCGTTCCCCAATCCACGTATCGAGAATCCTCCCAGCGCAGCACGAACTGACGCCGCTTCCAGTCTACGGGGAGGAGAAAGAGGAGGATCGCCGCCGAGAGCGCGATCAGATGCTCATCGAACCACTGGAGGCGCCGACCGAGACCGGGGAGGAGGGACCAAAAAGGATTTGTCGTCCAGAGCGTGACGGCCAGGAGGAATCCGACAAGCGTCAACTTCTCCCCTCGTCCCAGAGGGCCAAGCACCGCTCGCTCCTCGCGCAGAAGCGCACGAACGCCTTCATCGAAGGTGACGTCAAAAGGGAAGACCGCGCGTAGGAGAACCCAAGCCAGCGGAACGGCCAAGAGCACGAACGGCAGTCCGAAGGCCATCCACTCCAGGAAATCGAGGTGCACGACATCTTGCTGCCGCAGGATGGAGACGGCGATGCCGTTGGGTGGCGTTCCGATGATCGTCCCCACGCCGCCGATGGAAGCCGCATAGGCGATCCCCAACAATAGCGCCCGCGCATAATTGGGGGAAGCACCTGCACCCTGCACGCGCGAGAGGATCCCAAGGCCGATCGGGAGCATCATGGCCGTCGTCGCCGTGTTCGAGACCCACATCGAGATGAAGGCCGAAGCGCTCATCAAGCTCAGCAGGACCTTGCCGGGACTCGCCGCGATGTTGCCGCGCGTCAGAATCCAAAGGGCGATGCGCCGATCCAAACCCCACTTCTGCATCGCGCCCGCGATCAAGAACCCGGAGAGGAAGAGGAAGATCACGGGATTGGCGTAGTGGGCGAGCACCGCGCGACTGTTCAACTCCACCGGCCGACCGTCCTGAACGCCAATGACCTGAAACAGGGGGAGGATGATGCCCGGCAGAAGCGCCGTGACGGGAAGCGGCACAGCTTCGGTCACCCACCACGTGACCATGAGCAGTAGCAGCGCGAGCGTCACCTTCATGCCGAAAGCCAGAGGCGCGCTCTCCAGCCCGGTGGGGGAAGCAGCCGCTTGCACTGCCGCCTCATGCAAGAAGACCTCTGGCGTCGGCAGCAGAAGGACAAGGAAAAACAGGAACGGCCCGGCGAAGAAGCCAATCCCTGAGCGCGCGCGCTCCCACGACACCCCGTGCCCTGAAATCCGCCCCTCCGCGCTCACGCGCGCCATTTTAGGGAGGCACGGCGTCCGCTGTCAAAGCGCCGGGCGCGCCTCACCGTCCCTGAAATCGTGGCTCGCGCTTCTCGACGTAGGCCGTCAGACCTTCGCGCGCGTCCTCGCTCTGGAAGAGCAGTTGCTGCAGCTCGCGCTCCAACGCCAGCCCGTCATGGAAGGACATCTCCCATCCCGATTGCACGGCGCGCTTGATGTGGCCGACGGCGCGGCTCGCTTTCCGCGGCGGGAGAAATTGGCGCGCGTACTCCAGAACATGGCCCATGAAGTTCTCGCTCGGGAAGATGTGGTGAATGAGCCCGATCTCCAGTGCCTCCTCGTACGTCATCAGACGTCCGGTGACCATCAGCTCCAGCGCGCGCGCTTTCCCCAGAAGTCGCGCTAACCGTTGCGTCCCCCCGGTGCCGGGCAAGACGCCAAGTGAGACCTCGGGCAAGCCGATCCTCCCACTGTCCTTTCGGGCGATGCGAATATCGCAGGCGAGTGCGATCTCCAATCCTCCGCCGACGGTGTGCCCATTGAGCGCCGCGATCACGAGCTTCGGCGTATTCTCCAAGCGATTCAACGTCTCGTTGGCATGCAGGCAGAAGTAGTACTTGTACTGCGGCGTGACTTCGGCGAGCATGCGGATGTTGGCCCCGGCGCAGAAGAACCGATCTCCGGCTCCGGTGACCACCAGCACGTGCACGCTGTCGTCGAAGCGCGCCTGAAGGATAGCGTCATCGAACTGCCGCATCATCTCATAGGTGTAGGTGTTCGCCGGAGGATCGGAGAGTTCGATGACGGCGATGCCGCCCTCCACACGATATTCGACCAGTCTCATCTCCATACGCTTTGCTCCTCGCCTCGAAGATAGGGTATGTGATGTTACCGAAGGGGAAGAACGAAGGGCAAGGGGGGCCTTCGACTCCCGAGGCGAGCGCCCTCAGCGCATATGAGATGGACCTGCGGCGTCGCGTCGGGCCAAGCGTTCGGCACGACGCCGCTCGGCTTCCGCGGCGCGATGCCGCTCCTCCTCGCTCGCCAACTCCAGTGGTGGAACCGGCGTCGGGCGACCCGATTCGTCCAAGGCGACATAGACGAGATACGCCGTTGACGTCACGCGTCGCTCGCCCGTCAGGAGCGCCTCGGCTTCGACCTCGACTTCCACCTCCATCGAAGTCCGCCAGACTTGCGTCAACCGCGCCCGCACGTGCACGAGATCGCCGACATGCACAGGCGCGCAGAACCGAATCGAATCCACGACGACCGTCACCACGGGCTTTCGCGCGTGGCGCGAGGCGACGATCGCTCCGGCTTCGTCAATGAGCTTCATGATCCATCCGCCGTGCACGTTCCCCAAGATATTCGCATGCTCCGGTTGCATCATCTGGCTGAGGACGACCTGACTCTCGGCGACGCGTTTGCCATTCATGGGAGGACCCCCGATGTCACGCCTTGAGCCGCTGCTTGATGCGAATCGGCGTCGCGAAGAACTCGTATTGCTCGCGCAGCCGATTCTCAATGTATCGCTCGTAGGCAGCTTCCAGTTTCTCGCGTCGGGAATTCAAGAAGAGGACGAACGTCGGTGGGTCTACGCCCGCTTGCGTGATGTACTGGACGCGCACGCGCCGGCGGCTCGTCGTGGCTCGCGCCTCGGCGACGAACTCCTGGAAAAAGCGGTTCAGCTCGGCCGTCGGGATGCGCCGATGCCGCGCCTCATACGCTTTCTTCGCCAGCTCGAGGATTCGGGTGACGCGCTGACCCGTGAGCGCCGAGATGAAGACGATCGGCGCATAATCGAGGAATCGCAAGCGCGCGCGAATGGCGGCTTCCATGCGCGCCGCCGTCGTGGGATCCTTCTCGACGAGGTCCCATTTGTTGACGGCGAGGATGAGCGATTTCCCCGCTTTGTGCGCGAACCCCCCGATGCGCGCATCCAGGGCCGTCGGACCTTCGGTGGCGTCAATGAGGAGCACGGCGACATCGGCGCGCTCGAGATGCCGCTCGGCCATGAGCACGGCCACGCGCTCGGTCCGCTCCAGAACCCGCGACTTCCGGCGAATACCCGCCGTATCAATCACACGGAATCGTGTCCCCTCGTACTCCAGCTCCGAATCCACGGCGTCGCGCGTCGTGCCGGGCGTCGGCGCGACGATCACACGCTCGGTGCCGAGCAGCCGATTCACCAACGAGGACTTTCCTACGTTCGGCTTCCCAATGATGGCGATGCGAATTTCCTCGGGGCGCGTCTCCAGCACTTCAGGAGCGGGGACGACTTCTAAGATCGCTTCGAGCAGTTCGCCGATGCCCTGCCCGTGCTCAGCCGAGATAGGGAAGATTCGCGAGAAGCCCAGACGGCGAAACTCCTCGGCCGGCAGCTCCCACCGCGCTGTGTCCACCTTGTTGACGACCAGGAAGATCGGTTTGCCGAATCGGCGCAAGCGTCGTGCTAGGTCTTCATCGAGCGGCGTCACCCCTTCGCGCACATCCACCAGGAGAAGGAGCAGAGCCGCGCGCGCGATGGCTGCTTCGGCCTGGCGCACGATGCTCGCCGGAATGATCGCGTCCTCCTCGGGGAGGAGTCCGCCCGTATCCACCAGCTCGAACTCGCGATCGCGCCATCGCACGCGTCCGTGAAGACGATCGCGCGTGATCCCAGGCTCGTCGCCCACGATCGCGCGTCGCATGCCCACCAGACGGTTGAAGAGGGTGGACTTTCCGACATTCGGTCGCCCCAAGATGACTACACTCGGACACTCCACCGGCACGGCGTGGACTTCCCCAACGCCGGACGCGCGCGCCGATGCCGTGCTGCCTGCGGCCGACGACTTCATCGCGACTCCTGCGACGTGAGTTCCTTGCGCAACTGCTCGACGAGCGAGCGGACGGCCGGCGCCGTCTCGCTCTGCGGAGCTAACCGCAAATAGGTCTCGTAGGCCGCGATGGCTTCCTGAGGGCGATCCGCATCCAGCAGAAGATTGCCGAGGAGATAGTAGAGGATCGGCTCGGTGTCCGCGTTTTGAGCGATCGCCGTCCGCATGTGCGTGATCGCTCGTTCGGTCTCCCCGATCTCCCCAAGCGCCAGCGCGAGTCCGGCATGAGCTTCCGGGGAGAAATTGTTCGCCTGTCGCAATGCCGCGCGATATTCGCGAATGGCGTCTTCGTAGAGACCCTGAGCGCGAAGGATATTCCCCAGAAGCGTACGGGCCTCGGGAAGCGGCGTGCGACTCTCGGCCAGAGCACGTCGGACCTGGCGCAATGCCTCTTCAGGCTCTTCCAACGCCAGCAGCGCGCGCGCCAACCCGAGTCGAGCCCGCGGGAAGCGTCCCTTTCGCAAGGCGATCGCTTTCCGATACTCGGCAGCCGCTTGCGCGAACTGTCGCTGTTCGCGCAGCGCTTCCCCTTGTTGGCGATGCCGTTCAGCAGGATCCCGCAGCGGAGGGAGCGAGAGCGTGAGCGGTCGCCGCGCGCCGGGCGCCAGATGAAGACGCACGTGCGCTTCCTCATGGCCCATCTTGCTCACGCGCAACCAATACGTCCCTGGCTCCAGCACGAGCGTCAGCCGTCCACGCGCATCGGTCACGCCTCGGCGAACATCGTTCACGAAGACGACGGCTCCCGGCCGCGTGGAGATCATCACCTGCGCCGAGGCGCGCGCCTTCGCAGAAAGTCTTTGCCCTCCCCCCTCGGAGGGAAGCAGAACGACGAAAAGAAGAGCGAGCACTCCAGCGCGCTTCATCGCCCTCTCACGACGCGCCGTAGATTCGGCGATAGTGCGCGACGTTGCGCAGGATGCTCTTGACATACTGCCGCGTCTCGGTGATCGGGATGCTCTCGATCCACTCGTCCATCTCCTCGGTGGGCAGTTCCTGAAGCCATCGCGTGACGCGTACAGGCCCGGCATTATACGCCGCCAGGGCGTACTCGATCCGTCCAAACCGTCGCAGTTGTTCGGCCAAATACGCCGTCCCCAAGCGAATGTTCAAGGCCGGATCATAGAGCCGCTCCGGAGAGAGACGCCGCAGACCATACCGACGGGCGACCAGCTGCCCCGTCGAGGGGATCAGTTGCATCAAGCCGCGCGCATTGGCGACCGAACGCGCCCGCGGATGGAATCCCGACTCCTGCCGGATCAGCCCAGCGATGAGGTATGGGTCCAGACCATGCGCTTCCGCGTTTCGCCGAATGAGGTCCCAGTGGGTGAGGGGGAAGAGCAAGCGGAGGACGTCTTCGGAGACTTCATCGCCGCGATACGCGGCATGTTCGGGATGCGCTCGCCGTAGGACAGTGATCGCCGCCAGAGGATCGCCCCGATCGCGATGAAGGCGGGCCAGCTCCAAGCAGACGCGGGGCGACGTCGGCGCCTCGCGTTGAGCCGCGGTGAGTTCGCCGAGCGCCAACTCGTCCAATCGAATCGCGCGCAACTCAAGGGCCTTCTCCACGCGCTCGAGCGTGCTGGGTCCGGCCGTCTCTCCGGGGGCGCGGACAGGGCGCAGATGCGCGACTGCGCGCTCAAGCAGTGAATCGCCGAAGGACTCGCCCTGCCGTCGAGCCGGCCAGGAGGCGACGACGCCTTGGGCATTCAAGCGATCCAGACGCTGGCGCGCCAACTGGCCATAGTAAGCGTCACGGTATCGCTCGACGATCTTCTCGTAGAGGAGCACGGCGCGATCTCGGCGTCCCGACCGTTCCTCCGCACGCGCCGCCCAATACGCCGCCTGAGCGAACAGCTCTGACTGCGGATGCCGCGCGGCAAGTGACAGAAGCGCACGGGAAGCGGCCTCGTACTCCGTGCGCCGATAGGCATCCCAACCGAGCATCCAAAAGGCTTCAGGAGCAAACTCGGAATCCGGATGGAGCGAGATCAGCTCTCGGCACGCAGCCAGCGCTGCCTCACGATCGCCATTCCGTTGGTGGAAGCGCACGCGGTCGAGCAAAGCGCGCGCCGCGAAGAGGCTGCGCGGATGGCGTTCGACCAAGCGGCGACTCGTCTCCACGAACTCGGTCGCGCGCCCAAGCCGTCGGTAACTCTCGGCCAGAAAATAGAGGGCTTCGGCCTGCAGCTCGGCCAAGGCGCGCTCGCTCGCCTGTTGGAGCACCGCGCTCGCCTCGCGCACGGCACCAGTACGGAGCAAACTCACGCCAAAGCGCAGGAGCACGGCGGCCTCGTGCGCCGCCTCGGGAAAGGCCGCACGCAGCGCGCGATATGCCTGTACCGCCTCTTCGTACGCTCCCGCTTCATAGAGGCGATCGGCGCGCCCTCGCACGCGCTCTCGTCCATAGCGCACCACATCGTCCACGACGATGCCCAATCGGAGCAACCGTTCGCGGGCTCTCGCGCTCTCGCGCACCGGCGGCAGATCGAAATGAATGCGTTCATACAACCGAATCGCGCGCTCCGTCTGCCCAAGCTTCTCATACCCCTCGGCCTGAAGCAGGAGCGCCGACACGTCGCCGGCCTCCGCCAACGGTGCGACGCGCGCGATAGCCCTCATCGCCTCTCCCCGATCAAGCGCCGAGCGCGCCGCCTCCAATAGCGCTGAACGCGCATGGATTGAATTCGGGTAAGTCTGCCACAGCTTCATCAACTGCGCTTCGGCTTCGGGCGCCCGACCGACCGCCTGCAGGCTCTTGGCCACGTAGAGGAGGGCATAATCGCCGAGTTTCGTTCTCGCCGGGATGAGGGGATCAGCGAGCAGGTCCACCGCTGCCGCATATTCCCGAGCGGCGTACTTTCGATACCCCCGCAAGAAGCGCGCCAGAGCCGCTGCCGAAGTGTTCGGATGCCGCCGTTCGAGCGCCCGCAGCTCCCCATCTGACGGTTGCTCCCCACGCAAGAAGAGCGCCCGGAGTTCAGCCATCGCGCGCGACGCCTCCGCCGGCGACTGTCCGATGAAATCGCTCCGGAAACGGAGACCGTCCGCCGACGGATTCGAAAGGAATCCAAGCAATAGGACGCCGCAAGCGACGAACGCCCACGCGCAATGCCTCTTCCAGACGATCGCCCGCATCTGCTTCTCCGTTCGCATGTCCATGACATACAATACCAATCGTCGAGCGAACGGGTCAAACGAGCTAAGGGTTATATGCCGGACCTTTGGACGCTCAGCGCGCGGGACATCGAATGGTATGCGGAGAGCGATGCCGTCCTGGAGCGGGGACGAAGCTATTACCGAAGCGGTCGCGTTCGAGAATTGCACCTTGTGACCCAGGACCACCTGCGGGCGCGCGTGCGCGGTCAGTGGGAACGCTTCTATCGCATCGAGGTGTGGGTCGAAGAGGGAGAGCTACATTCGCAATGCTCCTGCCCCTACTGGGGGGTCTGCAAGCATGTCGTGGCCGTGCTCCTGGCTTGGCTTGATCGGCGCGAGGAGCTGTGCCCGGATGCGCCTACCGGAGGGGATATGGAATCTCTCGCCGCATGGATGGAGACGATCCCGCCCCATCTCCTTCGAGACCTTCTCCTTGAAGAGAGCCGCATGAACAGCGCCATCGAGGAAGTCCTTCGGCGATGGAAGGAGACGCTACGCCCGGAGCGGTTGCCTCAACACATCGCGTTGCTCTTTCGCAAGATGTCCGGGGCCTCCTCAAAAGGCATCGCGCGGAGCGAGGGGCGGATCGTCCATCTGCTCGCGTGGGCGAAGACCTTCGCCCCTTCGGTCGCCGGAGCGATCGTGCGGGAGACCCTCAAGCGGGCTGTCGAGTGGCGCCGTCGCCGGCCGGATGTGGAACTGACGGCAATCCTCACGCAAGTGGTAGAACTCCTTGAGGCACAGGCCCAGACCTTCGAGCGCGATCCGAAACTCGGGGCATCCGTCTTGCGCGACCTGGTCACGCTGTTTCTGCTCGGACGCGCATCCACGCGCGTGTTTCTTGAGCCCGCGCTGGTGACATGGGCCGAGCGCTGGGGCCGTCGAGCTGAAGTGATCGCCGAACTGAAGCGACAGCTCCCCGAAGGGGACACGGGAGCCTATGCGTTGCTGGCCAAGCTCTGTCGCCTCGAAGGTCGGCTTGAGGAGTACGAGGCCGCTCGGCACAAGAGTTTGGTCTCCGAGGAGGACTACCTGGAGCTGTTCGAGCACTATCTTCGGACGAACTATCCAGATCGAGCCATACGCGTGGGGGAACAGGGGATCAAGGCGCTCGGGACGAAGGCTTCGCGGCTGGCCGAGCGCTTGGCCGCGCTGTATCAAGACTGGGGCGAGACAGCGCGGGCCGAGCGACTTCTCGGGCGTAGGCGATTGGCATGACCCCAACGCGACGCGAAAGACTCATCGTCGGCCTTCTCCTTCTGATGACGACTGGAGCCTTCTCAGTGTACGCCCTGAAGGAAGCCCCATGGCGCCTCCGCTTCAGTGCGCTCCTTGCGTTCGCTCTCTTCTTCTGGCCGACGTTGCTGCTTGGCACGGCAGAGGGGCGAGAGAAGCTCGTGGCCTTCGTCCATCGGGGTGATCGGCTCCGTCGCGCGAACGTCCTCGCGCTGGCCTTCGTCCTCACACTGCTTCTGGCACTCTCGGCGCTCGCGCTCGGTCAATTCCGCTGGGAAGCCGTGGGAGCCAGCGCGGCTTATCTCCTGATCCCAACGACCGTGCTTATCTTCCGACGTCCGAACCGCGAAGGGCTCACCTTCCAGGATGTGCTCGCCCTTGTGGCGCTCTGGTTCCCGATCGAGTTCGAGTGGCTTCCTCTGGCCGAGCTCCCACGGCGGCCGGGGATCGGTTTGGACAAGCTCCTCGGCGTGATATGGTTGCTCGTGCTCTTTCTCGGCGTGCGTCGCCTAGAGGGAGTCGGATACACGTTCTACTTGAGCCGAGCGGACGTCGCTCGGGCGGGACTCTACTTCGCGCTCTTTGTGACGTTCTTCGCCATCCCACTGGCCATTCCCACGCACTTTGTGGCTTCTTCGCCCGCGATGCGCCCACTTTCGGAGATCGGTCCTGCGCTCCTCGGCACGGCCTTTTTGATCGCCTTGCCCGAAGAATTGTTCTTTCGCGGCGTCCTGCTGAATCTGCTCACCCGGCGTTGGCGCGCGCATCCTGTGCGGGCTCTGGCCATCACCTCGCTCATCTTCGGGCTAGCGCATGCCAATAATCCTGAAGAACCGACATGGGTCTACGTCGTGCTGGCGACCATCGCCGGATGGTTCTACGGGCTGGCGTATGCGAAGACGGGAAAAGTGACGGCGGCAGCTTTCCTCCATTGGATGGTCAATAGCTACTGGGGTCTTTTCTTCCACCGATGAGCCCCGTGATCAGGAAGAGCCTCCGGACGAACGCGCCAGGACATCCTCCTTGACCTGGGCGAGCCGAGAGGCGGAGAGCCGCCCGTACATCGGATTTCGCATGAAGGCGTAGAACTGCCGGAAGTAGCCGTACATGGACCAGATGGAGGAGATGACGACGAGCCAAAGGACGGCGCGACCGGCGCTGTAAAGCAAGATGCGCACGTCATGTGCCGACAAATGCCCACTTGCGGAGAAGCGCGCCAGCACATGCACGAAGGCCGGGGCCTCCCAGAAGACGGGCACGGCATAGGGGGTGACTGGCGGCCCGCCCTCGTCAGTCATGCTCAAGATGAGGAGGGCGACGGCGACGACTTCGGCGAGCATCTTGAACTTCCCCATCCGCGAAGAGGCGATCACTAAACCCTCGCGCGCGGCGATGCCACGCAATCCCGTCACGGCGAACTCGCGTCCGATGATGATGACGACCGCCCACGCGGGCGCAAGCCGATTGTCCACGAGCGCGATCAAGGCGGCCGAGATCAACAGCTTGTCCGCGAGCGGATCCAGCAACATCCCCAACGGAGAGACTTGGCGACGACGGCGAGCTAAAAAGCCATCCAACCAATCCGTGAGTGCGGCGGCCAGGAAGATCGCCACACCCAATAACCGTTGCGAGACTCCGAACCACGCCTCCGAAACGCGTGTGAGCAGGACGACAACCAGCACCGGGACGATGAAGATCCTGAGCAATGTCACGGCATTCGGTAAATTCAACCTAATCCCCCCTTCGCGCCGATTCCCTGCGGGATACTACGCCCTCGATCCGCATCTTGTCAAGCACTGCCGCCCAAAGGGCCGGCGCCGAGGCGGGACGATGTGGATTCCATGCCACCCGGATGGCCTCGCCCAGAAGCGTGAAGAGAGCTACGAATCCTCACTCCATCATCGGAGACGCGGTCTCTGCTCCTTGTGGAGGACGAGCCGACCCTGCGGAATCTCGTGAAAAGGCCTGTGGAGGCTGAAGGGCATCATGCCGATATCACGAACGAGGAATCTCAAGCGTGAGAGCGAGTGCGACAGCGCACGTACGATCTGATCCTCTGCGACCTCAAGATGCCGGACCTCAATGGAGGACAGGTAAGGAGATCGTGGAGAGATGGCCGAGCACTTCATCGTTTCTCAATTTCTCACGGGAGATCTCGTAGACCCATGCACGCGTGCCTCCCGGAAGCGGGTGAGGAGGCCGGTGATCGAAAAGCCATTCCAGCCCGGGGAGTTGGTGCGCGTGCTGCGCGAGCAGTTCGGTCGCCGACCTCCCGCACAGGGCTCTTCGCATACACGGGGATTCCCTGAGCTGAGCACCTACTGTGGAGGACGCTCGAAGAGATAGGCGGAATCTTCGACGCGGCTGCCGCGTGCATCGGTGACGGCGAATTGCGCGCCTTTAAAGATAGCGGCTCCAGCGTATTCGCCATTTTTGTTGAGGGCGTAGAAGTTCACCTGATGCGCGGGCCGACCGCCGTAGAGTTTGACGATGCGCCGCAAGGCCTCCAGGCAGGCTTCAAGCGGACTCATGCCGCGCCGCATATTCTCCACGACCGTGTGGGCGCCCACGACGCGAATGTTATCCTCCCCCCAACCGGTCGAACCCGCCGCCCCCACCTCGTTGTCCACGTAGAGGCCGCATCCAATGATCGGAGAATCGCCGACGCGCCCAGGGACTTTGAAGGCGAGGCCGCTTGTCGTGGTCACGCCCGCGATGTCCCCGGCCTCGGTGATCGCCAAACAATTGATCGTTCCGGTGAACTGCCGCCAATCCCAATCCGGGAGCGCGGAACGCAATGCTCCCGGGAGCTTGTGTTGCATCCAATGGTCGCGTTCGCTGCGCTCGCGCCGCCATTGGAGCCATACCTGGCGCGCGCGTTCCGTCAGCAACTCCTCCCTCTTGAATCCGAAGGAGAGGGCGAAGCGCAGCGCCCCTTCGCCGACCAAGAGGATGTGATCCGTCTCCTCCATCACGAGACGGGCGACCTTGGAAGGATTCTTGATGTAGCGCAAGGCGGCGACGGCGCCACAACGTCCCGTTGGCCCATGCATGACCGAAGCGTCCAACTCGACCTCACCTTCTTCGTTAGGCAAGCCGCCATATCCGACGCTCATGTCGTTGGGATCGTCCTCGACGATGTTGACCCCCGCGATGACGGCATCCAACGGATCGCTTCCGGCGCGCATCAACTGGAACGCCCGTTCGGTCGCGCGAATCCCGTTGTAGTACACTGTGCCATCGGGCAAGGTGATGCGATTGGCGCTGGCGATAGCCAGCGGCCGATTCGGCGTCCTCGCTTGTGCGAATGAGGGGCGCACCCGATGAGCCGCGATGAGCGTCAATCCACTCACCATGAAGCGACGGCGTGTGAGCTTCGACATACCGCGACCTCCTTTGGCGGAATTAGCTTGCATCCGATCCGTTTTGCGATAAGATAAAGCCTATCAGGATACGGCAGAGGGGGAGGAACAAGCAATAGCCTCGGAGACTTCGCGCGGATGACCAAAGCGATGGAAGAGGCCAAGCCGGATCGGCTCCTCGGACGCACGATCGCGGGCAAGTACCGAATCGAAGCGAAGATCGGACAAGGCGGGATGGGGAGCGTCTACCGCGCGCGCCATCTGATGACGGGGAAAGTGGTCGCAGTCAAGGTCCTGTTGGAGGATCTGGCGGCCTATCCGAGCTTCGTCGAGCGCTTCCTACATGAGGCCCGCGCGGCGGCCTACGTCATGCATCCGCACGCCATCAACATCATGGACTGCGGGCGCGAGGGGGAGATCGTCTATCTGCTCATGGAGTACCTGGAGGGGGAAACGCTCACCGAGGTGATGAAGCGCGAAGGTCCATTCTCGCCGCAGCGCGCGGCGCGCATCCTCACGCAAATCTGCTCGGCGGTGGCGGAAGCGCACGCTCAAGGGATCATCCATCGCGATCTCAAACCCGACAATATCATCCTGCAGCACGTGGCGGGAGAGAGGGATTACGTCAAGGTTTTGGACTTCGGCATCGCGAAGGTCCTCGATGAGCAGAAACGTGGGGCTCTGCCCATCTCGCGTAGCGTCTTCGTTGGCACGCCCGAATACGCCTCTCCGGAACAGTGCAATGCGAAGAGCCCGACGGTGGCCTCGGACATCTACAGCCTGGGCGTGATCTTATATGAGATGTTGACGGGGCGTCCGCCCTTTGAGGGCGATCCGATGGACGTGATGCTCAAGCACGTTCACGAGGAGCCGCCGCCACTGCGCGCCCTTCGACCGGAGGTGAGTCCAGAAGTCGAAGCGGTCGTCTTGCGCGCACTCCGCAAGGATCCAGAGGCCAGACCACAGAGCGCCTGGGAGTTGGCTGAGGAATTCGAGCGCGCCGTGCGCGCGAGCGCGGGCCGACGAACCACGAGTCTTGCGGTGCGTCCGACTCAAATGGAAAGCCTCTCGGCGTCGTCCACGCGTCTTCAAGAACGGGCCGCGCCCACGTCGCGGCTCGTTCGCCGCCGATGGGGGATGGCGCTGATCGGCGCCCTCCTCCTTGCTGGAGCGAGTGGGTCGGGATACCGCATCTATTGGTGGCTCAGGAGTGGGCCGTCGTTGCCGACACCTCCGGCGATAGCTCCGAAACCAGCGCCGCGCTGGGTTCTCGATCCGGTCTCGGAGGCAAGGCGCTTGTTCGAGGAAGGGGATCGAGAGGGAGCGGCCACGTTGTTACGAGAAGCTATCGCTCACGGTGCTTCCGGGAACGCGCGGGCACACGATCTGCTCGGTCTCATCTACTTGGATCAAGGGGAGACCGCATGGGCGAAGAGTGAAGTCTTGCTGGCTCTGGAACATGCGGGAGGGATGTTGCCGGAAGCACATCTGCATCTAGGGCGCATCCTCCTGGAAGAGGGAGATACTGTGGGTGCCGAGCGCGCTTTTCGGACGGCCCTCGAGCAAAGTCGCGGACGTTTGATCGCAGCCGCAGCGGCGCTCGGCGAACTGTATCTGCGCCAGGGGCGGCACGAAGAGGCCGAGCGCGTAATGCGCGAGGCGCTGCAGCGCGCCGGGGAAGATCCCAATGATCTCGTCGAAGTCGGGCGCATTCTCCTGCTGCAAGGGCAGTACGAACTAGCCGTGCGAGAACTTCGGCGAGCGATCCGATTGAAGAACGGCATCTTCCCGCCGGCGTACCTCTTGCTCGGGCACGCGTTGCTGGAATCGGGGGAGACGGCCACGGCAGCCGAAGTCCTCTCGACAGCTCTGGCGCAGCGGCGAGGGAAGGATCCCGTCGCCCGGTATCTTCTCGGACGTGCTCGTTATCGTTTGCGCGACTATGAACGCGCGCTCGCCGAATTGCGCGAAGCGATTCACCTGCGCGGGGGGAATTATCCGGAGGCTCGCTACGATCTGGCCCTCGTTCTCTCAGACCCAGCCGTCGGACGCTACGAGGAAGCGGAGGAGCAGTTGCGCGCAGCCCTCGCGCTTCGGCGCGATCAATTTCCCGAAGCGCTGGAGGCGTTGGCGCAACTGTATGCCCTGCGCCTAGGACGCCTGGAGGACGCACGCCGCATCTGGCAGCGGATGTCAACGCGCTCGGCGTTCTCCTGGTTCGAACGCACGCGCGATGCCCTGGGACTTCAAGCTCCGGCGGAATGGCGAGAGCGCGTGCTGCGGATGGAAGTCTCCGCCCAGCTCACGTTCGAGCTAGCGCTGGCACCATCGCCGACCGAACGACAGCTCACGGTCCTCTTTCGAGGTGGGGACGTCGCTGTTGGCCTCCGCCTGGAACGCGAACGCGAACTCTCTCCATGGCGCATGCGCCCCGTTCGTCTCATCGCCGGGCGAGAGGAAGGGCTTGAGCCGCTTGACGATTCGCCAGATGTGGCTGCTCCATTGACGCTCACCCTCACTTCGGATCGCACGGACATCGCGCTCGCGCTCAACGGTCGGGAGATCGCCCGGGTGAAGCGATCCGGTGCGACGTCGAATGTGCCGCTGCTGTGGGGCCTTCGTGGCGGCCGAGCGCTTCTCTTCCACGTCCGGGAGTGACGTCCGCGCTCTGAGCGGAGGGGGATATGACGGACAACCTCGCACAACACTACCTTGATCAAGCCCAGCGACACTACCAACGCGGCGAGGTGGAAGCGGCGATCACGGCCCTGCGTCTGGCGATCAAGCAGCAGCAGGGACGCTTCCCGAAAGCTTATTTCCTGCTCGGCAAGGCCTTCTACGATGCAGGGGAGATAGAGAAAGCCATCGCCGCCTTCCGGACGGCCACCGAACAACAGCCGCATTATCCGGAGGCTTACTACCACCTGGGGTTGGCGCTCGCGCGACGCGGGGACCTCAAAGAGGCCATCGCGGCCTACGAGCGGGCCATTGAGCAGACGGGGGGGAACAATCCCGGTGCGCATCACAATCTGGGCCTCGCGTTGCTCAGTCAGGGCGAGATCGAGCGGGCGATCGAAGCTTTTCAGAAGGCCATCGCTCAGCGAGGCGGCGTCTTCCCCCGCGCGCATTTCCATCTGGGATTCGCCCTGGCACACATCGGTCGGATCGAGGAGGCTATTGCGGCTTATCGCACGGCTCTCGAACAATCGGGGGGGAATGGTCCGGAAGTTCACTTCCAACTCGGTTGGCTCCTGATGGGGAAAGGAGACCTCGATGGAGCGATCGAGGCCTTCCGCACGGCGATCGAGCAGCGCGGCGGCGTTTACCCCGAAGCCCAATATGAGCTGGGGCGCGCGCTTCTGGCGCAAGGACGTCTGGAGGAAGCGATCGCCACCTTCCGCGCGCTGCTGCGCGCGAATCCGAATCAGCCGGAAGTGCACTTTAACCTGGGGCGCGCGTATTTGCGCCAGGGAGCGTTGGCCGAAGCCCGCGAGGCTTTGGAGACGGCCATTCGTCAACGCGGGGGGGACTTCGCTGCCGCTTATCACCAATTGGGGCTGGTGCTCGCGCAGCAAGGGGAAGTGGAACACGCGATGGCTGCCTATCAACGGGCGATCGAGCAGAATCCGTTCTTCCCCCGAGCGTACTACGATCTGGGTCGCCTGTACGCGACGCAAGGGATGTATGACGAAGCGATCGCCGCTTTGCGTCGGGCTCTGGAACAGCGGCAGGGGCATTTCCCTGAAGCGGAGTTGGAGTTGGGACGCGCGCTCGCCGGCGCCGGGCATGTGGATGAGGCCATCGCGCATCTGGAGCGCGTGATCGCTCAGGAGCACGAAGTCGCCGAATGCTGGTACGAGCTGGGGCATCTCTTCTTCCTCCGGCAAGACTTGGATCGAGCGGTCGCCGCGTTTCGCCACGCGCTCGAAGCGGCAGGAGGGCGATTTCCCCGCGCGCGATATAACCTCGGACGCGTGCTCCATGAAAAGGGCGATCTGGCCGCGGCGGCCGATGCCTTCCGTCAAGCGATCGCGGAACATCCGCATTTCCCCAACGCGTATTTCAATCTGGCGCGCACGCTTTTGGGATTAGGCGAGTTGGAAGCCGCTCGGGAAGCGATTCTCACGGCCATTGAACAGCGCGAACGCCAGTTCCCGGAAGCATATCACTTGCTCGGGCGTATCTGCTACGGTCTGGGCGATCTCGCTCACGCCATTCGCGCCTACGAGACGGCCATTCAGCAGCGTGAGACGCCGTATCCGGAAGCCTGGCGCGATCTAGGGCTCGCGCTCTTCGCACACGGGCAACTGGAGGAGGCGATCGAGGCCTACCGGCGTGCGATCGCCACGCGCGAGACACCATGGCCGGAGGCGTATCTGGAGCTCGGGCGCGCGCTCATGCAGAAAGGTGCCCAAGCGCTTCCCGAAGCGATCGAGGCCTTTCGTCAGGCCGTGCGGGCGCAGGCGGAGTTCCCGGAAGCCTACTACGACCTGGGACGCGCACTGCTGGAGGTGGGCGAAGTAGAGGAAGCGATCGCGAGCCTCCGTCAAGCGATTCAGCAACAGCCGGCCTTCCCCAACGCTTACTACGACCTAGGGCGCGCACTCGTGCAGATCGGACGCCTGGAGGAAGCGATCGAAGCGTATCGGCATGTGCTCGCGCTCGACCCAGATTTTGCGCACGCGCAGTATGCGTTGGGAGCGGCGCTCTATCTGAACGGCGATCTCGAAGAAGCGATCCGCGCTCTTGAGCGCGCCCTCCAGCTCAAGCCTGATCTCGCGCAGGCGCATCACGACTTGGGTCTCGCATTACTTGACCGCGGCGAGATCGAACGTGCTATCGCCGCGTTCCAAATGGCGCTTCAAACCGCCGAAGCGCCTTATCCGGAGGCCTCCTACAATCTCGGTAATGCGTACTTCATGCGTGGAGACCTGGAGCAGGCGATCGCTGCCTATCGCGCGGCGATCGAACACAAGCCCGATTTCGGTGAGGCTCACTATCGACTCGGACTCGCGCTCTGGGAGCGAGGGGAACTAGCCGAAGCGCGAATCGCATTTCAACGCGCCATCGAGGTCGAGCAGCGGGTCTTCCCCCATGCCTACTACAGCCTGGGCGTCACGCTCTTCGAGCAGGGAGAATTGGAGGCGGCGCTGGAAGCGCTCCACCAGGCGATCGCTCAATGCGAGCCGTTCCCCCTGGCGCACTACAGCTTGGGAAACGTCCTCCTCGCCCAAGGACGCGTGGAGGAAGCAATCGCGGCGTATCACAAGGCCCTCGAGCAAAGCGGCGGATGCTTCCCGGAAGCGCTTTGGAATCTGGGCAACGCCTACGTGCGGCGGGGAGACATCGCGAAAGCTATTGAGCTGTACCAGCAGGCGATGGAGCAAACGGGAGGGCGCGATCCTTACCTCCATCACAACCTCGGCCTGGTGCTCTTTCAAGCGGGTCGGTGGGAACAGGCCGAGGCAGCTTTCCGCCACGCCTTAGCGCTTCATCCGAACGATCCCGAAGCTCACCACTACCTGGGCTTGGTCGCCCTGAGTCGAGGGGATTTCGACACGGCTCTCGCGGAGTTGCGCCAAGCGCTCGCGCAAAAGATCGGACCGTTTCCGGAAGCGCATTTTGATCTGGGGAAGGTGCTCTACGAAAGAGGCGAATACGCGGCCGCCGCCAGCGAATTTCAAATAGCTTTGGAGCAACAGGGCGATTTCCCAGAAGCGCAATATTGGCTGGCGCGCGCCCGAGCAGCGCAAGGCGATGTGGAGGGCGCCATCTCCACCTTGAAATCGGTCTGCGCGGCCTATCCGACGAGCTTCCCGGAGGCGCACTATGAGTTGGGCGTGCTCTACAGTCGCCGGGGAATGCTCGATGCCGCGGTGGAGCAATTCGCGCTCGCGATCAAGGCCAGTCGAGGGATCTTCCCCGAAGCTTATTATCAAAAAGGGCGCGTGCACGCACGTCGGGGTGAGGTCGCCCTCGCCATCGAAGCCCTCAAGACAGCGATCGCGCAACGGCAAGGCGTCTTCGCTGAGGCGTACAACGAGTTGGGGCGCGTGCTCTACATCAAGGGCGACATCGAGGGAGCAACGGCTGCCTACACCAAGGCGATTCAGCAGCGCCAGGGGCCGCCGGTGCGCTCCCCGGAGCAAGATGTGGCGCTTCTGCTTGGCGGGCTCTTCGATCAGCTCGCCGAACGCTTGCGGCCCGCTCCGCGGGTGAGACCGCCGTCGGTTGTGCCCGGATCGACGCGCGAGAGCCAGGAGGAGGGGCAACGCGCAGCCTCCTTTGCCGGAGACGCCGCCACGTTTCAAGGAGACCACCCGGAGACTGAGGAATGAACACGGACGACATCGGACGCCTTTTTCGTGAAGCCGGAGCCCTTTTGGAGGGCCATTTTCGTCTCTCATCGGGGCTGCACAGCACGCGCTACATTCAGTGCGCGCTCGTGCTGCAATATCCTCGGATCGCGACGCAACTGGGCGCCCGATTGGCCGAGGCCTTTGCCGAGCAGCCGATCGAGACGGTCATTGCGCCGGCCATCGGCGGTATTCTCGTCGCGCACGAGGTCGCGCGACATTTGAACGCGCGCGCGATCTTCGCCGAGCGCCAAGAGGGACGGTTCACGCTCCGCCGCGGCTTCACTATCGCGCCCGCCGAACGCGTGCTCGTCGTTGAAGACGTCATCACGACCGGACGCTCGACGCGCGAAGTGATCGAGCTAGTGCGCGCGGCTGGGGGGGAGGTCGTCGGCGTCGGGGCATTGATTGATCGCAGCGGAACGGCTCTCTATTTCGGCGTGCCACTTCGCGCGCTGCTGCAACTGGACCTGCCCACCTATCCGCCGGATGCCTGTCCCTTGTGCGCGGCCGGCGTGCCGCTCAGCACGCCCGGCAGCCGATACTTCGCGTGAGCGCTAATCCCGCCTCACGGTGCAGAAGAAGGGCATCGGAGGAGAGCGCGTGCCGAACGTTAAACTTCTGCTGCACTACGACGGGACGGAGTTCTACGGTTGGCAAATTCAAGCGGGCGCGCGAACCGTCCAGGGCGTCCTCACCGAGGTGCTCTCGCGCTTGGAGCACCGGCCGGTGACCGTACACGGCGCCGGGCGAACCGATCGCGGCGTGCACGCTCAAGGGCAAGTCGCCAACGTCTTCCTCATGCGCGAGATGTCCGAGGACCAGTGGCGGCGCGCGCTCAATGCCAATCTCCCCCAGGACGTGCGCGTGATGGCCGTGGAGTGGGCCCCGCCCGATTTCCACGCGCGCTATAGCGCCGTGTCGAAGACCTATCGGTACACCTTGTGTCTCGGACCGGTGCTCAGCCCCTTCCTCTCTCGCTACGTGCATCACTTCCCCTTCCCACTCGACCTGACAGCCATGCAGCGAGCGCTGGAGAGGATCGTAGGCGAACACGATTTCGCTTCCTTCGGCACGCGCGAACGTCCGGGCAAGACGACCGTGCGCCGCGTCTATGACGCGCGCCTGTGGCAAGAGAACGATCTCCTGCATCTGGAGATCACGGCCAATGGCTTCCTCCGCTACATGGTGCGCACGCTCATGGGCACGCTCTGCGAGATCGGGCGCGGGCGCTGGCGCGTCGAGGATATGGAGCGCATCCTCCGCGCGCGCGATCGGCGGCTGGCCGGACCGACCTTCCCGGCCAAGGGCTTGACGCTCCTTCGCGTCCACTACTAAGATTGAGCCGAGATGAGTCGGTGATGCGGACGGTCGCGCACCGTTAAGCTCAGCAATGGGGGTGGAGAGGCCCCCGGAGCAGTTCGATGGAAGACTTGCAGAAGAGGTTCGAGGGGTTCATCAAACCCGGCTCGCGCGAAGCGCTTCTCCTCACGCAGATCCACCCGGAGCGACTCCCCCATCATGTGGCCATCATCATGGACGGGAATGGGCGGTGGGCCCTGCGGCGACAGAAACCGCGCGTCGTCGGCCATCGAGCCGGAGCGAAAGCCGCGCGTCGAATCGTGGAGACCGCGGCGCGCTTAGGCATTCCCGTACTGACGCTCTATGCCTTCTCGACGGAGAACTGGAAGCGGCCACAGGAGGAGATCGAGGCGCTCATGAGCTTGCTTCGGGAATTCCTGCGAAAAGAGGTGGAGACCCTCAAACGCCACGACATTCGCTTGCGCGTCATCGGGCGATGGGAGGGATTGGACGCCGCAATCCGCGAGGAGCTGCGGCGCGTCATGGCGGAGACGGCGATGAACACGCGGATGCATCTGGTCGTCGCTCTCAACTACAGCGGGCGCACGGAGTTGGTAGATGCCTTCCGTCGCCTTTATGGCGAGGCGCGCGAGCGCCAGTTGCCTCCGGAAGCCATCACCGAAGCGCTCATCGCGCAATACCTCTACACGGCCGATCTACCCGACCCCGATCTCCTCATCCGCACCAGCGGCGAAATGCGCGTGAGCAATTTCTTGCTCTGGCAGATCGCATATACGGAGCTCTATGTGACCGAGACGCTCTGGCCCGACTTTCGCCCGGCCCACTTCTTCCAAGCATTGATCGAATATCAGAAGCGCGAGCGGCGCTACGGAGGATTAGGAGCGGCCGCGCTTCCGTGAGTGATCCCCGTATGGCGAATTCCCCACACGACGCCGGAGGAGACGGAGATGAAGCGAGTGCTGACGGCTCTTGTTTTGCTTCCCTTCTTCGTCCTCGCGTTGTGGGCTTCGAACCCGTACTACTGGATCGGATGGGTTGTCGCCGGGACGCTGCTTGGGCTTCGCGAATTCTACGCGCTGGCCGAGCGGGTCGGCTGTCGCCCCGATCGCTGGCTCGGATATACGACCGCGGTGGTCATCCTCTTCGCGTTTCAGCAACAGAACGCCTTCTTGATCGTGGGGAGCTTACTGCTGCTTCTGGCGCTCACGCTCGCGCTCTCGCTCTTCACGGCCGAGCGCTTTGAGACCGTGCTCATCGAGAGCGCGGTGACGGTCACCGGTGTACTCTACATCGCCGTCGCTTTGGGTTTCCTCATCCTACTGCGGGTGAGCGTGGACGCACCGACGGCCGCGCGACTGCTCTCGCTCTTCTTCCTCGTCATCTTCGCCGGGGATACGGCGGCGTACTATGTGGGGCGTGCACTTGGACGGCGCAAGCTGGCGCCGCGCGTAAGTCCGGGCAAGACGATCGAGGGGGCGATCGCGGGGATGCTCGGCAGCGGGGTGGCGGCGCTGGGCGGGAAGTTTTGGTTCTTTCGCGATCTGCCCATCGGGCATGCCCTCGCCCTCGCGCTCGTTCTGAACGCGGTCGGCCAGATCGGGGACCTGATCGAATCTATGCTCAAACGAGGCGCGAATGTGAAAGACGCGGGACGACTACTCCCGGGCCATGGGGGGATTTTGGATCGGGCCGATAGCATCCTCTTCAACGCGCCGATCATTTACATCTACAGCCGGATTCTCCTATCATGATGGGTTCGGAGACCTAGGGCGGATTCAGACCCTTCGGCAGATCCGAAGCTCTCCTTTGAGACATGGCACGATGAAACGGATCGCGATCTTAGGCTCGACGGGTTCGATTGGGACCAGCGCGCTTTCGCTGCTGGAACAGTTGGAGGGCTTTCGCGTGATCGGTCTGGCGGCGCAGCGGAACGTCGCACGACTCGCCGAGCAGATCGAGCGGTTCTCGCCCCGTCTCGTTTCGGTCGCGACGGCGGAAGGAGCTACCCAATTGCGTGCGGAGTTGCAGCGACGCGGCGTGCGCGCGCTCCCTGATATCCAGCATGGGCCGGAAGGACTCATCGCCCTCGCGACGGCTCCGGATGTGGACATTGTGCTTGTAGCGACGGTCGGGGCCGTGGGCTTGCTACCCACGTATCGGGCGCTGGAACAGGGTAAACGCGTCGCCTTGGCCAACAAGGAGACGCTCGTGATGGCCGGTCAGTTGATGACGGAGAAAGCAGCGGCGACCGGCGCTGAGATCCTGCCCGTAGATAGCGAGCATAATGCCTTGCATCAGTGTCTGCAAGGGGTCAATCGTCGCGACGTGGCGCGCTTGATCCTGACGGCTTCCGGGGGACCGTTCCGCACATTGCCAGCGGCGGAACTCGCGCGCGTTACCCCCGAACAGGCGTTGCAGCACCCGACCTGGCGCATGGGGCCGAAGATCACCGTTGATTCGGCGACGCTCATGAACAAGGGATTGGAGGTCATCGAAGCGCACTGGTTGTTCGGCGTCGCTCCGGAGCAGATCGATATTCTCATCCACCCCCAATCGGTCGTGCACTCGATGATCGAATTGGTGGACGGCTCGATCCTCGCGCAGTTGGGACCGACCGACATGCGATATGCCATCCAATATGCCCTCACCTATCCGGATCGGCGGCCGACGCCGCTGCCGCGACTGGATTTCTCTCCGGCGCTTCATTTGGAGTTTCATCCGCCGGATCTGGAGCGCTTCCCCTGCGTGCGGTTGGCTTACGAAGCTCTGCGGCGCGGAGGGACGATGCCCGCTGTCCTCAACGCGGCGAATGAAGTAGCCGTCGCTGCCTTCCTGGAGCATCGTCTTCCCTTCCCTGCCATCGCCACCGTGATCGAGCGTGTGATGCACGACCATGAGCCGGAAGAGCCGCGCGAGATCGAGGACGTCCTCCGGGCAGACGCCTGGGCTCGCGCGCGCGCTCACGAGGTGGTCACTTCCCTGATATGTGCGGAATCGCCGGAATCGTGAATGCGCGTGGCGCGCTTCCCGATCAAGACACGCTGCATCGGATGTGCGATCGGCTCGCGCATCGCGGGCCGGATGAAGAAGGATACTTCCGCACGACCGGCGTGGGCTTGGGCGTGCGCCGCTTGCGCGTCATCGATCCCGAAGGCGGCCATCAGCCAATCTCGAACGAACGTGGGACGATCTGGATCGTCCACAACGGAGAGATCTACAATTACCGCGAGCTGCGTCGGGAATTGGAAACGCTCGGTCATCGGTTCGCAACAGAGAGCGACACGGAGGTCATCCTCCACGCTTACGAGCAGTATGGCTTGGAGAGTTTGGCGCGACTTCGCGGCATGTTCGCCTTCGCGCTGTGGGACGAGGAACAGCAGCAGTTGCTCCTGGCGCGCGATCGCGTGGGGGAGAAGCCGCTGCTTTACGCCCTCGCCAATGGGGAATTGATCTTCGCCTCGGAGTTGGAGGCGCTCCTGGAACATCCGGCCGTCTCGCGCGAGATCAACTGGGAGGCCATACACGCCTATCTCGCGCTCTCATACATCCCGGCGCCCCTCACGGCCTTTCGCGCGATTCGGAAGCTGGAGCCGGGGCATCGGCTTCTCTGGCGCGCGGGAGAGATCGCCATCGCACCCTATTGGACGTTGGCGTTTTCCCCTAAGCTGGTGGTGAGCGAAGAGGACGCCGTTCAAGAATGGCTCGCGCGCGCGCGTCACTCGGTGCGCCTCCGCATGCGCAGTGACGTCCCTCTGGGTGCCTTCTTGAGCGGTGGGCTCGATTCCTCGACCGTCGTCGCCCTCATGAGCGAGGCCAGCTCGGCTCCGGTGAAGACCTTCACCATCGGGTTCGACGAAGCCGGCTACGACGAGCGGGAACACGCGCGACGCGTCGCGCGCCACTTCGCGACGGAACACCACGAGTTCATCATCCGACCGGATGTCGTGGAGATCCTCCCGCAGCTCATCCGACGCTACGGCGAACCGTTCGCGGATGCGTCGGCGATTCCCACCTACTACCTGGCGAAGCTCGCGCGCGCTTGGATCACGGTCGCGTTGACGGGCGATGGGGGGGACGAAGGATTGGCGGGCTACGATCGTTATCGCGCGATGCTGTGGGCCGGGCGATTGCCGTCCGCACTGTGGACTCTGCTGGGCCGCGCGTTCACGCTCGGCCACCATCTGGCGACGCCCGTCTTCGGGCGATGGCTCTCGGATCGCCGCCTGTGGAAGCGCGCCGAACGCTTCCTGCGCGCGGCTTCGCTGCCGCCTTCGAAACGCTATGCACGGTGGATGAGCGTGTGCGATGAGGACGTGCGGCAGAAGCTCTACAGCGAGGCCTTCCGCGCGCTCGCGACCGGGTTTCGTCCGGAATGGCTCCTGGAGCGACATCTGGAAAGGGAAGGAACGCTTTTGGACGCACTCCTTCGCGCGGACATATGCATGTACTTGCCCGATGATCTGCTCGTGAAAGTGGATATCGCGACGATGGCGCATGGGCTCGAAGCGCGCGCCCCATTGCTCGACCACGAGCTGCTGGAGTGGGAAGCGCGCATGCCGGACGCGTACAAGCTGAGGCGCGGTCAGGGCAAGTATCTCTTGCGGCGCGCCATGCGGGGGATCTTGCCGCCGGAGACGCTCGCGCGGCGCAAGCAGGGATTCGGCGTCCCCATCGGGCGATGGTTGCGCCGGGAACTGCGCGACTTCGCGCGTGAGTTGCTGCTTTCGGAGCGAGCGCTCGCGCGTGGGCTCTTTCGCCCGGAGGGAGTACGCGCGCTCGTGGACGCGCATCTGGAGGGGCGCGCGGACGTCTCGCCCTTGCTCTGGACCTTGCTCATACTCGAGCTGTGGTTCCGAGAGTTCATTGATGGACGAGCTTCAAGCACTCGCTTGCTCTCATGAGGGCCGAGATGCCCGAGGTGGTGAAGACGACGTTTGCTACTTCCGACTTCTCCGTCGAAGGACGCGCAGAGGAACGTCGGTTCCTGCAACGCGTCTTCCTCCTGGGGCTCGCTCTGCGCGTGGCCGTCGCGTCATTCATCGCGCTTTTGGATCTGGAGAGCTTCTTCGGCGGCGATGCGGGGACGTACGATTGGGTGGGATGGGCGATCGCTCGCTATTGGGCAGGCGAGACGGCCTTCCCGGTGCGTCCGGCCAGTCAGCCCGGCTACTTCTACGTCGTCGCCGCCTTTTACTTCGTATTCGGACGCGCGCCCTTTCTCGTCGTCCTCGTCAACTGCGCGATCGGGGCTCTGCATGCCATCCTCATCTACAGGATCGCTACCTTGACCTTCGACCGGCGCGTGGCGCGAGGCGCGGCGCTGTTGACGGCGTGCTTCCCCTCGCTCGTCCTTTGGTCGGCGCAGCTCCTGAAGGATGCGCTCGTGATCTTCTGCACGCTGCTCTCCCTTTACGCCGTCCTCGTCCTGCATCAGCGGTTCTCTCTCCCGTGGCTCGCTCTTTTCTTCCTGGCCCTTTTGCCACTTCACTCGCTGCGCAACTATGTCTTTTACATCGTGGCGTTCTCGGCGCTCCTCTCCTTCGTGGGGCATAAACGCGGCCCTGTGGTGGGGCTCTTCGTACACGCCGTCTTAGCCTTTGTCTTTTTGCTCGCCCTCAACAGCCTGGGGCTTCTGGAGCGCGAACTTCAGACGCTCTCGATCGAGAGCGTACTCGAACAGATCCACATGTCGCGGACGAAATTGGCGCGATTCGCGCAATCGGGATATGAGCCGGAAGTGGACGTCTCCACGCTCGGGGGCGCGTTGCGGTTTCTCCCCATCGGGCTTGTGTACCTGCTCTTGGCCCCCTTCCCCTGGTCCATCGCTAACGTGCGTCAAGCCATCACGCTGCCGGAGATGGTGCTCTGGTGGGGGATGTTGCCGTGGCTCTTGCGAGGAATCGCCCTCGCCGTGCGGCAACGGCTGGCGAACACCTTTGCGATCCTCCTCTTCGTGGGCAGTCTGACGCTCGTTTACGCGCTCTTTCAAGGGAATGTGGGCACGGCCTATCGGCAGCGCGCGCAAATTCTCGTCCTCCTCTTCATCTTCGTCGTCGCCGGTTGGCAACGGCAGAGGGGTGCCGCCTCGTGGGCGCCGAAGACGAGCCGGCCCCCCGCGCCGTCGCTCGCCAAGCCGATCTCGTGAGTGTGCAGCTCTATGCGTCTTCGAGTGCTCGCGCTCGCCCCTTATCCGATCGAAGCGGCGGCGACCCGCTATCGCGTCGCCCAATACGAGGCGTGGCTTGCGGCTTGCGGCATAGACGTGGAGTTGCAGACGTTCCTCTCCGGTGACGTCTTCGCCATCCTCTACGAACGGGGACATTGGAAGAAAAAAGTCGCGGGGCTGCTGATCGCTCTGCTGCGAAGTCCGCGCATACTCGTTCGCGCCGCGAGCGCCGACGTCGTGTGGATTCAACGCGAGATTGCTCCTCTTGGTCCGCCACTCTTGGAATGGCTCATCGTCCGAGGCTTGCGCAAGCCGATGCTCCTGGATCTGGACGATGCGACATTCGTGCCCTATGTGAGCCCCACCTACGGGCGATGGGTGGGGCCGCTCAAATGGTTCGGCAAGACCGATCGGCTCATCGCGTGGGCCAGCGTCGTCATCGCCGGGAATCGGCACATTGCCGACTATGTGCGCGCGCGAGGGAAATCGGTCGTTCTGCTGCCGACCATTGTGGACACCGATCGGTTCACGCCAAAAGCGAAGCCCTCGGATCCCCCGGTGCTCGGATGGATCGGGAGCCATTCGACGTTTCGCTATCTGAAGGCGATTCTGCCCGTGCTCGAAGAATTGGGGCGATGGTTCACGTTTCGCCTGCTCGTCGTTGGCGGGGCGGAACCCGTTCGCTTGCGCACGGTCGAAGTGGAGAATCGGCGATGGGCCTTGGCGCGCGAGATCGAAGACTTTCGTTCCCTGGACATCGGCCTCTATCCTCTCATCGAGGACGAATGGGCGGTGGGGAAATCCGGCTTGAAGGCGATCCAGTACATGGCCGTGGGCATTCCGACGGTCGCTTCGGCCGTCGGTGCCGTCGCGGAGATCATCGAGGATGGCATCACGGGATTTCTCGTCCGTTCTCCGGAAGAATGGTATGATCGCCTGCGCGCGCTTTTGGAGGATCCGCAATTGCGACAGCGAATGGGGCGCGCGGCGCGCGAAGCGGCCGTGCAGCGGTATCGCGTCGCCGCGCACGCCGACGTCCTTCAGCGAGCGATTCGACAGTGCGGGCAACGCGGAGGCTCTTCAGAAGAAGCCGCGCGCCAGGGCTCACTGTCATAGGCGCCATTGACTTTTCCGACGGCGTGCAGTAAAAGCAAGCCGTTACGAAGGCGGATCAGCCATGAACGAAGAGAAGCTCCGCGAAGCCTGCGGCGTCTTTGGCATCTACGACCACGAGGAAGCGGCGCGTTTGACCTACTACGGGCTCTACGCCCTGCAGCACCGTGGACAGGAATCGGCCGGCATCGCGACCTCCGATGGCGAACGTCTGCACGTCGTTCGCGGCTTGGGACATGTGAGCGAGGTCTTCCGCGAGGAGACGTTCGCTGGGCTGCGGGGGCGCTTGGCCATCGGCCATGTGCGCTACTCGACGACGGGCGAAGTGAGCGTACGCGAAGCGCAGCCGATGGTCGTCAGCTTCCATGGCGGACAGATCGCCGTCTGCCACAACGGGAACATGCCGCGAGCGCTGCGCGTGCGCGAGGAGTTGGAACGCGAGGGCGCGATCTTTCAATCCACGAGCGATACGGAGGTCGTGTTGCATCTGATCGCGCGCGCGCGTGCGCGCGATCTCCTGGGCGCGATCGTCGAAGCCCTCGCGCGGCTGGACGGCGCGTATTCGATGCTCTTTGCGACGCCGCGCGCGTTGATCGCCGTGCGCGATCCACGCGGCTTTCGACCGCTGCTTGTGGGCACGCTCAATGGGGCCACGGTCTTCGCCTCCGAGAGCTGCGCGTTCGATCTGATCGGAGCCACGCTGCTCCGCGATGTGGAACCGGGCGAAGTGATCGTCGTGGATGAGCGGGGGGCGCGCTCGCTCTTCCCCTTCCCTCGACAACGTCCGACGCAGTGCATCTTCGAGCACGTATATTTCTCCCGGCCGGACAGCATCGTCTTCGGGCGTCCCGTGAGCCAATCGCGCTATTTGCTCGGACGGCTGCTGGCGCGCGAGCATCCGGCTTCGGCCGATGTCGTCGTCCCAGTCCCTGATTCCGGCGTGGCGGCGGCCATCGGATATTCGATGGAGTCGGGGATCCCCTTGGTCTTCGGTCTGGTTCGCAATCACTATGTCGGGCGCACGTTCATCGAACCGCGTGCGGCGATCCGCAACCTGCAGGTGAAGGTCAAGCTCAATCCCGTGCGCGAGCTGCTCGAAGGCCGGCGCATTGTGCTGGTGGATGATTCGATCGTGCGCGGTACCACGAGCCGCGAGATCGTGCAGATGATTCGCGCGGCGGGCGCGCGGGAGATTCACATGCGCATCAGTTGTCCGCCGACGACCGCTCCGTGCTACTATGGCATTGACACGCCGCGCAAGGATGAGCTGATCGCCGCGCGAATGTCCGTCGAGGAGATCTGTCAGTTCCTGGGAGCCGATAGCCTCGGATACCTGAGCTATGCCTCGCTGCTCGAAGCCTGTGGGGATCCAGACGATACGCGCTATTGCACGGCCTGTTATACGGGGCGCTATCCGACGGAGATCGCCCCCGACTACGAGCCGCGCAACGTTCGCTGCGTGGGGCATGGGGCGGAGGTGAGTCCGGCCGTCACGTCCGAACGGTCTTGATATGGCCCGAGGAAGGAGAGCGCGTCTGGCGATTCGGCGAAGCTCGCGTCGAACGTTCCTGCTGCTGATCCTCGGCCTCCTGCTGTCCACCGCGGCTTTTCTGCTCCATCGCTTCGAGCTGTGGCGGCGCGAGCCGCCTCCGCAAGCGGGTGAGCTGACCATCGTTGTTCTCGACGTCGGGCAGGGAGACAGCTTCCTGATCCTCACCCCGGAGCGCAAGGCGGTGCTTATCGACGCAGGACCGCCGGAAGCCGCCGATCGCGTGCGCGAGGCGCTCGCCCGATATGGCGTCATGCAGCTCGACCTCGTCATTGCCACGCATCCGCATGCCGATCATATCGGCGGCATGGTGGCTGTACTTGAGACCGTTCCCGTCCGGATGTTTCTGGACAGCGGTCAACCGTATCCGACGCGCACGTACACGCGCATGTTGGAAAAGATCCGGGAGAAAGGGATCCGCTTCGTGGTCGCCGAAGCCGGACAGGAGTTCCACATCGGCACCGATGTGAGGCTCGCGATCCTGGCGCCATTCCCGACGCGGTTTCAGGGAACGCGCAGCGACGAGAATGCCAATTCGATCGTCGCGCGATTGAGCTACGGCGCGTTCTCCATGCTCTTCACCGGAGACAGCGAGCGCGAGACCGAGGATCGCCTCATCGAACAAGAGAACGCTGCGGAGCCGCTTCAGGCGCGCGTGCTCAAGGTCGCCCATCACGGATCGCGCCACTCGACGACGCGCGCCTTCCTGGAACGCGTGCGTCCGGAGGTCGCCCTCATCTCCTGCGGTGCGGACAACGAGTATGGCCATCCGGCGCAAGAGACGCTCGATCGGTTGCGCCGCTGGGTGCGCGAGCTGCATCGCACCGATCTCGAAGGCGAGATTGTGATTCGAAGCGACGGACGCCGGTATGAGATTCACCCCGAGCGGACCGTGGCCGCCGAGGACCTCTGGCGCGGACGGCGTCCGCGCTTGCGAGCCGAAGGATATTCGGCCGTCTCCGAGGATCAGTCTCGGCCCGTGCGGGCGGCTCTTGACCCCATCGGGAGCCCCACTGGCCAGAGATCGAAAGCCGCATCTCCCGCAAGAGCCATTTCTCCCGCGCGCTGGAGGACCGGTCTATGAGGCTCGTCGTGGATCGCATCGAAGAGGAGATCGCCGTGTGCTACCTGTACGAGGACGATCGCGTCCGTTTCGATATCCCGCTTCGGTATCTGCCGCCGGACGTGGTCGCCGGAGATCATCTTCGCGTGCGCTTCGAGCTGGATCGAGAGAGTCGCGAGCGAGAACGACGGCGCGCGGAAGAGTTGCTGCGCGAGCTGACCCGAGGACAGCCGGATGAGAAGCGGTTCGAACTCTGATGCGGGCGGATACTCGATCTGGTTCGTGCTGGTGACCGCCGGATTCATCACGTGCTTGATCACCGCGAACATCACCGGCGTCAAACTCGTGGAACTTCATGGATGGGTCGTCCCGGCTGGGATCGTCATCTTCCCGATTAGCTACATCTTCGGCGATGTCCTCACGGAGGTGTACGGTTACGCCCAGGCGCGGCGCGTCATCTGGCTTGGCTTCTTCTGCAACCTGCTCACAGTCGTGGCCATCTGGATCGGCCAAGTCCTGCCGCCGGCGCCCTTCTGGGATGGACAAGCGGCGTATGAACGCATCCTCGGATATACGCCGCGCCTTCTCATCGCCTCGTTCCTGGCCTATCTCTTCGGCGAATTCACGAATGCCTATGTGCTCGCCCGCCTGAAGCTCCTCACTCGCGGACGCTGGCTCTGGATGCGCACGATCGGTTCCACGCTCGTCGGCCAAGCCGTGGATTCGCTGCTGTTTCTGACGCTCGCCTTCGCCGGGACGATCCCGACCGTTGCGCTTCTTCGTGCCTTTCTCACGCAATGGCTCGCGAAGTCGCTCTATGAAGCCGTGGCGACACCAGCGACCTATGCGATCGTGGCGTTTTTGAAACGGGAAGAGGGCCTGGACGTCTACGATCACAAGACGCGATTCACCCCGCTCTCGCTTCGGGGGTGAGCGCGCATTTTCTGGGCGGCGCCCCCAAGTGGTATAATAGGCCTTCCAATCCGGGATGGTCGGGAGATCGGGCGATGAATTTTCTTCAGGAGGGAGGACAGCCATGAAGGTCACGCTTTCCGTCATCAAAGCCGACGTGGGTTCCATTGGTGGACACACGCGTCCCTCCGAACGCATGCTTCACGTCGTTCGGGAGGAGATGAAAGCGGCGTGTTCCGGATCCAAGGGGCTGCTTCTTGATGGGCTCGTCACATTCACGGGCGATGACATCGCGCTCATCATGAGCCACACGCATGGGGTAGGGGCGCCGGCCGTGCATCGCTTCGCTTGGGAATGCTTCCTGGCGGCGACCGAAGTCGCCCGAAAGCAGGGGCTGTATGGCGCCGGACAAGACCTCTTGGTGGACGCGCCCTCGGGGAACATCCGCGGCGCGGGTCCGGCCGTCGCGGAGATCGAATTCGAGCGCGATCCCCAGAGCAAGGATCGGCCCGCGGAGGCCTTCCTCGTGTTCGCCGCCGACAAATGCAGTCCGGGCGCGTACAACTATCCTCTCTATGCTGCCTTCTGCGATCCCATGCACAACGGCGGGTTGCTCCTCAACCCGAAGATGCATCGGGGCTTCACCTTCACCATCATTGACATGGATGCCAAGGACAAAGATCGGATCATTCGACTCGATGTCCCCGAGCGCATCTGGGACGTCGCAGCGCTTCTGCAAAATCCGGATCGGTTCGCCGTCGAGGCAATCCACTCGCGCTATAAGCCCGATGAGCAGATCGTCGCCGTCTCGGCCACGCGTCTGCACAATATCGCCGGCCGCTATACGGGTAAGGACGATCCGGTGGCGATCGTCCGAACGCAAGGTATCTTCCCAGCTCCCGAGGAGATCGTCGAACCCTTTTTGTTGGGACACTTCGTCGCCGGTGACGCTCGCGGATCGCACGTGATGCCGATCATGCCCGTTCCCATCAACACGCCGGTGACGGGGGCGTTCTGTTTGCCGATCGTTTCTTGCCTGGCCTTCTCCATGGATGCCCAGGGGCGCTTCGCCGAGGAGTGCGTGGATATGTTTGGCGGACCCGCATGGGACCAGACGCGATTGAAAGTCCAGGCCAAGGCCGACGAATGGCGCCGCCAAGGGTTCATCGGGCCGACGATGGCGTCGCACACGGAGCTGGCCTATACGGGGATCGTGGAGACGCTGGAAGCTCTAGATCGGGAATTCGTCACACGGGAATAACAGGAGCAGAAAACGGAAAAGCTGGTCGGGACGGCCGGATTTGAACCGGCGACCTCTTGCACCCCAAGCAAGCGCGCTAACCAGGCTGCGCCACGTCCCGATTTCAATCCTCTTTCAGGCGAGTCCTCGCAAATCCCTCACTTCGAAGGGGTGATTATATCACTTTGGTTCAGCATTGCCAACAGCTCTTCCAGTCCGCGCTTGACGTCGCGAAGGACCTGGTAAACTCTCGGAGAGACCGGTGGCGTTGGGCCTTCCCCTGTGCCCTCCGTCGCTTCCGGCGAAGCCTCCGAGGATAAGAGCTTGAACCGCGATTCGGCGGCCAAGCGCTTTCGCGCGCCGGCGATCGTGAACTTGTCCTCGTAGAGCAGCTTCTTGATCCGCAGGATCAGCTCGATATCGCGCCGCTTGTAAACGCGCTGCCCGGCACGATTCTTCTCCGGAGCCAGTTGCGGGAACTCCGTCTCCCAATAGCGCAAGACATGGGGTTGAACACCGGTGATCTGGCAGACCTCGCCGATCTTGAAATAGAGCTTATCTGGGATGGCCTTCACCGGCTGCATACGCTTTTTCCTCCCCCAAGGCCTCCTGCCATCGAATGCTCAACTTCACGCTCGCAGCGCTCGAGCGGGTCGAAAGATCAGGACGCGCGTGGTCGGTTTCCTCCCGCCCGATGGCGGGCGTCCTCGACGCGATGTGCGCTCGACGACCTCCATCACCCCCACGCGTCCCAGGCAGACTTTATATCCTTGAGCCAGCCGGCTTTTAATGATCTCTAGAATCAGGTCCACAAGAGCCGTCGCTTCCCGCGTCGAAAGTCCACCATGCCGATTATAGATCGCTCGTGCGATGTCGGCTTTCGTCATCGTCGCTCGCCCTCACGTCGGCACTATCTTACGGCTTTCCCGGTGGCCTGTCAATGATCTGCCCGGAGAAGACCGGAGTTCGACTTGGGAATCGCACTTGACCCCACGTTGGGGCTTCCGATAGCCTTAGCCCCAGGCTACGGGATGCGCCGAAAGGGATTCATATTCTGGTTACTTGTGGCCGCGGGGCTTCTCGGCGCCTTCTGGTATCGGCTCGACTGGCCCCTGGTCGAGGAGAGCCTGCGGCGTATGCACGTAGCCCTGGTCCTTCTGGCTATTGTCCCGATCCTGATGACCTACCTGACGCGAGCGCTTCGATGGCGGGTCTTTTTAGCCGCTGTGGGATCGCCCACCTTGGGGAACACCCTGGCCGCGACCGTGATCGGCTTCTCCACGATCTTCGCGCTGGGACGCATCGGGGAGGCGACGCGCCCATTGGTCCTCAGCCTGCGCGAGCGGATCCGTCCAAGTGCCACCTTCGCGACAATCCTCATCGAACGCATCTGCGACATGATCACAGTAGCCGCCGCGTTCGCTGTGAGCCTCTTTTTCATCTCCAGCGGCTCGCGCGAGCCGTTTTCGACACTCAAGCCCGTTGGGGAGGCCGCTCTTTTGCTCTCGGTCTTGAGCGTGATTGGCCTTTCGGTCTTTCGCTTTCGAGCCAATGGGGTTCTGAATGTGCTGGGACGGCGCTCTGGCGGGATTCCGGAGAGACTCCGTCGCCCCCTCCTCAATTTCCTCCGCCATTTGGCGGATGGTCTTTCAGTTCTGCATGACGTTCGGGCATTGGCCCGCGCAGTGGCCTATACGCTTGCGACGTGGGGGCTTGTGGCGACGAGCTTCTGGTTGGTCGCACGGGCTTTCGACTTGCGCTTGACAGTCGCTTCCGTCATATTTGTCATCGGCTTCGCGATGGTGGGCTCTCTGGTGCCGACCCCTGGAGGGTCCGCCGGAGCGTTCCACACGACGACGCAGCTGGGATTGATGTGGCTCGGGATCGAGCGGAATACGGCGGCGAGCATGGCGTTGATCCTGCACGCGGTGAGCTTCGGACCGGCTCTCTTGGTGAGCCCATGGTTCCTCCGACGCGGAGGATTCTCGTGGGCGACCCTGCGCGAGTTGGCCCTGGCCGAAGTGACGCTCGCTGAGCCGCCTGTGTGTGAAACCGAAAGGGGCATGAGCGCCCGAACGACCGGCCTTGGCCGATGCTGAGAAACGGCATATGAAGTGCCCATTTTGCGGACACCTTGAAGACCGCGTGGTGGACTCGCGGGAATCGCGCGAGGGCGACTCGATTCGGCGCCGACGCGAATGCCTCAAGTGCGGCCGCCGCTTCACCAGTTATGAACGCATTGATGAGATCCCCTACATGGTCATCAAAAAAGATGGACGGCGGGAACCCTTCGACCGTCAAAAGGTCCTCGCGGGGATCCTCAAGGCCTGCGAGAAACGGCCCATCCCGATGGCCAAGATCGAAGCCATCGTGGACGCCGTCGAATCGTACGTCCGCACCTCTCCGGACCGAGAGCGTCCGACGCAGAAGATCGGGGAGCTGATCATGCGGCGGCTCAAGGAGCTGGATAAGGTCGCCTACGTGCGCTTCGCATCCGTGTACTTGGAGTTCCAGGACGTCTCCGAATTCATGGCCGAACTCAAGCGCCTGGTGCGGAGGAAGGCGAAATCCCCCCGGAAAGCGACCCGTTCGTGAGCGTCCGTCTGTCCGAAGCGGGGATCGAGTCACGCCTTCCGAATTTCGCTTCGCGAACGCGACCCGGGAGGAGATCCCAGCGACGGGTCGTGATATAATTCCGTGGGGATGTCGAAGGCGAATGGGCGCGCGCCCGAGATCGAAGCGCTGAAGGCACGCATCCGCCACGCCATCGCCGCGCTCTCGCCGACGGATGCGCCGACGATCGCCTGGATTCGTCGCTTGGAGCGGCCACCGATCTGTTTGGGCGTCTTCCCCGCCTCGTTCAATCCGCTCACCCGCGCCCATGTCGAGATCATCGTGCGCGCGCGCGAACACTTCCATCTCGAGGCGATCGCCCTTGTTCCCGGTCTCACCAATGCCGACAAGCGAGTGTATGAGGCGCCGCTCGAAGATCGCGCGGCGATGCTTCTTGTGGCGTTCGAGACCGATCCGACGATCGCTATCGGCGTAGCCAGTCATCCCTTCTTCGCCGATCTGCTCCTGCCGCTGCGGCGCGAGTACGCGACGTCGGAGATCGTCTTCCTCGTCGGTTCGGACACCTTCGAACGCCTTCTCGATCGCGAAGGGCGTTATCTGGGCCGCTATTACACCCCCTATCGCGACCGAGTGGAGGTGTTGGAAGACCTCTTCTCGGCGAGCCGAATGATCGTCGCCGCCCGAGGCCAGTTCGCGTGCTCCGCCTTGGAACAGCTCTTGGATGAAGAGACCGCGCGCTTCCGCTCGCGCATCGCTTGCCTGGAGTTGCCCGAGGACGTGAAGGCCATCTCGGCGACGGAAGTGCGGCGGCGAATCCGAATGGGCGAATCCATCGCCGCGCTCGTTCCCGAATCGGTCGAAGCGTACATTCGGGCGACTGGACTTTACCGATGATCCTACGCGACTATCGCCCGGAAGATTTCGTTCGCCTCTGTGAGATCGACCGACTCTGTTTCCCACCGGGCATCGCCTATACGACCGAAGAGATGCGCCTGTACCTCGGAGATCGTCGCGCCTTCACGATCGTCGCCGAAGGACCACAGCGCGAGATCGTGGGCTTCCTCATCGCGCGCCTGGAGATCGGACGCCTCCCCTCAGAGCGCACGAGCGTTCGCGTCGGACATCTCGTGACCATAGACGTGCTCCCCGATTGGCAAGGGCGAGGTATCGGGAGCCTCCTCCTTCAAGAGGCGGAACGACGACTGCGCCAAGCGGGTGCTCGCGCCATCGTACTGGAAACGGCTGTGGACAACGTCCGCGCGATTCGCTTCTACACGAAGCACGGCTATGTGGTGCTCGGGCGGGTGAGGGGGTATTATCTGGGCGAGAAGGACGCCTTTCGCATGATGAAAGCCCTCGAAACGACGAGAGCACGTCCGTGAGGATCGGCGCGCGACCGGTCACCGCAGGTACCCGAGGACGAGAAACCCCGCAACCAGCAGCAGCACGAAAAGGAGCGAGAGCAGGTCGAAATATCGCTCGATGAACGCCCGGATCGGCTCCCCGAAAAGGCGCAGCAGCCCGGCGACCAAGAAGAAGCGCGCCCCCCGTCCCAGCGAGGAGACGAGTACGAAGGCGAGGAAATCCAATCGCGTCGCTCCGGAGGCGATCGTCGCGACCTTATACGGGATCGGCGTGAAGGCCGCCGTGGCGAGAAAGAGGAGTCCATAGGCCCGATACTTCGCTTGGAACTCCGTCCACAGCGCGCGCGCGTTATAGAGGTCAATGATGCGCCAGCCGAGCGCTTCCATGAAGGCATAGCCGATAAGATATCCGAACGCCCCGCCAAGCACCGAGCCGAGCGTGCACACGGTCGCATAGCGAAGGAATCGGCGCGGCGTCGCCACGACCATTGCGATCAAGAGCGCGTCCGGAGGGATTGGGAAGAAGGAGGATTCGGCGAACGCGACCAGAAAGAGAGCGAGCATGGCCTGCGGCGTCCGCGCCCACCGTAACGTCCAGTCATAAAGCCGACGCATTCCCGCGCGCAAGCGCGCCACGACAAGCCTCGGAAGGCGAACGAAAGGGAGACCTCTGGTGAGGCGCGCCTCCTCGACGCCGGGAACGGACGCCGCGCGCTCCTCCGAGGTCCGCCTCTTCTCCGAATCGTTCATTCCGTCCACCCGTATCGTCCGATGAGCTTGACGAACACGCACCCACCATGCCATTCCACACGGTTCTCTCGTTCCCCTTTGATCAAGCGCATGAGTTGTTGATACGTCTCATCGCCGATCGGCATGACGAGGCGTCCTCCGAGGGCGAGCTGCTCAAGATACGGCTGCGGGACGGTGGGGCTTGCCGCGGCGACGAGGATCCCATCGAAGGGAGCCATCTCCGCCCATCCCAACGTGCCATCGAAGGCGCGAATCACGACGTTGGTGATCCCGAGCGCCTCCAGTCGCGCTTGCGCGCGCGCGGCCAATTCCGGGATGCGCTCGACGGCATAGACCTGCGCCCCTAAGACGGCGAGGATCGCCGTCTGATAGCCAGAGCCCGCGCCGATCTCTAGCACGCGCTCTCCCGGCTTGACCTCCAGCAGCTCGGTCATTCGCGCCACCATGTACGGTTGCGAGATCGTCTGCCCGTAGCCGATGGGCAACGGATGATCCTCATACGCCCGAGGCCAGAAGGCCTCCTCCACAAAGAGGTGTCGGGGGACATATTCCATCGCTTCCAGGACGCGCGGATCACGAATCCCCTTCTCCCGCAGCCGTTCCACCATGCGATGTCGCGCGCGGGCGTAGGGATCACCGTTTCGGTTCGGGGAGAGCGCGTTCATCGGCGAGCGCAGCCCAGGAGCGCAATTCCTCCAGGGCGCGAAAGTTCGTCAGGTTATTGTGTAGCGGGGTGATCGAAATGTACCCCTCTCGAATGGCCTCGTAGTCGCTCATCTCCTCATGATTCCATTCGGCGTGCTCTTCGCCGATCCAGTAATACCGGCGTCCGCGCGGATCTACGCCCTCGTGGATACGAATGCGCGCGACGCGCGTGCCTTGATGGGTGAGGCGCACGCCGCGAATCGGCCCGCGCGGGACGTTCACATTCAAGACTGTGCGCTCGGGCAGCCCTTCGGCTAAGACTCGGCGCACCAGCAGCGCGGCGAAGTGCGCCGCGGGCTCGAAATCCACCTCGCCGCGCCCCACCTGGGAGATGGCCACACCGGGCAGGCCGTAGACGAGCGCCTCCATGGCTCCCGCGACCGTCCCCGAATAGAGCACATCGTCGCCGAGGTTCCCTCCGTGATTGATCCCGGAGACGATGATATCTGGCGGAGCCTCGCGCAAGACCGTGCACATGGCGAGCGTCACGCAGTCGGCGGGCGTCCCATCCACGGCGAAGTGGCGATCGTCAATGCGATCAATGCGCAACGGACGCCCGAGCGTCAAGGCATGCGAAGCGGCGCTCATCTCATGCGAAGGGGCGACGACGATGACCTCGCCCACCGTCCGCAGTTTCTCCTCTAACTGTCGAATCCCCTCCGAATGAATCCCGTCGTCGTTCGTGATGAGGATCCTCGGCATACCCCCTCACGCTCACGTTCTCGTTGAGCGAGCAAAGCTAGCACAGACGAGAGGGGAAAGGCAACCGAACGAGGCCTCCCCCGGTGTCGTCTCCGGGGAGAGGCCTCGCAAAGGCGCAGAAGAGGCGATCACTGCTGAGGCGCCGTGACGAAGATGGGCGGAATGCCCAGGTCCTTCACGCGCCGGTTCAAGTCGGCGAGGTCTCGATCTAAGACCTGTCGGAGATCGCCGAGCTGTCGCGCGACCTCCGCCTTCAGCTCCTCCCACCGCGCCCGGGCAGCCGCCGTCGGACGCGCGTCGGCACTGGCCACAACGCCATAGAGCGTGATCAGTTGGTTGTTGAGCTTGGGCGGGAAGTTGAGCGGGTCTTGTGGCGCTTCATTCCGCGTCTGCAGCAACTCCTCCTCGATGCGCGTGAGCCGCTCCTGGAGCGCGCGCGTGGAATCGGCGAGCGCTCGCCCTTGTGGGTGGTTGCTCAGGCGCTTGGTCAACTCTTCGAGTTGGCGTTTCACATCGCGCAGTTGATTCACCGCCGCGTGCACATCCGTGATCGCATCCCGGATTTGCATGAGGAGATCGAACTGCTCCTGCAGCTCTTCCTGCGTCGCCGTCACGCGCGGATCCTTCCTCACCTCGAAGGAGCGCACGAGTGTCCGACCGCCAACGACGAGGCGCACCTGATATGTGCCCGGCACGACTTTCGGTCCCCGCGCGCTCCCCCATGTGACAGCACCGGGCACGCGCACGGGATCGGGATACCGCAAGTCCCACACGAATCGGTTCATGCCGGCCTCGGCGGGCACTCGTTGCGGCGCTGGCCCTATCCCGAAGAACTCCGCCATCGGGGAGGGCGGGGCTTCCTCCTCGCGGGCGCGACTGCTGAACGTCCGAATGACGTTACCTCGCGCGTCGAGGAATTCGAGCTTCACCTCGCCCTCGGGCTTTTGCTTGAAGAAGTAGTAGACGATCACCCCGTTGGGCGGATTCTTCCCCAGACCCGGAATCTCGGCGCTCCCTCCCTCCATGCGATAGGTCGCGCGCGGGGTGAAGAGGTGCATATCCGCTTGCGCGACCGCATCCGTCAGCTCGCGCAGCGGCGTCAGATCATCCAGGATCCAGAACGAGCGCCCATGCGTCGCTGCTACGAGATCCGTGTCCTTCACCACGAGATCATGGATCGGAACGACCGGCAGATTCAGCTGCAGCGATTGCCATGTCTCGCCATCGTCGAAAGAGACATAGACGCCCGTCTCCGTCCCCGCATAGAGGAGGCCCCGCCGCACCGGGTCCTCGCGCACGACGCGCACGAAGTCGTTTTCCGGCAAGCCGCGCGTGATCTTCTTCCACGTCTTCCCGTAGTCGTTCGTCTTGAAGATATAGGGCCGGTAGTCGTCGAGCCGGTAGCGATGTACGGCGATGTAGGCCGTCGCCGGATCGTGTGGGGAAGCCTCGATCGTGTTGACCGTCCCCCACTCGGGCAGCTCCTTCGGCGTCACGTTCTCCCAATTCTTCCCCCCATTGCGCGTGACCCAGACGAGCCCGTCATCGGTGCCTGCCCAGATGACTCCCGCCTGACGCGGCGATTCGGCCAGGGCGAAGATCGTACCGTAGACTTCCACGCCCGTGTTGTCCCGCGTGATCGGCCCACCGGAATAGTCCTGCTTGCTCTTGTCGTTGCGCGTGAGATCGGGGCTGATCTCCTGCCACGTCTGCCCCTCGTCGGTGGATTTCAAGAGCACCTGGGCCGCATGATAGAGGACCTTCGGATCATGGGGCGAGATGAGGATAGGGGCGTTCCACTGGAAGCGATACTTCAGATTCTTGGCCGCTTCGCCGACGGCCGTCTGCGGCCAGGCCGTGATGTTGCGTGCCTGCCGCGTGCGATGGTCGTATCGGGTGATGAGCCCGCCATAGCTACCCGCGTAGACGATGTTCGGATCCTGCGGGTGCGGGATCACATATCCGCTCTCGCCGCCGCCGACCGGATACCAGTCTGGCCGATCAATGCCCGGACCCGTCGTGCGGCTGGCGATGGCGACGGTCGTGTTGTCCTGCTGCGCACCATACACGAAGTAGGGGAACCGATTGTCCACAGCCACGCGATAGAATTGCGCCGTCGGTTGATTGCTCTGCGGCGACCACGTCTGTCCGCCATTGAACGTGACGTTCGCTCCGCCGTCATTGCCGTTGATCATGATCTGCGGATCGTTCGGATTGATCCAGAGGTCGTGATGATCCCCATGCGGCGCACGAATGGTGATGTCGAAGGTGCGCCCTCCGTCGATGGATTTGAAGAATTGCACGTTGAGGACATAGACCGTATCAGGGTCCTTCGGATCGGCATAGATGTGCGAGTAATACCACGCGCGCTGGCGCAACTTTCGCTCCCGATTCACGAGCCTCCAACTTCGCCCTCCATCGTCGGAGCGAAAGACGCCCCCATCTTCGGCTTCCACGATCGCCCAGACGCGATCGGGTCGTGCTGGAGAGACGGCGACGCCAATGCGCCCCTTGATCCCCTGCGGGAGCCCATTCGTCAGCTTGGTCCACGTGTCGCCGCCATCGGTCGTCTTGTAAAGTCCGCTGCCAGGACCACCGCTTATGAGCGCCCAAGGCTGACGTAAGACTTGCCAAAACGCAGCATAGAGGATACGGGGATTGGTCGGATCCATGGCCAGATCAATCGCGCCCGTCTTCTCATCCACGTAGAGGATCTTCTCCCACGTCTTCCCTCCATCCTTGGAGCGGAAGATGCCGCGTTCCTCATTGGGACCGAAGACATGCCCGAGCGCCGCGACATAAACGAGATCCGGATTCTGCGGATGGATGCGAATCCGCGCGATATGGCGCGTATCGCGCAACCCCACGTTCACCCACGTCTTCCCGCCATCGGTGGATTTGTACACCCCGTCCCCATGCGAGACGTTGCCGCGCGGGCACGCCTCGCCCGTGCCAACGTAAAGGACGTTCGGGTCCGAATCGGCGACGGCGATCGCGCCGATCGAGCCCGTCTTGAAATACCCATCGGAGATATTCCGCCAGGTCATGCCCCCGTCTTCAGTCTTCCAAACACCTCCCCCGGTCGCGCCCATGTAGAAGACCAGCGGTTGGCTCGGCACGCCAGCGACAGCCGTCACGCGCCCGCCGCGAAACGGTCCGATCAGGCGCCATTGCATCGCCTGATAGAGCTTCGGATCATACCGCAGCGCGCGCTCTTGAGCGGTCCCAAACGCCGACGGCGAGAAAAGCGAGTGGAACCCAAGAAGCAGGAGCACAAAGAGGACGAACCATGCGAACCGTCGTCGAGATCCCATCAGCCTGCTCCGCATATCCCCCCCCTCCCTCACGAAATCATGCCCGGTGAGTTTCGGAGACGATCTCGGCCGGAGGAGAGGCCCCTACGCATCCCCTCCGGCTCGCCTCCTTCACTCCGGCCAGTAGGCGTACGCGAAGAGGATGTCTACAATAGACTGCTCGGCCTTGACAAGCCCGGCGACGCGATCGTTCCCTTCGATCACCAGATATTCGTCAACGGCATGCGCGCGACCGCCATGGCCGAGTCCGCCCGAACAGGCGGGCAAGTTGAGCGGCGGACGCGTGTATTGCGCCTGCGGACTCGAACCGGCCGAGCGCGGCCAGATCGCAGGCTCAATCCCATAATGCTTATACACGGAGAGCACGGCCTGCACGACCGGCGCGCGAACGCTCGTGCGGGACCATTCGTCGCCGCCACCGAGCTTCGTCATCTTGATATCGCTGAAGCCATGTTTGTCGAGATGGCGGCGAATGAGCGCGATCTGTTCATCAATCGCCTGATTCGGGACGAGCCGGCTGTCGATCTTCACGGCCGCCTTCTCGGGCAGGATCGTCGCCGAACCCGGCCCCGTGTAGCCCGCCCAGATGCCGTTGATGTTAAGCGTCGTATCGAAGACGAGATGCCAGATCGCTTCGGCCGCCGACCAATCGTTCATCCACACCTTCACGTTCTCGCGCTCGGAGGCGAGCGCGCGTTCGCCGAATCGCGCGATCAACGTGTTGACGAGCATCACTTCTTCTTCGGTGGGCGGCACGATGGCATCGTAGTAGCCCTCGATCAGGATCTTATTGCCCGTCTCGTCCACCATCGTCGAGAGGGCCTTCACCAAGCGCCAGACGGGACTGTCTAAAATCGCCTTGCGGCTCGAGTGAATGGGCATGCGCTGCGGCCCACGCCCCCAGTATCGGCCATGACACTCCAGCTCCACGTAGGCGATCCCCTTGTTGCCTAGGTACATGTTGACGAATCCATCGCGATTCTGCGATGGGCCGGCGCTCAAATGCGCGCGACACGTCTTAAGTCGAGAGATGTACGGGGCGAGCACTTGATGGAAATGCGGGCTGCCTTGTTCCTCCTCCCCATCGCATGTGAACATGATGTTGAGAGGCAGCTTCCCCTCGCAAGCGATGATCGCCTCGCACGCGTTCAGGAACATGCGATTCGGGCCTTTGGAGTTGATCGCCCCTCGCGCGATGATCACCTCGCCGAATGGGTCCATCTTCACCCGATTGGCTGCCAGCGGTGGCGAGGACCACTCCTTCTCATTGAAGGGCTGTGTATCGTACATCATGTAGGTCGAGATCGTCTTGGGCGCGCCCGCATCGTACCACGCCCAGACGCCTGGATAGCCATCCGTCTTGACCAGCTCCGCTTCCTTACACCCCAACGCTTTGAACGATTCCCGCATCAGCTCGGCCATCTCTTGAATCCCCAAGTTCCAACTGCTCACGGAAGGCTGCCGGAGATCGCGCTGGATCTTGGCGATATGTTCCTCCTTGTGCTCCTCGATGTACTTGTGGATCTTCTTCACGCGCGGCGATTCAAGGATGTCCTCGATGAACCCGCGCGGTGCTTCCAAGAAATGGAAGAAATCGGGCGCGACCAGTGCGCCCATCATGGCTCGAGTGGTGAACTCCAGGAACTCCTTCCGCGTCAGCTTCATCGCTTGTCCTCCTTTCCCCCGCAGGGCGTTCGAGAAGAGAAAAAAATCGGCAGCGAGATCAACTCACCCCTTCAGCGGATGGAGGGCGAAACGGCTCTCACTGCCATATTCGAGAATCGCGGGCGCCGTCGGCCGCGCGCACTCCGCACGACCGACGGCTCACCCACTCAGAACGAGTACCGGAATGCCAACCGAAAGACGCGCGGCCCCAGGATGCGCGTCGGCTGCCCGAAGCGCGCTCCCGTCGTCGTCACAACCGCCAATGGCGTGTTCGCATTGAGCACGTTGAAGAGATCGAACATCGCATCCACGCGATGCCGTTCGGCGATCCGGAAGCGCTTCATAAACCGCACGTCCCAGAGATTGACATTCGGCAAGCGCAAGCCGGAATCGAACCCCTCGGCCACGACGGTGACCGTCCGCAGCTTCGGGAGCGTCGCGGCGAACGTTCGCTGATACGGATCGCCCCGCTGGTGCTTGAAGACCGTGCTGAACTGCAAGCCCCAGGGCAACTCGTAAATCCCTTGCAGCTTGTAGAGCCATTCCCACGTGTGACGGGCGCTGTTGAGCAAGGCATTGGGATTAGTCGGATATTGATCATTGAGCCCCTCGGTCCAACCGTTGAGCTTCTCGATCGTGTATCCGGTGATCAACATCCACCGTCGCGACATCCGTTTGAAGACCTCGATCTCATAGGCCGTGAAGTTGTTCTGATAGGCCGGATTCGTCGCGATGAGGAACCGCGGATTCGCCAGCCGAGCCACATCGTCAATATCATAGAGCGTGATTTGACGATCGTCCGAAGTCCCGACCCGCCCATCGCGTCCGGGATCGGTCACCGTCACCGGCACAGCGTAGGCCGAGAAGGGGGCATGGAGCGGAAAGCTCGTCCACCGATCCTTCTCGAACTTCCGCACGACGTTGAAGCGGACCGAGAGGTCGCGCATCAACTCCCGTTCGATCCCTGCCGTGAACTCATCCGTGTACGGATGCTTAACGTTCGGATCGAGCGTTCGATTCTGCCCGCCGACGACGGCGATCAGCGTCAACTCATCGGGCGACCAATCGCGATCGCCGTTCTTGTCGTTCCACGCGAATCGCTTGTAGGTGAGCGTTGAGGGATTGACAGCCGCCACGATGTCCGTGCTCGGATTGAAGTAGTAGCGCCCGTAGCTCAGGCGAATCACGGTCTTCGTATTGCCGAAGAGGTCCCAGGCCAGGCCCAAGCGCGGGGCGACGCTCGTCCAATTGAGTACGTCATCGTTTTTCGGGATCACGTACTCCTGCTGGAAGCGCCCCGCCGGCTGCTTCTGATCCCGCCAGAAATTGCGGTAGCTATCCAGGCGCATCCCGAGATTGAGTCGGAGGTGCCGCCCCAACTCCCACCCGTCTTGCACGAAGAACGACGTCGTGTGCAGCCCGTGATGGAAGAACCAGGGATAGCTGTACTGCCGGATTTCGACCGGCGTCGCCGTATCGCAGGAGAGGTTCGGCGCCACGCCCGTACAGCCGCGGAACCAGTAGACGACGTCCTGCGCATTGCCCGCCCAGACGCCGTATTCCGTTCGCCGCCGCGCCTCGAAGAGTCGCCAGACGCCGAACTTCAGGTTATGGCTCCCGCGCAGGAAATTATCCACACGCCAGGAGAGGTGGCCCTGCCATTGCCAGCGCCGCTGCTCGTTCAGGAAGAAGGCACCTTCGGGCGGACCGATTTGAAAGAGCGAGTTATTGAAATCGCGGTAACGCGGCCGATTGCTGTACGGACGCTGCGGCCAGTCATAGCCCATGTGTCCCACGTTCACATCCAGCAACACCTTCGGCGTGAGCGTTGAGACCCACTGGATCTTTCCCGCCCAGGACCACGAATCTTGATTGGCGACGGCATCGGGAGAGGTGAACCGATCTGGCGCTGGCGCGAGCCAGTTGCGATAGGGCTGGATCTTACGCCCCCCTTGCGCGAACCAATGGATCGTATTCTTCGGCGTGAGTTGATACGTCAGCTTGATCGTTTGATTCTGCAAGCGCGTGGGGAAGAGGTCCTTCTCCCCCTTTGGGGAGACCCAGCCGAGCGCACCGGCATGGTTGCGCTGATCGCGCCAGGAAGCGAACCACCAGAGCTTATCGCGAATGATCCGTCCACCCGCGTTCGCATTCCAGTCGTTGTAGAGCTTGATCTTGGCCGCGCGCGGGATGCCCATGTCCACAAGCGGAAGGATTGCTCCCGTCGGCAGTCGGTAACTCCGCCCTTTCACGTTATCGGAGTTCCAGCCCTCGCGCTCATAGTCCACGTAGAAGTCGCCATGAAACTCGTTTGTTCCCGTCTTGATGACCGTGTTGATGAAAGTGCCGGGGACGGGGACCTCCGCGCTATTGGATGCCGCCACGATCTGCATCTCGGTGAACGCGCCGTAGTCGTAGTAGAAGCCAGCGGCCGCAGATCCCTCCGCCGTGATCACCCCATCAATGTTCGGCCAGTTCTGGCCCTGCGCGCCATAGTTTCGATAGCCCGTCTGCGTCCCCGCGGTCGAGCCGCCGACATCATGCCGCCCGATCATCGTAATGCCCGGGGTCATCGCCAGCGTCACCCAGATGTCGCGCGCCGTCGGCAGCTCCTTCAACAACCGCTCCGTGTAATTGACGCCCACCTGCGTCGTCGAGACATCTAGGATCGGCGTCTCGCCAACGACCGTCACGGATTCTTCAATGGCTGCCACTTCGAGTTTCACGTTGATGGTCGCCGTGAACCCGACGCGCACTTCGATGTCCGTGCGGATGAGCGTCTTGAATCCCGATGCCTCGAACTTGAGCGCGTACATGCCCGGCGGCAAGGCCGTGAACGCATACGTGCCCAGCTCGCTCGTCGTCGTCACGCGCTCGCCCATCAGCACGGGACTTGTGAGCGCGACCTTCACTCCCGGAATCGGATCGCCCTTCTCATCGGTGACGCGCCCGTTGATGTGCCCGGTGATCTCCTGAGCGAACAGGGGAAGAGGCGACGCACTGAGGAGAAGAGCGAGTGCCAAACCCCACCACCTTTTCGTCATACCCTCACCCCCTCCTTAATTTGGATTCACGAGCGGCGCACGTTATACCATAAATCCACGCGCAAGGCAACCGTTTCTCCCGCCACGATGACGGTCCTCGCCTTCACCGCCGTCGGCATGCGGTCTCCGCCGAATTGACCCCCGACCGCCTCTTCGGATACACTTCCGGCACCAGAATGATGTCGAGCCGTCGCCTCCGACATGCGTTGATGCTGAGCTTCCTGCTCTCGGGATTTTGCGGCCTCCTCTACGAAGTCCTCTGGATGCGCGCGCTCTCGTTCCTACTGGGGAACCCGCTCCTCTCCACGAGCCTCATCCTCGCCGTCTTCATGGGCGGATTAGCGATCGGCAGTTACGGCTTCGGGCGACGGACGACGCGGTGGTCGCGACCTTCGGAGCTGCTCCGCGCTTATGCGCTCATGGAACTCGGCATCGGGTTTTGGGCGCTCGTACTTTTGGGAAGCCGCTCGTGGCTCGAACCACTGATGATCTCCGGGCATCGCGCTTTATCCCCTGGACTTTTCGCGACGACGAAAGTGATCGCGAGCGCACTTCTTCTGCTTCCCCCGACCATGCTTATGGGAGGAACGTTCCCCGTGCTCGGTGCGTTCTTCGGCCGCGGACGTTTCGCACAGCTGGGCGGCGAAATCGGCCGGCTTTATGCCATCAATACGTTCGGCGCGGCGGCAGGTAGTTTCAGCAGCGGCTTCCTCCTCATCCCTGCACTGGGGCTCAGCCGAACGCAAATGCTCGCCGTGGCGTTGAACGTCCTCGTCGCCGTGATCGCTTTCGGATGCGCCCGCGCCGCCACCTCAGCCGAGCGCCGGGAAGCGCTCCTTTCGACTGGAGGCCGCACTGACAGTATCCCAGACAGCACGAAGCGACGGGGTGCCGCTCCGCGAACATCGCCGGCTCATCCCTCGTTTCTTCTGGCCATCTTCTTCTTCTCCGGATTCGCCGCACTCCTTTACGAGGTCGCCTACACGCGCGTCCTCGCCCTGCTGCTCGGGCCGACCGTCTACGCGTTCAGCCTGATGTTGACGATGTTCATCCTGGGACTCGCACTGGGGAGCCGTTTGTTCGCCTCATGGAGCGATCGGTGGGGAGAGCGCGCGAATGGACAGGAGAAGCTCACATGGCTTTTGGCGAGCCTCTACATCCTCCTGGGACTCTCGGTCGCGGCAACCGTGCCGATCTTCAACCGCTTGCCGCTTCTGGTGGGCGAGATCGTGCAGACCCATGCGGAACACCATGCCCGACTTCAGCTTTGGCAAGGAGCGATGATCGCGGGCCTCTTGCTCGTCCCCACGATGCTCTCGGGTGCCGCGTTCCCCACGATCGTCAAGCTCTACGTTCGAGAGGAGCACGCTATCGGCGGAGACATGGGACGAGCCTTGGCCGCGAACACCACGGGAGCCGTTTTGGGCTCTCTGCTGACAGGACTTCTCCTCATCCCTCACCTGGGGACCGAGCGCGCGTTCTGGATTGGCATCCTCGTCAACGTGGGAATCAGCGCGGGGTTGCTGCTGCGACTCTCGATCCGAGCCGGCATCCGCCTCGGTCTTGTGGCGAGCCTTTTCGGCCTCTTCTTCCTGCTCTTCGGGTTCCTCCCACGTTGGGATGTGGAACGACTCTCGGCCGGGCTCTATAAATACGCGCCGTACTATGCCGATGTGGATGCGGACGTCATCGCCCATCGCGGCGACCTGCTCTTCTACAAAGAAGGCGCCTTGGCCACGGTCGCTGTCCGCCGCGTGGGGGAGGAACATCAACTCTCGCTCGACGGGAAAGTGGACGCAAGCGATGGCGGAGCCGACATGTTCACGCAGAAGCTACTCGCACACCTGCCGCTTCTTCTGGCCGATCGTCCCCGACGGGCGTGCGTCATCGGCTTGGGGAGCGGGGTGACGGCCGGCGCCGCCCTGAAGCATCCACTTGAGCGCGTGGACATCGTGGAGATCTCGCCCGAAGTCGTGCAGGCGGCCCGGTTCTTCGAGCACGTCAACGATCGCGTCCTCGACGATCCGCGCGCGCGCCTGATCCTCGGTGATGGACGAAACTTCCTGCTCTTCACGGGGGAATCGTATGACGCCATCATCTCCGAACCCTCGAACCCTTGGATGGCGGGCATGAGCGCGCTCTTCACCCGCGAATTCTTCCAGCTTGTGCGAGCGCGGTTGACCGATGGTGGACTCTTCGGCCAATGGTTCCACAACTACAACATGCCCTTACAAGACCTGAAGACGCTGCTGCGAACGTTTCACGCGGTCTTTCCACGCGCATTCCTCTGGGCGCTCAACGAGAACGATCTGCTGTTGATCGGCGCGAAGGATCCTGCTTTCGATCTCGATCTGTCCCGCTTGGAGCGAAATTTCCATCGCGCTGCGGTGCGGGAGGACCTCCGGCGCCTCGGGATCATGGACCTCTACACCGTGCTCAGCCTCTACGTGATGCGCGACGATGATCTCGACCGCTTCGCTCAAGGGGCGCCACTTCATACGGACGATCATCCCATCTTGGAGTTCTCCAGCCCGCGCGCGATGCATGCGCAGACGAGCCGCTCGAACCTTCAGGCGTTGCGCGAATTCCCCCGCGCGTTGCCGCCGCCTCCGGCAATTCGAACGGTCTTGCAACGCGCGACCTGGGAGAGCGTTCAAAACAAAGGGCAGATGTATGAGCGCGCCGAGAGTTTCGCCGAGGCTTTCGAGGAATATCGGCGGGCTCTCGAACGAAACCCTCGCGCGCGCGAATCCCTGGATGGGCTCCGGCGCGTCGCCCGAACGCGGGAGCAGCGAGCGGAAGCGAAGGCGCTCTACGAGCGATTGCTGCAGGACGACGCGCGGAATCTCGACGCGCGACTTGCGCTCGCGGCCTGGTACGAAGAGGAGGAGCGCTATGATCATTGTCTCGCCCTTCTTCGGGAGGAGGTCGAGAGGATCTTCTCGCGATCTCCGAGACGGCGCGCGACGTCTTCTCGGGCGACGCCAGACGATGCCCGCCTCTTGGAACGCTACACGGCTTGCTTGGCCGGAGCCCGCGAATTTGCAGCGCTCGAAGAGACGTGCCGACGATGGCTTCAGGCCGACCCGGAAAACGGCCTCGCGCTTTTCCATCTGGCCGCGCTGCGGTTCCAGCGGGGAGAATTGGCCGACGCCTTGAGGCTCGCGCGGCGAAGCGTGGAAGCCAATCCCCACCACTTCAAAGCGCGCACGCTTCTGGCGATGATCTACGCCGAGATGGGAGAGACCACGCGGGCCCGCGCCCTCTTCGAGGAGATCACGCGCGCGCATTCGGATCAAGCGCTCGCGTACTACAACTACGGGCTCTTTCTCCTGAACACCGGGCAGCTCCGCGAAGCTCGCGAGCAATTCCAAAAGGCCCTGGACCGAGATCCGCTTCATATGGAGAGCTACCTTGGTTTGGCGGAAGCCCTCTGGCGAAGCGGTCAGAAACGAGAGGCGCGCACATGGGCTCGACGCGTCCTGCGTCGGGACCCGCACAATCCCCTCGCACGGGAAATTTTGAATGCTCGGTGAGAGGCGCGACGGCCCACGCTCACCGGAATCAACCGACCGCCATGCCCGCTCGCCCGCTTTCGCCCATGGGACGATCGCCACCGCGTTGAAGAACTTCGATCGCGCGGCTACAAAGGTGGCGCGCGTCCCCGATCACGCAGGAGCGCGATCCCAGTTCGATCCAACGACCGACCATTAGAGAGTGATGCGAGGGCGCTCCGGATTTTGACAAGGTGGGGGAGATCGTCTATAAGATTTGCGTTCGAGACCTTTCCCGAACCGGAAAGGAGGCAGATGTGCCATGGGAGCGGGAACGCGCGCACAGGAGCTGCGCCAACGCCGACATCGGAAGCTGAAGCGGCGCAAGCAGCTCTTGCACGAGCTATTTCGGGCACTCGAGCAAGGGCGCACGCATGAAGAGCGCGTGAAGATCGCTCAGGAATTTTGGCAGAAGCTGCGGGGCACGCCGACGCCACCCGAGTGGGTGTCCTCCTTATCCGCGTGAGGCGGGCATCGAGCTGAAGGCGATGGAGTCATTGGTGGGGGCACACTGCAAGGGGTCGTCGGGCCAGAAGCGGTCGGCTACACGTCTTTGAGGCGCAGCGTGAGGCGCTTGAGCACCATCGTGCCGTAGGCGCCGCGCGGGAGGATGAAGCGCAACACTGCTTTCACGTAACCCGGATACAGCTCGTCCGGCGCCACCTCGAGCAACTCCAGCTCCTCCGGGAACAGGATCACGTCGCGCGGAACGGCCTTGATATAAGCCCGTCGCAGCTTCTTCAGCGCGAAGACCCGATCTGAACCGATCCCCGCGCGCTCCAAAACCGTTTGATACACGTGCTCAAGATACGGATCGGCGAGCGACGCGCCCGGTCCAGGCGTGGGGAGTTTCACTCCCCGCAAGTAATCGAGCGCATCACGAGAGAGGGTCAAGTAAAAGGCATATCGCGTGACGACGCCGCGCACTTCGAGGACCAGCGAGGCCCACGTCCGCACGATCTCTCGCACCATCTCGTTCCAGAGGAAGGATTGATAGGCCGAGAGGATCATGGCCAGCTCCTCGCGCGGGATGAGATTGACGGCTCCCACGTAGTCCCCCCCGCGTCGCCATAAGAAGTGAAAAATGCGGCGTTCGGTCACCGTCTTCGCTCGCTCCAGACACGCCGCCCACTGCCCCCAATGCTCGAGGAAATAGCGCTTGCGCTCCTTGGCCGTTCGCTTCTCCATGGGATAGCAGAGCGTGAGATAAATCCGCAGCGCTTCCTCCCACTGATCCCTCACGAGCCACTCGGCGATGAAGCCGCGCTTTCGATCATAGGAGCCGAAGCGTTGCTCGTCGAAATAGTTCGGCAGGCCATGGTCTCGCACGGCGCGAAGATTGCGCTCTAGGTGGACGACCTCTTCAGCTCGCATCGCCCGCAGCGTGATTCGAAACTCGTTGCCCCGAATGAACTCAGGCGTCATCGGCTCATCCGTCCACCCCAAAGCTTGGAGCGAGAACGCGGGCTCGGCGAGCGAGAGGTCGCGCTCATCGCGAATCGTGATGTACTGTGTCGTGAGGGCGTGACGATCTTTTCGTCCCCCGTAGGAGAACGCCTCGTAGGGGAGACGGAACCTCCGCGCGAGCCGCCGCAAGAGATCGGTCGTGTTCCACCCGGCTTTGGTCAACCGATAGAGGCGATACCGTCCGCGTTCGGACGGCGTGAGATCAGCGATCTCCGTAACTTGAAAATCCTCCGGTTTGACCTTGATCTTATACGCGATCGGCCGTCCTCGGCGAACCCGCACTTCAATCGCCGAATGCCCGGGGATCGAGAGAGGTATGCGCTCCTCCGACATCGGTTTCGCTCAGTGCAAAAAGGTGACGCGCTCGACGCGCCCGCGAGCGTCGAAGATGACCTCCAAAGCCTGTCGCTTCTGTTCCATCAATTGGGGCCAACGCGTGAGGAACACGTGCGCGATCGCTCGGCCGACGGCGTCCAGGTCCTCCAATCGTCCCTGGAACCTCAAGTCGTAGAGGATGACGCGCCGCCGCTCGCCCTCATCGAGGCGTACAGCGAGCGGGAAGCGTGCGAACCACCGATAACGCTTCCCATACGGTGTCTCCCATGCGCGCACGATGAACGGATCGTCCGTGCGAAACGGCGAAGGATATGTGGCGATTGGCCCAAGAGCAGCGCGCGGCACGTAGACCGGAATGTCGTAGACGCGATCGGAGGTCATGACGATGCCCTTGCGATGAAGCGGCGAAAAGGCGACGGGGATCGCCCCGATCGTCGTGGCCGAAACGCCATGCGCGCTCGCCCACGCCTCCAGCTGCCGAAGCGCCATCACTTGCACGCCGGCGGCGAGCCCGATATACCCCACAAGGAGCAACGCACCGATGCGATACTCCCACCCCACCCGTCGAATTCGAAGCCCCTCCGGTCCGAGCGCGCGCCGCAGCAGCCACGGCACGCTGAGGATCAGCCACACGTAGGGATCAATGATGAACCAGAGATCGAGACTGAATCGCCGATCGGAAAAAGGCTGCAGGATCATCGTCCCATAGGACGTCACCAGATCGAAGAAGATGTGCGAACCGATCCCAAGAACGCTCGCCAGATAAAAGGCCCAGAAGCCATGGGCCGCCTGTTCCGAGAGGCCTGCTGGTCCATCCTGCATCACGCGGTTCTCCGCATCACGTGAAAGTGGCGAACGCTCTCGCACGCGCTCAAGAAGCGCGTGGGGGAGACGAAAATACGTGAGGGCGGCCAATGGGAATCCCAGAAGGGCCGCCCCCAAGAGCGAATGTGTGAACCCCCGATGGTTCTGCAGCCCGGCCAACGGATCGCCTGCGCCGTAGAAGATGTCCACATCCGGCAGCACGCTGCAGAGGGTCGCGAGCACGACGAGATCGCGTCGCTCGGGCACAAGGGCCTTTGCGAAAAGCCGGGTGATCAAGCCGTGCGTGAGCGTGTCCATCTCCTCCTCCGCTTGAAAAAGTATCGAAACCTCACCGCATCGAGCAACGGTCCGGAATGCTCTCCACGGAGGCTCACGCTGATGAGGCGCCTCTCTTGGCGCATCCGAGCGCGCGTAGCCCGCCCCCTGCTCGCACGCCGCTTACGACCACCAACCAAGCATCTTCCACCATGCGGGCCCGATCCCAAGCCAGATGGCCAGATTGACCCATGAGGCGATCAGTCCGAGCCGCCACCATGTCGTCTGCGCGACGTATCCGGCACCGAAATAGATGGGCGCGGGCGTCGTCCCATAATGCGTGAGTCCGGCCATCAAATTCGAGAGGTATGCGAGCACATGTACGGCCAGCGGAGCCGGAGCGCCCGCAGCGAGCACAACGACGAGGAAGGGGATGTACATCGCCGTCGCATGCGCCGTGATACTCGCAAACCCATAGTGCGCGTAGAAATAGACGAGCGCCAAAAGGAGCAACGCCCCCCACCAGCTCCATCCCGCCGTCGCCGCCGCGGCCGCTTCGGCGAAGCGCCGCGTGAGATCGGTCTCGCCAAGCGCGCCGCCCATGCGCACGAGCCCCCCGTACCAAAGAAAGACATCCCACGCGCTGTGCTCGGAGGTCACATCTTCCCACGTCAACACGCCGCCTAGCAGCAAGAGCGCGATCCCCAAAAGCGCGATCACGGCATAATGAAGCCCATGCCAGCTCATCGTCATCCACAACGCTGCCACGATCAAGAAGACGGCGAGCATCGCCTTCTCCTGGCGCGACATCGGCCCCAAGCGCTTCAATTCCGCTTCCGCCAAGGCCGCGGCTTCGGGCGTGCGCTGCTGCTCCGGCGGGAACAACCGATAAAGGAGCAAGGGGATGAGGAGAAACGAGAGCACTCCCGGCACGAGCGCGCCAAGCGCCCATCGCGCGTAGGTGAGCGAGACGCCGGCCACCTGCTCGGCGAATTTCGCGATCAAGGGATTCGACGCCTGACCGGTCAGAAACATCGCGCACACGATGACTTCACACTGATACACGAGGACCATGAGGAAAGCGCCCAGCCGACGCGCGGAATCCCCGGGCCGCGAATCATACGCCTCGGCCAAGCTGCGCGCGATGGGAAAGATGATCCCCCCACAGCGCGCGCCATTGGACGGGATGATCGTCGCCAGCACCAGATCCGTCGCGGCCAACGCATACCCGAGGCCGAGCGAATGTCGCCCTACGGCGCGAATGAAGAGGAACGCGATGCGCCGCCCAAGTCCTGTCTTGATCATCCCGCGCGCGAAGAAGAAGGCGGCGAGCACGAGCCAGACGATCGGATCCCCATATCCGGCGAGCGCCTCGCCGACGGGCATCGTCCCCGTCACGGCAAGTGCGAGCACGCCCAAGAGCACCACAGCCCCTCCCGGCATCGGCCGCGCGATCAAGCCCACGATCGTCGCCAGGAAGATCGCCAGCAGATGCCACGACGTGCGCGCGATCCCTTCGGGAATCGGTGCCAGCGCGACCCCCGCGCCCGTCAAAAAGACAATCCCCCACCGCACCAGAATCGAGGAGAACCCACGACGGGGACCCAACTCGCGATGTGGAAGGGGCGACGACACGCTCGTGCTCAACTCACCGCAAAGCCAAAGTTCCCTCCACGGGAAGTCCGCCACACACCTCCGAACTCACACGGACGCTCATCCGGCGAGCTTCACCTTCTTCTGCATTTCGTACATCTGCAGGATCTCCCGAACGGTGTTCGCATCTTCCGGCCCCTTGTCCTCCCGAATCCAGCCGACGACGCGCGGGAAGCGCAGTGCATAGCCCGGTTCGTCATCGCGCTTGCCGCAGGTATGCACCGGCGACTTCGTGATCTCGTCGGCCAGCACCGTCACGACATATCGCGGCTCGACCCAGACATCGGGCTCAATGAGCGAATCCACGCGCGCAGGCCGATGCGCCATGCGACAGCCATCGAGCAGCTCCCGAAGGCGCACCCATTCCTCTTCGCTCAAGCCGCTCCCGATCTTCGCGATCGTCTTGAACGTATCGCTCTCCTCATCGTACACGGCGCCGAGCAACGCCCCGATGCCAAAGCGCGCCCGTGATCCACGTCCATGGAAATACCCGACCAAGACGACATCAATCGTATCGCTCAACTCGCCCTTATACGAGCGCTTGAGCTTGATCCAATGGAAGCCGCGCGCCCCGGCCTGATAGGGCGCATCGAGTCGTTTGGCGACGATCCCCTCTAGCCCGCGCTCGATGCTCTCTGCAAAGAACCGTTCCACGGCCTTGGGATCTTCGGTGACGATCATCTCGGCGAGCTTCAGCCGTTCGCCCGGACGAATCATCCGCTCTAACGTCTGCCGTCGCTTCTCATAGGGCTCGGGCGTGTAATCCGTGCCGTCACAGTAAAGCAGATCGAAGGCATAGAGGACCAACGGATACTCGCGCGCCATCTCCTCGACCCCATGTTTGCGCTTGCGCTGCACGGTGACCTGAAAGGGGTAGATCTCACCCGTCTCTTCGTTCACAGCCACGGCCTCACCCTCGAAGATCGCCTCGCGCGCGGCGACCTGCCGCCGCACGCCCTCGACGATGTCCGGAAACATCGGCGTCGTGCGTTCGAGATTTCGGGAGAAGATCTCGACCGCATCCCCCTGTTTGTGCACCTGACAGCGGAAGCCATCAATCTTCACTTCGACGGCACAGCGTCCGAGTCGTCGGATGATCTCCTCGGCCGTCGGCAAGCGTTCGGCCAAGGCCATGCGAATCGGATGTCCGACTCGAACGCGAAAGGCGCGGATCCCTTCCAGACCACGCTCGCGAAGCGTGCGCGCGACCAATCCGAGGTCGGAACAAAGGTTGTAGGCACGCTCCAACTCCGGTCGCAAGCTTCGATCGCCGGCCACCGCTTTCGAGAGGGCATCCAGGATCGTGGGATCGCCGATCCCCAAGCGCAAGCGCCCCATGACGAACCGCGCGATGTAGCGCGCCTCTTTCGGCCCGACTTCCGCCAGGAGCTCGCTGAGCCCGTGCACCTTCCGCTCGATGCTCCCCTCGCCGCTTTGCTCAGCGATCTCCATCAGGCGCGCGTAGACGGAGGCGACGGTGAGCTTCCCTCGCGCGGGCGCTTCTTTCAGCCGCTCGACGACCAGCCCCGGATCGCCCAGCTTCTTGTAAAGCGTCAGCACACGCGATTCGTCAACGCGGGTGGCCTTCGCGATGGCCCGCAACACGAGCTTCTCGGCCATCCCGATCTCAATGCCCCGGAAGGGAGGCGCCAGTTGCTCTTCCAGCAGATAAACGACCGGCGCGATCTCCTCAGCCCCCACTTCGCGAAACAGCTCGCTCAAGATGTCGAACATCTCCAGCCGTTTGGTCGTCCCTTCCAGGCGCTCGAAATACTCTACGAGTGTGGCGAATCTCATACCCCTTCCTCCTCACCCACCAGAGGGCCCTCCCTCTGTCTGTGGGGACTCGGATCGGCGATCGAATCGCCCCGAGCTCACGTCACTTCACGCGCTCGATGATCACCTTCTGGATGAGTACGGGGCGGATCGGCTTGTCCGTCGCATCGCGCGGGACGTTGGCAATGCGCCGCGCCACGTCCAACCCTTCAACGACTTCGCCGAAGATCGTGTGCTTGCCATTCAAATGCGGGGCCGGAGCCACCGTGATGAAGAATTGGCTCCCGTTGGTGTTCGGCCCGCGATTGGCCATCGCCAAGCGCCCTGGCTTGTCGAATTTCAGATTCGGACGAATCTCATCCTCGAACGTGTAGCCCGGTGTGTAGCGCCCGGTCGCCGTCGGATCTCCCGATTGAATGATGAAGTTCGGAATAACGCGATGAAACATCAGGCCATCGTAAAATCGCTTCTTGATCTTTCGCCCCGTGCGCGGCGACAGATGCTCCTTGGTCCCCTCGGCCAAACCGACGAAGTTGGCGACGGCCTTCGGCGCCTCTTGCTCGAAGAGCCGACATACGATTCGCCCCATGCTCGTCTCGAAGATCGCATACAGGCCCGGGGCGCGACGCGTCGGCGCGGAAGCTCGCTGCTGATGCCCCCAAACCACAGAGACCAGCGCAAGCACCAGAGCGAAACTCGCAACTTCCAAGCGAGAGACGAATGTTCTTCTCATCGTTCGCTCCTCCCCGTTCCCAGAGGCGAGCGAAGGTGGAAGGCCACGCGCTCGCGCACGCGTCTTGCCACTTGGCCGGATGGTCATTGGAAGCGGAGCCCTTCGATCACGATCTCGAACCGCGCTAGGTTCGCCTTCGGCGGGACGTTATCCACGTTGACCTGAATGATCATGGACTCGCTCGGCCCAAGGCTCGGCCTCCGGCGCGGAATGGGAAAGGCCGTGCGCTCAGCCACGGGCCGATCCTCCATGTCATAGACGATAGCCCGAACCTGCACGCCCGTGAGCGTGCGCGCGCCCCGATTGGTGAGCCGCCCGTAGACGACGACTTGCTTCTGCCCGATGAGGTTTTGCGCCTGAGTCGCCTCCTGATCCTCCACGGTCACGAACCGGCGATACGCCTCGAACTCGGGCGAACCTACCGAGACGAATCCCGTGAGCGCCGTTCCCGCCATTCCTCCCGGCCCCGACGTCGTGCGCCGCGCGCTCCAGTACAGAAGAAATCCGGCGACGAGAGCAAACCCCGCGACGGTGATCAGCAAGATCTTCCATTGCCTCCACCGTTGCTCGCGCTCCTCCTGTTCCAAAGGCGGTGTGAACATATCCCCTCTCGTGATGCTCTCCCTACACTTATACCGCGTTGGCCCGCAGAGGACAAGAGCAAAGGTCTCCCACGCGCGAGGTCTGGGGATCGCGCGTCATCACGGATACGATCAGGGCTCAAAATCCCCAGGGGGAGGGATGTTCAACGCCCAGCATTCGCAGATAGGCCACGATCTGCCCTCGATGATGCGCCTCGTGCTCGCAGAGGCCGAGGATCACGTCGTAGAGCGTCACCCGACCGGCCAGCCCATTCATCGAGCGCGCCAGGTCCTCATCCGTGAGCGTCGCCAGCAGCTCTAACGTCTGCCGGTGCGTCACCTCAAGGAGCGTCAGCTCGGCCATGAGATTTTCCACCGGACCGGTCGCTTCGATCAGATCCAGGTCGCGGCGCACGGCCAAAAGCTGCTTTAAATCCCAATGCCCTTTCACGACCTCCTGCCACATCATCTCCGCTTGGGCGAGATGCCGCACGAGTTGCCCGAGCGTGAGCATCCCCTCGACCGGCCGCCACTTCGCCCGATCCGGCGGGATATGCTGGAGCACAGCGAGCGTTCGCGCCCGAACGCTCCGAACGTGGGCCCGAAGTCGTTCCACCATTGGCATCGTCGTCCTCGCTCTCACGGAATCCGACCACGCCGAATCCGTTTGCCTCATGATTCCTCCCGAAATTGGGTGGGCACACGCGCGGCACAGGCGAGCAGCTCCTGGGCGGCCCGCATGTAGCGCAGCAGAAGAGAGAGATCCCCCCGAACCTTCAGTTTCCCCATCCAGATCGCGCGCACCGGATCGAGCTGCCCACGCAAGATCCGCTTCCACTCCTCATACTCGGCGGAGATGAGAAACGGCGCGCGCTCCCCTTCAGCCGGCGATACCAGCTCCGCCGCGCGACACTCCCCGCGATGGAGCTCCAGCCACAGGTAGGTCTTCCCCTGGTCCGTGCAGATGACGAAACAAATCGGCCCCGCCTCCCAATCGGCGGCCGACTCTCGATACGCCGGACTCGCGTTGATCGCTTCGCGGAGGGCCTGCGCCCATTCGGCACTCGGAAACGGAATCATCATAGGGCGCGCTCGCGACCGTCTCGAAATCCCCTCCTATTTCGCTCACCAGCCATCACTGTGGCGGAGGCATAGGAAGGTTCAACTTCTCCCAGAAATTCCCGGCGATCGTACTCCCTACCCGATTGAAGGCATATAGCGATCCGACGAACGTCAGCGGGATGAGCAACGCGACGATCACGCTCACATCCACCTTTCCGGACAACCGCTGGAGCCAAGCCGGCCCTTGTTCGATCCGCCGTCGCAGTAACTCGCCGAGCGCGAGCCGTCGCCGAATCTGATGCGCGCAGATGAGCATGCTTGCGATCGAGGCCACTATGCCTAACTCCCGAATCGGAAAGCGCTTGCTCATGATGTCGGCGCGAATCGACTCCGCGAGCTGTTGGACGTCCTCCGTTGGCGGCACGTGCGTCTCCATGAGGAAGATCACGTAGACGAGAACGACGACGATCAGGGCGAGAAATGGCAGAAGCGACGTAGCCATGATCGCATACAGGCTGCGCGCTCGCGCCTTGATGTCGATCAAATAGAGCCAGCAGTAGATGAACGTCATCCCCAGCGGAACGACCGCCACCACGAAGAACGACTGGAAGAGGAAGAACAGCAGGACGGTCATCATGAAGAGGCCACGCCACTGGGGGGGGAACGAATCCATGTAGCGATAAGCCACCGACAGTTGCGCCAACAGGACGCCGAGGAAATAGGCGAGGACCATCACATGGTATCTCTTCAGCGACCCCGCTTCCGCCGGCGTCTCCACTACGGCCATTTCGCTCTCGTCCCTTTCCCGCAATCGTCTCGGAAAACGGGCGTGAGTATATCGGTCATCGCCGCCCGCTGTCAAGAGTCCTTTGACGCGGGACGCTCACGCCGATGACGCGGTGCGAAGAAGACGCACGCCCCACTTCACCGGACGCGCGAACCAACGACTCGCGGCGCCCCGATGGACAAAGATTCCGCCAATCCCACGCGCATCTCTTTCAGGATCCAGCCCCGCTCGTCGAAGGTGACGCTCACGGGCGGTTGCCCCAGAGAGAACGCGAACTCTTCCTCCCGCGCGCGGTTCCACACGCGCTTCACCTCGGATGTTCCGTCCGCGTAACGGAGGGTGAATTCCACGGGCATGATGTAGACGGGCGGGAGCGTCGGATCTCGCCGTGCGATGAGGTGCCTCTGCTGCTGCTGCAACCGGAGCCGCAACCGATAGCCCGCGCCTTCCGAATGAACCGACCACGCGAACGCGTAAATCGGGCGCATGGGCGCATAGACCCACTGCTCGAAGAACCACTCAAGCGATTCGCCGTAAAACTCCGAGCAGACGCGCATGAGATCTTCAGTGCTCGCATTCGCGTAGGCGAACCGCCGCCCATACTCCCGCAGCGCGGCGAAGAAGCGATCGTCGCCAAGGAGATACCGAAGCATATGCAACACCCACGCCCCTTTCGTGTAAATGGCCGGGATGTCATCGAAGGGATCTGTCGCGTCCTCGGCGTACACGGTCCCCCGCAACCGTCCCGACGCGAGCCCATCGTCTCGCCGTCGCAGGAGCTGACCGGGATTCTCCCCATACATGCGCTCGCGGAAGAGGATCTCGCCGTAAGTGGCGAAGCCTTCGTTCAGCCAGATGTCATGCCACGTGCGCAGCGTCACCATGTTCCCCCACCATTGATGCGCGGCTTCATGCACGATCGTGTCCACGTGGGTGAGGACGGACGATCCGATGCTCGTCATCGTCTGATGCTCCATCGCGCCGCTCCACGGGAATTCGGCCATGCCGTACTTCTCGGCGAGGAAAGGATACTCACCGAACAGCTCCGCGAAGATGCGCAGCGCCTCGCCGACGACAGGGAAGGCTCGTCGCGCGCGATCCACATGCTCCGGATAGACGTAATAGACGAGCGGCATCGTCGTGCCATCGCGCGCCCGATAGATGTCCGAGAACTCGACGAAATTTGTGGCGGTGATCGAGATGAGATACGTCGCGATCGGATACCGCTCCCGCCACACATAGGTGCGCCAGCCATCGGGATGCCGGCGCACGTCCTCCAGCACCCCATTGGAGGCGACGACATACCCGGGGGGGACCGTCACCTCGATGTCGGCCGTCGCCTTATCTGCCGGATCGTCCACGCAGGGCCACCAGGCGGGCGCGCCATCCGGTTCACTGAGCGTCGCGACGACGGGAAAGCCCGCATGCTCGCTGAAGAACATCCCGCTGGGTAGCCGTCCGAAGACTATCGGCTGCCCGGCATACTCGATGGTGATCGTGAAGGCTTGCTCCGGAGTCAGCGAAATCGGCACCCACACGCGATCGTCAACATGGGTGAAAGTGATCGGCGCCCCCTCCCACAACACGCGCGTGACCGCGAGGGTGTTGAGGAGATCGATTCGAAGGCGCTCGACCGGAGCCGTCGCTCGGCCGCGAAGCGTCACGCGCCCTTCGATCCGACGGGCTTCGGGAAAGAGCGTGATCTGCAGCGTATAGTGCTCGACGTCGAGTGGTTGCGGCTCGAGGGCACGGCGAGCGGAAATCGATCCCTCCGCTCGCTTGCACCATTTTTCAACTTCCAAGGGGCGCGGGATCGCGTCCGAAGGAAGCGTCGGCGCCCCCAGCGAGAGCCCCAGCAGCAGAAGCACTCCCACGCGAGCGCCCGTGCGAGCGTAGGGATGAGCAGCCTGAGCAACCCGGCGCAGCCACATACTAACGACGCCCTCGGAATCACCGCGGAGCCGTCCGAATCCAGAACGGGATATAGAGTGGTCGCGGCGTCGTTTGCTCACCATCGGAGACGAGTACGAACCCCTCGCTGTCAATCCGGCTGGAGATCGCGCCGGCATCAATGGTGAGCTTCAGAACGAAGGTGCCCGTGCCCCCGGCCGGCACCGTGAGCTGCGTCGGCGAGACGTCCACCTTCAGGAAGGATGGAGCCGGAGGCGAGAGCGCCGCTTGAAGCGTATAGACGGCCACCGACTGCGAGCGATTCTTGATCGTGAACTCCCGGATGAGCGTCGAGGGCGTTCCGACGACGACCGAGCCGAAGCTGTGACTCGGGGGATCCACAAGCGAGAGCACGCGCCGCGCGGCGTCCACATCCACGAGCCCCGCGCCCCGATCCATGATGCGCGCAAGTCCGACCTCATTGGGGCCGGTCGGACGCGCTGCCGTCGTCATCAGGGCCGCCTTGATGTCGGCCGGCGACCAATCCGGATGCAGCTGACGCAGCAGTGCCGCCGCTCCGGCGACGCGCGGCGCCGCGAAGCTCGTGCCGGAGGTGAAGACATATCCGCTCGGATCATAGAGCGTGGGCTGAAGCGATCCGGGATCCGGACGTGGAAACCGATTCTCGCCGCGCGGGTCGTCGTCTTGAGCCGGACCATAGCTGCCGCTGCCGATCGTCACCACATCGGGCTTGATCAGTAGCAGGCGCGTCGGGGTCGGCCCTCGCGAGCTGAGATCGAGCAGAACATTCGGCTGACGCTCGAAGACAAGCGGCTCGCTCGCTGGCGTCAAGGTGATGATCGTCTCCCGACCATTGGTCGCGTTCGTCGCCACCAGATTCTTCAACGCGAGTCCGCTCGAACGCGGCAGAAAGAGGGTAGGCAGAAATTGCCCGGCCACCGGAATGGCCTCAATCACATCGCCAGCTTCCTGATTGTTGTAGACGATGAGCGCCGTCGCACCGCTCACCCAGGCGTTGAAGGCCTTCGCGAGGATCACACAATTGCCACGTTGCACCAGAAGCGCGCGATTGCGAACGAGCGTCGAGGAAAGGGGACTGCATCCGTATCCCCCCCCATCCAATCGCCCATTATCGAGCAGATCGGCATCCACGATCGGCATCACCAGCGATTCCGGGAACCGATTGGCGCGCACTCCCACAACCCGTAGTCCAGGCGCTGGGGACTCCGGCGACGTCACCTGAATGACGCGAAGCTGGCCGGGGGTGAATCCATCGTGCGCGTTGGTCACGGCGCCGACGGTGATCGCACTTGGGGCCGTTCCCGGCGAGGTGATCGTCGCGCGCTCCGGCCCGAAATTTCCCGCCGCGACGCAGACGACCACACCGGCGGCGACGGCGTTCTCGACGGCTTCGACCTGCGGATCGGGCTCCTCCGGAGGACCGAGCGAGACGCTGCCGAAGCTGATGTTGATGACATCCATCCCGTCGGCGACGGCTTCCTCGATGGCTTTGACGACGTTATCCGTCGCCGCATTGGGCGCGAAGACGCGATAGCTCCCGAGAAACGCCTTGGGCGCGACGCCACTCAAGACAACCGGACGCGCCCCCGGCTGACCCCGCAGGTCCACGAAATTCCCAGCGGCTACCCCAGCCACATGCGTTCCATGCCCGACGAGGTCCTGAGCCGTGAAATGCCCAGGATTGATATTCCGGTTATTGAGGTCTTGAAGCGAAGGGATCACCTTGGCCACGATCACCTTGCTGTTGGCCAGCGTGAGATCGCCTTTGGGGAATCCGGGGGGCGGCACAAGCGTCGGGTCCTGAAACATGGGATGGCTGAAGTCCACCCCACTGTCAATGATCCCGATCTTGAGGCCGCGCCCGGCGTTCTCCGCCCCTCCAACGGCTTCCCAAAGCGCTGGAACCCCCATGAGCGGGTTGCTCACGTCTAAGGGGGCAGGAGTCACCGGTCCCGCGAACAATTGATTCAATCGAATCGGCGCCAGGCGCGCGACCTCAGGCCAACGGGCGACTTCCTCCACGCGATCCTCGGGGATCAGCGCGGCCAAGCCGTTCAGGACGATTCGATACGCATGTGCCCACTCTGCTCCCGGCACGCGCTGCCGAAGCTTTTGCACGACGACGTTCTGCCGGGCTTCGAGATAGCTCAGATAGTTCGCCGAAGCTGGCGACTCGAGGTTCAACTTCCCCTCGCGCCGATTCTGCGGAGCGACGCGCAGACTCGTCGCCGCCAGTCCGCGAACCCCCCCCTCATATCGAGCGAGCGGAGGCTCTTTGAAAATGAGAATGTAGGCCTTCTTCCCCTCAATGGTGATCGTCTCCGGAAAGGCCTGAGTCCGCAACGGACGCCCTCGCGACGAAGTGCCCCAAATCGGATTCAGGACCATGAGCACGCCGACAAGCAGCCACACGCTCCATCTCCTCAACCGCATACGCACCTCCTCAATGCCTGTATCTCCTCGCGATCTTGCGCCCCTAGTCTAGGTCAAATACCGCGCGCCGTAAAGAGAAAGTTGCGGAGACCGAGGCAGGCGACGTGAATCGCACGATGCCTCCGCGTGCTTCCCATAAAGCCCGCGGGTCGTGTACAGTGTTCCCGATGTTCGCGCTGAGCAAGAGACCTCAAACGGAGAGCCGATTCGAGGATCTGCAGGCGTTCGTGGCCTTCCTCGAACGGCGCGGCCACTTGGTCCGCGTCCGCGCAGAGGTGGATCCGGTTCTCGAAATCACCGAGATCGTCCAGCGCGTCATTCGGGAGAACGGTCCTGCGCTCCTTTTCGAGCGCCCGAAGGGCGCAGCTTTTCCCCTGGTCATTAACCTCTTCGGGACGGCCGAGCGAGTCGAGTGGGCGCTTGGGTGTCCTCCGGCCGAGATCGGTCAACAACTCGTCCGCGCCCTCGAACAACTGAATCCGCCGACGTTACGCGGGCTGTGGCGCTCCCGCGCGTGGCTTTGGCGCGCTCTCCAGATGCGCCCCAAACGAGTTTGGCGCGCCCCCGTACAAGAGGTCGTCGAAGAGCCTGATCTTGAAAAGCTGCCGATTTTGAAATGCTGGCCGGAAGATGGGGGCCGATTCATCACCTTCGGACTTGTGCTCACCGAACATCCGAAGACGCATCGGCGGAACCTGGGCTTGTATCGCCTGCACGTCTTCGGGCGCGATCGAACGGGGATGCACTGGCAGAGCCTCAAGGGCGGACGCGCCCACTATGACGAGGCCGAACGCGAAGGACGTCCGCTTCTGGCCGCCGTCGTTCTCGGGGGCGATCCCGCGCTGATGCTCTCGGCTATCTTGCCCTTGCCGGAGGATTTTGACGAGATCGCCTTTGCCGGCTTCCTGCGCGGACGGCCCGTTCCGATGGTCCGTGCCCGTACGCTTCCCTTGCTCGTTCCGGCTCATGCGGAATTCATCTTCGAGGGCATCGTCCCCCCCTACGAACGCCACATGGAAGGACCTTTCGGCGATCATTTCGGCCACTATTCCGATGCTGCGGAGTTCCCCGTCTTTTGCATCCATCGAATCACACGCCGTCGAAAGGCCATCTACCCGGCCACCGTCGTGGGCAAGCCGCCGCAAGAGGATAAGTACCTCGGCATCGCCGCGACTGAGATGATCGGCCCCCTGGTTCGGCTCACCAATCCCAACGTCGTGGACCTCTGGGCATTTCCAGAAGCCGGCTTCCACAACCTGCTCGGGGTTGCCCTTCGGGAACGTCACCCGAAGGAAGCGCTCAAGACAGCTTTCGCGCTGCTGGGGCTGGGACAACTGGCACTCACGAAGGTGATGATCCTGGTGCGCGAGGAGGTGAACTGTCGGAGCTTTCGGGCGCTCCTTCGCGAGCTGTGGCTCCGTTTCGATCCCGAGCGACACTTGTTGCTTCTGCCGACGGCACCACTGGACACGCTCGACTTCACTTCCTTCGTCCCACATATCGGGAGCAAACTCATCCTCGACGCCACCGGCGAGCGCATCGAGCCGAACCCTCCGCCCACGGACATCGCCGATCCGCGCGCGCTCAATCGGCGCATCCTCGCCTCTCGTTTGCTCGAAGGAGGGATGCTGGTGCTCACCATCGAGCGCGAGGCGCGCGCGGTGCTCGCGGACCTGGTGCGCGCTCCGGCCCTCGGCCCGATCAAGTTCCTGGTGGCCGTCAGCCCCGACGTGCGACTCGACGACGAGGAGAACCTCCTCTGGGGAATCTTCACGCGCTTCGATCCCGCGCGTGACATGATCGCCGAAGACATGCGCCTGGTGGGAGCTCGGCCGGTCTATCGCGGACGTCTGGCCATTGATGCCACGTGGAAGGAGGGATATCCTCGCCCCTTGGAGATGAATGAGGAAATCGTGCGGCTCGTGGATCGCCGCTGGTCGGAGTATTTCCCGAAGACGTGATCCGCCGTGCCGACGCTCATGGCACGGGGAGCCGAGAGACTTATCGCGTGATCGCCGGCCGCAAGGCCGCTGCCCGATCCTTCGGAATGGCCAAATACCCGATGATGCGGTCGGGCTTCACCTCGTTGACGACCAACTCGTAGGGCGCTTCTCCCCGCTGGGCGCGAAATTGAATGGGCGTGTTAATGAGATTGTCCTTGCGCTCCAGCGGCCGATCACCCACATAGAGGGCGATATTGAACCTCTGCTTCTTGACATCGGCCTTGGTCAACCGAATCCGAATATCAGCGACTTGCTGCCACCCACTCTTCTTCGTGATGTCGAATTCGAAGTACTCGCGCTCGCCGCGCCGGCGGAGCTCCTGCAGTTCCTCGCGATTGCGCGCGATGAGCGTGCCGTATTCGCTCAATTTGAGCTGAATCCCGCCGATCTCCCGCTTCGCCCTCTCGACTTCCTCTCGGGTGGCCGAGACATCGCTCTTCACGGTTGTGATCTCGCCAGTAATGGCGCCGATCCGACGCGCGTGCTCTTGCTGCAAGGCCGAAAGCTCGGCGGCCTCCGCCTTTTTCGCCAGCTCCGCTTGAAGCGCGGCGACCCGCTCGGCCTGCTCTCGCTTGATCTCCGCCGCCAGAGCTCGCGCCCGTTGCAGTTCCTTCTCCGTGATACCGATATGCTCGGCGGCGACCTCAACCTGCGCTTTCAAATTCGCATACCGCGCGTCGGCGTCGTCCAGCCGCTTGAGCGCGACTTCCAGATCCCTGTCGGTCTGTTGCAAATCGGCACGCAACTGGCGCACCGTCACCTTGAGATCGTAAACCAGATACAGCAAGCCGATCACCGCGACCACGAGCAAGAGAGCGCCTCCCAGAAGAGGCCAGAGCCAAGGTCTTCTCTGAGCGGACTCGCCCCCCGGTTCCTCGGAGAGCGGCTTGCCGAGAAGCAGTTCGTCGAGCGTCTTTCGCGCCATATCCCCTCCTCACCCGAAATGTTCAAGTTCGAGTCCACTTAGATGATTCGCTGACCACGCATGTTGCTTTTCCTAAAGAGCGGGCCTTTCAGTGTATCACGGTTACCCCTGGAGCGAAAGGCACCATCCCATTGCCTCCCTCCCCATACTTGTGTTACAAAAGCTGCGAGGGAAAAATCTCGACCGGAGGAGGCATATGGCCGGCACTGATCTCGAACGCGAGCTCCTCCGCTTAGAAGAAGAACAAGCCGCGGCGTTCAATCGTCGAGATGTGGCCGCCGCGCTCGCGAGCTTCTCCCCCGAGATCGTGGGCTTCTCCTCGACGCGGCATGAGCGCGTGAGGGGGTTGGAAGCTCTGCGCGAGACGTTCGAGTACTACCTCCGACAAGCGGAGCGGGTCGAATACCAGATCTCGGAGCCACTCATCCAACAGTTCGGCGATACGGCGATCGTGAGCTTCTACTGGACGGTCGCGCTGAGCGATGGCGTTCACCGACGCGAGATCCACGGACGCGGGACGCACGTCTTCCATCAAGAGGAGGGTCACTGGCGCATCGTGCACGAACACTTCTCGCGCGCGCACCATCGTCCGGAGAAGGAAACGTGAGGGCGCCGGCGCGAAGTTAAAACTGCTTGCGGCTGTCAAGGAGCACGGTGACGGGACCGGTGTTCACCAGTTCGACGTCCATCATCTCTTGGAAAATTCCCGTCTCCACACGCGGGCCGTATTCGCGGGCCTTCGCGACGAAGTGCTCGTAGAGAGCGCGCGCGCGATCTGGCGGCGCTGCCTCGGAATATGATGGGCGTCGGCCCCGTCGACAATCGCCGTAGAGGGTGAACTGAGAGACGACGAGCATCTCTCCGCCGACATCCAGCAGCGAGCGGTTCATCTTCCCCTCGGCATCCTCGAAGATGCGCAGGTGAACGATCTTCTCAGCGAGATACGCAGCGTCGGCCTCTGTATCCTCTCGTCCGACGCCAAGCAAGACGAGAAGGCCGCGTCCGATCTCCCCGACTGTGCGATCGCCGACGTGCACGCGCGCTGAAGCGACCCGTTGCACGACCGCCCGCATAGGGCTCCTTCAGACCGAAGCAACGGTCTCATTCGTAGCGCAGCGCCTCGATCGGATCGAGCGAGGCGGCCTTATGTGCCGGATAGTAACCGAAGAAGACGCCCACGGCTGCGGCGAAGCTGAAGGAGATGACCATCGAGAGCGGGGAGACGAGCGTCGGCCAGCCGAGCACCCGCGAGATGCCCACCGATAATCCCACGCCCAGGAGCAACCCGACGATCCCCCCCAGCAAGCAGAGGACGACCGACTCGGTCAGAAATTGCATGCGAATGTGGCCGGGACGCGCGCCAACGGCCATGCGAATGCCGATCTCGCGCGTGCGCTCGGTGACCGAGACGAGCATGATGTTCATGATGCCGATCCCCCCCACGATGAGCGAGACGGCGGCAATGCTCCCCAAAAGGAGCGTCATCACCCGGTTCGTCTGTTCCGCGGCCTCGGCGATCTCCGTCATGTTCCGGACCATGAAATCGTCCTGTCCCGGAGGCGTCTTGTGCCGCTGCCGCAGCAGTTCGGCCACGCGCTGCTCACCCGCCGTCGCCGCCGCCGGCGTGACGAACGAGATCATGATCGAGTTGACCGAGAGGATTTGCTGGCCGAGCAACTTTCGCTGTACCGTCGTGTAGGGCATGACGATGATGTCGTCTTGATCCTGTCCCATCACGGATTGCCCTTTTGGAGCGAGGACGCCGATGACCCGGAAAGGCAGGTTGCGGATGCGAATGGTTTGGCCAATGGGGTTGATGCCCTGAAAGAGATTGTCCACGACGGTCTTGCCGAGCACAACGACGCGCGCGGCCGCGCGCACATCCCCCTCGTTGAAGAACTCCCCATCCTGCACGGGCCAATTCCGAATCTTCGGGAACTTCTCATTGGTCCCCTGAATTGAGGTGAACCAATTCTGATTCCCGAAGACGACCTGTGCCGAGGCCCGCACGATCGGAGATGCCGCCGCCACAAGCGGGATCTCCCGTTCAATCGCTTCCGCATCCTCGGCCGTGAGCGTGGCGGCCGCCCCAGCGCCCAAGCGCACGCCTCCCCACATCCGGCTTCCGGCCCAAACGAACATGACGTTGGTCCCCATGCTCTGAATCTGATCTCGAACCATGGCCTGTGCGCCCTGGCCGATGGAGACCATAGCGATGACGGCGCCGACGCCGATGATGATGCCGAGCATCGTGAGCGTCGAGCGCAGCTTATTTCGCCCTAAGGCCCGAAAAGCCACCTTCAAGATCGCCCAAATCTTCATCGCTCTCTTCCTCCAGAGGCATGGTCGCTAGGATCTCGCGGGCCTCGCGCGGCGCCTCGACCGGCATATCGTGTCGAATCCGCCCGTCGCGGAAGAGGATGATGCGCTTGGCATACTGCGCGATATCCTGCTCGTGCGTGACGATGATGATCGTCAAGTTTCGCTCCCGATTGAGGCGTTGGAAGATCTCCATCACCTCGACCGACGTTCGGCTGTCTAGATTTCCGGTCGGTTCATCGGCGAGGATGATCGAGGGATTATTGACGAGTGCGCGAGCGATGGCCACCCGCTGCTGCTGGCCACCGGAGAGCTGATTGGGGAAGCTCCTCTCCTTATCGGCCAGCCCGACGGCCGCCAACGCTTCGCGCGCGCGCCGCACCCGCTCCTTGGCCGGCACCCCCGCATACAGCAGCGGCAGCTCAACATTCTCCAAGGCTGAAGTGCGCGGCACCAGGTTGAAGGCTTGGAAGACGAATCCAATGCGCCGATTGCGGATGTCGGCCAGTTCATTCCGAGAGAGCGTTGAGACGTCCACGCCCTCCAGGAAATAGCGCCCGCGCGTTGGCCGATCCAGGCATCCCAGAATATTCATCAGCGTGGATTTCCCCGATCCCGAGGGCCCCATGATCGCCACGAACTCGCCCCGTTCGATCACGAGTGAGACTCCGCGCAACGCATGGACCTCGACCTCGCCCGTATTGTAGACCTTATGCACCCGCTCCAGGCGGATGACCTGATTGGGCGCGTACGGCGGCAGCCGCACGCTGCTCTCTTCCTCTCGCGGATGCCAGATGCCCTTTTGAATCGTCTCCACCAAACTCATCTCCCTCCCCACCAAGATGCTCCATCGAAGTAACGCGGAAATGCCCCTTGCCAGAGGCACGTTCATCGGCGCATGCCACCGCCGGCCGGTCGCGGCGGACCGAACCCAACGGGCCGACCGAAGGGCGATGGCGCGCCACTTTGCGGTTGTGCAGGTACTTGTGAGGTATCGCCGATGATGACCTGCTCCCCCTCCTTCACCTCGCCCGCCACGACTTCCGTATTCACGCCATCGGTGATGCCCAGCAGGACGCGCCGCGGCTCGGGCTTCTTCTGCGCGCTCAACACCCAGACGATCGCCGGACGGATGCGGCTGGTCTCACGCGGCGTCGGAAAGCGCAGCTTCTCGGATGGATCCCAAAGCTGTCCGGGAGCGAGCGTCACAGTAGACGTCGGTCCACGCCGCTGCATCGGTCCCGCTGAAGCCGCCGACGGCGCCCCCCCCTCTGCGCGAAAGCGCTGGAAGCTCTCACGAATCTTCTGCCGCTCAGCCTCGGGCAAGGCGCGCAGCTTTTCGAGAAGCGCCCGCCGCTCCTCCGACGTCAGATTGGGATCGCGAAGCTGTCGGGCCAAGGCCGCAGCCTCCGGCGACAGTCCGGGGATCTCAGCAGGCATCCGACCCGACTCGCGCGGGAATTGCGGACGCGCTCCAGAAGCCTGCTCTCCACGCGTTGAAGGTGCGGTCTTCCCCGATGACGGAGCACCACCTGACTTCCCCTCAGCCGACGAAGGCGGCTGAAGTGGCGGTCCCTGTCGCAGCAACTCCATTACCTTCTCCCGCGTGACGCCAGGCGGCAGGTACCGCAAGGCGGCATTCGGCACGCGCAAGACGTTCTCCCGTTGATCCACGGTGATGGTGATGTTGGCCGTCATCCCCGGCTTGAGCTTCAAATCGGGATTGTCCACGGCAATGATCACGCTGTAGGTCACGACGTTCTGCACCGTCTGCGGGTTCAAGCGAATCTCCTGAATCCGACCGACGAACGTATCATTGGGATAGGCGTCCACGGTGAAGCGCACGTCCACGGCCTCAGAGATCTTCCCGATGTCGGCCTCGTCCACGTTCGCATGGACCTGCATCTTGGTCAGATCGTTGGCGATGACAAAGAGCGTGGGAGCTTGCAAGCTCGCGGCGACCGTCTGCCCGACGTCCACATTGCGCGAGATGACGACGCCATCCACGGGAGAGTAGATGTTCGTATACTCCAAGTTCACCCGAGCGCGATTGACCTCGGCGCGCGCCTGTTCGACCTGTGCCCTCGCCTGCTCCAACTGTGCCTCGGTGGCGCGAATCTGCGCCCTCACCTGCTGCACGGCCGCCGCGGCCTGATTATACCGCGCTCGAGCCGAATCGGCGTTCGCCTTGGCCGTGTCGTATTCGTTCTGCGAGAGCACGCCGCTTTGCGCCAGTTCCGTATAGCGGCGTAAGATGAGATTGGCGTTCTCCATGGCGACGCGCGCGGCCTCGAGATTCGCTTCGGCGGCCGCCAGATTCGCCCGCTGCGTGTTCAATTCCGCCTCCACCGTGCGCACGCGCGCTTCAGCGGCCGCCAGATTCGCCCGCGCGTTCTCCAACTGCGCCTCGAAGTTGCGAGGATCGATCTTGGCCAACAGCTGCCCCCGCTTGACGACGGAATTGAAGTCCGCATACAGAGCCTGGATTTGCCCGGAGACCTGGCTCCCCACTTGAACCGTCACGACCGCCTGGACCGTGCCCGTGGCGTTGACGACGTTGCGCACGGGCCCACGATCCACCTTCGCGGTGAAGAACTCGCTCGCAGCCGCTCGCTGTCGGAAGACCGTCAACGAGAGGATCCCTCCAACGATGACCACAAGCGCGAGCGAGAGGATCACGATCCGTTTTTTCGTCAAAAGGACTCTCATTCGCTCCATACGATTCTCCCTCCCTTATGGCCCGTCTCGGCGATGGCGCTCCCGCTCCTCCTCCATGCGCTTCATCAGCTCGTCGAACTTCGCCTGCTGTTCCGGCGTCAGAACGGCGCGCAGCCGTTCGCGCGAGCGGCGACGAATCTCTTCAAATCGCGGGCGCATCTCATTACGAAGTTGCATGAACTCCTGCCGCGTCTCATCGAGGATCCGCCGCACCTGCTCGGTCTGCTGCGATGTGAGCTTCAGCTCCCGGACGAGATATTGCAGATGTCGCTCGCGCGCGCTCTCGCCGCGCGAGGGCGGTCCCGCAGGACCGCGTCCCCAAACGCCTCGCTGATAGAAATCCATAGCCAGCGCGCCAAGCGCTACCCCGAGCGCGAAAACGCCTAAAACCGTTAAGCGAGCCCGCCATGAACTATTGCGAAAAGTCATCGCGATTCTCGCGGCCCAGCAGCAAGCGCGCTCAACACGCCCTCCTGGCTCAGCTCCTCCCCGGTGAAGACCAAGCGCTCGGCCTCCGAGAAGTTACGCTCCATCAAGGCCGAGAGGAAATCCCGCCGCTCGACGGGAATCCGCTGGTGGATATAGACGTTCGCTCCAACAAGCAACATGAGCAGGAGCATCGCCACGATGACGACGCTGGCAGCAAAGGCGCGCGCTGCCTCCCAGAAGGAGAAGACCGGTCGAGCGCGCTCCTGACGCAGTCGCGCGCTCACGCGCGCGTAGAGCGAAGGCGCTGGGTCGACCTCCGGCGCTCGGGTCGCCCGCAACAAGATGCGCTTGAGTGCCAGCAGCCGCAACTCCTCGGCGCAGGCCGGACATGCGGAGAGATGCGCTGCCAGCGCCTCTCGCTCCGCCCCGGCGATCTCCCCAGGGTCGGCCGCGCGCACCCACATCGCCATGCGCTTTCGGATGTCTCGGCAGGTCATCTCTCGTTCGCTCGCTGCGATTCCGGCTCGTCGGCTTTCGCCTTCAAGGCCGATGCCGGCCGCGCCATCTGCAGCATCCGACGCAGCCGTTTGTCCAAAGCGCGCCGCGCTCGAAACAATCGGATCTTCACCTTCGAGCGCGACCACCCCATCAGCTCACCGATCTCGGCCGTCGAGAGTCCATCGCGCTCGTACAGGAGCATGACCAAGCGATCCTCCGGCGAGAGACTAGCGAGCAGCTTTTCGGCCAAGGCCGCCGCATCCTCGCTCTGCTGCTGCTGCTCAAACAGCTCGAACGCCGGTTTCGCCAAGGCCTCCTCCAACCACGTCCGTTCGTCCTCAGCCAGATCCGCCAAACTGAACTCCCGCCGCCGCTGCATCCGCCGTAATTCATCATAGCATGCGTTCACGGCGATTTTCATCAGCCATCGTTCGAAAGATGCCCCTCGCCGATACGTGTGCAAGGCCTGATACACCTTCAAGAACGTCTCCTGCGTGATGTCCTCCCGCATCTCCGGCTGCCGGAAGAAGCGCCCCGCGACATTGTAGACGGCTCGGCCATAGCGTCGGACCAACATCTCGAAGGCCTCCGCATCGCCCGCCAGACTCCGCTCGACCAGCTCCTCGTCGTCGGGCACAAGCTCGTTCGCCGAATTGCGCTTCTCCGCCACCACGCTCTATACAACTCAGCTTGTGCCATCTTGGTTCCCGAATCTACTACGTCGGGCCAAGAGGTCCCGGTTACGCCGCATCCCCCCTCACGCCCGATATTCTCCGGCGATCACCGTGATGAGCCGTTCCGGATGCAGATAGGTACGAATCGCTGCGTTCACCTCCTCCCTCGTGAGCGCCCGGACCTGTTCAGGCAGATGATCCAAATACGCGGGCCCAAACCCAAAGACCTCGGCCAAAAGTAGCTGCGCGGCGATCCCGCCATTGGTCCCCAGTCCCACGAGGAACGATCCCACGAAGGCCGACTTTTCATCCTCGAGTTCCTGCGGAGTGATCCCCTCGGCCACATAGCGCGTGAGGACCTCCATCGTGGACGCTATGGCGCGCTCGACGTTCTCCGGATTGACCGTCACGCTCACGCCCCACGGCCCGTCCAAGAAGCTCGGCTCGAAAAAGCGTGAGATGATCCCATAGGTGAGCCCCTCCTGATCCCGCACGCGCACCCCCAACCGAGAGGAGAGCGTCGAATAGCCCAAGGCCGCATTGCCAATGATCGCCGCTACATAGTCGGGATCGGTTCGCCGCAGCCGGCCCGCATGCCCAAGGATGACGTCCACGTTCGCCTTATCCGGCATGTAGATCACTTCGCGAAACGGCGCCTCAGGCAAGGACGCACGCGGCATTCGCGCCCACATCGCGCGCGGGTCTTCGGTCGGTTCGGGAGACCAATCGCCAAATTGTTGCCGAATGCGCTCGGCGATCTCCGCCGCCCCAACATCGCCGACGATGACCAACACCAAGTGGCGCGGGCCATAACGCGCACGATAAAAGCGCCGCACGTCCTCGACGGTCATCGCTTCGATGCTCGCCACGCGCTCGGACGCCGAGGGCTCGTAAAACGGGCTCGAGCGGTCGTAGAGGAGTTGCGAGAAGCGCTCGAAAGCACGCACGCCCGTGTGCTCCTGGCTCCGACGAATCTGACCGATCATTTGCGACTTGAGCTTCACCAGCTCCTCTTCGGGGAACGTCGGTTCCCGTAGCACTTCCGCCAATGTCTCCAGCAGACGCCCGACATCTTGGCTGAGAGAGGTCGCGCTCGCCGTCGCCAGGAAGCGATTCGCCCCGATATGCACCTCCGCCCCCACGTCCTCCAACCACGCAGCAATTTCCAACTTGCTCCGCCGCTCAGTCCCTCGCATCAACATGGAGGCCGTCACGGCGGCCAGCTCCGGCTGCTCCACCGGCTCGAAGGCCCGACCAGCGAAGAGCGCTGCCCGAACTTCCACAGTCGGATTCGCGCGATTCTCCAGAATGAGCCCTCGAACACCATTGGACAGGGTGAACGAGACCGCGCGCTTGGCGAAGGATTGATCCGATGGAGGCCCTGCAGCTCCGGCCGACGCCTCCGATCTGAAGAACGCCGGACGATGAAGTGAATGCCCACCCCGCTCACCAACGCTCGCCGCTCCCCGTCCACTCGTGTTCTTCGGAACGAACCAACCGACCGTGAGGTTGTCCTCGTGAAGATACGCCTGGGCGACGCGCTGCACATCCTCCGCCGTGACCCGCCGCACGTTCGGGACGTAGTCGATGAACCATCGCCAGTCGGCGCTCGCTTCCGCCTCCCCCAAAGCGAACGCGAACTGCAGCGCGCCATCCCGAGCGTAGAAGGTCTCGGCCTCGATCTTGTTCTTCGCACGCTCCAACTCCGCTTCGCTCACGCGCTCCTCCTGAAGTCGCACGATCTCCTCACGAATCGCACCTTCGACGCGCGCATGCTCGATGCCTGGCCGAAGCACGGCCGTGATCTCGAAAAGCCCCGGATCCCGAAGATGCGAAGCGAACGCCCGCACGCTGACGGCTAACTCCCCATCCACAAGCCGTTGATAAAGGCGCGTCGTTACCCCCCCAGCCAAAAGACGCGCTAACACCGCCAGCGGATATATGTCCGGATGCTTCGCCTCTGGCGTGTGATAACCGAGCATCACGGCACCGACCTCACCCGCTCGCCGAATGAGGAAGCGGCGCTCTCCTTCCTGCGGCGGCTCCACCGTGTAGACCTCAGGGATCGGATGCGGGGACGGCGGGATCGCTCCGAAATGGCGCTCAAACCAGCGGAACACTTGTTCCCGATCGAAGTCCCCGACGACGATCGCCGTCGCATTATTCGGCCAGTAGAACGTGTGGTAGAACTCTCGGAGCCGCTCCGTCGGAACATTCTCCACATCACTTCGCCACCCGATCGTCGGATGGTGATACGGGTGCTCGCGAAAGGCCGTCGCCCAGGTGTGAATCTCCAAGACGTTGAGCGGATCGTTCTCCCCTCGCTCCAACTCGTTCCGCACGACGATCCGCTCCTGCTCCCGATCTTCATCCAAAATGAGCGCATTCCGCATGCGGTCCGCCTCAAGCTGCATGACCAATTCCAAATGCTCGCGAGGGACGGCCTCGTAATAGTTCGTCCGATCAAACCACGTCGTCGCATTGAAGACTGCGCCGATTCGGTGCAGGACGGTCGCGATCGCTGTCCCCCGCCGCGCATTGAACGTCGGCGTCCCCTTGAAGAGCATGTGTTCCAAAAGGTGCGTCGCCCCGGTATAGCCGACCGCCTCATTGCGCGACCCCACATGATAGAGGACCATGAAGGCGACCACCGGGGCCGCTTTCTGCTCCGAGAGGAGTATTTTCATCCCATTAGCCATGCGATACTCCTCAATCCCTCCCGACTCGGCCACGAAAACCATGCCCTCCGGTAGCTGGCTCATCATCGGCACCTCCCCATGGCAGTGTCAAAGAGGGGAGATTATACGCAAAATCCGGAGGAAATCGAAGCCTGGCTTACAGCTCTTAACCCAGCCAGGGCTAAGGCCGATGAACTTGAAGAAAAAGGCCCTGAGCCCAAAGGGCCCAGGGCCAGAGGACAAGTGAACCCGAGCGCTACCTCAACCGCTCGACATTCTCGGCCTGTAGGCCCTTCGGCCCACGCACGACATCAAAGGTCACAATCTCTCCCTCTTCAAGGGATCGGAAGCCCTCGGCCTTAATCGCCGTATAATGGACGAAGACATCGCCGCCTTCCTGGCGCTCGATGAATCCGTACCCCTTCTTGTTGTTGAACCATTTGACGCGTCCTGTTTCTCGCATCGCCACTGTCTACTCCTTTCCCAAAATTTTCCATTGCTCCTGCGGCTCTCGATCATCTCATGAGGTCCGTCCTCACACCGATCCTCTGAGCCCCGCGAAGCAACGGCCAAGAGCGTATAGGAAACTCCGCCGAAAGTCAACACATCATCGCACGCGCCCGGAAAAAACACCGTTTCGCGAATTGTCCCGATCACGGCCCTAGACCCAATTTTCAAAAAGCAATTCACATCAATGATCTAGGCATGAGTAAAATTAAGTGCTTGACTTTTTAGTCAAAGATAGTATACTATGTCGCCGTGCTTGATCATAAACTAGAGCGCGATAAAACACATTGAGGAGGTGGAGAATGACACCGACTTTTGCCAGACAGCCGCTTCCTGAAGAGCGAAAGCTACTGGAGGAGTGGATCAAAAACCCACCGTCGCGCGATCACTACCTTCGAGCCCGGATTGTGCTGCTTTCGGCCGAAGGACTTTCGGCGCCGGATATCGCGCGACGGATCGGGCGACATGAAAGCCGCGTTCGAATGTGGATTCGACAGTTCAACCGCTTCGGAATTGAGGGCCTCTACAGCGGTAAGCCGCTGCCGAGTCGGACCGAACTGGCCTCCGAAGAGGACAAGCAGCGTGAGTCCTCACGCCGATCCGGCGACTCATCTGGGCAAGAGAGTGTTGGAGCCAGCACGTGGATGTTCTACCCTCGGCCTGAACGCGCAGAGGGGGCGTGATCCGCGGGCCGATATATTGGCGAAAAAGCTTGGGGATTTTTCGCCTCCTTGATAGTATAATCCACGCGGTCGAAAACTCTCGATAGGGTGGGGCTTCCGCGAGGGTTCGGACCTCGCGGACGCTCCCAAGGAGGCGATATGAAAAGAGGACTGACGAAAATGGAGCTGGCCGAGCATTTGGCTCAGAAGTTTGACCTGAGCAAGGCGACGGCCAAGCGGATTCTGGAAGAATTGGAGGCGTTGGCGGCCGAGCAGGTGAAGACGACGGGGATTTTCTCCATCCCGGGGATTGGCAAGCTCGTCCTCTCGCACCGGAGAGCGCGGACGGGGCGACATCCTAAGACGGGAGAGCCGATCGAGATTCCGGCGCGGGCAGCACTGAAGTTTCGCATCGCGAGGACCCTGAAAACGGCTATCCTGAGTGCATCGGGCGCGGCGCGCCAAGAGGAGTCAGCCGGGGCAGGCGAGGCCCCTCCGTCGGCATAGCGCGCCCCTTGGGAATTTCGATCGAAAAATTTCCAAACTTTCTTGGCATGTTCTTCGTCTCTTTGAGGCGGATGTGGTGAGGTCAGATCAAGGAGGGGATTATGCCGCTTGACGAGTATGACAAGATCGCCCACCTTCTTCGCCGGGCTGGCTTCACTGCTCATCCTGATGAGTTGGACGCTGCGGCCGCACGGGGTCTTCGGGCGACGGTCGAGGACCTCTTGAACTTCGAGCGATTCCCTGATGTTCCACCTGATCCGGAGATTCTCGCCGCTCTGGACCTCCCTCAAAGCGACTTCGACCGGATGCGGAGTGACTTCCTGAACAAGCTGACGCGGTGGTGGCTTCATGTGATGGTGACGACGCCGCGCCCACTTCAGGAGAAGATGGTGCTCTTCTGGCACGGGCTCTTTGCGACGTCGGTCGGGGGTTTAGAGTTTTGGCAGCAGATCTATCTGCAGAATGAGAACTTCCGGGGCAATTTCGATCCCGATACGGGGCAGCTCCTGAGGCCGGCGCCGAGGAACCCGTTTCCTGTGGGAAATTTCCGCCGCATGTTGGAGTATCTGTCTAAGGACCCGGCCATGCTCTATTGGCTCGACAATCAGTTCAACGTGAAGAAGAACAGCGAGGTTGGCAGCAACGAGAACTACGCGCGCGAGCTGCATGAACTCTTCTCGATGGGCGTCGAAGACGTCGTAGCGAAGGTCCCCAACTACACGGAGCGTGACATCCGACAAGCCTCGCGCGCGCTGACGGGATGGCGCGTGCTCCCGCGTGCGGTGGGCTTCACTTTCCCGCGCGTGTTCTCCTTCGACTCGGCGCGGCATGACTTCGGTCCCTATGAGCATCTGGGCAAGCGGGGCGGCACCAATGCCGATTTCATCTTTGACAATATCGTGCAGCATCGGAACCCTGGACAGAAGCAAAGCGCCGTTGGGCGATTCCTCGGCTATCGGCTCTTCAAGTTCTTCGGCTATGATGACCCGGAGCCGGAGATCATCAACGCGTTGGCTGACGTCTTCGATGGAGCCAACGGGGAAGCGCCCTTTAACATTCGTAACATGCTCAGGACGATCTTCACGCCGGGGAATCTCGTCTCCGAGGCCTTCTACTCGGAGCGAGCCTTTCGCGCGCACGTCAAGAGTCCGACCGAGTATGTGGTGAGCCTCGTGCGCCTGCTCACGTTCGATCGCGCAACGGGCCGACCCGATGGTCTCTCGTCCTCGCAGAACGTAATGCGCCTGGTGCAGAATGGGATGGTCCAGATGGGGCAGCAACTCTTCGCGCCCCCGGATGTGAGTGGCTGGCGGGAGGGTCTGGCGTGGATCTCGACGACTTCGATCCTGGCGCGCTTCAACTTCGCCAATGACATCCTGGCGCTTCAAGTCGCCCAAGGGGGTATAGACCTAACGCGGCTCCTCGCGCAGGCGGGACTGCAGGAAGCCCTGTCGCAGGGGCGCTACAGCGAAGTCGTAGATTTCTTCGCCCGTCTGCTGTGGCAGGCTGTCCCATCGGCCGAAGCGCGAGAGGCACTCATCGGGTATCTGCAGGCTCCGATCCCGAATGGGAACAATGTCGCAAGCCTGAAGATCCGCGGGCTGATCCACCTGATGCTCGCGGCTCCGGACTTCCAATTGAGTTGAGGAGGCACATATGAGCAAGACGACGCGTCGCGAGTTCATCAAGAGGAGCGGGATGACCGTGCTGAGCGTGGGGCTCAGCCAACAGGCCTTCTGGCACCATGTGCGCGCGGCGTCTGAGAGCGTCCTGACGCAAGCGGCGGCGCTCAGTCCGGTGGATCGCCTCCTCGTCGTCATCCAGATGGATGGCGGCAATGACGGCTTGAACACGGTGATCCCCTTGAGCGGCTTGGCGGCCTCGCTCTATCGGCAGTATCGGCCGACGTTGGCCATCCCGGAAGCCAACATCTTGCCCGTCGGGACGGATGCAGCAGGGACGCTCGTCGGCTTCCACCCGAACATGGGAGCGCTGAAGGAGCTCTATGACCGCGGCCACGTCGCGGTTATTCAATCGGTCGGTTATCCGAACCCGAATCGTTCGCACTTCGCTTCGCAGGACATCTGGCACACGGCCGATCCAGAAGGCCGCAAGCGCACGGGCTGGCTTGGCGACTACCTGGATGTCGCTTTTCCTTCGCCGGACAATCCCCTGCTGGCCGTCTCCCTGGCCGGCGTGCGGCTTCCGCTCACGCTTCGCGCCGAACGCGTGCTCGTGCCGGCCATAGGCAACGTGGTCAACTATCAATTCCGCACTCAGCCGCCGGGCGATCATCAGAACAAGATGCAAGCGTTTTTGGCCCTGAATCGAGAGGCCGCTTCGGAACATGTGCTTCGCGAGCAGATCCAGCGCATCGCACTTGATACCTACGAGAGCGTGGAGAGGCTTCAATCCGGCATTCAGCGCTACAAGCCTGATCCCGCCATCGTGTACAACCAGCAAAATCCCCTGGCGCGGGCCTTGCAACAGGTCGCGCAAATTCTCGCAGCGAACCTCGGGACGCGCATCCTCTATGTGAGCATCGGAGGATTCGACACGCATCAATCGCAAGCGACGCCGCATGCGACCCTTCTGGCTCGACTCTCGGAGGCCGTGACCACGTTCTTTGCGGATCTCGTGCGCCTTGGACTTGACGACCGCGTCCTCCTGATGACCTGGTCGGAGTTCGGTCGCAAAGTCGTCGAGAACGGAAATCAAGGCACGGATCACGGAACCGTGGGCCCGCAGTTCCTCATCGGGACGCGCGTCAAGGGCGGGATCATGGGCGAGCATCCGAGCCTGCGTGCGGAAGATTTGAATCCTGGACTGGGCGATCCGAAGTTCTCCGCTCGAGCGATTGACTTCCGCTCGACCTACGCGACGATCCTGGAGAAGTGGTTTCTTGTGGATTCACGGGAGATCCTGGGCGGCGCCTTCGAGCTGCTCGATGTCCTACAGGTTTGAGGATTCTCCCGCCCCGCCCGCCATGTGCCGCTTTGTGCCCAAGAGCGATGGGCCTCGCCATCGAAGACCTCTCGCGCGCGCGTCATATCTTGTGGCATTTGTCCTGGGATTTCTTGCCACAGGGCTTGTGGCCTTCGGCCTCTCGACCGGTCCACCGCCGGGATTTACTCAAGCTCCGGGCGAAGGCACCTGTACGGAGTGCCACGATTCGTTTGGTGAAGAGACCAACCGAGGGCCGGGTGAGCTGATCCTCGAGCATCCGGCCCGTTATGAACTCGGCCAAATCATGACGATCGTCGTGAGGCTCGAACACGCGGGTCAGCGCCGATGGGGATTCCAATTGACGGCGCTTGTGGCGGATACCTCCGAACCGGCTGGCGAACTGCTCGTCACCGACCCACTTCACACGCAACTGGTTGAGGGTCCCAACGGGCGTCTCTACATCGAGCATACGCGGGAAGGGACGTTCGCCGGAAAGCGGGATCAAGCCCAATGGGTGGTCGCCTGGCGCGCGCCGGATCGGGACCTCGGTCCGATCACATTGTACGCGACGGGGAATGCTGCCGATGGCGATGGCACGCGGTTGGGCGATTGGATCTACGCGACGGAATCCACTATCGCCCCCCCCTCCTATCCGACGGCGACGCTGCGCTTCCCGCGCGGCGGGGAGACATTTCGCCCCGGACAGCCGATTATCATCCATTGGGAGGCGTCGTCCAACGCGACGTCATTCGACGTACTCTTCTTCCCACGCGCGGGCGCGCTGCCGCTTGTGATCGCCAGCGCACTTCCAGCCCCAACGCGCAGCCTGGTGTGGATCGTCCCCGAGATCTCGACTGAATCGGCACGTCTGGCTATCCTCGCCTTCAACGACATCGGCTTCGCTCTAGCGGAGAGCAAGCCCTTTCGCATCGTGGCATCCCCGCACCAACAGCCCGGAGACGTGAACGGCGACGGGCGCCTCGATGGACGAGATCTCCAACTCTTGCTTCACATCCTCTCTGGGAAGGCGCCCCCCACGCCAATGGCCGATGTGAATGGAGATGGGGCGATCAACTTTCAGGATGTGCTCCGACTCCTCGAACTCCTTTTGGAGCCACGCCTCAGGTAAGTAAAAAGAGGATTTGAGGCCTCTCCCCTAGGCGTCATTCGGAGAGGCCAATCGGATACCCCCTCTCCGGTTACAGCGCGCGCCGGCTCACTCGGGCTTCGGCGAGTTCCACTTGGCCTGAAACTCCGCCGCCGAGAGTGCGTAGTAATCAGCGTTCTTCTCGATATAGAAGGCCCACTTCTCGGGGACCTCGTCGTTGGGGAAGATCGCTTCGACGGGACAGGCGGGCACACAAGCGCCGCAGTCGATGCATTCCTCCGGATTGATGTAGAGCTGCTCGACGATCTCGTATCCCGGCTCGTTCTTCCCCGGATGGATACAATCCACCGGGCAGACATCCACGCACGCCGTATCCTTGGTGCCGATGCACGGTTCCGCGATCGTATAAGCCATACATCTCCCTCCGCGCGATCGAAACTCGAAGTGTTCCCTTATACCCGATTTCACTCGGTCTGGCAAGGGCAATTTCGCCCGGGCTTCGAAAAGCTGGCGATGGGGGAGGCCTTTCGAAGAAAGCTCCGCCGGTGTGCTACACTAGCTCCCGAACGAAGACTCCAATCAGGAGGTGGCGATCATGAAGGGGATCGGGTGGATCGTGGTCGGGATGCTCGCCCTGGGCTCGCTGCTTGGCGCCCCACATCGCGCCGATGCACCGCGGCAGCGCTCGAAGAAGGAGAACATGATCGAAATGGGACAAGCCTATCGCATCTTGCATAGTAAGATCTACACGGGCGCCGTCGAGGCGAAATTCACCGACGCCGATTTTCAGGAATTGAGCGCGCAAGCCGCGACCCTCATTCGACTCGCCGAGGAATATGCGAAGTTGGAGGCGAGTGCTGATTTGGCGAACATCTCGCGCAATCTGGCGCGCGACACGCAGTCGGTGAAGAATCAAGCCGATCGCAAGGATGCGATGCTCGCCGTGATGCTCTTTGGACGCATCATCACCTACTGCGCCGAGTGCCATTATCAAACCCGCTGGCCGGAGGTGACGAAGTGAGAGCTGACGTGGTCGGTCCCAAGAAGTTTGGCGCTTGACAGGCGCGCGCCTGTTGGGCACAATCTCATCGGTTATGACGGCCGACCGAAACCGAATGCCGCGCCCGTTTTCTGCCTTCGCTAAGGCCCCGCGCGAATATTTGGGCTCTCGATCCCCTCGGGGACAAATGAAGCTCTGGAGAGGGGGAAATATGTGGAGGAAACCGTCGCCCATCGTCCTGGTTCTGCTCCTCACCCTTTGGGGAATGCCGGAAAGCGCGCTTTCGCAAGCGCGCTCCTTTGGCGGGATCACGGGGCTTGTCCGGGATGAAGCGGGGAATCCGATCATCGGTGCGATCGTTCGTCTGCTTCCGGCCGATGCCCCAAGTCAACCCCTGAAGACCTCGCGCACGGACATGGAGGGGAAGTATCTCGTGAAGAGGCTGGCGCCGGGAGTCTACCGGGTGCGCGCGGAAGCGCGGGGGTTCCTCCCCGTGGCTCAGGTTGTCGAGATCAAGCCACAGGTCCTGCTCAGTTTTGATTTCGAGCTGCGACGGACGGAGACGTTGGCTGAACGACGCCAGGATCGCGACGATTACCGATGGGCAGTCCGCGCCTCGCGTCGCCCGGTGCTCCGCTTCAATAAGCAAGGAGAGGCACCAGAGCACTTCACGGCTCGTGTTCCTGAGGGGCGGTGGCGCGGACAGGCGATCGTCACCAGCGGTTTCTTCCCCCGCCCGTCGGCCGGCAGCGCGATGAATCTCGCGTTCCTGCAAGAGATCGGTCCCCGGCTTGAACTGGGAGTGGCAGCGCAAACGAATGGGTTTGGGGGATATCCGGGACGATGGGAGATAGGAGCCCTCACCAGGCCACTCCCGACGCATTATCTGAAGACGGTGATCGCTGTGACCGAATGGCGCGCGGCTTCGGAAGCACCACGGGCTCTTGAGGCGCGGCGTCTGGAGCTTCGGATTGCCGACCAGTGGCACCTGCTCCCTGGGCTCTCGCTCATCGGCGGGGTCGACGTACAACGGACCACCACTCGTGGTCACGGCTTTTGGGGCGTGGCTCCGCGATTCGGCGTGCGATGGAGCGCCACCGACCACATGCGTATCAAAGCGAATTTCCTCCCTTTCACCATCCAAGACGCGCAGACCGATCTCACTTCTGAAGGACGGATGCTTCCCGCTTCGTATCCGATCCCACCTCAGGTTCGAAACGATGGCCGTGTCGGAGACGAGGGCCATCATTGGCATATCGGCGTCGAGCGCACGCTTGGAGAGACTCAGACGATCGAGATCGCCGTCTTCCAGAGCGCGATCCCCACGAGCGACGCCTTTCCCTCCGCCGTGCGAGAGACCCGCGACGGGAATGCGCGCGAGGGGGGATCCCAACACGGTGTTCGCGTCCTTTATACCCGCTCCTTGGGAGGAACGGTAAGGGCGACTGTTGGGTATGCGTTCGGCCATAAGCGACCACATCCGGCTGAGGCATTGAGAGCAGCGGCTCAAGGGGATTTCCACCTGTTCGCCGGACGCGTGGATGCGACGCTTGTGCGCACGCGCACTCGAGTGGCTGCTCATTTTCGCGCGGGATGGGGATGGACGGTCACCGAATCGGATCCATTCTACAACCTCTCGCCAGAGGTCCTGTCACTTTTGATCGCGTCGCTTGGGGAGAAGCCGATGGAGGAGGGTGTCCCCAGCTTGCCGCTTCTGGACCCTGGGGTGACGCTGGTCATCGCGCAGGAGCTTCCGACTTTCGCTTTCCTGCCCGGCCGATGGGAAGCGATCATCGAGGCGCGCAACGTCATTGCGTGGGCTCACAATGCCGGCGCCGATGGGAACGCGCTCGTGCTCGTTCGCACTCCACGCCTGATCCGAGGCAGCCTCGCCGTGCGGTTCTGAGCCCTGCTTGAATCGTTGCCATGAACGGTCTGGCGCGTACTCGCGCGAAGGCTTCCGAAAATCTGGAAGGAATTTCCGAAAAAATGGAAGTCTCTCGGCGGTCCCTTCCGGAGCGACTTCTGGAGAACCGATTGGAACCGCAGCGTTTACTCTCAATCGCTTGGTTGCGGAACGCCATTTGCTTTCCTCAACGGCGATGATGCCGAGGAGGTTGAGCCGACAAACGATATTCCTCCTGCTTGTGACCGGCGCATTGGTCCTGCTGGGGACCCTCAACCTCCACTCTCGTCTTCAACGGCCTCAAATTCCATACGATGGGGTGATCTGGGCGGATTCGCCTCGTGGTGTCATAGCCGCCGTGGTGGATCCGCAAGGACCAGCGGCGCGCGCGGGGGTACGCCAAGGCGATTATCTGGTGGGAATCAGCCTGAACGGTGGGTCGCAGTTTGATGCCGTCGCGCGCGCAAGCGACGTGCAGATCTATCTGGATGCTGCTGGCGTGGGCGCCCCGATCTCGTATGTGCTCGAACGGGAGAACGCCTACGGCGATCGTTCGACATGGGCGGCGGACATTCCGGAGTTGGCGGCCAAGCCGCAGAAGCTCGGGCGAGGGTTGTATCTGGCGGCCATTGGTTTGGTCTACCTGGTGATCGGACTCTACTTGCTGCTCAAGCAGGGAACGGCACCGTATGTGCGCCATTTCTACCTGATCTGCCTGATGGCCTTTGTCGTGCACTTTTACAGTTTCACGGAGACCTTCGATCGCTTGGATCAGATCATCTTCCTCGCCGATAATGCGGCGCTTTTGCTTCTGGCTCCCCTCTTTCTCCACTTCGCGGCGCTCTTCCCCCTCAAGCGGCAGATCGTCGCGCGACGGCGTGCCGCCACCGTCGCGATTTACGCACCAGCCTTGATCCTCCTGGCTCTAGAGATCGCTCTGGCAATCGGTTGGCGACCGCCTGGCGAATCGATGCTGCGGCTGCGCGCGCAGTTGGACGCGGCGGCGCTTGTGCAATTCCTCGCCTGCTTCCTCACGGGTGGAGGTCTACTGTTCCGGACGTTCCTCAAAGCCGAGACGCCCATTCTGCGCCAGCAGATGAAATGGATCGTCTGGGGACTGGGCATCAGCATCGTCCCCTTCACAGCCTACGAGCTGTATACTTACTTCGCCACGCCTAACGTCTCGCCGCTTGTGGAAGCACTGGCCATTGGACCGCTCATCTTCATCCCGCTCTCGTTCGGCTATTCGATCGTGCGCTATCGGTTGATGGACGTGGATGTGATCGTGCGGCGAAGCTTCGTCCACTTCCTGGCGACGGCGTCGGTGGCCGGCGTCTACTTGATCCTCATCGGCAAAGGGGCGGCGCTCATCACGGCGCTCGTGCCCAACGCTCCGGGCTGGATCATTCAAGCGGTTACCGTCAGCGGTGTGCTCGCCATCGCCATGCTCTTCGCTCCGATCAAGAACTGGCTCATGGAGCGCATGGATCGGCTCTTTTATGGTGAGCGGTACAGCGCTCGTCGTAACCTCGATGCCTTCATCCGCACGATCTCGGCGACGACGGACCTCCCGGCCCTCCTGGAGCAAACGGTCGAATGGATGCAGCGAGCCTTCGCCGTGGAGAAGGTCGCTATCTTCATCGAGGATGCGGGGGGGGCGGCCGGTTATCGTCTGGCGCGCTCGCGCGGCGTGCGCGAGGACGAGCTGCAGTTGCCTCCGGATTTCGGGCGGATCGTCTGTGCCGAGAGCGGTCCTGGTGGCGTCCTCGCGCGCGATGTGACGACTTGGCTCCCAGAGGCCTTCGTGCGCGGCGTGGATGATTTGCAATACTTCGTCCCCTGCTCGATTCACGATCGAGCGATTGCGATCCTGGCGCTCGGTCGCCCGCTCGATGCTCAACTCCTCACGTCGGAGGAGGTGAAGCTGCTTCGCGTCATCTCCGGCTATATCGCCGTCGCCATTGAGAACAGTCTCCTCTATCGCGAGCAGGCTGAGCGCGCGGCCGAACTGGCGCAGCTCAAGGACTTCAGCGAGAGCGTCATCGAATCCATCAACGTGGGGATCATCGCGCTCACGCCCGAGGGGCGCGTCACGATGTGGAACTCGGCGGCGGAAGAGCTGCTGGGGATCGCGCGGCCGCAGGCGCTCGATCGTCCGATCGAGGCGCTTCTGGATGCTGATCTCATTCGCGCCCTGCGCGACGTCACGCAGCCCTATGGATGGGCGGTGCCCGAGGCGCGGAGCATCTACAAATTCCGGTGGCGTGCCGATCCCGAGCGCGATCTCGTGCTCAACGTCTCGATCGTGCCGCTGCGGATGGGCCCTGGCGCACCTTCGGGATCTTTGCTCGTGCTCGAAGACTTGACGCATCGGGTGCGGCTGGAAGAACAACTGCAACAGCGCGAGAAGCTCTCTTCGCTGGGCTTGCTGGCGGCTGGCGTCGCGCACGAAGTGAACACTCCGTTGGCCGGCATCTCCAGCTACACCCAGATGTTGCTCAAACAATTCCCGACCGATGATCCGCGCCGCGCGCTTCTGGAGAAGATCGAGACCCAGGTGCTGCGCGCTTCGCAGATCGTCCAGAACTTGCTGAACTTCGCGCGCATGGAGCGCCCGACCGTCAGCGAACTCGACATCCGTAAGGTCCTCGAAGATACGCTCCAACTGCTGGAGCCGCAACTGCGCGACACGCGCATCGAGGTGGTGAAACGCTACGCGGAGGAGCTGCCGCCGATCCTCGGTGATGCGACGAAGCTGCAACAGGTCTTCATGAATCTCATCCTGAATGCCCGCGATGCGATGCCCGAGGGTGGACGGCTCACGTTGGCCGCCTATCTGAGCGATGGCCAGGTCTGCGTGGACGTCGAAGACACGGGCGTGGGCATCCCTCCCGAGCACCTCGCCCGCATCTACGATCCCTTCTTCACGACCAAGGGCGTGGGACGGGGAACGGGCTTAGGCTTAGCGCTCAGCTATGGCATCGTTCAGGAGCATGCCGGGCGCATCTTCGTCCAGAGTCAAGTCGGCCGAGGCACGCGCTTCACTATCGCGCTGCCGGCGCTCGAGCGGATGTTTCGTCCCCGTGATCGCGCGGCCGCGGTCGGAGATTGACGCCCCCGCGCGCGGACGCCGGCCGAGTCCAACGATTCCTTCACTCCCGCCCTCTGTGCTACCATTGAGAAAGCTATGGGGCGCAAGGGGACGATCCTGGTCATTGACGATGAAGAGGTCATGCGCGATGTCCTGGAGTGTCTCCTCTCGGCTGAGGGGTATCGCGTGGACGTCGCGCGCACGGGCGAAGAGGGATTAGAGAAATTCCGCGAGCGCCCGTATGATCTCGTTCTGCTCGACGTCTCCATGCCCGGCATGGGAGGCATCGCGACGCTGCAGGAGTTGCTCCGCATCGATCCGGAAGCCGTCGTCGTCATCATCACCGCCTACGCGACGTTCGAGACGGCGATGGCCGCCTGGCAGCTGGGCGCGTTCAACTGCATCCGCAAGCCGTTCCAGAACGATCAGATTCTGCAGATCGTCGAAGCTGGCATTCGCCGCCGACGGAAAGACGAAGAGCGCCGTATCCTGAGCCAGACGCTCCGCCAAGGCTCAGCCCTGCGCCAGATCATCGCCCGCAGTCCGAAGATGCGCAAGGTGCTCGATCTCGTCGCGCAAGTGGCTCCAACCCGTTCGACCGTCCTGATCCAAGGCGAATCGGGAACGGGCAAGGAGCTGATTGCGCGTGCCATTCACTTCATGAGCCCGCGCGCGGAGACCGGACAATTCGTCGCCGTCAATTGTAGCAACGTCTCTCCGGAGCTTCTGGAGAGCGATCTCTTCGGCCACGTCAAAGGAGCCTTCACCGGCGCGATCGCTGCCAAAAAAGGCCGCTTCGAAATCGCCGACGGCGGCAGCATCTTCCTGGACGAGATCGGCAATATCAGCCTCGACATCCAGGCCAAGCTCCTGCGCGTCATCCAAGAGCGGGAGTTCACCCCCGTCGGCGATACGACGACGCGGAGAGTGGACGTGCGGATCATCGCCGCGACCAATATCGACCTCAAAAAGGCCGTCAGCGAAGGTCGCTTTCGCGAAGACCTCTTCTACCGCCTCAACGTCATCACGATCCATCTGCCGCCGCTGCGGGAGCGGAAAGAGGATATCCTCCCGCTCACCCAGCACTTCATCCGAAAATTCAACGCCGAGAACAATCGGAACATCTCGACTGAGCTGGATCCGGAAGTGCTGCGCGCTTTGGAGGAGTATCCGTGGCCAGGTAATGTGCGAGAGCTGGAGAATGTGATCGAACGGGCCGTCGTCATCGCCCGCGGCGATCGGATCACGCTCGACTGCTTGCCCGATGAGATCCTGGACCCGCGCGCTGCTGAAGATTTTCTCCATCGGCTGAAGACGGACGACATCACGCGGGATATCCCGATCGCGCAAGGCATCTCTTTCTACGACGAAGTCGCCAAGTTCGAGATCAGCCTCATTCGGCGCGCTCTGGAGATCACCGGCGGCAACCAGAGCCGTGCCGCGCGCTTGCTCGGCATGAACACGACGACGCTCAACAGCAAGATCAAGGCCTACAATATCAGCGTGAAGTGAGGGATGCTCGCCGGTCTTCCCCCTGGTCGAGCGGGACACCGCATGAATGAGGACAAGCCGCATGGTCGCGACGCTTCGATTCCTGCAGTTCTCCGACGTCCATCTGGACTCCCGATTGACCGGCTCCCGCCTGGCCTGGCCCAGGGAGAAACGCGCGCAGCGGATCCAAGAGATCGCCGAGGCGGCGCTGAAAGCGTGTCGCCTGGCCCGCGAGCACGAGGTCGAAGCGCTCTTCATCCCGGGCGATCTCTGGGATGACGAGGCGATCTCGGCCGAGACCCTCGCGCGCGTGATCGAGGCTTTTGAGTCGCTCGATTCCATCCCCGTCTTCATCGCTCCGGGCAACCACGACTTCTGTTCGCCGACCTCGTTCTACAACGAGGACGTCCTGCGCGCGCGGGGCATGCGCGTGTGGCCGAAGAACGTCCATATCTTCCGGTCCCACGCGTTCACGACGGTTCGCCACCCCACGCGCCCTGAGGTCACCATCACCGGACGCGCGTTCGTGCAGAACGTCTCCATCGAGGAACGACTTTTGCAGGAACCGATCCCGCGTCCTCCGGCCTCGGTGAGCGTGCTCCTGTTCCACGGCTCATGGATCGAATACGCAGGGAGAGATCGCTTCGAGGAAGGCAAGCTGTTGACCGCCCCCTTCTCGCGCGCGGAGTTGCTCGGGCAAGGGTTTTCCTACGCGGCCCTCGGTCACTACCACCACTACGCGGAGATCGTGGATGATGAGGGACGCATACGCGCCGCTTACGCAGGGTGTCTCGCCGGCCGCTATCTCTCCGAGGCCGGCCCTCACTTCGCGCTTCTCGGAGAGCTTGACGACCGAGGCATCGTCGCGCTGGAGAAGATCCGGGTGGACGAACGGACGATCCACGATGTGGAAGTGGACGTGACCGGTGCCGAAAGCGAGGTATCGGTGCGCGAGCGCATCGGCCAGAGACTGCGCGAGTGCGGCGCCCGCGCTTCGGACGTCGTCTTCCTCCGATTGACCGGACGACTTCCTCGTGGCCTTCGTGCCTCAGCGCTCACCGAGAGCTTCCGGCACGAGTACTTCCATCTGGCCGTCGCCGATCTCACACGTCCAGCTTACGATCTGGAGGGCCACGATCCGCGCACGACCCAGGGGCGCTTCATTCAGGAGATGCGACGGCGCATCGCAGCGGCCGCTGATGAAAATGAGCGCGCTCTTCTCGAACGGGCGCTGTACTATGGTCTTGACGCCCTCATCCAAGGAAAGGTGGAGCCGATCTATGAGGAGTAATGCGCGCTCGCTCCCGAACCGAATGGCTTCTCTCCCGACACCGCGCTCGGCGAGGATCGCCCCAGAGGAGGAGAGCGGATGAAGATCGAACGCCTTCGCTTCCTCGGATTCGGGAAACTGCGGAATTGCGAGATCGTCTTCGATCCGGAGAAGGCTAACCTCCTCATCGAGGAGAACGAGTTTGGCAAGAGCACGATCGTCGCGGCCATCGTGGCCGCGCTCTACGGCTTCCCCCCTCGCGATCGCACGACCTCAGAGGTGCTCTCGGAGAAAGAAACCTATCGCCCCGAGGACGGCGGACCTTATCAGGTGAGCTTGGACGTGCGCGCCCTCGGTCGTCGCGGATGGACGCGCTTGCGCATCTTTCGGGACTTCGCGCGCGGCCGCATGCGCGTCTTCAACCTCGACGAAGGGGGGAGAGAGATCACGGAGGACTTCGCGCAACGGCAAAAGGAGATCGGGGAGATTCTCCTCGGCCTCTCCCGCGATCAATTCCTGAACACGTGCTTGGTGCGCCAAGCTGCGCTGCACGCGCTCCCCAATCTGGGCGGACTGGCTAAGCAACTGCAACGGATTGCCGATGCCGAAGCTGGAGATCGAACGGCCGACGA
>JAUQQC010000002.1:1624-68255 GCA_030550025.1 Acidobacteriota bacterium | reverse complement strand
GCGATCAATTCCTGAACACGTGCTTGGTGCGCCAAGCTGCGCTGCACGCGCTCCCCAATCTGGGCGGACTGGCTAAGCAACTGCAACGGATTGCCGATGCCGAAGCTGGAGATCGAACGGCCGACGAGGCCATAGAGGCTTTGAAGCAAGCGCTTCGTGAGTTCCCCGCATCGCGCATGGGAAAAGGCCTGCTGCAAATCGAAACCGAGATCAAGCGCACCGAGGATGAGCTCCGAGAGATTATGGATGAGTTGAAATGTTTGGAACGCGAGCGCCATCAAGTCGAGCCGAAGCTTGACCGAATTTGCCAGATCGAACGAGAGATTGAAGATGCGCGCCGGCAGCAGCGGCTCGCGCACTACTTGCGCGAGCGCGCCGAATATGAGCGGCTGGAACGATGGCGTCAGCGGCGGGAAGAACTGGAGGCGGAGCGCTGTCGCCTGCAGCAAGACGCCAAAGCGCTCGCCCTTTACGAGACGTTCCCAGCCGCGCGGCTTGTGAACCTGGAGCGGTGGATGGGGGCTCTCCGACAGATCGCGCACGAGCGCGCGAAGATCGAAGAGGAGTTGAAGCGCGCACATCGCCAATGCGCCGAGATTCGGCAGGAGGAGGAACAGTTTGGCCCGCTGGCGTCTTTCACTCAAGAAGAGCGTCGGCAGCTGGACGTGCTTGCCGAACAGTACAAAGAGCTTCAGCAGAGGATTCGCCAGGATCAGCAGAAGGTGCAGGCCGAGCAACAGAGGCTCGCCGAGCGCGGCATGTCCCTGGAGGAGTTCGAGCACTGGCGCAAGCACGTCGGCGCGCTCGAGCTGGAGGAACGCCGACAGGTGCTCGACGCCCATGCGCGCTGGCGCGATCTCGAACGCCAGAGCCAACTCTTCAAAGAGCGACGGCAAGAACACCTGGCCCTCTGTGCGGAGATCGAGCGAGAGCGCGATCGCAAGCACCGATGGGCGGGATCCGTATTCCCCCCCATGCTGGTGGGAGTCGTCGCCACTTCGCTCGCGCTCCTCTTTGGTTTCGATCGCGTGGGCATGCTCTTCGGCCTCCCGACCTCGCTGTTACTCGCCCTCTGGCTCTTCCTTCGCCGCGCTGCCCGGACCCATCGCCGGCACGAATGGACACGAGCCCAATCGGAAGCCGATCGCCTAGATCAGGAGATCGAGCGCCTTCAGGCCGAGCGCGCGCGTCTTGAGGAACAGGTGCGTCCGCTGCTCGCTCAAACGGGATTGGACTCCTTGGAAGCCTTGGCGCAAGCCTGCGCGCAACTGGAGACGTTGACGGCGGAGCTACAACCGCTGCTTCGTGGGCAAGCCGCCCTTGGCGAACACGAGCATGAGCTCCAGCAGAAGCGAGACCTTCTCCGTACGTTCCTAGAGCGATCCGGACGTCCAAGCGCCGAGCCGACGTTGGCGGAGATCGAACGCCTGAACCGGGACCTCGACTGCCTGTTCGAGTTGAGGCGCGAGCGGATGTTGCTGGAGAAGCGCATCGAGGACGCAGAGGCCAAAATGGAGAACATGCGGCAGAAGGAGCAGGAGTACCGCGAAAGCCTCCTCGCGCTACTTCGGGAAGCCAGCGTGATCGATCCCGCGGAGGCGAATCCCTCATTGGAAGACTTGGAAGCTGCCAGCGAGCGTTTCCGCGAGGGAGTCGCGCAGCATGACCGCCTGCAGCGTGTGAAGCGCGAGCTGGAGCATGTGGAACGAAACCTGAAGGAGCTTCCCGAGCTTGCCGAGCTCCATGAACGTCGCGAGCGGATAAACCAGAGCCTTCGTCGGCGAGAGGCCGAAGACTCCGCGCTTGCTTCCCAACTGCCCGAGCGCTCTGCCGAAGAGTATGCCACCGAGGCCGAACGATGGAACGACCGGGAGAGAGAACTCCGCAAGGACTTGCAGCAACTTCAGAAGGAGATCGCCATTGTGCTCGATCGCCTCGAGAAGCAGCGCCCCGAACTGCTCGAACGCCAGGAAGAGCTGACGCGGCATCTCAAACGCGTCCAAAACTTCAAGCGAGCTGCCGAATATGCCCTCGACGTCTTCAGGCAGATCGCAGGTGAAATTCGCGGCCAATGGGCCAATGCCCTTACGGGCATCTCACAAGAACTGCTCCGAACGCTCAATACCGACTACGTGGCCCTCCATTTCGATCCGGGCACGCTTGAGCCTCGCGTCCAACTCAAAACGTCCACGAGCATCGTGCAAACGAATCAACTCCGCTCGCAACTGTCGCTCGGCACACGTGAGCAGCTCAGCTTGATCGCGCGCCTGGCCGTCAGTCGCTACCTCTCGCGCCAGCGCCAACTGCCCTTCATCTTCGATGAGCCGTTCGCCAACTCCGACGATGAGCGCTTCGCCCGACTCATGCGCCTGCTGCTGGATGACCTCTCGCGCGAGCATCAGGTCATCATCACCAGTTGCCATCAACAGCGCCACCAGTGGCTCAAGGCCCGGCACCCCGACCTTTTTGCTGAGCGCGTCCACTGGTGCGAACTCTCCCCGCTTGAGGCGCCTTAGCCGCGCCCTCCGTCGGCTTTATATCCCCAACGATCTCCAAATTTTCGGAAAATTCTTCCGAAAATTTGGATGTCCTTTCCTTCCAATGCTGCCTTAAGTTATTGATATTTCGACGCCAAGCTTCTCAGCGAGTCGTGGCATGGAATTTGCTTACAAAAAGAACGGAAGAAGTGGTGAAAACCAAACTGAGGGGGGCTCAGTATGCTGAGACGACTTTCGGTGATTTTGCTCCTTCTTCTGCTCGGGCTCTTCCCCACCGTTTGGGGACAGGCCAATACGGGGCGATTGGATGGAACCGTGCAAGACCCACAGGGCGCGTATCTGCCTGGGGTGAAGGTGGAAGTGGTTAACACGGGCACCAACGCCAAGTGGACGACGCAAACCAATGCCCAAGGTGTGTTCATCTTCCCGGTCCTTCCAGTCGGCACCTACACGTTGACGGTTGAGGCTCCGGGATTCAAGAAGTTCGTGCGCGAGAACATTCGCGTGGACGTGGCCGTTTACGCTTCGGTGGATGTCAAACTGGAAGTAGGAGGAGTTGTGGAAGAAGTCACCGTCACTTCGACCGGCGAGGAAGTGATCAGCAAGACTAGCCAAGAGCTGACGACGGTTATCAGTCGGCGTCCGATCTTGGACATGCCGTTGGTCGCCCGCAACCCCATCACGCTGGCGACACTGGCGGCTGGGGTCACGACCTCGGGTGGCGAGCGGGCGTCGCGAATCAATGGCCTGCGCCAATCGGTCATCAACATCACGCAGGATGGGATCAATGTACAGGATAACTTCCTCCGCTCGGGCGACGGATTCTTCATCATCTCTTCGCCGACAGTGGAGAACGTCGAGCAGTTCACCATCACGACGAGCACGACGGATGCCTCGGCGACCGGAAGCGGTGCCGTCTTCATCCGCCTGGTGACGCCGAGCGGCAGCAACGAGTTCCACGGCAGCCTCTTCGAGTTCCACCGGAACACGGTCCTGAATGCGAATTCGTTCTTCAACAACCTGACGGGCACGCCGCGTGAGAAGCTCATTCGCAATCAATTCGGCGGACGCGCCAGCTTCCCCATCGTCAAGAACAAGATCTTCATGTTCACCTCGCTTGACATCACGACCTCAGCGAGCGAAGTCACGCGAAACCGCACGGTGCTGACGGCCGAAGCGCGGCAGGGGATCTTCCGGTATCGCGACACGAGCGGACAGATTCGGACGGTGGATCTCTTCCAAGCGGGCGGCATCGGGCCGGACCCCTTCATCATGCGGATCATCAACGAGCGGTATCCGCTGCCGAATAACTTCCAGATTGGAGACGGGCTGGTCACGGGCGGATTCCGATGGAACGTCCCGACGTTCAGCCGCGTCATCCGACCGAGCTGGCGCGTGGATTGGCGCATCAACGATACGCACACGGCCGAAGCGATCTATCACCTCGTTCGCTTCGACACGGATAACGACACGCTCAACGGCTTCGAGCCGATGTTCCCCGGCATGAAGGGCGGGTTTCAAGATTCCTGGCGCTCGACCGGCTCGTTCGCGGTGCGCTCGACGTTCGGCCCCAATAAGGTGAACGAAGCGCGATTTGGATTCCAGCGCGCTCCGGTCATCTTCGGCCGCGAATTCGACGCTTTCGAGTTGGGGGGGAAGTTCTACTGGCTGGATTTCCCCACGATCACCGATCCGCATCTGATCGGGATCACCAGCGGGCGCAACACGTCGAACTTCCAGTGGCTCGACAATTTCGCCTGGATTCGTGGGCGACACACGCTTCGCTTTGGTGGCGACTTCCGCTCGATTGTCGGGAATCAGACGACGAATACGACCGGGACGATCCCCACGCTCACGATTGGCTTCGGCACGGCGAATCCCTCGCCCTTGCCGACGGCGGCCTTCCCGGCGAGCACGACGGCGACGCGCTCCCTGGCGCAAAACGTCTATGCGATCCTCATCGGGCAGATCGCCGGCGTCTCGCAGACGTTCAACGTGAAGGACCCGAAGTCGGGCTTCGTCGAGGGCGAGTTCTTCCGCAATCAGATTCGGCAGCGGTATTGGGGCTTCTACTTCTCCGATTCCTGGCGCGCGCGCCCGAATCTGACGCTCAACTACGGCATCCGATACGAGTACATGACCGTGCCGGATCAGTTGAACCGGCTGGCGCTGCAGCCCGTCGGGGGTGAAGCGGCATACTTCGGCATCTCTGGCAAGGGGAACCTCTTCCGGCCCGGCGTGATGACCGGATCCCCGGTGATGCTCGATCTGGCGAGTTCCTCCAACGGGCGGAAATTCTTCAACGAAGACTTGAACAACTTCGCACCGAGTTTTGGCCTGGCCTGGTCGCCGCAGAGCCGGAATTGGTTCACCCGCATCTTCTTCGGAGGACCGGGCAAGGGCGTCATCCGAGGGGGGTACTCGATCGCCTACTCGCTCGAGAGCGTGAGCGTGATCACGAATGCCCTGGGAAGCAACCAGGGGTTCACCAAGACGATCTCGCTGACGACGGCTGCGCAAGGGATTCAGGGCGGGGCGAACTTCACCTCGCTGCGCAACGGATGGCCGAAACCGACCGTACCGACGTTCCAGGTACCGATCCCGCAACTCGAGAACTTCCGCACGAGTCGGACCAGCGGTATCTTTGGTTTCGCCGAGAACCTGCGCACACCCTACGTGCAAACGTGGTCGCTCAGCTACGGACGCGAGCTGACACCCAATCTGGCCCTGGAGATCAGCTACGTCGGTAATCGCGGGGTGAAGCTCTGGCGCGGCATTGACCTCAACGAGACGAACATCTTCGAGAACGGCTTCCTGCAAGAGTTCCTGAACGCCCAACGGAACCTGGCGATCAGTCGGGCCCAGGGACGCGGGGCTCGGTTTGATAATCAGGGATTGCCCGGGCAGGTCCCGCTGCCGATCTTCGAGACGCTGTTTGCTGGGCTGCCACTCTCCTCGGGCTTCGGCAACTCGACCTTCATCCTGCGGCTAGACCAGAATGAAGCGGGAGAGCTGGCCAGTCAACTCTTCCTGAATTTCCTGAATGCCCTGACCGGCCCACGGGGCAATCTCCCGATCAACTTCTTCGTCGTCAATCCCGAAGCGTTCTTCTCGGACCTGATCACCAACGGCTCCTCGTCCAACTACCACTCGCTGCAGGTGGAGGTCCGTCGGCGCTTCTCGCAGGGATTGCAGTTCAACGCCAACTACACCTTTGGCAAAGCGCTCACGGACTTCGGAGGATCGAGCACGAACTTCGCGGCGTTCATCACCCTGCGCGATCCGCGCTACGAGTATGGACGCGCGAGCTTCGATACGCGGCACCGGGTCAACGCCTACTTCATCTACGAGCTACCCTTTGGCTCGGGCAAGCGCTTCCTGAACACAAGCGGATGGGTGGACAAACTCTTCGGCAACTGGCAGATGAGTGGGATCTTCATCGCCTATACGGGACAACCGCTCTCGATCTTCTCCGGGCGTGGGACGATCAATCGCGTGGGGCGTTCGGGCGGCAACACCGTAGACCTCATCGGGATGACGGCGGAAGATTTGAAGAAGCTCACCCGAGTGCGCAAGACGGGCTCCGGCGTCTTCTACTTCGATCCCTCGCTGATTGGGCCCGATGGGCGTGCCTCATCGAGCATCTTCGCCAACCCGCAGCCCGGACGGTTGGGCTCGCTCGGGTTCGGCATCTTGAACACGCCCGGCTATTGGCGCTTCGACTTCAACTTGCTCAAGCGCGTTCGGATCACCGAGGCGATGACCTTTGAGTTCCGAGCTGAGTTCTTCAATCTCTTCAACGCCGTGAGTTTCGGCGCGCCGACGACCGACATCAACAGCGTCAACTTCGGTCGCATCAGCGGCCATAACGGCGCGTACGATCCACGGATTGTGCAATTCGGCGCGCGTATCAATTGGTGAAGGGACAACGGGGGCGATCCCCAGGGTCGCCCCCGTGCCCTTTCCCTCCGGCCTTAGCGATCCCTCTCCCCCACCGAGGTCCCTTTCTTCCTAGCTTGACGTCCTCGGGCTCGCTCACTAAACTATGAAGCAGTTGGGTGGGGATGTGGCGGAATTGGCAGACGCGCAGCGCTCAGGACGCTGTGGACATTGCGTCCGTGGAGGTTCGAGTCCTCTCATCCCCACCAAGCGAGTCTTAATCGCCCCCTCCCCTGGAACCGGATGACGCCCATGGAAGCGCCACTCATCGCCATTGATGTCGCGTTCTTGCTCCCGGAGCAGGCTCAGGCTCGCGCCCTCGCGGTGAACGCGACGCTTTGGGAACAAAGCCCGAAGGGATTTCGCTTTGATGAGACGCATCTGCCACACATCACGCTCGTTCAGCAATTCGTCCAGCGAGCGAGCCTCCCGGACATCTTCGCCGCCGTGGAGGTCGTCCTCGGCGATTTCCTCCCCTTGACGCTCACGGTCTCCCACGTCGAGACGCGAGGTGAGACCGCGCAATTTGTCATCGCGCCGCATCCGGAGCTCCAGCGGTTGCACGAGCGTCTCATGGAAGCCCTCGCGCCGTTTGATGAAGGAGACGGGCCGGCCGAGGCTTTCGCCAATGGTGATGAGCCACCCCGACCGCGCGACCTCGAATGGGTCCGGAACTATCGCGCGCGAGCTTCCGGACGGCACTACTTCCCGCATATCACGCTCGGCAAGGGCATCGTGACCGAACCGATCGCCCCCTTCTCCTTCACGGCGGATCGGATCGCTGTGTGTCAACTCGGGCGCTTCTGCACCTGCCGCGTGATCTTGCGGGAGTGGCAATTGAAGCGCCCTTTTCGGAAAGGAGGATCAAAATGTTCCGATGCGCGAAGATCTTCTCCTTGGCGGCGCTCCTGATGGCGCCTGCGCTTTGGCACGAGGATTCCAAGCCGGTGTCTGTGGCGTCCGGTCGAATTGCGTTTGAGGTGAGCGCGGATCGGCTCGAATACGTCTATGACCTCATGCCCCCGCTTCCTCCGACGATCCCTGGCCCGATCGTGCGCGCACAGATCCGACTATTGAACGAATCCCCCGAGGAGCTGCGGCTAGATTTCTCCAGTTCTCAGCGCTTCGATTTCCTCCTAGAGGACGAGCGGGGAAAAGTCGTCTTCCGGTGGTCCGATGGGAAGATCTTCCTGCCCGTGCTCGAGCGGGAGATCGTGAAGCCCGGAGAAGCTCTCATCTATGAGGCGACATTCTCCCTCCCGGACTCCACCCGGGGCATCCTCCCGGCCGGGCGGTATGTGCTGAAAGGCCTTCTCGTGGCTGAGACGCCCTTCTCCGGCACGCTGCCGGTGCGAATCGTCCACGCGCACTGAAGCGTCACCCGCGCCGAGCGGTCGTCAGCTCTAGATATTGCGGCGACATCGCCCGCAGGCGTTCGACCTCTTCGGGAAGCACTTTGAGCACGTACTCGATCTCCTCCGGCGTCGTGTCCTTGCTCAGAGAGAAGCGCACGCTTCCCTGGACGAGATCGCGCGGGCGTCCAAGAGCCAATAGCACATGCGAGGGTTCGAGCGATCCTGAAGAACATGCGGCGCCGGTCGAGACGGCGACGCCTCGCAGATCGAGTCGGATCATGAGCGCCTCCCCCTCGACGAACTGGAAGCTGAAATTGCAAATGTGAGGGACGCGATGCTCCCGATGACCGTTCAGGTGGACGAAGGGGATGCGCTCCTCAATCCCTCGTTCCAGCCGATCGCGCAGCGCGCGCATGTGCGGAATGCGCTGGTCAAGCTGTGCGCGCGTCAACTCGGCCGCTCGCCCGAAGCCGACGATGGCCGGCACGTTCTCCGTCCCCGAGCGCCGATCCCGCTCATGATGGCCGCCATCCATCTGGCGCACGATCCGAACTCCACGCCGCAGATAGAGGGCCCCGACGCCTTTCGGCCCGTGAATCTTGTGAGCGGAGAAGGTCAGTAGGTCCACGCCCAATTCCCGCACCCACACGGGGATTTTTCCAACGGCTTGCACCGCATCGGTGTGGAGATACGGATGGGGTTGGCGTCGCTCGGCTCGCACGCGAGCCAGAAGCTCGGCGATCTCGCGGATCGGTTGGATCGTGCCGATCTCATTATTGGCGAGCATGATGCTGACCAGGATCGTGTCCGGACGCAACGCTTCGCGCACGTCCTCGACGCGAACGAGTCCATCGGAGGAGACGGGCAGATAAGTCACTTCGAACCCTCGCCGTTCGAGCGCCCGACAGCTTTCGAGCACGGCCGGATGCTCGATCTGTGATGTGAGGATGTGCCGGCCGACGTGCCCGTACGCGTCAGCGATCCCCTTGATCGCGAGATTATCCGATTCGGTGCCACCGCTTGTGAAGATGATCTCGGACGGATCGGCGCCGATCAGCTCGGCGACGCGCACGCGCGCTTCTTCGACGGCCGCGCGCGCCCGCTGTCCGAAGGAATGAACCGATGAGGCATTGCCATACTCCTCTCGCAAATAGGGGAGCATGGCCTCGAGCACCTCGGGATCGAGCCGCGTCGTCGCCGCATTGTCCAGGTAGATGCGCCTCACGATGGAAAATTTTGCCGCGTCCCCGTAGAATTTGCAATGTGCGGCCAAGCGGCGTGATCACGCTCTTGACGGATTTCGGCCTCGCCGATTTCTTCGTCGGGGCGATGAAGGGTGTGATCCTCTCCATCCATCGTGAGGCCACGATCGTGGATCTCACGCACTTGATCCCTCCGCAGGATATCTGGGGAGCCGCGCTCACGCTCGCCGAGAGCTCGAGGACTTTCCCCGAAGGGACGATCCACGTGGCCGTCGTGGATCCGGGCGTTGGGTCCAAGCGGCGGGCCGTGCTCATTGAGACCGCGCGCGCTTTCTTCGTCGGCCCGGACAATGGTCTCTTCACGCTCGCTCTGGAGGATGATCCCCCGCAGCGCGTGATTCACATCACGAATGAGCGCTTTTTCCGCCACCCCGTGAGTCGAACGTTTCATGGTCGCGATGTCTTCGCACCGGTCGCCGCCTGGCTCGCCCGTGGCATCCCCCCTTCGGAGTTCGGGCCAGAGATCGCCAACGTGGTGCGCCTGCCGATCCCGCCTGTGGAACAGCTCAGCGAGACGCACTGGCGCGGCCAGGTCATCCACGTGGATCGCTTCGGGAATCTCATCACGAATGTGACGACACGAGACGTTCCATTGGAGGCGCTGCGGGAAGGAGGGAAGCTCCTGGTCAACGGACACGAAGTCTCCGCGCTCCGCACCCATTATCAGGAAGCCGCGGAAGGAGAAGTCTTCGCCCTCATCGGGAGCACGGGACGCGTGGAGATCGCCATTCGTCAAGGTTCAGCCGCTACGGCGTTGGGCGTGGATCGAGGCGCGACGGTGGAGATCCTTCTTCCACGAGGGGGACCGACCGCTCCAGCGCGCGATAGATGAAGCGCGCGCGCCCGAAGCGAATCTCGAATCCGTTTCGCAGAAGATTCTCGCGCACGCGCTGTCCGTTGACGTAGGTGCCATTGGTGCTTCCTAAATCCACGACGACGAAGCCGCCGCTCGGATGCCAGACGAACTTCGCGTGATGCTTGGAGACGGTCGGATCGTCAATGACGAAATGGTTATCGAGGGTCTTGCCGACGGTGACCACCGGGCGATCCAAGACGAAGGCGATCTCCTCCCGACCATCCGGCAGCAACCGCACCAGATGCGGCTCGCGCACGCGCGGCGGAGTCGAAGGTTGCGGCGAGAGGCTCGCGCCGCACTCCAGACAAATCGTCACGCCCGCGCGTTGCGGTTTTCCGCATGCCGGGCAGTGGCGTCCATCGGCTTCGGGGATCCTCATCCCACACCCCACGCACGCGTGACCAACCGTTCCCACGCGTCCGCAGTTCGGACACGGCGCTAATCCCGCGAGCACCATCGTCCCCCGCCGATGCGGCGAGCCCGCGACATGCCGCACGGTTCGAATCTCGACGTATGCGAAGATGGCGAGCATGAGCAGCGCTACGATCCCGATGACGACGACGTTCGGCAAGAGACGATGCTGCCCGGCTGAAAGCAGCGCATCGAAGAGCGCATGCAGCAGCGCCGCCTGCATCCACCCCCGCGCGATCGTCCGCGCCCGCAGACTCCCCACATTCGGGAGCATCTTGGCCCGACTGAGCGCCAAGCCCCAGAAGGCGGCAAACAGCGCGTGCCCGGGATTAGAGAGGATGCCGCGCACAAGGAAGATCTCGCTCCCAAACCGACTGAGGTAGAGCACGTTCTCGGCCGCCGCGAACCCCAAAGCGGCGGCCGCGCCGTAGACGACCCCATCCACCGGTTCATCGAATTCCGGCCGCCGATAGGCGTAGCGAGCAACGGCCCAGAGCTTCATCGCTTCTTCCACCGGGCCGACGACCAGAAAGAGGATCAGCCACTCGCTCATCACGCTCGCGCCGAGCAATCCAGAGAGCACAAGCACCCCAACGGCGTTGAAGAGCATCGCCGGAAGCGTCGCCAGCGCACCCAACAGGAAGGTCACGAGGATCGTGCGCAGTGGCTCCCGATCATACCAATCCTGGAACCAGAACCACAGAAGCCACAGCCAACACGGGATGAGCGAAAGGGCGAGCGTCTCCATCTCACGCCGTCCGTTTCAAGATGAGGAGCGTCATGTCGTCGACCGGACGCCCCTTCCCGATGAAGAGGCTGAGCGCTTCCTCGATCCGATCGCGCAAGGACGCTGCGCGCAACTCGCGATGACGCCGCACGACGTCCACCAGGCGCGCGACGCCGAACTCCTCGCCCTGCTCGTTCATGCTCTCGCTGATCCCATCACTGAAGGCGACGAGCACATCTCCCGGCTCCAGGTGCAGGCGCTCTTCCTCGTAGACGGCTTCCCCCAAAACGCCCACGGGGATCCCCCCCTTCTTCAAAAACTCCACGTCCCCACGGGCGCGCAAGAGAAGCGGAGGGTTATGCCCGGCATTCGTAGAGCACAGTTCGTGCGCGCGCGGATCCAGGCGTCCGAGCCAAAGCGTCGCGAACTTATTCGGAGCCGTCGTCTCGACGAGATAGCGATTGATGGCCGCCGCCATCTCAGCGACCGAACCGGAGGCCATCGCCTGCGCGCGCACGCTCGCGTGCAACGCCGACATGAGCATGGCCGCATCCATCCCCTTGCCGCACACATCGCCCAACGTGAGGATGAGCGCTCCATCGGGCAGGCGAATGAAGTCAAAATAATCACCCCCGACCTCGTAACACGGGAAGCTGATGCCCGTCAGATCGTAGCCCTCGACTTCCGGAGGCGTGATGGGCAGAAGCTGAAACTGCAGATCGCGCGCCTGCGCCATCTGCTGCTTGATCCGCTCATTCTCCAATCGCTGCTCCAGCAGCAGCGTGTTCTCGATCTTGATCGCCGCCACCGACGCGATCATCGTCAGAAGCTGCAGATCCCCTTCCGTGAACGCGCCAGCGTTCATAGGATTGTCCACGTAGATCATCCCGATGATCGACCGAGGTGCCGATGAACCCTCTCGCCGATTCACCGAAAGCGGGACGGCCATGATCGAGCGGATGCCGCTCAGCAGGATCGAGTCGCACTGCCGAAAGCGCTCGTCCACTTGCGCGTCGGAGGTGAGCACCGAGCGCCCGCGCCCAATGACCTCTTCGGTGATCGAACGACTGATGCGCACGGCGCGCTCGACCTCCGAAGGCTCCTGCCCCCGATAACAGGCAACTTTACACACCAATTCGCCTTGAGCATTTTTCAGGAGCAGGAAGACGCGCTCCGCGGGCACGGCTTCCAGCACAAGCCCGACGATCTGCTTGAGCACCTCCTCGAGCGAGAGCGAAGAGAGCAACGCCACCCCAACCTGACTGATGACCGTGAGCAGCTTCCGGCCCTGTTCCACCTCCGGTGCGAGACCGACTGACACGGTACGTATCGAATCCACCACCGAGAAGACTTCGGGCGCCATGGGTGGACGCTCCGCCGAAGAGATCTCCATCTCCGGACGCGCGATGACCTCGCGCACGGATTCGCCCGCCAGAGAGGCCACCCCAGAAGGGACGTCCACGCCCGAGAGGACTTCGAGGATCGTCTCCCCGATCTGGAGACGATCGCCGGGAGCGATCGGCACCGTTTCGCGAATGCGTATGCCGTTGATATAGGTGCCGTTGGCGCTCCCCAGATCCGTCAGCCAATACGTCGGCCCCTCGCGGCGCAGTTCGGCATGCACGCGAGAGGCGAACGGATCCTCCAGACACAGGTCGTTGTGCGCCGAGCGTCCGATGGCGATCCGACGTTTGGTGACCTCGAATGTGACCGGAGGATGACCCGGAGTGCGAACCAAGAGCTTAATCATCGGAGACCTCCTCAATGACGCAAGTCCCGCTCACTAGGTCCGGCCATCCTCGTCCTCGCTTATCTACGAACATCCAGAGGAAGCCGAGCCCGAGCGAGAGCCCCGCGAGCCCATATCCGATCGTATGACGTAAGAGCGAGCGCCCCCAGGATATGGGGCGACCATCGGCGCGCACGATGCGAATGCCCACAAGCGCCATCCCCACCGACTGCCCACGCACGCTGCAGAGTATGAGATGGTTCGCGCCCCACACCAAGCCGGCCGCGAGCGCGCTCCACAAGGCCATCTCCACCAGCAGGAGTCGCTCCCGCACGGCGACGGCTACGATGACCGCTACCAGCATGGCGCCCAGAACGAGGAAGAGATCGAAGAAGAACGCTTCGAGTCGGAGAAGAGGCGAGGCCGGCGAGAACGCATGCACCCGAGGTCGCTCCTCTTCCGTCCAAGGCAACGGGAGGGCGAATTCCCCCGCCCCTTTGATGGACCCCTTCGCGCTCTCGCGCGCTCGGACGACGCCTTCGCTCGTCGTCATGAGCGAGGGCTCACCAAGCGAAGCCCCGCACATCCGGCAGAATCGCGCCGTCGGTCGCTGTGGCGCTTGACATCGCGGGCAGAGGGTAGCCATCGCTCACTCTCCGTGCCGGAAGAGCAGCGGCACTTCGCCGATCCGCAAGCGATCACCATCGTTCAACGCATGAGGCGTTCGCGGGGGTAGAAGCCGTCGCCCGTTGAGGAACGTCCCATTGACGCTCGCCAGGTCCTCGATCCAATAGCGTCCCTCCGCGCGCCAAATGCGCGCGTGCCGACGGGAGACTTTCGCTCCCGGATCATAAGGCGAAAGATCCACGTCCGGGAAGACGCCGGAGATCGGATCGGCGCGACCGATGAGATTCGATTCCTTCAACAGCGCATGCGTCGCCCGCGCTTCACCCGAGCGCGCATCGAGGACGAGCAGGCGCGCGCTCGCGCGCATGGGTTCGACTTCGATCGGCTGTCGCGCGCCGCAGTACGCGCAATAGAGATCATCGGCGCCAATGCTCACCCCGCAATAGCTGCAGTAGACGGTCTCGACGACTGGGCCGATTCGAGGTGCGACGTCCGCGCCCACGCGGCGGACGAGATCACCGAACGCCATCCGATAGGCCTGCTCCAGGCGATCGCCGTATCGCTCGCGCAAGAGGGTCAGATGCGCTTCCAACACGCCCTTCATCTCCCGCGCCGAGGCGAACCGCTCCTCCGGCGCGTGCGCGACGGCGCGCATGAGGATGCGCTCCATCTCAGGCGTCAGTTCGGGATTGAGTTGACGCGGTGTCGGATTCCTCGTGAAGTCGAAGATCAGCAGCGGCTGGTCGCGCGGATCCACGCCCGTCAACAGATGGAACATCGTGGCACCAAGCGAATAGATGTCCGAGCGCGGCTCGGCCTGTCCGGCGAATAACTCCGGCGGCGCGTATCCCATCGTCCCGATCGCCGTTACCCCCCTCTCCCGCGGCGCGACCACGCGCGCGATCCCGAAATCGATGAGCACGACGCGATTGGCCTCGGGATCAATCATCACGTTGGCCGGCTTGAGATCTCGATAGATGATCGGCGGCTGCCGCGTGTGCAGATAGTCGAGCACGTCGCAGATTTGAATGGCCCACATCGTGACCGTCAGTTCGTCGAAGCGCCCGCCGACCAACTGTTGCCGCGTGGCCAGATCCCCCCCCGCGATGAACTCCATGACGAGGTAATACCGCCCGCCTTCGACGAAGTGATCGTAGATGATCGGGATCGAGGGATGCCGGAGGCTGGCCAGAAGGCGCGCCTCGCGTTGGAAATCGCGCACGGCTTTCTCCCGCAGGACGGGGTCGGAGAACATCTCGATCATCTCCTTGACGGCGCGCACGGCTCCCTGCAGATGAAGATCGCGAGCTTGATAGACGTTGCCCATCCCTCCGCCGCCGACGCGCCGGACGATCTCATAGCGATCGCGCAAGACCGCCCCCGGCGGCAGCTCCGCCAGCGGTGGGAAGACGCCCCCACGAGGTCTCTCCTCCAGCGACGCGGAGGAGATCTGCCGCGCCCCGCATTCGCCGCAGAAGAGATCGTCGGGTTGAACGGACGATCCGCACCGCGCGCAGAACTTCATACCCCCTCGATGAGAAAGCGCAAGAACGTCTTCCCCACGATGATCTCGTCGCCGTGCTTCAATGGCACCGCTTGACCTGGACGGAGTCGAGGTCCGCGATTCACGAACGTCCCGTTCAAGCTCCCCAGGTCCTCGATCCAGAATCGTCCGTCCCGATAAAAGAGGCGCGCATGGCGTCGAGAGACTTTCGCTTCCGGATCCTCCTCGTCCAGATCGATCTCCGGGAAGATCCCGTGCTCGGCATCCCACCGACCGATCATCACCTCCGCCTCCGTCACGGGGAATTCCCGTCCCACGCGACCGCCGCGCAGCAGCACCAATTTCGCGCGCGGACGAGCACCGGACGATGACGCCGAGAGCTCCTCATCGGCCATCGAGGAAGAGGAGGAGACGGAAGGCCTCCCTCCGAGAGTCGCTTCGGCCTCGGAAGTCGGGGACTTCGCTTCCGCCGCAGCAGAAAGATGCGCCCCACACTCGTCGCAGTAGACCGAGTCCTCCAGATTCTCCGCTCCGCACCGGTGACACCGCCGCATCGAACACGCGCCTCCTGCGTCATCGGCTTCTCGGCTTAGAATAGCACAAAACCGCGCAGGCAGCAAAAAACTCTTGATTTCCTTCCCCATTGCGACTATATTCAATCATCTTGCCGAATCATGAGACCGGCAAGGAGGGGAACCTGAGAATTCAGGTTCGTTTCTTGTTGGTTGAACGAAGGAGGTGATCACGATTCCGATCTGAGGAGGGCGAAGAGACATGGCCATCGGCATTCACATCCTCGGGGAGCTGTATGGCGTTGATCAACGCACCCTCAGCTACGTCGAACACTTGGAGCCACTCCTTTTAAAGATTCTCCGCGATCACGATTTCAAGATCCTCACCAGTTCTTTCCACCAATTTCAACCCTTCGGCGTCACGGGTTTCGTCCTTCTGGCGGAGTCGCATGTGAGCGTGCACACGTGGCCCGAAGAGTCGTACATCGCGCTGGACATCTTCAGCTGCAGTTCGGAAGAGCAGGCGCTGCGTGCGTTCGAGGCGATCTGCAAGGAGCTGGCTCCGGTGGAGGTGGATCGTAAGATCCTTGACCGAGGCGTATCATGGAAAAGCCTGGGAGTCTTCTCCTCACCCTCCTACGAGACGGTCCGCGAAGCCTGTGGGACATCCTGAGCCGCTGGCCGTACTCGATTCGCGAGTTGTGCGAGACGCTCGAACGCTTGCAGACGGAAGGGTGGGTCGAACGGTCGAGCAACCAGGGGACACAGATTCACTTGACGGAGCGCGGTCGTGAGGCGAGTCGGAGCTTGGCGATCGCGGGACCGGAAGGGGAGGATTTTTCCTGCTCGGCCTGTCAGGGGAAGGGACTTCGCGTGCCTGAAGCCTGGCGACGACGGTTTCTGGAGCTGACGCGGGAACGCCCGCTGCCGGTGGCCGAATACGATCAAGGCTTCATGCGATCGGACGATGCCCTGGCGCGCGTCGCTTTCATGCACCGAATGGGCGATGTGGCCGATCGCGACATCGTGCTCATTGGCGATGATGATCTGGTCAGCATCGCGCTCGCCATAACGGGATGGCCGCGGCGCATTGTCGTCATTGATGTGGACGAGCGCTTGGGCGCTTTCCTCGAACGCGTGAATCGCGAGCAGGGATTCGTCATTGAATTCCGCCCGCTAGACATTCGACGCCCCCTCCCCCCCGATCTCACGGCAAGCTTCGATACGTTCGTCACCGATCCGGTGGAGACGGTGCCCGGATTCGAGCTGTTCCTCTCGCGCGCGGCGGCGAGCCTGCGCGGTCGGTATGCCGCCGGATATTTCGGATTGACGACGCTCGAAGCCTCGCTCGTGAAATGGCATCGCCTGCAACAATTGCTGCTTCGAATGAACCTCGTCATCACGGATGTCCTCCGAGATTTCAGCATTTACCCGGAGCGCGAGAACCGATGGGAGCGGTTCTACGCGAGCTACGCCATGATGTCGCTCTTTCGAATCGAGGGCCATTTGCCCGATCGCGACTGGTATCGTTCTTCGTTCTTCCGCGTTGAGGCCATAGCGGCGCCTCAGCCGACGATCCTTGGAGAATGCACCCTCTCGGAAACGGAACTCTACTTCGACGAGGAGACGCTGGCCACGCCGCGCCCTGACGTGCGGTGAGGTCATGGAGATCCTCTCAGAGGAAGCGAGCCGCCGAAAAGCTCGCAAGGGGACGTCTCTCGTTCGTCCGCTGGTTTACGGGAGCCGGAATTCCCGCGTTCGGTCGGAGTCGGTCGCTCGATGGACTGCCTCAGTATGAGATGGGACCCGCCACATCGCACCGGATACGGACGGGTCCCGACGATCTCGATCGCGCGCGAACGAGCCGCTTGCGCTCGCGCGTCAGATCTTCTCGCGGAATTTGATCGTGCAGCCGATGCTCCGGGTTTGCGCGACCGGAATGGGTCGGCCGGCCAAGAGCGCCTCGATGGCGTTCTTGACGTACCGCTCCTTCACAGCCTCGGGATTGCGCGCGTTATCATCGAGTGCGCCAGTATAGACGAGCTTCCCCGTAGCATCGAAGAGGAAGAATTCGGGCGTATGCGTCGCGCCGAACGCTCGCGCCACATCGCTTGTGGCATCCACAACGTAGGGGAACTCAAACCCGCGCTCCTTCGCCCGCTGCTGCATCACCTCGTAGCTGTCCTCCGGGTTCTTCGCCGGATCGTTCGGGTTGATCATGATCACGCCGATGCCCTGCTTTTGCGCCCAGTTGCCGACCTCAGCGATGCGCGTCTCCCAGGCCTTGACCCACGGACACGAGTTACAGGAGAAGATCACGAGCGTCCCTTTGGGCCCTTTGACATCAGCGATGGAGAGCTGATGGCCCGTGACGCTGAGCATCTTGACGCTTTTAACGGAGGCGGGGATCGTGTCCCCGGGCTTGAGCTTGGGCGTATTCTGCGCCCCAACGACCAAGGGGAAAGCCAAGAATATCACCCATGCGAACGCACGTTGTCTCATACTCGCACCTCCTCATTGGGGATTGGGGTGTTGCAACACCTCTTGAACCAACCGCTCAAACAGAGTGAAATCACCTTTGCCCTCGTGAAAATGGCGCAATCGGCCCTGAGCATCATAGATGAACGTAGCCGGAAGAGCACCCGACCAGTCCGGATGAAGCGCTGTGATGAAGGCATTATCATCATCCTGGGCTTTCAGGAACGTCGGGTACGTCACGCCCTGCCTCTGCAAGAATCGGCGCACGGCCGGAAGCTCCGAATCGAAATCCACCGAGACGAAGAACACGCGCACGCCCTGATCCCGATAGGCCTTCTCCAGCCGAACCAAGTCCGGGAACTCCTCGACGCAGGGTTGGCAGAAAGTCGCCCAAAGGTTGACGACGGTCACCCGGGCCTTCCCGTCGCGCACCCGGTTGAGCAATTCGTGCGCCGTCACCGGGATGATCGGCGCCGCGCCGCGCTCGCTTCTTGGCGCTTGCTCCGGGCGCACACTCCCGATCGCACTGACGATCAACGCGAATCCGATGAGGCCGATCGCTCGCCGCATAGGTCTCCTCCCAAGGCTACGTTCCTTCAGACGTCCAGTTGGAAAGCTCGGTTACATCTTTGAGTGCCCACCTGATGGCCCTCGCCTAGAGCGTCGTCAGCTTCATGCTGATGTCGGCAGCGGGCGCCGAATGGGTCAACGCGCCGATGGAGATGAAGTCCACGCCCGCTTCGGCATAGGCCCGCACGTTCTCCAACGTGATCCCCCCGGAGGCCTCCACGAGCACCTCGGGGGCGCGCTCGCGGACCAAGCGCACGGCCTCGCGCACCATCTCCGGCGACATGTTATCGAGCAGGATGATATCGGCCCGAGCCTCGAGCGCCTCTCGCAGATCGTCCAGGTTGGAGACTTCGACCTCGATCTTATGCATGTGACCGGCATACTTGCGCGCGCGTTCGACGGCCGTGCGCACGCTCCCGGCCAGCGCGATGTGATTGTCCTTGATCAGGATGCCATCATCCAAGCCGAACCGATGATTGCGTCCGCCGCCCACGGCCACCGCATATTTCTGGAGCATCCGCAGTCCCGGCAACGTCTTGCGCGTATCCACGATCTGCGCGCGCGTCCCCGCTACGGCCTCGACGAAGGCGCGCGTCAGCGTCGCGATGCCGGAGAGATGCTGCAGGAGATTGAGCGCCGTGCGCTCAGCCGCAAGGAGAACCTCAGCCGGACCCTCCACGCGCGCGAAGATCTGGCCAGCGCTCACGCGATCCCCATCGGTGACGAACGCCTCAATCTCCACCGAGGAGTCGAGGACGGCGAAGACAGCATCGGCCACCTCGAGTCCGGCGACGACCAGATCTTGCTTGGCGACGAATCGGCCACGCGCTCTCACCCCAGGCAGCACGACGGCCTCCGTCGTGATGTCCCCCCGACCGACATCCTCAGCCAGGAAATCCCCCGCCAGTTTGAAGAGGTCAGACGGATTCAGTCGCATCGGCCCATCCTCCGTCCCCGACGTGAATCACAACCCGCTGAGAATGGCCAGAAGCCGCTGCCGGCGCTCGCTCACCTCTTCATGACGCTCGCGCGTCTCACGCACGACCTCCTCCGGCGCCCGCTCCAGGAAATCGGCATTGGCCAAGCGACGCTCCAGTTGCTCCAACTCCCGCTCCAGCTTCTCGACTGTGCGCCGCAGCCGCTCCCGCTCTCGCTCGACATCAATGAGACCTTCCAGCGGCACGGCCAACTCGACCTCGCCCGCGACGTCGCGCGCTACCTGCCGATAACCATCTAGCGACGAAACGCGCTCGATGCGCGCCAGGCGCGCCAGGCGTCGAATTGCCGCTTCATGCTCTTCGATCAAAGCGGCGGCCTCTGCCGTCAAGGGGCGCACCAGCAGTTCCAGCTCCTTGGCCGGATCAATATTCATCACCGCGCGAATATTCCGCACCTTCGTGATGACCTCGACGAGCGTCTCCATCTGCCGTTCGGCCACGGGATCAACTCGCGCGGGATCGGCCGTCGGATAGGGCGCCAAGCAGATCGTCTCTCCTTCATGCGGCAGACGCTGCCACAGCTCTTCGGTGATGAAGGGCATGAAGGGATGCAGCAGCCGCAGCGCCGTCTCTAACACTTCGCGTAGGCGTCGGCGCGCGGCCCGTCGCATGGGCGAATCCTCGGGCGCGGCGACCGCGCTCTTTTGCAGCTCCAGATACCAATCGCAAAGGTCGTGCCAGAAGAAGTGATAGAGCCGATGCGCGGCCTCATGAAAGCGAAACTCCTCCAGATCGCGCGTGACTTCGGCGATCGTTCGCTGCAGGATGCTCTGAATCCACCGATCGGCGAGCGTCGGCGGCCATTCGTCTGCCGCCGCGGCGACATCCACCGCATCCGTGTTCAGGAGGACGAAGCGTGCGGCGTTCCAGATTTTATTGCAGAAGTTCCGATACGTCTCCAGCTTCGAATATTGCAACGAGATGTCGTTGCCCGGCGCCGCCGACGCCAACAGCGTGAAGCGCACGGCGTCAGTCCCGTAGCGCTCGAAGACCTCCAGCGGATCGATGACGTTGCCGCGCGTCTTGGACATCTTCTGCCCATAGGGATCGCGCACGAGTCCGTGAATGAGCACGACGCGAAAAGGGACGGCATCGGGATCGCAGGCGTGGGCGCGCGACGGGTGATCCGCCATGAACTTCAGTCCCATCATCATCATCCGCGCGACCCAGAAGAAGAGGATGTCGAAACCCGTGACCAGTAGCGATGTGGGATAGAACGTGCGCAAATCCTCGGTGTCCTCGGGCCACCCGAGCGTCGAGAGGGGCCAGAGCGCCGAGCTGAACCAAGTGTCGAGTACATCCTCCTCCTGCCGAAGCTCCGTGCGGCCACAGGTGGCGCACGCCGAGGGCGCCTGACGCGCGACCGTGACGTGCCCTTCCGCGCAATACCAGGCCGGGATGCGATGCCCCCACCAGAGCTGCCGACTGAGGCACCAGTCGCGGACGTTCTCCAACCACTCGAAATAGACCTTGGTCCAATTCTCCGGCAGGATGCGCGTCCGCCCCTCTCGAACAGCGCGGATGGCCTCCTCGGCGAGCGGCTTCACGTGCAAGAACCACTGCGTGGAGACGAGCGGCTCGATGACCGTATCGCATCGCTGACAGTGGCCGACCGCATGCGCGTACTCCTCGACGCGCACCAATTGTCCCGCCTTCTCCAACTCCTCCACCACGCGCCGTCGGGCCTCGAACCGATCCAAACCGGCAAAGGGCCCGGCGGCCTCCGTCAGGCGCCCCATCGGATCCAGAGCGGTGATCCGCGGCAATCCATGCGTCCTCCCGATCTCGAAGTCCACCGGATCATGCGCGGGCGTGATCTTGACCGCGCCCGTCCCGAACTCCCGTTCCACGCGGGCATCGGCGAGGATTGGCACTTCACGATGCACAAAGGGGATGAGAGCCGTTCGACCGAGGAGATGCCGATACCGCTCATCGTCCGGATGCACGGCGACCGCCGTATCGCCGAACATCGTCTCCGGGCGCGTCGTCGCAATCACCAGGACGCGCTCGGAGGTTGCCGCTCCCGGCTCCTCTTTCAACGCGTACGCAATGTAGTAGAGCCGCCCACGCACCTCGCGCTTAGGGGCCTCCAAGTCCGAGAGCGCCGTCTGACAGCGCGGGCACCAATTGATGATGTACTCGCCCCGATAGATGAGACCTTCTTCGTAGAGCCGGACGAAGGCCTCGATGACAGCGCGCGAGCGCGGGGCATCGAGCGTGAACGCCTCGCGCGTCCAATCCACCGAGACGCCCTCGCGCCGCATCTGCTGCAGGATCACGCCGCCACTTTGCTCGCGCCATTGCCAGACGCGTTGCTCGAAGGCTTCGCGACCCAACTGCTGGCGCGTCACCCCCTCCTTAGCCAACTCCCGCTCGACGACGACCTGCGTGGCGATCCCCGCATGATCCGTCCCCGGTATCCAGAGGACCCGATACCCTTGCATGCGGCGCCAGCGCACGACGACATCTTGAAGCGTGTGATTGAGCGCGTGCCCGATATGCAGGTGCCCGGTCACATTCGGCGGTGGCAGGACGATGGCGAACGGAGGCCCTTCGGGGCGCGCCTCCGGGCGAAAATATCCCCGTTCTTCCCAAATCCGGTACCATCGCCGTTCGACCTCGTGCGGATCGTAGGCCTTCGGCAGTTCTCCCATCAACTTCCCCCCTCAAAAAAATCGGGGATCGCGCGCGACTTTCTCGGCTGATCCCCTGTGGATGAAGTGCCCCCGCGGGCGAATCGCTCATCCTGCCCGCGCGAGCGCTCGTGAACCACTCTGACGACGCTCGTGATGGCTGTGGCCGAGACCGACCCCCATCTCACTTCTTCTCCGGCCTCTTCTTCTCGTCCTTCTTCTCCTTCGCCTTGGTCTCGGACGTAGAGGCATCGGAGCTCGACGTCACGCCGATGCGCAATTCCTGCCGTCCTTGCGCTGTCCCCCCGGCTCCGGCCGGCGCGGTCGGACCGACGACGACCGTCGTGGCCTGTGGCGTGATGACGGTCTGCGTCGGCAGAAGCGCCGTCGCCGAAGCGATCAGCTCCTCCGCCGTCTCGCCACGCTTGAGCAACACGCCTTCTTTGGGCACATCCAGGTCCACGATCCCCAATACCGTCTTCATCTTCCCCCACATCGCGCCGAGGAGGCCTTTGTTCGCCGACCCATCGGTGCGGGCGATCCCAGCGGGGTCCGCTTCGGGCACAGGCTTGCCAATACGCTCCAGCATCTCGGCGGCCTGACGCCGATATTCGCTATTTGGGAACTCGCGCACCAACCACGCGAAATACTTGGCCGCTTCCTCCGGCTCCTCCTCTTGGAAGAGGACCGTGCCGAGCCGATAGAGCGCTTCGTCGAACTTCGAATAGGTGGGATAGCGCTCGATGATCGTCATCAGCCGACGCTTCGCCCCACGTGGACGCTCGCGGATCATATAGTGGCGGGCGACGTACATCTCGTGCTCGGCGAGGATATCTCGAACGGCCTTCAGCCACTGCTGCACCTCGTCCTTGCGATCCGTGTTCGGATAACGCTGCAGGACAGCCAACAACCGTCGCTCGGCCTCGCGCGTCGGCTTCTGATCGCGATCCGGCGGCTGAATGCGCCGCATCTTCGCGAGCGCCACCTGCAGGAGCGCATCATCGGCCAACGGATGAGTGGGGAAGAAATTCGCGAAATCGGTGTATTCGACCTCCGCTTGCGCGAGCGCTTCCGAGGTCCCCTCCAGATAGAACGAGTCCGCGATGGCGAGCTTGGCGATCGGCAGATACGGGCTATCCGGATACGTCGTGATGAGCGTTTGCAGGAGCAAACGCCCGACGATGAACTTGTTCTTGCTCAACTCCGTCAATCCCTGCTCGAACAGCTCCTTATCGCGTCCGGGTCGCGCCTCCTCCAGGACGACCTTCTTGCCGCGACCGCACCCACCAAGGAGCAGGGCGGCGGAAGTGAGCAGGACGATCAGCGCAAGCCGTTTGTCCCCCATGTACTCTCCTCAACACGTTGTTCGCCTCTCGAAACGTCGAGCTAATTCTACCATCTCCGCGACGACTTGGGCAGGGTCGGGCGCGGCGAAGATCGCCGATCCGGCCACGACCATCTCGACCCCACCCTCCAGGACTTCCATGAGGTTCTCCACCCCAATCCCGCCATCCATCTCGATCCGCGTCGGAAGGCCGCGCTCGCGGATCATCGCGCGCAGGCGCCGCGCGCGCTCAAGCGACGCAGGGATGAACCGCTGCCCTCCCCATCCCGGATCCACCGACATGAGCAGGACGAAATCGGCGTAGGCGAGCGCTTCCTCGATGGCCCACAGCGGCGTGACGGGATTCAAAGCGACGCCCGCGCGGCACCCCAGCTCGCGAATCCGCGTGAGCGTTCGATGCAGGTGCGGACTCGCCTCCACATGGACCGAGATGTAATCCGCTCCTGCGCGCGCGAAGTTCTCCAGATAACGATCCGGCTCGATGATCATCAGATGCACGTCCAGCGGCAGCGCCGTCACTCGACGAACGGCTTCCACCACCAGAGGTCCGACCGTGATGTTCGGGACGAAGCGCCCATCCATCACGTCAATGTGAATGAGCGAGGCCCCGGCTCGCTCCACCAAAGCGATCTGCTCCCCCAAACGCGCGAAATCCGCCGAGAGAATGGATGGGGCGATGTGAATCATCGCTCCGGCCTCCTCGGCGATGAGGGTTCGGAAGACTCACCGCGCTCCTTCGGCTCGCCTGCAGCTGAGGACGGACGCTCTTCTGCCGGCGAGGGAGTCCATGGGCGAGACCGCGCCCCTTCCGCCTCGGGAGAGACCCGGGGTTCGCCGGAACCGACGGATTTTCGCTCCGATGCCTCCGACACGGACGCTTTCCCGGAAGGACGTGGCCCTAAGCTCACGTTGACGCGCAACGGCTGACCGCGCTTGACGCTCATCCCCGGTGGTGGCCATTGCTCGATGATGACTTGCGCCGGATAGCGCTCGTCATAGAGGGTATTCCTCACCTGGAGCCTCAATCCCGCGTGTTCGGCCATACGTTCGGCTTCCGAGAGCGGCTTGCCTACCAGGGCCGGCGTTCGCACGACCGGTTGACGCAGCACGAGATACATCGCCACCGACGCGCTCAGGACAAAGACGACGAGTGCGCTCGCGATGATCGAAAGCTCGCGCCCCAGGCTCAGCAACCGCCGCATCTCCCCCTCCCTTGCCCGTGAAGTGTAACACGACCCCTCTCAGGACGGAAGCGCCACATCCACAACAATAGGCGCGTGATCCGAAACCGGACGCCCCCGATACGTCAGACCCGAAATCGTCTGCGGACGCACGCTCGAGATCCCGGACTCCCCATCCTGAACTTCTCCCTCAGCGAGCGGACGCAGCGCTCGCGCGGCGAACCAATCGAGCCGCAGCCCGATCCGGCACCCATATGGCTGGTACTTGCGGATCACCCACGCATGCGAGAACCCCGGCACATAGTGAGCATCCTCCGCCACCTCGACCGGAAGGACGTGCGTCGGCGTCTCATCGTTCCATTCGCGATAGCGATATCCGCGCTGGCGCAACATGTCGAAGAGCGGCTCGCGCCCGCGATCGGGATGGCGGAGATCGCGTTGCATGTGCTCAACCGAGCGTAGCAGAATGCGCAATAATTCCCGCAGTGCGCGCCAACGCGTGCCCCGAGCGAACGTGCTCGTATTCCAATCGCCAGCCAGCAGCACGGGGACGTCCACCCCTTCCAGCGCATCCAGGATCGCCGCCATCTGTCGCGCACGACCTCGCGGTGTGGTCCGCGTCTCCAGGTGCGTGCAGACGGTGCGCAAGAGCTTCCCCCCCGGCAGCTCCACATCCGCGATCAAGGCGATCCGCCGACCGAAGCGCTTCTCGCTGAACTCGAAGTACTCGAAGCACTGCGGCAGCGGCAAAATCCGCGCCGTGCGCACGGGATACCGCGACAAGATGGCATTGCCCTGTAGCGCCGTCGTATTCTCCCCGGGCAACTCGCGCTCCGCCCCAACGCCTTTAGTCAACTCCACATACGCGGGCGCGAAGACGCCATGCATGCCGAGCGAACGACTGAGGTCCCCAGTGATGTCCCGATTCCCCGACCGATTCATCCCGTGATCCACCTCGTTGAGGAAGAGCAGATCGGCCTCTCGCAAAATGGGATGCGTCGCCAGAAGATGGCGCAGACCCTCGAAGTTCTTCCCTTTCTCGATGTTCCACTGAACGGCGCGCAAGAACGCGCGCACGCGCGGCCGCACGCTCTCGCACACGTACCAGTGCACCGTCTCCAGAAGCGCGCGCAGCCGCTCGGCGTGCCGACGATAGAAGTCCGAAGCGTAGAGCGCCCGCAACGTCGCGAATTGTCTCAATCCCCGAATCAAATCCGCATGCGCGATCTCCCGCTCCTTACGCATCCTCGGTCTCCTCGCCCGATGGAATTTGAGCGCCCTCTCGATGGGCCTCACCAAGCGCTCCCTTCCCGCAAACGCCGCGCATCGTGGGGATCCAGATGATCGGCGAAGAGCGCGAGGAAGTTCTCCGTCGTCTGCCAGGCGACTGCCTCCAGCGATTCCCCCCATACCTCGGCGAGCCGACGGGCGACCTCGCGCACAAAGAGCGGCTCGTTCCGCTTCCCGCGATAGGGGACAGGCGCCAGATACGGACAATCGGTCTCGATCAGGACGCGCTCGCGCGGCAGGTCGCGAGCGACCTCGACCAGCGCCCACGCGTTCCGAAACGTGAGGATGCCCGAGAAGGAGATGTACAAGCCCAACTCCACACATTGGCGCGCCAGCTCGCGACTCCCCGTGAAGCAGTGCATGAAGCCGCGCAGGCGAGGCCCCTGCTCCCGCAAGAGGGCGAGCGTATCGGCCTCCGCCTCGCGCGAATGGATGACGACAGGAAGTCCTCGACGCTCGGCCACTCGCAGTTGCCGACGGAAGACCTCGCGCTGCACCTCGCGGGGGGAATGATCGTAGTGATAATCGAGCCCGATCTCCCCCCAGGCGATGACCTTGGGATGAGCAGACATCTCGAGCAGTCGCTCCTCCACCTCCGCCGTGTACGTTTTCGCATCATGGGGATGAACGCCGAGCGCCAGATAGATTCCCTCATGCGCCTCCGCCAGGGCGAGTGCGCGCTCGAACGTCGGCTCCGGTCCGCTCAACGCGACGTCGAGGATCACGACGACGCCGCCGGCCCGCGCTCGCGCGAGCACGGCGTGGCGATCGGCATCGAATTCGGGAGCGTTCAGGTGCGCGTGCGCATCCACGAAGACGCTCATCGCAACTTCGCCCCGTCCGGCACGTCTTCCACGAATCCGGCCAGCACCGGACGCTCCTCCGGTCCGACGACGGCCGCCAATACCATGCCGCGCGACTCAATCCCCCGCACCTTCCGCGGTTGCAGGTTCGCCACGAGAATCACCTTCCGCCCGATCAGCTCCTCCGGACGGTAGTAGGGTGCGATCCCCGCGACGACCTGTCGCGGCTCCGCCTCACCGATGTCCACCAGAAGCCGCAGGAGCCTATCCGCTCCCGCCACTTTCTCCGCGAAGACCACAGTCCCCGCGCGCAAGTCCACGCGCGCGAATTCCTCGATGGTGATCCATGACGACGACGGTGCTTCCGACTGACGGTGGTGCTCAATCTCCGCCATAACCTTCTCCTTGTCTATCCTAGGAAAGAGCGGTTTCACCTCACCGATACGCACGCCTGCCATCGGCGCCTCGAACTCGAGCGCGAGCGGATTCACGCGAGCGGGCTCTCCAGGAAGCCCCAATTGCGCCCAGAGCGCGCGCACGGTCTCCGGAAGGACCGGAGCGAGCAACACGGCCAACACGCGCAACGCGCGCACGGCGACGGCAAGCACCGTCTCCACGCGCGCGCGCTCCTGAGGACGACGCGCGAGGTCCCACGGCTTCATGTCCGAGAGATATTTATCCACGCGCGCGATCACCCCCCAGGCGACCTCCAACGCCCGGCTGAAATTGTAGGCGTCGAATTCGGCCACGAACGCGCGGATCGTCGCCTCAACGGTCGCGCGCAGCTCCTCCTCATATCCTCCCCACGCGTGCGCCGAGACCTCGGGGAGGCTCCCGGCGCAGAACCGCTGCACCATCGTGAGCGTGCGACTGACGAGATTCCCCAACCCATCGGCCAGATCCGCATTCGCGCGCTCAATGAGTGCCCCGTAAGTGAAATCGGCATCCTCGCCGAAGACCATCTCGCGCAAGCAGAAGTAGCGTACGACGTCACGCGAGAAGAAGCGGCGCAGCACCGCCAGGTCAATGACATTGCCGAGCGTCTTGGACATCTTGCGCCCGCCCGAGAGCCACATCCCGTGCGCATAGACGGTGCGCGGCAGCGGCAGTCCAGCCGCCATCAAAAACGCCGGCCAATAGACGGCGTGAAAGCGCAGAATATCCTTGCCCACAATGTGCACATCGGCCGGCCAATACCGTTCGAAGATCGGGCCCTCGCTGATGCCCGCCGCCCGCAAATGTTCCCCCTCATTCCCCCACCCCAGCGCCGTGATGTAATTCGACAGGGCATCGAACCATACGTACATCGTGTGCTGTGGATCCTCGGGGACCGGTACCCCCCATCGGACCGAAACCCGGCTGATCGAGAGATCCCGCAGTCCACCCCTGACGAAACTCACCACCTCGTTGTAGCGGGAGGCCGGACGCACGCACTCGGGATTCTCCCGGTAGAAGTCCAGCAACCGATCCCGAAACGCCGAGAGGCGAAAGAAGTAACTCTCCTCGGCCACGCGTTCGGCCGGACGATTATGCAACTCGCAGAGCGGTGGACGCCCCGGCTCTTCCTCCTCTTTGAATTCCGCACAGGCCGGGCAGAACCACCCCTCGTACTGCCCCTTGTAGATGTACCCGGCCTCGCGCACGCGCCGCCAGAGCGCTTGCGCCCCACGATGATGATAGGCGTCCGACGTGCGAATGAAATAGTTCGGCTCCAGGCCGAAGTCGCGAATCATCCCTTTGAACGCCTCGGCCATCTCATCGCAATGCGCCTGCGGGGTGACGCCTCGCTCGCGCGCGATGCGCTCGATGTTCTGCCCATGCTCATCCGTGCCCGTCAAAAAGAACGTGTCATATCCGCATTGCCGCTTGTAGCGAGCGAGCGTATCGGCCACCAGCGTCGAATAGAGATGCCCCAGATGCGGGAAGCTATTGACGTAGTAGATGGGCGTGGTGACGTAGAACGTCTTCATCAGCCCTCCCTCTCGCGGCGCCGGAATGCCACAAGCGCCGCCAGCATGACTTCTCGCACCGGCACCCGATGGCGCTCGGCCGCTTGCTGACAGGCCTCGAACTCCGGGGCCGCGTTCACGATCTCACCTCCCAAAGTAGCGATCTTCACGGGGATCGATCCGTAGGGCGTCTCTACGGAGAGCACCTCGCGGGCCAGTGCGCGCCGTTCGACTTCGTAAAAGCGCACGCCGAGCGTCGGAGTCTCGCGAAAGAGAAGCGTCAGCAACGCCTCCCGATCCTCCGGCCGACAGAGGAGGACCAGCAGCGTCCCCGGTCTCCCTTTCTTCATCACCACGGGGATGGCGAAGGCTTCAAGCGCGCCTGTTCGCAGCGCTCGCTCCAAGACGTGGCCGAGGATCTGCGGGCTGGCATCATCCAAATTGGTTTCGAGCATGAGCAAGCGTTCGTGCCCGGACGTCGCGCGCGCCTCCCCAAGCAGCACGCGCAGCAGATTGGGAAAATCGGGGAAATCCCGCGTCCCCGCTCCATAGCCGATCCCCTCCAGACGCATCTCCGGCATCGGGCCGAAATCCTCGCAAAACGTCGCCAGAAGCGCTGCCCCCGTCGGCGTCACCAACTCCCCCTCGATCTCACTCGTGTACACGCGCGCCCCTTTGAGCAGCTCCGCCGTCGCCGGGACGGGAACCGGATACCGTCCGTGCGCGCAGCCCAGGAATCCGCGTCCCAGATGAACCGGCGAGGCGAGAAATCGTTCGATCCCCAGCAGCTCGAAGCCCACACACGCCCCCACGATGTCCACGATCGAGTCCACAGCCCCCACTTCATGAAACACGACCTCTTCGACCGAGCACCCATGCGCTCGCGCCTCCGCCTGCGCCAGCCGCAGAAAGACCTCTTCCGCTCGCCCCCTCACTCCTTCCGAGAGCGCCGACGATCGGATGAGCTCCAGAATCTCCTCCAGCCGCCGATGCGAATGTCCAGGTGCGTGATGATGCCCCTGATCCTCCCCCTCGATCCACACGTCAAATTTTGTGCCCCGCAGATGCGCGCGGCGGACCTCAGTCCGCCGCAGCTCATAGCCACGAAGCGGGAGCTTGGCCAACTCGCGCTTGAGCGCTTCGAAATCCAGGCCGAGATCCAGCAGCGCCCCCAGGATCATGTCGCCGCTCGCTCCCGCAAAACAGTCGAAATAGAGCGTGCGCACCATCACTCAGCTCCGCTCTCCGGCGGGGAGAGCAGCGGCAGAATCTCCCCCGCTCGGCCGAGGATCGTGACATCTGCGATTTCCGTGACCGGCGTCGCCTCCGGGTTCACCTCGATCACGAACGCGCGATTCTGCTTGGCTAGCACGGGAAGCGCGGCCGCCGGATATACGACCGCCGATGTCCCGACGACGAGAAAAAGATCGCAGGTCGCCGTCGCCGCCATCGCTTGAGAGAAGACGTCTTCTGGCACGGCTTCTCCGAACAAGACGACATCTGGTCGCAAGAGCCCTCTACAGGCGGGACAAAGCGGTGGGATCTCCGGAAGCGGTACACGGCGATCCTCCGATTTCAGACCGCACTGCGTACAGCGAACGCGCCAGAGACTGCCATGCAACTCCAGCACGTTGTGACTCCCCGCCCGTTGATGCAACCCGTCCACGTTCTGCGTGATCACGGCGAGCCGCTCGAAATGCCGCTCCCACGCGGCGATCGCTCGATGCGCGGGATTGGGCTCAGCTCGCTCGATCACTTCCCGACGATAGGCATACCACTGCCAGAACGTGACCGGATCCGCGCGCAGCATCTCCGGAGTCGCGATCTTCTCCACCGGCAGTCCCTTCCACACGGGCGCGCCGCCTCCCCCGCGAAACGTCGGCACGCCGCTTTCTGCCGATACCCCAGCGCCCGTCAACACGGCGACCGCCCACGCCTCACGAAATCGTTCTTTGAGCGCCTCAGTGACGCGTTCGTAGATCATCACACAGCCGCGCGATCATCAACATCGCGCGAAAGCATTAATCTTATCGGTGACTCCTTGGGAAGACAAGCAGGCGAGCGATCTGAACCCCCCTCCCAGAGGCCCACCATCGGGAAGGGTCGGCGAAACTTGACAAATCAGTCAGGTTTTGCCAGACTTGAGCATGGTCTTTCTCGGAGGGGGCGATGCGAATTACGGCACAGGAGGAATACGGCCTTCGCTGCCTGCTGCAACTGGCGTTGCAGCCGGAAGGGGAACCGTTGACGGTTCGCGAGATCGCCCGGCGCGAAGGGCTCTCGACGGCTTACGTGGAGAAGCTTTTGCACCTGCTCAGTCGCGCCGGCCTGACCCGCAGCGTGCGCGGGCAAAGCGGCGGCTATTGTCTGAGCCGCTCGCCGCAGGAGATCTCGCTCGGGGAGATCATCCGCGCCCTCGGGGGATTCGCCTCCGATATTGAGATCTGCAATCAGTTCACGGGGAACTTAGACTGCTGCGTCCATGTGAATAACTGTGGGATTCGACCGCTCTGGCGCGTGGCGTTTTACATTCAGAGCATGCTCGATCGCATCCCCCTCTCGGCCTTGCTTCATGATGAGCAAAAGGTCGAGCGCGATCTCATGGAGACGGGTCGAGCGAGCTTCATCGCCGTATGAAGTTTTTTTGCGCGCAATGATGACTTTTTAGTGAGGATTGAGGGAGAGGGCCATGGCGACGCCAACCAACATCATCGAAGAACTGGTCAACCGGGAATACCGGTATGGCTTCGTCACGCCGGTGGAGGAGGAAGTCTTCCCGCCGGGGCTGAACGAGGACATCATCCGCAGGATCTCGGCCAAGAAGAACGAACCGGAGTGGCTGCTGGAGTGGCGACTGCGCGCCTATCGCTATTGGGCGAAGCTCGTCGAGGAGGGCGCCGAGCCGCGATGGGCGAACGTCACCTATCCTCCCATTGACTATCAAGCGATCTGCTACTATGCCGCGCCCAAGCGGCGGCCGAAGAGTCTGGATGAAGTGGATCCGGAAATTCGCCGGACGTACGAGAGACTCGGCATCCCGTTGGAAGAGCAGGAGCGACTGGCCGGCGTGGCCGTAGATGCTGTCTTCGACAGCGTCTCGGTGGCGACGACTTTTCGTCAGAAGCTGGCCGAGTTGGGCATTATCTTCTGCTCCTTCTCCGAGGCCGTCCAAGAGTATCCCGAACTGGTGCGGAAATGGCTCGGCTCGGTCGTTCCCTATACGGACAACTTCTTCGCCGCCCTCAACTCGGCCGTCTTCAGCGACGGTTCCTTCGTCTACGTCCCCAAGGGCGTGCGCTGCCCGATGGAGCTCTCCACGTACTTCCGCATCAACGCGTCGCAGACGGGACAGTTCGAGCGCACGCTCATCATCGCCGATGAGGGAGCATATGTGAGCTATCTGGAGGGATGCACAGCCCCGATGCGGGATGAGAACCAGTTGCACGCCGCCGTTGTGGAACTGATCGCGCTTGACAATGCGACGATCAAGTACTCGACGGTGCAGAACTGGTATCCGGGCGATCGTGAGGGGCGCGGCGGGATTTATAACTTCGTCACCAAGCGGGGCAAGTGCTTGGGACGCAACTCGAAGATCTCCTGGACGCAGGTCGAGGTCGGTTCGGCCATCACGTGGAAATATCCGAGCTGCATTTTGATCGGCGACAATTCGGTGGGCGAATTCTACTCGGTGGCCGTGACCAACCACTATCAGCAGGCCGATACGGGGACGAAGATGATCCACATCGGCAAGAATACGCGGAGCACGATCATCTCCAAGGGCATCTCGGCCGGTCATGGGCAGAACACCTATCGCGGGATGGTCAAGATCATGCGCGGCGCCACAGGGGCGCGGAACTATTCGCAGTGCGATTCGCTCCTGCTCGGCGACAAGTGTGGGGCGCATACGTTCCCGTACATCGAGGTGCATGAGCCGACGGCGCAACTGGAGCACGAGGCGACGACCTCGAAGATCAGCGAAGAGCAGCTCTTCTATTGTCGGCAGCGTGGCCTCTCGGCCGAGGATGCCATATCCATGATCGTCAACGGCTTCTGCAAGGAGGTGCTCCGCGAGCTGCCGATGGAATTCGCCGTCGAAGCGCAGAAACTGCTGGGCATCAGTCTGGAGGGGAGCGTCGGATGAACAGGCGGCCGCTTTTGGAGATTCGGAACCTTCGCGTTCGCATCAACGGGCAGGAGATCCTCAAAGGGATCACGCTCGCCGTGTATCCGGGGGAAGTCCATTCGATCATGGGCCCGAACGGCTCTGGCAAGAGTACGCTCGCGCAGGTGCTGGCCGGACGCGAGGTCTACGAGATCGTCGAGGGAGAAGTCCTCTACGACGGAGAGGATCTGCTGCCGATGTCGCCCGAAGAGCGGGCGCGTCGCGGCATCTTCCTTGCCTTTCAATATCCGGTCGAGATTCCGGGCGTGAGCAATCTCTACTTCCTCAAGGCTGCCGTGAACACCGTCCGCAAGCAGCGAGGGTTGCCGGAGCTAGATGCCATGGAGTTTTTGGCGCTCGCCCGCGAGAAGGCGAAGCTCGTCGAGCTGGATGAGAGCCTGTTGCAGCGCGCAGTGAATGATGGCTTCTCCGGCGGCGAGAAGAAGCGGAACGAAATCTTCCAGATGACTCTGCTCGAGCCTCGACTGGCCATCCTGGATGAGACGGATTCGGGTTTGGATATTGACGCCCTCCGCGTCGTCGCGCAGGGGATCAACGCCCTGCGCCATCCGGATCGCGCCATCGTCCTCATCACGCACTATCAGCGGTTGCTCAACTATGTCACCCCGGACGTCGTGCATGTCCTCTACGATGGGCGCATTGTGAAGTCGGGGGGGAAAGAGCTGGCCCTGGAGCTGGAAGAGAAAGGCTACGGATGGATCGCCGAAGAGATCATCGGATCGGCGCGCTCATGAAAGACATGAGGCTCGATCACAGGCAAGAGCAAGCGCTCTATCGAACCCATTTCGCTCAGTGGAATGAGCGCCTCGGCGCGCGGGAACCGGCGTGGCTACGGGCTCGTCGAGAAGCAGCGTTCGCTCGCTTCGAGGCTTTGGGATTCCCGACGCCGCGCCAAGAGGAATGGCGCTTCACGAACATCGCCCCCTTGCTGCGCGTGCCGTTTCGACTGGCCGCCGCGTGGCCGGAACGTCCGCTTCCGGATGAGTGGCTCGCCCCCTATCGGGAATGGGCGGCCTATCATCTCGTCTTCGTGAACGGCCATTTCGCGGGAGAGCTTCCGACCGACGATCGCCCGCCCAGACTTCTCGCGCGCGGAATTCGCGCGCTCCTCCACGAGGAGCCGGAAATCCTGGAGCCGCACTTGGTGCGCTTCGCGGAGGACGCCTCCAGTGCCTTCACCGCGTTGAACGCAGCCTTCCTCACCGATGGCGCATTCGTGCGCATCCCGCGTGGCGCCGTCTTGGAGACGCCCATCCATCTGCTTTTCCTCACGCTTGAGGAGGGAATGCCCGCGGTCACCCATCCGCGAAACGTGATCCTCGCCGAGGAGAACAGCCAGGCGACGATCATCGAGAGCTATGTGAGCCTCGGCGACGGGCAGTACTTCACCAATGCCGTCACGGAGATCTGGGTCGGGGAGAACGCCATCCTGCAGCATTACAAGGTACAACGCGAGAGCCGCGCGGCCTTTCACATCGCGAGCGTGCGCATTGCGGAGGAACGCACGGCGATGGCCCTCGATTTCTCCATCGCCCTCGGAGCGGCGTTAGCGCGGACAGACATCGTGGCGATCCTGAAGGGCGAGGGCGCCGAATGCACGCTGAACGGCTTCTACTGGGCGCGGGATCAACAGCTCGTGGATCACCATACGGTGATCGAACACGCGGCGCCGCACGGCACGAGCCGAGAGTTCTACAAAGGCATTCTCGACAATGAGGCGCGCGGTGTCTTCGATGGGACGATCATCGTGCGCCCGGGAGCGCAGAAGACCGACGCGCGGCAAGTGAACAAGAATCTGCTGCTTTCGACCGATGCGCTGGTCAACACGAATCCGCGCCTGCAGATTCTCGCCGACGATGTGAAGTGCAGCCATGGCGCGACCATCGGCCATCTGGACGAGGATGCGCTCTTTTACTGCCGCTCGCGCGGTTTGGATGCGGAGACCGCGCGCGAGATGCTCACGTATGCGTTCGCTTCAGATATCCTCAATACGATCGCATTCGGTCCTTTGCGACGCTCCGTCGGAGAGTGGGTCCTGACGGAGTGGCCCGAAGGGGAGATGCTCAAGGAGCTACTATGAGTCCGGCTGGGGATTCCGTGTGTTCGCCCATCCCGTCGCGCGCGCTCGATGTGGAGCGCATTCGGGAGGATTTCCCCGCTCTGCGACAGCAGGTGAATGGGAGACCGCTCGTCTATCTCGACAACGCCGCGACGACGCAGAAGCCGCGTCCGGTCCTGGACGCGCTGCGGCGCTTCTACGAAGAGGATTGCTCGAACGTACATCGGGGCGTTCACACACTGAGCCAGCGGGCGACGGAAGCTTACGAACGCGCGCGCGAGCTGGTTCGGCGATTCCTCAATGCTCGATCTGAGGAGGAGATCATCTTCGTCCGCGGGACGACCGAGGCGATTAACCTGGTGGCCCACAGTTTCGGTCGGCAACGCGTGCGCGCCGGCGATGAGATCCTCATCTCGGCCATGGAGCACCACTCGAACATCGTGCCGTGGCAGATCCTCTGCGAGGAGACAGGGGCGCGGCTGCGCGTCGCGCCGATCAACGAGGAGGGGGAATTGCTGCTGGAGGAATTCGAGCGGCTTCTCAGTGCGCGTACGCGGCTGGTCGCCATCACGCATCTGTCGAACGCGCTGGGAACGATCGTGCCCGTTCGAGAGATCGTCCGGCTCGCTCACGAACGCGGCATCCCCGTCCTGCTCGACGGCGCGCAAGCGGTCGCCCACCTGCGCGTGGATGTGCAGGAGCTGGACTGCGACTTCTATGCCTTCTCCGGCCACAAGCTCTATGGGCCGACGGGGATCGGCGTCCTCTACGGGAAAGCGGAATGGCTCGAGGCGATGCCCCCATATCAAGGTGGGGGGGATATGATCAGCTCGGTGACGTTTGAGAAGACGATCTACAACCGACTGCCCTACAAGTTCGAGGCGGGGACGCCGCACATCGCCGGCGCCATCGGCTTGGGCGCGGCGATCGAATATGTGACGGCGCTCGGCCTGGAGGCGATTGCCGCTCACGAGCGTGATCTGCTCGCGTATGCGACGGAGGCCATCTCGGGAATTCCGGGTCTGCGCTTGATCGGCACCGCGCGCGAGAAGGCGAGCATTCTTTCGTTCACGCTCGAGGGCGTCCATCCTCACGACATCGGCACGATCTTGGATCAAGAGGGGATCGCCATTCGGGCGGGTCATCACTGCGCGCAACCGGTCATGGAGCGCTTCGGCGTGCCGGCGACGGCGCGCGTCTCCTTCGCCCTCTACAATACGAGAGCGGAGGTGGACGCGCTCGTGAGGGCTTTGGAGAAAGTGCGAGAGGTATTCGGGTGATGACCGATCTGCGCGATCTCTACCAAGAGGTGTTGCTCGATCACAGCAAACGACCGAGAAATTTCGGCGTCTTGGACGATGCCGATCACACGGCCGTCGGTCATAATCCACTCTGCGGAGACAAGGTCGTCATTTACTTGCGGATGGAGGGCGATCGCATCGCCGAGATTCGGTTTCAGGGACAAGGGTGCGCGGTCTCACAAGCTTCGGCCTCAATGATGACCGAGAGCGTGAAAGGGAAGACGCGCGCGGAAGCGGAAGCGCTGTTTGAGCGCTTCCACGAACTGCTCACGGGCAAAGAGCCAGACGCGGCCGAGGCGCCCGAATTGGGGAAGCTCACGATCTTCGCCGGCGTGCGAAAATATCCCGTCCGCGTCAAATGCGCGACGCTGGCATGGCACACCTTGCGCGCGGCTCTCGAACAGAAGACCGAAACGGTCTCGACCGAATGAGGCCATCGGAAGGAGGGGACGTTATGCAAGACATGCAGGGGATATTGCCCTCGGAACCGACGGAGGCGACGCCCGCGGAGTCCCATGCTTCGGAGGAACCTGCTGCGTCGGCAACGCCGACGGCGGATTTGCGGGAGAAGGTCATCGAGGTGCTGCGGACCTGTTACGATCCGGAGATCCCGGTCAACATCTATGATCTCGGCCTCATCTACGACATCGAGATCACGCCCGAGGGGGCGGTGCTCGTGCGCATGACGCTCACGGCTCCGGGATGCCCAGTCGCGTTCTCGCTTCCCGTCGAGGTCGAGACGAAGTTGCGCAGTCTCGAAGGCGTGACCGACGCGCGCGTGGAGCTGGTGTGGGATCCGCCGTGGACGCCGGACCGAATGAGCGAGGCGGCGCGCCTGCAACTGGGCTGGTGGTGAGCGCGGAGGGGGATCCATGCTCACGCGCGAATTGGACCGCACGGGCGTCCGCATTCCGATCATCGGCCAGGGGACGTGGCGCATGGGCGAACACGCCGCGCGCGAGCGGGAGGAGATCGAAACCTTGCGCTTGGGGCTCGATCTCGGCCTCACGCACATTGACACGGCCGAGATCTACGGGAACGGACGCACGGAGGAATTGGTCGGGAAAGCGATCGCCGGGCGCCGCCACGAAGTCTTCCTCGCGAGCAAAGTGTCTCCCGAGCACGCCTCTTATAAGGGGACGATTCGTGCGTGCGAGCAGAGCCTACGCCGCCTGCGCACCGATTACCTCGATCTCTATCTCGTCCACTGGTGGAGCGATCGCCATCCCATCGAGGAGACGATGCGCGCGATGGAGGATTTGGTCGCAGCTGGGAAGATTCGCTTCATCGGAGTGAGCAATTTCACCATCGAGCAATTGGAGCGCGCCCAGCGCGCGCTGACGCGCGAGCGGATCGTGTGCAATCAAGTTTGCTATCACTTGAAGGCGCGCCAGATCGAACTCCGCCTGCTCCCCTATTGCGAACAGCACGGCATCGCCGTCGTCGGCTATTCTCCCTTCGGCAGTGGGGATTTTCCGTCGCCTCGGAGTCGTGGCGGGCGCGTGCTCGCCGAGATCGGCGCGAAATATGGGAAGACGCCGCATCAGGTGGCGCTCAACTTCCTCACGCGAAGACCGAACCTGTTCACGATCCCGAAAGCCAGCCGTCCTGAGCACGTTCGGGAGAACGCCGAAGCCGTCGGCTGGACCTTGACTCCCGAAGACCTCGCGGCCCTGGATGAAGTCTTCCCCCCGCCGACGCGAGAGGGTCCATTGCCGATGATCTAGATCACCGTCGTCGCGGCCGCGCTTGCCGCTCCATGACGGCGAGGATATTCTTGGCGTCCTCCAGGTGCTTGGGATCCTTCCCGAGCTCCACGTATTTCGTCAAAAGCGCCCGCGCTCGCCCCTTGTCGGCGTTATAGAAGTTGTAGACGCCCAATTCGTAGTAGCTCTCGGCATGATTCGGATTCAACTCGAGCACCCGTTCGAAGACTTGGGCGGCCATATCGAGCTTGTTCTCCTGAATGAGCCGTTGGCCCAGCTCGAAGAGGCGTTCATCCACCGGCTCACCCAACTGTGTGTACGCTTCCGTGTAGGCGTGGATGGCATCGGCCAAACGCCCCTCGTTCAAATAGAGCAAGGCGAGCGCTTGATGATACTCCGGCTTGCGCGGGTTCAGCTCGATGGCCTTGCGATAGGCGGCGATGGCTTTGTCCATCTGCTGCAGGCCGACATAGCATCGGCCCATGGCGAACCAGATCGAGGGCTCCTCGCGCGCGATCATCTGGCGCGCCGTCTCGTACTTCTGCAATGCCTCCTGATACTTCCCGTCGCGCAGCAGTTGGTCGCCCTCGGCCAGGATCTCGTTCGCCTTCTGAATCGTGGCGTACTCCTTATGTTCGAGGATCTGGCTCTTCAGCCGCTGATACTCGGCTTCTTGCGGTCGCTGCCGAATCGCCTCGTCAATGATCTCGATGGCCTTGTCGTATTGGCCATCGTTGGCGTAAGCGAGAGCGAGATTATAGCGGACATCCGTATTCTCCGGCTGCAGGGCCAGCAGCTCGGAGAACTTCGCGATGGCCGTCTTGAAATCGCGATTCTGCATCGCTTGCTGTCCCGCTTCGTGCAGCTCATCGCGCTTGCGAAATTCCGGCAGCCGTTCCATCACCTCTCGATACCGCGATTCGTTAGGGTTCATCTCGACGGCCAGGCGAATCTGCTTCTCCCCTTCGTCCCACTTTCGCTGCTGCGCGAGCGCCACGCCGTAGAAGAATCGCGCTTCGGTGTTCCCGGGAGCGATCTGTAGCAGTCGCTCGAGCTTCTCGGCCGCTTCGGAGAAGCGCTGTTGCTGCAGCGCTTGGAAGCCCTCTTGCAAGAGTTGATTCGCCTGCTGAATGAGCGCCGGATCTTCGAAGTAGAGCTTCTTGGTCATCTCCCCCGTTTGGAAGTGAAGCGTCACGGCCGTCTCCTTCTCGGCGACCACCGTGAGCGGCTCGCGCGCGATGGGATCATATCCCTTACGCCGTCCGATCACGCGATAAACGCCCGAATCGAGCTTCTTGAAGACGGCTCTCCCCTCCTTATCGCTCTTAGCCTCCAGGACCTTCTGCACCTGTAGGCTCATCACCGTGAGGGTCACGTCCTTGAGCGGCTGGCCCGCCGAGTCCACGCACGTGATCACGAGCGTCCCCGCTCCTTGGGCCAGCGCCCGCGAGGCTCCCCACGCGAGGCACAGGCTCAGGACGAACCCTGCGATCGTCCTCGTCTTCCCCATAAGGCCTCCTCTTCATCGTGAGATGTTCAGATAAAGGGTACCTGACTCTCTTACCGGCGAGCAAGGCGCGGGCCGAGCGACGGACGCTCACGGCCTCGGAGGGGAGATGCCGAGCGCGCGCATACGCCGATAGAGATGGCTGCGATCCATCCCCATGGCCTCGGCCGCGCGCGTGACGTTGCCATGATGTTCGGCGAGCTTCTGCAAGATGTACTGGCGCTCGAAGGCTTCGACGGCTTCTTGAAAGGTCTTGTACTCGGCGCGTTCGGTGAACGCCAGGGGCTCGCCGAGCAAGGGGGGGAGATCGTCGGCGTCCACGACCGGGCGCGCCCACATGATGACGATGCGTTCGACGATGTTCCGCAGCTCGCGCACGTTCCCCGGCCAATGATATTCCTGCAACCGAGCGATCGCCGCCGGCGTGAATTCCCTCGGCGTGCGCATGTAGGCGCGGGAGAATTTCCGATTGAAATGCTCCACGAGCAGCGGAATATCCTCCACGCGCTCGCGCAAGGGAGGAACGACGAAGGGGATGACGTTCAACCGATAGAAGAGGTCTTCGCGAAACTCGCCCCGCTCGATGAGTCGCTGCAGGTTCTTATTCGTCGCCGCGATGATGCGCACGTCCACGTCGATCCACACGTTGCTGCCGAGCGGCTGAATCCGTCCCTCTTCGAGCGCGCGCAAGATCTTCGCTTGCGTGCGAAGGCTCATGTCGCCGATCTCATCCAGAAAGAGCGTTGCCCCATCGGCCAGCTCGAACTTCCCCTGACGCGCTGTCGTCGCTCCGGTGAACGCTCCCTTGACGTGTCCGAACAGCTCCGATTCCACCAGCTCTTCTGGGATGGCCGAACAGTTGACCTCGACGAACGGCTTCGCCGCGCGCCGCGAGGCAGCATGCAGCGCGCGCGCGACCAACTCCTTCCCCGTGCCGGACTCCCCGTAGATGAGAACGCGCCCATCCGTGGGCGCGACCAGGGCGATCTGCTGTCGGAGCGCGCGCATGGGAACGCTCTCGCCGATCATCTCATAATCGCGCACCAGACGCTCCTGCAGCTCCCGCGCCTCTCGCTCCAAGCGCTTCTGCTCGATCGCATTCCTGACCGTGAGCAGAGTCCTCTCCAACGAGAGCGGCTTCTCCAAGAAATCGAACGCGCCGAGCTTAGTCGCCTGCACGGCCGTTTGAATCGTCCCATGCCCGGAGATAATCACCACGGCCACATCCGGCGCCAGCTCGCGCAACCGTCGCAGCGTCTCCAAGCCATCCATCCCAGGAAGCCAAATGTCGAGGAGCACGCAACTATATGGCCGACGCTCGAACGCCGCCAGACACGCCTCGCCGCTTTCGACGGCCTCGACGACGAATCCTTCGTCTTCGAGGATGGATTTGAGCGACTGTCGAATCCCCTCTTCGTCGTCCACGATCAAGATCGAATGCGCCATAAGTGGTTACGTTCGCACCGGCAACTCGATGATGAACCGTGCGCCGCGCGGCTCGTTCTCTTCCGCCCAGATCGTTCCGCCGTGCTCGGCGACGATCTGCCGGACGATGGCTAAGCCCAATCCCATGCCTTTCGCCTTGTTCGAGAAATACGGCGTGAAGAGCTTCTCCCGCACGCTCGGGGCGATCCCCGGCCCCGTATCGGCGACGCTCACGCGGACGCGCTCGCGTTCGGGCACATAGCGCGTGCTCACGGTGATCCGCTTCTCCCCGGCCACACCGTCGAGGGCATCCACGGCATTCTCGATGAGGTTGACGAGCGCCCGCTTGAGATGCTCGGCATCGAAGCGGAGACGTGGCACATCCGGAGCCAGATCGGCCTCCAACACGATGCCCTCGGGACGCTCCTCGTAGAGCTGCAATGCCGCTCGGATCGCGTCGTTGATCTCGCCCTCGACTAGGCGCGCCTCCGGCAATCGCGCGAATTGTGCGAATTCGCTCACCAAGCGTTGCAGTGTGTGCACCTCGCTTTGGATGATCGCCGTCCCCTCCTCCACGATCCGACGATACCGCTCGTCGGCGAGGGCGTTCGGATCGCCGAGCAAATGCTTGGCGATGCGCTCGGCCGAGAGCCGAATGGGCGTGAGCGGGTTTTTGATCTCGTGCGCCATGCGGCGAGCGACTTCGCTCCAGATGGCTTGTCGCTGCGCGTGCACCAGTTCCGTGACGTCCTCCACCATGAGGACGGCCCCACGCGTGGCGCCGCTCGGATCGCGCAACGGCGAGGCCGTGAGGATGAGATGCCGCTGTCCCATCGGCGTCGGCCAGTCCATCTCCTGTACAGCCCACCCATCTGCGGAGGCGCGTGCGAGCACGCCTTCGACGATCGCCGCCGACGTCTCGCCGAAGACCGCGCGAAAGAGATCGGCCGCCGTCTCCGAGGGCAACAGATCCGGGAGACGCAGTATCTCGCGCGCCGCTCGATTGACCGTCGTGATCCGCCCCGATTCCTCAAAAGAAAGGACGCCCGTGCGCAAGCTCTCCAAAACCGTCTCGATATACCGCCGCCGCTCCTCCAAAGCGAGATTCATCGCCTGCAACTCGCGCGCCGAGGCCTCCAAGCGACGGCGGTTCTCCGCGAGTTCCGCGATCATTCGATTGAATGAGTCCACGAGCATGGCCAGTTCGTCTTCGGCCACGCAGACGACGGGCCGCGAGAAATCTCCCCGTGCGACATGCTGCGTCGCTTCGGCCAGAGCTTGAATTGGCTCGGTGATCCCCTTGGCCACGTACATCCCCGTCCACGTCGCCGCGAAAAGGAGCAAGAACGTGATCACGCCGAGCACCTGAAGGGTGACGCGCCGCGTCTGCCCCTGCCGACGGTGAAGTTGCTCGTATGCCCCCCGTTGTTGGGATAACGTCGCCATCAAGTGAGCGATCTGCTGCGGGACTTCGGCGAGGAGAATGACCCCCACTCCTCCTTCCTCCCCGAGCGAAGCCCTCACCGGACGGCCCATGAGAAGGAATCGCGCTTCCTCCCCATGGGGGGGAGACCACTCGTACGAGCGCCCGACGCGCACAGCATCCACAGCCCGGGCGAAAGCCTCCTCAAGGCGCGGCGAACGCGCGAAGCCCGACTTCGTCCAGGTCTGCACCCGGGCCCCTTGGATGAGCACGATCTCCCGCACTTTCGGATGCGCCAGTTCGGCAACGAGCGCACGCTCTCGATATCGAGCATCTCCGAAGGTGAGCTGTCGCACCATCCGATCGAGCATCGCCCGCAGATCAGCCACCTCGTCCTCCACGTAGGCCTGGGTGAGCCTCTCTGATTCCCGCACGATATTGCGATACGGCTCGCCGAACCACTTCTCCAACGTGCGATTGATGACGAGATAGGAGAACATGGCCAGGAAGATGAGCGGCAGGATCGAGATGAGGATGAAATATCGCACGAGCCGCGTCTTCAAGTGCGAGCCGAGCCGATGCGCACGCCGCTCTCGCACCAGTCGCAAGAGAATCCGCGCCAGAACGAAGGCGAAGACCGAGAACGCGACGAAGTTGAAGGCCGTCAGCAGATAGAGGACCAGCGTCTCGTCGGCGCTCACCACATCCGTCGGCGGAATGCGCAAAACGCCAAGCAGCAGCAACACCATGAAAGCGATGAGCGTCGCCGCCGAGAGGCTTAGGATCACTACCCATGCCTGCACAGGTGTTCGCCTCGGTTCTCCCATAAGCGGGGAAATTGTATCAAACCCAGGGCCTTTGTGCCCGCTCAAGCCTTTCCCCTTGATCACCGTAGCCGTCCCAGGATGAATCGCTTGACATAAGTGATGCTCATATGATACCTGCTTTAGCTACGACAAAAAAGGAGGCTCTTATGGATCGCAGGGGAGGTATGCGAGGGCTCGTCCTTGGGATTCTGCTTCTTCCGGGAATGGTGTTCGCTCAATCCGCAGATGCGATCCTCAAAGGGACCGTGATGGATCAAACCGGGGCAATGGTCCCGAACGCGAGGATCACCGTGCGGAATTTAAACACCGGTCTCGAGCGCACGACGGTGACTAACGAATCCGGACATTACTATCTCCCGTTTCTGCCTGTCGGCGAATACGAGTTGAGGGCGGAAGCGCCCGGGTTCGCTGTGATTAAGCGCGGCGGAATCCGATTGATGGTGGGACAAACACTTACGCTCGACCTCACGCTTCAGGTCGCGGCCGTCGCTGAAGTCGTGACGGTGACGGCTGAACCTCCCGCGGTCGAAGTCACACGCACCCATGTTGCCGCCTCCGTCAACGATATGGCCGTAGCTAATCTGCCGGCGCATGGCCGAAACTTTCTCGACTTCATCCTCCTGACGCCAGGGGTCACCCGTGATCATCGCGCTGGCGACCTCAGCTTTGGCGGGTTGCGCGGGCCACTGAACAGTTTGCAAATTGATGGTGTCGACAATAACAACACCTTCTTCGGTCAGACGCTTGGGCGCACGGGTTCTGGACGCGCCCCCTATCAGTTCAGCATCGATGCCGTCAGAGAGTTCCAAGTCAATACGAACAGCTATTCAGCTGAATTCGGTCGAGCCGGAGGAGCCGTTATCAACGTCGTGACGAAATCGGGCACGAATGTCTTTCATGGCACGGCCTTCTGGTATTATCGCGATCGAGCGCTCAATGCCAACGATTTCTTCAGCAACGCTCGTCGTTTGCCGAAACCTCCGTTTCACATCAACCAATTCGGCGGCAGCATTGGCGGTCCGATTGTCCGGGATAAGGCCTTCTTCTTCTTCCTCTACGATGGACAACGGCAGAAGCTTCCCAACGTCGTCATCCCAGGAGGCCCGGGATTTACCCCCCCTGCTGATCCGGACTCTCAACGGGCCTGGCAATCGCTTCTGGCTCTGGCGCAGAGTTACACCCGCACATTCGATCAAGACGTCTACATGGGAAGGGGGGATTGGCAGATCTCTTCCGCTCATCGTCTGAATGGGCGATATAATGCCCAACGATTCACCGGCGGGAACTTAGAGAATCCCGGCCAGACGAGCGCGCTCGAACACACGGGGGATAGTTTGGTCTGGACCGATACGCTCACCCTCTCGCTTACCTCGACGCTCACAACGCGGTGGCTGAACGAATTTCGCTTCCAGATTGCTCGCGATAAACAGCCGGGAAAGGCCAATAGCGACAGGCCCGAAGCGGAGATCCGCGAACGTGGGCGCGTCGTGATGACCATCGGCCGCAACTTCTTCAGTCCTCGCGAGACGACGATCCGCCGGTACCAGTTCGTCAATACCCTCTCCGCCTTGATCGGCCGTCATGGTCTCAAGTTCGGAGTGGACATCAATATAGATCGCATCAAGAACTTCTTCCCTGGCCAATTCGGTGGACAGTATTTCTTCGATAGCCTCGCGCAATTCGCCACCGGCAAGCCCTCCCGCTATGTGCAGGCGTTCGCTGGCGAAGGGACGACCGGACCGTTGACGTTTCCTCACAACACGGAATTCGCGGGATTCTTTCAAGACGACTGGCGCGTGACCCCACGTCTGACGCTCAACCTCGGCGTGCGCTACGACATTCAAAACATCGCCGATCCCCCAGTGCGGAATCCCGATCAGGGACTTGCGGCTTTGGGCCTTCGAACAGATCGAATAAACCTCGACGCGAACAACTTCGCGCCAAGGTTCGGATTCGCCTGGAACCCGTTGGCGAACAATCGGCTGGTGATTCGTGGCGGCTATGGCGTCTTCTATGCTCGGACTCCCTCGATCATGGCGGCTCAAGCCCACTCCCAGAATGCCATTAATGTTCGCGTGCTCACCTTCACAGGCGATCTCGTCCCCACATATCCGCAACGGTTCGACCGGCCTCCGACTGGAGGCATCCCATCGCCGCCGAGCATCTTCGTCTTCGCCCCAGATTACGTGAACCCCTACGTACAGCAGGGGAGCCTCGGGATGGAATACGAGCTCATGCCCAATCTCTCGATCTCGGCGAGCTACCTCGTCGTCAAAGGCACCCACCTGCAGCGCACGCGCAATATCAATCTGCTCCCGCCAGTGCTCGCCCAAATCGAGATCGTCGGAGAAGGAGTCCGAACATATCGCCGTTTCCCAGGGCGTTTGCTCCCGCAGTTCGTTCGCATCAGTCTCTTCGAGAGCACGGCGAACTCGATCTATCACGGTGCTGTCTTTCACCTTCACAAACGGTTCTCGCACAACGTCCAGTTCCTTCTCTCTTACACGGTCTCCAAAGCAATTGACGACACACCGGACGCGACGTCCGTCGTCGCTTTCAGCAGTGGCGATGACGCGAAGCAGGTGCAGGATCCCTTTAATCTCCGCGACGATCGGGGAATCAGCTACACGGACATTCCGCAACGGTTCGTCCTGAGCTGGATCTGGGATCTCGCCTATGCGCGGAACCTTCAAAATCGTGTCGCGCGAGCGATCCTGGGCGGATGGTCCGCGAGCGGCATCCTGACGGCACAGTCCGCCCCGGCGTATTCGGCGCTCGTGGGAACCGACCTCAACAATGATACCAATGCACGAACGGATCGTGCGCCCGGATTCGGACGCAATACATTTCGGGGATTCAACTTCGTCAGCCTCGACCCGCGTCTGACGCGCGAGATCGCCTTCGGGGAGAAGGTGAAACTCCACTTCATCTTTGAAGGGTTCAACATTCTCAATCGGACGAACTTCCGGACCATCTCCCTCTCCGGTGCCCTGCCGAGCGTGAACGCGATCCTCTACACGCTTGCCACAAGCGGACCCAACGCGGGAAAGCTCGTACGTCGCACCGACTTCGGCACGCCTACAGAGACCTTCGATCCCCGAATCTTACAACTCGCCGTGAAAGTGGTGTTCTGAAGCGGGCCAGGGGAGGATGGGCGAGAGGACTCTCAGCCGCGCTCTCAGGTTGAGATGGCTTGCCCTTCCGCACACAAGCCGCAGGCCAGGTCCACCACCGCGAAAGACTGAGGGTGGTTACTCCTTGGGTTCGCTCTCCTCACGCACGACCTGAATCCGAATTTCGGCCGTCACCTCGCGATGGAGTTTCACCGGGATCGTGTACTCACCCAGGTACTTAATCGGATGCTCGAGGAGGATCTTTCGCCGATCCACCTCGATCCCCCGCTCGGCCAGTGCCGCGGCGATGTCCATCGCCGTGACCGAACCAAAGAGCATATCCTGATCCCCGACCTTGCGCGGGAACGTGAGGACCAGCTCCTTAAGCCGTTCGGCTACGGCTTCGGCCTGCGCTCGCTCGCGCGCCTCCCGGCGCTCAAGCCGTTGCTTCTCTTGCTCGATCACCTTCACATTCGCCGCCGTAGCGAGCACAGCTAGCCCGCGCGGCAGAAGATAATTCCGCGCATAGCCGGCCTTCACTCGTACGATCTGCCCTCGTCGTCCCAAATGTTCGACGTCTTCCCGCAACAAGACTTCGACCGTCGCCATATGAGATCCCTCCTTGCGCGCAAAACCTCTACGGCTCAATCCGTCACATACGGCAGAAGCGCCATATTGCGCGCCCGCTTAATAGCGCGCGTCAACATGCGCTGATGCGGCGCGCAGACGCCGGAGAGGCGGCGCGGCATGATCTTCCCTCGCTCGGGGATGAAGGCCCTCAACGTCTCGACGTCCTTGTAATCGATCAGATCCACCTTCTCCCGGCAGAATCGACATTCGCGACGACGACGGATCCGTTGCGGCGTCATCCCACCGGTCGTCGCCGATGTGACGTTCACAGTCTCAGCCATCTTCGATCCCCCCCCTCATTGGAACCTCTTTGGCAAGGATCTCACGACTTCGCATCTTCTCCACCCTTGCCCCGTCCGGATTTTTGCTCTCGCACCTGCCGCGAGGCGGCCGCTTGCGCCCGACGCGCCGCCTTTCGCTGCCGTCGGCGCTTCATCCGCTCCGCCCGTCGCAGTTCCTCATCTATCCGGATGATGATATGGCGCAGAACGGCGTCCGAGACGCGCAAGCGGCGATCCAATTCCGCCACTTCCGTCCCATTCCCCTCGAAATGCATGAGCACATACGTCCCCTCGCGCACGTGATCGATCTCATACGCGAGTTGACGACGCCCTAAGTTCTGGACGTTGGTGATGGTCGCCCCTAAATTCGCGATGTGCCCCTTCACCTGCTCAGTGAGGGCCGCCGTCTCCTGATCGGATAACGTCGGACGAACGATGAAGAGCAGTTCGTATTTTCTCATCTCTTCCTCCTCACGGATGTTCGTCATTTTCCGAACAGCCCCGCCCGTTGGGCGAAGCGAGGAGTCTCCTTCATCCCTTCCCAATCTCAGGACAGTCGACGACCGGCGAAGGTTCTTCGAGCACCGGCCTTCGCGCGTTGAATTCGGCCATCGCTCGCTCGATCCCCTCCCGCGCCCAGAGCAATGCGGCCGCGACGGCGCGCTCGATCATTCCCTCCACGATCGGTTCCTCCTCGGGTTCGAACGGAGAGAGGACGAACGCAACCGTATCCGCGATCGAAGCATTCGGCCGAATCCCCAGTCGCAAGCGTGGGAATTCGGAGCTAGAGAGCGCCTCGATCACCGAGGACAACCCGCGATGGCCGCCCGCGCTCCCCCTGCGGCGAATCCGAATCGTCCCCAAGGGGAGGTCCAAATCGTCGAGCACGACCAAAAGTTCCTCCAAGGGAATCTCGTATCGTCGAACCAATTCCCCTACAGCGCGCCCGCTCAGATTCATGTACGTCTGGGGCTTGGCCAGCAAGAGGGAGAACCCGTCCATTGGCGCCATTCCGACGAGCGCGTGGGCTTCCCGCCGCGTCAGGGTCGCGCCGAGTTTCTCCGCCAGGCGATCCACCACGCGAAACCCCAAGTTATGCCGCGTCCAGGCATACGCCGGGCCAGGATTGCCGAGTCCGACGATCAACTTCATTCTTTCTCCTCTTCCGCCTTCCCCTTCTTGATGACTTCGGGCTCGACCGGCATCGTCGGTGCGACCGCTGCCTCTTCTTCGGCCACACGCGGCGCGAGCACGCTCACGATCACGCGCTCCGGATCATCGAGGACGCGAATGCGGTCGCCAAGCTGCAGGTCCTTCACGGCGATGTGATCGCCGATCTCCAATGCACTCACGTCCACTTGAAGGCGCGACGGGATCTCCATCGGCAAGCACTCGATCTCCAGCTCGTGCGTGGCGAAGTCGAGCAACCCACCGCGTCGGACGCCACTGGCCTCGCCCACGAGCTCCACCGGGACCTTCACGCGCGTGGGCTTACTGAGATCCACGCGCAGGAAATCCACATGCAGGAGCACACCCGTGATTGGATCCAGTTGCCAATCCTTAATGATCACCGGCACCGTATGCCCATCCAGGGCGAGCGAGAAGATGCTCGTGTGCCCATACTTCCGGAAGATCTCCAGCACCCGCGCCTTCTCCACGGCGATCGGAACCGGTGGCTCCGCACCTCCGTAGAGGATCGCCGGGACCTTCCCGGCGCGGCGCAACTGTCGCGCCCCCCCCTTGCCTAAGCGCGTCCGAATCTCCGCGGACAATGTCACGTCACGCATAGGACGTCCTCCTCTGGCGACACCCTTCAAATGAACAACCGGCTGACGGAGGTCTCCTCGTGAATCGAGCGGATCGCCTCGCCCAGCAGCGGGGCGACGCTCAGGCAGGTGATCTTCGCGACTTGTTGGCCGCGCGGGGAGAGCGGAATCGTATTGGTCACGACGACTTCCCGCAACGGCGCATGTTCGATCCGCTCGATGGCCGGTCCGGAGAAGACCGCGTGCGTGCAGCACGCGTAGACTTCGCGCACCCCTCCCTCCAGCAAGGCCTCGGTCACTTCGGTCAGCGTGCCCGCCGTATCAATCATGTCATCCACGATGAGCGCCGTGCGCCCCTTAACCTCCCCGATGATATGAAGGACCTCGGCGACGTTGGCCCGTTCGCGCCGCTTGTCAATGATGGCCAATTCCGCGTTCAAGCGTTTCGCATAGGCGCGCGCGCGCTCGACCCCACCAGCATCCGGAGAGACGACGACCAAGTCCGGAATCGCCTTCCGGCGAAAATACTCGACGAGCACCGGCGCGGCGAAGAGATGATCCACTGGGATGCTGAAGAAGCCTTGAATCTGGCCGGCATGCAAATCCATCGTCAAGATGCGCGAAGCGCCCGCCGTCGTCAGCAGATCGGCCACGAGCTTGGCCGAAATGGGCACGCGCGGCTTGTCCTTTCGATCTTGCCGGGCATAGCCGAAGTAGGGGATCACCGCCGTGATCCGCTGTGCCGACGCGCGCCGAAAGGCATCTAGCATGATGAGCAGCTCCATCAGATTGGAATCCACCGGAGGACAGGTGGACTGGATGACGAAGACATCGGCGCCGCGCACGTTCTCCAGGATCTGAAACTGAATCTCGCCATCGCTGAAGCGCCCAAGGAGCGCATCGCCCAGGGGGACCTTCAGGTACCGACAGATCTCCTCGGCCAAGGCTCGGTTCGAGTTCCCAGAGAAAATCTTCATCCCATTCATCCGTTTCGCCCTCGCCCTCCTGAGAGTCCTTCACCGCCGCAATGGCGGCCGCTTTCGTCCTCGTGGATATGCGGATCGTCGGCACGGAGCCTTCGGGAGGGGAATGGCTGGAGGGGAAGGACTCGAACCTTCAAACCCGGCTCCAAAGGCCGGTGTGATGCCAGTTTCACCACCCTCCAGCATCTCCGATCATCCAACCTGCGAGCTCTCTCAAGGGCCGCTGGCTTCGCCCGAAAGGCTGGCCATAAGGCGCGTTCGATACTCCGGCCGATCCACCGTCCGCGTTCGCGCTCGCCACCAACCGAGCGCCGCGAAGGCCGATTCCGCCCGCTTCGCCTCGCGCTCGCTTTCAAAGACCCCGAAGATCGTCGGCCCACTTCCCGAGAGGCCGACGCACAACGCTCCACACGCCCACAACTGATCGAGCCCGCGCGTCAGCTCCGGATACCGCTCTCGCACAAGCGCCTCGAAATCATTTCCTGCGACGATCTCGGAGAGGGGCACGGCCTCTTTCCCCCCCTCATCCCGCCGTACCGTGGGCCACACCCCCACAGCGCGATGCCAAGCCCTTGCGCAAACCGAAATGTTACCTGGGATGCCCCGTTTTGTCAATTGCCCATAGGCCCAAGAGGTCGAGATGGCGAAGCCGGGATTGGCCAGCACTAGGACGTCGGCATGCACCTCCGGTAGCGGATAGACTTCATCGCCACGCCCGATCCCTAACGCTGTCCCCCCGACGAAGAAGAACGGGACATCGGCACCGAGCTCTCGCCCCAGGTCGAGCAGCTCCTCAGGATCGAGCGCAATCTCCCAAAGCCGCATAAGCGCCAACAGCGCGACAGCGGCATCGCTGCTGCCGCCCCCAAGCCCCGCCGCCACGGGAATGTGCTTTTCGATCTGAATTCGAACCCCGGCCTTCACGCCCTTTGTGCGACGTAGCCGTTCGGCCGCTCGAAAGACGAGGTTCGCCGATCCGGCTGGAACCTGCGGATGCGCGCACGCGACTTCGATCCCCCCCTCCGTTCGCTCAACGTGAAGCACGTCCGCGAGGGCGATCGTCTGCAACACCGTGCGGATCTCGTGATACCCATCCGGGCGCGGACCAAGCACCTCCAGCATCCAGTTGATCTTCGCGAAAGCGGGGACGCTCAAGCGCATCACGGATCCAGGAAGATTTGCGTGATATAATGCGCTCCGGTCGCAGCGATAGCCACGCCGACGCCCGTATATCGGAACGGCCCGAGGACGTTTCGCTTATGCCAGGGGCTCACCATCCACTGGTGGATCGTCGTGCCCACCGGATAGACGGGATCGAAGTTGAGGGCGAGATTTTCGGCCACCGAGCGGTAACGGGTGAAGCCCATTCGCCGCACGCGCGCATCGAGGTCTTCCCCTTCTGGCGTGAGGTGCCCGAAGAATCGGCGCGCGGCCATATCCTCGCTGTGCCGGCGCGCGGCCTCAGCCAACCGCGCATCCCACACAAGGGGGGGAAGACCGCGCATCGCTCGCTCCCGATTGACCCCCTCGAAGATCCACGCCTCCAGGTGCGCGGGCGAGAATCGAACGAGCTCGTCCCTGGCGCCGGCGGCCCCCTCCTCCGCTTGCGGATGCACAAGGAGCGCCAAACCGGCAATGGCCACACCGAACGCGAAACGTACGACGCGGCTCCGCCTCATCGTCACCCAGTGGCTGCGTTTCAAGACGCCTTATTTTCGCCCCATCGCCTGACGCAGCTTCTCCAACTTCTGCTGGATGCGCTCGCGCTCGCGCGATTCGGTCGCCAACTGCAAAGCACGCTCATAGGCGTGAAGGGCTTGCTCGAGCCGGCCCCGACGTTGATGGAGATCGCCCAGATGTTCATGGATCGTCGCATCGCGCGGTTGGTAGAGCACGGCCTGCTCCAAATACCGCTCGGCCTCGTCGAGATTCCCCATCTGGAAGTAAACCCATCCGAGGCTATCGAGGAACGCGCCGTTGTTCGGCTCGATATTCACCGCACGACGGATCAGCTCCAGCGCCTCCTCCAACCGCTCGCCTCGTTCGGCCAGGTAATAGCCGAGGTTGTTGAGAGCCGTCGCATTATCGGCATCCCGCTCGAGCACCTGTCGCAACGTCGCCTCCGCTTCGGCGAAGCGCCCCAATCGTTCCTGGACCAAGCTCAGTTGAATGAGCAAACCGTTATTGCGGGGATCGCGCTGCAGGGCTTCCCGCACGACGGCCTCGGCCTCCGCATATCGTTCGGCATCGCTGAGCACGAGGGCCTTCGTCGAGAGCACCTCGATGTCTTCGCCAAGCCCAGTGAGCAAGCCATCGAGCAACCGAAGTGCTTCGTCCACCCGTCCCAAGCGTCCGAGGGCCTGCGCCTGTAGGAGCCGAAAGCGACGCTCCTCGGGATATCGCGCGGCCGCCTCTTGAGCATGCGCGAGCATGGCTTCGAAATTCCGTTCCTCACGGAAGGTATCCACGATCAAGAGATCCGCTTGCGGATTCTTCTCCCCCAGGACGCGTCGCATGCGCTCGAACAGGCGAAAGGCCTCCTCGCGTCGTCCGGCATGCCGATATGCGAGCGCCATGTTCGTCAACACCGTTTCGACGGCTTCCCGATGACGTTCGGGTGCCGTCCCATCAGGAGCAAGGAGCACCTTCAAGATCTCCTCATACGTCGCGATGGCCTCATCCACTTGTCCGATCTCCTCGTACGTCTGCGCCAGGACGAAGCGCACGTTCAGACCCTCATCCGGCGGGCTTTGCCGAAGCGCGCCCCTTAAGGTCTCGATAGCTTCGGCGCGACGTCCTGCGCGGCGATGTGCTTGTGCCGTCAAACGCAAGGCTTCCAGGTTCCTCGGTTGCTCGGTCAGAATGCGCTGCAGGATCTCAATGGCCTCGTCATACTTCCCGGAGAAGATGAGGGCTTCGGCATAGTTGATCCGCAGTTCGCTATTGCTCGGATCGCGCTCGAGCGCTTCGCGATACGTCTGAAGTGCCTCGGTCGTGTGCCCTTGATAAAGGAGCGACTTCGCCAGCAAGATGGCATATTCCGATTCCGGCTGATTCATCAGCGCGCGCGCCGCATTCTCAGCCGCTTGCCGATACTGCCGCCGATCGAAGTAGATCAACGCCAGCCGATAGAACGCTTCATCGGCCGTCGGGTCGTTCCCCGTCCACCGCTCCAGGGCTTCCTTCAACCCCTCCGTGTCTTCCAAAAACGCATAGAGTTGCGCGAGCGATTGCCAAGCCTCGACGTCCAAATCGTCTTCGGCCACGACCCGACGAAACGCCTCGACCGCGCGACGGGCTTTCTCCCGATTGCGTTCAGCGAGCGCCTCCTCGCGAAGCAACCTCCCCAGAAGGCGATGCGCGCCGATCTCTTTCGGATCTAACTCCAATGCCAATTCCGCCTCGCGCCGCGCCTCGGCATACTTCTGAAGCTGATAGTACAGCTCCGCCATGGCGACATGTGGCTGAGGTGCCGTCGGATCGAGCGCCGCCACTTTCCGAAACAGCTCGAGGGCGCGCATGTAATCGCCCCGCATGGCCGCCCGCATGGCTTCCCCATAGGTCACCAGCGCCTCGACGCGCGGCTTGCGCTTAGGCTCCTCGCGCCGCTCCGCCGGCGCCTCCGGCTTCTTTCGGAGAATCACCTGCGCCCCCGTTGGCATCCCGCTCCCCAGCAGAAGCAGGACACTGATCCCCCCCGTGAACCTCCACAGTCGTTTCCCGATCTCACACATCTTCGCCTCCCTATGGCTGTGCGCGCTCGATCGCACGAGACCACATCGAGCGCCAAGGGTACGTGTAGAGCAGCAGGATCAGCCCGATCCCCCCTAAGCGCCACATGTCTTCAAACACGCGCGTGAGCACGCTCAGCACGAACCCGAAAAGCACCACCGCTTCGCTCGTCCCCCCAAGGACCAGCGTCGCCCTCAGCAGATGTTCGATGACGCCTTCGATCCCGCGCCGTTCGGCGATGCGTCCCAAGCGTCCTGCGCCGAACAACCAGCGGCGCAGCACGATCACGCCGATGCTCAGGACGAAGACGGCACCGTAGATCGCTTGCCGGAGCGCCCGGTGCTCGGCTGCCGAGGCGATCGAAACGCCGATCGTCTGGCTGAAGAGATAACTCACCAGAAACGCGACGAGCCCGCTCGACAGAAGGGTCAGATGAAGAATCACCGCGAGCCGATGGCGCGCTTGGAAATGTGTGAGCTCATCCCTCATTCCCTTCATGACGCGGTGCGATGACCTCCCCGTTCTCCAAGATGATGTCATCAGGGGTGCCCGGCTTGCCATCCGGCCCGAGGGATTCCAGCCGATAACCTCTCGTCGTGACCGCATAGAGGAACGGACGATGCCACCAGTCCTCGCGAATCACTCGCTTGAGATAGGTTGGCGTGAGCTGATCCACCAAGGCGGCGAAATTGGCGACCGAGGGATAAAAGCCGCGCTCTCTTCGGAAGGCCTCAACGGCCGCCGCCACTTCCCGCAAATCGGCGATCGTGCGCCGAATCTTCTCCGCGCGCACGGCCGCTGTCACTAGCTCAACGCTCTCCCACTGACGATCGCCGACGCGCACTTCGGTGATCTCCCATTCATCGTCTCGCCGCGTGAATTTGAATGCCGTCAGGACGAAGGCCTCCACGACGGCATCGCGCCCGCCGAGGCTATCTATCCGCCGAATGTGTACGTTCTCCTTGGGCAATCGAAGCCCCCCGACCGTGGCGATCAAGCGCCGCGCTTCGCCGGGCGAAAGTTCACCGCGCGCCCACACGCCCATCAGGAAAGCCCCGACGAGCGCCAAGGCCATGCCGCCCTTGCTCCACATGCGCCTCCTCCGACCGTCCGATCGTGCCAGATGCCACCCAAGCCGCACGCTCAAATGGTACCAGAGGAAGCGCTCTTTTATCTACCAACGCGCCATCGGGCGTGAACGGCTTCATCCCCATGAACGATGCCGATCTCCTCGACGCCTCCTTCACCGCACGATGCGGATCTCCTCGAAGAGCGAGTTAGCCACCTCGCGCGCCTCCGCGTCGAAGCCTCGCACTTGCCAGAGATAAAGCTCTCCGCGCTGGAGCTGCCGCCGCACGGCATCGGGCAATCGCAGCTCGACCTCCCGCACCGGAGGGCTCCGCCAGATCAACCGATAGCTCGTGTCGCTCAATTCCACAACATAATGATCGGCGATCGGCGAAGGCCGCCAGACGAACTCGATGCTCTCTTCGCGCACTTCGCTCACCGGACTGATGAGTTGAATGATCCGCGCGCGCTCCCGCTGCCGTTGGAGCTCTTCCTGCCGCGCGAACCATCCGAGAAACTCAGCGAGCGCGAGCGCCCCAAGGCCGAATACGAGACCGATTATCCCCCATCGCCGCGCGCGCTGCTTCCACCGCGGCAATTCCGGGAACTCCTCCAAGATCTCGCGCTCGATCGCTTGCACCCGCGCGCGCATGCGCCCCAACGGCCCTCTTCGCTCGGAGGCGGCATTCGGCTCCATCGCCCTTGATCATAAAAGCCGCCTCCGAAGCTACGCAAGTTGGCGCGCTCACCACGCGATCGCCCGGAGAGAACCCTCTTGCCGACGCTCGATGTCCGGTCTACGATGGCGGTCGAAGATGGGGAGAGATGAGACGATGAAGCGAATCCGTCGGCAAACGAAACTTTCGCGCACTGACACGCCGTGTGCGACGATCTTCACGCGGGAGGAAAGGCCATGAGACGCGCTCTCTTCGTTCTCCTTCTCCTTGGACTCCTCACGCCCTCGACGCGATCGCAACATGCGCCAGCGACGCTCGCAGAGCTCGTCGAAGGCGCGGGCACGATCCTCGCCGGACGCGTTCTCGAAGTTCGCGAAGAACCCCATCCACAATATCCGCACCTGATCGTCACGCGCATCACGCTCGCCGTCGAACGCCCGTTCAAAGGGAGCGTGAAAGGACGCTCCTTCACGTTCTTCCAGATCGGCGGCTCGAAGACCTTTCGTCCGTTCCACTTGCCTGACTATCGGGAAGGCGAGGAGGTCGTGCTCTTCCTCTATCCGGAGAGCCGCTACGGCTTGACGAGCCCCGTCGCTGGAGCTGCCGGGAAATTCCGCATCTTTCGAGATCGGCAGATGAAACGGCGGATGGTCGTCAATGGCTTCGACAACCTGGGGCTCTTCGACGGTCCCACTGCGCGCTCAGCGGCCGAGCGCGCGCTCGTCACCCACTATGAGCGTGGCCCTATCGAGTACGAGGCGTTCGCCGCGCTCATCGCGCGATGGGCGAGCGCATCTCGCTAGCAGGGAGGTCTTTTCATCATGACTCGTCGAATCGCTCTCATCATCAGTTTGATGGTTCTCTTCGGCCCCTTCCACCCTCTCCGCCTTCGAGCCGGCGGCCCTCTGGCCGTCACCCGAGAAGGTTCGCCGTTCCGCTGGAATCCGATGCGGCCGATCACATACCTGCTCGATCAAGGGCCGCTTGGTCCGCTCCCCCACGAACAAGCGGTGGCACTCGTCGAGCAAGCTTTCCAGACCTGGGCGAGCGTCCCCACGGCGCGCATTCGATTTCAAATGGACGGCTTCACGAGCGTAGACGTGACCGGCGCGAACGTGCTCGCCTTCATGGACATCCTCATCCGCCAGTGCAAGGAGCAGCGCCTTTGCAAGAACCCTGTGATCTTCGATTCCGATGGAAGCGTCATGGACGCTCTCCTCGGATTGGGCAGCCGTATGCGCCTGGCGGCGTGGGCGGCACCACTCACGATGACGGACACGGAGATCATCCAAGGCATCATCATCATCAACGGGCGGTTCGCCACATCCCTCGATCGGCTTCGCGGCATTCTCACGCATGAGGTCGGACATTTCCTCGGTCTCGATCACTCGCAGCTCAACACGGAAGCCGTCTTCGACTCCGACCCGACGAACGATCATACGGTCCCCACGATGTTCCCTTTCTTCACTTCGCAATTTCGCGTGGAGGAATGGGCCACACTGCATCTGGACGACCAAGCGGCGATCTCCAGCCTTTATCCTGCCCCCGAATTCGATCTGACGACCGGGACGATTCGCGGACGCATCCGCTATGCCGACGGCAATGGCTTCATGGGTGCGAACGTCATCGCGCGGAAAGTGGATGACCCGCAGCTCACGGCCATCTCCACCATCTCCGGCTACCGACATATCGGCACCGTCCCAACGGACAAGTCGTTCCGATTGGGATACGTGGGTTCGGACGATCCCGACCTGCTCGGATACTATGAGCTGCGAGGGCTCCCCCCTGGCACCTACACGGTCGAGGTCGAACCTATTGATCCGCGCTTCGCCGGTGCCGCGCGCGTCGGTCCGCTCGATCCCCCTCCTCCCCTTCCGGCGCCACGTGAGTTCTACAGCGGTCCCGGTGAATCCGATCGCGATGACCCCAACGATCGTGCTCTCATCACCGTCTTCCCCGGGATGACCATCGAAGGCGTGGATATCATCCTGAATGCGTCGGTCACGCGCCCGCCGAACGACGAGTGCGCTTCGGCGACGCCGATCTCCGGCACGTCATTCGTAGACCAGGTGAATGTCTGGACGGCGACGTCGGCGGCGACCGATCCCTCGCAATCTTGCACTCAGGGGAGACGAAACAGCCAAAGCGTATGGTACAGCTTCACCCCTCCGAGCAACGGGACGATCACACTGAGCACACTCGGGAGCGGATACGATACGGCCATCGCCGTCTATACGGGTTCATGTGCGGCGCTTCGAGAGGTCGCCTGTGCCGACGATTGGGGGATCCTGCCCACTACTCAGCTCACGATGAGCGTGAGACAGGGGACGACCTACCTCATCGAGATCACGAGCGCAGGCGGGCCGGTCTCCCAACCAGAAAGAGCGACGCTCGTCTTCACCTTCCGCTTCAGCAGTACAAGCGGGCCGTTCTCCCCATCGGCGGTGCCATCTTTCCAGACGATGGGCGATGGGACAGTGAACGAGAGTGAGCCGAACAACACGCTTGCGACAGCCAATTCGATCGCCCCGGACATCACCATCACGGGCACGCTCAATCCGATGGGGGATGTGGACTTCTTCGCCTTCGAGGCCAGCGCTGGGCAGCAGGTGACCATTGACGTGGATGCACAATCGCTCACGCCGAAATCGCCAGCCGATACGGTCGTCACGCTCTATGATGGCAGTGGACGACAACTCGCCGAGAACGATGACGAGTCCTTGGACACGCGAGATTCGCTCTTGCGCTTCACCGTGCCGACGGCAGGCCGATACGTCTTTCGCATCCGCGACGTCGCGCAGCGCGGCGGGCCGAACTTCGCCTATCGCGCGCGCGTGACCCTCACGGGAGGAGCTCCGTCCAGCCGCTTCATCGAATCCGAGCCCAACAATTCCATCGCTCAAGCGAATTCGATCACGCCGAACGTGACGATCCGCGGCGCACTCGATCCCTCGGGCGATGTGGATTTCTTCGCCTTCCAAGCGAATGCCGGGCAACGCTTGCGCATTGATGTCGCGGCGAAGCGACTCACCCCTCCATCGGCGGCCGATACGGTCGTCGCCCTTTTCGACAGCAGCGGGAGAAAACTGGCCGAGAACGATGATCGCGCGCCCGGACAGCTCGATTCCCTACTCGAATTCACCTTCACCGCGACCGGACGCTACTTCTTCAGCATCCGCGATTTCGGAAACAAAGGGGGGCGAGACTTCACCTACGAAGCTTCAGTCACGCTCACTGGAGGCGCGCCCGCGCGAGTGAACGAATCTGAGCCCAATAATACACTCGCCCAAGCGCAAGCGATCACGCCCGACGTCCTCGTTGTGGGTAGGCTCGATCCGGCCGGCGACGTGGACGTCTTCTCGTTCCGGGCCAATGCCGGTCAACGGCTGACGGTGGACATCAACGCGCGGTCGCTCATGCCGCCGTCTGAGGCGGATACGGTCGTCACGCTCTTTGACAGCAATGGACAACAGCTCGCGGAGAATGATGATGCCGGAGGTTCGCTCGATTCGTTCCTCACATTCGAGATCCCACGCTCGGGACAATACTTCGTGCGCATTCGTAACTTCAGTCCGAAAGGTGGCTCGTCCTATACGTATGAGGCGCTCATCACGTTGACGGGAGCCGCTCCGCCTCCACCCGGCATAGTGATGGAATCCGAGCCGAATAATTCGCTGGCACAAGCGAACGCGATCACGCCCCCAGCGACTGTGAGCGGGGCGATCAATCCGGCGGGGGACGTGGACTTCTTCGCTTTCGAAGCGAGACGCGGCCAGCAGCTCGTCATTGACTTAGATGCCCGCTCGCTCACCCCCCCGTCGCCGCTGGATACGGTCGTCACGCTCTTTGACAGCCGCGGCCAGCAACTCGCCGAAAATGATGACGCGGAAGGCTCAACCGACTCCCTGCTCCGGTTCACGATCCCAGCCGATGGCCGGTATTTCTTCCGCGTGCGCAGCTTCGACGGGAAGGGCGGGCCGGACTACGTCTACCGGGCCACGGTGACACTCACGGGCGCGACGCGTCCGCAGGAGACGGAGCCGAACGATCACTTCGCGCAAGCAAACCAACTCCCGTCGGATACGCCCCTGAGGGGAACGATCGATCCCGCCGGAGATGCCGACGTCTTCTTCTTCGACAGCGAACGAGGACGCATGGTGACCATCACCGTGAGAGCAAAAACCCTCACCCCTCCATCTCCGGCCGTGCTCAAACTCGAGCTCTTCCTCGGGACGGTGAAGCTGGGGGAGAGCGTCGGTTCAGAGACCCGCGATCCCACGTTCACCTTCGCGACGCTGCCGCTTTTCGGCCGCTACTTCGTGCGCCTCACCGAAACGCACAATCGCGGTGGCCCGACTTTCACCTACGAGATCACCCTCACCATCCAATAAGGGATCGGCGAGACCGTTATTCAACGGACCTCTAGCACGGAGCCGAGATCATCTTGAGGGATGGCTTAAAGGTCCTGCAGCAGATGACTCAAAGCAAGAAAAGCCATCCCCTTCGGCCACCCTCACCTTATCTCCCCGATCACGGAGAGGTCGCCCCTCTTCCTACTACCTTCAGGTTGAGAAAACCACCGTTGCTCGCGACGGTCACATTACTCTCGAAGGTCCCTGAAGAAGTCGGAGCAAAGCGCACGGAGACGATCTGGCTCTCACCAGCACGGAGGGTGAAAGGAATGCCCGAGACGATGCTGAAAGGAGGAGGAACAGAAGCGGTGCCCATTAGGACAGCCCCCCCGAGGTTCTGCACGATGAATTCTCTATCTACGGAGCGTCCGACGATGACCGTGCCAAAGTCCAGAGACTGAGGCGTCACGGTGAGAATCGGCTGGGCAATGGCCCACGCCAGCGCAGTGCCATCACGCAAGCTCGGCGCATTATGGCTAAACTGAGTCCCACTGCCTGGAGCCACTTGAATCCCCACTGTGGCCGACTGTCCCCGATCGGCAAGGGCGCACTTTCCTCCAAAGACGGTATCGGCGTAATTGAAGAGGATCTCACTTCTTCCCTCGAAGAAAACCACTTGGAATCTGACAGTAGCCGTGCTGTCCGCACGGCAAGAGTAATGCCTCGCATTGCGCCACTCGATGACTAACTCCCGGTTGGGAGCCTCACCAAGCACCGCCCAGAAGACATTCTGGTCCGTCCTGGGGTCGAGATAGAGGTCATCCCAGAAGGGAGCCACAAGAGTAAAGACATTGGAGAACGGAAGAGGTTGATTAGAGGGCAGTGCTGAAACAAACCAAGGGGCAACAGGCATCAGATATCCGTTACTGCTGACGAGCAAGTCCGTGACGCCGATCCCTGCGAAGAATATCGGAAATGGGCTTGGAATCACGCCATATGAGTCATCCCCAAGACGAAGACTAGTGCCTTGTTCGGCTAGATTTCAGATTTCCGGACGACGCTGCTAAACTGTGTGGCATGGGCAAGCATACACCTATCCAATTGACCACCGAACAGCGGACAGAATTAGAGCGATTGATTCGCACCGGCGACGCTCCGACCCGGACCGACACCAGAGCGCGTATCCTGCTTCTGAGCGACCGCAGCCAGGGCCAGAAGCGCACGGACCAAGAAGTTGCCGATGCGGTCTTGTGCAGCAAGAGCACTGTAGTCAACGTGCGCCGCCGTTTTCTCAGCGGTGGCTTGGCGTCCGCTTTGTACGATAAGGGCTGGCCTGGCGCGAAGCCCAAGTTCACCGGAGACGTCGAAGCCACGCTGACCATGCTGGCGTGCAGCGATCCGCCGGAGGGGGCGGCGCGTTGGACGTTACGTCTGCTGGCCGACAAGATGGTCGAGCTGGGCTACGTAGACTCCATCAGCCATGTCACTGTGCGGGAGATACTAAAAAAACGCGCTCAAGCTTTGGCGGGTGAAGTCCGAGTGCATCGGCAAGCCTTTGGGAAGCTATGTGGCCAAGATGGAAGACGTCTTGGACGTATACCAACGACCGTATGATCCCGCCTGCCCGGTCGTTTGTCTGGGCGAAGCCGGCAAGGAACTACACGCCACGCGGCAGCCTGCCCTTGCAGACCGAGCAGCCTGTTCGCCAGGACTCCGAGTATGAACGGCACGGCGTGGCTAACCTCCTCCTGGCCATTGAGCCTTTGCGGGGATGGCGCAAGGGGCGGGTCACCGATCGGCGCACCAAGCGCGACTTCGCCGAACAACTGCGCCAACGGGCGGAGGAGGACGACCCCCATGCCCGGCGCATCGTATTGGTCGTGGATAACCTGAACACCCATGGGCCGGGTGCGCTCTATGAGGCCTCTGCGCCGGAAGAAGCCCATCGTCTGGCGGCGCGCTTCGAATGGCATTACACCCCGGAACACGGCAGTTGGCTGAACATCGCCGAGTGTGAGCTATTGGTGCCGGCGAGGCGATGTGTGGACCGGCGCATTCCGGACAAGCAGACGCTGATCCGCGAGGTGGCAGCCTGGCAGAAGCGTCGCAACCAGGCGCGTGTCAAGGTGGTGTGGCAGTTCACTACTGCCGATGCCCGCATCAAGCTCAGGCGACTCTATCCGGTTATAAAAGAGCAGGATCTAACCTAACGAGGCAGTAAATTGTTACCCCACTCTTTCGTCACCGCGAAGATTCTTCCCAGTTGTGGTCATCGCTGAAAGTAAAAGTAGGCCCAGCTAGACCAGTCGCTCCAACCGCTCGCATTACCCGCTCGAACACTCCAGGCATAGTGCGTGTTATTCACCTGAGGCGAGTAGGACAGTAAGTTTGCTGAGGTGGTGTATGTGTTGTGGTAGACCCATGCGGAGCCACTCCAGTAGAAGACTATGACTTCGTATCGGTCGGCGCTAGAAGACGCATTCCACCTCAATGTTACCGGTGTTGTGGTGATTCTAACCGAGCCGTCCGGATTGGCACTCCCAGGCGACAGATCAGTCGGTACAGAAGGCACTGAACTAGCCGGTGCTTGCGTAACTGTGAAGGTCTGCCCCGCAATGGTCATTGTTCCTGTTCTTGAGCTTGTACTTGTATTAGCAGAAACCGAATAGTTCACAGTGCCACTGCCTGTTCCAGAGCTTCCTGATGTGATTGTTATCCATGCAGCATTGCTTACAGCCGTCCAGCCACAACCACTCCCGGCGGTCACACTCACACTGCCGCTCCCACCACTTGACCCAAACGACTGGCTGGTGGGGGAAATCGAGTAGCTGCAAGAACTTTTTTCCTGCGTCACTGTGAAGGTCTGTCCAGCTATCGTCATCGTTCCAGTGCGTGGTGTTGCACTCGCATTAGCGGCCACTGTATAGCTGACGGTCCCATTGCCGCTGCCGTTACTGCCCGAAGTGATTGTGATCCAGCTTGCGTTGCTGACTGCCTGCCAGGGACAACCATCGGGTGCTGTCACACTCACGTCGTCGCTTCCCCCACTCGCCGGGAAGCTTCGGTTCGAAGGTGAAATCGAATAAGTGCACGCTGCGTCTACAGTGATCATCACTATCGCCGTTCCTACTGCACCACGGGCATCAGTGACAGCTACAGTTACTGGATAGCGCCCAGTCCTGGTGAAGGTATGCGAGACCGTTACACCGCTAGCACTTGGACTACCGTCTGAGAAGGCCCAAGCGAATGACATCGCGTCGCCTTCCCTGTCGAAGGTTGCTGAGGCATCAAAGTTCACTCTTAAGGGTGCTGGTCCACTCGTAACGCTGGCGACTACTCTCACAACGGGAGCAGTGTTATCAAGATAGAAGGTTGCGCGGTTATTGGCTTCAGTCAGCTCAGTGATATCATTATTAGCATCCACTACAGCTACGATGTTCCCACCGCCCTCAGGGTACGTGAACGAGAACCTAAGGATCCGCTTGGCACCAGCCCGCAGAGGACCCGCCACCCTGGAACTACCGACCAGCACACCCTCAGCATTAGGATTGCCCACGTAGAGATTCACCAAGAAATTACCCACCGGGTAGTCCCCTGCGTTATGAACGGTAACTGTTGCTGTGACGGAATCGCCTGGACGGGGACGGGTGGGAGCGACTCTTATATCATCATCCGTAACCGCTAGATCAATAACTAACGAATGCTCCAATAAGCGTAGGTCTGTCCGGCCATCTTGAGGATTACCGCTTATTGTCAAAGTTTCGCCGCCGAGCACTACCGTTTCATTGGTCATCTCAATCTGTGTGGCAAGATAGACCAGGTGGAGCTTTCCATCACTTCCATAGTATCCAGAAACGCTATGCGCTAGCCACGGGTCTTGATTAAGTCGGCGATCTGCACTCCAGGTTTGCGATGCAGGGTCATAAATCATGGCGAAGATGTTCGCCGGTCCGTCGTCCGTCACTTCCTGCCAAACGAGCGTCAAATTACCTTGCCGGTTACTGAGCAGCCGTGCGCTGTAGAAACCCAGCGATCTACTGCCCGGCCGTATTACACGCGGCCTCGGATCGCTCAAAGTCGCGTGGACCAAGTCGTCACCGCGCAGCCAAACAATATGCCCTTGACCACCACCGTCATAGGCTACTGAGGCAAGACGGTTCTCCACACCCCCGGATGCAAAAAGCGGAGCTGTACTCCAACTTGATCCGTTCCATGTGAACAGATCGAGTACGCCATCCCCTGCAACATTGGGATTAGGATCACGAGGCAGGACAATGAAGGCCCTAGTCCCCCGTATTGCGGCTGCGTGAGTGCTCACGCCAACTAGGCCGCTGGCGACTGCGGCAGGAGGACTCCAGCTTGAGCCGTTCCAGAAGCTATATTTTAGGGTCGAAGGACAGGTGGCGGTTGAGATAAGCTCTCCACACGGGTTGGAGAGCCAACTCAAAAGTAGATTCCCCTCGCCATCAGAGGACAGGCGCAGACTGGTATCAAAAGCCGTGTCGTTGGTCAGTTGAGTGACTGGTCCCCAGGTTCGAGTGAGCGGATCAAAGATGGCACTAACTACTTCGAGCTTGGTATAAAAGAGAGCCAAATCACTGATTGTGTTGATGGGCGCGGAGAAGGCTGGCTCCTTGATGCGCAGCCACGCGGCGACCACTTTCCCGTTGCGATCAACGGCGGCCACGGGGGAAAGCTCCATCTGGGTATCTTGGGCGATTCGGGCTGGGCTACTCCAACTACTCCCGTCGTTGTACGACCATGAGATGTCGGTAGCCTGTGGGACCGGTAGTGCCGGATCCTGGTGCTCCCATAGCAAGAGTTTGCCATTCCCAACTTCGATAACCGTGGGCGAAGCGCCTGGAAAGATGTTCCTGATCAGGGTGACTTCTTGTACAGAAGCGGGGATTTGTGAGCTAGCAGCCTTGAGCCGTCCTACCGGCTCGAACAAAGAGTAGGGGCCAAAGCGACTGTAGTCACGCTCAATGAGTGAAACTGAGCCCTCAGTTAAACTGCTTTCGGCTATGAAGTGCTGTGATGAAGAGTCCACCTTGCTACAATTTATTTCACTATTCGGAACCCAAGTACAGCCGACGCCAAATGTGTATCGCTTTCTTGCGCCGACGCCTATGTCCCAACCGGCTATAGAAAAAGAAGCATCCGCTGTAAACTCAACACCAGTTTGAAAACCAAGCCTCAACTGGCGCATGAAGGGATCCGGCACGCCAACAGTGACGTTCCCATTGCCTTCCACCCAACCCTTGGCAAACAAGTGGTCGTTAATGACGTTCGCTTGGAGTATGCCACTAAGCCTAAGGCCCAAATCGCCAGTCGCTTCGCTGAACCTAAGTTTGCCATCCTCTTGTGTAAAATTCGCAGCAAATTGAAGGGACGGAGAGAGCTTTCCTAGCAACGTAGCCCTTTCATTGAGCCAGCGGATCGGACCCCAATTTGGCAAATCTATGGGAATCGCATCAGCGATACCAATGCTTTTGGAGATTGTACCGCCCAGCCCGACTGTGAAGGATGCTCCTGTCAATTCCAAACCTCTCGGCGCAAACAGGCGGAAGTACCCGCTGCCAGAGACGTCAACATTTAAGGATTGCCCCATGGCCTCGAAGCTTGACTGGCCTGAAAGGGTCAGGCTACCGGTACCATTGCTGGAAACCTCCGCCGTAATCTGACCAAAGGTCTCTCCAAGCCCAAACTTACCGCCAACAAAGGGGACCCAGTCTGGAATATGGATTGGTCCATCTTTAGCCAGAGGGGGGTTCGGGAAATCGGCATAGAACCGAGCCCTTACCTCACCGTCGCCAACCGTGAATTGAATCGGATACTTACTTGCAGCAATTTCCAGCCAGTGTGGATAAGGAAACACGTATACATATTCTCGCCAAGCATCCCCCTTTCTTCCCTCGCCGTTAGTCGGGACGATGATCACCGTTGAAGGAGACCAGCTTGGCCGGAAATCCCTGTCCATCTGGAAGGTATGCGAAGCACCATTCGATGTGCCCCTTTCGAAAACAGCAGGACCTCCATTTACAGAGAAGCTCACTGTACCCGGGGTGCCCTTCCAGTCGACCGTGACCTCAAAGGTGTTGTTAAAGCTGCTACCCGCAAGGAAGAACCCGGGGTATTGGCGGCGCACACTAGTGATGGTTGGAACACTTGCGGTTGCCCCAACGTTCACGACCTTCGTTACCTTATCTCTGCCATAAGCATTGCTTACTGTGAGAGTGACCTGGTACGGACCTGAGCTTGTGAATACATACGTTGGATTCTGTGTTGCGGAATCCGCAATCCCATCACCATTGAAATCCCAGGAGTATGTGAGCGGCGATGCACCGGTTGAGGCATTGGTAAACTGCACCGACTGGCCCAGTTTCGGGTCGCTCGGTGTCCAGGTGAAATCAGCTCTTGGAGTAGTAGGCTCGAGTGGTGCCGTCACTGTGAAGGGAATGTTGGCCCGGTCATTGCTCTCATCGCTCTGGTTGGCTGTACTGTTGACATCCAGGATCACCCAGATGTAGTAACTCCCCGGACTGATGTCGTTGGGAATGGTCACCGATTGGCTGACAGTGTAGGTGCCGCCCGCTCCAATGCTTGGTGTGCTGATGCTGGCCAGCAACCGATCACCGGTCGTCACATTGCTGCTGGAGGTGTTCAGCCGAATGTTGGTCGTGGAAGCGTTGGCCGTCCCATTGCCCTGATTGCGAATGGTGAAGCTGACAGTGGCGTTCGACCCCGCCCACCCGCTGGTCGGACTCACCGATAGATTCTGCACAATCAAATCCGACCGGGCTGGTGGTGCCGTCACTGTGAAGGGAATGTTGGCCCGGTCATTGCTCTCATCGCTCTGGTTGGCTGTACTGTTGACATCCAGGATCACCCAGATGTAGTAACTCCCCGGACTGATGTCGTTGGGAATGGT
>JAUQQC010000002.1:0-1524 GCA_030550025.1 Acidobacteriota bacterium | reverse complement strand
TTGGTGTGCTGATGCTGGCCAGCAACCGATCACCGGTCGTCACATTGCTGCTGGAGGTGTTCAGCCGAATGTTGGTCGTGGAAGCGTTGGCCGTCCCATTGCCCTGATTGCGAATGGTGAAGCTGACCCTCACGCTCGATCCCGCCGGCCCACTGTTGGGATCCACCAATAGCCCCTCTACGACCAAATCCGACTTGGGGGAAGGTGTATAAGTCACCGTAAACCGCTGGGATGCTGTCGCCCCTGTAGTGTCGCTCAAGGTCACCGTCCATGTGAGCGTCCCAGACCAAGTCGGATTGGACTCCACCACCCTGGGCCGCAGGATCATGGATGTATCGGAGTTGATCGTAACCCGATCATTCCAGCGCGTATCGCCCCTGTTCCAAGTCGCACTACCGCTCACTACTCCACTCCAGGCGAAGGTTATCTGGTTGACATTGGTGAAGTTGGTGCCCGTAGCTGTGAGCGTCGCATCATAAGGCGCACTGCTTGTCGTTATCGCCGAAGGCGTCAAACTCGTGAAACTGAGACGCGCGGGAGTGGCATGTGAAGAGAATGCTAAGAAGCCAAGGCTAAATATGATGAGCATCCCAAAGCTAAATGCCCACGATGTAGATCTCATACGTGTATAAGACGGTCGGAAAAACATCATGATGACCTCCATCCTTTCCATCTGACCGGTCAGTCCTCCGGCTTGAGAGTTCCAGCAAAGCTAACATCCTGGATGATGCCAACCACCCACCTGCTTGTATTCTTAGGCTTGCTTCTTTTGGCAATATCGTCAAGCATCTCGAATTCCGGTCCCTCAACCCCTGCCCCCTGCGCCATGGGGGGGACGCTCCAAGTGTGAAAGCCAGAGGCAAGAACCAAAGTGAGGAGCATACCCCCGGACGAGGCAAAACGCTTCAGCACTCGTGCCAACATACCCTCTCCCCCCTTCTTCTCGATGCGACTGCCATCCAGTCGCTACCTTAACCGATCTCCTGCCGCCAATGCGCATCGTTTTCCGAATTCCGAAAATCTCACGCTGGGGCACCACAGGCACGGGATGCAGACGCGCCCGCACCTCGTATTAAACTGACTCGGGCCTTTGGAGAAGCCGTTCATCTCCCCTCCTTCGTCGCATGTTGCGCCAGCAGCAGGGCGAGCTTCTCCCTCTCATTGGGACATTGCCGAGGCACACCTCCCTCTCTGTTTTCCAACCCCATCGCTTCTGCCCCATCGTCCTGCGGCTTGCATCCGGATGCCCTCCCGTCAAGAGCGCAAGGCCCTTGACTTCGGTGTTTACTGCGCTCTTGGCGCGTCGGGGGTGTCCGACGTCGCACGTTGTCAAGGGTTCCCTCCCGTTTGGAGATCGGGACCCTCTTCCCAAAGGAGGGAGGCCGATGCCGAAGACCTCTTCGTTGCTCGTCTGGGAGCCGAGCCGACTCCGCACGCTCGCCCTCCGCCTGCGCAACCGAATGAATGAGCTCCGCCTGACCGAGCGAGAGTTGGCCGAGCGCTGTCAAGCGATGGCCGAAACGG
>JAUQQC010000020.1 GCA_030550025.1 Acidobacteriota bacterium | reverse complement strand
CAACTTCTTCGGAAGCCGACACTGCCGGTCCGCTCGCGCCTGTCAGCGTGAACGTCATCGTCGCTACCGCCACCATGTTCGAGCAGGTGCCTGTCGGCGTCGTGGGGCAGAAATCGCACTTATCTCTCGTACCATCCTGATCGGCATCAGGACGCGGGCAATCTGGACTCAAGCCCGTGCACTGCTCTTCTGCAGGACAATTGTCTCCGGGATGGCATGGTGTTCCCATCGGCTTGATCGGATGGGTGCACGTGCCGGCCTGGCACACGTCGTCAGTACACGCCTTCCCATCATCGGTGCAGGCGGTACCGTTCGCTTTGTTGGTGAACGAGGTCTGGGATTGGTCTGGACGACAAGCCTGACACTCGTTGTTGGGGTTATTCTGCCCGCTCGTGTAGCATGTCCCGTTGATCAAACAATTCCCTGACTGGATCGAATACTGGCAGGTATACGAGTTAGGGCCTGTTGACTGGCATGTGTCAGTGGTACAGGGTTTGTCATCGTCGCAATTCGGTGGGCTACCGGCTATGCAAACCCCATTCTGACACGAATCGTTCTGCGTGCACCCGTTATTGTCGGCGTTGCAGAGCGTGCCATTTGGCTGAAACTCGTCAGACGGACACACGGCGTCCGACCCCGTGCAGTATTCAGCGACATCACACTGTCCCGCTGCCGGACGACAGAGGGTGTTACTATTTGCATACTGGCAAGTGGATGTGCAGCAAAAGCCCGGCTGTCCGTTGTTCGATCCGAGATCGCACTGTTCGCCGAGTTCGGGTGTACCGTTGCCGCACACTGCACCGCTTTCGCAGGGGATGGTGACGTTGCCCACGCTATCTTGAGCTGAGTTGAAGTCCTTGCGCTCCGAAGCATCATCACCGCTATCGAAGACATCGCTCCCACCTTGTCCGTATAAACTGTCGTTACCAGCACCCCCCTTGAGCTGATCGTTGCCATCGCCACCGTAGAGCGTGTCTTAGCGTTTCCTCCGGAAAGCGAATCATTGCCATCGCCGCCTGTGAGTGTATCTATACCATCGCCTCCAGTGAGGCAATCATCCCCCGGACCACCATCGAGATCGTCCGCGCCGCCCTCACCATGTAAAATATCGTCGCCATCGCCGCCCGAAATCCGATCGTTACCTCCTCTGCCGAAGATCGTGTCATTACCAGCTTCGCCGCGGATGTTGTCATTACCGTCCCCACCGGTGATCGTATCGTTGCCATCGCCGCCCCAAATATCGTTATTGCCGGTTCCGCCGTCGATCGTATCATCACCGCCGTCGCCGTAGATATTGTCATTACCACCCTCGCCAAAGATTTGGTCGTTTCCATCGCCACCTCTGAGCTCCAGATCGTTGCCCGCGCCACCATAAATCGTGTCGTTGCCGCTGCCGCCCTTGATCCTGTCGTTGCCGCCGAGGCCATAGATCGTGAGGTCACTCGTAGACGAGGAGCAATCAATGGTGTCACCACCGTTCGTGCCCGTGATCGTAGTGCCGCTAATCGTGACCCCAGCGGATACGGTACAACTAACGGTTGGGGTTAGCGCTATGACGGCCGGATTGAGTCCGCTCGCCGGTTGTGCGAAGAGCGCCCAAACTGCCGCTCCGAGAATCAGCAGAAAGGGGACGATCCGCCCGTGCCGTCGTGGCCGACGGTATCGGTCGGGCCAGCCCCGCAATCGTGGGTGTACATCAGAAGTGATGAAGCGCATTCTCTTCCCCTCCTTACTTTGCCGAATTTTTCCACAGGTTCGACCCTGCGGGTTTCGGAGGAAGCCCTAAGAGGACCATAAGTCAGGGGGTACTCAGGGGCGGGAGAGCGTCACTTCAACAAGGGAACTTGTCGCCTCAAGGTGCCTCCCCCTGTATGCCTACTTTCCTCCTCCGGCCTGACTACTCCTTTTGGCCGGGTCCATTTCCTCCTTCCGCCGGAAAGCAGTATATGCATTGAGCCCGAAAAGTCAAGGAAGATTTTCAAGATGCAAGCGTTTCTTTTAAAAAGCCGGAGCCCGGGCACAGATATCGCTAAGCGTGAACCCTCCGAAAATCACGGGACTGGGATAGGCGCCTCCCCAGTGAGAGCACGGCCTACGTACCTTTGCGCTCGGGAATTTCCGTTCGAGGCGTAATGTCGGGTACGGACGGGGACAATGCGGGAGGGCCGCATTCTGTCTCAGACCTTCGCAAGGTATAATCTAGTGCGTGGTCGGTGCGGAGAAAGCGACTGAAGCGATCCTCCGGGACCTCGGGCAAGGGTTGAACGTCGAAGAGAACTTCCGCTTGCTCTTCGGGCGCTACTACGGCCCGATCTACCGGTTCTTCCGAAGGAAAGGGATGTCGCCGGAAGATGCCCGCGATCTCACCCAGGAGGCGTTTTTTTCTGCCTATAGAGGGATGGGCGAGCTTCGTGAAAGCGCCCGGTTCGAGAAGTGGGTGTACAGGATCGCCAAGAACACATACATCAACGAGATGGAACGACGAGGGGCGAAGAAGCGGACGGCTGCCGAGATTTCGCTCGAGGAAGTCCAGGCGAGCGCGCCGGGCCCTTTTGACGCTCCATCCAGCGTAATAGCAACGGCCGACCCGATGGAGACGGTGCTGGAGAAAGAGACGCTGGACAAGTTGCGCGAGGCCATAGAGCAACTGCCCGTGCAGATGCGTCGGTGCGTCTACCTGCGCGTGGTGAAAGAGCAGTCGGTTCAGGAGATCGCAACCCTCCTGGGCATTTCCGTCAACACGGTCAAAGCCCATCTGCATCAGGCGCGGAAGACGCTGCGAGAACGGCTCAGTGTCCTGTTCGGCGAGGTGGAATTGTGAGCGGCCCTGCCACGACAGGGGACCGAGTCCGTCGTCACTTTGCGAAGAGCAGAGAGCTGGAGGTCGAACGATGAACGGAGAGCTGCGACGATATTTGCAAGCGCTCGACGGAGAATGGGAGGATCACCTGAGGCGCCATCCCGACGAGGACGAGATGATCGCCTACGTGCGCGGAGAGCTTGAGGCAGGGGACGCCGAGCGAATGAGGTCGCATCTTGTGCGGTGTGATGCATGCGCAGCAGCCCTCAAAGACGTGGCGGACTTCTTCGAGCCGATTCGAGAAAGGGAAGGACCGATCCCCGAGCGCGTCCGTCGCCGGCAGTGGAAGACCCTCTGGCGGCGCGTGCGGGCCGAGGAGCGCGCGGTCGTTCGAAAGGACGTGCCGGCGTGGTTCCGCACGCGCGCGATGTTCGCCCTGGCGGCGAGCTTGTTCGTCATCATCGGGTTCTTGAGCTTTTGGACGTGGCACCTGCGACGAGAAATGCAGCGGTTGGCCCAGCAAGCGCAGACCGAGCGAATACGGCGGGTGGAGTTAGAACGCGAAAATCGTCGCCTTCAGGAACGAACCGGAGCCATTGAGCGGGATTACGAGTCGCGACTGAAAGAGCTGGAATCGCAACTAGCTCAGCTTCGGGAGCCTCAATGGAACATCCCCGTCTACGATCTCCTCTCTCGAGAATTTCTCCTCCGATCGGGGAGCGCGAGCGTGGTGAACCGCATCGTGGTCTCACGCACGGCCAGAAGCTTCAGCCTGGTCCTCACTGCGGAGGATCAGCCGAAATACCCGACCTACGCCATTGAAATCGTGGATCGGGATGGTCGCCTTCACTGGCGCGCCGGCGGAATACGCCGCGACCGCCACGGCGCGCTCACCGTGACGCTGAATCGCGCCTTCCTGAGCCCTGGGGAATATCAGCTGAATCTCTACGGTCAACGGGACAGGCGCCTTCAAAAGATCGCGGAGTACATCGTTTCGCTTCGTCATCTGTAGCGCGCTCCACTTCCCTTGAAGCTACGGCGCGAGTGAGCCGCTTGGCGCCGTCGGTTCCGCCCTCAAGACATGCTTCGAGGTCACGGCAAACGCTTTTTTGGCAAAAGGGGATGTCGCTCGCTCGCGACACGTCTTTGGCGAGCGCCCATGGCCCGGAGAAGGGGGGGTCGAGCGCCAGGGCTATAACTAAGCCATACATTTTCAGGCGTGTGCGTAGCATGGGGCCGTGGGAGGTACGAGGGCGAGGACGCCCTTTTGCTTGAGGATGAGGCCTTCTTCGGAGCGCGTCTGTCGCTTTGGAGCGACATTTTTTGATCCCCATTCGTGAACACATCCGATGGGGGGGAACATTCGGATCTGCTTGAGATTGCCGCCAACTTGGCGCTTTTTTGAGTAGGATGGCACGACGCTTGCTTTGATGGCTTGGCGTGAGGACGACGCCTAGACACAGCGAAGCGGCCGAGCACACAAGCAGCGATCCGAGGCCCGCTGCTTGGATCGCTGGCGGGATCAAGAGGCTATGCCTCTTGATCTGAAATGAGAGCCCCCGTTACTGAATTTCCCCCAACAGAACTCCCGCCCTCGCCCGAGGGCACGGGGGCTTCTTCTTTCGTTCGCCGCAGGAGGCGAGGGATTAAGCCTGGGCTGATGCCACGCCTTACGGGAAGGCCATCGAGAGTTACGGTCTTCGTCTCACTCTCGCCTTCCGAGAAGGAGGTGTAGCTGGGGGAGTGTCTGCGGGTGGGGTCTCCGAGGCGTTCTCATCGAGCTTCGGCGCTTGTCGGAGCATTTGGATGAAGAGGTCCATATCGTAGTCGCATTCGCGTGCCATCTGTTCGCGCACGGCGTGGAGGAACTCCAGGAATTTCGGCTTGCGATACATGGTCATCCCACCTCGGAGACGAGGAATTCCGGCGTGATGATCGTCGGCACGAAAAAGCCCGACGTCACATTGAACAACCGCACGCGCGCTTGACGGTAGACGTTCGCCAGATAGCCGAAATTCCAGGTGACTAGGAAGTCGATCTTGTAAAACGAGGCCACGGCTACATGGAGGGCATCGGCCATGTACTTGCGTTGGAAGATACCGCGGGCGATGTATCCTTCGGCCAAGATGCCCACCTCCTCGGTGATCTCCAGTTGCGGGATGTCGCGGATCAGGTTCAGATATGCTTGTCGGCGCGGCTCGCGCATCCGTTCCAGTTCGCGCACCACCAACGGCGAGATGTAGGCGTCGTAGAGCGGGCGCTCATGTTCCCACCATCGGATCGTCAGGTCCCGGCGGAAGGGGTCCTCGTTATCGAGATACGCCCCGATGACCGAGGTTTCGAGATAGATGCTGATCTTCGCCACGTCACCCCTCCGAGGGCTTCTCACTCAGGGATCGAATCGCCTCCGTCTGCGGCACCAGACGAAGCCGCGCCCGCGAGAAATCAAACGTCACGCGGAAGTGCTTCAGGAAGCTCCCGCCCAAAATCCCCGCTTGCATGAATCCCGCCGATTCGTTCACGGCCCCGAGATCGAGGACGGGCGCGCGAATGTTCCGTTGTTCCAAGCTGTTCATCGAGAGCGACGGCAAGAGGATCAGGTCCACGTTCTCGATGACGCCTGCCGCACCGAGCACGCGAATCTTCGGGGAGGGGAGGATGTGCTTCTCCAAATTGTACTTCTTCACGACGTGCACGCCGACGACGGTCGCGCTCGCTCCCGTGTCGATCAGGAAGTTGACCACCTCGCCATTGTGCAGCTTGACCTCGGCGCTGACTAATCCCCCGTTGGTCGTGCGGAATGGGATCTCCGAACCCTCCTCCGCTGGCGTCTCAGCCGTCCCCGGTGGGGAGTCGCTCTCCAGAAGCAACACTTGCGCCGCATAATCGATCGTGAAACGGAAGTTGGCCAACACCGAGAGTCCGAGGAAGCCATCGGCCCGCAACATGTCCCCCTCCCCTTCGGAAGGGGCTGTGTGATGAATCGTTCGGATATAGATCGGGACGTTGAAGATGCGGATCTCGCCGAGGTCGAGCGCATCGAGCAACCCGTAGACGATGGGGAACTTCCCCCCCCCACCGACGGCGCGCGCTTGGCCGCCGCGCGCCAAGGGGCGAACGCCCAAGCGCTCCGCCGCTTCATAAGAGAGCACGGAGATGCTGGCCCCCGTGTCAATGACCAAGTTCAGTGTCACATTGTTCCCCGCGCGCGCCTGGATGAAGGGGCGATCTCGCTGCAGACGGAAGGGGATACGCGCCGCGCGCCCTCCCTCAATGCGATGCAAGTGCGTGATGCCCAAAACTGAGAGGGCCCGGTAGAAGGCGATCAATCCGCGATACCGCTCTCGCCGCTCCACGTCCATCCTGGGAGAGACGGCCAAGAACCTCTCATAATACTCGGCGGCCTCGCGGAACTTCTCCAAACGGGCCGCCGCGCGTCCGAGGGCGATCCAATAATCCGGCTCGCTCGGATCGAGCGCCGTCGCCCGCCGGAGCCGTTGATAGGACAGCTCCGTGCGATTCTCGAAGAAATCGATCTCGGCCAATCCGGCCCAGGCGATGGCTTCGCGCTCGTTCAGCAGAAGCGCTGCAGTGAAGGCCTCAGCGGCCTCGCGAAAGACGCCCGAACGCAAAAGCGCCAGGCCGATCACCGCACGCGCGCGCGCGCTTTGCGGGTCCTGACGCAACACTTCGGCCGCTTGATCGAATGCCTCATTCAGGTTCCCGAGTTTCAAGAGCGCCAGGCTCAGTCCCAAGCGCGCCGGGTGATCCTTGGGGTTTTTCGCGAGCAACGCGCGATAGGCTTCCGCGGCTTTTTGATAGTCCCCTTCGCGCATCAAGCGCTCAGCTTGCCGATACCGTCGCCCAGCCGATTGCGCAGCTTCCGATCGTGGGGGGGATGCGAAAGCAGGTGCAGCGACGAAGCTAGAGAGCGCGCTGCCTTCACCAAGGAGCGCGACCAGGACCAGGCCTACTCGAAGGCCACATGACCAAGGGGGGGAATACCCCACGCGACGATGTGGTGTGCCGCCATTCACAAGCGCCCCTCAACACCGTCCGATCCCTCGACGTCAAACCAGAAGGAGATTTTAAGCCGCCGCGCTTGGGCTTGTCAAACACCTCCGGTTAAACCCGCTCCACGGCGGAGGGGAAGGCTCCCCTTCACCGCCAGGCGCAGCCGCGCCCCTTCCCCGTTCGGCCGAAAGGAAACACCGCTTTCGCCTCCTCGATTTCCCCGCGGCGAGGTCAAGTGGCGGGGATGAACCCCACGAGACGACGATTCATCCTCTCGTCACTTCTTCCACTCCTGCATGCCCGTGCCCTGGAAGGGCCAATCCGAGAGCATCTGGATCGTGCTCAACTGATTGGAGAACGCCACGAATTCGATTCCGCATTCGGGGCACTTAATGCGATCTCCCTTCTGCGGCCGCAAATAGGCCGGGCTCGTCGGGATGAAATACTCGGCTTTGAACCGCACGGGATCGTCCGGTCCCGTGTAGGTGTAGATGTGCGTGTTGCAGTAGGTGCAGATCACTCGTTTCATCCGCTTCCCCCTCCCTCGGAAGCTGCGGAGACGCGCGAGGACAGCTCACTGACGAGTGCGAGACCGGCCTCCAGGATCTGATCGCGCTTAGCGACGGAAGTGGCCTCGACGTAGACGCGTAAGACCGGCTCCGTCCCCGATTGTCGGAAGAGGATCCAACTGGCGTCGTCCAGGAGCAATTTCGTCCCATCGAGCGTCTGGACCTCTACGACGCGAAAGCCCGCCACGCGATCCGGCGGATCGGCGGTCAGCCGGGCGACGATCTCTTTGCCCTGCTCGACTGGCATGTGGAGGTCTTCGCGCCGATAGTGGAACTCGCCGAACGCGCGCCAGAGCGCGCGCACGGCTTCGGACGGACGCTCACCTCGCGCGATCAACGCCTCCAGCAAAAGGAGGCCGGCGAAGGTGCCGTCGCGCTCGGGCAGGTAGCCGCGCACGCCGATCCCCCCGGACTCCTCCCCCCCGATCAAGACCTCCTCGGTGAGCATCAGATCGGCGATGTATTTGAATCCGATCGGCACGACGCGCACGGGACAGCCCAAGGCGTCGGCAATACGATCCACGAGCACGCTTTGGGAGAACGTTCGGACGATGACCCCTCGCTCACCACGCTCTCGCACCAGGTGCCAGACCAAAAGGGGAAGGATCTGATGTGGCGTCAGGAACGAGCCATCCTCGCCGACGGCCGCCAAGCGATCGCCATCGCCATCGTGCGCCAGGCCGATCGTCGCGCGCGCCGCGCGCACGGCCTCAAAGAGCGCGCCGAGATTCTGCGGCATGGGTTCCGGATTGACGCCGCCAAAGAGTGGATCGCGCTCGGCGCGAATCGTCTCCACGCGACATCGGCCCCCACTGAGCAGGCGTTCCATATAGCGATCGGCGGCCCCATGCATCGGATCCACGATGATGTGCCAGTCCGAGCGACGAATCGCCTCGACATCCACAAGCGCGCGAAGCCGATGGAAATAAGCCTCATCGGGTGGATCGATCCGTTGGATGAGTCCTTCAGCCTCTGCGCGCTCGATCGGCCGCCATTGCGGCTGCGATCGTCCGAGTCGCGCTTCCACAGCCGCTGTCACCTCCGGGCGCGCCGAACCGCCAAACGATTCCTTGATCTTGAACCCATTGAACTCCGGCGGATTATGGCTGGCCGTGATGACCACGCCCGCGCGCGCTCGCTGCCGATGCACGTCGAAAGAAACAAGCGGCGTCGGCAGATCTCGGCGATAGAGGCCGACGCTAAGACCATTACCGGCGAGCACTTCGGCCACGCGCGCGGCGAAGTGCTCAGAGAGAAACCGCCGATCGTAGCCGACCAGGATCCTGCCATCCGCATCCGGCCCCGCCTCGCGGAGATAGTCGGCTAGCGCTTGTGCGGCGACCTCCACATTACCAAAGGTGAAGTCCTCCGCGATCCGCCCCCGCCATCCGTCCGTCCCGAATCGGATCGTCATAGGCGTCATCGCTCTTCCTCCCCGCCGATGAGGCTATAGTCGGTCACAACCGACTTATCGCCCAGAAACGTCCCCGGCGCGACCTCGGCCGCGCGCCCGATGTGACAGCCGCGCCCGAGGACCGATCGGCGCACCTCAGCATGCGCGCCGATGCGCGTCGCCGCCCAAATCACCGAATCCTCGATCCGCGCCTTCTCCTCGATGAAGCAATGCGGCCCCACGACCGAATTCACGATCTCCGCCCCCGCCTTCACCGTGCAGCTGGGATCCACGACCGAGAGCCGATCAATGCCCGCCGACTCATCAAACCGCTCGCCGCGCGGCGGTCGCACGGGAGAATAGGTCCTCACCTTCCCGGCCAAGACGTCCAGATTCGCTTGCAGATAATGGCGCGGCGTCCCAATGTCTCGCCAATACCCCTCCCAGACGTAGGCGAACACCGACTCGCCCCGCTCCAAGAGCAGCGGGAAGAGATCGTACTCGAAGGAGAACGTCTTCCCCTCCGGGATATGAGCGAGCACCGACGGTTCCAGGACATAGATGCCCGCATTGATCAACCGCGAGGTGACCTCGCTCGCCCGCGGCTTCTCCAAGAAGCGCACGACGCGCCCATCTGCCGCCATCTCGACGACGCCGTACGCCGAAGGGTTTTCGACTGGCGTGAGGACGATCGTCGCCACGGCTTTCGTCTCCCGATGTCGCTTCAGGACATCGGTGAGATCGAGATCCGTCAGGATGTCCCCATTCAGCACGACGGTCGTCCCCTGCAGGTAGGCCTCGCAATTCTTGAACGCTCCGGCTGTCCCCAGCGGCGTCGCCTCCACGACATAGCGAATGGACAACTCGTGATCTTCACTCCCGGTCAGCACGTGCTCGATCCGCTGCGGTTGATAGGCGAGACACACCATCACCTCTTCGACACCCGTCCCGCGCAGCAGGTCGAGCTGATAGAAGAGGAAGGGCCGATTCACCAACGGTGCCGCCGGTTTCGGCACATGGACCGTCAGGGGACGCATTCGCGTCCCTTTCCCTCCTGCGAGGATGACCGCCTGCATGATCGCCCCTCCGATGACCTCAGGGAAGGTGAGTGTATCATCCCCGACGAAGAGTTTCAAAGTTTGGCTCTCGATCCGAAGCCTATCGCCGCCTGGCGCGAGTCGAGGAGAAACGCCAGAAAGGCCTCTAACTGCAGCGCGCACATGTGGGCCTTGGGCGAGCCGCGAGGCGAGCCCACGGACAACGGCGCCTCCCCATCCAACCAAGCCCACGAGGGGAGCCACCCCTTGGGTCGTCCCTCACCCGCATGGGAACGCCATCCCCATCTGCTTCCTCCGCGTGGGGCGCCAGCTCCTGCGGGCTTGTGGGAATTTTCGCGCGTTCCTGAGGTTTGCGTGCGCTCACTCCCGGCTCGATTCGAATCGCCCGCTCTGCTGGCTCACGTGCGAATCGTTCTTTTCATCCGCCCGCCTCGCGTGAGGATTTACACATTAGTGCTGCGCCGATACAATATCGCTCTCCTTCTTCGGAGCGAGGTTGCGCGTGGAGGGAGACGGCTGATGATCGTGATGAAGTTCGGCGGGACATCCGTCGCAGGAGCGGAGAACTTGCGGCGAGTCGCCGAGATCATCCTCGCGCATCGGAAGCAGCGACCTATCGTCGTCGTCTCCGCGATGGCGGGAATCACGGATCTTCTGCTCGCGGCTGCGCATGGTGCGGCCGCCCGGCGAGATCATGAACTCGAGCGGAAGCTCCGCGTGTTTCACAACCGGCATGCACACGTGATCTCGGCGGTCGTCACGGATTCGAAGACGCGCGCGCGGTTACTCGCGTTGACGGATCAGTTCACCGAAGAACTCACGCGCATCCTCACGGGCATGAGCTTCCTCGGGGAAGCGACGCCGCGCGCTCTGGATGCCGTCGCGTCCTTCGGCGAGCGATTGCTGGTGGAGATCCTCGCCGGCATGTTGATCGAACACGGCGTGAAGGCCAAGGCGCTTAACGCGCAGCGGTTCGTCATCACCGATGATCGGTTCGGCGCCGCGACGCCACTGAAAGACCTCACCTATCGGAAGTGTCGCCGCGCGATCCTTCCCCTCGTGAAGCGAGGGGTCGTCCCGGTCATCACCGGGTTCTTGAGCAGCACGCGGGAGGGGATTCCGACGACCCTCGGGCGTGGGGGATCGGACTATTCGGCGGCGCTCATCGGCGCGGCCATCGGTGCGCGGGAGATTTGGATCTACACCGATGTGGATGGGATCATGACGGCCGATCCCAAAGTTGTGCCCGAGGGGCGTTCGCTTGCGGAGTTGTCCTATCGGGAGGTGGCGGAGCTGGCCTATTTCGGCGCCAAGGTCGTGCATCCGAAGACGGTTTTCCCGGCCATCGAACGCGGCATCCCCCTCCTCATCAAGAACACGTTCAATCCCGCGTTCTCGGGCACGCGCATTGTACCGCGCACGACGCCGGGCAATCCCATCGTCAAAGCGATCACTTCGATCGGCCCGCTCACGTTGGTGACGGTCGAAGGCGCGGGCATGCTCGGTGTGCCCGAGATCACGGCGCGCGTCTTCGATACGCTCGCGCGCGAGGGCATCAACGTCCTGCTCATCAGCCAAGCGTCGTCGCAGCAGAGCATTTGCTTCGTCGTCCAACAGAAGGATGCCGAGCGCGTGCGGCGCGCTCTGGAAGAGGAATTCGCGCGCGAGCGGCGGCAGGGTGACATCAGCCAGATCGAGAGGCAAAACGGCGTGGCCATCGTGGCCGCAGTCGGCGAAGGGATGCGCGGCACGCCCGGCGTGGCTGGGCGCTTGTTCTCCGCGCTCGGACGCGAGGGCATCAACGTCATCGCCATCGCGCAAGGGTCGTCCGAACGCAACATCTCTCTCGTCGTCAGCGAACGCGACCGCGCGTCGGCCGTTCGGGCCATTCATAAGGAGTTCATCCGATGAGAGCGGAGAAGATCCCCGTCGGCATTCTCGGCGCGACCGGCATCGTCGGGCAGCGGTTGATCGCTCTTTTGGAGACTCATCCATGGTTTGAGGTGACGGCAGTTGCGGCTTCGGATCGCTCGGTGGGAGCGCGATATGAAGACGCCGTGCACTGGCTCTTGCCCTCGCCGATCCCGGAGCGCGTGCGACGGCTCGTGGTGAAAGAGTGCGCGCCTCCGCTCGAGTGTCGGCTCGTCTTCTCAGCTCTGCCGACCGAGGTGGCGGCGAGCGTGGAGCCGGAATTCGCGCGGTCCGGATACATCGTCTGCAGTAACGCGAGCGCCCATCGGCTCGAACCGGACGTGCCGCTCATCGTCCCCGAGGTCAACCCCGAACACCTGCAGGCCATCGTCCAGCAGCGCCGACGTCGCGGTTGGGAGCGCGGCTTCATCGTGACCAATCCCAATTGCTCGACGATTCATCTGACGCTCGTCCTCAAACCCCTCATGGACCACTTCGGCCTTCGGCAGGTCATGGTCACGACCTTGCAAGCGCTCTCGGGCGCTGGGTATCCGGGCGTCACTTCGCTCGATATCGTGGACAACGTCATTCCGTTCATTCCAAATGAGGAGGAGAAGCTGGAGACGGAGACGCGGAAGCTGCTCGGCCGATGGGAGGAGGAAGCCTTCGTCTTCGCGCCGCTGCGCATCAGCGCGCAGTGCACTCGCGTGCCGACGCTCGACGGGCATCTCGAATGCGTCTCGCTCGCTTTCGAGCGCACGCCGACGCGCGAGGAGATCATCGAAGCGCTCGCCTCGTTCGCGTCCGCGCCCCAGCATCTCCAATTGCCGACGGCTCCCGCCCGTCCCATCGTCGTGCGCGAAGAGGCGAATCGGCCGCAACCGCGTCTGGATCGAGACGCCGAACGGGGCATGGCCTCGGTCGTCGGGCGCATCCGCCCCTGCTCGATCCTCGATTACAAGATGGTCATCCTCGGGCATAATACGATTCGTGGGGCGGCCGGTGCCGCTTTGCTCAACGCCGAGTTGCTGGTCGCGCAGGGATGGCTCGCGTGAGCGAACCGCGCGCCCGCTTCGAGGCGGTGGGAGCGTGCCGACTTGCGGTATAATCCCTTCGTGGACATCGAGACGCTCAAAAGGAAGCTCACCGCTTTGACGCCTTCGGCCGAAGAGTCGCTCGAAGAATGGCCCCTCCAGGCCGCCGTCGTTCTCCTTCTTCGCGAAGTCGGCGGGGACGTGGAAGCGTTGCTCATCAAGCGCGTCGAAGACGCACGCGATCCCTGGTCCGGGCACATCGCGCTGCCGGGCGGACGTCGCGAGCCCGAAGATCGCACCCTTTGGGAGACGGCCGTGCGCGAAGCGCGCGAGGAAGTCGGCATTGACCTGGAGCGAGACGGTGACGTCCTGGGACGGTTGAGCGCCCTCTCCCCGAGCAATCCCCTCCTCCCCCCCATTCGCGTGACTCCGCTTGTGGTCCTCGTGCGACCGGATGTGGAGGTGACGGCGGGTCCCGAAGTCGAGCGCGCTTTCTGGATCTCGCTTCGCGCGCTCAAACGCCAGGGGCGCTCCGATCGCGTGGAGAAGCTCGTGAATGGGGAATGGCGCGTGTGGCCGGCGTATCCTTCGCCCTATGGGCCCATCTGGGGGATGACCGAACGCATCCTCACGCAACTGCTCACGCTATGGGAGTGAGGGCGCGCACTACGTCTCCGCGCGAGGGGAGAGGCCAGATTCATTCCCTCTTTTCGACGAACGGGGCACGTTCATCGGTCGTTCGCCGGGAGCGAATCTCACGGATCGTGTAGATCGGCTTCCGCTGCGACTCGTAGTACGTGCGCATGACGATCTCGCCGATCAATCCGATGGAGATCAGTTGTACACCCGTGATGATGAGCAACATCGAGAGCAACAACAACGGCCCGTGCTGTTGCAAGAGGCTGATGCCGTAAAGGAGTTTCTTCAACGCGAGATAACTTCCGATGAGCATGCCGCTGGTCAGCGCCAGCAAGCCCACCGGTCCGAAAAAGTGCAGCGGGCGCGTCATGTAGCTGAGCAGGAACTTGATCGTGATGAAATCCAACAGCACCCGGATCGTACGCGATAGACCGTATTTGGACTGGCCGCGATAGCGCGGGCGGGCGCGCACGGGGATCTCCGCGATTCGCGCTCCCATGAGGCTCGCCAGCGCAGGGATGAAGCGATGCAGCTCGCCGTAGAGGCGAATGTTCTTGATGACCTCGCGCCGATAGGCCTTGAACGTCGAACCGAAATCTCGAAGGGGCACCCCCGAGAGCCGCGCCATGATCCAATTGGCGACGCGTGAGGGGAGGCGCCGCGTGAGGAAATCCTCAGGACGATCCTTCCGCCATCCGCTCACGATATCGTACCCCTGCTGCAGCTTCTCCAAGAGCCGGGGGATGTCCTGCGGATCATGGTGCAGATCGCCATCCATCGCGATGATGATGGTCCCTTGTGCGAAATCGAATCCCGCGGCGAGGGCCGCCGTCTGCCCGAAGTTCCGACTCAAGCGGAGGAGGTGCACGTTCGGATCCTCGCGATAGAGGGCCAGCAGTACCTCGTAGGTTTCATCTCGGCTCCCATCGTCCACGAAGATCACCTCATACGGCTCGCCGAGTTGCTCCAAGACCGGCCGCAACTCTCGATAGAGCGGCTCGACGTTCTCCGCCTCGTTGTAGAGCGGGATGACGATGGAGTAGGTGGGCGTCAGAGGCGCTCGCGTGGCCGAGGGATGTTCGCGACGGACAGGCGTCATCTCCGGGCTCCTCATGAGGACTCCTTCGGCAAATCGCGTCGGCGTCGCCAGAGCGTGCCCGAGCGCGTGTCTTCCAAGATGATGCCGCGTTCGTAGAGGAGGCGGCGGATCTCATCGGCGCGCGCATAATCGCGTCGCGCGCGGGCGCGCGCCCGTTCCTCGATGAGCGCTTGCAGCTCGGGATCGAGCGGCTCCGGCTCGATCTCGCCAAGGACGCCGAGGACCTGATCCACGCGGCGGATCCAGTCCAGGATTCGCTGCCGGTCGTCCTCCCGAAGCGCGCCTTGGATCACAGCGCGCGTGACTTCGCCGACAAGCGTATGCAGGGCGCCGAGCGCCTGCGCCGTGTTCAAGTCCTCATCCATCGCCTCCTCGAACTCGCGGGCCGCGCGTCGCAGCGCCTCGGCGATCGTGGGATTCGATCCCGGCTCGCCGCGCGCTTCGCGCACGCGCCAGAGGAAATCGCGCAGGTTCGCCAGCGTCGCCTCGGCGGCGCGCACGCCTTCGAAGGTGAAATTGAGTGGCGTGCGATAGGGGACCGAGAGCAGCGCGTACCGAATGGCCATGGGATCGAAGCCGCGCGCCAAGAGATCGCGCAGCGTGTAGAAGTTCCCCCGCGATTTCGCCATCTTCTCCCCTTCGACCAAGAGGAACTCCGTGTGCACCCAATACCGAACGAAAGGTTTTCCCGTCGCCGCCTCGCTCTGTGCGATCTCGTTCTCATGGTGGGGGAAGATGAGATCCACGCCGCCGCAATGGAGGTCGAACGTCTCGCCCAAGTATTTCATGGACATGGCCGAGCATTCCAGATGCCATCCGGGTCGGCCCGGCCCCAATTCCGTCTCCCAACGCGGTTCATCCGGCTCCTTCGGTGCCTTCCACAGCACGAAATCGCGCGCATCGGCTTTCTCATATTCGTCCACATCCACACGCGCGCCGGGCTTGACGTGGTCCGGTCGAATCTTGGAGAGCTTCCCGTATTCTGGGAACGCGGCGACTCGAAAATAGATCGAGCCCTCGCTCCGATACGTATACCCCCGCTCCTGCAACCGCTTCACCAGCGCCACCATCTCCGGGATGTGCTCGGTCGCGCGCGGCATGACCTCGGGCGTCTCCAGATTGAGCGTTCGCATGTCGTCGAGGAAGGCGGCGATGTACCGATCGGTCAGCTCGCGCAGGCTCACCCTCTCCTCGCGCGCGCGGCGAATGGTCTTGTCGTCCACATCGGTGAAGTTCATGACGTGAAGGACGCGATACCCCTTGGACTTCAAGTAGCGCCGGAGGATGTCCACTGAGACGAACGTCCGAAAGTTCCCGATGTGGCCGTAGTCATAGACCGTGAGGCCGCAGCTGTACATGCGGACCGTCTCCCCATCCAGGGGGGTGAAGACCTCCAGCTCGCCCGACAACGTGTTCCGCAACCGCAGCATGGGAGCGTCCCAAGGCCAGAAAAATACCTTCGCTTCCCCCGTGATGTCAACGCGGCGATCGGCCAAGAGGCGTCCGGCGGCGATTGACTTCTCGCCGCGCGAATGGCTTAATTGTGTAGCTCGATCCTCAAGGAGGCACGCGAGGGCGCATGTTGCTGGTCATTGACGTGGGCAATACGAACACGGCCCTCGGGGTGTATGAGGGCGAACGGCTCGTCGTCGTCTGGCGCCTGACGACGCAGCGCGAGCGGACGGTGGACGAGTTGGGCATCCTCTGCCGCACGCTCTTCACGCTGGAAGGGTTAGAGGTCTCCGGCGTGCACGCTATTGTGATCGCGTCGGTCGTTCCCCCGCTCGACTTCGCGCTGCGGAAGATGGCGCAAACGTACTTTCACCTGGACCCACTCTTTGTGGATTGGCGTACGCCGACGGGCATGCCCATCCTCTACGAGAATCCGCAGGAGGTGGGCGCGGACCGCATCGCCGATGCTGTGGCGGCATTCGCCAAGTACGGCGGACCGTGCATCGTCGTGGATTTCGGAACGGCGACGACCTTCGACGCCATCTCCCCACGGGGCGAGTACCTGGGTGGCGTCATCGCCCCGGGCATCACCATCTCGGCCGAGGCCCTCTTTGAGCGAACGGCGAAGCTGCCCCGCGTGGACATTCGGCGACCGAGCGCGATCATCGGCCGTTCGACGGTCGCCAGCATCCAATCGGGACTCTACTTCGGCTACATCGGATTGGTGGATGGGATCCTCGCCCGCATGCTCGAGGAGCTGGGGCCGGAGACGCGCGTCGTCGCCACCGGCGGACTCTCGCACCTGATCGGTCGCGCGTCGGCCTACATCCAGACGCTCGATGACAATCTCACGCTCGATGGCCTACGGATCATCTATGAGCGCGTTCAACGACACCAGGCCCGATGAAGGGAGAGAAGGCGGCGGGCTGGAGGAGCGATCCCCGAGGATGGAGGAGCGCTCTCGCCCCGCCGATGACTTCGTCGTGAACTACTTCAACTATTTCACCGAGGTCGAAGAGCACTTCGCGCGGCGGCGGGGAAAGCATCTGTTGCTCTCCACGCTCGATTGGGCGATGATCGAGACGTGGAAGGACATGGGAATTCCGCTCCATGTGGTCTTGCGCGCCGTGGATCGCGTCTTCGACGCCTATGAGGCGCGCCCTCGAACCCGGCGCATCAACTCGATCCTCTACTGTCAGCAGGAAGTGATGGCCTGTTTCCAGGAGTATCAGCACGCGCGCATCGGCGCGCGCGAGGAGTCCGATGGTGCGCCCCCGTCGCCACCGCCTTTCTCCCGCGAAATGGTCCTCGAGTATCTGGAGCGCAGTCGAACGGACTTGCGGCGTTTGGCCGAGGCGCGTGGCGAACCGGAGCTGGCCCCGTTGCGCGAGGCCATTCCACGAGTGATCGGACGGCTCGATGCCCTTCTGGAGGACGTGCGGGCGGCACAGGAGGTGGACTTCGAGACTCTGGAGCGGGAGTTGGGGCGGTTGGAGAAGATCCTGTATGATGCCCTGCTTCAGGGCCTTCCTGAAGAGCGCGTCGCCGAAGTGCGCGCAGAAGGCGAGCGCCAACTCAAAGAGTATCGAAAGCGCATGAACGACGAGCTCTACCAACAGACGCTCCGAAATTACGTCGCCAAGCGCTTGCGCGAGCAGTACGGTCTGCCGCGCCTCAGCCTCTTCTATCTCTGAACGGCCATGGGACATCCGCTGTTGGAGAGACTCCTTCGGCGAGAGGACCTCACGCGCGCGGAAGCGGCCGCGTTGCTCGAGGAGATGCTCGCGGAGACGGCGAACGAGGCCTTCATCGCCGCCGCGCTCACGGCGCTGGCGATGAAAGGGGAGACGGTGGAAGAACTCGTCGGGTTCGCCGAAACCATGCGCGCGCGCGCGCCGCGCATTCGCTGCGAGCGATCGGATGTGGTGGACACGGCAGGTACGGGTGGAGGCCGTCACAAGCCGTTCAACGTCTCGACGGCGGCGGCGGTAGTGATCGCCGCGGCCGGCGCGCCGGTTGCCAAACACGGGAATCGCGCCGTCAGCGGCCGAACGGGAAGCGCCGATGTCCTGGCCGCGCTCGGCGTGCGCATTGATCCGCCGCTGGCGGTCGTCGAGCGTTGCCTGCAGGAGATCGGCCTTTGCTTCATGTTCGCCCCGCACTTCCATCGGGCGACGGCGCGCGTAGCGCAGGTGCGCCGTCAACTCGGCGTCCGAACGATCTTCAACTTGCTCGGCCCACTCACCAATCCGGCCGGCGTGCGCCGTCAACTCATCGGCGTATCCGATCCACAAATCATGGAGAAGCTCGCGCGCGCCGCCGAGCAGCTCGGTGCCGAACACGTGTGGGTCGTCCACGGAAGTGACGGGATGGACGAGCTCACCCTCGCGGGGCCGACGCACGTCGTGGAGGTGCGCCAAGGAGAGATCCGGCGCTTCCTCCTTGATCCCCAAGAGGAGGGATTAAGGCACCATGATCTCGTCGCTCTGCGCGCCCTCTCGCCCGAGGAGAGTGCGACCATCGTCCGCGAGGTGCTTGCCGGACGCCGACAGGATGCCGCGCGCGATCTCGTGCTCCTCAATGCCGCCGCCGGCCTCTACCTGAGCGGACATGCGCGCACGTTGCGCGAAGGGATCGCGATGGCAGCGGAAGCCATCGCCACGGGGGCAGCCTGGGAGAAGTTGCGCGCCTTGATCGCCCTCACGAATGAAGCGTCTTCGGCCGAGGAGACCGCGTGCGAGTCCATGAGCGAAATGGGGGGAGGCGATGTCCGACATCCTGAAGGAGATCGTCGCGCGTAAGGCCGAACGCTTGGCCGAGGCGAAGCGGAAGAAGTCGCTGGCCGATGTGCGTGCGGAAGCGGCCGCTCGTGAAGGAATCCGCCCCTCTTTCCTTCAGGTGTGCGCCCGATCGGATCGCCTCAACATCGTCGCCGAGGTGAAACGCGCTTCCCCCTCCCGCGGTCTGCTGCGAGAGGATTTCGATCCGGTCGCCCTCGCTCGCGAATACGAGCGCAACGGAGCCGTGGCGATCTCGGTTTTGACCGAAGAGGACCACTTTCAGGGAGCGCTCGAGCATCTCCGGGCGATCCGGCGCGCCGTCGGCGTGCCACTGCTTCGGAAGGATTTTCTCTTCGATTCCTATCAGGTCTACGAGGCCGCAGCGGCCGGAGCCGACGCCGTGCTTTTGATCGCCGCGCTGCTGGATGTGGCGCACCTTCGGGACTTGCGCCAACTCGCCGAGGAACTGAAGTTGGACGCGCTCGTCGAAGTCCATGATCTCGCCGATTTGGAGAAGGCGCTCGCGGCTGGCGCGCGGCTCATCGGCGTGAACAATCGCGATCTGCGCACGTTCGCCGTCGACCTCGCCGTCTCCTTCGAGCTGGCTCGCCGCGCGCCTCGAGACGTCGTGCTCATCAGCGAGAGCGGCTTGAGCGCGCGTTCGGAGCTGGAGGAGTTGCGCCGCGCCGGATACCGCGCCTTCTTGATCGGCGAGCACCTGATGCGCGCCGCGCACCCGGGCGCAGCTCTTCGTGCGTTGCTTGAGGAACCGGAGGCATAGGCCGATGGTGCGGGTGAAGATCTGCGGCATCACGAACGTGGAGGATGCGTTCGCCGCCGTCGAAGCGGGCGCCGACGCCCTCGGATTCAACTTCTATCGGAAGAGCCCGCGATATATCGAGCCCGAGCGGGCGCGGGCGATCATCGAGCAACTGCCGCCATTTGTCACGCCGGTGGGCATCTTCGTGAACGAGGACGATCTGGACGCGATGGCGCGCATCGTCGTCGAGGCGGGGCTCGCCGTCGTTCAACTTCACGGAGACGAATCGCCCGCCCTCTGCCGACGAGTCGCTGAGCGGTGGCGCGTCATCAAGGCCGTGCGCGTCGGTCCCGAGTTTCACCCGCACGAATTGGCGATGTATCCGGCCCACGCGATCTTGCTCGATGCCGCTCGGGCGGGCGCGTATGGCGGGACGGGCGAACGCTTCGACTGGACGCTGGCGCGACGAGCGAAGTCGTTCGTCTCCGTGTTGATTCTGGCCGGTGGCCTCTCGCCGGAGAACGTCGCCGAAGCCGTTCGTTGCGTCCAACCTTATGCCGTCGATGTGTGTACGGGTGTGGAGGCGTGCCCTGGAAAGAAAGACGTCGAGCGAATGCGCGCGTTCATCGCCGCGGCGAAGGCAGCCGGCGCGCGCGGCCTTCCAGAGCGCGAAGACGGTTCGAGCATTTTCGAAGGAGCGCGATCATGAGCATGGCCTCTTCGCTTCCCGACGCGCGAGGGCATTTCGGCCCATATGGGGGACGATTTGTCCCGGAGACGCTCATGCATCCGTTGCAAGAGCTGACCGAAGCCTACATGGCGGCGCGCGAAGACCCGGACTTTCACCGCGAGCTGCAGGAGTTGCTTCGCACCTATGTGGGGAGACCGACGCCGCTCTTCTTCGCCCGGCGGCTGACCGAGCATCTCGGGGGTGCGAAAATCTATCTCAAGCGCGAAGACCTCTGCCACACGGGTGCCCATAAGATCAACAATGCGCTCGGCCAAGCGCTTCTGGCCAAGCGCATGGGGAAGACGCGCGTGATCGCCGAGACCGGAGCCGGACAGCATGGCGTAGCGACGGCGACGGCCTGCGCGCTGCTCGGCTTGCAGTGCGTCATTTACATGGGGACGGAAGACATGCGGCGCCAAGCGCTCAACGTCTTCCGCATGCAACTGCTCGGAGCGGAAGTGCGCGGCGTGGAGGCCGGAAGTCGCACGCTCAAGGACGCCATCAGCGAAGCCTTGCGCGATTGGGTGACGTATGTCGAGACGACCCATTACCTGCTCGGCTCGGTGCTCGGGCCGCATCCCTATCCCATGATCGTGCGCGACTTCCAATCGCTCATCGGGCGCGAGACGCGCGAACAAATTCTCGAGTGCGAAGGGCGCTTGCCCGATGTCCTCGTCGCGTGCGTCGGCGGAGGGAGCAACGCCATCGGCCTCTTTTATGAATTTCTGGCCGAGCCACAGGTGCGGATGATCGGCGTAGAGGCCGGCGGCCGCGGCCATGCGCTTGGCGAGCACGCCGCGCGCTTCGCCAGCGGTCGGCCCGGCGTCTTGCACGGCACCTATACGTACGTCCTACAGGACGAAGATGGACAGATCGCCCTCACGCATTCGGTCGCCGCCGGATTGGACTACGCTGCCGTCGGACCGGAGCATGCATACTGGCGGGATCGGGGACGTATCGCGTACGTCTCGGTCAGCGATCGGGAAGCGCTCGATGCTTTTCAACTGCTCGCACGCTTGGAAGGCATCCTCCCGGCTTTGGAGAGCGCGCATGCGCTCGCTTACGCGTGCCGTCTCGCACCGACGATGCCACGCAATCAAATCCTCATCGTCAATCTCTCCGGTCGGGGCGACAAAGATGTGCAAACGGTCGCCGACTGGCTCCACCGTGAGGGAACGCCGTCACCATGAGTCGGATTCGAGAGCGGCTGGAGGCTTTGCGACGAACGGGGCGGAAGGGGTTCATCCCGTATCTGACCGCCGGCGATCCGGATCTGGAGACGACCGCGCGCTTGATCCGAGCCCTGGAGGAGGCGGGCGCAGACGTCATTGAGCTCGGCATCCCCTTCTCCGACCCCATCGCTGATGGGCCGATCATTCAACGCGCTGCAGAGCGGGCATTGCGTCGGGGCACGCGCCTTCGCGACTGCCTGGACATCATCGCCGACGTCCGTCGGCACTCGGACATCCCGATCGTCCTTTTCAGCTACCTCAACCCCCTGTTACAATTCGGGCTCCCGCGCCTGGCGCGAGAGATGGCAGTCGTGGGCATTGATGGCGTGCTCGCGACCGATCTCGTCCCGGAAGAAGCCGAGGAGTTTCGACAAGCGATGGGCGCGCAGGGAATCGAGACGATTTTCCTCGTCGCGCCGACGAGCCCGGACGAACGGATCGCAACGATCGCGCGTTCGGCCTCGGGCTTCATCTACGTCGTCTCGCGCACCGGCGTGACGGGAACGCGCGAGCAGCTCTCGGAGGCGATGCGTCCGACGGTCGAGCGCGTGCGCCGCCATACGGATTTACCCGTCGCCGTCGGCTTCGGCATCTCTCGACCGGAGCACGTGCGGGAGATCTGGCGCTATGCGGATGCGGCGGTGGTCGGCAGCGCGCTCGTCCAGCAGATCGAGCGGCATGCCGGAGAGCCCGATCTGGTCGAACGTGTCGCCCGTTTCGCCCAATGGCTGAAGACCGGAGCGGCGGAAACCCCAGACTGAGGAGGTCACACCGTGGATATCGAAGATTGGCGGCGGATGATCGACGAGATCGACGCACAGTTGGTCGAGCTGTTGAATCGGCGCTCGCGCTGCGCCCTCGAGATCGGGAGATTGAAACGGGCGCAGAATCTGCCCATCTATTCCCCAGAGCGCGAGCAACAGGTGTTAGAGCGCGTGCGACGCCTCAATCGCGGCCCGCTCGATGACGACGCGTTGCAGCGCCTCTTCGAGCGCATCATTGATGAATCGCGCCGACTCGAACGGCTCGCCGCGGAATCCTCCGATGGTCTGGACGAGCCGCGCCGGGGATAAGAAGGAGGGAGCAGAGATGATCATCGTCATGGAGGAGAATGCTACCGAGGAACAGATCGCGCGCGTCATTGAGAAGCTCATGCACCTGGGCTTTGACGTCCACCGCTCGACGGGGATCACGCGGACGGTCTTGGGGGCCGTCGGCCAGAAGATCGTGGACGCGCGCGAGCTGGAATTACTGCCCGGCGTCGCCGAAGTCCTCCGCGTGACGACGCCCTATAAGCTCGTGAGCCGTTCCTTCCGGCAGGAGGATTTGGAGATTCGCCTTGGCGATGTCGTGATCGGCGGTCGCGAGATCGTCCTCATGGCCGGCCCCTGCGCGGTCGAAAGCCGCGAGCAGGTTTTGGAGATCGCCGACGCCGTCAAACGCGCGGGCGCGAAGATCCTGCGCGGCGGAGCGTTCAAGCCGCGCACTTCGCCCTACAGCTTCCAGGGGCTCGGCGAAGAGGGTTTGCGCTACTTGCGCGAAGCTGCCGATCGCTACGGTCTGCTTGTCGTCTCGGAGGTGATGGAGATCGCGCAGATCCCTCTCATGTCCGAATACGTGGACGTCTTGCAGGTCGGCGCTCGCAACATGCAGCACTTCAACCTGCTCAAGGAATTGGGCCGACAGCCCAAGCCCGTGCTCCTCAAGCGTGGTCCAGCAGCGACCATCGAAGAGACACTGCTTGCGGCTGAGTACATCGTCTCCGGCGGCAACCCGAACGTCATGCTTTGCGAGCGCGGGATTCGCACGTTCGAGACCTCGCTCCGGTATACGCTCGATATCTCGGCCATTCCCGTCTTCAAGAAGCTCACCTACCTGCCCGTGATCGCCGATCCAAGCCATGGCACGGGACGGCGCGATAAAGTCCCGCCCATGGCCCGCGCAGCCGTCGCTGCCGGCGCCGATGGCCTGCTCATCGAGGTGCACCATCGGCCTGAAGAAGCGCTCTGCGATGGCCCACAAGCGCTGCTGCCCGAACAACTCTACGAATTAGTCGGACAACTCCGGCAGATCGCCGCCGCCGTGGGACGAACGTTGTGAGCGCACCTTCGACGCACAAGCGGCAGGGAGGACGCGCGGAGCTCAGCAGAGACGATCTCTCCCGACGTCTTCTCAGAGGCGTTTCCCATCCCCCGAGCCGGAGGGCCGAAACTGCGCCTCCTCGATCTGCACCCCGTAAGCGATTTCCGTGAACCGAATCTCTTGCACGAGTCGCCCGTCCTCGTACCGCTCGACACGATATGGCACGAGCGTCGTCTGTACGACGCGGAAGTCGTAGAAGGAGTCCCGAAATCGAATCGGTTTCCTCACCGATGGGACCGAGACGTCGTATTCGAGGTGGAGGATACGAAACGTCCGCGCGCTGATGAAATAACGCGTGGTCGAGCCATCCGGCAAGGTGAGGTCGACGACGTCGACGTCAATCCCACTCCGTTTCTCTCGCCCGACATATTTCACTTCGGCCTTGTACTCGCGATAGCGCAAGAGCGTCTCGTAGTTGTGCTTCAGCTCCGCTCGAAACGCCGCTTCCGTGCGCAAGCGTAGGACGATGGGCGCTCCGTTTTCCGTCCCCCATACGCGCTCCCCATCGTAAGTGATGATGAGCGTCGGCGCGTTGGGAAACCGCAGCTCGACCTGCCGCAACTCATCCTGTTTCTCCAAGCGATGGAGGAAACGAATGGTGATCTCCCCCTCGCGGGTGCTACCGTCCTCCAGATAGGCCTTCACGAAGCCACGCAGTTGCCCCTTCTGGCGCAGCAAATACACGGAGGCCTCCCCCCCATAGGCCGCGATGGTCCGGTGCACGATCTCCAAGGCCTTTTTGTCTTGAGTCGCCGACGGGATCGGCGCTCCCATGAAGAGAAGCCAGAGGAGCCCAACGGCTGAGCGGCATCTCCATCTCATACGCCTGAGAGCATACGCCGAGCGCTCACCCTCCGGCAAGTTATGGCCGAGAACGAAGCAGCCGGGGAGAAAACAGAGCACTCACGTCCACGAGATATTCGACGTCGGTCAATTCCCCCGTCTTCGGATCGTAGAGCTGCATCCGAAATCGGTGCAGCGTCCCGTCGCGCCAATGCTTGATGGGAAGGACACCGTGCGCGATCTCCCAGCGCCCGATCTTGTACCGATGTCGCTCGACGTCCCAAATCCAGAGGCGCAGTCGCTCGAAGTCCGTGCCCGGAACAGGGGCCGTTCGATGCGCATCGAAGGTCAGGTAGTGATAGGAGGTCCCGATCTCCGGGTCCTCGACTGAGGCCAGCTCATACCACGCGACGAAGACATACTCGCCTTGCAGATGGCGCAACCGATCCGGGACTTTCAATTCCACCAGAGGGGCATATACCCACCCCACCCGGATGAGGAACGATTCGGGCAGCCGCACGCAGTACCAGAGGTCTGAAGGCGGCATGGGTTCGAGGGATCGAGCGCGGCGCGCAGGCGGCTGATAGCGCCGCGGGAGCACATCCTGTCCTAACCGCGACGTCCGTTCGCGACGCAGAACATCTACGGGCGTTCCAGCGGGCGCATAAAAGAGCACGTTCTCTTCCGATGCGCGACCGGGCGTCAGTCGAATCGCGGCGCTTCCCACAAGCTGCCCGAGCGCCTGCCGCTCGATAGGCGCCATCTCCCGTTCCAACGCTCGCGCCCGCTCGAATGCCCGCTTGCTCAGCACGTGGCGCGCCTCCACCCATCCTTCGATCCCCCCTCGCGTCCGGACGCGCATCCACTCCCTTCCTTTCCGCTCCAGGATCTCCACCTCTTGGCCGCGTTGAAGCTTCGTCAGCTCGACGGCCAAAACCGCCGTCGAGTTCCGAACGGGCACATCGGTCGAAAGCACAATGCCTTCCTCCCCCTGCGGCCGGCGAACCGCCCGGTCACACCCGCTCAAAGAAGCCAGAAGGAGAATGGCGATCACTCCACCAATGGCGCGCACCTTCGTCCTCCGTCTGCAAAGCGCCGAGTGTAACCGCTCACCTCAAAGTGATCAAGCATGCCTTGTGTCATCGGACGCCGCATATTCGCGTGTGAGGGCCCCAGCTACGGAGAAGCCTCGCCCTTTTCCTCAGGTGCGCTTCGGGCCATCCGCCAGACGCGCTCGAAGATGCCATGAGTCGGCGGGCGATTGGGCAGATACCGGCTCTCATACCGCGTGAGCTCACAACGCGCGGAGGTCTCCTCGATGAGTCGCTGCGAGTACGCCCGACGTAATCGGGCATAGCTCTCCACGTCGCCGAGTACGGGCGCAATCTGCGAACGATACGTGGCGATGACCCGGAGCTTCTCCGAGAAGACCTCGCTGATCTCATACGGCTCCGGCACGAGCCAGAGCCGCGCGCGCGCACCGCGGCCTTCTCCGGCGAAACGGAGGACCAAGAACCCATACGTCGCCGCTCGCAAGGCCCAATGCCCGACCTCCGCGCGAACTGAGGCGAGCGTCATCATCGTCGCATACGCGTGACGCGCGCGCGCCCATGCGGAGCCGCGCTCGGCATCTTCGCCGATCCAGCGCGCGCCCATGTCCCGCAGCCGATGCTCCACCAGATGGGGGATTAATGCGTATGGGGCATCTTCGTAAAAGCACACTTCGGGAGCGCGAGCGTTCGCTGAAGACTTCGCCAGATGCCCGGCGACGCGCACGCCGGCCTCAAATACCACCCGATGATCAATATGCTGACCGACACCCAGAGGCCAATAGAGGCGCTGAGGACGCGCCCGCTCCACCAGCTCGACGATCTGCAGCGCCAAACGGGTCACCAACTCGCGATCCGCTGGAACGAATCGCGAGAACGCGCCCAGGAGCGTGTGATACGCGCGATCGCGAAAGATCGCCTCCGGATGATCGAGCCAGAGGAAATCCGCGCCCAGCTGCACCATCGCTCGCTCATCTTCCTGACGCCGTTCGGTCATATCGCCGACGCGCGCGCGAACGCGAGGGGGGATCTCCCGACATGGCCCCGCATCCGCCGTGAAGACGGTGACGACGAGCGCCGATCGTCCTTGAGCGCGCTCGCATAGCAGACGCCCTCCACAGGAGAAGGCGACGTCATCTAGATGCGGCGAGATATAGAGGTCGTCGAACGAACGGTCTACGGCGGCGATCGAAGGATAGCGCATCGGCCCTTAGGTCGCTTCCGATCGTTCGGCCATCGGCTGCAGATCAATCACCACGAGCTTGGCATACCACCGCGTGCCCGTGATGCGCTCCCAGAGGGAGAAGCGTCGGACAGCGGCGATGCGCGCGCCATAAAATCGCCGATAGAACTCCGTCAGCCGCTCGTCCCCCTCCGCCTCGGCGACCGCACCTTGCAGGCCGCGCACGCCCGCCTCCCGCAGGTGCGCCATCACGGCGTCGCCCAATCGCCGCCCGATCCGCAGGAGCCCGAGCTTCTCTTCGGTGAAGGCTGGGTCTACGTTGACGTGCACGTGCCCCGGATACGCCCGCATGGACACAGACGGAATCTCGCGCCAGGCGCGCGTGAGCACCCACCAGAGCGTGCGATAGGTCTCCGACTGCCGATATCGCCGAAGTATGATTCCCTTCGCGATGCGCCAGAGGACGCCGGGTAGGATGCGCGTGACGAGGACGCGAAGATACCGCCGCGTGTCCTTGCAAGCGAGCGCGTAGCCGACGACTCGCCCTCCGACTTCGGCCACAAAACAGGATTCCAGCTCATAGTCCAGGTAGTAATCGGCGAAGAGGCGGCTCACAATCTCCACGTCCTCGAAGACCCGCTCGGTCGGATACCCAGGCAGGACCGAACGTTGGCAGATCGCGCGAATGCGCTCGCGATCTTCAGGCCGTGCCGCTCGCACGCGAACCTCAACGAACGCTGCGTTCACGACACTCTCCGCGCGATGAGGACGGCGTTGATCCCTCCGAAAGCGAACGAGTTGGAGAGGACGACCTCGAGCTTCTGCTCCCGTGCGCGATTGGGAACGTAATCGAGGTCGCATTCGGGGTCCGGCTCCGTGTAGTGAGCCGTCGGAGGAATGATCCCATGTCGCAATGCCAGACAAGCGGCGGCGAATTCGATGGCGCCGGCCGCTCCCATTGTGTGACCATGCAGGGCTTTGGTCGAACTAATGGCCAGACGCCGAGCGTGCGATCCGAAGACGAGTTTGATCGCTTCGGTCTCGATGCGATCGTTGACTTTGGTAGCCGTGCCATGCGCGTTGATGTAGTCCACGTCTTCGGGAGCAAGGCCGGCTTCGGCCAAGGCCGCCTGCATGGCGCGCGCTGGCCCTTCGACCGAAGGATCGGTGATATGGCTCGCATCAGCGGAGGTCCCATAGCCCACGAGCTCGGCATAGAGGCGCGCGCCACGAGCGCGTGCCCGCTCGTATTCTTCCAGCAGCAGGACAGCCGCGCCTTCGCCCACGACTAATCCCTCGCGATCCCGACTGAAGGGGCGACAGGCGCGGGTCGGATCCCCGCGCCCGCTCGCCAACACGCGCAGGGCCTCCCACGCTTTCATGACGCCAAAGGTGATGGGTGCATCCGCGCCACCGGCGAGCATGGCCTCGGCATATCCGTACCTGATCTGATGAAACGCCCAGCCAATCGCCTGCGCTCCCGAAGCGCAAGCCGTGCTGATGGCCAGAATGGGCCCGCGCGCCGAGAAGAACATGGAGATTTGAGACGCCGCCGCATTGTACATGATGCGGGGGATCGTGAGCGGATGCAGCCGCAAGTTGCGCTCGCCGTACACGCGCTCATACCCCGCTTCCAGCGTCCCCATCCCTCCAAACGAGGTCCCAATGGCGACGCCAAAGCGGTCGCACTCAGCTTCTGTCGGCGAGAAGCCGGAATCGGCCATGGCTTCCCGCGCCGCCACCAACGCGAATTGCGCGAAGCGATCGAGCAACCCCACCTGCTTTGTCGTGAAATGCGCGGAGGGATCGAACCCCTTCACCTCGGCCGCCACTTTGACGCCCATCTCATCGGTCGGAATCTGCGTGATCTCGCCAACTCCCGAACGCGCGTGAATCAGGCTGTCGAAGAATTCGGCCGCCGTCAGGCCGACCGCCGACACCACGCCGATTCCAGTGACCACAACTCGCCGCATATCTCCCCCTTGCCGCGCGAATTCCCCGAACGAGATATCTGCAACGCCGTGGATGAGGGCGGTGATGCGTTCCTAAGACGAAGGCTCCGCCGAGTATCCGAGGCCTTCCATCTGTCCGAAGACGGCCTGCAATCGCTCGATGACATCCCGCACCGAGCGCATGCCGATAGCGATGTTCTCCGGGATGGAGACCTTGAACTCTTCCTCCAGCTCGAAGACGATCTCCAGCCCCATGAGCGAATCCACACCCAGCTCCTCAAACGTCGCCTCCGGATGCACGCGTTCCGGATCGAGATGACATGCTCGCGCGATGGCTCGAATCACTCTCTCTTGCACGTTCATAGTCGCTCTCACCCGGTCGTCATGTGAGCCTCTTTAATATCGCAAATCCCCGGCGAAGTCAACGCTCCATCCCTGGTGGAGAAGTTTACGCAGAAAATTGCGCCCAAATCTCATGCGGGGAGCGAACCTCAAGGAAGCTTGAACCGACTCCGCCCACGGAGCCCGCCCCCGGCGGACGCGGAGGCAGGTTTACTTTCGTCCACACTCCGGCTTGGATCGCCGCAGACTTTCTTGCGGAAGGGGATGAGAAGGCTGGCGGCAGGAGGTGATTGGCTTTCTGCCGCCAGCCCTTCTTGTGCCATCAGAATTCGTATCGCAGCGCGAACTGCATGATGCGCGGACGCGTGAGCGTCCCCTCATACCGCCCGAAGGTGGCCGTGATGTCCGGGAAGGCCAGGAGGCTCCCTGTATCGAACCGCACGGAGTTGGTCACGTTGAAGACCTCCCACCGGAACTGCAGCCGGTGCGTCTCCGTGATCGGGAAGACCTTCATCAGGCCCATGTCGATCGAGAAGTAGCCATCGCCCCGAATTCGGTTGCGGAAGCCCACCTCGCCCGGACGTTGGAACCGGAGCATCTTCAGCACTTCGGCCGGATCGCGGAAAGCTGCCGGTCGCACTTTCCCATCGGGGAACTTATAGCTCCTGTTAGTCTCCCCAACGGGATAGTTCTTCACCCCCTCCTTCAGCTCGGCATTCCCTTGCAAGTTCCAGTTCGTCGCCCAGCAAGAACGGCAGTTGATGATGTTGAGCGGGAAGCCGCTGGTCCAACGGAGCAAGCCCGTCGTCTGCCAGCCGCCGATGATCTGGTTCGCCCAGCCGGGCACGCCGCCACCCAAGGGCTTCCCTCGCCCAAATGGCAGCTCGACGATCCAGTTGGCATTCAATTGATGCCGCACATCGAAATCGGAGAAGGAATACTGCAGGCGCGGGATCCAGGAGTTGATGATGAAGTCGGTGTAGCCGCCGGAGAAGAAGCTCCCGAACGCCCCTCCGCGTTCCGTTCCCGAGGTCAGATCGAGCGACTTCGAGAGCGTGTAGTTGAAGTCGAACTGCGTACCGGCGCTGAAGCGCTTGCGCACAAGGAGCTGGAACGCATGGTATTCGGAGAACCCGATTGAGCCTTGCGCCGCGAGCGAGGAATATTGATCGTTCCAGAACGCGAAGGGCTTCCCTGCCGGATTATCGGGCGTTGCTCCAAAGCACGCCGGATTGCAGAACAGATCGAGCTCGTAGAGCGCCGTCTGGTAATCGGGAGCGTTCTCGCGGAAGAGCAGATAGATGGCCTGCGTGCTCGTCAAGCCGCCACCGGCGCGCGCTCCGGCCGTCGGGAAGAGGTTCTCCCAATACGGGATCCTCGGCACGGCGCTCACCGGAGTATTAGCCTCGATCAACCGAACGAGCATCTGCGCGGCCGTGAAGTAATCCATGCCGGACTTCGGATCCACTAGATTCATGGGCATAGCTAGGTCATATCGGGTGAGCAGCTTCCGCCCGCGACGTCCGACATAGCCCGCTTCGACGCTGAAGTTCTTCGGCAGCTCGCGCCCGATGAAGAAGTTGAACATGTGCGCGTAGGGCGTTCGCACGGTGTCGTCTATACTCGTGGTGATGGCGAAGAGCCCATACGGGGGGGTCTGCGGGAAGCCGCCCGGAGGCGCCGGTCGCTGGAATTCCGAACCATCGCGCGCGACACGCGGGACATCGAAGACGCCCGTGAAGCGCGGTGCGTTCGCCTCGGTGATCGTGCCCCAGACGGTCGTCAAGCTCGTCGTCAAGCCGAATGCTCCCTGTTGATCGAAGGTCGTCGCCAGCGCGTGCCCGATGCGGTCATACACAAGCCCGTAGCCGAAGCGGAAGACCGTGCGCCCATCGCCAAAGAGCGACCGCAGGAATTTCCGCGGGGACCACGCGATGGAGAAGCGCGGCGACCAGTTGTTGAAGTCCTTCGCGAAGAAGCCCGGCTTGCCATTGGCCGGACCGGCCAGGTCGAAGCTGATGCGCGGGAGGTCGTACGAGGGGATCCCCTTGAGCATGCTCGCGCGTCGCAGCTCGAACCACTCGCCGAAGCTCGGCGTCGGCCGGACCTGTAAGCCGTTGGTCTCCCATGGCGGTGAGTAGAGGTAATACCGCACGCCCGCTGTGATCGTGAGGTTCGGTCTCACGCGCCACTGGTCCTGCACGTAGCCCTCGTATTCGTTCGTGGCATACCGGCGACGAACGAGCGCGCCCTCGGGCAGAACGTTCCCTTGCTTGTCGTAGTTGTACCGCGCCGTGAACTGCGTGATCGTTCCCAACACCAAGATCGGGAATCCATCCGCCCACGCTGCGTAGAAGCCACCGGCGACGGCCGGCAGCGTCTGGCATCCCGGTTGCCTGCACCGCGGATGACCTGGAGCCGTGTAGCGGCCGACCCCAAGCAGCCAAGAGCCATTCCCCACGACCGTATGGAATGACGTCTCGTTGGTGAAGCGCGGGATGCGTGTGAAACGAATGTTGACCCCCGCCTGGACCGTGTGCGCGCCGCGGATCCAAGAGAGATCGTCCACGAGGTTGTGCGTGCTCGCGATGCGCCCGAAGGAGCTGGTCGGAGCCGGAATGTTGTTCAAGAAACGCAGGGTCACTTGCGTGCGCTGTTGCAAGCCAGCCGTCGTCGAACCCAAGCGCGTCAACCCATAGCGGAACGTGTTCACCACGTTCGGCTTCAACGTCGCATCGTAGCCGAGCGCGAACCCCTTGGAGTTAACGAGCGTCTTCTGGTTCGGCGGCAGTCCGGGATATTGAGGCTCGGAGTTGATCACGTCATCCTGGAGATTTCCGCGCCAGAAGAGCATGTGCCGACCAGCGCGATCAATGTTGAAATCGGTGCGAAGGATGTAGGTGTTGAAGTCGTTCTTAATCGGCGCCACGAAGCGAAAGCCCATGATGTTCAGTCCATCCCGCCCCGGATCGTTCGGCTCGGGGAACTGCTGCAGATACCGCATCAACGCCGGATTCGCGCCGATCCCCAAAGGATCGAGAGTAGCGGCCTCCGCCGGCGTCAACACGCGAATCCCGGCCGGGATGTTGAACGTGCGCCCCGCGACCGTGATCGTCGTCGCTGGACACTCGGCCGGATTCGCACACCGATACTGGAAGTAACCGTGACGAACTAGGGATGAGGGGACCGCGCGCAAGATCGGCTCCTCGCGCTTCTCCCGCAATCCCTCATAGTTGCCGAAGATGAACCATCGGTCCTTGAGGATCGGCCCCCCGGCCGAGGCTCCGAAGATGTGATAGTTCAAAACGGGCGGCTCATTGGGCCGACCGGACTCGATCTGAGCGAGCTTGTTGAAGAACTCATTGGCCGAAGTCGCCGTGTTCCGGTGGTACCAGTAGAGAGAACCGTGCAGCTCGTTCGTCCCGCGCTTGGTCACCAAGCTCACCTGAGCTGAGCTGGAGCGTCCCTGACTCGCATTATAGTTGGTCGTCGTCACGCGAAATTCCTGCGTGGAATCGAGCGTCATGCGCAAGACCGAAGTGTAGGCGAAGCCGAACTGCGGATCATTCACATCCACGCCATCCAGGGTCACATTCTGTTGATCGCTTCGGCTCCCGCTGATGCTCCCGCTGCGGACGTCCCCCGTGGGCAAGAACACAGCCCCCGGCTGAAGGCTGAGCAGCTCCACCACGTTGCGGGCCAAAAGCGGCAGTTGCCGAATCTGCACCTCGCCGAAGGGATTGCCGATCGAGGCGTCGGCTTTATTGATGAGCGCTTCGCCCACGATCTCCACGGTCTCGACGACTTCTCCGACTTCGGTGAATTGCAGATCAAGCACCACGGGCATGTTCACCAGAAGTTGCAGGTTCGAACGAACGATGCTCTTGAAGCCCGTCATCTCCACCCGCAGGTTATAGGTGCCCGGGGGGAGTTGCGGGAAGGCGTAATACCCCCGCTCGTTCGTCGTCGTCGTTCGGGTAGCTCCTGTCGCGACACTGGTGAGCGTCACGGTCGCGCCGACGACGACCGCGCCTGTCGGATCCGTCACCGTCCCCGAAAGCGAGGTTGTCGCCTGCGCCCACGCCCGAGCGCTCAGTAACAGCAGAAACAGAAGCCCCCCGACCGCGTTCCACACCCATCGCTTTCGAATCATAGGCGGCTCTCCTCCTCGTCGAGATTCAGGCCACATCGGCATGGGATTATATTACGAAAGGTTGCAAGTTTCAACAAAGAGTTGCGACCTTCAAGACGGACGAAGCCTTCATGCTCGGCCTGTGGGTTCCCTCAAGGGGCGATCCAAGGGTGAGCGAGCCATTTCGGATCCCATTGCCGGTTCTTAAAGCGGCGATGGGAGACCCTGCGACCCGCAGACCGGTCCATTGGGCGGCGTAGAGCCGCTCTCTGCAGACGTCACTTCCTGGGGAACTCCCGGTAGGAACCTATGAAGCCACAGGTTGAGCGCCGCGTTCAGGTTCCGGTCAAGCTCACAATGCCGCGCAGCGGAAGACCAAGCAGGAGAGCGGCTGGCTCAGGGCTTCTTCACCTGCCGCATGAACACGGTCGGCAAGGCTCCGTTGCATTTCTCCCTTGTTCATGAGATAATCCCTGCTCCAAAGGCGAGGGTGATCAGGAGGAGCACTATGGCGATCCGATATACGGTAGCGACCATTAGCCCGAGGTATCATCAAGCGATCCTCGATTGGCAGCGAAGGAACTTCCCCGAGCTCGACATTCTGCTAGCATACTGGGAAAAGTATTTCCCCGGCTTGCCGCGATTTCAACTGGTCGCCAAGATCGGGGAGCTACGGTCCGAAGTCATCGAGGTCGGGAAATATGCCGGCCAGCCGAAGATCGAGCGAGCAGCCGAAATGGCCGGGAACATGTTCTACACGGCCCGCCGCATCATTCGCGCGCAATGCTCGACCGAGTTTGGCTCCATCGAGCAGCATCGCATGAGCCTGGACACGGCCCCCACTGAGGAAGCGCGCTTTGAGATCCTTCGGATCATGGCCGAAGAGTTGCGCCATGCCTATCAAATGTTCTGGGTCCTCGATCATGATCCGACATGGAAGCGGCCGGGACATGGGGACGTGGCTGCTGAGACGATCG
>JAUQQC010000019.1 GCA_030550025.1 Acidobacteriota bacterium | reverse complement strand
TTCGAGCGCCGATTGATCTTGACCAAGCAGCTTTTGCGCGCAACGGCTGTCGTCTTAGGGGCGCTGGAAGTAGAGCGAAATTCTCTCACTGATCGAGTTGTCGCGGAGTTGGAGCGGCGGGGGCTCCGCTATCGGATTGGGTGTCGGTATCATGGAGATCCGGTGGACTTTCTGGAGGATCGTGAACCGCCTCGTTGGGGGATTTTGCTTTGCTCGTGGACAAGGGCAGTGCGTCTCACACCCTTGGATGCATTGGAGCTGTGGGATCGTCGGCGCGCGCTCTGGCGTCGAGGGGTGTCGGTGTTGGTAGTCTTTCCCTTAGCCCTGGACGAGCTATTCGATCACCTCATCGGTCTAACATCTCCGCGATCTTCTGAGTGGGGGTGCTGAATTGGCTTTTGGCGAATGGGCAATACTTCGCAAAAGGTGGGGGTAGTGAGGCGTTTGATTGCCTTCGAGTCCGATAAGAAATCTTATGAAAGCACCACAAGAGGCTTTATCTCACGTTCCGTGCGTCCAAGTCGCCAAATACTCCCGTTGCTCCTCGGTCAACTCGTCAATCTCGATCCCCATGGCGCGCAACTTCAGGCGTGCGATCTCTTGATCGATCTCAACAGGGAGCACATGTATTCCCGGTGGAATGGTTCCGCGCCGTTTCACCAAATACTCGACGGCCAAGGCTTGATTAGCAAAACTCAGATCCATGACGGCTGGGGGATGTCCTTCAGCGGCGGCGAGGTTTACCAATCGTCCCTCGGCCAGGACCAAGAGGCGATGTCCGGTTTGACGAATTCGATACTCCTCGACGAAGTCTCGAATCTGGCGTGGTCCGTCGGCAATCTCTCGCAGAGCATCCAGATTGATCTCCACATCAAAGTGCCCCGCGTTGCAAAGAATGGCTCCGTCTTTCATAACGAGTAGATGTTCTCGATCAATGACGTGGCGATTTCCGGTGACCGTCACAAAGATATCCCCAAGGCGCGCAGCTTCGCGCATTGGCATGACATCGTAACCATCCATCACAGCTTCAATCGCGCGAATCGGGTCGACTTCGGTGACGATCACGCGCGCGCCCAATCCCCGAGCTCTCATGGCGACGCCGCGCCCGCACATCCCGTAGCCGACGACGACGACGCGCTTTCCTGCCACGAGAATGTTCGTCGCCCGGAGAATTCCATCCCAAGTGCTTTGTCCAGTTCCGTACCGATTATCGAAGAGATGCTTCGTTCGGGAATCATTGACGGCGATCACTGGAAATCTCAGCAATCCCTCGGCTGCCATAGCGCGCAATCGAATCACTCCCGTCGTCGTCTCCTCGGTCGTCCCAATGACCTGCTCGGCCAGAGAGGAACGCTCTCGGACGAGGGCGGCTACCAGGTCGGCCCCGTCGTCAATGAGCACTTGGGGGTTCGCATCCAGGGCGATTTTTATGTGGCGGCGATATGTTTCCACGTCTTCGCCCTTGAGGGCGAAGACGGAAACGCCTAGTTCCTTGACCAGAGCGGCTGCAATGTCATCCTGGGTGGAAAGTGGATTTGAGGCCACCATTATCAGACGCGCGCCACCTAAAACTAGGGCACGCGCGAGGTTCCCACTCTCAGCCGTCACGTGCACACAAGCAGCTACTTGTATCCCCTCCAAAGGCCGCTCCCGCGCAAATCGTTCCCGGATCGCCCGTAACACGGGCATCTCCCGATCCGCCCATTCCAAACGGGCTATCCCCAGAGCTGCTAGTCCCAAATCCCTGACCTCATATCCCTTCATTCCACCCCCCCGACGGCTTCTCGCAATAGCTCGACCTTGTCGGTCTTCTCCCAGGTGAACTCCGGTTCATGTCTTCCAAAGTGCCCGTAGACAGCCGTCTTTCGATAAATCGGGCGCTGCAGCTGCAACGCCCGGATGATCCCACGCGGCGTCAAGTCGAACATCTCGCGCACGATGTTGACCAAGCGTTCCTCGCTCACCTTCCCCGTCCCAAACGTGTCGATGAAAACGGAGACCGGATCGGCAACGCCAATCGCATAAGCGAGTTGGATCAAACAGCGATCGGCGATCCCCGCAGCGACAATGTTCTTCGCAATATATCGCGCCATGTAGGACGCTGAGCGATCCACCTTCGTCGGGTCTTTCCCCGAAAAGGCTCCCCCTCCATGCGGAGCCGCCCCCCCATAAGTATCCACGATGATCTTTCGACCGGTTAATCCAGAATCCCCCTGCGGTCCCCCGATGACGAATCGCCCGGTTGGATTCACGTAATATTTCGTCTTACTGGTGATCAATTCCTCAGGAACAGCCACCTTCACCACGTGCTCGATCACGTCCTCGCGAACGGTTCGTGCCTCCACTCGATCGCTGTGCTGCGCGGCGACGACGACCGTGTCCACGTAAAGCGGACGCATCCCTTCGTAAACGACCGTCACCTGCGACTTTCCATCCGGCCTGAGATAGGGCAAAAGGCCTTGCTTCCGCACTTCGGCTAGCCGCCGCGTGATGCGATGCGCCAGTTGAATTGGCAAAGGCATAAGCTCCGGCGTCTCACGGACGGCGTAGCCGAACATCATCCCCTGGTCTCCAGCCCCTCCAGTATCCACTCCCGCCGCAATATCCGGCGACTGCGTGGCGATCGAGACGATGACTCCACAGGTCTCCCCATCTAACCCGTACTTAGCACGCGTATACCCGATGTCGCAAATCACCTGACGCGCTAGACGAGCATAATCCACCTCCGCCGTCGTGGTGATCTCCCCAGCAACGAGCACAAGCCCCGTCGTCAAAAGAACCTCACAGGCGACGCGGCCATCTTCATCCTGCCGCAGGACCTCATCCAAAACGGCATCGGCAATCTGATCCGCGACTTTATCGGGATGCCCCTCGGTCACCGATTCCGATGTGAAATACCGGATGTTCGCCACTCCCATGCCTCCCCCTTTGGATTCGCAGGCGCGAGACTTTATCACACCGATAATCGGCGTGTCAAGAAAACGCTCGGTCAGGCTCGAGGATGACAGTGATCGTAGATCTGCCGAAGCCGCTCGTTGGTGATGTAGGTATACACTTGCGTCGTGCTCAGATCGGAATGGCCGAGCATCATCTGGACCGACCGCAGATCGGCCCCGTGCTCCAGAAGGTGCGTGGCGAAGGTATGCCGCAGCATGTGCGGCATGACTCGCCCCAGTCCGGCCGTTCGTCCATATCGGGCGACCAACTTCCACAGGGCCTGACGCGTCAGAGGACGTCCGCGTGGCGAGATGAACAACCACGGCGAGGTCTTCTGCCCGAGCCATCGCTGTCGTATGGGAAGATATTTCAAAACCCACTCGATGGCCGATCGTCCAAGTGGCACTAGACGCTCCTTGCTCCCCTTGCCCAGGCAGATCACGACGCCTTTATCTAGGTCAACATCACCAAGCCGCAGGGCGATCACTTCTGAAGCCCGCAACCCCGTCGCGTAGAGGATCTCGAGGATGGCGCGATCGCGAACCCCAATATCACGAGTGACATCAGGCTGCTCAAGAAGAAGATTAACCTCCTCGATCGTGAGGAACCTCGGAAGCGTTTGCCATGATCTTGGTGTTTCAAGATTTATCGTCGGATCGCTCTTTAAGACGCCATCCAAGATCAAAAACTTGAAGAAATTTCTCAACGTCACGATACAACGCGCCACGCTCTTAGCCTCAAGCCCTTGTTCGTTCATCCATCGCAGGAACTCTCGGATGTCCTCCCGCGAGAGGCTCAAAAGATCCTTCTGACGCTCGGCCTGGGCCCAAGCAGCGACTCGCTCTAGGTCGCGGCGATAGGCCTCGATCGTATTGGCCGAGAGCCCGCGTTCGATCCGCAGGTACGTCAGGAATTCGCGGACGAGATCGCGCGACATGGTTCGCCCTCCATCTTGACTCTCCGACTGAGTCCCCTTAAATTTTTTCAGCCATGAAACTCTCTGCCATCGCTCGATACATCGGCGCTCGGCTCGACGGTGAAGACCTCGAGATCACCGGTATCGCCCCCATCGCAGAGGCCCAGCCCGGGGAATTGACCTTCATCGCTAATCCCAAATACGCCCCACTGATCAAGACGACGCGCGCCTCGGCCGTGATCGTCTCGGAGGACTTCGCCCAATTTCCCATCGCCTTGCTGCGAACGCCCAATCCCTACTTCGCCTTCGCTAAGGCGTTGGAGCTCTTCTATCGCGCCCCGCAGCCGGAGCCAGGGATCCATCCGACGGCCATCGTCCATCCGACGGCGAAACTCGGCGCCCATGTCAGAATCGGCGCCTATACGGTCGTCGCCGCCGAGTGCGACATCGGCGACCATGTGACGATTTATCCCCACTGTATGATCTATCCGAACGTTCGCATCGGAGCGCATACGACCATTCACTCCCATGTGACCATCCGCGAGAATACGATCATCGGCGCTCATGTCATCATCCACGACGGAGCACGCATCGGCACCGACGGCTTCGGATACGCCCGCGATCCCGAAGGCCGATGGTATAAGATCCCTCAAGCGGGGCGAGTGATCATCCACGATTGGGTCGAAATCGGCGCAAACACCACCATAGATCGAGCCGCCATCGGCGAGACGCTCATCGCCAGCTACGTGAAGATCGACAACTTGGTGCAAATTGGCCATGGATCGAAAGTGGGCGAGAATTCGCTGCTGTGTGCGCAGGTTGGCCTGGCCGGTAGCACCGAGATCGGACGCAACGTCACGCTGGCCGGCCAGGTTGGCGTCGCCGGCCATCTCCGCATCGGGGATAACGTGATCGCAACGGCGCAGACGGGCATCCCCTCCTCGATCGAAGCCAATCGTGTCGTCTCCGGCTATCCGGCTATCGAGAACAAGCTCTGGCGGCGCGCTTCGGCCCTCTTCGCCCGCCTGCCCGAGATGTATCGCCTGCTGCGCGAGATGCGGCAGCGACTGGAACGCCTCGAACAGCGATTGGAGTGAACGATGAAGATCGAGAACCGAGCGACGGTGAACCTCAACTACCAAAAACTGATGGCTCACATTCACTCTGTTCTGGAGATCGTCCCCAAGGAGCACATGCGTGGAGTGAGCAAGCTTGTCCTGGTGGACTATATCACGGATTCGCGCGTGGATCCGCAGATGCGCCGAGAATTGCCCGGCCTCTATCATCCCAAGATGCCCGGCTCGCCGCAGGCCTGGATGGAAATCGCTCTGAAGCCACTCACTCCCGAAGGATCGTTCTGGAAACGTCTCTCGGCGCGTTTGGCCCTGCGAGCCAACGTGACCGCCACATTGCTGTCGCTCATCGCGCAGCATTATTATCTGACGCTCTCACACGGCGTCCGAAAGGAACAGTACGAACAAGCCGTCCGAAGTTACGTGGACCGGCATCTCTCGCTCTACGCGCGAACGCGTAAGGGCCTTCGGGCTTGGTTGATCCGTCCCTTCCTCCCCTGGCTCGAACGGCTCGCCCGTTGGCTGCAGAGGAAACAACTCCAGAAATCACGCTGAACCCTCCGACCGCTCGATCTCCTCAGCCACCCGGCGCAGACACTGGATCAATTCCTCACGGCTCACGTCAGCCTTCTTGAACCGCATCTCCAAACGAAATTCGGTCGTGCGATACCGATAGACGAAGGGTCGAGGTCGGCGCTGCGTCGCTTTCTTCTCGCGTCGCACGTCGTCGCGACGCAATCCCTCGCGGCGGATGCGCTCGATGAGCGCCCGCATCTGATCCACATCCTTGAGCCGAGCGATCTGCAGGAGCACGGACTTCGACTGAATGTCGGCGCGCCGACATAGCTCCTTGATCTCCTCCGGCATCTCGGCCAAAGCAAGCGTCTCCGTCACCGAGGACCGCGATCTCCCGATCCTGCGTGCGATTTCCTCGTGCGTGTAGCCGAATCGCTCGACCAGCATCTTGAAGCCCTGCGCTTCCTCAAACGGCGTCAAGTCCTTGCGCTGTAGATTCTCAATCAGACTGATCTCGGCGACCGCCTGATCGTCCACGTCCATCTCGATGCACGGGACTTCGCGAAGACCAACGATCAGCGCCGCCCGATACCGGCGCTCGCCGCTGATGATCAGGAAGCGTCCGTTCTCTTGCGGCCGCACAAGAAGCGGCTCTAAAATGCCCTTCTCCCGAATCGAAGCCACCAGGTCCGAGAGATCGCCGATCTCCACACGGGGCTGCTCCGGATTCAGATCGAGCCGATCAATGGGGATCATCCGTCCAATTGGCGCCCCCGTGCGCGAGGCGAGCAGCTCGACAAAGTGCGCGTCATGCCGCAACCGGAGATTCGCCGGAAGTCCTCGCTTAGACACGCTCGATCACCTCCTCGCAGAGTTGGTCGTACTCCAGCGCCGCCGTCGACTGGGGCGCGAAGGTGAAGATCGACTCTCGATACGCCGGACTCTCCTCCAAGCGCACCGAGCGCGAGATCACGGTTCGGAAGACCTGTGAACCAAAGACCTGCCGGATCTGCTCCAACGAATCGCGGGCGATAGCCGTCCGCCGATCATACAGCGTCACGACGACACCCAGCAGAAGCAGGTTGGGATTCGGCCGCGCCTTGATCTTCTCCACCGTCTCCAGCAAATCGTCAGTCCCCTCTAAGGCGAAATACGAGGATTGGATCGGAATGATCAAATGCGAGGCCGCCACCAAGGCATTCACCGTGAGCAACCCGAGCGTCGGCGGCGTGTCCACGATCACAAAGTGATACCGTCCCTTGATCGGATCCAACCGATCCTTCACCCGATAGGGCGCGTCCAGCTCTCCAAGGAGCACACTCTCGAACTTCGCCAGGTTGATGCGCGATGGTAAGACCTCCAAATTCGGGACCGAGGTCGCGTAGATCACCTGTTCGGCCGTCACCGAACGATCCATGAGCCAATCGAAGATCGAAACTTCGACCTCACGCAGGTCCAAATAGGAGAGCGAGCTGTTGGCCTGCGGATCCAAATCCATAAGTAGTACGCGATAGCCTCGGCGAGCCAATCCCGCCGAGAGATTGATCGCCGTGGTCGTCTTCCCTACGCCCCCCTTCTGGTTCGCGATCGCAATGACGGCCGACCGAACCGCCTTCTCCACGCCCCCTAGCTCCCTCAGTACGATCTGCCGCTCAATTCATCTCCGAGATCTTCGGGCCACTCCTCCTCGACCTCGCGGCTGGAGATCACGCTGCGCGAGCTGCGCAGCACATGCTCGGCGACGAAGATCGGACTATCGGTCCGAAGCGCCAAGGCAATGGCATCGCTCGGACGCGAGTCCACGATGACCTTCTCCCCACCTACGTCCAAGACGATGATGGCGTAGAAGGTGCTGTCGATCAGATCGGTGATGACGACTCGTTCGACGCTCGCCCCAAGCTGAGCGATGACGTTCTTCAACAAATCATGCGTCATCGGCCGCTGCGGCACGGCCTTCTCGATCTCCATCGCAATGGCATTGGCTTCGAAAACCCCGATCCAAATCGGCAGCATCGCCTCGGAGGCGACATCCTTGAGGATGACCACCGGCGAGTTGTTCGCCGGATCGAGGATGAGCCCGCGCACTTTCACTTCGCGTTCCATAGCAAGCCCCTCACCTTAACGGAGAACCTCGAGGCTCCGCCCAAATAGACTATGCGGATTCGCTCTCGTGATCTCAACCTTCACGAGAGATCCTTCGATGTTCTCTCTTGAATCCTCGAAGTTTACGACAATGTTGTCTGTCGTGTGACCGGCCCAATGTAATTCGGACTTAGCACTCTTTCCCTCAACTAAAACCTCAACTACACGGCCGACATATCGTTGCAGCCTCCGAAGCTGAATCTCCCGCTGCCGCTCTTCTAGCCGCAGCAATCGTTCCGTCTTCACTTCCTCCGGCACTTGATCCGAGAGCCGCGCCGCCGGCGTACCAGGTCGCGGCGAGTACTTGAACAGATACAATCCGTCAAACTCCACCTCCTCGATCAAATGAAGCGTCTGCTGAAAATCGCGCTCGGTCTCCCCAGGAAACCCAACGATGATATCGCCCGTGAGAGCGATCTCCCGTTTCGCCAATCGAATCCACTCGACGCGACGCAAATAATCGGCCCGCGTGTACCCACGGTTCATTCTGGCCAGAATCCGATCCGATCCCGCCTGCGGCGGCAGATGCACCCAATTGCAGAGATTCGGATATGCTTCGATCGCGCGCACGATCTCCGGCGTGAAGTCCTTCGGGTGAGACGTCGTGAACTTGATGCGGGGAAGGCCCGATTGCTCAGCCACAAGGCGCAAGAGCTCGGAGAACGCCAGAGGTCGGCCTCCCTCGATTCGATCGCTCAGGCCATAGCTATTGACGTTCTGTCCCAACAAATGCACCTCTTGATAGCCGGCCTCAGCCAGCGCTTGCAGCTCGGCCAGGATCCGGACGGGCGAGCGGCTGCGCTCGCGCCCGCGCGTGAAGGGGACGATGCAGAAGGAGCAGAACTTATCGCATCCCTCCATGATCGTCACGTAGGCGACATGACGCTGACGTCGTTCGGCCGGAGAGATCTCCAGAAACTCCGGACGATTCGGCGTGCGCGTCTGAACGACCGAGAGTTCGCCTCCTGCACGCAAGTGCTCGACGATCTTCGGTAAATCGGTGAGCGCCTGCGTTCCCAAGACGAAATCCACGCCTGGTACTCGCTCCAGTAGTCTCCGCCCATACAACTGCGCCACGCACCCCATGACGCCAATGAGCACATGATCCCGCCGCCGACGGCGAAGTTGCCGGATTCGCGTATAGACCTTCTCCTCAGGCTTCTCCCGTACCGAGCACGTGTTGAGCAAGATGACCTCAGCCTGATCCGGATCATCAGTCCATTCATAGCCCAGACGACGGAGCAACGCCGCCGCCTTCTCCGAATCCACGACGTTCATCTGACAGCCGAAGGTCTCGATGAAGAAGCGCGTCATCGTCGGCCCGCCGACATTGAAGTTAAGATCATGAAAATCAAAAACTTATCCACGGATCAGCTCCCGGGCATGTCGGCGCGCGGTCTCCGTGATCTCCCGCCCACCGAGCATCCGCGCCAATTCCTCCACGCGTTCTCTCTGGCCGAGACGCTCCACCCGAACCTGCGTCCGCCCGCCCGCGACCTCCTTCACCACACGGTAATGCGCATCAGCGAAGCGCGCGATCTGCGGCTGATGCGTCACGCACAAGACTTGATACCGCTCCCCCAACTGTTTCAGCCGCTCCCCGACGATCTCAGCCACTCGCCCTCCAATCCCCACGTCGATCTCATCGAAGATCAACGTGCGCGGTCCCCGCCACCGCGAGGCCACCGTCTTGAGCGCCAACATGATCCGAGAGAGTTCCCCTCCGGAGGCGACCTTCGTCACCGGCCGCGGCTCTTCTCCGACATTGAGCGCCACGAGAAATTGCACCCGCTCCATCCCTTCCGGGCTCGGGAATTCCTCGACCGGCACAAGCGCCACTTGAAATCGTCCCCGCTCCAGCGCCAGCGCTCGCAACTCGGCCGTCACCGCGCGCTCCAACGCCCGAGCCGCTTGCTCTCGCTTCCGACTCAACTCGCCTGCCAATTGGCGATATTCCGCCCCTAGCCGCTTCCGTCGCTCCTCCAGCTCCCCACGGCGCATATCAGCGCTGGCCAACTCCTCGTGCTTCGCCTTCAGCTCGGCCAATGTCTCCAACACTTCGCGAAGCGTTGGCCCATATTTCCGCTTCAACCGCTCCAACTCCGCCAACCGCCCCTCGACCTCGGCCAACCGCTCCGGAGAGAACCGAATCCCCTCTCGATAGTCTCGCAAGAAGTAGGCGACCTCTTCCAAAAGGACGCGCGCCCGCTCAAGAAGCTCCAGCGCGCTCGCCGCGCGTTCGTCCAGCTCCCGCAGCTGTTCCAGCCTCCGAAAAACGCGCGCCCCCTTGCGCAACATCGAATCGTCAGCCTCGTAAAGCTCCGCATAGGCCCCCTGCGCCAGTTGAAAGAGCTTCTCCGCATTCACCAGCAGCGCCCGCTCGCGCCCCAACTCCTCATCCTCACCAAGCGTCGGGCGAACTCGTTCAATCTCACGAATCTGAAATTGGTAGATGTCCAAAAGCCGCAGGCGTTCCGCCTCAGCCCGAGAGAGTTCCTCCAGGACCCGCTCGGTCTCCCGATAGGCCAAGGCCAGCTCCTCGACGCGCCGCCGCAGCTCATCCGTCTGCGCATAGCTGTCGAGCAGCCGAAGCGGTCTCCCCCCACCAAGCGCCATCGGCGCTTCACCTTGGCTGTAAATATCCACCAGATGTGGGCGCAGGGCGCGGACGAAGGCTTGCGTCACCAGACGATCGTTGGCGAAGATCCGACTCCGCCCCGAAGCCGAGATCTCCCGCCGGAGGATGATCTCCTCCTCCACCTCGATGCCCACGCCTTGAAAGAGCGCCACCAGTTCCTCCGGCCACGTCTCCAGACGAAAGATGCCCTCAATGTATCCCCTCGTTTCCCCAGAACGCAAGACATCCGCCCCAGCCCGTTCTCCCAGCAGCATCGTGACGGCGTCCACAAGCAGGGATTTCCCCGAGCCCGTCTCCCCAGTGAGCAGATTCAACCCAGGCTCGAACTCCACCTCCACGTTCTCGATCACGGCGATGTTGGCGACTTTCAGAAACCTCAACATCGGATGCAAGTGTATCATAGATCGTCGTCGCTGTCATCACCTTTCCCCCGTCGAATTGACAGCCGAACGATTCGATCGGTACAATCATGGTTCTTACGAGTGAACGTCTCACTGAGGGAGATCGAATGCCCATGCAGGCGGCGACATTCGACATTTCTCAGCTCATCGCGCAGGCTTCGCTTCCGGCGAAGCTCGTCTTGTTGTTGCTCGCGCTTCTTTCGATCTATTCCTGGGCGCTCATCCTGAGGAAGTACGCTCTCTTTCGTCGCCTCGCGCGACAATCGGCGGCCTTCCTGGAGCTCTTCCGAACGACGAGTGATCCCCATCACGTCTACAAGATGAGCTCGCGCTATCGCCCGAGCCCCCTTGTGGAGATCTTTCGCGCGGGCTACGAGAGCCTGCGCGAGCAGATGGCTGGAGACGGTCGCTCGCCCGAACGCCTCTCGATCGAGCGCGCGCTCAAGCGCGCCGCCTTGACCGAAATGGCTAATCTCGAGGAGGGCATCAGCGGACTCGCCTCCATCGCGACGTCGGCTCCATTCATTGGTCTTTTCGGCACCGTCGTCGGCATCATCCTCGCGTTCCAGGGTCTCTCCACTCAAGCGCAGACGTCGATCCAAGCTGTCGCCCCCGGCATCGCCGAGGCCTTGGTGGCCACGGCCTTCGGACTGTTCGTCGCCGTCCCCGCCTACATGGCATACAATTATTTCGTGAGTCGGCTGCGCGCCGTCTCGACGCTCATGGAGGATTTCACGCTCGAATTCCTCGAGATCGCCGAAAGGAGCGCCGCCCAATATGGCGTTTATCGGTCATGACCGACAAGTGCACTCGTCGCTCTCGGAGATCAACGTGACGCCCCTTGTGGACGTCATGCTCGTGTTGCTGGTGATCTTCATGGTGACGGCCCCGCTTCTGCAAACGGGCATCCACGTGAATCTACCTCGCACGCGGACCGCCGAGTCTCACACGCTCTCGGCCAACGCTATTCTCGTGACGGTGGATCGCGACGGGAACATCTACCTCGGCTCCGGCGGACGCGCGGCCCAAACGCCGGTCAACGTGAACGAGCTGCCGCGACGATTGCGCGAGGAGTTAGCCGGGCTCACGGAGAAACGCGTCTACGTCCGCGGCGATGGCGATACCCCTTATCGGGTCATCGCCTATGTCCTCAGCCTGTGCAAGGAAGCCGGGGCTTCTGTCAGTCTTGTGACGGACGTGGAACGATGACGTGGCGATTCGATCGCTGGCTTGCGTTCTCAGTGGCCGGGCACCTGGCTCTCGGCCTCCTGCTCGCCCTGCTGCGCTTTGGCGGACCGACGGCCGATTTCCTCGTGATCGCTGGCCCTGAAGGGGAAGGGGGCGGCGGTTCTGCCATTGAGGTCGGCCTCGCCGAAGGATGGGAGCTAGCCCGACTTTTTCCTCAACCGATCACAGGGACACTCGGAGAGGCGCCTGGCCCCTCGACGGTTCGGATCAAGCAGAAGATCGAAGCAGAGGACCAACCGGAACTCGCTCTTCCCGGTCGCAAGCCCCACCCTCCTGAACCGAGGACGCTCACGACGGATCGCCCAGTCCTGCACGGCCCCCGCCCATATACGGGACGTCAGGAGATCGGAGGCGCGACAAGCACCCACGCGCTCGTCGGCCCGACGCTTCCTCTGGCCGGTGGCGTTGGTCTTGGCGCGGGCCCAGGAGGCGGCACCGGGATCCCCGGTGGATCCGACTATGGCCGCCGACTCCAACAGGCTCTCAGCACCTACTATCGCCTCACGCCGACGGCCGCTCTTGGTCAACGCTTCGTCATCGTCCGCGTTCGAATCGCCCGCGATGGGCGGATCCTCTCGATCGTGAACGGACGCTTGGACCCGGCCGCCTTCATCCGCCCAAGCGGTAATCCCATCGTGGACACACGCGTAGAAGCCGCACTTCTGGAGTTGAATCGGCATCCCATCCCGTTCCCGCCGGACTTTCTGCCCGGCGTGCGTGAAGCCATCGCGGAGATCTACTTCCAGTACTAGGCCTATGTTCACGACGCGAACACCATCGCTGCTACTGATCGGCGCCTTCCTGCTGGCTCAACAACCGTCCAATCTTCGCCAGGAGATCGGGAAGATCATTGTCGCTCCGGGGCGCGGCCCAGCCCTTGCCATCGCGGACTTCGTGCCGCGGAACGAACCGGCCGTTCCAGCTGCCGCACTCATCCGTCAGGTCCTCATGCAAGATCTCGACTTCGCTCGCGTGGCCAATCTCGTTGGTCAAAGCCTCCATCCGTCGAATCGGCCAGCTGACCCCGAACAGGTCGATTTCGCCGCCTGGGGCGGCGATCCCGCTCGCGCCGATTATTTGGTCTTCGGCAACGTGAGCCTCATCGGCCAAGAGTTGATCATCGAGACGTACCTCTACGATGTCCAAGCCCGACAGCGGCTCTACGCTCGACAACATCGCTCCCCGGTTGGACAAGTGCGCCGAGCCGCACACGTCATTGCCGATGAGATCGTCAAAACCCTCACGGGGTTTGACGGCATCGCCACAAGCCGCATCGCTTTCGTCTCCGGCCAAGGACGCCAGAGCGAGATCTACGTCATGGATTACGACGGCTCAGGCATCCATCCCTTCACCCGCGATGGCTCGACGGCGCTCTTCCCCTCCTGGTCTCCCGATGGTCGCAAGATCGCCTACGTCTCTTTGCTCAGTGGCGTCCCCAATATCCACATCCGATCCTACCCGGACGGCACGCCCATTCCCTTCCCCCATTTTCCGCAGGGGACGACGATCTCCCCTGTCTTTTCTCCCGACGGACGATGGATCGCCTTCTGCTCCAGCAAGGACAGCAACAGTACGCAACTCTACGTCGCTTCGGCCGACGGTTCCATCATCCGACAACTCACCAATGAGCGCGGCGTGATCCATTCCTCGCCGCGGTGGAATCCGCGCACGGGGCGGGAGATCGCCTTCATCTCGAATCGGAGCGGCACCCCGCAGATCTACATCATCGATGCGGACGGCGCCAACTTGCGCCGCGTACTGGATCGTGGGGGCTTCGCGGACTCGCCCGCCTGGTCCCCCGACGGGCGATTCCTCGCTTTCGCCTGGCGGCCTCCACAGGCTTCTCAGTTCGATATCTTCCTCATGGACATCGTCACCCGAGAGATCGTCCAACTGACCGATGGTCCCGGCAGCAATGAGAGCCCCAGCTGGGCACCCAACGGACGACATCTCGCCTTCCAGTCGAATCGGACGGGCCGTTTCGAGGTTTATCTCATGCATATTGACGGTACGGGCGTCCGACAAGTCACGCATATCGGAGGACGTTCGCCAGCATGGGCACGATAAGTGGTACATCTCACCGGTCAAGGAGAGAAAGGCCATGAGACGATACCTCTGGATCTTCATCCCGCTTTCGCTCATCGTCTTCGGGTCAGCGTGCCGGCCGCAGATCTCGCTCACGGCCTCCCGCGACCGCATCAATCGCGGTGAGGAAGTGGAGTTGAGCTGGACGTCAAAGCACGCGCAGACGGTGACGATCAACGCCCGGCCGGTCGCCAAATCCGGGACGATGAGGGTCACCCCAACGGAGACGACCACCTACGAGGCCGTCGCTCGACGCGGCAAGCGCGAAGCTCGAGCGCTGGCGCGCGTTGAAGTCATCCAACCACGTCCGACCATCTCCCTCTCCGTCGACCCAGCGCGCATCGAGCGCGGTCAACAAGCGACGCTGCGGTGGTCGAGCACCGATGCCCAAACGGTGGAGATCACCGGTCTGGGCCCCGTCGAACCGAGCGGAAGCCGCGTCGTCTCTCCTCCTCAGACGACGACCTATACGGCCATCGCTCGCGGCCCCGGCGGCGAAGCCACCGCCAGCACGACGCTTACGGTCATTGAACCTCTCCCCCCGCCTCCCCCGCCTCCACCTCCCCCACCCCCACGCAACATCTCGGCTGAATTCGCCGACATGGTCAAGACCATCTACTTCGCCTTCGATAGCGCGGAGCTAGATGAGGAAGCGCAAGCTCGGCTGCGTCGCGCAGCCGAATGGCTGAATCGCCCGGAGAATCGCACGATCCTCTTCCGCATCGAGGGTCACTGCGACGAACGGGGCACGGAGGAGTACAACATGGCCTTGGGCGATCGTCGCGCCAACGCAGCTCGTGATTTCCTGATCAGTCTGGGCGTCGCTCCGGAGCGCATTCAGACAGTCAGCTTCGGAGAGACGCGCCCGGCCGTTCCGGAGAGCAATGAGCGCGCTTGGGCCTTGAATCGGCGCGATGAGTTCGTCTATATTCAGGGCGGCGATCCCACGCCACCAAGACGTTGAACTCTCGGCGAAGGCCCTTCGCCGAAGGGCCTTCGCCCGTCTTGCCTTCGGCTCGCACCTGTCGTAACATCTGGCGTCGGGCATGGTCGCCGTCGCACCAGGCCCCGTATCAGGAGGGATGATGATGCGACGATTGAGTTTCTCGCTTGGCCTCGGCCTGGCCGCGATCGTCTTGCTTCTTCTCTCCTCTCCCTCGCAGGCCGGGAAGAAGGAGCTGGAGGCGATCGCCAAGCTCCAAGCCGAAGTCCTCATCCTTCAACGGCAGCTTCGTGACTTGCAGGAGTCCTTCGACCGAAGCAATGGACAATGGCTTGCGCTTCTGGGACAGATCGGCGAGAACGTCGCTGCACTGCAGCGCACGCTCTCGGCACTGCAGCAAACGCTCGGAGAGACGCAGACCCGCACTAGTAGCCTCTTCACCCAGATGGACTCCCGACTCATAGCCCTGGAGACACATCTGCGCACGACTTCCGAAGGCCTCGCCCAACTCCATGATCGCATCGCCACTCTCACGGAGAATCTCGCCCAGGCTCAACGCCGAGCCATGACCATCGATCCCACCGATCCAATCCAGCTCTTCAGCGCCGCCTACGGGGAGTACCTCAAAGGGAACTATGAGCTGGCGCTCGATCAGTTTCGACAGTACGTGCAACGCTTCCCCTCTCTGGAGACGACCGACAACGCCCAATACTGGATCGGCGAGTGCCTTTACAGCCTCGGCCGCTATGAGGACGCCGTGGCCGAATTCGATGCTCTCCTGCGCACGTATCCGCAAAGCGATAAAGCCCTGGCCGCTCGCCTGAAGAAGGCGCTCGCACTTCTGGAGTTGGGCCGCCGCGAGGAAGCCATCGCCGAACTGCGCGCCGTCGCCCGTCACCCTCTCCCTTCCAGCGAAGTGAACGCTGCTCGTCAGAGACTCCAACAACTTGGCGTCCCCCTTGAGGAACCCCGTCCGACGCCGCCACGGCGGCGTCGGTGATCTCGCTAAGGAGATGGCTATGTCGTTCAACAAGATCATCATCATCGGGAACCTCGGACGCGATCCGGAGCTTCGTTACACCCCCCAAGGCGTCCCCGTGTGCACCTTCTCGGTCGCGACCAATGAACGAAGGCGCGACAACACGGGAGAGCTTCAAGAGCGGACGCTCTGGTTCCGCGTGACCGCCTGGCGCCGATTGGCTGAGCTCACCCATCAGTATCTCAAGAAGGGGAGCCTGGTCTACGTCGAGGGGCGACTGTATTTGGACGAATACACGGACCGGGAAGGTTTGCCCCGAACGCAGCTTCGCATCGAGGCTTCGGATGTGCGCTTCCTCGATCGGAAGCCCGTGGAGGAAGAAGGAGTCGCTGAAGAACCCCTCAGCCCAATCTCCGGCTTCGAGCCCGGTGAGGAGGATGTCCCATTTTAGATATCATGCGTGCGCCTGGCTCGTCGGCCTTGAGAGGGTGCTCGAGGTCCATCTCTTCTGTCTCCCTCACCCTCTTCATGAACCTCATGGCCTGAGATCAACCTTTGCCCCGACTTCAAGCGATGCCTCATCAGACACCGGTTGAAGGGCGCCTATATCCTCCGCTCGGAGAAACGAAGTCAGTTCGGTCAGCGACCGAACGACCGGAAGCACCCCGGGATCGGCCGTCGGAAGCGGGAGCCGAACCTCAGCCGTAAGCCCCTCGCTCTTAAGCGCACGCTTGGCCACACGTGCCGCGGATTTCGTCGCCGGTTTCCCCTCCGCCTTGTGGGCAAGATTCCCAACAGCAACCGCCCGCAACGGAACCGAGAGCATGCCCGAAGGAGCATCGCTCGTGATCTGCAGCCAATCCGACGCTACACCGGGCCCAGCAGGAGCAAACGCCACGTTCACCCTCACGCTCACGCCCGGACCGATCCGCGCCGGAAGTAACGGCGCCCGAACAAGCCAGAAGCGCCCCTCCGTCCGAATCTCCGAGATCCGTAGCGGCGCTGTTCCCACGTTCGTCAGCAGCAGCGACGCTTCCCGAACACCGCCTAAGGGAACCTCTCCAAAATCGACCTCAGAGGCCGAGAGCCGAAGCGCCGGCGTCCCCACATCGTGCGACCGTTCTTCCGAAGATCGGGCGATCTCCGAAAACTCATCAAGAGGGAAAAACGACCACCATCGAACGGTCCACATTCCCGCGACCACTACCACAGCAACTCCCACAAGCCCAAGACGTCGCACGCGCATCATCACCCCTCCTTCGCCATAGGATCCTTCGCTTGTGCCACCACATCCGCATATGTCCGCGAGCATCTTGCCCGAATCCCATCAAAAAGTCAAGGGGAATTTTCTCGCTCGACAAGCTGCACCGATCGCCGGCCCATATAAACGCCCATCCCGCGCGAGCCGACGAACACTCGCTCTCCATCATGAGGATCGAACGCTCCCACCCATGCTCGCGCTCCCACCGTTTCGTCAATCCGCCGCCACGTCTCCCCGCGATCCGTGGACAGATAAACGGCCCCCGTACGATAGTCCGTGACCAACATCCATCGAGGATCGTTCGGATGAACGGCGATCGCCACGACATCCGCATGAGGAAGTCCGTGAGCACATCGCTCCCAATCCCTTCCCCCATTGCGAGAACGATACAGGCCAAACGACGTGCCGATGAAGAGAAGATCGGAGTCGCTCGGATGTTCAAGAATCACGTGAACTCTCCCCACGCGATCCGGTAACGCCCGCTCCACCCATGAAACTCCATCCTCGCTCATCCAAATGCGCCCCTGGCCCACGATCCATATCCTCCGACCGACGTGTAGCGCCGCCAGCGACTGCCCGTCGACCGAGCGCACGCGCTCCCACCCTCCCCGCGATTCATCATATCGAAGGAGTGCGCGCGACGTCAGGACCAGAAGTCCCCCATCGCTCGCCTCGGCAATCTGCGAGATGACCTCCTCCAAAGGCGGTCCCTTCCGCCAACTCTCCCCACGATCCTCCGAGAGAAAGATCCCATCCTCGGTCAGGACGAAGAGCCGTCGTCCGTCCCGCCGCGATTGGAGAATTGCCCTCACTCCCCTGAGGGAGCGCGCTCGCCAGCTCCTTCCCCCATCTTCGCTGATGAAAAAGCTCCCTTCTAGCCCCCCTCCCACCACGCCGCAGTAGATGCGCCCAGGGATCTCGCGATCCGGAAGAATACCAGTGATCACCCAGCTCGAAAACCCTTGATTCGAGGGGCGGAACGTCATCCCTCCATCCCGGCTGATCCAAACGCCCGCCTCCTCGGTCGCGATGAATACCCATTGCGGTCGCTGCGGGTGAAGAGCGATATCTTGCACGGTTAACCTTCTACTTGTTATCAGACGCCATGTCGCCCCGCCATCCCCAGTCCGCCATAACCCCTCCGTTGTCCCTGCAAAGAGCACATCCCTTTGCCCGACCGGCTTCGCCAACGCTAACACCCGACGACTTCGCGACGGCAATCCCGCCATTCGACGCCAACTCCGCCCTCCATCTGTCGAACGGTAGACCCCTGTGCACGCGCTCAGCCACAAAAGATCCGGATTTCGCTCGTCAATGAGAATGTTGAAGATCTCCGAATCGTCAATGATCCCCGTCTCTCGACTCCCCGCCTTCGTCCACGTCCGCCCCCCATTGGTGGTCTTCCATGGCAAGTGCCACGTCCCCACATAGAGCGTTTGATCCGAACGTGGATCAATGGCGATGGATTCCACGTTCCGAATCTCCAGGTCCTCAGCCGGCGAGATGCGCCGCCATGACTCTCCCCGATCCTCGCTACGAAAGACTCCATCCAATGCCGTGAAAATCAGCACGCGGGGATCGCTCGGCGCTTGCGCCAAAGCGCGCACTGAATGCATCTCCGTTCCCGGCAGCAGCGTCCATGTCCGTCCACCATCGCGACTTCGGTAAATCCCCCCACCTTGTTCGACGGACACCTGCCACCCGGCCACATAGATCGTCCTTGAATCCTCGGCGTCCACGAGAATCCGAGAGATGCAGAACCCCGGGCGATGGAACCCAGTGAGCCTCGTCCACTGCTCTCCACCGTCTTCGGAGAGATAGAGCTGTCCGTCGCACGTCCCGACGAAGACGCGATCCGGATGCCGCGGATCAACGGCCAGTCGCCGCGCTTCCCCTCCATACGGTCCCATCGGACTCCACTGCCAACTGAATCCCACTTCCGCTTGCGCTCCCGTCACCACTTCCACCGCAAACAGCATCCCTATGACGCCCTGTGCGAGCCATCGTCGCATAGTTCCCTCCGCGGGTCCTCAAGCGTAGATGCCGCGCATCCGCACGTCATACGCCACTCGATCGATCGCCAGCATGTATGCCGCCGTCCGCATGCTCACGCCATAACGCGTCGCATAGGCGAGCACGTCGCGGAAGCTGTTGGTCATGACTTCCTTCAACCGGTGATTCACGACCCGTTCGCTCCAGTAATAGCCCATCCGATTCTGTACCCACTCGAAGTAACTCACCGTCACCCCGCCGGCATTGGCCAAGATGTCCGGCAGCACGAAGACCCCTCGCTCCTGGAGGATCCGATCCGCCTGCGCGGTCGTCGGCCCGTTCGCCCCTTCGCAGAGGATCCGACAACGCAGGCGTTCGGCATTCCGCGAAGTGATCTGGTTCTCGACGGCCGCCGGAATGAGGATCTCGCATTCCAGTTCCAACAGTTCCGCATTGGGGATCGGTTCGGCGTGCGGATATCCGCGAAAGCTCTTCTCCACGCGGTGGTACTCCAAAACCTCAGGGATATTCAAGCCCTGGGGGTTGAAGATACCACCATGCACGTCCGAGATGGCGATCACCTTATATCCGGCCTCGTGGAAGAGCCGGGCCGCAACCCCGCCCACGTTGCCCGCCCCTTGGATGACGACTCGCGCTTCTTTGGGCGAAAGTCCGAGATGCCGAAAGGCTTCGTTGGCCACGATCAAAAGCCCGCGCCCGGTCGCTTCGCGCCGCCCCGCCGATCCCCCCAACCCAATCGGCTTGCCCGTCACCGAAGCCGTCACCACATGCCGTGCATGCATCGAATAGGTGTCCATAATCCACGCCATGACTTGCTCGTCCGTGTTCAAGTCCGGCGCCGGCACATCCCGCTCTGGCCCCAAGATGTCCAGAAGTTGCGCCGTGTAGCGTCGCGTCAATCGCTCCAACTCCCCTCGCGATAACTCGGCCGGATTGCAGACGACTCCGCCCTTCGCTCCCCCAAACGGGATGTTCACGACTGCGCACTTCCACGTCATCCACGCCGCCAGAGCCCGAATCTCGTCCAATGTCACATCGGGCGCGAAGCGAATCCCCCCCTTGGCCGGTCCCCGCGCGAAGTTGTGTTGCACGCGATACCCGACGAATACCTCCAAATGCCCGTCATCCATGATCACGGGAATGTAGATGGTCACTTCCAAACTCGGATGCCGCATGAACGTGTACAGGTCCGGTTCCAAACGGAGGAGCTGTGCCGCTTGATCGAAATGGTAAAGCATCGAGTCGAGCGGATTCTCCTCCTTCACCTCTTCGACTCGCTCGAATTCCCTCATCGGTCCCCCCTTGCGATGAAGCGTCCGCACTATCTTCGAACAAGATTTTAGCACACCCATTCGCCAAGACAATGTGCCGCCCCCACGTTGCCTATCCGCGAGAGGCCGATCTATACTTCTTTGGTTATGAGTGAGCACACGGCGCTCATCGTGCGCGGCGCGCGCGTACACAACCTCAAGAACATCACTTGTGAGATCCCGCACGGGAGCCTGACCGTCATCACCGGGGTCTCCGGCTCGGGGAAATCGAGCCTCGCGTTCGACACGATCTACGCCGAAGGCCAGCGCCGGTATGTGGAGTCCCTCTCCGCCTATGCCCGTCAGTTTCTCGAGCGCATGAGGAGGCCAGACGTGGACGAGATCACGGGTCTCTGCCCGACGATCGCCATCCAGCAAAAACCCCTCAGCCGTAACCCGCGCTCCACCGTCGCCACGCAGACGGAGATCTACGACTATCTGCGGTTGCTCTTCGCCCGAATCGGCCGCGTCTATTGCCTGACTTGCCACAACGAGGTCATTCGCCAGACCCCGGAAACGATCGCCGATCGCCTCTTGCAACTCCCCGAAGGACTCCGCTTCTACGTCCTCTTCCCGCTGGCTCGCAAAGCCGAGAATGGACGCTCCCAGCGGAGCGATATCTCGCCAAAGGCGCTACTGCTGGCCCTGCAGCAGCGCGGATTCACACGCCTCTACGTGCGGGGCCAGGTCGTGGAGATCGCGGATCTCCAGACCCCTCCCGTCCTCGACGAGACGAGCGTCCTCGTGGATCGCCTCGTCCTCCGTCCCGATATTCGGTCGCGCTTGATCGATTCGCTGGAGCTCTGCTACCGCGAAGGTGAGGGTGTCGCCGAAATCGTGCTCCTCAGCGATCCCCCGCAGAAGTTCACGTTCACGGCGCACCTGACCTGCCCGCAATGCCAAACCCGATACATCGAGCCCGAACCGCAGCTCTTCAGCTTCAACAGCGCCCATGGCGCCTGTCCCAGCTGTCAGGGCTTCGGCAACCTCATCGGACTCGATCTGGATCTAGTCATCCCGGATCGCGAGCGCTCGTTGCAAGAGGGGGCGATCGAACCCTGGACGAAGCCCCAGTTCGAGTGGGCACAGGAGGAACTGCTCGCCTTCTGCCGCCGCATGAAGATCCCCACCGATGTCCCCTTCTCTCACCTCTCCCGAGAACACCAGCGCTGGATCATCCAAGGGAAGGGCGATTTCCCCGGCATCCGCGGCTTCTTCGAATGGTTGGAGACGAAGAAGTACAAGCTGCACGTGCGCATCTTCCTGAGCAAATATCGCGGCTATACGACTTGTCCCTCCTGCAAGGGCACGCGCTTGAGACCCGAAGCCCTAGCCGTGCGCGTCGGCGGGAAGACGCTCCCGGAAGTCTGCGCCATGAGCATCGGTGAATGCGCCGCTTTCTTCGCCGCACTCACTCTCACGCCCCAAGAAGAGGCGATCGCCGGCCGGTTGCTTCAGGAGATCCGCCAGCGGCTTGCCTTCCTCGTGGATGTCGGCCTCGATTATGTGACGCTCGATCGGCATACCTTCACCCTCTCCGGCGGCGAAGCCCAGCGTATTCAACTGGCGACGAGCCTCGGCGCTTCCCTGGTCGGCACCCTCTACGTCCTAGATGAGCCGAGCATCGGCCTGCATCCGCGAGATACGCAGCGCCTCATCCGCCTGCTCAAGCACCTACGTGACCTCGGGAACACGGTGCTTGTGGTCGAGCACGATCGCGAGATGATCCTGGCCGCCGATCACGTCATCGATCTGGGACCCGGCGCCGGCGAACACGGTGGCGAGGTCGTCTTCCAGGGGACGCCCGAAGCATTGCAACGCGCTCCCTCCTCGCTGACTGGGAAATACCTGCGCGGCGAACTGAGCATTCCCACCCCAACGCAGCGCCTCTCCCCGACCGAGCGCCGCCTCGCGATCCGCGGCGCGCGCGCCCACAACCTCAAGGATATTGACGTGGACATCCCCCTGGAGCTGATGGTCTGCATCACGGGTGTCTCCGGCTCCGGCAAGTCCACTCTCGTCTACGACGTCCTCTACGCCAATCTCAAGAAGCAGCGCGGAGAGTGGAATCAATCGGTCGGTCCCGTTCGCAAGATCGAAGGTGGAGAATGGCTGGACGAGATCATCCTCGTGGATCAATCCCCTATTGGGCGCACGCCTCGCTCGAACCCGGCGACGTACCTGAAGGTCTTCGACGCCATCCGCGAACTCTTCGCCGCCACGCGCGAGGCCCAAGCGCGCGGCTTCACCCCAGCGCACTTCTCCTTCAATGTGCCCGGCGGCCGCTGTGAGGCCTGCGAAGGCAACGGCGTCGTGACCGTCCAGATGCAATTCCTGGCTGATGTCGAACTCGTCTGCGAGCAATGCCAAGGGATGCGCTTTCAACCCGCACTGCTGGAGATCCGCTACCGAGGAAAGACCATCCACGAGGTCCTCAACATGACGGTCCGCGAAGCTCTCCACTTCTTCGCCGATGTGCCGAAGATCACGCGACGGTTGGAGATCCTCGATCAGATCGGCCTCGGGTACATCCGCCTCGGACAATCGGCAACGACGCTCTCCGGCGGGGAAGCCCAACGCCTCAAACTCGCCGCCCACCTGGCAAAAGAGACCAGCGCCCGCACGCTCTATCTCTTCGACGAACCGACGACCGGCCTGCACTTCGACGACATCCAAAAGTTGATCACTGCCTTCCGCCGTTTGATCGCCGCTGGCGGATCGGTCATCATCATCGAGCACAACCTGGACGTCATCAAATGTGCCGACTGGATCATCGACCTCGGCCCCGAAGGCGGAGAGCGTGGCGGATACGTCGTCGCTCAAGGCCCCCCGGAAGCGATCATGCGCGTCCCAGAATCCTATACGGGGCAGTTCCTCGCCGCCTATCTCCGGAGTGAGGGGCGAGCCCTCCGATGACGTCCACGGCCTTTTCGACCGATGCCCGGTGTGCTACAGTACATGGCTTGGGAGGAGACACTTATGAGAAAAATCTTCGCGCTCGCCCTCGTCGTGCTCGCCCTTTACGAGATGCCCGCGCAGAAACGATCCTTCTCGCTGCTTGCGCTCGATGGTCGGACGGTGGACCTGACGCACTATCGCGGACAGGTCGTCGTCCTCTCCTTCGGCGCCACCTGGTGCCCACCCTGCCGGGAGGAGTTGCCCGTCTTGCAAAAGATCGCCGATCACTATACAGGACGCCCGGTCGCTTTCTTCTGGATCAGCATCGACGATCCCGAGGTCTCCAATGACCAGCTCCGGCAGTTCGTCTCCCGCTTGGGCGTGCGCCTGCCCGTGCTCCGCGATCCCGAAGCGCGCATCCTGCAAGAGTTCAAGACCGATGGCGTCCCCGCCCTCCTCATCCTCGATCGCAACGGAGAGCCTATCGGCGCTCCGCATGTGGGATTCGCAGATCCGGAGAGCTACCGGAGCGAACTGATGAAAACGCTCGACGCGCTGCTCAAGCCATGAGTCTTCCCCCGATCCTCTTGGAGACGAATCTCACGGTTTATCCCCTCCTCCGACGAGGAAAGGTCCGCGATATCTACGCCGTCGGCGATGACCGCCTCTTGATCGTCACGACCGATCGCATCTCGGCCTTCGATGTCGTCCTGCCAGATGGCATCCCTGGCAAAGGAGCCGTTCTCACTCAGCTCTCCGCATTCTGGTTCCGATGTCTGGAATCCATCGCCCCCCATCACCTGATCGCGACCGATCTCCATGCGCTCGACGGGCTCACGGAGACGGAACGCACGACGCTTCGCTCCCGCAGCATGCTCGTGCATCGCGCGCACCCGATTCCCATCGAATGCGTCGTGCGCGGGTATCTGGCCGGATCGGCCTGGAGAGAGTACCAACAGTCCGGAACCGTTGGCGGTCTCCGCCTGCCCCCCGGATTGGTCGAAGCGGCGAAACTCCCGGAACCGATCTTCACCCCTGCGATCAAGGCCACCGAAGGACATGACATCAATATCTCTGAAGCCGAGATGGCTGATCGCATCGGGACCGAGTTGACTCGTCGGCTCAAGGACCTGAGCCTCGCTCTCTACATGCGGGCGGCTGAGTACGCGTTCGCCCGAGGCCTCATCCTCGCCGATACGAAGTTCGAATTCGGATGGCGAGATCAAACGCTCTTGTGGATCGATGAGGCACTGACGCCGGATTCCTCGCGCTTTTGGGCCGCCGATCAGTACGCTCCCGGACGTCCGCAACCGTCCTTTGACAAACAATTCCTCCGCGACTACCTGGAGTCCATCGGATGGGACAAAAGGCCTCCGGCTCCCCGCCTTCCCGAATCCATCATCGCCCAAACGGCCCAGCGGTATCTGATGGCCTATCGCCTCCTGACGGGTGAGGATATGCTCTCATGACGGTCCTGGATGCCATCGTCCTCTTCGTGGTCGGCCTCTCGACACTCAGAGGGCTCTCGCGCGGATTCGCGCGAAGCGTCATCACAACGACCGCCACCATCGGTGGTTTTTTCCTCGCCAGCTCGTCCTATCGCGGCGCTGTTCCGCTCCTCCGTCCTCTCGTCGAATCGGAGACGATGGCGCATCTGCTCGCTTTTCTCAGCACGTACCTGCTGGTGCTCCTCATCGGCCTCCTGCTTGCGCGCGCGCTTCATTCGGGCTTGCGTCGAGCTCACTTGAGTTGGCTCGATCAGGGTATGGGCGGTCTCTTCGGCCTACTGCGTGGATGGGCCTTGTGCTCGGTCATCTATCTCGCCCTGAACGTCTTCCCATGGCGCTTCGATCTGCTGCGAGAGAGCTTCACATCTCCCTATCTTGCTCGCGGCGCCACTATCATCGGCCGACTGGCCACCCAACACTTCCCCCGTTTTCAACCTCAGCTCGAAGAGTAAACTCCCCTAAGAAACGCCCATGCAACTTCGGGGCAAAGAGCCGTACGGGAAGACTCAGCACAGGAATGCTCAGTGTAAGGAAACTGAAGGAAAAAGCCCTTCGTTATCGGACGCGAGTCTCCAATTCCCCACATAACGGCGACGCCTCAGGCTTGAGAAAGATCATTCATGAAACACGGCTTCCTCACAAACCCCGAAGGCGAGCTTACGAGAGCTTGTACCCGATCTTTCGCAGCAGCTCCTTCCGCTTCGCCTTTTCTTCCTCCCCCTCAACCCCCTTGGATGCGAATCCATCCACAACGCCAAGAATTCCTCGCCCTTGCTCAGTCTCCACGAGAATAACCTGGACGGGATTAGCCGTCGCGCAGTGAATCGTACACACTTCCTGACACGCTTTGATCGCATTGAGGACGTTGATCGGATATCCCTCTCGCAAGAGGATCACGAACGCATGCCCGGCACTCAACTGGCGCGCGTTCCGGACCGCCACCTCTGTCAGCTCCGCGTCATTCCCCTCAAACCGAATCAGACATGGTCCAGAAGCCTCACAGAACGCCAGCCCGAACTTGACGTGCGGTGAGCTGGTCGCCATCGCTTCATAGAGGTCTTCGACCGTCTTGATGAAGTGTGCCTGCCCGACGATGAGGTTACATCCGGACGGAATTTCCAAGGGAACGACCTTCAACTCCATATTTCCCTCCTCCACTCGAAGGTAGAGCCATATTCTGCCCGAGCGCGAAGGTCGGAAGCAAGCTTCACACCTTCAAGACGGTTCTCGTCGTTACGGGTCCCTTCTCGGAAGCCGCGATATACGCCTCCAAGGGGATCGAGAAGCTCTGCTCGATCCTCTCGCGGAATGTGATCCCCGAGTTGTACGTGCAGAAGGGGTAGATTCGCCCATCGGGAGCCGAATAGTGAATGACGCAGCGCATGACGCGATCGAGCTGATAGTTGTAGGCGTCCATGAAATGCATCCCGGCGACCATGAGCGTTCGATAGGTGAGCCGCTCCTCGTTCTCCCCGCGCCCGATGCGCTTGTCCACGAGCCCTTCGAGCGTTCGGAGGAACTTCACGTAAGTCAATCCCGGTGGCGCGGCCTCCGAGCGGAAGAACCGCCGCAGGACAACATACGCCATCATCGCCCGGAGTTTCTTGGAAGGAAGCTGACGGATTCGTGGCGCCCACTCGCGGAACGCTCGCAGCATCCCCTCCACGTCCACGAAGCGTGTGACGGGGATCGCCGTCTTCGTCCGCGCGTCCACAAAGAGATAAGTCGCCAGCGAACAATGGGGATGGCAGGTGAGGGCGATCGTCTCCTCTCCCTGCAAGGCGCTCAAGAACTGCGAGAACGAGACGGTGCAGGGCGTGGGATACCAATCGTAGTACGTGTCCACGATTCCGGTCTGCTCGGCCAGGTCCTTCACCAAGTCGGTGAGCGTATAGCGCATTTGCTCCCGTTTCTTCTGAGCGATGCGCCCGGTGAACGTCACCGGTTGATACGTGATGCCCGACGCGACGTCAATATTCTCGAGGGCGAACTGCAGGATGCGGCCGACCTCATGATCGTTCACCCCACGCGCGATCGTCGGGACGAAGACGATCTTCAATCCCGCCCGACGGGCAGCCTCAACGGCCTGCTGCTTCAACTCCCAGAGCGGCTGCCCGCGCGTCTTACGATAGATCTCGTCGCTCAAGCCATCGAACTGCAGATAGAGCGTATGCAATCCAGCCTCAGCGCACCTCTCGGCGAAGCCGGGCTCGGTGGCGAATCGAAGGCCGTTTGTGGCGACCTGAATATGCGAGAACCCCAAATCCCGCGCCATTCGCACAGCCTCGAGGAAATGAGGATAGATCGTTGGCTCCCCGCCCGAGAATTGAATGACCCGAGCTGCGACCGGGCGCATCTCGCGCAATTGCCGCAGCATCCGATAGACCTGCTCGAGCGAAGGCTCATAGACATACCCCGCTACGTTCGCATTGGCGAAGCAGACGGGACAGGTCAAATTACAACGGTTCGTCAGGTCAATGTTCGCCAAGCCCGTGTGGCTCAAATGCATCTGACAGAGGCCACAATCCTGCGGGCAGAGCACGGCATCCGGCACAGCCGGATTGGAGACCCCACGCCCTCCCTCAAAGGCCCATTGCTCGGCTTTCAGATAGAGTCGAACATCGGACCAGACGATGTCTCGAAATTCGCCGTGCTCCGAACATCGCTTCTCCATCATCACCCGTCCTTCGTGCTCGAAGATGCGCGCGGGGATGATGCGACGACATTCCGGACAGATGGACTCGACGAGCTTCGGTAACCCTTTGGGCAGCGGAGCCACAGGCGCCCCGCAATAGGTCCACCCGCTTCCTTCTCGCACGATTCCTCCCCCCATAGGCCTCCTCCCATACCAGTCTTGGGCAAAAAGACCCCTTGACATCATTCTTGAAAGCAAACTCCGGGCCAAAGCGATGAGCGCTCAGGTCACAAGCAACTCAAAAATGAGCAGGGACTTTGAACCAGAGGCGAAAGGCGGAGCCACGCCCCCGGGAGCGAAATTTCCCGCACCCCCTGCGTCAAAAAGCGCACTCTGTACCTCCACCTTGCATGGAGGTCGCGCTCTCGATACACTTTCCCCCTTGTCGGAGTCTTGAGCAGGAGGCATCGAACATGCCGAGAAAGAACGCGTCAGAACCCCTAGAGGTCACTGGGGGGGCGCTGCGGATTCCACCTTTTCCGGCCTCGCGGAAGGTGTACGTTCAAGGGACGCGCCCCGATATTCGCGTTCCCGTGCGCGAGGTGCGGCTCACCCCGACCATCGGTCGAGATGGCGCCAGGCAGGAGAACCCCCCGATCTACCTCTATGACACCACGGGTCCATATACAGATCCGGCGGTCGAAGTGAACATGCGCGAGGGCTTGCCGCCGATTCGCCTGGCCTGGATTCAAGAGCGCGGTGATGTGGAGGTCGTCGCGGACTCCGAGCGCCGGAAGGCGTGTTTGGACCGACTGCCACTCTCCTCGCGGCGCCCGCGCCTGCGAGCTCGGCCCGGCCACCGCGTCACGCAGATGTACTACGCTCGCCGAGGCATCATCACGCCGGAGATGGAGTTCGTCGCCCTGCGCGAGAACATCCTTCGAGAGATCGCCCGGGAATATCCGCAAGCTCGTCCCCCACATCGGGGAGAGGCCTTCGGCGCTTCCTTCCCGCGCGAGATCACCCCGGAATTCGTCCGGCAGGAAGTCGCCCGCGGCCGCGCCATCATCCCCGCCAACATCAACCATCTCGAACTGGAACCAATGATCATCGGCCGAAACTTCCTGGTGAAGATCAACGCCAACATCGGGACATCGCCGGTCGCCTCCTCCATCGAGGAGGAGATCGAAAAGATGCTTTGGGCGATCCGCTGGGGGGCGGATACGGTCATGGACCTCTCAACGGGGAAGAACATCTATGAGACGCGGGAATGGATCCTCCGCAACTCGCCCGTCCCCATTGGGACGGTCCCCATCTACGAAGCCTTGGAGAAAGTCGGTGGGAAACCGGAGGAGCTGACCTGGGAGATCTTCCGCGACACCCTCATCGAGCAGGCCGAACAGGGAGTGGACTACTTCACCATCCACGCGGGCGTTCGGCTTCATCACATTCCCCTCACGATGAATCGAGTGACGGGGATCGTCTCTCGTGGAGGCTCGATCATCGCCAAGTGGTGCTTGGCCCATCACCAAGAGAACTTCCTCTACACACACTTCCGAGAGATCTGCGAGATCATGGCCGCTTATGATGTGGCGTTCTCCTTAGGTGATGGTCTGCGCCCAGGCTCCATTGCCGACGCCAACGATGAGGCGCAGATGGCGGAGCTGGAGACCTTAGGCGAGTTGGCGCGCATCGCCTGGGAGATGGATTGCCAGGTCATGATCGAGGGTCCGGGCCACATCCCCATGCAACTCATTCGGGAGAACGTGGAGAAAGAGATCGCTCTTTGTCAGGAAGCACCGTTTTACACGCTAGGGCCGTTGGTGACTGACATTGCGCCCGGATATGATCACATCACCAGCGCCATCGGCGCCGCGCTCATCGGCTGGTACGGAGCTTCGATGCTCTGCTACGTCACGCCTAAGGAGCATCTCGGCCTGCCGAACAAACAGGACGTCAAAGATGGCGTGATCGCCTATCGCATCGCCGCGCACGCAGCCGATCTAGCGCGGGGACATCCCGGCGCTCAATTGCGGGATGACGTCCTGTCCAAGGCGCGTTTCGAATTCCGCTGGGAGGATCAATTCAATCTCTCTCTCGATCCGGAGACGGCGCGGGCCTATCACGATGAGACGCTTCCGGCCGAAGGGGCGAAGCTCGCGCACTTCTGCTCGATGTGTGGCCCACAGTTTTGCTCCATGCGCATCACGGAGGAGCTGCGCGATTACGCCGCGCGGAGAGGACTCTCACTTGAGGAGGCACGAGCCGCCGGATTGCAAGAGAAAGCGGAGGAGTTCCGGGCATCGGGGGCAGAGATTTATCTGGCGCCGTGAGGGAGCGTCCGACGGGCGCGCACCGACCACGCCTCAGGACGCTTCTCCTCCTTCCAGCTCTTGCGGCAAGGTGATGAGCCGGATGATCTCGAACCGGCGTTTACGCGCCGGCGTGTGAACGATCACCTCATCGCCCTCCCGTTTCCCCAAAAGGCTCGAGCCGATGGGGGAAGAGACGGAGATGATCCCGCGCTCGGGATCCACCTCATCGCCGAGCGCCAACCGATAGGTCACCTCTTCGCCGGTATCCAAGTCCAGGAGTGTGACCGTCGAACCGTAGGCCACTCGATCTCGAGGGAGCGCGTTCACGTTGAGCATCGAGAGATCGGAAAGCTGTTTGCGAATCTGCGCGATGCGCGCGCGGACGAATTCCTGACGCTGAAGGGCCGCTTGATACTCCGCGTTCTCCCGCAAGTCGCCATGCGCCAAAGCCTTCTGCAACTCCTTGGGCAACTCGAACTTCAACTCATTCTCTAAAGCGCGCAATTCGGCCTCAAGCCGTTCCTTGAGCTTTGTGAGCACGTCCGTTCCTCCCGCGTTGGTTTTTTTCACCTTAAGTATAGCCGGCTCGCGCAGGAATTCAAGAGGAGGCCACTCTCTTGAAACCGGAGCTTGTCGCCGCCGCACCGCCTCCGCTATAGTAATAGGCGACTTCGCGAGGACGGCATGAGGCCACGCCTTTGTGAGCGAAGCGGGAGAGAAAGGACGTGTGGGGCGCGGTCTTTCGGCCCGCCCTTGCAATCCGTTCCCGTCTCAGATGGAGAGAGCCACGTATGGAGGAGACGCTGACCCGCGAGCAGCTCCTGGACATGTACTACTACATGAAACTGACCCGAATGGTGGAGGAACGGCTGCAGCGCCTCTACCGGCAAGGGAAGATCGTAGGGGGTCTCTATCGCAGTCTCGGACAGGAGGGCGAATCCGTCGCCAGCGCTTACGCTCTCGAAGAGGGGGATTTCCTGGCGGTGATGATCCGGAACCTCGGCGCGCTCTTTGTGCGGGGCGTTCGCCCCTGGGAAGTTTTCACTCAGTACATGGGCAAGGGGACGAGCCCGACGCGCGGCAAGGATAATATCGTTCACTTCGGGAGCGTAGAACGCGGCATCATCCCTCCGATCAGCCATCTCGGTGATCTCATCCCGGTGATGGCCGGAATCGCCCTGGCTTCGAAGATGCAGCGAAAGCGCTCGGTCGCTCTCACCTATATTGGCGACGGGGGGACCAGCACGGGAGCTTTCCACGAAGGCCTGAACTTCGCCGCCGTCTTGAAGCTCCCCTTGATCGTCATCGCTGAGGACAACGGCTACGCCTACTCGACGCCCAAACATAAACAGATGGCCATTGAGAATATCGCCGATCGCGCCATCGGCTACGGGATCTTCGGCGAGACGGTGGACGGCAACGACGTCATCGCCGTTTATCACGCCACGCGTCGCGCCGTCGAGCGAGCGCGCGAAGGATTGGGGCCGACGTTGCTGGAGGTCAAGACCTTCCGCATGCGCGGTCATGCCGAGCATGACGACGCTTGGTACGTCCCCCGCGAGCTGCTCGAGTATTGGCAGAAGCGCGATCCGATCCTTCGCCTGGAGACCTATCTGAAAGAGCACGGCATGGCCGATGAGACCGATTTCGAGGCCATCACCCATCGCATCGAACAGGAGATCGAGGCCGATCTGCAGTATGCGGAGCAGTCGCCGATGCCTGATCCGCGAATCGCCTTGGAGGGGGTCTATGCCGAGACGCCTTCCGTTTCGGAAGTCGCTCCTCTGCCGCGCGAGCACGCGGTGAGGACTCGATCCTGAGGAGGTACCACCGCTTATGCCCGTGTTGACCTACTTGGAAGCCATTCGCCAAGGGCTCTGGGAGGAAATGGAGCGCGATGAACGCGTCTTCTTGCTCGGCGAAGACATCGGCGTCTATGGAGGCGCGTTTAAGGTCACCGAAGGATTCCTCGAACGTTTCGGCGAAGAGCGCGTCATCGACACGCCGATCTCGGAGGCGGCCATCGTGGGCGCGGCCATCGGAGCGGCCCTAGTGGGCTTGCGTCCGGTCGCCGAGATGCAATTCATTGACTTCATCTCCATCGCTTTCGACCAACTGACGAACTTCGCCGCGAAGTGCCGATATCGCTGGGGCGCGGGCGTCCCCATTGTCGTGCGCGGCCCTTGCGGCGGCGGCGTGCACGGGGGCCCTTTCCATTCGCAGAACGTCGAAGCGTATTTCTTCCACACGCCTGGGTTGAAGATCGTGGAGCCCGCCACGCCGTATGACGCCAAGGGCCTCATCAAGGCTGCCATTCGGGACGAGGACCCCGTGCTCTACTTCGAGCACAAATATCTCTATCGTCGCATCCGAGGGGAAGTGCCTGAGGGCGACTACATCGTCCCCATTGGGAAAGCGGACATCAAGCGTCTGGGCCGGGATGTCACCATCCTGACCTACGGATGGATGCTGCACAAGTCACTCGAAGCAGCCGAGATCGTCGCGCAGGAAGGCATCGAGGTCGAGGTCGTAGATCTGCGCACGCTCCTGCCCTTGGACGACGAGACCATCCTCAGCTCGGTGGCGAAAACGGGACGCGCCGTCATCGTTCATGAGGATACGCGCACGGGAGGGATCGCCGGGGAGATCGCCATGCGTATCAACGAGCGCATCTTCGAGTACCTCGAAGCGCCCGTCGTTCGCGTCACGGCCCCGGACACGCCGATCCCGTTCAGTCCTCCGCTGGAGGAATTCTTCCTCCCCCAAGTGGAGGAGATCGTCCAAGCCGTCCGATGGGTCGCCAACTATTGAAGAGGGAGAAAGGCCGAAGAGCGCTCTTGCGCGCTCCCAAGGAGGTGTCGCATGAAAGTCGAAGTCATCATGCCCCAGATGGGTGAGAGCATCGCCGAAGGGACGGTCACCAAGTGGCTCAAGAGACCGGGCGACTACGTTCGCCGCGATGAACCGCTCTTTGAGATCTCCACGGATAAGGTGGACGCGGAGATCCCCTCGCCAGCCGAAGGCGTCCTGGCTGAGGTCCTCGTCCACGAAGGGGAGACCGTCCCCATTCAAACCGTAGTCGCCTATATCGAGACGGATAAGGAGGCCGTTGAGGCACCGCCGCGTGAGGTGAGCGAGCGCGCGGCGACGGAAGCCGTGCCGCCGAGAGAGCCGGCACCCGAACCGACGCGCGCCGTCCCCCCCACGACCGAACCATCGCCCATGCGCGAGATTATCCTCCCCCCTCATCCCTGGGAGAAGCAGAAGCAGGAGATCCGCATTACCATCCCGGCCGAGCGTGCCGAGCGGAAGGCCGTGCGTTCGTCGCCGGTCGTGGAGAAGCTGGCGCAAGAGTACGGCATTGACCTCACGCAGGTCGAAGGGACGGGACGCGGTGGACGGGTCACCAAGCGCGATGTCCTCCGGTACCTGGAGGAGCGCGCTGCTCACCCTTCCGAAGTGCGTCCGCAGCCGGTTGAAGCTCCCTCACCGGAAGCCCCGGAGCTGGAGACGCCGCTCTATCCCCCCTATCTCCCTGGAGAGCGCGTCGAGATTGTCCCGATGAGCGTCATGCGGAAGAAGATCGCCGAGCACATGGTCTACAGCAAGCGCGTCGCCCCTCATGTGACGACGTTCTTCGAGATCGACATGACGCGCGTCAGCCGATTGCGGGAACAGCTACAACCGGATTTCGAGCAACGACACGGCATCAAGCTCACCTACCTGCCCTTCATCATTCAAGCCTGCGTGAGCGCCCTGAAGGCCTTCCCTCTGCTCAACGCGTCGGTCGCCGAAGACAAGATCGTCTACAAGAAGGATATCAACATCGGCATCGCCGTCGCCCTGGAGTGGGGCCTCATCGTCCCCGTCATCAAGAACGCGGATGCGCTCAGCCTCGTCGGATTGGCCAAAGCGGTGCACGATTTGGCCACGCGCGCTCGGAACAAGCAGCTCAAACCGGAAGAGGTCCAAGGCGGGACGTTCACGATCACGAATCCGGGCGTCTTCGGCTCGCTCTTCGGGACGCCGGTGATTCATCAACCCCAGGTCGCGATCTTGGGCGTCGGGCGGATCACCAAGCGCCCAGTCGTCGTCGAGGACGATGCGATCGCGATCCGGGCGATGGCTTATTTCTCCCTCTCTTTCGATCATCGGCTCATTGACGGCGCCATCGCTGACCAGTTCATGGCGCACATCAAGCGGACGCTCGAATCGTTCGAGCTGACAGG
>JAUQQC010000010.1 GCA_030550025.1 Acidobacteriota bacterium | reverse complement strand
TTTTACTTTTCCACCATTGAGGCGGCGAACCTCGCTGCTGACCTTGAGATCGAACCTCGTGATCGTTTTACTTTTCCACCGGGGGACTAAACGAAGGATGCCCCACTCAGCATGATGCTTAAGAGCGGATGGTAACAGATTACAGGAGAGTCCGCGATGCATGATGCCCCACTCAGCATGATGCTTAAGAGCGCTGATGCGTGATTTCTCCCATCGTGGTTGAACAAATGAACGAGGAAGCGGTCTTGTATCGAGCACCGCCTCGGTTTCACTCCCACTCCAGCGATCTCCGAGCACATAGCGGTATGGCCAGGCTAGTTGGGGATCATGGTGTCGTTCCGACAGCACATCTGGCCAAGACGAATTGGGATAGAATTTCCTGTGTGCCGTCGTTCCCCACTCTCTTGACAGCTACCGAGGGTCGACGGCATAATTTGGCTGGAATTTGGTCTTTTTCGGCCAAATTCTTTGGGGTGCTAATCGAACCAAGGTGGGATTGAAACAGGTTGAGGTTACGGAGAAGTTAGACAAACTCGTGGGTGCTAATCGAACCAAGGTGGGATTGAAACAAGGGAGGGGTTCGCTAACCCGGCCGGGTCAATGGGTGCTAATCGAACCAAGGTGGGATTGAAACAACTCATCGCTCACGTCCTTTTTGACCTCGACAAGCGTGCTAATCGAACCAAGGTGGGATTGAAACCACTATCTAGCTTTCGCGTTGAGCGGGTGAAGTCGGTGCTAATCGAACCAAGGTGGGATTGAAACTGATTAACTCATCAAGTAACAGTTTCAGCAGGTTAAGTGCTAATCGAACCAAGGTGGGATTGAAACAAAGGAGGGAGATATGAAGATCGACAGGGTGCGTATAGTGCTAATCGAACCAAGGTGGGATTGAAACCGACGCGCGGCGCGCTCCCGAGGCAGAGTTCGCCGCGTGCTAATCGAACCAAGGTGGGATTGAAACGAGGCAGAGTTCGCCGCTATCGAAAACGTGTGGGTGGTGCTAATCGAACCAAGGTGGGATTGAAACTGCGCGAGCCGGACATCGCGCGGCGATCAGAAGCTCGGTGCTAATCGAACCAAGGTGGGATTGAAACCTCTCGCAGCTACGGTGCGCGATAGTCATTGACGACGTGCTAATCGAACCAAGGTGGGATTGAAACCCTTCCACTGTGAGGATGGTCGCGCTCTCGACGATCGTGCTAATCGAACCAAGGTGGGATTGAAACTTGTGCTTGCGACTGTGTTGGCGGCTGCGGCGACGGGTGCTAATCGAACCAAGGTGGGATTGAAACGCGTGCGCAATCGTTCTTCGATTTCTTTGAAATCCGGTGCTAATCGAACCAAGGTGGGATTGAAACTGGACGAAGCCACACGGGATGAATTTGAATATTACTGTGCTAATCGAACCAAGGTGGGATTGAAACCGGTCTACCAGCGACGCGCACACGGAATACGTATTCGTGCTAATCGAACCAAGGTGGGATTGAAACACGGTGGGGATTGAGACGAATCCGGTGAAGGTCTTGGTGCTAATCGAACCAAGGTGGGATTGAAACACGAACCGATACACCCGACCAGTAGTGACGACCTCGGTGCTAATCGAACCAAGGTGGGATTGAAACAAGATTTTCGAGGGATTCCTCGGGGAATTCCCCAATTGTGCTAATCGAACCAAGGTGGGATTGAAACGAGCGATCAGGTGTTGGCCGAGATTGAGAGGCTGTTCGTGCTAATCGAACCAAGGTGGGATTGAAACTGATTACGTGGTCTTTTTCGGTCAACCACGACCGCCGGTGCTAATCGAACCAAGGTGGGATTGAAACGTCCTCAAAGGAGGACCATTCCCGTGGCCCCCAAATGTGCTAATCGAACCAAGGTGGGATTGAAACAAGTCGAACGGGCCGAGAAAATCCTCTGGCTCGACGGTGCTAATCGAACCAAGGTGGGATTGAAACGACGGGATGCGATCTTGCGTCGGTATCCGTTACCGCGTGCTAATCGAACCAAGGTGGGATTGAAACATTCGAGAAGAATGTCCCGGCGAGAACGTTCGGATTCGTGCTAATCGAACCAAGGTGGGATTGAAACAATGGGGTGTGTGTACCCACCGTCCCCCCCACCCAGTGCTAATCGAACCAAGGTGGGATTGAAACCAAGGTCGCGCTGGTGAAGCTCGGGCGTGCGGATTCGTGCTAATCGAACCAAGGTGGGATTGAAACAAAGACGGGGCCAGCCCAGACCCCTCTTGCGGACCCGTGCTAATCGAACCAAGGTGGGATTGAAACTCGGGAGTAGGCATTTGCGTTGCCCTCGCAGCTTCGGTGCTAATCGAACCAAGGTGGGATTGAAACCCGGCACGAATTCTGGAATTCCCAGCAAATCGTCCATGTGCTAATCGAACCAAGGTGGGATTGAAACGCACGTCGTCGCCGAATAGCCGCTTCAGCTCACTCAAGTGCTAATCGAACCAAGGTGGGATTGAAACGGTGCGCCCTATTTGTAAGTCCTTGAATTTAAACAGGTGCTAATCGAACCAAGGTGGGATTGAAACGGGGGGCAAGGGGAAGGGGCTTCCACTTCCGCCCCGTGCTAATCGAACCAAGGTGGGATTGAAACTATATGATGAAATGGGAAGCTGAGGACCCGTTGATGGGTGCTAATCGAACCAAGGTGGGATTGAAACGTGGAAATACACTTCTTCAAGAACGACCTCTCGGTCGTGCTAATCGAACCAAGGTGGGATTGAAACTATCAGTTCCTCCCTATTACTCCGCTCAGCAAGTAGGTGCTAATCGAACCAAGGTGGGATTGAAACTGGGATGATTCGCAACGATTCCGGTCGTTCGACCGGTGCTAATCGAACCAAGGTGGGATTGAAACCCTCAACAGGGGTTCCGCCAGCGACCGCATGCCGTTGGTGCTAATCGAACCAAGGTGGGATTGAAACTCGGCGTGGCAATCTCACGACACGGCTCGGCCTCTTGTGCTAATCGAACCAAGGTGGGATTGAAACCCGATATGGGGGGAGCGGAATACGCCTTCTCCGGGCAAGTGCTAATCGAACCAAGGTGGGATTGAAACAGGGAGAACTGCGCGGGGGTGATCGCGCAACCGTCCAGTGCTAATCGAACCAAGGTGGGATTGAAACGTCTTGTGGTCGCTCCAACACTTGAGACAAGATGAGTGCTAATCGAACCAAGGTGGGATTGAAACCTAAGTTTTCTGCTCTTCCCCACCAGTGTCCCTCTCGTGCTAATCGAACCAAGGTGGGATTGAAACAGCTGTACGAGATACGGTAATGAACGGGGCCGTTTAGTGCTAATCGAACCAAGGTGGGATTGAAACTGTAGTCCGGACGGAGGATCTCCATCGAGAGCTCGAGTGCTAATCGAACCAAGGTGGGATTGAAGGGGGGATTATGTTTTCGCGGCCGAAGCGAGTAGGACGTCGCTGGGGCGGAGGATGAGCGTTCGTGCTTCCCATCCCATTCGGGTGATTGCCCGCATGAGGAGTCGTCCGGCCAGAGGGGAGAGGCGTCTCACGCGATCAGTCAGAAGTCGCAGGCTCACGATTCGCTTCGGATGGGTGAGCGCGAGCGGGCGGAATCCGCTCTCCTCAAGGAGTCGCGTCAACGTGGCGGGCGAGAAGAAGTAGTAATGATCGGGGATGAACTGTCGCCACCGTCGGCCGAGGAGATAGAACCAGAGCGAGGCGATATTGGGCGTCTCGATGACGAGGATCCCGCCGGGGCGCAAAAGGCGATGGAGTTCGTGAAGCGTCCTTCGCGGCGAGTCCAGATGCTCTAGCACGTGGAAGAGGACGATGACATCGAAGGAGGCGGCCGGATACTGAGCATCGGCGAGCGTGCCGGGGAAGACGACGATATCGGGACACTGCCGAGCCAGCGCGCTCGTCACCGGATCGGGCTCGATCCCGTGCGCGTGGAATCCCGCGCGAGCGGCCAACTTCAAAAACGTGCCCTCCGCGCATCCGAGCTCCAAGAGTCGTCCGGACGCGATGAAGCGCTGCACCCATTGTAAGCGCTCGGCCATCACCCGCTCTCGCACGGGTGCTTCGCGCGCCTCGACCTCTTCGTCCACCAGTTCGAGGGCTCTCACGCGCTCGGCCAAGCGGCGCGAGCGCTCGGGATCGAAGCGCGAGAAGGTGAAGTCTTCTCGTCGCTCCCCCACGTAGACCAAACCGCACTGTCGGCATCGCACAAGCGGCCCATCCAGCCGCTCACACGCCAGCAGGAATCGCACATCCGTTCCACCACAAAGATCGCAGGGTAAGTACAACATCTTTTCGGAGTGAGATGCGGGAATTGCGCTCACTCGACGCCCCGCAGATATCGGCGCTCGATGTCGCGGATCTTCTCGATGCGGCGCCGATGCCGCTCCTCGGTCAAGTGATGCGTGAGCCACACCAAAACGATCTCTCGTGCCGTCACCTCATCGAGCAAGCGTGCGCCGAGCGTCAAGACGTTCGCGTCATTATGCTCGCGACTATTCCGAGCGGTCGCGCGATCATAGCAGAGAGCGGCGCGCACGCCCGGCAGCTTATTGGCGACGATGCAGGAACCGATGCCCGCCCCGTCCAGCAAGATGGCACGTGCGATCTCCCCGCGGGAGACGGCTCGCGCGACGCGATGCGCAATGTCGGGATAATCCACCGGCCGCTCGTCGAAGGTCCCGAAATCGCGCACCTCGTATCCCAGCGCGATCAACCACGCCTTGAGCTTCTCCTTGAGCGCGAACCCAGCATGATCGGCGCCGAGAGCGACCGCCTCGCGAGACGGGTTGGGACTCCGGCGGATCTCGATCCCGCGCTCTCGCGCGCGGTCCTGCGCGGCCGGTGTAATGAGCGCATCCGGCGGGACTGAGAACGCCGTTCCCGGTTCTAGAGCCAGGATATCGGCTTCGGTGATGATCGGCCGCGTCACATCGGTCTTCTCCTTCAAGCGAGCGCGCGCCCGGAGATCGGCAGCGCGCTTCCCCGGAAGCCAACGAGTCGCCGCTCGCGGATGAAGAGATCCAGACGGCCCAAGACGATGCCGCCGAATCCCACCTGAAAGATGAGCGTCGTTCCGCCGCTCGGGCGACGGACGAGCTCCGGCTCTTTCATGAACGTATGCGTATGTCCACCGATGATCACATCAATCCCTTCGACCGCTCTTGCGATCTCGCGATCGCCGATAGGGGGCGGAACCGTTCGCAGCCGCTCGGATTCATCGTACAGCCCCAGGTGCGAGAGGCAGATGATGAGCAGTGCTTCCTCGCGCTCCTTGAGCGTGCGAACCATGGCGCGCGCCGTCGCCAGGGGATCGTAGTAGCGCACGCCCACGCGATGTGGCTCCGGCACCAACCCCTCCAAGGCGATCCCAAGACCAAAGATACCGATGCGTACGCCTGCGAGCTCTCGCACGACATAGGGCTTGATGCGATCCCGCAGCAACGTGTCGCGGAAGTCGTAATTGGCGCACACGACATCGAACTTCGCGAAATTGAGGGCCCGAGCGAGCGCCTCCAAACCGCTGTCGAATTCGTGATTCCCCAATGTGACGACATCGTAGCCGATAGCCGACATGACCTGATAATCGGCCTCGCCGCGATAGAGGTTGTAGTATGGCGTTCCTTGAAAGGCGTCGCCGGCGTCCAAAAGCAACGTGTTTGGATTCTCCCGGCGAATGCGCTTGACGAGCGCGGCGCGTCGAGCGGCTCCGCCCAATCCGGCGTATTGCGGATCGTCGTCGGGGAACGGCTCCAACCGCGAATGCACGTCATTCGTGTGCAGGAGCGTGATCCTCGTCTCCTCCTCGCCGCGAAACATGGCCGGCGCGATCGACCTAGCGCTCGCTCCGGCGAGCGCCGTCACCCCGGCTCGAAGGCCGCGCGTGAGGAATTCGCGACGCGAGACCCTCATGCCTTCTCCTCCTGTTCCATCAGGGTGCGAATGGCCTCGTTCACCGCTTCTGGGAAGCAGAGCCGATCGATATGAAATCGCCGCAATCGGCGAATCGCGGGGGAGATTTCCGTGATCTCGCGTAAGGTGCGGCTTCCCCCGTCCACCTCGACGTAGATACGATTCTCCGGCCCCGAAGTCTCTGGGGAATACGGGCCGAGATACGGGATATCGCTCGCCCGATCCTCGATCAGATAATAACGAGGATCGAACCCGGCGGCTTCGACGATCCGGCGCGCCTGCTCAAGGAATCGGCGTCGGCGCTCAGCATTAATCTGCATGTCCACGGACTTGAAGAGGCGGCGATGGAGGAATCCGCTCGCCAGATCGCTCAGGATCGGATCGGGCTCCTTCGTCCACCATTTGACGTGGAACATGACGTCGTGATCATCGAAGGCGAGGTATTCCTCGGTCGAGAGCGACTCGCGTCGCAGGACCTTTGCCATCACCGAATCGGAGACGATGTGCTGCAAGCGATCGCTCGCCATGAGATCAATGGCGCGTCGGAAGATGGAGCGAAGCATCGCCTCGGCCGTCCGCAGGTTCCGGTGGAAGTAGACCTGGCGGAACATGTAGTAGCGCGCCTGCAGATATTCTTCGACGGCGTAAAGGCCTTTAGCCGCGACGTAGAGGCACTCTCGCTCGGGCGCGATCTCCAGCGTGTGAAGGATCCACTCCAAATCGTAGAGGCCGTATTTCGCGCCCGTCATCAGGCTGTCGCGCAGGAGATAGTCGAAGCGATCCACGTCCATCTGACTGGAGATAAGCTGGGAGACGAATCGCGGCCGATAGGTATGCTGCCAGACGGCGACAATTCGCGCAGGTAGCTCGCGATCGCGCTCGCTCAATATGCGATGGATCAGTGTCCCCTCGTCGAGGACGATCCGCGCTCCCCACTCCTCATGTCGGGAACCGAGCACGGCCTCTATAACGTGAGAGAACGGTCCGTGCCCGATGTCGTGGAGCAAGGCCGCGCACATAGCCGTCAGGCGCGTCTCGCGATCGATCGGATGCCGCTGCCCGAGGAGGGCGAGGACGCGCCGCATCAGATGCATCACGCCGAGCGAATGCGAGAAGCGACTGTGCTCAGCCCCTTGATAGGTGAAGAGCGCCAATCCCAACTGCTTGATCCGGCGCAATCGTTGGAACTCGGGGGTATCGATCAACCGGATGAGGAGCCGGTCATCGGGATCCGTCTCCTCCAGCGAGATGATGTTGTGCACCGGATCGCGATAGATGCGCTCGGCCATACTCCCCTTTCACGCGGAACGCGCGGGAATGCGCCGCGCGTCCACCTGGTGCAAGCGCAGACCGGGCTCGGCCGTCATGTCCCAGCCCGAGCGTTCGCCACGCAGTAGCTTCGGATAAGCGGCGGCCGCGATCATCGCGGCATTATCGGTCGTGAGTGGAGGGCTCGGGACGTAAACGGGAATTCCGGCCTCCTTCCCCAAGCGAAACACTTCTTCGCGCAGCCGAGTGTTACACGCGACGCCACCGGTCAGAATGAGCGTGCGCGCTTCGTACTGCTCCAGGGCCCGCGACAGGCGCTCCAGGAGCGTGCGCACAACTGTCTCTTGAAAGCTCGCCAGCAGATCGAGGATCACCTCCGGCACCGCCTCCCCCTCTCGCACGGGACGAATCTCTCGCTCCCGCACGTAGCGAACGACGGCCGTCTTGAGCCCACTGAAGCTGAAATCAAAATCGTTCTCGCTCGTGCGCGGGATCGTGAACCGAACGGCACGAGGATTCCCGCACTTCGCCAATCGGTCGATCACCGGACCTCCGGGATAGCCAAGCCCCAGCAGCTTCGCTACCTTATCGAAGGCTTCGCCGGCCGCATCGTCGCGCGTATGTCCGAGCAGGTGGTACCGCTCTGGCTCCGGTATCCAGAAGAGACTCGTATCCCCACCCGAGACGACGAGTGCGAGCGCCGGATGTCGAACGGGTGGATTCTCGAAGACGACCGAGAAGATATGCCCCTCATGATGATTCACGCCAAGGAGCGGCCGCGAGAGGGCATACGCGAGCGACTTCGCGTAGCAGATCCCCACAAGAAGTGAACCGATCAGTCCCGGACCCCGCGTTACGGCGATGGCCTCGATCTCGCGAAAGGTCACGCCCGCGTCTTCCAGGGCGGCTCGGACGATGGGGACGATGTTCCGCACATGTTCGCGGGAGGCCAGCTCGGGCACGATCCCTCCATACGGCCGATGGATGGCGTATTGCGTGGCCACGAGGTTCGAGCGCACGATCCGTCCATCCTCGACGACGGCGGCGGCCGTCTCATCGCAAGAAGTCTCGATCCCGAGGATCAGCATCGCCGCACTCCCTTCACGAAGGTCCCGAAGGCGGGGCGTCGCCCGAGAGCGCCCGTTCTTCGGCCGGAGCATGCGCGACGTCCGGCTGCGTGGCCAAAGCGCTTAAGCTCTCCGGATATGGCGGTCGCGCGATCCCGCGTTCGGTCACAATGGCCGTCACATAACGATGGGGCGTGATGTCGAACGCCGGATTGGCGACGGCGATCCCCTCGGGGGCGATCGGTCGTCCGTTGATATGAGTGACTTCGATCGCCGGTCGCTCCTCGATAGGAATCTGATCACCGGAGGCCATCGAGAGATCCACCGTCGAGAGGGGAGCGACGACGTAGAAGGGGATTCCGTGCTCCTTCGCGAGGACGGCGAGCGTGTAGGTCCCGATCTTATTGGCGACATCGCCGTTGGCGGCGATGCGATCCGCGCCCACGAGCACGCAGTCCACCAGTCCCCGATACATCATGTATCCGGCCATATTGTCCGTGATGAGCGTGGCCGGGATTTGCTCTTTGAGCAGCTCCCAAGCCGTTAATCGCGCGCCTTGAAGGAACGGGCGCGTCTCATCCACGTAAACATGCACGCGCTTGCCCATGAGCACAGCCGCGCGCACGACGCCGAGCGCCGTGCCCATCCCCCCAGCCGTCGCCAGAGCGCCCGTGTTGCAATGCGTGAGGATGCGCGCGGGGTCAGGGATCAAGGTAGCTCCATGGCGCGCCATCCGCCGGTTCGTCTCGATGTCCTCCCAGTAGATGTTCTGCGCCTCTTGAATCACCCATTCCTTAAGCAGGGGCAACGGCAGGTTACGCCGTCGCGCTTCGGCCCATGCGCGCCGCATGCGCTCGATGGCCCAGAAGAGATTCACGGCCGTCGGCCGCGCGCGCGCCATGAGTTGGCAGAGCACCTCGAACTCCGCTTCTAATTCCTCGACCGTGCGGGCGCTGGAGCGCTTCACGCCGAGCGCCAGGCCAAAGGCCGCCGTCACGCCAATAGCTGGCGCCCCGCGCACGATCATCGCGCGAATGGCCTCGGCCACCTCTTCCGGCGTGCGCAAGAGCGGATAGACCTCCTCGTGCGGCAACTTCCGCTGATCAATCACGCGAACGCCTTCGTCCGTCCATTCAACGGTCTTAATCATCGGTCCGACCTCACAGCGAGAAATCTTATCCGAAGGCCGAAGGCCTTCGCAACCACATGCCCTCCACGCATCGAGAACGGCGCGATGGGATCTTCGTGCCTTCGCCCTCCTCGCGCAAGGAGCACGTCCTCGCGGATGAGGGCAATGAACGGGACGTTCCCCCTCTCTCCGCACCGACTCCGCGAATCGTTCGGGAAAGCGCCGGCTCTCGTTCCGGAGATCACTACGCGGAGGAGAACGCCCGGATGGGACTTCCGCCTCCGATCACAAATCCCCCCACAGGAACTGAACCAGGCTGAGCACGACGAGTCCGGCCGTCTCCGTGCGCAAGATGCGCGGGCCAAGAGAGAGGAGCATAGCTCCGGCTTTCCGAGCGGTTTCGATCTCCTCATCGGCCCACCCCCCTTCTGGGCCGATGAGGACGAGGAGCCGACGCGGGGGCACGTCAGACCATCGCGTGGCGATCTCGCGAAGTGATACCCCCTCGCGCTCCGCGCAAAAGAGCGCAGGGGCATGCACCCGTTCTAGCACATCGAGCACCCGCTGCGGCTCCTCGACCCGAACGAGGCGCGTCCGTCGGGATTGCTTCGCGGCCTCCAACGCGATGCGCCGCCATCGCTCGAGTCGCTGCGGCGAATACGCCCCAATGACCGCGTGGCGCGTCAGGAGGGGGATGATTCGATGCACGCCCAGCTCGGTCGCCTTCTGCACGACGAGATCGAACTTCTCGCCCTTGATGAGCGCTTGCGCGAGCGTCAGTTCAAGCGGCGATTCGACCGCTGGCGTCGTTCGCGCCCGGATGCCCACCGAGGCGCAGCGCCCTCGAGTCTCCAGCACAATGCCCTCGTATTCGACGCCCGTTCCGTCGAAGACGATGACGCGAGCTCCGGGCTTCAACCGGAGGACATGGCGCAGATGGTGCGACTCTCGCTCATCGAGTCGGATCACGCCCCCATCAATGGCTTCCGGAGGCGCATAGAACCGATGAAGGCTCATACCGCGCGATAATCGTTCGCCACTCCCCCCCTCGTTTGACCTCGAGGGGGCGAAAGGCCTTCGCCACGAGGGCTTCCCAGAACGATTCCTCGTCGCCATCGAGGAGCCCGGAGAGGACGAGAACGCCTCCCGGTTCAAGCCGCTGGGGGAACCGGGAGAGGAGGCCCGCGAGTGCATCGGCCGTGAGATTCGCGAGCACCATCTCGAAGCGTTCTTCGGGCAGATCGTCGAGCGCCCCACAGAATAACGCGATACGTTCGCCGACGCCGTTCCGCTCCATGTTCTCGCGGGCGACCGCACAAGCTTCGGGATCAATATCGAGCGCGACGACGCGCGCCTGGGGATGAAGACGAGCCGCTGCGATGGCGAGGATGCCGGTCCCGGTCCCCACGTCAAGTAGAGAGCGCCCTGTCCAATATTCCTCAAGCGCCAGCAGACACTGTTGCGTCGTCTCATGCGTGCCCGTGCCGAAGGCCATCCCTGGATCGATCATGATCAGGAGGCGATCTCCCGTCTCCTGCGGCCGATCCCATGACGGCGCGATGAGGAATCGCCGTCCGATGGGAAAAGGCTTGTACCCCTCTTTCCATCGGCTCGCCCAATCTTCGGCTGGGACGCGTTCGACGCGAACGTCAGCCACGCAGTCGTCCGCGAACCCGGCCTCTCCTACGGCGTGACGGATCTCGCTTGCCCACCACGCGACCTCCTGTGGCGCGTCGAAATAGGCGAGCACCTCCAAGCCCGAGTCCGCCTCGATGAAAGCGAGCCCGCGCGTGCCGGCACGCGAGAAGAGGGGGAACAGGATCTCACTCACGTCTTCCTTCAAGCGGATGCGCACGGCCCAGGACTCGTTCATGGCTTCCGAACGCCTCATCCCATCAAGAGGCGACGCAATTCCGGCTCCTGCTCCCGGGTGACCAAGGCGACGACCATATCGCCGACCTGCAAGCGCGTCTCTCCACGAGGGATGAGCGTCGTGCCCGCGCGCTCGATGGCGACGATGTTGCACTCGGGCGGGAAGGCGATGTCGCGCAAGGTCTTCCCAGCCACCGGACACCCCTCGCCGAGCACGTATTCGATGATCTGCGCTCGTCCACCATGCAGATTGAGGAGCGTGCGGATGGGGATCGTCGGCAACTCACGCTCAATGACCTGCTCGATGATGGCCGTCGAGCTGACGGTCGCATCCACACCAAGTTGCCGCATCACGGGTTCGTTCTTCGGATTGCTCACGCGCGCGATCGTCTTGGGAACGCGGAACATCCGTTTGGCGAGCTGACATGCGATCAGATTGTTCTCGTCATTGCCGGTGACGGCGACGAAGACGCGGGCGCGACCGGCACCGGCTTCTTCGAGGACGGGTCCCAGGGTCCCGTCGCCGATGATGATCGGGCACTCCAACTCCGTCCGCAGCCGCGCGGCATATACCACGTCGCGCTCGACGAGCGCCACCTCATGCCCGCTCCCGAGCAACGAGCGGACGAGATTAATCCCGACCTTTCCTGCGCCAATCACCAGGATGAACTTCGACTCGTCGGTTCGCGGCCGCGCCGGACGCGGCGCGCGCACAGGAGGGATTTCCGGTCGCGAGACCGGATGCGCCGCCAATTCCTCCACGCGCTGCATAATGGCCTCGACCGTGTAGAGCGTCGGACAGACGGTGATCAACTGTCCATCGTCGGTGACATCTCGATGGCTCGGCTCGTAGACGCGGGCGATGGCGCGCGGCACTTGAAAGATCAAGCGCGCGACTTGCGCCGCCATTAGGTTCACATTGTCCTCACGAGTGAGCGCGAGGAAAAGATCGGCGCGATCCACGCCCGCTTGGCGCTGCACGTCCACATCCGTGCCATCACCTTGCACCAACTTCACGTTGGGGAAATCCACGGCGCCGCGCAGCCGAACGGCCTCCTTGTCGATCAACGTCACTTCGTGACCGCGCTCCACAAGCTGCGCGACGGCACGACGTCCCACGCGTCCGTATCCGACAACGACGACCCGCATAGCCTTTCCTCCACCGTTCGCTCAAGAAGCGCGCTCATTTCACAACGGCCCAACTACCCTTCCGGGACCATGTCAATGATCACCTCGACGCCCGCACGGCGCAAGACCGTCTCGATCCCTCGGCCGATGGAATCTCCGGTGGCGACGCGTCGCGGGTTCAACCCGATTACGACCAAGTCCACGTCATAATCGGCGACGACGCTCACGATCCCTCGCCCTACATCGCGATCTCGCCGCACGACGGGGATCGGCTTCAGATTATGGAGCTTCACCAGTTCAACGGCGCGCTCCAGGGCTTCGCGCGCTCGCCGCTCCTCCTGATCGAGCGGCGTGTTGAGGGGGAGCGACAGGGGGACCTCGATCACATAAGTCAGGATCAATTCGGCCTGCTGCTCCTGGCCGAGGCGGCACGCCAATTCCACAGCGCGATCGCTATATCCCGTCCCTTTCACAGGGACGAGGATGCGCTTGAGGGCGCTCACTCCACGATACGCGCGCGCCACCGCCGGCCCGATTGGCGCTGGCGGATGGAGCATCCACCACAGCATCCCCCCCAAGGAGGCCAGGAAGATCGCGGCCAACGTCACTCCGATGACCGAGACGTGAACTTCACCGCCCGACATTCGAGCGCTCTCCCCTTCTTCGACGAAGATGATACCCGATGAGGAAACGCAAGCGGTAGAGTCCAAACGCCACGAATCCCCCGCCCACGCCGAGTCCGATCGGCCCCCCTCCCAAGCGGATCACGCGAAAGAGGATAATCACCCCGAGGATCAAAAAGAGGAACGTATACACGATCTGCACAACGTCCGAAAACGAGAGCGATGACGCCCGCGACGACGGATCGCGCGATTCATTCCACGACGGTATCAGCGCCATGGCTGAGCCGCTTTCTCCAACGGTCACGCTCGGCGAGAGCGATGCGATACTGCTCCAAGAGATCGTATTCCTCGGCCGCCTCGAGCACCGCCATCTGCTCGCGCTCCCACGGGCGCAGTACGCTCCGAAAGATCGGGAGCCCCCTCCGCCGACGATACCATGCGTAGTAGAGGACGTTGAGGAGGACCCATAGCGGTCCCGCCACGGCCGCGATCTCATGCGTGAAGAGCACGATCACGAGAACCGCCGTGATCCCGACGAGTCCAATGACCCCCAAAACGGGAACGTAGACCGTCGTGCCCTCTCGCCGAATCGAGATGTTGAACGGCATGCGATAAGGGCGTGGCGTATACGGATCGGTGAAGCGCAGCCGGATGAGCGAGACCATGACGAGCGTGTAGCCGAGCGTCGCGCCGAAGGCATACATGTTGGCCAGCGTATCAATGGCGCTCTCGGTCAGGGAAGCCAGCACGACCTGGAGCGCGGCGATCGTCGAGAAGACGACGATCGTGCGCGCCGGCGTGCGATACCGCGGATGAACGTGCTCGAACCACGAGGAGATGGAGTCATACCGACTCATCGAGAACGCCACGCGCGAGACGCTCATCACGCCGGAATTGGAGGAGAGCGTGAGGACGAGCACGGCGAGCGCAGCCGTCACATCTTCGGCCACGCGCCCGATCCATGGCAGATGCCCCGCCACGATCGCCACCGAGCGCCCGACGTTCCGCTCGTCGAGAAAGACCTCCCACCGCACCGTGCCAAGCGTCAGTACCGAGAGCGAGATGGCGAAGAGGAAGACCGTGAAGACCAACGCGATCGAAGTCCGAGGAACGATCGTGGCCGGACGCCGCGTCTCTTGCGCCGCCTGCGAGATGGATTCCAAGCCCACGAAGGAGATGATCGCCAGGGAGGCGCCATAGAGGAACTGACGCGGATGGAAATTCGCGAACGTCTCGCTCCACTGCGTCATGAGCAGCTCCGGCTTCCACGCGAAGATGAGCCCCATCGAGATGATGAGCGATTCCATGAGGATGATCAAAACGCCGATCAGCTCATTGAGCAGACTGGCCTGCCGCATTCCACGCACGTTCAACCACGCGAGGAAGGCGATGAGTAGAAGCGTCGTGAGCGCCAGACCAACTCGCACCCGCTCGAAAGGCCCAAGAGCGAACGTCACCTCGGCCAACCCTGGCACAAAATGCGAGAAATAGGTCACGGCGAAATATGCGAACAACGCCGTGCAGAGCGTGTAATCGAGCACGAGCGCGCTGCCAGCCACCAGGCTCCAAAAATCACCCAAGCCGCGGAGGGCGAAATACTGTCCTCCGCCCGCCACCGGATATGCCGAGGCCAATTCCGTGTACGCCAGGCCGACCAGGATGTAGACCGTCCCCGCGAGCAGGAAGGCCAACGGGGCTGCTCCTTCCGAGAAGGCGAAGACCAAGCCGAGCGCCACGAATGTATCGGCACCGACGTCGGCGAAGCCCCACATGTAGGAGCCCCAGACCGTGACATCCCGTCGAAGCTCCGCGATCGCCGTTCGTTCTTCCGCCATCGTCTCTCCCTCAGCACGAGCCTTGTCCTCGACAAAGGGGGGAAACCCCTGCGAAGAGCCACCTCCGATCACGGCTTGCGCGGACTCGCGCCCAAGGAGCGCGCCAGCTCGCGCGCTTCCGCATTGTTCGGATCGAGGGCCAGAGCCCGTTCCACGCTCAAGCGCGCGCGCTCGCGTTCCCCCACGGCCAAATAAATGCGCGCGAGTAACAGATGCGCAGGCGCCCATTGCGGATTCCAAAACGCGGCCGCGTGCGCGGCATCGGCGGCCTCGCGCCAATTCCCGCGTCGAAAGTAGAGACGCGCTTTCAGAAGATGGGCCTCTGCTAAATCCGGAGCCCTCTTCAATACGCCCTCCAAGATCGCCAGCGCCTCGTCCTCCCGACCGACGTCCGCAAGAGCTTCCGCCTCATGCACGGCTTCGGACGGTCGCATCACCGGGACGCGCGCCCCGAAGTGCCGAGCAGCGCCCTCGCGACGCCGCAAGATGCGCATCTTGAGCCGTGGAGAGATCGGCGGATCGGCGACCTTCTCCCACTCGGCGAACTGCGGGAGATACCGCTGCGCGATCGTCAGCGCCCCTTGGGCTTCGTCCTCTCGTCCCAAGCGCTGCAAGCTCTTCCCAAGGAGATAGTGCGCCTCTCCATCGGTCGCCCGCCGCCGCACGACCTGCCGCAACGCCACGATGGCGTTCTCAAAATCCCCGCGCTTCCATAACGCGTAGCCGTAGTTGAAACGAATATCCGGATCGGCCTCGGATCGTTCGAGCGCTCGCGAGAAGTCGCTCGTCGCCGCGTCCACCTGCCCCATGCGCAGTTCGGCGACCGCCAAGTTATTGAAGACCTCCGCCAGTGGCCACGCGCGCCCAAGCGCCCGATAGATGTCAAGCGCGCGCTCCCACTCCCCCTGCTGGAGGGCGCAAATCCCCAAGTAAAATTGTGCCTCCTGGTGCGCTGAGGACTCGGGGCCAAGGCGACGAAGAGCGGGCACCGCCTCGGCACACCGCCTCTGCTGCACATACGTTCGCCCCAGCTCCAAAAGCAACGGGGCATAGACCTTTCCCTGAGCCGCTTGCTCCGCACGACGAAGAAGCTGAAGCGCGACCTCAGGATCCGCCGCCATCCGCGCCTTCGCAAAAAACTCCAACACGCCCACGGGCAGCATCGTGGCACGTTGCATCGCGCCCTGCCGCGCAGCAGCCGAAAAACGCCCGCCGAGTAGCTCGCCGACGAGCGTCCCTAAAAGCGAGGGCAAGTCTCGAAGCGGAGCCCCCAACGTCAATTCATTCGTCAGCAGTCGAGCCTCCGACACGTGGATCACGCGCGCAGTGAGCGCGAGACGTTCCTGTCCCTTCGGCCCGCTCACCTGATACGTCCCCACCAGAAGTCGTTCGGCGCCAAGCTGCTCGGCGACCAGGAGCGCCGAGGCGCGTGTCAGGATCAGCCCTTCGGGTAACCGAAGTTGCTCATAAACCGCCCGCCGGTCGTCGGGCGAGATGACCGGCTCTCCCATCTGCGTCAGTAGGTCGGAGAGAAAAAGGGCACAGGCTTCCCCCACCCAGTGATAATCGGCCTCACGGGTCTTATTTTCAAACGGCAAGACGAGGATCGGCGCCCTCTCCTGCGCCTGGACGAGCGCCCCGAACACAAAGAGCGCGGCAGCCACGACGAAGCCCCGCGCCATTCCCTTCGATCTCGCTCTTTCGGCCATATAAACAAATGGTGAGCCGTGCAGGAATCGAACCTGCGACCCTCGGGTTAAAAGCCCGATGCTCTACCGACTGAGCTAACGGCCCACACCACGATCGAGGTGTGTAAGGATAGCACGCTTCATCCCCCTCCGTCCAGAAGCGAGGGAGCCAGCGCGCGAGCGAAGGCATGAGCGAGAGTCCCCGCGGCATTCTCCTCATGCCATGTGCGGCTTGGAGTCATGGCGAGCTGCGGTTGACAGATGGGCAGTGAGGCTTTAGCATTGGGTGTTTTTCGGCGCGTTGTCCGGGAGTACGGAAGTCACCGCCGAGCGAATTTGGAGAAAGGGGGATTTATGGCCAAACGGATCATTCATGGGGAGCATTCCCGTCAGGCCCTGCTGCGGGGGATCAACAAGTTGGCCGATGCGGTGAAGATCACGCTCGGGCCGCGAGGTCGGAACGTCATCCTAGAGAAGCGCTACGGCTCGCCGACGATCACCAAAGACGGCGTGACCGTCGCCAAAGAGATCGAGCTTGGGGATGCTGTGGAGAACGTGGGCGCGCAGATGGTGCGCGAGGTCGCGGCGAAGACGTCAGAAGTGGCTGGCGATGGGACGACGACGGCGACGATCCTGGCCCAGGCGATCTTTCGCGAAGGCGTGAAGAACGTCGCCGCTGGCGCCAATCCGATGGCCTTGAAACGCGGAATCGAGCGAGCCGTCGAGCGCGCCGTCGAGGAGATCCGACGCTTGGCCCGTCCCGTCAAAGGGGAAGCAATCGCCGCCGTGGGGACGATCTCGGCAAACGGGGATGCGACCATCGGCCGCCTCATCGCCGAAGCCATGGAGCGCGTGGGAAAAGACGGCGTCATCACCGTCGAAGAATCCCGTACGATCGAGACGACGCTTGAGGTCGTCGAAGGCTTGCAGTTCGACCGCGGATTCCTCTCGCCCTATTTCATCACGGATCCGGAGCGCATGGAATGCGTCCTCACGGACGTGGCCATCCTCATTCACGAGAAGCGGATCAGTTCGGTGAAGGATTTGCTCCCGCTTCTAGAGCAGATCGCGCGAGCGGGACGGCCGTTGCTCATTATCGCCGAGGATGTGGAGGCCGAGGCGTTGGCGACGCTCGTCGTCAATCGGCTGCGCGGCACGTTGCAGGTGTGCGCCGTGCGCGCTCCGGGGTTCGGCGAACGACGGAAAGCGATGCTCGAGGACATCGCCATCTTGACCGGAGGACGCCTCATCGCAGAGGAACTGGGCATTCGGTTGGAGAATGTGACGCTCAAAGAGCTTGGTCGCGCCAAGCGCGTGGTCGTGGAGAAGGACGCGACGACGATCATCGAGGGCTTGGGAAAGAAGAGCGAGATCGAGGCTCGCATTCGGCAGCTGCGCGCGCAGATCGAGGAGGCGACCTCCGACTACGATCGCGAGAAGCTGCAGGAGCGATTGGCCAAGCTCGCCGGTGGTGTGGCCATCATCAAAGTCGGAGCGCCGACCGAGACCGAGCTGAAGGAGAAAAAGGCGCGCGTCGAGGACGCGCTGCACGCGACGCGCGCGGCGATCGAAGAGGGAATCGTGCCGGGCGGCGGTGTCGTGTTCATCCGTGCCCTCAAGGCTCTGGAAACACTGCGGCTCGAAGATCCGGACGAGCAGACGGGCGTCACCATCGTCAAACGCGCTCTCGAAGAACCGTTGCGTCAAATCGCCTCCAACACCGGCCTGGAAGGCGCCGTCGTCGTCGAGCGAGTGAAGGCCGAGCGCAACGAGCACTTCGGCTTCAACGCCGAGACGGAGCAGTTCGAGGACCTCGTCAAGGCTGGCATCATTGATCCGGCTAAAGTCAGCCGCGTCGCCCTGCAAAACGCTTCGTCCATCGCGTCGTTGCTCATCACGACCGAGGCGCTCGTGACGGAGATCAAGGAAGAAGCGGAAGAGCCCTCTGCACCATCCATGGAATTCTGAACGCCTGCTCGCTGAGGAGGAATCTGGCGGACGTCAGCGCCTACCGGTGAAAGAGCCGTTCGATCTCCCGAAGCGTGAACCTCACTACGACCGGTCGCCCATGCGGACAGCTCATGGGGAAAGAGGCGCGGAACAGTTCGTCCACGAGCCAGCGCATCATCGTCTCGGTCAGCGGAGTATTGATCTTCACGGCGGCGCGACAGGCGAGGCTCGCTGCCAGACGGTCGCGCAAGCGCTCGGGCGAGGAGCGTCGCTCTTGATCGGCGACTTCCAAAAGCTCCAAGACGAGAGGACGAGCCTCCGAGAGGGGGACATCAGCCGGAAGCGCCGTGAGCGCGAGCGCGCGACCCGAGAACTCTCCGACTTCGATCCCCAACCGCGCCAGGCTCTCCCGCGCGCTCTCGAAGGCGGCGTGCTGCGCGGGCGTCAGCTCGATGATCTCCGGCACCAGGAGCGGCTGTGCGGGCAACGCCTCGCGAGCGAGCTGCTCCCGAAATCGCTCGAAGAGGATGCGCTCGTGCGCGGCATGTTGATCGATGAGCAATAGCTCCCGATCCGTCGCCGCGAGGATGAAACTCTGGCGGAACTGACCGAGGAGGCGAATCCGCTCGGCCGTCTCTTCTTCGGCCATGGCATCGAGCGAGGGACGCGCCAAGCACTGCGGGCTGATCGGCGGGCGCGCTCGGGAAGCTTCCGGCGACGCGACCTCCGATGGAACAACGGTCGGCTTCGCCTCGGGCGCTCTCGTCGCTGAGAACGCAAGATCGAGCGAGGGCTGGCGCAATGTCGAAGAGGCAATCGGCGCCTGAAGACGAAACGCTTCGCGCGCGAGCGTCCGCTCAGAGGACGCTCGAGGCTGATCTTCGACGGGTCGCTTCACCTCCAGGATGGGCCGCCCCTGTTGCAGGGCTCGTCGCACGGCCTCGATGATCGCCGCTTGCACCTGAGCCGGACGTCGGAAGCGCACCTCGATCTTCGCCGGATGCACGTTCACGTCCACGTCTGAAGGAGATAGCTCGACGAACAGAATCGCCGCCGGATGCGTGCCTGAGGGGAGGAGCGTCCGGTAGCTCTCGCTGAGCGCTTGCGCCAAGACGCGATCTCGCACGTAGCGACCATTGACGAAGAAATACTGCGCCTCGCGCGTGGTCCGCCCCCAATTCGGCTTAGAGGCGAACCCATAGACCCGCACGCCCTCGCCGACGTGCTCCAGTTCGACCACACTCGCGAGGAAGTCCGCGCCGAAGACCTGATAGGCGCGTTCCCGCAGCGTCTCCACAGCCGCGACGTCCAGCAGCGCCCGCCCTCCGTGGTGCAGTCGAAAGGCCACGCGCGGATAGCAGAGCGCGTAGTGCGTCACCAGGTTGGTGATGTGGAACAATTCGGTCGTATCGCTTTTGAGGAATTTGCGGCGCGCCGGGACATTATAGAAGAGATCGCGCACGTGCACATCGGTCCCTCCAGCCCACGCGCATTCGCGCACATCCTTGATCTTCCCCCCCTCGATCTCGACCTCCGTCCCCACCAGATCCGCTGCCGTCTTCGTCCGCAAGAGGACGCGCGCCACCGCAGCGATCGAAGGCAGGGCCTCGCCGCGAAACCCAAGGGTCACGATGTGCGCCAGGTCTTCGACCGAAGCGATCTTACTCGTGGCATGTCGCTCGAAAGCCAGCAGGGCATCGTCGCGCGTCATCCCCTCGCCGTCATCGGTGACGCGCACGAGCTTCTTCCCTCCAAGCTCCACCTCGATCCGAATCTGTCGGCTCCCGGCATCCAGTGCGTTCTCGATGAGCTCTTTCACGACCGATGCCGGACGCTCGACGACTTCTCCGGCGGCGATCTTACTCGCCAGAAGGTCCGGGAGGATGCGAATCTTCCCCATGCGGTGTCCTGCTCATTCGCCCCGCCTCGGCTTGAGGACGAGGCCCAATTCGTCCAACTGCTCGGGAGAGACTTCGCTCGGGCATTCGAGCATGAGATCCGTCGCGCTCGCCGTCTTCGGGAACGCGATCACCTCCCGAATGGACGTCTCGCCCGCAAGCAGCATGAGCAATCGATCGAAGCCCAACGCGATGCCGCCATGCGGCGGTGCTCCGTATTCGAACGCGTCGAGCAGGAAGCCGAACTTGCGCCGCGCTTCCTCCTCGTCGAGTCCGATCACGCGGAAGACGCGCTGTTGAATGTCCCGCCGATGGATGCGGATGGATCCTCCTCCGATTTCCACGCCGTTCAGGACGAGATCGTAAGCTTTGGCGCGCACGGAGGCCGGATCCGTCTCCAACCGATCCACATCTTCGTCACGGGGAGACGTGAAGGGATGGTGGACGGCGCTCCACCGATGCTCGTGCGGATCCCATTCGAACATGGGGAAGTCCGTGATCCAGACGAATCGAAATTGCGTTCCGTCGGCCCAGCCTTCGCGCCGCGCGATCTCCGTGCGCAGCAGGCCGAGCGCTTCGTTCACCATGACGCGCGGTCCCGCGGCGATGAGCACCAGATCGCCCCGATCCGCTCCAGTCGCGCGCGCGAGCGCTTCCACCCGCGCGGGTCCGAGTGCTTTCACGAGCACGGACGTCACCTCGCCATCCCCCAGCTTGACCCACGTCAATCCCGAGAGTCCCCCGCGTCGAGCGATCTCGGCCAACTCGTCCAACTGCTTCCGCGAATACTTCGCTCCCCCCGTGACGGCGATCCCCTTGATGACTCCCCCATCCTCGAGCGCCCGCCTGTAGGGCGCGAACTCGACGTCGCGCAGCCACGAGCTGAGGTCCACAAGCTCCATCCCGAAGCGCAGGTCCGGCTTATCCGTCCCGTAGCGCTCGACCGCCTCCACAAAGGAGAGGCGCGGAAACGGTCGGACGATCTCTCGTCCCACGAGCCGGCACAACTCTTCCATGAGCGGCTCGATGAGGGCGAAGACTGCCTCGGGCGTGGCGAAGGACATCTCCACGTCAATCTGCGTGAATTCCGGTTGCCGATCTGCGCGCAAATCCTCATCGCGAAAGCAGCGCACGATCTGAAAGTACCGATCGAAGCCCGCCACCATGAGGAGTTGCTTGAAGAGCTGAGGCGACTGCGGCAAGGCGTAGAATTTCCCCGGATGCAATCGGCTTGGGACGATGAAGTCGCGCGCGCCCTCCGGCGTGGACTTAATGAGCATCGGCGTCTCGATCTCCAAGAATCCTTGCCGATCGAAATATTGGCGCGTCACCAAGGCCGCGCGATGCCGGAGGATGAGGTTGCGCTGCAGGCGAGATCGGCGCAGGTCGAGATAGCGATACCGCAAGCGCACGTCTTCCGAAGGCAAGCTGCCGCGCTCGTCCTCGATGGGGAAAGGCGGCGTCTTCGAGGGATTGAGGACGAGCACGCGTTCGGCCACGACCTCGATCTCTCCCGTCTCGATCTTCGGATTGACCGTCTCCGGCGCTCGGCGTACGACCGTCCCGATGACGGCGAGGACGTACTCATTGCGCACGTGTTTGGCCACGGCATGCGCTTCGGGAGCCCGCTGCTCGTCGCACACGATCTGCGTGATCCCGTAGCGATCGCGAAGATCAAGGAACGTCAGAGGGCCGAGATCGCGCCGCCGATGCACCCATCCCATGAGGACGACGCGTTGCCCGGCATGCTCCGGACGCAACTCACCACAGGTGTGCGTCCGCATGAGCGGCTGTTGGCGTTCCCCCTCACCGACTCTCGTCTTCGAGTCTTCCGACCGCGTCGCGCCCATTCGATGCCGCTCCCGAAGGGACGCCTTCCTTCATCCCCGTCCGCTCGCGGAGAGCTCCCGCGAGGTCACGAGCCGCCGCAGGAGAGCTTCCTCCGAAAGCGCCTCTTGCTCGCCCGTCCGCATATCGCGAAGCGTATAGCGTCCGGCGGCCAATTCGTCTTCGCCGATCAAGAGCGCATAGCGCGCCTTCGCCCGATCGGCCTGCGCCATAAGTCGCCGCAGCTTCCGCTCCTCGAAATCGTAGATCACGACCAGGCCAGCGCGCCGCAGCCGCCGAGCCACGCGGAATGCTTCCTGACGCGCCGCCTCCCCCAGATAGGCGATGTACAAGTCCGGCGCATCATCGACGATGGCGGCATCTTCGGGCAATGCCAGGAGCAATCGCTCCACGCCCAGAGCGAACCCGATTCCTTTGGCCGGCGGCCCACCGAGCAGCTCCGAGAGCCCGTCGTATCGTCCGCCACCTGCGATGGCGTTCTGCGCGCCCAGTCGCGCGCTGGTGATCTCAAAGGCCGTGCGCGTGTAGTAGTCGAGTCCGCGCACGAGCCGTCGCGCGATTTGATAGGCGATCCCCCGCGCCTCCAGATGCCGACGCAGGGCTTCAAAATGTGCCGCACAGGCTTCGCAGAGGTGATCGAGAAGCGCCGGCGCTCGCTCGATGAACGGTTGATCCTCCTCCACCTTACAATCGAGAATTCGCAAGGGATTCGTCTCGTACCGCCGCTGACAATTCTCGCACATGCGAGAGATCACTCCGGCAAGAGTCTCTTTCAAGCGTCGCACGTACGCCGGACGACACTGCGAGCATCCGACCGAATTGATGAAGAGCGCACGCTCGAGGACGCCGAGACGATCCAGATATTCCTCCACCATCTCGATCAGCTCGGCGTCAATAGCCGGATCGTCATTCTGCCCGATCGCCTCCGCCCCGATCTGATGGAACTGTCGAAATCGTCCCTTTTGCGGCCGCTCATAGCGAAAATGCGGCCCGAGATAGAAGAGCTTCACCACACTCCCCCACGTCCACATCTTGTGCTGAATGTAGGCGCGGACGACCGAGGCCGTGCTCTCCGGACGCAGACTCAAGCTCTCGCCACCGCGATCCGTGAAGGTGTACATCTCCTTGGCGACGATGTCCGTCTCCTCGCCGACGCTGCGGGCGAAGAGTTCCGTGCGCTCAAAGATCGGCGTTCGGATCTCGCGATACCCGTAACAGCGGAAGACAGTGCGCGCCGTCTCCTCTAGAAGGCGCCAGCGCGGCACCTCATCCGGGAGGATGTCGAACGTCCCTCGAACCGTTTGGATCATCCCATCGCCCTCACCCGCTCGGCGAGATACTGATCCTTCAATTCCCGATACCCTCGCCATCCCCCCTCAATCCGGTGCAGCTCTTCCTCAGTCAGCTCGCGTACAATCCGCGCCGGAACGCCCACCACGAGTGACCTCGGGGGCACTCGCATCCCCTCGCGAACGACGGCTCCAGCCGCGACGAGCGAACGCTCCCCGATGACGGCGCCATCCAGGAGAATTGCCCCCATCCCGATCAGGCACTCGTCGCCAATCGTGCATCCATGAACGATCGCCCGATGCCCGATGGTGACCCGATTGCCGATGAGCGCGGGGAATCGCCCACCCGTCACATGCACCATCACCCCATCCTGAATGTTCGTATCTCGCCCGATGCGAATGAAGTGCACGTCGGCGCGCACCACCGCATGGAACCAAATCGAAGAGTGCTCCCCGATCTCCACATCCCCGACGACGACCGCCGTCTCCTCCACGAAGGCCGTCTCGGCGATCCTGGGCCAGACGCCGCGAAATGGCCGGATCATCATTCGCCCCTCATGCCCTACGAGCGTCTCATCTCAGAACCCGTAAAGCTACCACACGATTTCTCCCCCTGGCAAGAAAGGGCGAAGAGCCAGTCGCACGAGCAATGGGCGCGCCGCGCTTGCGCGGATGCCCTCCTTCGCCACAAGAGGCGCTCACCGCCCAAAGGTGAACACGATGCCCGCCGACAGCCGCGCGTTGTTCTGCGTCTCACCACCGAAACGGGTGAAGAGATAATCAGCCTGCAACAATCGGAGTGCGAAGCGCTCGCCAACGGGGACGTCGAACCCTCCGCCCAAGATCATCCCAAACGCCGAGAGCGAACCGCCATCTCCAAGTCGCGCGCCGCCGAACAAAAAATGGGTGAAAGCCGTGACCGTATCCCGCAAGGAGAAGCGCGGGCCGATCGTGTAGGAGTAGAGCGACAGACCCGAGCGATAGTGACCGCTCACATCGGCGGCGATCCCAAACCAGGAATTCACGTTCCCGGCGATCGAAAAATTCCACCCGTGAGAGTTGACGGCTTCCGCCAACCGCGCATACGAATAGCCCGTGAAAATTTCGATTCGCGGGGCTTCCTGCGCGAATCCCGCCTTCGCCCCACACAAGACAAGACCAAGGATGACGATGCCAACGCTCTTTCGCATATCGCCTCCTTTTTTCTCCCCCCCCACGCCCCCACGGCATCACACGACATCCCTCACCACGAAAAAAGTCCCGCTTGGAGAGACGAGAGCTCCAGCGAGCGCACGGCCTCCCATCACTCCGCCGCGCTTCCCACGAGAGCGGACGCGGGCTCCTGCACTTCGCCACGCCGTGCGGGCGTCGGTAGAGGGCGACGCACGTAGAAACTCAAGACGTTCTCCCCCTGTCGCACCTGCCGCACGCGCTCCAACTCTCCATACCGTGGTTCCAGAGCGCGCTTAGCATGATGCATGACGATGAGCATTCCATCGGGCGCGAGCATCTGTGGCGTGCGGGCGATGTATTCGAGCACGGAGTCGTAGAGCGCCGAGGCATACGGCGGGTCGAAGAAGATCACATCGAAGACATCCCCACGCTCTCGGAATCGCCTCAGAGCGCGAACGGCATCCTGTTGGAGAATCTCAATGCCGTCGCTGATGCCACAGGCGGTGAGATTCCGCCAGAGCACCGCAATGACTGCAGGTGAGCGTTCGACGAACGTGACCCAACGTGCCCCACGGCTGAGCGCTTCGATCCCCACTGATCCCGTCCCCGCGCAGAGATCGAGAAACCGCGCGCCCATGAGCCGAGGCCGAAGGATATTGAAGAGCGATTCCCGCAAACGATCGGGAGTTGGCCGAACAGCCCGTCCCGAGAGGCTTCTCAAGCGCCGCCCTTTATACAGACCTGCGAGCACACGCACGAGATCATCTTATCGTGACTCGAGCAGGAAAGACAACAGTCCCCCATACGGAGAGCGGCACTTGCATACGGAGAAGCCCCCTCTCACGAACGTGAAGGATGCCCCGAGGTCGCGTCTCCTACGCTGGTGGCCGCGACAACAACAGAACCAACAGGATCAAGGAAAACACCAGCACTAGGATCAGCGCAAGCGTTATCGGATCAATTTGCCCCCTTTCACGCATGTCTCTTCCCCTCCTCATCCGTGAACGGAGCAATCAGGCCTGTAAAAAAAACATCCCCTGTGGTTCGCCAGAACGACGTCACAGGGGACTTTCAAGACGTCCAAGCCAAGACGGATTATGGAGTGGTTCCGCCCCCTAGAAGCAGGAACAGGAACAGGAACAGGATCACAAACGCCATGATCAACACGAGCGTCACCGTATCGATCTGCCCTCTTTCGCGCATATCATCTCTCCTCGATGTGATCGAAATTCAACATCGGCTTGGAGTATACAGATAGTCTTTGGCATTGTCAAGGGAAAAATTGACTCCTGCTGTGTCCGCGGAAACAGCGGTCGAGATCGTCCCGATCAACCGGTGTGCACCTCGCCTTGGGAATTCTCCCGGCAGTCGCTATAATGCGAAACGATGCGAGAAGCGCTTCTTGGACGAACGCGAGAGGAGCTGAAAGAGCTGCTACGAGCGCGCGATCCGAAGCCGTATCGCGCGCATCAGCTCTTTGAGGCGCTCCATCGGCGTCGGATCGTTGACCTCCGGGCGGCAACCGATCTTCCGCTCCCCCTGCGGGAACGCCTTGCGGCCGAATACGTTATCACGGATGTGGAGGTCGCCGACGTCTTCCAAGCAGGCGATGGGACGCGACGATATCTGCTGCGCTTGAGCGATGGGGTGCACATCGAAGCGGTATGGATCCCTGAGCCCTATGCCGATACGATCTGCCTTTCCACACAAGCCGGCTGTCCGCTCTCTTGCCAATTTTGCATGACGGCTCGTCTGGGGTTGCGGCGAAACCTCGACGCTGGGGAGATCCTCGCCCAAGTCTGGCTCATTCTCAACGACCTCTATGGCCCGGACGTGAAGCCGGAGCGAGGGCTCAATCTCGTCCTCATGGGGATGGGCGAGCCGCTTCTGAACTATGAGAACGTGATGAAGGCGATCCGCCTCTTCTGCGACTCACGGGGGATGAACATCTCCCAGCGGCGGATCACGCTCTCGACGGCTGGCGTCGTCCCGCGGATTCGCCAACTCGCCACAGAGCCCACTCGGCCGGAACTGGCCATTTCGCTCTCGGCGACGACGAACGCGCTTCGGGATCAGCTCATGCCGATTAATCGGCGATGGCCTCTTGAGGAACTTCTGGCCGCCTGTCGCGCGTATCCGCTCCGAAGGAACGAGTGGATCTCCTTCGAGTATGTGATGCTCGATGGAATCAACGACGGCGAAGAAGATGCGCGACGGCTCGTCCGGTTGCTGCGCGGGATTCGGGCGAAGGTGAATCTAATCCCATACAATCCTGCGCCCGAATTGCCCTTCGCCTCATCGCCCGAGTCGCGCATCCTACGCTTTCAACAACTCCTGCGTGCGGCGGGAATTCCCACGTTCATCCGCCGACCCCGAGGTCGGGAGATCGCTGCCGCTTGCGGGCAACTGGCCGCTCGCCAACGAGAGGACCTCGCTGCGCTTCTCACGTCTTCATAAGCCACTCCGCCACATCCGGCATGAACGGAGTTCGATTCCGTTCAACGGGTCTCCTTGGCGTCGCGCTCGCGGAGCCTCCGGATGAGCTTCTCAAGGAGCCCTCCGAAATCTCCATTCGAGAGGACGACGACGACATCGCCCGGCAGGAGCATCTCGTCGAGAGCGCTCACGATCTCCCCCACCGATGAAAAGGCGTAGGCTGGGCGTCCGCGCTCCCGAAGCGCGCGCGCCAGTTCCGGCGGCGAAAGCCGCGCCTCCTCCGAAACGACTTCCGGTCGAAACACCGGACCGATGACGGCGACATCGGCAGCCAAAAGCGCCTCCTCGAAAGCCGGCTGCATGATCCGAAGGCGCGATGTGCGCGATCGCGGCTCGAAGACGGCGATGAGTCGCCGATTGGGATACCGCTGTCGCAGGGCCTCCAGGGTGACGCGCACGGCCGTCGGATGATGGGCGAAATCGTCAACGACCGTGACCCCCGCGATCTCCGCCCTCACCTCCATGCGACGCCGGACGCTGCGGAAACTCGCCAGCGCGCACGCGATCGCTCCACGCTCGATGCCAAGCATGGTGGCGGCCGCGATGACGGCTAGACAGTTGCGCACGTTGAATTCCCCCACCAAGGGGGTGAAGAACTCCCCCACGGAGACGCCGCGATGTCGCACTTCAAACGTCGTCCCACCTTCGGTGACGCGAATCGCGACGGCGCGCCATTCGGCCTCCGCCATCAGGCCAAACGAATGGACAGGACACCACGCGCCGGCGACGACCTCGCGCACAACCAGCGAATCGAAATCGGCGATCACGCGCCCGCGCCTGGGGACGATGTTGATCAAGCGCCGAAAGGCCGTCTTCACCGCCTCCAGATCGGGATAGATGTCGGCATGGTCGAACTCGATGGCGTTCACGATCACCGTGTCCGGCAGATAATGCATGAACTTCGGCCCCTTGTCGAAGAAGGCGCTGTCGTATTCGTCCCCCTCGATGACGAAGTATGCGCTCTCGCTCCACCGAAAATTCGTCCCGAAATTCTCCGCAATCCCACCGATCAGGAAGCTCGGGCGCTGCCCCCCCTGTTCGAGCGCCCACGCCATGAGCGAGGTCGTCGTCGTCTTGCCGTGTGTCCCTGCGATCACGACCGAATGCCGACCGCGAATGAACTCCTCCTTGAGGACCTCAGGCAAAGAGACGTAATGCAATTTCGCATCGAGCACGTATTCGATCTCCGGATTCCCCCGTGAGAGAGCGTTTCCGATGACGACGCGATCCGGATGCGGCTGCAAGTTCTCCGGCCGATACCCCCGAGCGACCGGAATGCCCAAGCGGTCGAGCAGCTCCGACATCGGGGGGTAGATCTCCTGATCTGATCCCGTGACCCGGTATCCCTTAGCCAGCAAGAGCCCAGCCAGTCCGGCCATCGCCGTCCCGCCGATTCCGATGAGATGAAAGTGCCGCCCCGACATAGGGCCCCAATGCTATCGCTCGCCCTCGAATCCGTCAATCCGGCTCCGCCGGATACCCCTCTTCGACGCAGAGGAAGGGAGACAACGCGCGGAGCTTTCGCGCGCTCACACCGCGCAGAATCAGCAATTCCTCCACGTGGCGGAACGACCCGTGCCGCTCGCGATAGCGCACGATCTCCTGCGCCAGGACGGGGCCGATGCCGGGGACGGCCTCCAGCTCTTCTGGCGTCGCCCGATTCAGGTCGACTTTCCCCGGCGTGCATCGGTCTTCGATCAGCACGTGGTGTTGCAAAATCGCGCGCTTTTCTCTCCAGGAGAGGAAGTGCAACCCGACGAGCGCGAGCGCAACAGATAGAACGAGTGCACCGACGCCCTTGAGCCCCCTCTCAACGAGCTCCCACCACGAGCCTTCACCAATGAGCGTCCGGGCCCGCGTTTGAAGCCTCATGGCCATGACGCTCCACGCATTCGCGATAAAGCGCTTCATACTCGCGCACCATCTCCTGGAAAGGCCTCACCGGACGAATGCCCTCCCGAAGGCGCGGCCAGTCCTCAGGCCGCTCGACGCTCCTCCTCAGGACGGCCGCCAGATCACGCGCATCCGCTCGTTCAAAGAGCCACCCGTTTCGCCCCGGTTCGATCACCCGCTCCATCTGCCCCAATCGCGCACCGATGACCGGACGCCCAGCCGCGAACGCCTCCAAAAGCACGAGCGGCCCCGTCTCCGGCCACCGTGACGGGATGACGAGCACATCTATGTGCGCGAGGACCTCCCCCAGTCGCTCCGGCGGGAACTCTCCGTGAAAGCGAATGCGCGGATCTCGATTCGCCAGCCGCAAAACGCGATCCCGAAATGCGGCATCCTCGAACGCGCCGAAAAGTTCCAGCGTCGCGCGCTGCCCAAGGTCGGCGAGTCGAAAAGCCCGGACAAGCAGGTCGACGCCCTTGGCATAATTCATCCGCCCGATATAGCCGAAGCGCACAGGTTCCCGCGGCACCCGCATCACCGGACCCCCCTCGGGCGGGACGATCGTCTGCTCGATGAGTCGCAGGCGAGGAAATCCAGCAGCGCGGAAGAGGTCGAAAGAGAACGGGCTCACGGCAACGAGAGCATCCGCGCGGTGAACGAGCGCGCGAAACCATGCGGGCCGCGCGTGAAGCGCCTCGACGGCATGCACCCAGAGCGAAGGGACGAAGCGGCGCCCCATCGGACTTCGGACGATTCGAACGAGTCCGCGCGCCAATAGTCGAGGCCAGAATCGGTTCTCACCGAAGAGCCGACGATATGCCCGACTCTCGAAGATCAAACAGGCCACGCATCCGGACACCGGCACGGCCCAATCCCCCGCACAAATCCGGTCATCCCAGGTCAGGAGCGTCGTCTTCCAGCAGATAGGCCAATAATCCGGAAGCGTCCACACCAATGGCACTCTCGCCCGATGCACGCTCTCGATGACCGAAGCCGAAAGGAACAATCCGTGCAGCACATGCACCAGATCAGGACGCTCCTCGACCCACAGCCGCGTGAGCGCTTCGCCAATCGCATCATCCCGATACGCAGCTCGAATCGGCGCCACCTTCCTCTCCCCTTCTCCCGCGACGCGCAGGATGGGGATCTCCCCATATGCCTCCCGAAGAAAGCGAATCGGACCCTCGGATCCAAGCGAACGCGTCGCGCAGAGGAGGAACACGTCATGCCCTCGCTCACGCAGTGCGCGGGCCAAGTGCGCGGCCAGCGTCTCGACGCCTCCGACGCCCTCGGGGAAGAACCGATGAACGACCAAGGCGATCTTCATCTTCGCGCTCCTTGCCCCCTAATGGTAGCATGTGGCGGGGCGATTCTCTTGCCCCTTGGGTTGCCGAAGGGCCACCTTTGACAAAGGCCAGCACGCTCACTACACTGAATATTTTTCGCACGATGCGCTTCTTCGGAGAAGAGCAACGATGCGACTACTGATCGCCCTTTCGATGCGAAGTCGGAAGCTCCACTTCTATCTGGAACGGACGTCTGTCGCAGCTGTGCGCGCAACTAGCAGCGTTCCCGTCCTCGCCCTCTTGCTCTCGGACCGCGACGTTCTCTTCGCGCTGATGAAGCGCTGCGCTGGTCTTCTTCTGAGCGGGAGTCGAAGCGACGTGGATCCGCGCCGATCTGAGCGGCCTTCGCATTCGCGACTCGGACCGGTCCCATGGGAACGCAATGAGACCGATGGGGTGCTTCTAGAAGCAGCAGAGGCACGTCGGCTACCGGCGCTCGCCATCGGTTCCAGGATGCAAAGGTTCCACGTCTTTCGCAGGAGCACACTCGATCAGGACATCGCCTCGGAGCCGGTGAATGCTCTTCGACACGAGCAAGACGCGCCCGGAGATTGGCCCGCGCATCGCATGCGCGTCAAGGACGTCACGATCCTCGCGCGTTTGGCCGGAGGAACGGTGGCGGAGGTCAACAACGTCCACTTTCAGGCCGTGAAAGCCGTGGGACGCGATCTGCGGCCGATCGCCTCAAGCGAAGACGGGATCACTGAAACGCTGCTGCAAGAGGATCCGTTCATCCTCGGCGCCAAGCGGCATCCCGGAGCCACGTTCGCTTCGGATGCGTTCTCTCAAGCGATCTTCGCACAGTTCCCACAGAAAGCGGAGAAGGGATGCGATTGCCCGTGGAGGCAAGTATGAGGGGAGAAGGGAGACGCGCCCTTCTGGTTCTCGGGTTCGGTCACTTCGTCAACGATCTGCACACGAGTACCCTGTATCCGCTACTGCCGCTGATCGCCCGACGGCTGAATCTGAGCGAAGCTGAGGTCTTTTGGCTTGCGCCCATTTTGAACCTCACGTCTTCGCTCATGCAACCCGTGTACGGATTTCTCGCCGATCGGTACACGCGCCGCGCGTTCGCCGTTGTCGGACCGGCCATCGCTGGGTCGTTCATCTCTCTAATCGGGATGGCCACATCGTATGGGATGCTCTTGCTCTTTCTCATCCTCGGGGGGATAGGTAACGGCGCGTTTCATCCGCAAGGCGCAGCGCTGGTCGCCCGCGCCAACGAGCATCGGCGTCGTCTGGCGCTCTCAATGTTCTCCTCTTCGGGGACGCTGGGCTTCGCCCTCGGCCCCATGATCATCACGGCGATCGTCGCGGCGACGGATTTGATGCACACCTATCTCCTAATGCCGCTCGGATGGATGGCCGCTTTGCTCATCGCCCGATATGGCCCCAGAGAGGATCGGCGCCTCTCGGACACGCGAGAGGTGTTCGGGAACCTGACCTCGACGCTGCGAGGAATTTGGCGTCCGATGCTCTCCCTCTACCTCATCACCGTCTCGCGCTCGGCCACCTACGTGATGACCAACAGCTACATACCCTTTATCTTGGGGCATCGGGGATACAGCTTGCGGGAGACCGGGGGGCTTCTGACCGCATACCTGTTGGCCGGTGCCTGTGGGAGCTTCCTTGGAGGAGCCTTTGCCGAACGCTTCGGCGGCCGGTGGCTCACGCTCGGGACGGGAATACTCGTCCCTCTGTTTCTGGCGACGGCGGCGCTGACGACAGGCCTCCCGAGCGCGATTGCCCTCATCGCCGGGGGGTTCGCCCTCATGTCCGTCTTCCCGGTGAACGTCGCAACAGCTCAAGAGCTGGCTCCCGGAGAAACCTCTACGGTCTCCGCGCTGATGATGGGCTTCGCGTGGGGGATCGGCTCGATGTCTCCGGCGCTTTTTGAACCGCTCACGCGGACGTTCGGTTTCGAAAGCGTTCTCGCCGCGATGGCGGCGTTCCCGTTGGCGACGTCATTCCTCGCGCTCTGGATTCCCGAAGAGCGTGCACTCGTGTTGCGGCCGCGCGTGGCATCTCCTCGCTCAGCCGAGTGAGGATTACATCCAGTATGCGCGATCAAGGCTGCGGTACTGAATGGCTTCGGAGATGTGATGCGCTCGAATGAGCTCGCTCTCTTCGAGATCGGCGATCGTGCGGCTCACCTTCAGGATGCGATCGTAGGCGCGTGCCGAAAGCCCCAAACGGGAGACGGCGTGCTCCAGGAGGCGATGCGCCGACTCCTCCAGATGACAGTGCATGCGAATCAATCGGGGAGTCATCTGCGCATTGCAATAAATGCCTTCAGTCGCATATCGGCGCAATTGGAGCGCGCGCGCGCGGACCACGCGTTCCCGGATCGCCAGAGAGCTCTCGCCCGGCACCTCTTCGGCGAGTTCTCGGAACCGCAGCGCCGGGACTTCAAGGTGAATATCTATGCGATCCAGCAGCGGTCCGGAGATCTTCGAGACGTAGCGCTGGATCATCGCCGGGGTGCACGTACATTCGCGCACGCGCGAGCCCCAATATCCGCAGGGACAGGGATTCATCGCCGCCACGAGCATGAACCGCGCGGGGAAAGTCAGCGACATGGCAGCGCGCGAGATCGTCACCCGTCCGTCCTCGAGCGGCTGTCGAAGGACCTCGAGGACGTTTCGATCGAATTCGGGCAACTCGTCCAGAAAGAGGACGCCATTATGGGCGAGGCTGACTTCGCCCGGACGCGGGACAGCTCCCCCTCCGATGAGCCCAGCATCGCTGATCGTATGATGCGGCGCACGAAAGGGACGCAGCACGACGAGACCGCGCTCTCCAGTCAATCCGGCGACGCTGTGAATCTTGGTGACCTCGACGGCTTCTTCAAAGGTGAGCGGGGGGAGGATCGTCGGGATGCGCTTGGCGAGCATCGTCTTGCCGCTGCCAGGCGGACCGATCATCAAGATGTTGTGCCCTCCGGCACAGGCGACCTCGAGGGCGCGTTTGGCCGCCAGCTGCCCCTTCACTTCGCTGAAGTCAACAGGATAGCGATTGATGTCGGCTGAAAATTCCTGCGGAGAGAGGCGCACGGGAGTTACGGAGCGCCGTCCGGTGAGGGTCTCGACCAGCTCAGGGAGCGCGCTCACCGGATAGACTTCAACCCCTTCGACGATGGCCGCTTCGCGCGCATTCTCCGGCGGCAGAAACACCCGCCGGATTCCTTGCGCTCGCGCCGTCACGGCGATCGGCAAGGCACCGCGAACTGGTCGGACTCGACCATCCAGTGAAAGCTCTCCGACGAAGAGCGCATCTTCCAGGCTCACACCTTCCAAATATCCGTTCGCCCCGAGAATGCCCACCGCAATTGGCAGATCGAAGCTCGATCCCTCTTTCTTGATGTCTGCCGGCGCGAGATTCACCGTGACCCGATGGACGGGGAAGAAAAAGCCACAGTTTTGGATCGCCGCGCGAATCCGCTCGCGACTCTCTCGAACGGCGGCATCGGGCAGCCCCACCATGATGAACGCCGTCCCGGCTTGATCGCCCGCTCGCGGAGAGAGATCCACTTCGACCTCCACGAGATAGGCCTCAATGCCAAGCGTCGCCGCACTCAGGACCTTGAAGAGCATCCGTCGAGCAATCGGTAAGTGGGTAAAGAAAACAAGACGGCTCTCGCCAAGCACCCGAGGGAGCACTCGCCGAGAGCCGTCCTGCGCACCCTTACGACGTCTGCGCGGCCGCGCGCGCCACCTGAACGCGGATAGATTTGAGCACGCACTTGCCGCCAGACTCATCGCATCGGGTAGTCACTCGATCACCCGGCTTCACATCGCTCAGGGTGATCGGCCGACGCGCCTTCGTGATCCGAGCGTCCGGGGCGACCTCCAACGTCATCTCCTTCCCCGTCCGCTGCTTGATCACGATCTGATTCTTCGTCGTGTCCACCGACACGACCTCGCCCGAATGGGTCTTGAGCGCCGGTTGGGGTTTCGGCGCCGTCGGCGCCTGACCCGCTTTCTGTTCCTGAGCCAAAAGGGTGACCAGTGGAACGACCAGGGAAATAACCATCGCCCAAACGATCCATCGCCGCATAGCTCCATCCCTCCTTACCTTGCGATTGGCTCGTGGTTTTCATTATAGCTCAGCGAACCAAGACGTCAAGAGCAACTCGCTGGGGGAAAAAGACCGACCTTCGCGTGATCTTGAGGACCACGTCCCCACGATCCCGAGACCGGAATCCCACTCTTGAGGGCGCGCCGAGCCTCAACGTCGAGACGACGCCGCTCGCTCCGATTCGACCTGGAGCGAGTTCAGGAATTCCGCGTTCGTCTTCGTCTTCGCCAAGCGCTCCAACATGAGCTGCATGGCTTCGACCGGCGAGAGTGTGGCCAGGACGCGACGCAGGACAATGATGCGATTCAAGTCCTGAGGCGGGATCAGGAGTTCTTCTCGCCGCGTTCCCGATCGGTGGATGTCGATGGCCGGGAAGACACGCTTGTCCGCCAGCGCGCGATCCAGATGGATCTCCATGTTGCCCGTCCCCTTGAATTCCTCGAAGATGACCTGATCCATGCGCGATCCGGTGTCAATGAGCGCGGTCGCGATGATCGTCAGACTCCCCGCATCTTCGAGGTTGCGCGCGGCACCGAAGAAGCGCTTGGGCTTCTCCATGGCGCTGGCGTCAATCCCACCGGTCAGCGTCCGACCGCTCCGCTCCACGATGGAGTTGTGCGCCCGCGCCAGGCGGGTGATCGAGTCCAGCAAGATCACCACGTCGTTGCCGTATTCGACGAGCCGCTTGGCCTTCTCCAGGACCATCTCCGCCACGCGGGCGTGCCGCTCCGCCGGTTGATCGAACGTGGAGGCGACGATCTCGCCATGCACCTTGCGCTCCCAGTCAGTGACTTCTTCCGGACGCTCGTCAATCAGGAGGACGATCAGCTTCACCTCCGGATGGTTGCGGGTGATCGAATTGGCGATCGTCTGCAGGAGCATCGTCTTCCCCGTCCGCGGCGGAGCGACGATCAATCCGCGTTGCCCCTTGCCGATCGGCGTCAGCAGATCCATCACCCGCGCCGAGAGGTTGTCCGGCGTCGTCTCCAGACGGAACCGCTCCTCCGGGAACAACGGGACGAGCGTCTCAAACGGAGGCGTCTCTCGCCGCCTGTCCGGAGGTTCGCCATTGATCGTCTCCACGCGCACCAGCGCGAAATACCGCTCGTCATCGTGCGGGGGACGACAGAGCCCGCACACGACATCGCCGGTGCGCATCTTGAAGCGGCGAATCTGCGATTGCGCGACGTAGATGTCGTCCGGGCTCGGAATGTACCCGTTTTCGGGCGACAGCAGAAAGCCGTGCCCTTCCGGCAAGACTTCCAGGACGCCCTCGATCAGGATGAGATCGTTTTTCGTCATAGTCGGCTGTGATGAGGCATCGTGTCCGGTCTGAAACTCCTCCAGCTTCTCCCCCATAGCCTTCAACCCAAGAAGGACTTGAGCTTGGAACTGATTGCCGGATGTCGAAGCTTCGCCAACGCTCGAGCTTCAATCTGACGGACGCGCTCGCGCGTGACGCCCAGATGCTTGCCGATCTCCTCCAGCGTATATTCCTCCCCCTGCGGGTTCAGGCCGAATCGCATCCGAATGATCGTCTGCTCGCGGGGGGTGAGGACCTGGAGCGATTCCTCCGTTACACGCTTGAGATTATTCTGAATCGCCAACTCGATCGGGTTGTTGGAGCTCTTGTCCGGGATGAGATGGCCGAGCCGAACCTCCTCGTTCTCGAACATGGGCGTCTCCAGCGAGACCGGCCCCTGCGCAGCCTCCATGAGTTGTCGCAGCTTCTCAGTCGTGATCCCCACCTTCCGCGCGATCTCGGCCGGCGTCGGCTCGCGCCCCAGCTTCTCACTGAGCTCCCGCGTCACTTGCCGGACGCGTTCCAGTGTGTCCGTCACGTGCACGGGGAGCCGAATCGTCCGCGCCTTGTCCGAGATCGCCCGCCGAATCGCCTGCCGAATCCACCACACGGCATAAGTCGAGAACTTGTAGCCTCGGCGATAGTCGAACTTCTCCACCGCCTTCATCAAGCCGATGTTCCCCTCCTGGATGAGATCCAGCAACGGCAAGCCCAAGTGCGCGTATCGCTTGGCAAAAGCGATCACCAGACGGAGGTTCGCCTCCGTCAGTTCCTTCCGCGCCTGCTCGGACTGTTGCTCGCCGCGCATGATCTGCTCCAGCGTCCGCAGCGGGTCCTGTAACGCCACCCCATATCGCTCCTCTAGCTCCCTCACGCGTCGCCGGGCCGCCCGCACACGCGCGCGCAACTCGCTGTTGTCCTTGCGCCGACTCCGCGCCAGAGCATCTTCGGCTTGTTGCCGCTCTTCCCGAGCCCGCCGCAATTCCTCACACGCCTCCCGAATCTTGCCGATCAGTCGCTCCCGCACCGAAGGCGTGAGGTCCAACTCCCGAATCTTGCGCGAGAGCAAGATCCGCGCCTTCTGAAACTGCCGGAGGAGCCGCCGCCGACGCGCCCCCTCTTGGCGCAGCGCGCGGAGTTGCTCGGCCTGCTTCTGGCAGCGCCGATAGAGCTTCTTCACCTCATCCAAAATCTGCAGCACGCGCGCCTTCAACTGACGCAACCGTTCCTCGGACGATGCCTCCGCCTCCGTGTCCACAAGCTCCTCTAACTCGATCTCTCCCTTGCGGAGCCGCTCGCCCAAGGCCAGCAGTTCCAGGACGGCAATCGGCGAACGGGAGAGCGCCTTGCGCACCAAGCGCTGCCCGCGCTCGATGCGCTTGGCCAACATGACTTCCCCTTCCTGCGTCAACAGAGGCGTCGAAGCGATCTCCCGGAAATAGGTCCGAATGGCATCAACCGCTTCGACCTCTTCGGCCTCTCCCTCCCCAGCGATCTCTTCTTCCAGGACCTCCCCCTCGGGGAACCCTTCCAACCCCTCTTCAAATTCCTCCCCAGGATAGGCGAAGTCTAAGAGGTCCTCACGGACGAATCCCTCCTCCAGCGACGAGGGATCCTCTTCCATGAGGAGCGCATCATCAATGGAGTCTAGCAAGATCTCCTCCTTCGTCATCGTCCTCACGCTTAGTGGATGTCAGGTCGTCTCCATGCGTTGCTCTTTCGACGAAGCGACCAAGCTTTGTCCCGTATCGAGGGCTTCGGCTCCTCGCTCACCACATGGCCGGAGTCCCAAGCCATCCGCTTGGCGACACGCGCTCGGCTCATCCCCTAGTACACCCTCGGGTATGCCGGAAACTCCCACCCTCTCAACAGAACCACACAAGTGTATGAAAGATTAGCACCCTTTGTCAAGAAGAAAAATGTCCCTCTCCCATGTGGGAGAGGGAACTGGGCTTTCAGTTCGCCGCCCCGGCTGCCTTGGGAGCCTCAAGCACCTTCACCTGAACCTTCTTCACCTCCAGCGCCGCTGGAGCTGGCATCACCAGCTCGAGGACGCCATTGTGATAGGTCGCCTCGATCTGGTCCGTATTCACGCCCTCCGGCAGCGGGATCACCCGCTCGAAGCTCCCATAGGCAATCTCCCGACGGATGAAGTTGGCCTCCTCGACTTTCCGATCAAAGGTCTTCCGACCGCGAATCACCAGCTGCTGGCCCGTGACGCTGATGTCCAAATCCTTCGGGTCCACGCCCGGCACCTCCACCCGCAAGTGCAGTTTCCCCTGGTCTACAAAGGCCTCGACTGGAACCCAGGCACTGGAGAGCCGAGGAAGCCGCTCCTCCTCAGACCGAGGCGCGAACCAGTCCTCCAAATCTCGGGTCAACTCGTTGAAGACCCGGCGAAACATGTTGTCAATGTCCCGATAGAGATTGAAGAACTCATCGAAGGGTCGCCACCTCACCAACATAGCCCACCTCCTGATGAAAGTTTCGCATATCATGCTCAATTTTCCTGATATCAATATAGTCATATTTTTTCAGTTTGTCAAGATCATAGTGTCTAGGTCGAACCATTTGGGTCGCTTAAGACAAGTCTCTCTATTTCAAAGGCTTAACTCGCAAAAGGGAGTGCTCCCCCTTCTCCGCGATTAATTCGCCCTCATATTGGGGAGACTCGCGTAGCTGCCTCACGTGCGATCGTTTGGCTACCACGAGTACTGATCCGAAGCGACGTGCGACTTCGACCAACTCATTTGGAGAGAAGAGAACCCGTACTCTTCCGTGCTCGTCGTAGATCGAACGCGCGTTGGTATAAAAGGTCAGACTATGATGGAACCATCCGTACCCGATGAGTCGCTCTCCAGGCTGAAATTCCCGGAGCGCTATCTCGGCCAGATCTCGAAACGACTCCTTCTTCTCGATCAACGGTTGGAACGTAGTGAGCACGCTGGGTACGCTCGCCGCGCACAGAAGGAGCAGGAAGACCAGAAGCGCCCTATAGCGCGCGGCGAGCGCGAGTCCGAGGCCGAGAAGTCCTCCTCCTAGTCCTCCCCAAAGGAGCGCATGCTTCACAGGATCGAATGCGTCCAGCTCCTTCTCCGCATAGAAAAGCGCCAGCGTGGTGATCGCCGACACGAAAGGAGGCAGCAGCAGCATTCCGATCCGTGCTATGCGATCGGCCCCCTCTCTCCAGAGGTAGAGGATCTCGCGAGCTGCCAAGAAAGCCGCTGCCGGGAAGATGGGGAGCACATAGCCCGGGAGCTTCGACTGCGAGAAGGAGAAAAAGAGCAAGGGCCAGATCGTCCAAAGCGCCGCGAACGTCACAAGATGCTCAAGAGCCTGATCCTCGACAAACCGACGACTTCCCTTTTGATCTCGCCTGCGGCGCTCGGTGAAGAGCCGCACGCAGGCCGAGATCAGAAGCGGGGTCCAGGGGAAAGCGCCGACGAGCAAGACCGGGAGATAGTAATAAATGGGTCCGGGATGACGGAATCGTTCGGTCACATAGCGCTCGATGTGGTGTTGGAGGAAAAATTCGTCCACAAACGTCCATCCATGTCGAGCCAACATAGGCCCATACCAACTCGCACACACAAGCAGCAGGATGAGGCTGCCCCGTGCGAGCCCAAGCCCGTTCAGTATCGCCGCGCATCGGCGAAAGAGGAGATAGCTGCTCACGATCACAACGGGAAAGAAGATTCCGATGAGTCCTTTCGCCAAGACGGCCAGCCCGAAGCAAAAACAGGCGCCGGAGAACAGCCAAGATCGTTTGCTCGGGATGGCCTCCTGCAGGGCGAGGAACGAGAGGCAGAGGCCGGCGGCGAGCGTCGCCGAAAGCGGCATATCCGTCGTCGCGCCTCGGGCGAAGCCGAAGGACATGGGATTCACGATGAAACAGCAGGCCGCGAAGACCCCGTAGAGGGGAGAGTGCACGCGCCGTCCCACCCCATAGATGAGGAAGGCCAAGAGCGTCGCCAGAAATGCCGATGGGAATCGGGCGGCGAATTCGCTCACACCGAAGATTCGCATGCTGAGCGCCATCAGCCAATACGCGAGAGCGGGTTTCTCCAACCACGGCTGTCCACCGATCGTCGGCGTGATGGGATCACGGCGAGCGAGCATCTCGCGAGCGACCTGGGCATAGCGCGGCTCGTCGGGCCCGATAAGGGCCATCGCACCCAATCGGTAAAAGAAGAAGAGTGCGCACAAACCAGCGAGCAGGAGCACAAGGAGCCCTTCTCTCTTCCACCCGCGCGCGTCCACCGAGGAGATTATGAGAAGAACACTCACCGATGGGCAAGCGGGCGTTGGGGCCGGAGAGCTTTCGCTTGCCTCCCTTCCTCTGGCTCTCGTACACTTGAGCACGCGATGCTGCGGGTAGCCGTCGTTGGCGTCGGGCGTATTGGGAAAGAACACGCGCGAATCTACGCTTCGCTCCCGGAAGCGGTGCTTGTCGGTGTTTGTGACATCGACCGCGAGCGAGGTGAAGCGATCGCCGCCCAATATGCCGTCCGCTATTATGCCAACTATCGCGAGCTGCTCGGTCAGGTGGATGCTGTGAGCATCGCCGTCCCGACTGAGAGCCACTGTGAGATCGCGTGTGAGTTCCTGAAAAACGGCGTGGCCGTTCTTGTGGAGAAACCGATGGCGCGTACGTTGGAGGAAGCCGATCGTATGATCCGTTGCGCGCGCGAGGCTGGGGTGCTCCTACAAGTTGGACATCTGGAGCGGTTTAATCCGGCCGTCCGAGCGCTCTCGACGCTCATTGTTGAGCCGAAATTCTTTGAGGTCCACCGCCTGGGCGAGTTCACCGAACGCAGCTTAGACATTGATGTCGTCCTCGACTTGATGATCCATGATCTGGACATCTTGCTCTCGGTAGTGGATGCTGAGGTCCGCGCGGTGCATGCCGTTGGGGTCCCCATTCTGACCGACCGCGTGGACATCGCCAATGCCCGTTTGGAGTTTGCCAACGGCTGCGTCGCCAATGTGACGGCGAGTCGAATCTCACGGGAGAAAGTTCGAAAGCTGCGCGTCTTTCAACCGAACGCGTACATCTCGCTCGACTATACGCGTCAAGAGTTGGAGGTCTATCGCCTGATGGCTTCGGACGACTCGGGCGGACGCCCGCGCATCACGGGAGAGCGCATCGCGGTGTTGAGGGATGAGCCATTGCGCGCACAACTTGAGGCCTTCTTGAGATGCGTGCGGGAAGGGACGCCACCGCTGGTCAGTGGAGAGGATGGCCGTCGGGCGCTCGCCCTGGCGTTTCGCATTCTCACCGCGATCCAGGAGCACAGACGCCGCGCGGGAATCGGTTGATTCCCCGATGGCCTGCGGGGTATCATTGTGTGTGCTTCGCTCGAGCTGAACGGAGAAGGGCAGAGACAGACGCGCACGCCGTGAGGGCAACGCGGAGTTGCCTCGCGCGAGCGTGGAGAAAGACGGATGGAACAGTTCTCCTTCCAAGCGACACTCGCTCTTGAAGGACGGCTTCGCCTGACCAGGGAAGCGCGGCTAGGGGCGTTTGTCTCGTTCGTGTTCCATTTGGCGCTGCTGTTCATGGTCGTCCTTTTTTCGACAACGCCCACGCCGCTCCCTTCAGAAGAGGTGGAGCGGGGATCGACGGCGACCGGATACCTGCGTCCGGAGATCATCGAGTTGGACAAACCATTTTATGCGCCGCCGCCTGAGGTGATTCGGCAATTGGCGGGGATCGAGGCCGTGCGTCCTCCGCGACGTCCCGAGTTCCTTTCCGAGCGCACGACGGTCGCGCGCGGGGAGCCGAATCCAACCCCCACGGGCTCTTCCTCTCTGCCGAAGGTGAGCGGGCGTGGCCGCGCGCTGCCGGAATTGATCGAGGACCGACCGCGGACGGTCCGTCCGGCATCGGGCGCTTCTCCCAAAGACGCCTTGGCGGATCCGCGCTTGGCGCCCATGTTACCCGCGCCGGGAGCTCGGGGAGAAGCCTTGGATCGTCGCAATGCCCCTATCCCTGAATCCGTTCTCGCTGCGATTCGCAGCAGCAGTGCGCCTCCCGCGTCCGAAGCCTTCAGCAATCCGCAGTCGGGCGTGACATTGGAGGGCCCGCCCTCGGTGAACGCCCAAGCGGTCGCGGCGATGGAAGAATACCGCGCCTATTTGGAGCGCACGATTCAGCAACGCTGGTTCATCCCCCCGGAGGCGAACTTGCTCTCGGCGCCCGCGACGGTGATCGTCGTCTTCGAAGTCGGGCGAGATGGACGGCTATTGCAATTGCGATTGCGGCAATCCTCGGGCATTCCGGCGCTTGATCGAGCGGCCATCAATGCCGTGCGCCTGGCGGCTCCGTTTCGCCCGCTGCCGAGCGTCTACGCGTTTGAAAGCCAATGGTTCACGGACAAGTTCATCTACTATCCACCCCGATGAATCGCTCGTCGCTGATTCGATCGCTCCTCCGGTTCGCAAGAGGAAGTTGGCCCCTTGATGTCGCTCTCTACGGCGAGACGTGGAGTGCGGACCGGCGTCGATCGAATTGGCCCCGAAGAGGGGGAACGAAGCCTCGAGGAGATCGGCCATGACGCAAGGACAACGGTGGGGAGCGCTGCTGTTGCTCGGCGCGCTGTTGCTGCTCGGACTCCTTCAAGGAGTGTGGCGATGAGCGCATCGCGTCCGATTCTGGCCGTCGTGGGACCGACGGCTTCGGGGAAGAGCGAATTGGGGATCGTCCTGGCTGAGCGCTTCGATGGAGAGATCGTCAACTGCGATTCCGTGCAACTCTATCGCGGGCTCTACATTGGCACGGCGAAAGTCCCTCCAGAGAAGCGGCGCGGCATCGCGCACCATCTCATTGATGTCCTGGAGCCGACGGAACACTTCACGGCGGGGGAATATGCGCGTCAGGCGCTTGCGGTCATCGAGGAGATCGAAACGCGGGGGAAGCTCGCGATCCTCGTCGGTGGGACGGGGTTTTACCTCCGGGCATTGCGGCAACCGCTCTTCCCCTCTCCACCGACGGATCTGGCGCTGCGGGAGCGACTCAAGCGGCTTCTCGAACGACGCGGGCCGGAACACCTGCATCGGATGCTCGAGCGCGTGGACCCTGCGGCGGCCGCGCGCATCCGTCCGCGCGATTGGTCACGCACAATGCGCGCGCTGGAATATTTCTTTCAGACCGGGCGGCGCATCTCCGATGCGCAGCGCGAGCGACCGGCTCCGCCCCCGCTGGCGCATCGGCTGCATCTGATCGCGCTAGATCCCCCACGGGAGGAACTCTATTGCCGGATCAACCGGCGCGCCGAGGAGATGTTCGCGCGCGGATGGGTCGAAGAGGTCCGGGCGTTGCTCCGCTCGGGCATCCCGGAGACGGCCAAGGCGCTTCAAGCACACGGGTATCGGCGGATCCTACAGTACCTGCGCGGAGAGATCTCGTTGGCGCGCGCCATTCAGTTGACGCAACGCGACGTACGCCATTACGCGAAGCGACAACTCACGTGGTTCCGCCACGAACCAAACATCATGTGGTTCCACGGCTTCGGCGACGATCCCAACGTTCAACGCGCGGTCATCCGGATGATCCGCGCGCGGTGGGACCTCCCGATGCGAGAGGGAGTTCTCGCCGGTATTGAAAGCCCTTGCGCGGAGGACTAGAGTTTCTTCGGCTCGAACGTGCGGGAGATCATCTTTGACAAGGGAGGATGCCCTTTGGAACGAATCGAGCAGGCGATGCAAGATGCCTTTTTGAACGCTTTGCGCCGAGATCACATCCCGGTCACCGTGTACCTGGTGAGCGGCATTCGGTTGATCGGCCGGATCAAAGGCTTCGACAAGTACTCGATCCTGCTGGATGCCGGGCAACAGGAGATGCTCATCTTCAAGCATGCCATCTCCACGATCACGCGACCGAAAGGCGAATCGAATGCCACGCACGAAGGACCGCGCGCGCCGGCCTCGGAGTGAGCTCATGCGTGGGAAGCTCATCACCTTCGAAGGCATTGATGGGAGTGGTAAGACGACGATGCTTCATCGCGTGGCCCGTGAGTTGGAGCGGCTGGGTGTCCCGTATCTGGTGACGCGTGAGCCTGGGGGGACGGAGCTTGGAGCCGCCATTCGCGAGCTGGTGCTTGCGCAAGAGATGGGGCCGCTTGCCGAGCTCTTCCTCTACGCGGCGGATCGCGCCGAGCACGTCATGCGAGTCATCCGCCCAGCCCTCGCGGAAGGTCGAATCGTTCTCTCCGACCGATATGCCGATGCGACGCTCGCCTATCAGGGATACGGGCGAGGCCTTCCTCTGGAGCTCGTGCGCACGGTGAACCACTGGGCGACCACGGGACTGCTTCCCGATCTCACGATCGTGCTCGACTGCGACATCCAAGTCGCCGTGGCACGGCGGCGCCTGGCGGAGCGGTGGGATCGGTTCGAGCGAAGCGGAGGGGAATTCCTCCACCGCGTGCGAACGGGGTATTTGGAGATCGCGCGCGCCGAACCCGAGCGCGTGCGCGTCATCTCCTCGGCCGAGTCAGAGGAGGTCACGGCGCGCCGGGTGTGGGAGGCCGTCGCCTCGGTCCTTCGGATGTGACCCGACATGGCCTTTCGCGATCTGGTAGGGAACGAGCGAGTGAGGCGTGCTCTGCAAGTGGCGGTGCGCGAGGGGCGTCTCGGCCATTCGCTCCTTTTCTCCGGTCCCGAGGGCGTGGGCAAGCGGCAATTCGCGCTCGCGTTGGCCAAGACGATCAATTGCCCGAACGCCTCGGGTGAAGATCGTACCCTCCCCGACAGCTGCGACCGCTGCCCGAGCTGCCAAAAGATCGAGCGCGGCGAACACGTAGATGTGCTCGTCGTCCGTCCGGAGACGGCGTTCCTCCGCATCGAACAAATCCGCTCGCTTTGCGAACACGCCTCTCGAAAACCCTTCGAGGCCCGCTGGCGCGTCTTCATCATTGACGAAGCCGAGACGATGACCGAGCAAGCGGCTAACGCTTTGCTGAAGACGCTGGAGGAGCCTGCGGCCGAATCCGTGTTCGTCCTCCTGACCAGCCAACTGGCCCGCCTGCTGCCGACGATTCGCTCGCGATGTCAGATCTATCATTTCGCTCCTCTCAAGACGACGGAGATCGAGGGCTTCCTTCGCGAGCGCTTCGTGCGTCCGGAGGAGGAGATTCGCCTTCTGGCGCGGCTTTCGGGGGGGCGGATCGGGAAGGCACTCTCGATCGATCTCTCGGTCTATCGGGAGATGCGCCGCGAGGCCTTGGAACTGTTGGCCGTGTTGGGTGTGGGGGATCGCGTGCGACTCCTTCGGGCGGCAGAATACTGGGGACGACGTTTGGATCGAGAGGCGTTCGAGCGCCGGCTGGAAGTCCTCGAACAAGTGCTCGCCGACGTGCTCCATCTGCAGCTTGAGGCGGGCGACGTGGTGAACACGGACATTGCCGCGCACCTGCGGTCGCTCGCCGTCTGGTGGCCCCCATCGCGCGTTGTGCACTTCATGGAGAAGCTCGCCGCCTTGCGCCGCGATCTCTGGCGCCAGCTCAATCGGCAATTGGCCTTGGAAGCGCTCTTCCTCGCCAAAGCGTGACGCTCGGCCCTAGGCAAATCGCCGTCGCTCGCGTAAAATATCCTGACTCACCGTGGAAGGGGGGATCTATGCGGTGGTCGCAGGCGTTCATTCCGACTTTGCGCGAGACTCCGGCGGACGCCGAAGTCGTCAGCCATCAACTGCTGCTGCGGGCGGGGATGATCCGGCAGCTCGCCTCGGGCATCTACAGCTTCCTGCCGCTGGCCTGGCGCGTCATGCAGAAGATCATGGCGATCATTCGCGAGGAGATGAACCGCATCGGCGGACAAGAGTTTCATCTGCCCGCCCTCCATCCGGCGGAGTTATGGAGAGAATCTGGGCGCTGGGAGATCATGGGCGAGAACATGTTCCGCCTGCGCGATCGGCGAGGGAGCGATCTCTGCCTGGGTATGACGCACGAGGAGGTCTTCACGGCGATCGCGCGCCACGAACTGCGCTCCTATAAGCAGCTGCCCCAGGTGTGGTATCAGATTCAGACGAAATTCCGCGACGAACCGCGTCCGCGCTCGGGCGTTCTGCGCGTCCGCGAGTTCATCATGAAGGATGCCTACACCTTCGATCTCGACTGGGAGGGGCTCGACCGCGCCTATCGGGATCAGTACGAGGCGTACTGTCGCATCTTCGATCGATGCGGTTTGAAGTACCTTGTCGTCCAAGCGTCCTCCGGAGCGATGGGAGGGCAGGAATCGGCCGAATTCATGGTCCTCACCGACGCCGGCGAAGACCACATCGCGCTGTGCGAGGAGTGCGGCTATGCCGCCAACACGGAGAAAGCGACCTCCCGCGTCTCGGATGTCGCGGATGCCGATGGGCTCCCAGCGCCGGAGATGTTCCCGACCCCGGGCGTGCGCACGATCAAAGATCTGGAGGACTTCCCCGGCGGAGCTCCGGCCGATCGGCAGATCAAGACGCTCGCCTATTTCCTGGACGATCAATTCACGCTCCTTCTGCTGCGCGGCGATCACGAACTGAATGAAGCGAAATTGGCGGAGGCGACCGGTGCCACGCACATCCGTCCGGCACATCCGGAGGAGATCAAGGCTGCGCTCGGCGCCTATCCGGGGAGCATCGGGGCCGTCGGCGTCACCGCCTATCCGATCCTCGCCGATTTCGCGCTGCGGGGACGCCGCAATATGGTCACCGGAGCTAACCGCGATGATTTCCACTTGCGGGGCGTGGACGTGGAGCGCGATATTCGCGTGACGCAGTGGGCCGATCTGCGTCTGGTGAAGACGGGCGAAGGCTGCCCGCAGTGCGAGGGCACGTTGACCATTCGGAAGGGGTTGGAGATCGGCCACATCTTCAAACTCGGCACGCGCTACAGCGAGTCCATGGGCGCCTACGTTCTGAATCAGGAGGGGAAAGCCGTGCCGCTCGTCATGGGAAGCTATGGCATCGGCGTCGAGCGCGTCATGGCCGCGGCCGTTGAACTCTACCACGACGAGGACGGCATCATCTGGCCGATCACGATCGCGCCTTTTCAAGTCCTCCTCGTTCCCGTGAACATGGCCGACGAAGCGCAGCGGGCCGCCGCCGAGCGGCTCTACGCCGACCTACTGGCGGCGAATCTCGAGGTCCTGTATGACGATCGCGACGAGCGCGCGGGCGTGAAATTCAAAGACGCGGACCTCATCGGCATCCCGATTCGCGTGACCATTGGGCCGCAGAAGCTCGCGCGCGGTCAGGTGGAGATCCTGCGACGTCGAACCCGAACGGTCGAGGATGTCGCGCTGGACACCGTCGTCGCGCGTGTCCGCGAGATCATCGAAGAAGAAACCCGCGAGGTGCTCGCTCGATGAATCTGATCCTCACCAATGCCGGCAGCTATCCGCGGATCGGCGATACTCCCGATGAGCAGATCCTGCGCCAGACGCTCGCCCGTTTCGATCGCCAGGAAGCAACCGAAGCGGATATTCGTCGCGCCGAGGACGAGATGGTCCGCCGCGCCATCGCCGAGCAGATCGAGGCGGGGCTCGATCTGGTGACGGACGGGCAGATCCGGTGGTACGACCCGATCTCGCATATCGCGGGAAAGCTCGGAGGGACGAAGATCAACGGTCTCCTTCGCTACTTCGACACGAATTTCTACTTTCGCCAGCCGGTTCTCGTGGATCGCCTCGTTCGGGAATGTCCCCTTCTCGTCGAGGAATATCGCTATGCCTGTTCGGTCTCCTCGCGGCCGGTGAAGCCCGTCCTGACGGGACCCTATACGTTGGCCGTCTTCTCATTGGCCGAGCGGGCGGAGTATCGCGACCTGGAACGACGGGTCGAGGACTATGCGACAGTCTTAGCCGAGGAAATCGCCGATCTGGCAGCTGCCGGCGCCGATCTCATCCAGGTGGATGAACCCGCGATCGTGCTCGATGACGTCAGCTTTGACCTCTTCGCCGCGGGGCTTCGCGCGCTCGCGCGCGCGAAGGGGACGGCCCGTCTAGCCCTTTATATCTCCTTCGGCGATGTCTCGCCCCTTTACGAACGGCTCCAAGACCTCCCCGTTGACGTCCTTGGGCTGGACTTCACCTACAGCCCGCAACTTGTCGATCGAATCGCCGTCGAGGGATCGGCCAAGGCGCTCGGTCTCGGTCTCATCGATGGACGCAATACAAAGCTGGAGTCGGAGGCTGAGATCGCGGCGGCGCTCGAGCGGCTGCTCCCAGCCATTCGCAGCGAAGTGGCGTATTTGAACCCTTCGACGGGGCTTGAGTTCCTGCCGCGCGACCGCGCGTTTCGGAAACTCCAACACCTGGTCCGCATCGGCTTGAGGTTCAAACGATGAGTAGAGAGAAACTCCGCGCTTTGGGCTTGGACCTTCCGCTTCTGCCGACGACGTCCGTAGGCAGTTTCCCTAAACCCAATGAGTTGCAACAAGCCCGCACCCGATGGGCGCGGGGCCTCATCTCGCGCGACGAGTTAGAGCGTCTCGAACGCCGCGCGACCGAATTCTGGATTCGCACGCAAGAGGAGTTGGGGATGGACGTCCTCGTGGATGGCGAGCAATATCGCGGAGACATGGTCACCTACTTCGCCGAGAACATGCGCGGCTTCGAGATCGGTGGCCTCGTCCGCTCCTATGGGAATCGGTATTATCGGAAGCCGATCATCGTCTCCGAGGTGAGATGGGAGCGGCCGATCACGGTCTTTTGGTGGCGCTTCGCCCAAAGCTTGACCGCAAAACCGGTCAAGGGCATGCTCACCGGCCCGTACACGGTCATGGACTGGTGCTTCAATGAATATTATCCCGATCGCCGAGCGACCTGCTTGGCTCTTGCGCGCGAGATTCGGAAAGAGGTCGAAGCCTTGATCGAAGCGGGCGCTCGGATCATTCAGATTGACGAGCCGGCGCTCTCGGTTCGCCCTCAGGAACTGCCACTTGCGCGCGAAGCGTTGCAGATCGTGACCGATGGGCTTCCGGCCTACTTCATCAGCCACGCCTGCTATGGAGCTTTCGAGAAGATCTATCCGGAGATGCTCACGCTGCCGGTGGACAATTTCGATCTAGAGATGTCCAACAGCAATCTCGACCTTCTGGAGCACTTCAAGCGCTCTCCGTTCACGAAAGACTTGAGCTTCGGCGTCGTGGACGTGCATTCGCATGTGATCGAAGACGTGGAGACGGTCGTGGCGCGTATCCGACAGGGCTTGGAAGTGGTGCCGGCCGAGGCCTTGTGGATCGATCCTGACTGCGGTCTGAAGACGCGGACGGTCGAAGAAGCGATCGCGAAGCTGCGCGTCATCGTGGAGGCCGTCGGAAGGATGCGCGCGGCCATCGCGTGAATCCGTCAGGCATGCCCTTCCGACGCGGGGAGCATCCCGCGAATTTCCCGAACGATCCGCTGTACGTCCTCGTCTTCGGCGAAGGCGATCAGGAAAAAGCGTACGCCATTATGGAGGCAGAGGAGGCCATTGGAGAAAAGCCAAAGGCTGTTGAGGATCGGATTGCCGCCGAAGATCAGCTCGATGGGGGCTCCGGTGAGTCGCGCCGGAGAGAGGCTTTCGGCGATGAGCGTTCCCCCCACCGTGATGCTGAAGACTCCAAGCAGCGGCGCTCCCACGTACCGCGTGATCGCCTGTTGAAACTCGAGCCGCGTTCGTTCGGCCTCCGCCACTTGTCCTTCAGCCAGGAGGCGTTCCTGCTTTCGCAAGTATGCCATGTACATCTCCGTGAGACGGCGCAATCCATACGGGGCGAGCGCACTGTGGAAGAACCAGTGATGCGTCCCGCCGACGCCGAGCAACGCGGCTCCCAGATGCGGGAATGCGCTCCCGGCTCGTACGCCCGCAAGGAAGGAGAGCGTGAGGGCCGCCGTCTTCCCGGGATTCTGCGCGATCCACGCGCGCACGCTCTCCCATCCCGAGCGCAGATGCTCCTCCGCGCGGGTCGCGCGATCGAAGGCGCGCGCGACTGTCTCCACACGGTGATACTCCGCTTCGATCCGGCGGGCGAACGCTTCTGCCTTCTCGCGCGCCGTGCGGGCCGCTACCTCGACTTCCTCTCGAATCTCCTCCACCGTCCGCCCCACGTCCTCGCGAACGCTGCCGCTGACTTCTGAGCTTTCGATCCGTTGACGAGCGGCTTCAAGCCCATCAGCCAGAAGATCTGCGCCCTTTTGCGCGGCCGAAGTCACGGCAGCGGCCACATCCGTGAGCTTCTCCCGAAGGCGATAGCGCTCGTCCAGCTCGCGGGCTTTCCGCGCGAGAGCGCGCTTCAAAGCTCCGAGACCTTCGTTGCTCCCCATAGGCCCGACCTCCCAAGCGATCTTACGTCTCCGGCGCGCACGGCGTTCTCAGTTTAGCATACATGGACATGAGCCTGAAGCATTCTTGGCCTCGCCGCAGCGCGCTCGACTTGACCAGTTGACAAGGCGATTCAAGTCATGCTATATAAAGGGCCTCCAGCAAGGCGAGAACGGGCACGGCGAGGTCAGATGATGGGATTTGCCTTGGCGCTGGTCATTGGGGTAATTACCCTAGGTACCGTCGTCTTGTTTGCTGGACGTTTTTGGTGGTTCCCCGAAGCGATCTCCGAACATGGCCCGAGCATTGATCGGCAGTTCATGCTTACGCTCACGATCATCGGGATCGCTTTTATCCTGGCACAAGCGACGCTCGCTTTCTTCATCGTCCGATATCGAAGGCAGGGAGAGGGACGGGCGAGCTATTGGCACGACAGCCCGCGGCTCGAGGCCCTCTGGACGACGATCACAGCCGTCGTATTCCTCTCGCTCGCCGTTCTCGGACAACGCGTATGGGCCAAGCTCCACCTGAACGCGCCGCCGCCGGGCGCGCTTCAGGTCGAGGTCACAGCGCAGCAGTTCGTGTGGAACATCCGATACCCCGGTCCTGATGGAAAATTCGGCCGGACGCGAACGGAGTTGATCAATGACGTGGACAATCCCGTTGGTTTGGACTTCACCGATCCCGCGGCTCAAGACGACATCGTGACGGTGAACCAGATGGCTATCCCGGTGAATCGGGACATCCACGTCATCCTGCGCTCGAAGGACGTGATCCACAGCTTCTGGGTTCCACCCTTGCGAATGAAGCAAGATGCTGTCCCCGGATTGGCCATCAATATTCACTTCAAGGCGGTGAAGACGGGCCAGTTCGAGATCGCGTGTGCGGAGCTGTGCGGGCTCACCCATCATCGGATGCGGGGATTCCTCTTGGTCCTCTCCGAACCGGAATTCGAGAGATGGCTGCAGCAGCGAGCGAGTCCGTGAGACGGGAACCAAGCAAGAGGAAAGAGGGATGGGCGCGTCGTCAGCGCCTTTTTCGGTGAGCGCGCAGGGGAAAAATCCGAGAATCCTGAAGGGGGGGAAGGCGATGACGCAGGCCACTGCAGTGCATGAAGCGCCGAAGAGCTTCATCCGACGGTACATCTTCAGCACCGATCACAAAGTGATCGGGCTGCAGTATCTCTTCCTGGCTATGGCGGCCGTCGCGATCGGGATCGTTCTCTCGCTCTACATGCGCTTGCGGTTGGCGTGGCCGACGGAACGCTGGCCGCTTCTTGGGAAACTCTTCCCGAATGCGATGGCAGGAGGGACGATCAGCCCCGAGTTCTATCTGTCGCTGGTGACGATGCACGGGACGATCATGGTCTTCTTCGTGCTGACGACGGCGCCGCTGGGGGGATTCGGGAACTATTTCTTGCCGATTCAAGTTGGGGCGCATGACATGGCCTTTCCTGTCTTGAACATGCTCTCCTTCTGGGTCACACTGGCCGGATTCCTCGTGCTGATGGCGGCATTCTTCGTCTCGGGGGGGGCGCCGATCTCCGGATGGACGGCCTATGCCCCGCTGAGCGCCGTTGGAGAGATCGCTGGACCAGGACTTGGCATGGGGCAGAATCTGTGGATTCTCAGCATCGCTCTCTTCTGCATCGCGTCACTCTTGGGCGCGTTGAACTTCATCACGACGACGCTCAATCTCCGCACCAAGGGCATGGCGATGACGCGTCTTCCCCTGACCGTTTGGGCATGGTTCACGACGGCCGTGCTCGCGCTTTTGGCTTTCCCCGTGCTGTTGGCCGGTGGCATTCTGTTGCTTCTGGATCGCGTGGCCGGGACGAGCTTCTTCGTCCCCGGCGGACTCATTGTCAGCGATAAGATTCTGCCCCACAAAGGTGGTTCGCCGTTGCTGTGGCAGCATCTGTTCTGGTTCTTCGGACATCCCGAGGTCTACATCGCCATCCTCCCGGGCATGGGGATCACCTCGCATGTCCTCTCCACCTTCGCCCGCAAGCCGATCTTCGGTTATCGCGCGATGGTCACGGCGATCTTCGCCATCGGTCTGTTGGGCTTCCTGGTCTGGGGACATCACATGTTCGTGAGTGGGATGAGCCCGTATTCGGCGATCGCCTTTTCGCTCCTGACGCTCTCAATTGGTGTCCCCTCGGCGATCAAGACGTTCAACTGGCTGGCGACGCTCTACAAGGCGCGGATTCACTTCACCGTCCCCATGCTCTTCGCCCTCGGCTTCGTCTCGATCTTCGTCACCGGAGGACTCTCGGGCATCGTCTTGGGACAGACGTCGCTCGACATCCCGATGCATGACACGTACTTCGTCGTCGCGCATTTTCACCTCATCATGGGCGTAGCGGCGATCTTCGGCATCTTCGCGGGGACGTATTACTGGTTCCCGAAGATCTTCGGTCGCATGATGAACGACGCGCTCGGGAAGCTCCACTTCTGGCTCACGTTCATTGGCATCTACGCCATCTTCATTCCAATGCACATTTTGGGGATCGCCGGACATCCGCGGCGATATGCGGAGACCGCGGGCTTTGATTTCCTCACGCCCCTGCAGCCCATCCATGTCTTCATCACGATCGCGGCCTTGATCACGGCGGGCGCGCAATTGCTCTTCTTCTTCAACTTCTTCTGGTCCATTTGGAAGGGCAAAAAGGCGGAGATGAACCCCTGGCGCGCGACGACGCTCGAATGGACGATTCCCTCTCCGCCACCTCATGACAACTTCGGACCACAGACGCCCGTCGTCCATCGCGGCCCATATGAGTACAGCGTGCCGGGAGCGGCCGAGGATTACCTTCTTCAGACGGCCCCGCCGGCCCCTACGAAATCATAAACGTGATGGCGAAACCGATCACCTCGCTCAGAGACTTTGAGACGATCGCCGTCGGCCCGAGACCGCCGGGTCGTCCGGAGGATGGCGGACGAGGAGGGAAGGAGCAGCCGCCGAATCTGCCCGAGGGAAGTTATCGCCTCGCCATGCTCTTTGCGCTCGCCTCGATCGGCATGTTGTTTCTGGGGTTCACGAGCGCGTACATCGTGCGACAAGGGCTCGGTGGAGATTGGCAGCCGCTGGATCCGCCGGCGATCCTGTGGGCGAATACGCTCATGCTATTGGGGAGCAGCGTGACGTTGCATCGCTCGCGCACCCTCCTACGGCGCGAAGCGATTCGGGAGGGCGTGCGCTGGCTCTCGCTGACGATGGTGCTGGGGCTGCTCTTCCTCGCGGGCCAGTATGGCGCGTGGCGGCAACTGGTCGCTCAAGGTGTTTACCTGAATACGAACCCGCATAGCTCGTTCTTCTATCTGCTGACGGCAGCGCACGGCGTCCACGTCCTCGGGGGAATCCTCGGACTTGGATACATCACGTTGCGCGGCTGGCGCTGGCGCTTGATCTTGATGGGGACGCCCGATCGCCTGAAGCACTACGACGCCTTGGTGGGCGCGGCGGCCCTGTACTGGCATTTCATGGATGGACTGTGGGTGTATCTCTTCATTCTGCTCTTCCTCTGGAGGTGACGCTGATGGCCGAGAAAGTCGAACGCCTTCGATTCGCCGAGTGGGGAGGGGGGGTTTCTCCCTTCGCCGTGGGTTCGAAGAAGCTCGGCATGTGGCTCTTTATCGTCTCGGATTCCTTGACCTTCTCTGGGCTTTTGGTCGGCTACAGCTACGTGCGGATCGCGAACGAACGCTGGCCCATGCCGTTTGAGTTTTGGCCGACCATCGTTATGGCGACGGTGATGACCTTCTGCCTGCTGTCGAGCAGCTTGACGATGGCCCTGGCTGTGCGGGCCTCAAGTCTGGGCGATCGCGCTCGCGTCGTCCGCTTCATCGCGCTCACGATGCTCGGCGGGATTCTCTTCGTCCTCTTGCACGCGAAGGAGTGGGCAGGACTCATCGCGGAGGGCGTCCGATTGTGGGAGAATCCGTGGGGCGTACCGCTTTTCGGCGCGTCGTTCTTCACGCTCACGGGGCTGCATATGCTGCACGTCATCAGCGGCGTGATTTACCTAGGGGTCATTGCGCTCGGAGTCTCGCGCGGCCGCTTCACGCACGAGGACGTCGAGATCAGCGGCCTTTACTGGCACTTCGTTGATCTCGTCTGGATGTTCATCTTCCCCTTGGTATATCTGCTCTCGGTGAAGATGCCCTGAAGGAGGAAGGCCATATGGAGACTACGCATGCTGGACATGTCGAGACGGGGCCGAAACTCTACGTCCTGACGTGGGTCTGGTTGCTCGTGCTCACGGCCATCGAGGTCACGCTCGCGTACTTTCACTTGCCAGTCGAATTAATGCTCTTTCTCCTGCTGGGGCTCTCGATCGTCAAAGCGGCGCTCATCATGGCCCATTTCATGCACTTGCGCTTCGAGCGACTGAATCTGGTCGTCACGTTGATTCCCGCGATGGTGCTCTGTATCGCGTTACTCTCGGTCTTCTTCCCGGATGGCGTGCGCGCGCTTCGATTGGCCGTCCGGTAGGCGGAGAGATGGGCCGATTCGGAAAAAGCCTGCTCTTCGGATTCGCGTTTGGATTCGGGGGCGAAGCCTCCTTTCTTCTCGCCCAATGTGCCATGTGTCGAACGGCCGTCGCTGGATCCTCTCATTTGGGAGAGATCGCGAGGGTCTTGAACACCGCTATCCTCACTCTATTGATCCCCCCTGTCGTCCTCCTCAGTCTCGTCTTCTGGCTTGCCCTCACCTTCTGGAACCGCACAGAAGACCGGAGCGAACGAGGGGCGGAGGACGCCTCGGCTTGGCGTGAGCCCGTCCTCATGGAGAGGTCGGGAGATCGAGGCACATGAGGCCCAAAAGGAGCGGCAAGTAGAGGATCGAAGCCTTCAGGACCAGACGAGCATGTCCTCTCGTGCGCGTGCGCGCCGCGCGAACGCCCTCCCAGAGGAAATACCCTCCGAGAAGAATCGCCCCCACTAAGTAGAGCGATCCCGAGAGCCCGAGGAGTGTCGGCAGAGCGCTGACGCCTATGAGCAAGAGCGTATAGAGGACGATCTGTCGCCCTGTGCGCCGGCCATCCGGGTCTACGACCGGGAGCATTCGAATCCCCGCGCGCGCGTAATCCTCGCGATACATCCATGCGATGGCGAAGAAATGGGGAAATTGCCAGAGGAAGAGAATGGCGAAGAGGATCCACGCCCCGAGGGTGATCTCATTGCGCGCAGCCGTCCAGCCCAGGAGAGCGGGCATGGCGCCCGGAATGGCGCCGACCGTTGTGCAGAACGTCGTCCGCGTCTTCAAGGGAGTGTAGGCGAAGAGATAGCTCGCGAACGCCACAGCGCCAAGGAGCGCCGTCAGCGGGTTGAGGAAGCGGAGCACGTAGATTTCGGCGAAGATCGAGAGACTGAGGCCGAAAATCAAGGCTTGATGCGGCCGCAGCCGGCCACTTGGCAAAGGCCGACTCTTCGTCCGACGCATCCGCCCATCGATCTCCCGTTCCAAGTAATGATTCATGGCGCCAATGCCCGAGGAGAGCGCCGTGATTCCGACAAGCACGTGCAGCAACTGGAGGCCATCTACCGGATGCCGAGCTCCGAGCCAAAAGGAGGCTGCCGCCGTGATGACGACCAGAAGCGTGATGTCCGGCTTCGTCAACTCGAGATAAGCCCACACCGTGGCCAGCGCGGGATGCCGCCGCCACTTTTCGAGCGTGGGAAGTTGCACGCTTTGCGCACTCATCAAATCTTCTGTCCAGCCGGTTGCAGAACAGGTGTCGCTCGCCTCATCCCGCTGAGCCAAAACACCCGCCACGTGAGCACGAGCAGAGCCGCGAGCAGCAAAGCTCCACCGGCAACATGCGCGACCGTGAGAGAGATCATCGGCTCAAGCGGTTGCGGATCGAATCGCGCCGCGCGACGCGCGAAATAAGCCGCGATGCCCAACCCCAATTGCGCGCCGAGCAATCCGGCAACCCACAGCGCCGGACGAGAGAGCACGCGAAGTTCCACCTCACGTTCCCGCGCCACCTTTCGCACGCTCCAGATGATGCCGAGCAGGAGTACGCTCACTCCAACAGCCCCCAGGATATGGGGGAGAATCCCCATACCCCGATGGCGAAAACCCGCGCCAAGCAGGAGTTGAACAAAGAGCCCGACGACCGCCGCGCTGCACAATCGAGGAAGATATGCTGGTAGGTGGATCTCCGACCGGCTCTGTTCCAATCGCCGCCACCCCGGGGAAGTCACCAAAGCCAGACTCACCACAAGGCTGAAAAAGAACTGCCCCATGAAGGCATGAATGAGCGCGAGGGCGAACCGGTGTTCCACGAAAAGGACGCGCGCGCCCCCAAGCCCCGCTTGTACGAGGACGGCCAGCAGCGCCACCCCTCCCAATCGCCGGACCCAGGCCCGCTTCTCCTTCCACCATACCCCCATGGCCAACACAAGCATCAATATCCCCACGGTCGCGGCCGCGATTCGATGTGTGTACTCGTAGATGACGTTCCCGACGATTTGATCAAGAGGCATCCATCGCCCGAAAGCCGTGGGCCAATCCGGCACGGAATCGCCCGCTTCGTTGCTCGTCACCAGGGCGCCGAGCACGAGGAGCACAAACGTCGCCCCCACCGTCACTAAAGCAAACCGATATAAGCCCTCGCTCTCCCTCACCGGCATAAGCTCTCCTCCGGCGAAAGAAAACCATCAACCACGCGCCCGCTCCACTCCACTGTCGAACGGTCGGGGAGAGACCCTTCGATCTCCCCCCATTCGGACCCTCACTTCGCCGCGCGCGCCATCGTCTTCTCGCAGCACGGCAGCACGAGCGCCGGCATCAGGCGCAGCGATCCCGGACGATAGGCCTGCCCGGCCGCGTAAGTGAATTCGATCTGCTTCGTCTCTTTCGCGCCCACAGTCACCTTTGCCACCTGCGCGCCGTATCGCTCATGCCAAGCTTCAATCTCATACTCGCCCGGTGGCAGGCCTTTGATCTCGAAGCTCCCATCCTCCCGGCTCACGGCGTGGAAGGGATGGCGCAGGACGCCGACGTACGCCCGCATCCACGGATGCTGATTGCACTTGACGGGAATCATCACCTCCGGTCGAGGGAAGGAACGAATGATCGGTTCCGATCCCGGTGGTTGATTCACGTTCCACTCGGGATTGTTCTTCGGCGTCGGATGAATATTGTGATTGGTCGGATCGCTCGTGATGATCTTCAGATTCTGCCCGGCCATGACGCCCAGCACGCGTGGACGATACATGCACCCGTTCTGATCCAATACGGGCTCCTCCGAAGGCACGGAGAACGAGTACTTCTCCAATCCGCTCTTGACGTAGACGAAGACGTTCTGCAGCTTCCCATTATTGACGATGACGTCTTCAGACAGCGCGCTCGGATTCTTCTGGGCGCAGACGGGATCGGCGTCCATTTGGATCCGACGCCGCTGTGGCGGCTGCCCCGTGAAGTTCACAACGCCAGTGATTGTCCCCTCATCGCCGGTCGGCTGATAGGCGACGGCCGGTGCAGCCCCCTCTTCCTTGGGAGCCTCTCCGACTTCTTCCTTTTTCCCACACTGAAGGCTGAGTGCCGCAAGGGTGAGAACCAACACCAAAGGCGACTTCCCGATTCTCATAGTGACCTCCTCCAGGATCTTAGTGATGATGACTTCACGTTCCCCCTCTTCGACTCGGTGGGCGCTCGACGGCCAGGCGCATGCCCGACGGGCGCGCGCGCGATGCGGTTCGCGTGCCCGCCAAAAGGCGCCGTTGCTCTTCAGCCGTCAACTGGAACATGTATCGCACGAGAAGATCCACATGATCACCCGGATAGGCCTTGAACGCTTCCGGCAGCGGTCCGGCGAAGACCCATCGGTCGCCCTCACGACGGAAGAGTCCCGAGGGCATGGCCGTGCCTGGACTGATGGCTTGCGGATCAATCATCCACCGGGCCGTCCACCCGGGCTTCAAGCGTTCGCGCGCGATCAAGAAGTTGGGCGCCGTCGCTTTCTGATCGTGCGCGGGATCGCCAGTCATATGACATCGCAGGCACGGGGCAGCCGGCGAGGTGAAGAGCTGTCGGGCCAGCGCGCGCTCCATCTCGGTGATCGGTTCCAGCTTTGGTTCGATGTACGGCTGCGCCTGCGCCGACAACGCTTCGAAGAAGCGCACGAGGATGCGAATCTCGTTCGGCGAGAAATAGAACGTCGGCATGCGGGCCTTCAAATACTCGCGCACGCCGTTGCGCTCCAGATTCGTCTCGCTGAGCGCTGGATTCTCCAGGAATCGCGCCAGCCAATCCGGACGCACGCGCGCCCCCTCGCCGATCAAGCTCGGGGGCAATTGGTCCTTCCAATCCGGATCTTGATACCGGGGGAGCGTACTCAGGACCGAGCGCTGTCCGGGCATGATCGTATGGCAGCCCATACAGTTGTATTTCTTGATGATCCACCACCCCTCCTGAATGTCCTTCCGCTGATCGTCGGGCGTGTAGTAGTAGCTGGGCGGCAGCGTCGCGTTCACGCTCCCGATCAGGAACGTCGTTAGTGCTCGAATCTCTTCCTCGGTGAGATTTGGATTCGGCATACGAAGCCGATCTTCGGGAGCCTTCAGCTTGCCCCGATCGTAGATGTCCGGGCTCCGGAGCTTGTTCTCGATGAAGCCCTTATGGTTGTACCAACCCTGGCGCTTCGCTTCGCGCGCCAAAAGCCCAAAATCCAACTGCTCGATCGGCTTGCTCCCCTCACGGGTCAGCTCCGTGCCGATCTTCGGCTCCTCCTCGAATCCACTGATCTCGTGGCAACCGGCGCATCCGTATCGGCGGATGAGCTGTGCCCCACGCGCCCTCAGCTTGGGATCGTCCATGAAAGGTGCCGGCGGATACGATACCCCCGAACGCCGTTGCGTCATCAAGAAACTGGCAATGTCGCGCGCCTCTTGCCAAGAGAGGCGCAGGCTCGGCATGACGGTCATTTGCTGGACCTGCATCTCAGAGCCACAGCTTGGGCACTTCGAGTGATTGAGATCGAAGCGGAACGGCAGTCCCCTCTTCGCATAATCCTCCGGTCCGATGTCCCGGCGCTCGTTCGGGCAATAGGGGCGCGTACGTTCGCGTGGATTGTGAATCCAGCGGACCAGATAGTCGTAGTTGACCTTCTCCCCCACGCGCGAGAGATTGGCAGCGAACGTCCCACCGATGGTCTGCGCGCCTTCGCCGATGGAGTGGCAGGCCAGGCAACCGCGCGTCTCGAACAACTCGCGCCCGCGAATAGGATCCCCCGGCGGCTGTGTCGGCAGCGGATCGCGCAAGGCCGTCTGCCAAAGATAGGCCGAGATCGCCTGCACCTCCTCCCGGCTCAATCGAAAGCGCGGCATCTTCGTCGTCGGCCGGAATGCGTGCGGGTTCTCGATCCAAACGGGAATCCACTCCTTGCGCAGCTTCAGGCGGACCTCCTTCAGATTCGGCCCAACCTTCTTCTGGTCTTGCATGAGATATTTCGCTTGCAGCTCCAGTTGCTCCAACCGGTCAGCGATTTGACTGTTCTTGACGCGCAGGGTTTCCGCCAGGGCATAGAGGCGACGCGCCTCGCGATCATCGGTCGCTTGATCGGCGGCGCGCAGCGCCCGCCGAATCTCGCGCTCGTTCTCCGCGCGCTCCAGGTTCAATTGGCGAATCGTCTTTCGCACCTCGAGGAGCGCGTCGGTCTCGCGATCGTATCCCTCATAGCGATGGCAACCGACGCACCCCTTCAGTTCGTAGAGATCGCGCCCGAGATTGAAGACCTCCGCCCCTTCCAGGACGCGATCGCGGAAATGGCACTGGACGCATCCGGCCTCATAATTCTCCGGCTTGTAGAGCGGCCACAGCCAATGCTTGTTCAATCCATGCGCCTTCACGACGTTGGTCGTCGCACGCCCGTTTCCACCATGACATGGAGAACACCCGAACCGTTCCGGATTATGAATTCGGAGCAAGGCAGGATTCGGATGACTGACGAAGGCCTTCCGCCCCATGATCTGTTCGGTCAGCGGCAGCGGTTCCAAGATCCCCACATGACACGAGATGCAGCGGTCAACGAGATCCCCATCTTGAACGTGGATCTGCTTCAGCTCGATCTTGAACGTCTCCATCTTGCGGAGCAGGCCGTCAATCTGCTTCTGATCGAGCCCGACGAGGTTATCTTGCAGGTATTGATTCATCTTCTTCTCGATCTCCACGACCGGCTCCAACAAGCGGGCGCGTTCGGAGACCAATTGTGCCTTCCGCTCCTGCAAGGCCAGAAATCGGCGCTGCAGCTCATCGAAGGTTAGGCGCCACTCCTCATTCTTCCCTTCTCCATCGGCGGCGATCAGGCGCACGCGGAATGGTCCGCGCTTGGCTTCCTCGATCTCGCGCATCTTTCGCGCCTTGGCGCGTTCGCTGCCAGCCACCTCCCATTCATAGGTCAGCGCTCCGATCTTCGCCCGAGCGTCCTGAAAGACCGGCCGAATGGCCTCCAGCTGCCGCTCAATCTCCGCCAACTCGCGATCGATCTCCCGAAGACGCGGCGCGACGGCTTGGCGCGCGGCCGTCAACTCTTGCTCCAGCTTCCGGTACTCGGGCGATTGCTTGAGCGCCGCCTCGGTCGTCGCCTGTCGCGGCTTGACTCGCTTCAGATAGGCCGTGTAGCGCTCGACGAACTCCCGCTGCATCGCCTTCCATGGGCGCCGCCCATAAACCTCATCGTAGAGCGCCCAGATGAGCGTGCCCACGAGCACAAGCGAGGCGATCAGTAACGCACCGCTCATCGAGCGGCTCGTGATCGGATCGGGTTCTTCAACGCCCATTGGGTTCTCTCGCTCGACCATCTCCCTCTCCATGGCGCTCCCCCTGTTCGCTCCCCCTCAGATGTTGAACCAGGGCGTGATCCACACATACTTGATGCGGAACAGAAGCCGCAGCAGGATCTTCGCCGGAAGACCGACCAGGATCGTGATGGCGAAGAATTGGAAGACGAGATACTGAATGAGGCTCGTCCGCTCATAGATCTTGCGATTGAGCGGCGAGCGCGTCACCAATTTGTGAATGCCGAAACCGGCGAGCGCATAAAAGAGCACGACGGCGAAGAAGCCGAAGATCCCCTTCCCCCAATCGCTCGTGATCCCGAAGATATCCGGCAGGTTTCGATTCACCTCATAGACCAAGCGCGTGTGATCCCACGTCTGCCCCGGCCAAAAGAGCATCCATCCCGGTCCCCGCATCAGCGTGCCCACGATGATCAGTGCGATCCAGAGATAGAAGCCGATCAAGAACGACCCGATGGCGACCGTCCGTTGTCGCCACGTGTAGTAGCCGTTCCCCAACGGATTCGCGTCCACATAGGGGAAGGCCATGAGCCCGATGATGATGAGCGTCGGCAGCACAACGCCAGCAAACCAGGGATCGAAATAGACGAGCATCTCCTGCAGGCCGACGAAATACCACGGCGCCTTCGAGGGATTCGGCGTCAGGTTCGGATTCGCCGGCTCCTCCAACGGCGCATCGAGCGTGAGCGACCACACCATCAGTAGCGCCGTCACGATGATCGCCGCTAGGAACTCAATGCGCAGCAGATACGGCCAGACGTGAACTTCGGTCGGCCAGCCGGGCCGATACGGGAACGTCTTGCGATGGTGCGTCTTGGCCAGTTCAGGATTCGCCTCCAGTTGCTCAATGAGCCGATCGTTCGCTCGGGCTTGCCGCAATCCATACCAGGTGTAGAACGGGACGATGACGAGCAACCCGACGATCGGGACATTGTCGGGCGCCGAGAGGATCTGCCAAAGCTGATACCAATCCATATTCCCCTCCCCCGCGACGGGCCCAATCGGATTAGACCTTCCGCACCGGCTTCATCTCCGATTCCAACATCACCGGGGCCGGCCCCGAAATCCCCCCATCCTTCCGAACGCGCCAGAAGTGCACGCCCATGAAGATGGCCGCCAAAAGCGGTAGCGCGATGCAATGCCAGATGTAGGCGCGTAAGAGCGCGTTCGAGTCCACGATCGAACCACCGAGCAATGCGAAGCGCACGTCATTGTAGGGCGTCATCCCCAATTGTGGCCCGAATGGCCCCTCGTGCCCGATGAGCGGCGTCGCACGCGCCATGTTCGTCCCAACGGTCACCGCCCAGAACCCCAGTTGATCGTCCGGAAGAAGGTATCCCGTGAAACTCAACAACAACGTCAGGACCAGCAAGATCACCCCCACGCACCAGTTGAACTCGCGCGGCCGCTTGTACGATCCCGTGAGCACGACGCGGAACATGTGAAGCCAGACCGTGATGACCATCAAATGCGCCGCCCACCGGTGCATATTGCGCAGCAGCCGCCCAAACGGCACGTCATGCTCCAGATAGAGGATGTCCCGGAAGGCCTGCACCTTGGTCGGATGGTAGTAGAACATGAGCAGCACGCCCGTGAACGTGAGGACGATGAAGAGGTAGAAGGAGATGCCCCCCATGCCCCACGTGTAGCTGTAGCGGACGGCATCGCGATTGATGCGCGCCGGATGCAGATGCAGGAAGACATTGGCCAAAACGGCGAGCGTGCGATTGCGCGGCGTCGTGCGCTCATGTGGGACGCGAAAGATGGATTTCCAGAGTTGCGTGCGCTGTGGCTCCTTGAGGTCCTGTCTCAACCCCTCCAGCTCTTCCTTGAGCCGCACCCGGAGATGTTCGGTCTCCTCTCGAACACGCTCCAGGACCCCAATGCCGCCTCGCCCCTCTTTCTCGCGATCCATAGTGGCCCTCCCACAAAAGAGATGGCGCGCGCCATGACCCGCGCGCTTATACCGGGATGTAAGCACCGGGTTCGTTGAATTCCTTGTAAGTGTAGAGCCGGCTCACATCCACGACGATCTGTCCTTCAGCGTCCAGCTCCACCTTCGCGCGATCCATCGGGCGTGGCGCCGGGCCTTCGAAGTTAATCCCCTCCATGTCGTAGCCGCTGCCGTGACACGGGCATTTGAACTTGTTCTCGCTCGGGCTCCACAGGGGCGTACAGCCCAAGTGCGTGCACCGGGCGTAGATCACAAAGAGCCGATCGGTCGTGCGCACCACCCAGATGCGATATTGGTCTTGAAACCGCGTGTCCACACCTAAGCTGAAATCCGACGGATAGCCGATCCGAAAGACCGGACTCGGCTCAAAGAGCGCCCTGGGGAAGAAGAAGCGCAGGAACATGAGGAAATTGGTGGCCAGAAATCCCCAGACCGAGGTCCACACAAGGCGACGCCGGAGTTTATTGACCGTCTCCGTGAGCGACGAGGACTCAGCCGCCTCGGCAGCCGGTGCCTCCCGCTCGAGGGTTGCCGGTGGCGATGTCTTCATACCCCCTCTCCCTAAATGTCAAACGCGAGCCCTTCGCACCATCGCCGACGGCGCAAAGACGCTCACGACTCGCGAACGCGTGGGAAAGAAGAAGCACTTCAAGTTGTGAAACACGTGTTTGCTCGCCCTCTCGTGTGCTGATCCCAACGGATGTGCGAATTATGATGACGCATGCTCACACGAGCGCCCCGCGGCCAATCTCATCGCAGAACCAACCCCGCCATGCCGAGACATCCGTCTTGAGAACTGCGCCCTCGCTCCTCGCATGGTCCTGAAGTCCACGGCCACGCCTTGCCCCATGGGCCGTTAGAGGCTCTCTTATACTATGCCTCGCCTTGCGCTGTCAATATCCGCGCCATGGGCTCGCAGACGCACCGGAACGACGCTTGCCAGCCAGCCCGAAGATGTGCTAATTCTCCGCAGACAGTATCGCGAGAGGAGGCCGAAGATGAGACAAGCGGGAATCGTCGTGATCCTTCTCACTGCCTTCCTGCTGGTGGCGACGAAGGGATGGGCGCGATCTGGCCCCACGCGTCTGCTTGTGAAAGCGGGTGCTCTGGTGGACGTCCGTCATGGGCGCGTGCTCGCAAATCACGCGATCCTCATCGAGGGGGATCGGATCAAGGAGGTGGGCCCAGCTGACGTCCTCTTGGCGCGTGCTCCGAAGGAGACGCCGGTTCTCGATCTCGGCCGCTTGACCGTCCTGCCGGGACTCGTTGATGTGCACGTGCATCTGACGGCCAATCCCGAACATGCGGGGTATCGAGCCTTGAGCGTCTCGGTGCCGCGAGAAGCACTTCACGGAGCGGCCAACGCGTGGCGCACGCTTCAAGCCGGATTCACGACCGTGCGGAATCTCGGAGCCTCCGGCTACGCAGACGTCGCCCTGCGAGAGGCCATCGCCGAAGGCGATGTGCCCGGACCGCGCCTTCTGGTCTCCGGTCCGGCACTGGGAATCACCGGTGGCCACTGCGACAACAACTTGCTCGCCCCGGAATTCCGATACAAAGCCGAAGCCGTGGCCGATGGCCCTTGGGCCGCGCGCGCGAAGGTCCGCGAAGTGATCAAGTATGGGGCAGATCTCATCAAAGTCTGCGCTACCGGTGGCGTCCTCTCCAAAGGAGATCGACCCGGAACGCAACAGTACACGTTCGAGGAATTGCGCGCCATCGTGGAGGAGGCGCACAAGTTCGGCCGAAAGGTCGCTGCGCACGCGCACGGCGCCGAGGGGATCAAAGCGGCGATCCGCGCTGGCGTCGCCTCCATCGAGCACGCGAGCCTCATTGACGAAGAGGGCCTTCGGCTGGCGAAGGAGCAGGGGACCTATCTGGTCATGGACATCTACAACCACGAGTTCATCCTCCAACACGGCGAGCGTGTGGGCATGCTCCCGGAAGCGCTGGAGAAGGAGCGAGAAGTCGGTCCGCTCCAACGGGAGAATTTCGCGCGCGCTGTGCGCGCCGGCGTCAAGATCGCCTTCGGGACGGACGCCGGCGTCTATCCGCACGGCGAGAATGCGAAGCAATTCGCCTACATGGTCAAATACGGGATGACGCCTCTTGACGCCATCCGTTCGGCGACGATTTGGGCGGCCGAGCTGCTCGGATGGGCGGATCGCGTCGGCGCCATTGAACCCGGGATGTTCGCCGATCTCATCGCCGTCGAGGGGAACCCGCTGGAAGATATCACGCTCCTGGAGCGCGTCGTCTTCGTCATGAAGGGAGGAGTCATCGTGAAGAACGCCACACGCTGAGGATCCACAAGCGCGGCGCGATCACCACAGCTCCACGCCAGTCAGCTCGCGCAAAAGGCCAACCAGGTGCGCGCGCGCTTCTGCCGCGATCTCGGCGAACCGCTCCTCGCCAAGCCGCTCGCGCAGTCCGCGCACATGGCGCTCGATGGCTTGGGCCAAAGGGGAATTCGCTTCCGACAAGAGGCGTTGCGCTTGGAAATAACACGCCAGGGCATGCCGATAGCTCGCCTGCGCCGCCTGCACTTGCCCCAACCCGAACAACAATTCGGCGAGCAAGAAGCGATCCCCATCGGCGTAAGCCGCGCGCACGCCTTCGCCATACGTCCGCGTGGCCTCGCCGTACCATCCGGCCAGAGAATAAGCGGATCCCAGGCTCGTCAAGACCAACCGCAGCTCCCGACGAAAATCGGGATTCCCGCGGGCGCGCTCAAGCGCCTGCCGCAAGAGCGCGATGGCCGCTTCCGCGCGCTCGCGACCGAGTTCGATCGTCCCGGCCGCATACAACGCCATCACTTCCAGACGCGGCCGCCGCGTCCTTCGGGCTAACTGCGCCGCCTCTTGAAAATGCCGCACCGCTTCGTCCAGGCGTCTCACCTGCGCCGAGGCGCGCGCCAAATCGAACAACGTCTCGGCCTCGGCCCGCACGTCGAGCAACTCACGACGCAGCGCGAGCGCCTTGGTGAAATACTCGATCGCGCGCTCCGTCTGCCCAAGCGCCATATACGCTCGACCCATGTTGTACGTCGTGTTGGCGACGCCCCGCTCGTCTTTGGCCTTCTTCCGCACCAGAAGCGCCTGCTCGTACAACGCCAGCGCCTCCTGAGCCTGCCCTCGCGCGAGCCGACAATTCCCCAATCCGTTCAACGCATTGCCCTCGGCGCGCCGATTCTTCGCCTTGCGCGAGAGTTCGAGGACTTGATGGTAGAGGCGCTCGGCCTCTTCCATTCGCCCCATCACGTAGTAGGCATATGCCACTTGGTGCAATACCTCGGGCTCTCCCTTCCGATCCTTGATCTCACGCTTCAACTCCAGCGCTCGCGCATATGCATCGAGCGACTGCTCGGGCTTCCCCATGCGGAAGAGGTACGTGTCGCCGATGGCCACGAGCGTGAGGCTCATTCCGCGCCGATCCCGATGCCGACGCTGGAGTTGCAGGGCTTCGTCATAATAGCGCAACGCTTCCTCAAAATCCCCCAATTCGGCCAAGCTCTCCGCCGTCCGATAGAGCGTGCGCAATCGGCGCGTATACTCTTCGACGCGCGTCTCCACGTGCACTTCGCGGAGCGGAGGGTCTGGCGGCCACACCGGTTGCTGAGCCGCCCATCCGACGCTTCCTCCAAGAAGCGCCAGCCCGACGAGCTTGCCCATCAAACCATCCACTCGACGCATCGTGGTCATTTTATCACGTTCGGTCAGAAGATTTCACTCCGTAGACGATCACCACGGCTGCGAGAGGATCTCCACTTCCGGTTCCGAAAGCGTGACGAAATCATCCGGATCCCGCACGCGGGACGAGGCGAAGACTCGAATGCTCGCGCCACGGGGCACGATCCTCACAGCCGCGCGCAGGATGTCCCCCACCCCCACCCTATCGGCGTAGAACGTGAGACGGACCAACGCTGCGTCGTGATCCGAAGCGGATTCGCGCACGACTTCAGTGAAATCTCCAGGAACGATCCGGCGCACCGCGGCACCCTCGATGCGCAAGCGCACTTCGACGGCCCGCGGCATGAGGGCGCTCTCCTGCTGCCCCACGTTCTCAACCCGAAGAATCAGGGACGATGCCTGAACTTCCCCCCTCACGGTCAACTTCGGCTCCAGAGCCCCGCCGCGCACCAGAAGCGCGATCTGCGCCAACGGGAGATCTTCTCCCGAAAACCAAAGCGTATAGCCACGCTTCCACATCCCCGGTGTCGCCTCAATGGCCTCGAGCTGACGGCGCAAGGCGCGCGCCGTCGGCAGGCGACACGCGAGGCGCTCCCCAAAACGCAGGACGCGATCCCCCACACGAGAGATCGCCCGAGCTTCCAAAAGGACGACATACTCTCCGGAGAAATCCGTCGGAATCCGCATGCGCGCCTCGGCGAATCCGAGCGGATAGCTCTCCACAAGCCGCAGGCTGAACCGCCGCAGGAGATCTAAAGGACGAATGGTGCCCAGCGCGGAGATCACTCTCCCCTCCGGATCGAGGAGGAAACACTGCCCTTGAACGCGCCCCTCGACGTAAAAAGGAACGCCCCCTTGCTCGAACCGACGAATCCAAGAGCCGATCTCCCGAACGTCTACGCCCGCGCGGAGTGAGGCCAGATCCCTTGGCCGATCATCCGACACCAGACGCAAGACGAAGAAGTCGAGCCTCCGCAGAAGATCCGAAGGAACGCGCCCTTGCCCCCACGCGACCGGAATCGTTGCCGAAAGCGTCAACGGCCGTGGCAGTCGTGCACGCACGCGCGCGAGCACGCGCTCGTACCACTGCGCCGATTCGCTCACGGGAAGGTCCAAATGAAGGCCGGAGCAGGAGACGCCGACTTTCTTCGCTCGCTCGATGGCTTCGCGCAAAAGCGCCCCCATCTGTTCGACGAGCGACGCCTCCGAGAGCCGGGGCAAGCGCTCTACGAAACGCCTCGTTCCCCCGACGACGAAGATCAGCTCACTCGGCAGAGGTAACGCCTTCGGCTGTAAGTCCGACGCCCACCGAAGGCGATCGCCATCTACGTCGAGGTCGCCGAGCTTGAGGAAGATCTTTCGCGGCCCGATCAGTCGAAGCGCTCGCTCCTCATCCGCCGTCGCCGTCCACGCCGCGCGCTCGATCCACACCGCGCGTTCCAGCGGCCGCGAACGTTCCGGTTCCGGTGGCCCGCATCCATTCAGCGAGCCGACAGCAAGCCCACAGGCGATGAGCCAACGAACGCTGAAACGCACGCCCATCGGCTCGGATTATACAGCACCCGGACCGATGCGGTCTCTCATCCCAACCGGACGATCTCAACCCGCATCCCGAAACGCGCTTCTCCGCAGCACGCGCCCGCCGTGGAAGCCCCATCGGCGCAAGCGATCTACGCTCCAGGCGACGACTAACCACCCGGCGCAGATCAACACGATGCTGAACGAGAACCACCGACCATAAAGGCCCGTCGGAGAATACGGCTCGGTGATCTCGTGCAGATACTCGCTGTTTGGCCACAGGCCCGCTTCGGCCAGTTCGTGGAAGGCATAGATGAGGATTTGCCCGACGAAGAGAAGGAGGAAAATGCTCGTGACTTGGAAGAAGAGCTTCAGATTGATCAGGTGCCCAAACCGCGCCCACAGCAGCGCCATGAGGATCGCCGCCCCCAAGCCGAGGACGGCTCCCCAAAAGTATTCCCCACGAACCTGCATGAGCATGAGGGCGGTCTCCATCCCTTCGCGCGTGATCATGAAGGTGATAAAGGCGAACATGCCCAACCACGCCGCACGCGGCGTGCGCCGCGCCGCGATCTCATCAATCTGCCGATGCATGATCTGCTTCAATCGCGGCGCCGTCCGCCACATGTGCACCACCAGCGTCGCCACAAGCACGGCAGCGACGAGGCCGAAAATCCCTTCCCAGAGCGCTTGATTCACCCCTTGCAGCAACCAATAGCCGAGGATCGCGCTCGTCAGAACGGAGAACCCTATGCCGACGTAGACCGCCGGGATGAGCCCAACCCGCCCCGTCTTCCGCAAATACGTGAGCGTGATGGCGACGATCAAGAACGCTTCGAACCCTTCGCGCAAGACGATGACGAACGCCTGTGTCATCTCCCTTTCCTCCTCCCTTGCATGCGCGGCCTCGACGGACCGCAAGGGGAAGACTATAGCAAAATCGAAAAAGGTTTTCAATTTCAGTCCAGACGAAAGCGACCGCCGCCCGCGCGGGAAAAGGGCATCACGTCGAGGGAGAAGCCGTAACTGGAGAGATCTCCCGCTCGGTCACGGAGAAGACCTCCAGGCGGTCCAGGGCGCCTTCAACTAACCGCGGAACCTCCAGATGCGCTTCGATCGCTTCCACGCGCTCCGGACGCGCATGCGTCTCCGGATGGCGAGGGGCGAAGAGCACACAGCAATCCTCGTAGGGGAGGATCGAGATCTCATACGTCCCGATCTCGCGGGCCAGACGCACGATCTCCGCTTTATCCCAGCCGATGAGGGGTCTCAAGACGAGCATTCGGGTCACGGCGTCCACGCAAGCCAGGTTCTCCATCGTCTGACTGGCGACTTGACCGAGACTTTCGCCAGTGGCCAGAGCCCCATAGCCGTACCTCTCCGCAATTCGTTCAGCGACGCGATGCATGAAACGGCGAAAGAGGATCGTCCAAAGTGACGGCGGGGCGACGCGCGAGACTTCGACTTGGATCTCCGTGAAGCACGGCACGTAGACGGTGAGCGCTTCGGCACGCCAGCGAGCAAGGACGCGTCCCAACTCCAGCACTTTCTCCTTGGCTTTCTCGCCCACATAAGGTGGGCTGTGGAAGTACACGGCATCTACGGCCACGCCGCGCTTCATGAGCATCCAGCCGGCGACGGGACTATCAATGCCCCCCGAGAGCAATAGGAGCGCGCGACCGGCGACGCCAACAGGAAGCCCCCCGGGACCGGCGATACGTTCGGAACAAAGGAAGACGCCTTCATGCCGCACCTCGACCTCGATGGTGACATCCGGGGCATGTACATCCACGCGCAGCTCGGGCAGCGCGCGCAGGATGGCGCGTCCCAATTCTTGATTGATCTCCATCGAGTTCAACGGGAAGGCTTTGAAACTCCGGCGCGCCTCGATCTTGAAGGTTCGGGCACCGCGCGCCACAGCGCGGCGAGCCAGTTCGACGGCGGCTTCCCGCATACGCTCAAGCTCATGCGGCACGACCAAGACCACGCTGAAGCTCCTCACGCCGAAGACCATCGAGAGGCGCTCACGCAGTTTCTGCGGATCGCCGGAGGGATGGAGATAAATCCGTCCCCACTCGATCTGGACTGCGTCTTTGGAGAGACCGGTGGCTCGCCGGATATTCGCGACCAACTGGCGCACGAAATCCGGGCGATTCTTCCCTTTGATGCCGATCTCGTCATAGCGAATGAGGATGGCCTGCGTCATCGTCCACTGAGTCTCAGCGGCGCGCGGACGGTCCGAGGGCGAGCCGCTCCACAGCGCGATGGAGCGCGTGCACGGCCCATTCGATGTCTTCCACAGTCGTGTAGCGGGAGAAGCTGAAGCGCACGCTGGAATCAATGACTTCGGGCGGCAAGTGGACGGCCTCCAGGACGTGGCTGCGCCGCCGCTTCCGGCTCGCGCACGCGGCCCCCGTGGAAGCGAACACGCCTTCTTCTTCAAGGGCGTGCAGCAGGACTTCGGCCGGAACGCCTGGGAACGAGACGTTCACCGTCGTCGAGACGCTTCGCTCGGGCGAATTGATGCGCGCCCCAGGGATCCGCCGCACTCCCTCCAGAAAACGCTCCCGCAAGGTCCGAAAGTACGCGAGCTTCCCCTCCAGGTCCTCATACATCAGCTCCAGCGCGCGCGCCAGGCCGACGATCCCGGCCACGTTCTCGGTCCCCGAGCGCAACCCCCGTTCCTGCCCGCCGCCGGACAAGAGCGGCACGAGCCTCACCCCTTCGCGCACGATGAGCGCGCCCGTGCCTTTGGGCGCGTGAATTTTATGCCCGCTGATCGTATAGAGATCCACCCAGCCCAGATCCACGGGCGTCTTCCCAATGGCTTGCACGCCATCAGAATGGACGACGATCTCCGGATTTCGACGCTTCACGCGCTCGGCGATCTCGGAGATGGGGAGGATCGTCCCCAGCTCATTATTGACGTGCATGATCGAAACCAGGATCGTCTCCGGCGTGAGGGCGGCCTCGACGGCCTCAGGGGTCACCATTCCTTCAGCATCCACGTCGAGATACGTCACGCGGAAGCCTTCGGCCTCCAAATCCCGACAACTCTCCAAGACAGCGGGATGCTCGATCCTCGTCGTGAGGATATGCATCCCGCGACGGCGCAGCGCGCGGGCTACGCCTTTGATCGCCAAGTTATCCCCCTCCGTGCCCCCGGACGTGAAGATGACCTCGTTCTCGTTCACGCCCAGCAAGCGCGCAATCGTCGCGCGGCTCATGCGCACGGCCCGTTCGGCCTCTACCCCTTTTCGATGCGCGCTCGAGGGATTACCGAAACGCTCGTGCCAATAGGGAGCCATCGCCTCCACGACTTCTGGAGCGACCGGCGTCGTCGCATTATTGTCCAGATAGACCTCGCGCCGCATAGGAAAATAGTTTAGCCCATTCGAACATGTGGGGAAAGCGACGGCCCCTCATGCGCGCGCGAGAAGGCGCGTTCACGCTCCGAGCGCATCCGTTTTCAGCTGCTGAGGAAGACAGGCGGCGAGCACGTCCGGCAGCGCGTCCCATCGCTCCGAAGGGGGGATCAGATGCACGCCCGCCACATGCGGCCGAAGCTGCGCGATCAGCTCGCGGGCGATGCGCATCCCCTCGGCAGCTTCGTCCTCCTGAGCCCGACGCAACCGCTCGCGCACAGCGTCGGGAATCGTGATCCCCGGCACCTCATGATGGAGGAACTCAGCATGGCGCGCGCTCTTGAGCGGGAGGATTCCCACGAGGATGGGGACGCCGAATCCGGCACAGCGCTTCAGGAAATACTCGAAGCGCTCCATGTCGAAGACCGGCGTCGTGATGATGAAATGCGCTCCGGCCTCCACGCGCTCTTCGAGCTTACGAAGTTCGGCATCCAGGTCCTCGGCGCCGACCTGCGCGAGCACGCCGACGCGAAAGTCCGTCGGCGATCCGATGTCGTTTCCCGTCAGCGTGCGCCCGCGATTCAAGCCCTCGATGATCTTCACCACTCCGGTGGCGCTCACATCATGAGCCGAGGGCCAGCGCGGCCATTCACCGACGCTCGCAGCTTCCCCCGTGAAGGCTAAGACATTGCGCACGCCGAGCGCGGCCGCTCCAAGCAGCTCCGAATGAATCATCGCGAGCGTGCGATCGCGACAAGAAAGGTGCCAGATCGCCTCCACACCCGCCTGCGTTTGCACCAGGTAGGCGAAGACGAGACTCGACAGGCTCACGCGCGCTTCCGGCGGATCATGAACGCTCACGGCGTCCACGCCGCAGCGCGCCAGCTGGCGAATCCGCTCGATCGACGCTCGATATTCCAACCCCCGAGGAGGATGCACCTCCACCGCCACGACGAATTCGCGACCGAGCCGTTCGCGGAATCTCCCCGGAAGCGGGACAGCAGAAGGGGCGGCCGTCGGCTCCTCCTTCACTTCAACGGACACGACGACGCGCTGTCGCACGCGCCGAGGGGCGTGGCCGCGCACGACGGCGCTCATCGCCCGAATATGCTCGGGCGTCGTCCCGCAGCAGCCGCCGAGGATATTAGCGCCGGCTTCGACGAAACGGCGCGCATACTCGCGCAGATACTCCGGCGAGGAGAGATAGATCGTCCGCCCGCCGATAAATTGCGGCAATCCGGCATTCGGCATGATGGAGACGGGGAGATCGGTCGTCGTCAGAAACCCGTAGATGATGTCATAGGTCATCTGCGGCCCGCTGCAATTGACGCCTACGACATCGGCATCGGCGGCAGCCAGCGCTTCCAGAGAACGGCGCAGATCATCCCCGAACTTCGACTTCCCGTCCTCCAAGAACGTCATCTGCGCGATGATAGGGGTCGTGGGCGAGACGGTCTTGGCCGCGCGCACGGCTTCGAGGGCTTCCAGCAGACTCGGATGCGTCTCGATGATGATGACGTCCACCCCTTCGTCCACGAGGATGGCGATCTGCTCGACATACGCCGCCGAGAGATCGTCCAGCGTGAGATTCCCGTATGGTTTGACCAATGCGCCTAGCGGCCCCACCGAACCCGCGATGAAGACCTCTTCGCCGCTGATCCGCACGGCCTCGCGCGCGATTCGGACGGCCGCGCGGTTGATCGCCTCAAGCTCCGAGTCCAAACCATATTCGGCCAAACGCAGCCGATTCGCCAGGAACGTGTTCGTCTCGATCAGTTGCGCGCCCGCTCGAATGTAGTCGAGATGGATCTGGCGGATGAGGTCAGGATGGGTGAGGTTCTGCTCCATGAGCGCCTTGGGTTCAATCCCACGCGCCAAAAGAAGCGTCCCCATCGCCCCATCGGCCAGCAATACCTCTCGATTGAGCCGATCTAGAAACGTCGTGCCCATGGCCTCACCATTTTATCGGAGATACCGCCGCTTGACCACGCCGTCTCCCCACGTTCGCTCTTCTGAACCTCATGGCGTTACGCTCCCCTCGCCGCGAGCGGCGGAAGATGAAGACCGGCGACGTGCCAGCGCGACGTCGGGTTATTTCTTCAAGGCCGCGATCTCCTCTTCCAGCCGCCGGATCTTCTGAAACTCCGTCGCGTCCTTGATCATGTGCGCGATCAGGACGACGGTCAGGATGATGAGCCAAATCACCTGCGGATCTCTCCAGCTCATCATTCTCTCTCCTCGATGACACGCGGCGGCCCCGGCGGCGCGAAGTACGCCAAGTGCGAGCGGCATCCGCTTCGGCAATCGCTCGCTCCGAAGCCGGGCACATCGCTCTGCGCCGAGGCCATCACGCGCTGATTCACTTGGCATTCCCGTGCCGCGTCGCCGAGGAAGACGAGGAGGCCGACGACGCGCGCCCATCGGTGAGTCGTCAGATGGTCAATATGCCATCGCTTCGGCTTTCGACGCCGAAGATGTCGGGCGAGGCGCGCGGCGAGACAGCGCGCCGCACGCCCCGTGTACACATACATGCCGGGCGCGAACGTCCTCAGGCCAAGTCGCCCGACGCGAATGCGCGCCTCGCGCTCCAGGCGCACGACCACGCAATACACCCCACTCCCCCCGTTCATCTTCTGCCCCCAGAAGCAGCGCGATGCCGCGCTGCACCGACAGCTGCCGCATCTCCCACGGGGGGCGTCGCCTCATCCCTGGGGAGAAGCTCGGCGCGCCGTCGCGGTCTCGTCGGGCGCATGGACCGACGGGCGGAGGCGCGACGGCGTACGGGCTCGACCACGCGCTCCAGGAGCTCCCCCGCGCGAGGGGCTCCGGATCGAACCAGAGAGGCCTGTCCAGCGCGCCAGAGGCGGTAGTTCCCAAAATGCACGGGGAGGCCTCGACTCCGGATCGGATCCGGCCCATCCATGACGTGAAAATGAAGATGCGGTTGCGCGCTCGCTCCCGAATTCCCACATTCGGCCAGGACCTGGCCGCGTTTCACTCGATCCCCGCGTTTCACGCGCACCGATCCTCGCCTCAAATGCCCGAGCAGGCTGAATTCCCCATGGCCATGATCAATGACGATGTAGTTCCCGAAAATCCGGCGTGGGTCCTCTCCTGAAGGTTGCGCCAGCCGCAGGCGCGTCTTGACCGGAGGACGATCCGGCTCGCCATCCACGGCGCGCACGACGCGCCCATCGGCTGGTGCCAGGACCTTCTGACCAAAGGCATAAAAATCCGTGAGCGACCACGCCGAGGCGGAGCTGCCGCCGGTGGGCCGTGCGCGACGCACCCTCGCCGATGGTCTTCCCGCCTCAGTCGCTGCGCGCGCTTCAGGCGGAACGCGATCCCTCCCCCCGCGCTCGTAGACGAAATCGTACGCGAAGGTCTGCGCGTCGGCCCGTTGCCGATGCCCCTCGAAGACGTCATGTCCGCGCCACACGCGCCAGACTCCATTGAAGGGAAGCGTGAACCATGTCTTCTGCCGATAGCGGAGCAATCGGACGCGATGCGCCCGCTGCAGCAACCGATCTCCCACGCGGAAGAAGATCACGTACTCGATGCTCTCGGGCGCGCGCTCGCGATGCCCGGCGTGATCGCGCCATTTCACCTGCCCTTTCGGGGGAATGCGGTTTGATCCTCCCTCCAGAACCCGCTCGATCGCCGGAGGATCGAGCCGGATCTCCTCCAGCGCCCGCTCCTCACTCACATACCTCACGCGGATTTCCCGAAGCTCGACCTCGGTCTCGTGTGGATTCCCCAAAAGGAGATGATAGTGCCAATTCTGATCCCCCTCTCGAACCTCCACGAACACGGGATCCGGCTGCGTGCGGATGTACAAGGCGTGTTCGCCTGCGGGCTCGGCCACGACCTCCGGCGAGAGTGCGCGGGGATCGACTTCGGGAACTCCCGCCCCGAAGAGGCGAAACGTCTCGACCATGAGGCGAAAGCCCGGCAGATACGACTCGTATTTCGACTTCGGCGCGATGTACACAAGCAAGTAGACGGAACCGCGATGGACGATCGTGTACCGGGTCACCCGCTTCTCCCGCCCCTCGAAGGTCACCTGATGCGCCATCGCGCCCGAGAGCGAGAGGGTGCGCTCCTGCAGGATCTCCAGTCCGCCGAAGATCGTCGCCAGCGCGCCCTTGTCCATATCGAAGAGCTGTCGGGGATGGAGCGTGAGGTTCGGCACCGGATCGAACATATTGAGCACAGCCATGACCTCCGGGGCGTCCCGCGCTGTGAAGATCGCCGCTTCGCTTCCCGAACCGGATTGGACCTGCAGGCGCCATCTCGCGGGCAAGTAGTAGAGCGAGCATCCATGCTTCTCGTTCACGTACCGCTGGATCTGATCCTCGACGCGCGTGAGGCCGATGGGGGGAAACCCGCCTAAAAAGGCGAGTGCCAGGCCGATCGCCTTCCTCCTCGCGCGCACGACGGACATCCCGTTATGGCAGGGCACCTCGGTCAATTTTCAGGATTGTGTGCAGCAGCACGGTGGCGCCGTTGGCCAAATCTTCGGGACGCGTGTATTCCTTCGGGGAATGGCTGATGCCGCCGACGCTCGGGACGAAGATCATGCCGGTCGGAGCGATGCGCGCCATATTCTGCGCATCGTGTCCGGCGCCGCTTGGCAGGAAGATCGTGCTGAGACCCAGTTCGCGAGCCGTCTCGGCGATGAGCTGACGCACGCGCGGATCGGTTGGAGCGGGGACGGCCGTCGCATCAATGGGCGTGAAGGTGATCGTCACGCCGCGCCGCTCCTGAATGGCACGCGCTTCCTCGCGAATGCGCTCGAAGAGCTGTTCGATCTTCTCGGCCGAGAGATCGCGCAACTCCAAGCTCATGCGGACGCGCCCCGGGATGACGTTGGGTGCGCCGGGCTCAGCCGCGATGCGGCCGACGGTTCCCACCTGACGCCCGGGCGTGCTCGTCACCACGCGATTCACAACAAGGATCAGCTCGGCCGCTGCCACCAACGCATCGCGGCGTTGATTCATCGGCGTCGTCCCCGCGTGATTGGCGAATCCTTCGATCTCCACCTCCCACCGCCGGATGCCGACAATCCCTTCGACCACGCCGATCTGCGCGCCCTCGGCTTCGAGTGTCCCCCCCTGCTCGATGTGCAACTCGAGGAAGGCCTTGATCTCTCCGGGACGGCGCACGGCCTCGGCGAGCCGATCCGGGTCACCGCCAATTGTGCGAATGCCGTCGCGCACGGTCTTCCCACTCGCATTGACGACCGCCAACGCTTCCGGCGTCAACGCCCCGAGGAGCGCGCGGCTGCCGAAGAGTCCCCCCTCCTCAGCGGCGAAGACGATGACTTCCAAGGGATGCCGCGTCCTCACGTCGTGCTCGTTCAATACTTCGATGCATTCGATCGCGCCGATGACCCCGACGACGCCATCGTACCGCCCCCCGTTGGGCACGGAATCGATGTGCGAGCCGAAGACGATCGGAGGCAAGTGCGGTTCGCGGCCTTCGCGACGCCCGAGGATATTACCCGCCGGATCCACGCGCACGGCCAGACCCGCCTGACGCATGAGCGCGATGATGTAGGCCCGCCCTTGGAGATCGGCCTCGCTGAAGGCGACGCGGCTGACCCCACCGCGCGGATCCTTCCCGAATTCGGCCAGACGAAGAATGCGCTCCTCCATCCGCGCCGCGTTCGCGCGCAGCGCCATCTCTTGTGCGGACACAGCGCTGCACAACAGGATGAGCGCAGAGGCACTCCCCAACCAGAATCGGCGTGCGTTCATCTCCCCCCCTCCCGCAAGAGGAATGGATTCGACCGAACGTTCCGCTCATGCCTTGCGCCGATAAAGATGTGGGCTCACGCCGAGGAACGCTTCGGCGGCCTCCAGGAGCGTCTCCGAGAGCGTCGGATGCGGATGAATCGCTTTCGCCAAGTCCGAGGCGCGCGCGCCCATCTCGACGGCGAGGACGCCTTCGGCGATCAACTCTCCGGCCCCCACGCCGACGATGCCCACGCCGAGAATCCGCTCGCTCTCCGGATCGAGAATGAGTTTTGTGACCCCCTCGGGGCGATCCAACGTCACCGCGCGCCCGGACGCCGCCCATGGGAAGCGCGCGACCTTGATCGGCCGATTCTCTTGTCGCGCCTGCGTCTCCGTCAGCCCGCACCACGCGATCTCCGGATCGGTGAAGACGACGGCTGGGATCGCGCGGGGCGCGAACGTCGCGTGATGGCCGACGATCGTCTCGACGGCCACATGAGCTTCGTGCATGGCCTTATGCGCGAGCATCGGCTCGCCGGCGACATCGCCGATGGCGAAGATCGTCGGTTCGGCCGTGCGCCGCTGAGCATCCACCCGAACGAAGCCGCGCCCATCGCGCTCTACGCGCGTGCGCTCCAACCCGAGGTCCTGCGCGTTCGGCTTCCGCCCGACGCAGACGAGGACTTTCTCGAACACGCGTTCGGTCGGCGGCGGAACGACCTGCCCGTCGACTCCCTCCAGCCGCACGCGCACGCCCTCAGCCTCCTCTCGCATCTCAGCGACGACCGTATTAACGAGCACGGCCTCAAAGAGCGACTCGATCCGTCGAGCCACGATCGAGGCGAGATCGCGATCCACACCGGGCAGAATCCCAGGCAGCATCTCCACGAGCGTCACACGCGCGCCGAGCGTAGCGTAGACCGTGCCGAGTTCCAGCCCAATATACCCACCGCCGATCACCAGCAGCGTTCGCGGGACGTCTTCCAGTTCCAGGGCGCGCGTGGAATCCATGAGGCGCGGACTCGAGAACGAAAGCCCCGGCAGCTCGGCCGGTCGCGATCCGGTCGCTAGGATCGCCTGTTGAAAGCTCACGCGCTCGACATCGCCGGAGCCGGTCTCCACAAGGAGCGTCCGCGCATCCAGCAGACGCGCGCGCCCGCGCAGGTATCGAACGCCTCGCTGCTCGGCCAGCAGCCGCAAGCCGCCGGTCAACCGGTCCACCACGCCGCGCTTCCACGCTCGCAAGCGGTCCAGATCAATACGCGGCGTCGAGAACGTGACCCCCCACCGTTCGGCCTCCCGCGCTTCCGCCAGCACGCGCGCGACATGCAAGAGCGCCTTCGACGGAATACACCCCACGTGCAGACAGACGCCTCCGGGTGCCGGCTCCTGACCGATCAAGGTCACCGAAAGCCCCAAATCCGCCGCGCGAAAAGCCGCCGCATATCCTCCCGGCCCGCTCCCGATGACCGCCAACTGCGTCGCACTCGCCCGTTCCATCGCGTCCTCCTAGCTCGGCATCTCCGCCGCTCAACTTGAAGGAAGCGAAAATTACGCGATCACTCCATGAAGTCGCAAGCGTGCCCTCGCCGATCGCCCGCTCAAGTGAGCATCGGGATCTTAATGCCCTTTGTGCGCGCCGTCGCGATCGCGTCCTCATAACCGGCATCGGCGTGACGCGCAATGCCGATCCCCGGGTCGTTCGTGAGCACGCGCTCGAGCCGCACCGCCCCTTCTTTCGTCCCATCGGCGACGATCACCTGTCCGGCGTGTAGACTGTACCCGATCCCCACTCCCCCGCCGTGATGGAACGCGACCCAAGACGCCCCCGAGGCCGTGTTGAGCAGCGCGTTGAGGATCGGCCAATCGGCGATAGCATCGCTGCCGTCCTTCATCCCCTCGGTCTCCCGATACGGAGACGCGACCGATCCGCAATCCAGATGATCGCGGCCGATGACAATAGGCGCCGCGAGCTTCCCCTCACGCACCAGGTCGTTAATGGCCAAACCGAATTCGGCGCGCTCCCCATAGCCGAGCCAACAGATGCGCGCCGGCAGGCCTTGGAATCTCACCTTCTCGCGCGCGAGCGTGATCCAGCGGCGCAGGATGCGATCCTCGGGGAACAGCTCCAACACCAGTTCGTCCGTCTTCCGAATATCCTCGGGATCGCCTGAGAGCGCCACCCATCGGAATGGCCCTCGCCCCTGACAGAAGAGCGGCCGGATGTAGGCGACGACGAATCCGGGGAACGCGAAGGCGTCCCTCACGCCCGCCAGCTCCGCCTGCTTGCGAATGTTATTGCCGTACTCGAAGGTGACCGCCCCTTGGCGGTTGAGCGCGAGCATGGCTTCGACATGTCGGGCGATCGAATCATACGCGCGCTTGATGTAGTCCTGCGGATTCGTGCGTCGCAACTCCTCCGCTTGTTCCACGCTCAAGCCAGCCGGGATATAGCCGTTCAACGGATCATGCGCACTCGTTTGATCAGTGAGGACATCGGGCACGATGCCACGCCGCACGAGTTCGGGCAAGACCTCGGCACAATTCCCCACCAATCCGACCGAGAGCGCTTCGCCTCGCGCTTTGGCCTCTAACACCCAACGCAGGGCTTCATCCAGATCGAAGCTCATGCGATCGCAATAGCCCGTCCGAATGCGCCGCTCAATACGCGCCGGATCCACCTCGATGCCCAAGTAAGCTGCCCCGTTCATCGTGGCCGCCAGCGGCTGCGCGCCGCCCATCCCCCCCATCCCTCCGGAGACGACGAGCCGCCCGCGCAAATCGCCACCGAAATGCCGTTCGGCCACCGCCGCGAACGTCTCGAATGTCCCCTGCACGATGCCCTGCGTCCCGATGTAGATCCAGCTTCCCGCCGTCATCTGCCCATACATGATGAGACCCAGGGCTTCCAAGCGCAGGAATTCGTCGAGAGTCGCCCAGTGGGGCACGAGATTCGCATTGGCGATGAGCACGCGTGGCGCCCATTCGTGCGTGCGGAAGATGCCGACGGGCTTGCCCGACTGTACCAGAAGCGTCTCATCGTCCTCTAACTCTCGCAGGGAGCGCACGAGCGCCTCGAAACACTCCCAATTCCGCGCAGCCTTCCCCGCGCCTCCGTAGACGATGAGGTCTTCGGGCTTCTCCGCCACGTCGGGATCGAGATTGTTCATCAACATGCGCAGGGCGGCCTCTTGATGCCACCCCTTGCACGTCAGTTCACGACCGCGTGGGGCTCGAATGACGCGCGAGGTCATATCCCCCCCTCCTCACCTCCGAACTCCCTTGATGCGACTCACAGTATACCACCTCACGAACACCGAGCGCGATACCGTGAGGCCGGCCCCCAGAAGAGCGGCCCGAGAGCGGGATGCTCCCGGACGCCATCTGCGCCCGCTTGTGACGAGCAAGCGCTAGTTTGGAACCCTTTTCGCCCAGAATATCTTCGACCAGCTACTCTCCAATGGATCACGCGACCTCGCGGAGCGCATTGCGCACGGCGTCGAGGGTCATCTCGATCTCCGCCTCGCCGTGCGCCGCGCTCACGAAGGCGGTCTCAAAGGGCGAAGGCGGCCAATAGATCCCTCGCTCCAGCAAGGCGTGGAAGAACCGTCGGAACCGGGCGCGGTCGGTCGAAGCGGCTGAAGTCCAATCGGTGACCTCGCGATCGGTGAAGAAGACCGTGAGCATCGAAGCGAGATGATTCACGCGAACGGGCACGCCGCAGCGTTCGGCTTCGATCGCGATCCCTTCGGCCAAGCGGGTCGTCAAGTGCTCAAGCCGTGGATAGAGCGTCTCCCGATCCCGCCTCAGGATGCGCAACGTCGTGAGTCCGGCCACCATGGCCAAGGGATTCCCCGAGAGCGTGCCCGCTTGATAGACCGGACCTTCGGGAGCGAGCTCGCGCATGACCTCCTCTCGTCCGCCAAAGGCGCCGACGGGCAGACCGCCGCCGATGATCTTCCCCAGACACGTCAGATCGGGACGGATCCCATAGAGCCCTTGCGCGCCGTGATACCCCACGCGAAAGCCCGTGATCACCTCATCGAAGATGAGGAGCGCGCCGTGACGTTCGGTCAGCTCCCGCGCTTTCGACAAAAAGCCGGGCTTCGGAAGGACGCACCCCATATTTCCCACGACGGGCTCGATGATCACGCCGGCGATGTCTCGCCCGTGCACCTCGAAGGTCTGCTCCAGCGCGCCTTCGTCATTGAACGGGATGACGAGCGTTTGCGCCGCAAGCTCGGGCAGCACGCCCGGACTGTCGGGTAAGCCCAAGGTCGCGACGCCTGAACCCGCGCGCACCAGAAGCGCATCGGCATGACCGTGATAACACCCCTCGAACTTCACGATCTTGCGGCGTCCGGTGACCGCGCGCGCCAGCCGGATGGCGCTCATCGTCGCTTCAGTGCCCGAGTTGGTCATCCGCACCTTCTCGATCGAGGGCAACGCCTGGCGAATCTCCTCCGCCATCTCCACTTCCCAAGAGGTCGGCGCGCCATACGACGTCCCGCGCCGCACGGCCTCCTCCAGCGCCCGCACGACCTCCGGATGCGCATGGCCGAGAATCATCGGCCCCCACGAGCCCACGTAGTCAATGAAGCGATTCCCATCGGCATCTTCGAGATACGCCCCGCGGGCCGAACAAATGAAGATTGGCTCTCCACCGACGGCGCGAAACGCGCGCACGGGACTATTGACGCCGCCGGGGATCACCCGCACCGCTCGACGAAACCATTCGGCCGATCGCTCCCGTCGCATACCACCTCCTCGAACGCGCGTGCGAAGACCAAGTCGTAGTCTAGCCATCTTGGCCGCTTCGCGCAAATTTCGGAATGCGCGATTTGCTCCTCAGCTCGCCGAAGCGGATAATTGAAAGTTCGGAGGATGCTCGCCAAGGAGGCACGACGATGAACCACTTCTCGATTCGACACCTCTTGCTCATCGGCGTTCTCTCGGGGGTAATCGCCGTTGGCCTGTTCGTCAGCTATCAGCGATGGGTGGACCGACCGGCGAGCCTGTTCGGATCGCCCCCGACGTTCGATCTCCCACAGGCCTCGTCCGGCCCGGCGACGCTCACCGAGGACGAACGGAACAACGTCGAGATCTACAAGGCCGTCTCGCCCGGCGTTGTCAATATTCGCACGGTCACCCTCGTGCAAGACTTCTTCGCCGTCTATCCCGAGGAGGGCAGCGGTTCCGGCTCGATCATTGATGAGCAGGGGCATATCGTGACGAATTATCACGTCATCGAAGGTGCCCGACAACTCTTCGTCACGCTGGCCGACGGTAGCGAATACCGCGCGACACTCGTAGGTGGCGACCCCGATACGGACCTGGCCGTCATCAAGATCAATGCGCCGCGCGAGAAGTTGACCATCGTGCGCATGGGCGATTCGGAGAAACTGGCCGTCGGTCAAAAGGTGCTGGCCATTGGAAATCCCTTCGGCATCGGCCAAACGCTCACCCGAGGGATCATCAGCGCTCTGGGACGCCCCCTGCGCGCCGAGAACGGGCGCCTGATTGAAGGGGCGATTCAAACCGATGCCTCGATTAATCCGGGGAATTCTGGAGGACCGCTCTTGAACTCGCGGGGCGAGATGATCGGCGTGAACACGGCCATTCTCTCGCCGTCGCGTGGGAGCGTGGGCATCGGCTTCGCCATTCCGGTCAATCTCGTGCGGCGTGTCGTCCCCGACCTCATCGCCTATGGCCGGGTGCGCCGACCGTGGCTCGGCATTGACGTCTTCCCGATCCCCGTCTCAGCTTTGGCGGACGAATTGGGATTGCCCGTGCGCTCCGGCGTGTTGGTCTCGCAAGTCATCTCCGGGGAATCGGCGGATCGCGCGGGAATTCGCGGGGGGAATCAACCGGTGCGCATTCGCGGCCGCCTCTTCTACTTGGGCGGCGACATCATCTATGAGATCAACGGAGAGAAGGTCAACTCCGTGGACGACATCTCGCGCATTCTCACGCGCTTCCGCCCCGGGGATACAATCACCGTCACCATCTATCGAGGACGACAGCGCATGACGCTCTCGGTGAAGCTCACGGAGAAACCGGCGAATCTCTGAACGCGCCGAGCGGCCGGGCGATTCGGAGCTCGGAAAGCGCCCGGCCCCTCACACTATGCGAACTGCAACCCATCGCCAGCGGACATCGAAGCGCCAGAGTCCGACCTCGCGCGCGTAGAGGAACGCTTGTTCCAATTCCTTGCGGGTGATCCGACGGTTGATCTCCAGGAAGCGATCATCCGTGCGCGCCTTCCAAGCGGGATGATATTGGTCCATGATGTTGACGTAGGTGTCGCGGGAGACCTCCTCAGCGAGATACCGGAGGATCTCGCGCGTATCGTCCAAGAGGCCCGGCATGACCAGATGACGCACCAAGACGCCGCGTCGCGCGATCCCATCTTCATCCACGCGCAGCTCGCCGACTTGCTCGTGCATGGCTCGGATCACGCGGCGCGCGACCTCCGGATAATCCCGGGCGAGCAGATACTTTCGCGCATGCTCGGGATTCCAAAGCTTGAAATCGGGCATGTAGACGTCCACGATGCCATCCATCAGACGAATGCTGTCGAGGCTATCGTAGCCGCTCGTGTTGTACACGAGCGGCAGGCGCAACCCACGCTCGATGGCCAGCGGCAACGCTTCCAGAATCTGTGGCACCACGTGCTCCGGCGTCACAAAATTGATGTTGTGGCACCCCTCTTCCTGCAAGCGGAGCATGAGCGCCGCCAGCTCCTCCGGGGTGAGCTCCTGCCCTTCCCCCAACTGACTCGTCTCCCAGTTCTGGCAGAAGACGCAGCGGAGATTGCAAAAGGCGAAGAAGATCGTCCCCGAGCCATTCCACCCGCGCAAGCAATCCTCCTCGCCGAAATGGGGAAAGGCGCTGGAGACGCGCGCCCAACGACCACTCCGACAGACGGCGAACCGGTTCTCCAACCGATTCACGCGACAATCGCGCGGACACACGGTGCACGAGCGCAGCAGCTCGCGCGCTTCTTCGACCTTCTCCTTCAAGCGCCCCTCTTCATACGTGCGCAGATACGCGGGCGTGAAATCCTTTCGGGACAGAAGGAACCGCCCGTCTCCATGCAGCTCGCGTGGGACCGTCGTCCATCCTCCCCACATGCCTCTCCTCTCTCACAGAAGCTCCGGGACGATCATCCACCGCAAGCGCCAGGCGGCGCCTTCTCGCTGCAGGCAGACGATCCCCCCCATGCGAAAGGCGATGAGTCCCTCACCGATCGTCCCACCGGAGAGCAGTCGCGCGCTCAACCGATCCAAATGCGGCAGATGCCCGACGAGCATAAGGTCATCGCGTGCCGCATTCACCCGTTCGAGCCAGATGGCTGGATCGGCGAGCGGTTCCAACCCATCGGTCGCACGACACCCCTCAATGGGCGCGAGCACGCCGGCCAGGACTTCAGCCGTCTGCTCCGCGCGCGTCTTGCCGCTGTGATAGATCGCATGAAGCGGCGGCAACGGACGGGCTTGCAGAAAGGCGGCGACCTTGCGGATGTCCGCCCATCCCCGCTCCGTCAGCGGACGCGCGGGGTCCTCCTCCTCGCGCTTCGCTTCGGCATGTTGAACGAGATAGAGATTCATACTGCCCCCTCATCGCTCTCGGACGCTCACCAAACTCTCGGCATAGGTGAGCACGCGGCCTCCGTGCTCGGCTTGAAAAGCGCGCGCGTCGAATTCCCGCGCAAACGCGATGAGGCTCGGCAAACACCGATCCCAGTGCCGCTCGTACACGATGCCCGGCTCGCGCAGCGGCGCCGGACGGCAGCAAGTCATCACCTCGCTCCCCTCCACGTAGATCGCTCGCTCGGCCTCGATCAATCGCCCGGAGGAGAAATCCGTCGCCCAGGCCGCGCGCACGCGCTCCGGCGCGCGAAGTCGAACGTGGAGGCCACACCGCGGACAACACGTCCGCTCGCGTGCCCCATCGCGCATCTGCAGCACGAACATCTGCCCGCGATGGATCGGACGAGAGCAAACCTGACACAGGGCCGCGCGCTCGCGCAGCGCGCGAGAGACGACGACGTATCCGCCGATCCCAAACGCGAGGATCACGAGCAGACCGCTTGCCGTCGCGCGCCGCACGGTTTCCCCTCCACGCAAATGACGAGAAAATTATACTCTCCAAAGGCACGAGCGCCCAAGCGCGCCGCCCCGGTGGAGAAATCGCCCGATCGGTGCTAAACTACCCCTCTTCGCGAAATGGGGTCGGACCGGCGATGCGAACGGACATGACCATCGAGGAACAGCTCGCCTATCTGAAGCGCGGCGTCGTGGATCTGATTCGCGAGGAGGATCTGCGGCGGAAGTTGGAACGTTCGCAAGCGACCGGACGCCCGCTTCGCGTGAAGCTCGGCGCCGACCCAACGGCACCGGATTTGCATCTCGGGCATGCCGTCGTCCTGCGCAAGCTGCGGCAGTTTCAGCAACTCGGGCACACGGTCATCTTCCTCATCGGGGATTTCACGGGCATGATCGGCGATCCCACGGGACGCTCGGTCACGCGCCCGCCGCTCTCGCGCCAAGAGATCGAAGCCAACGCCGAGACGTACAAGCGACAGGTCTTCAAAATCCTCGATCCCGAACGGACGGTGATCGAATTCAACTCCCGGTGGCTCGGCGCACTGCGCAGCGAAGAGTGGATTCGCCTGACGGCGAAAGTGACCGTCGCCCAAATCCTCGAACGGGAGGATTTCCAAAAGCGCTTGCGCGAGGGCTCGCCCATCAGCCTTCATGAATTGCTCTACCCCGTTGCGCAAGCTTACGACTCGGTCATGCTGCACGCGGATGTTGAGCTGGGGGGGACGGATCAGAAGTTCAACCTCCTGGTTGGGCGCGATCTCCAGCGCGAATTCGGACAGGAGCCACAGGTCGTCATGACGGTGCCCCTTCTGGTGGGCACCGATGGCGTGCAGAAGATGTCGAAGTCCTACGGCAACTATATCGGCATCACCGAGCCGCCCGAGGAGATGTACGGCAAGATCATGTCCATCTCGGACGAGGTGATGTGGACGTACTATGAGCTGTTGACCGATGTGCCGGCGGAAGAGCTGGCCCGATGGCGGGCGGAGGCCGAAGCCGGTCGCTTGAATCCGCGCGATGTGAAAGCACAACTGGCGCGCCGTCTGGTCGCGGAATTTCACTCCGAGGAGGCCGCGCGCCGCGCCGAAGAGGAGTTCATTCGCATCTTTCGCGAGCGAGGCCTCCCGAGCGAGATGCCGATCTTTCATCTCCCGGCGTCCGTGGGCGCTCGCCTGGAGCTGGCTCGACTGCTCGTGCAGTCGGGCCTGGCGCCGTCCGTGCGGGAAGCGCGGCGCCTCATCGAACAGGGCGGCGTGCAGGTGGATGGCGAGCGTATCGCCGATCCCCGCGCTCACATCGTGGTGAGACCGGAGTTTGTGCTGCAGGTGGGCAAGCGCCGCTTCCTGCGCATCCGGAGCCGGGAGGCGACGGATCCGATCTCCACATGATTCCATCAGGAGGTGACGATGATGAGGCACAAGATCGCCGGATCGCTCTTCCTGACGGTCTTCCTTGTCGGGAATGCCATTCCCTCAGCCGATGCCCCGCTGCCGTCGCCCCAGGACGACAAGCTCTGGGCGGAAGCGTTGCGCCTCCATCGCGAGGCCATCGTCGTGGACACGCACTCAGATGTGACCTCGCGCATGCTCGACGAAGGATTCGATATTGGCCAGCGCGCCAGCGACGGACACATGGACATCCCTCGGATGAAGGAGGGAGGGATTGATGCCCAATTCTTCGCCATCTACGTGGCCGCGCGGTACGCGCGCGAGGGAGGGGCAGCCCGCCGCGCCCTCGATATGATTGATGTCGTCTATCGCGCTCTGCAGCGGTACCCGAACGAGCTGGAGCTGGCGCTCTCGGCCGAGGACATCCGCCGCATCGCCCGCGCGGGGAAGATCGCCGTCCTCATGGGGATCGAAGGCGGGCACGCCATCGAGGACAGCCTGGGCGCGCTCCGCATGTTCTACCGGCTGGGCGTCCGCTATATGACGCTCACGCATACGAACACGAACAACTGGGCCGATTCCTCCGGCGATCAACCCCGCCACAATGGACTCACGGAGTTCGGCCGACAGGTCGTGCGCGAGATGAACCGGCTCGGGATGCTCGTGGACATCTCCCACGTCTCGGATAAGACCTTCTACGACGTCCTGGAGACGACGCGCGCCCCGGTGATCGCCTCTCACTCCTCGGCCCGCGCGTTGACCAACATCCCGCGCAACATGAGCGACGACATGTTGCGCGCCCTCGCCCGAAATGGTGGCGTGGTCATGGTCAACTTCGGCTCCGGCTTCGTGGATCAAAGCTACAACGAGGCTACGGCGCAGCGACGCGAGCGGCTTCGCCCGCAATTGGAAGCACTGCGCGCCCGCTATGCGAACGATCCGGTCCGACTTCGTCAGGAGACTGAACGACTCCTTCGCGAACATCCCGTCCCGCGTCCTCCGCTCAGTCGGTTGATCGACCACATTGATCACATCGTCAAAGTGGCGGGCATTGATCACGTGGGTCTGGGCTCGGACTTCGACGGCGTGGACAGTCTGCCCGAAGGCCTGGACGATTGCTCGAAGCTGCCGCTCATCACCTACGAATTGCTCAAACGCGGCTATCGCGAACAAGACATCAAGAAGATCCTCGGCGAGAACTTCCTGCGCGTCTTCGCCCGCGCCGAGGAGGTCGCCCGCCAGATGCAACGGGAACAGCGATGAGGTCGGCTCGGCTGCGAAGTGCGAGCGCGAACCGATGCTCCCGCGCGAACGAGCCGGAGCCGTTTCGCCGAGAGAGTGATCCCGCGGAGGAGGGAGCGCATGAACTGGCACGCGTTTGCGACGACGTTCGCCTTGATCGTCCTCGCCGAGATGGGCGATAAGACGCAATTGACGGCCATCAGCATGGTCTCGCGCACGAAGTCTCCACTGGCCGTCTTCCTCGGCGCTTCGCTCGCCATGGTGGTCGTGACGCTGCTGGGAGTCTTGGGAGGAACGCTGCTTGTTCGGTACGTCCCCGAAGCGTACCTGCAGAAGATCGCGGCTGCCGCCTTCATCCTCATCGGTCTGGCGATGCTGCTGGGGAAGTGGTGAGATCGTTCGGTCCGGCACTAGGAAGGGACATGTTTGCGCGCAGCGCGCCGAGGCATGGTGATTGCTCTCTCGACGCGAAGATTTTATAATGGAAGCCTCCACCGAGATCACGAGCGAGGCGACCGACGATGAAACCGAAGTATTATCCGCATGAGGTCGAGGCCAAGTGGCAGGCCCGATGGGAACAAGAGCGGGCGTTTGAGGTTGAGGCCGACCCCGCGCGCCCGAAGTTCTACTGCCTGGAGATGTTACCGTATCCCTCGGGTCGCCTCCACATGGGCCACGTCCGAAACTACACCATCGGCGATGCGCTCTCCTGGTACAAACGCCTGCAGGGGTATAACGTCCTGCATCCGATGGGCTGGGATTCGTTCGGACAACCGGCCGAACAGGCGGCGATCAAGCGCGGGATCCATCCAGCGATCTGGACCGAGGAGAACATCGCCTACATGCGGCAACAGCTCCGCCGACTCGGCATCAGCTACGATTGGCGCCGCGAGATCGCTAGCCATACGCCCGAATATTACCGGTGGAACCAGTGGTTCTTCCTCAAGATGTATGAGCGCGGGCTCGTCTATCGGAAGCTCTCGCCCGTGAACTGGTGCCCGCAGTGCCAAACGGTCCTCTCCAACGAACAAGCGCAAGGGGGATGCTGGCGCTGCGGCTCGGCGGTCGAGCAGCGGCCGCTCGAACAATGGTTCGTGAAGATCACCGACTATGCCGAGGAGCTGCTACAAGGCTTAGAGGAACTCGGCGAGGGGTGGCCCGAGCGCGTGCGCACGATGCAGCGCAATTGGATCGGCAAAAGCGTCGGCGCGACGGTGGAGTTTCCCCTCGAGGGGCGCGACGAAGTGATCCCGATCTTCACGACGCGCATTGATACGATCTACGGCGCTAACGCCGTGCTGCTGGCGCCTGAGCATCCATTGGCTCGACGCCTGGCCGAGGCCTCGGCCGATCGCGATCGCTTACTGGACTTCATCGCTCGCCTGGAGAAGATAGATCGGCGCGTTCGCTCCTCCGAAGCGGCGGAGAAGGAGGGGATGGCGACCGGATTGTTCGCCCGCAATCCCTTCACCGGCGAGCGCCTCCCGATCTGGATCGCGAACTTCATCCTGATGGAGTATGGCACGGGCGCCGTCATGTCCGTGCCGGCGCATGATCAGCGGGATTTCGAGTTCTCGCGGAAATATGGTCTGCCGATCCGACAAGTGATCGCGCCGCTGGACGAAGAAGGGCGCCCCATCCTCTTCGACGAGCTGACCGAAGCGTATGAGGGCGAGGGCGTGCTCATCCATTCGGGGCCCTTCGACGGCCTCGCCTCGGCCGAAGCGCGACGCCGCATGACCGAATATGCGGAGCAGCACGGGTTCGGACGAGCGACCGTCCACTACCGATTGCGCGATTGGGGCATCTCGCGCCAACGCTATTGGGGTACGCCCGTGCCGATGATCCATTGCCAGCGATGCGGCATTGTCCCGGTGCCGGAGGATCAACTGCCCGTCATCCTGCCGCCCGATGCGCCCTTCACCGGCGAGCACGGATCCCCGCTCGATCACGTCCCGGAATTCGTGCGCACGACCTGCCCGACCTGTCATGGCCCCGCGCGTCGCGACACGGACACGATGGACACGTTCGTGGACTCCTCCTGGTACTACTTCCGCTACTGCGATCCGAAGAACGCGAAGGCGCCCTTCGATCCCGAGATCGTGCGCTACTGGATGCCGGTGGATCAATACATCGGCGGAATCGAGCACGCCATCATGCACCTGCTCTACACGCGCTTCTGGTGCAAGTTCCTGCGCGATCTGGGGCTGGTCGAATTCTCCGAGCCCGTGACGCGGTTGCTCACGCAGGGCATGGTGCTCAACATCGTCCCCGAGGGGCCATATGCCGGCCGGTGGATGGCGATGTCGAAATCGCTCGGCAACGGGGTGGACCCCGACGACATGATCCAGAAATACGGCGCCGATACGCTTCGCATCTTCATCCTCTTCGCCGCGCCGCCGGAGAACGAGTTGCAGTGGAAGGAAGAGGGGGTGGAAGGCGCCTTTCGCTTCCTCCGCCGCATCCATGCGCTCGTGTGGAAGTGGCATGAGGTCTTGGCGCGCCGCTTCCCGACGCTCTCGCGACCCGAGCCGGAACAGCTCACGCCTGAGCAGCGCGCACTGCTTCGGAAGACGCATCAGACGATCAAGGGCGTGACCGAGGACATCGAAACGCACTTCCAGTTCAATACGGCGATCGCGAAGTTGATGGAGCTGCTGAACGCCATCGGGGAGTTCGAAGCGCGCTTCCCAACGACGGACGATGCCGCGGCGGCTGACCTCTCCGTCCTGGGCGAGGCCATCCACGCGCTCGTGGTGATGCTCGCCCCCTTCGCGCCGCATCTCGCCGAAGAGTTGTGGGAGGCGCTCGGCCACGCCGAGAGCCTCGTGAAGGCTCGATGGCCGAGCTACGAGGACCGATGGGTGCAAGCCGAGACGCTGGAGATCCCCGTGCAGGTCAACGGGAAACTCCGCAGCCGAATCTTTCTGCCTCCTGGGACGCCGCGCGAGGAATACGAACGCGCCGCTTTGGCCGATCCGCGCGTCCAGGCCTTCATCAACGGGCGGAAGGTCATCAAGATCATCGTCATCCCGGATCGGTTGGTGAACGTCGTCGTGCAATGAGTTGTGCGTCTGGTGGCGAAGGCTCATCCCGCGCCGACCGGAGTGGACGGATGAGAAAACCCTTGCGATTCGGCGCGCTGACGCAACCGCAGCACACAAGTTGGGAGGAGCTCCGCCAGACGTGGCGCCTTCTGGATGAGCTGGGATACGACACGGCGTGGACATTCGATCATTTCTTCCCCATCTTCGGCGATCCTTCGGGGCCGTGCTTGGAGGGATGGGTCACGCTGACGGCGCTCATGATGGAAACTTCGCGCCTTCGCGCGGGCGTGCTCGTGAGCGGGAACACCTACCGGCATCCGGCCGTGCTCGCGAAGATGGCCGCGACGCTCGATCACATCAGTCGCGGCCGCTTGATCCTTGGCTTAGGAGCCGCCTGGTATGAACGGGAGCACGCCGCCTACGGCATCCCCTTCCCCACGACGGCCGAACGGATCCATCGCCTCGGCGAGGCCGCCCACCTCATCAAGCGCTTGTGGACGGAGCCGCAGGTGACGTTCGAGGGACGGTTCTATCGGTTGCAGGACGCCTATTGCGAGCCGAAACCGGTGCAGCGTCCGCATCCGCCGATCCTGATCGGTGGCGGAGGCGAGAAGCTCACCCTGCGCGTCGTCGCCGAACATGCCGATCAGTGGAACACGTTCGGCTCACCGGAAGATTTCCGAAGGAAGATCGCCATCCTGCGCGAGCATGGTCGAGCCGTCGGACGCCAGACCGAGGAGATCGAGGTCTCCTGGGCCGGCGTCCTGCACGTGACCGACTCGGCGAGTGAGAAAGCGGCAGTGCTTCAGGCGCTCGCAGAGGCCTACGGCCGACCCGTGGAAGTCGTCGAGCCGACGGTCCTGGTGGGTTCGGTCGAAGAGATCCGCGAGCGTCTCCGCAGTTACATCGCAGTCGGCGTCACCCATTTCATCGGCGTCCTGAGGCCGCCGTTCCATCTGCCGTCGCTTCGCCGCTTCGCCGAAGAGATCATCCCGATCGTGCGCGCTGAGTACGGGAGGAGCCTCCTATGACGAGCGGACGACGCCTCCTCCTTGGCGGGATTCTCCCCCTCTTGCTGCTCACCGGGCCGTGCGGGTATCGCCGCGCACGCTTGTCCCTGCCCGCTCATATCCGCACGCTCGCGATCCCGGCGTTCCACAACACGAGCCTGCAGTATCGCGTCGAGCATCGGTTCACGCAGGCCGTCATCGAGGAATTCTTGCGCCGCACCCGAGGCATTCGCATCACCGCCGATCCGCAGCACGCCGATGCCGTGCTCATCGGGGACATCCGCGCGCTCACCTCTCGTGGCGTGCTCCTTGACGAGATGGGGCGCGTCCGCGTCTATGAGATCGCCATCACCATCGGGGTCACCGTGCGCGATCTCACGCGCAACGCCATCCTCCTGGACGTCCCGCGCTTCGTCTTTCGCGGCGAATATGAGATCCCGGAAGGGCCCGAGAGCCTGTTCGCCGAAGAAGGGCCTGCTTTGGATCGGATCGCGCGAGAGTTCGCGCGAAGCCTCGTCTCCCTCCTCCTCTCCGGAGCATGACGACGAAACGGCTCACGCCCGAAACCTTCCGAAAGACCATCGAGCGCGGAGAGATCGAACCGCTCTATCTCTTCACCGGATGGCTCCCGGAAGAGGCGCGACGAACGGGCGATGAGGAGCTGTATGCTCCTGAAGCGTATCTCCTCCGCGAGGCCGTGCAGACGCTCGTCGCCCGCGCGCTGGATCCCACGTCGCGCGCTTTCAACCTCTCACAGGTCTCCGCTCTGGAGACGCCGATGGCGGACCTCCTCGCGATGGCGCGCGAGCTGCCCGTGCTCTCTCCCCGACGCCTCGTGATCGTGCGCGATCTGGACAAGAAATGGCGCGCGCGCGAAGAGGCCGAGGAGGCGCGCGATCTCCCGGCCGAACAAGCGGCGCTCATCGAGTACCTCAAACATCCCGTCCCCACGACGACGCTCGTCTTCATCCTCGAACACGTGGATCGCCGACTGACGATCGTCACGGCCTTGCTCAAGGCGTGCACGATCGTCGAATTCCGGCGGCTCTCGGAGCGCGAGGCCCTCGAATGGGTGAGGGGGTACGTGCGTCGGCAGCAGGCCGTCATCGAGGAAGCGGCAGCGGCTGCGCTCGTCGGGCTCGTCGGCTCAGACCTGACGTTTCTGGCGGCCGAGTTGGAGAAGCTCCTCACTTACGTCGGCGAGCGACGGATGATCGCGCGCGCGGATGTCGAGCAGCTCGTCGTCCGGCATCGCGAGCACTCGAATTTCGAGCTGGCGGATTGGATCCTCGCGCGCCGACCGGCGGCGGCCTGGCGCATCCTCCGCCGCCAGCTCGCCGCGGGAGAGGAGCCGGTGAAGCTCCTGGGCGCCATCGCCAGTCTCTACCGACGCATGCTGCTCGCCAAGGAATTGATGGCGCGCGGCGCCCCAAGCGCCGAGGTCGCACGCGCGGCCGGATTGCCCCTCTCGGCCGCCGGGAGATTCAACGAACACGTGCGGCGCATCCCTCGCGACGAGATCATCGCGGGCCTTCGACACATCGCGCGCACGGATGATGCCTTGAAGAGCTCCATCGGCCCTCCGGAAGTGCAATTGGAACTGCTCCTCTATCGGCTCTGCGCCCCTTCCGAGGAGGACCTTTGAGGTTCACGCGACCTCCCCGCCAAGGAGGAATCGCCGGAGGGCGTGGGCCAGCCCATCCTCATCATTGGTCCCCGTCACGTAATAGCCGAGCCGTTTCAACTCCTCTTCCGCATTCCCCATCACGACGCCAAGCCCGGCGTAGGCGAGCATCTCCAAATCGTTCCGATTATCTCCGACGACCATGATCTCCGAGGGCGCGATCCCCCAGTGGCGGGCGAGACGATCGAGCGCTCTCGCTTTCGAGCAGTCGGGCGAGACGACGTCCACAAGAGCCACATCGCGCCGTGGGTATTCGGTCCGCCAGACGCGCACGCGCCCGCCGAATTCGCGCTCGATCACGCTGGCGAAGCGGCAGGCTTTCTCCCATCGGTCCACCGTCGTCAGCGCGAGCACCGCATGATCGGCGTACTCGAAGAGGTCGGGCACAAGCTCGACCGGCCGTCGCCACCGGCTCAGGTAACGAAGCATCCGATCGTTCTCCGACGCGATCGGCTCGGCGACGGCGCGCCCTTCCCCCTCCGGATCCTCGAAGCAAAGGAGGTCCACGCAGTGGGCGCGAGCGCAGCGGATGACCTCGCGCGCCGTCTCCCCGGCAAGGAGGCGCGCCTCGAAGACGTGTCCCGCCGAATCCTTCACGAGCGCTCCGTTATGCAGGATGAGCGGCGTCGTCAGCCCTAATTCCTCCGCGAACGCGCGCGCCTGAAAGAAGCTCCGCCCCGTGACTAAGACCACGCGCACGCCCCGCTCCAGGACTTCGCGGATCGTCGCCCGCGTCGCGGGCGAGATCACCTGCGCCGAGGTGAGCAGCGTTCCGTCAATGTCAATGGCCACAAGCCGCAGCATCGCTATGGAAACCGTACGCGCGCCTTGAGCGGGACGTCAAGGGAGGCGCGACGACGATCCCTTTCCTCGATGTGGAAATTGTGCTACGGTCATGGCGCTATGAACGTGACGGCTTTGGTGTGCTCGAAATGTCAGCGCTGGTATCCGCCGGGACGCATCTATCAACTCTGCGAATGCGGCAAGCCGCTGCTGGTGCAATACGATCTGCAGCGGGCCGCGCGCACGCTCACGCGCTCGGCGCTCGCGCTTCGCGCGCCGACGCTCTGGCGATATCGCGAAGTCCTTCCCGTGGATGAGGACGCAGCGATCGTCTCGCTCGGCGAGGGATTCACGCCGCTTCTGGCCTGCCCGCGTCTGGCTGCGCGCCTGGGCGTTCGCGCCCTCTTCATCAAGGACGAATCGGCGAACCCGACGGGCACGTTCAAGGCGCGCGGCATGGCCGTGGCCGTCTCCATGGCGCGGCAACTGGGCCTGACCCGCCTGGCCGTCCCCAGCGCCGGAAATGCCGCCGGCGCACTCGCCGCATACGCTGCGCGTGCCGGATTAGAGGCCGACGTCTTCATGCCCCGCGATGCCCCCGTGGCGAATCGTCGAGAGGCCGAAGCCTATGGCGCGCGCGTCATCCTCGTGGACGGCCTCATCACCGAGTGCGCACGACGCCTCGCCGAAGAGAAGGGCGCACGCGGATATTTCGATGTCTCGACCCTCAAAGAGCCATACCGCGTCGAAGGGAAGAAGACGATGGCCTACGAGCTGGTGGAGCAACTGCAGGGACAGGTGCCAGATGTCATCCTCTATCCGACCGGAGGGGGAACGGGGCTGATCGGCATGTGGAAGGCCTTCGAGGAGATGGAAGCGCTCGGCTGGATCGGCCCCGAGCGGCCGCGCATGTTCGCCGTGCAAGCGAGCGGATGCGCACCGATCGTGCGCGCGTTCCAGCAGGGGAAGACCGAAGCCGAAGCCGAAGAGAGAGCGCACACGATCGCCGCCGGACTGCGCGTCCCACGCCCACTTGGCGATTTCCTCATCCTCGACATCCTGCGCCGCAGCCGCGGCGGCGCCGTCGCCGTCGAAGACCAGGAGATCCTGGACGCTATGCGCGAGCTGGCTCGCGTGGAAGGACTCTTCGCTTGCCCGGAAGGAGCGGCGTGCCTCCCCGCCCTGAAGCGGTTGCTCGCCCAAGGTGCGATCCATCCCCACGCGTGCGTCGTCCTCTTCAATACGGGCTCGGGGCTGAAATACCTCGACCTGTGGGAGACGGCGCTCGCGCCGTGAGGCTTCAGAAATCGCCGCGCGCTCGCGCCTTCTCGTACTCCTGCCGCAGCCGCGCCAGCAACTCCTCGCGGCGATCGTAGAGGCGCTTGGGCCGTCGCGGCGGATGCTTCGCCACGGCATAAGCCGTGAGGATCGGTAGCGCAACCGTCGCGTCCAGATACACGGTGACGGCATCGGGCAGCCGATCCGGATCCACCTTGCCCCAGCTCACCGCCTCCGAAGGCGTGGCTCCGGAAAGCCCTCCAGTATCAGGCCGCGCATCGGTGATCTGCAGGAAATAATCGTGCCCTCGCTCTTCGATCCCCAACACTTCCTGAAGCTGCGGCTCCGTCTGCAGCAGGAAATTCTTCGGCGATCCCCCCCCGAGGATGAGGACCGCGCTTTTGCCCTCCGGATAATCGCGCTTGGCCCCCAACACGATGGCCGCCGTCTCGTTCACATCGCGCGCGACGTCGAACTTCAAGCGATTCCCCAAGAGCGCCTTCGCCGCCACGTTCATGCCGATCGAACTATCCCCGGGCGCCGGCGTGTAAATGGGCACGCCGTAGTGATACGCCGCCGAGAGGATGGACTTCGTCCCGCGCCCCAGAATCCGCTCGCGCTCGGACACGTATCGCCCGATGCGATAGTGGAACTCGGCCGTCCCCATCTCCCGTTGAAACTCCGGCTGCGCGATGATCTCGTAGAAGAACCGATCGGTCGAGAGCAGCACCTCGTAGTCGAAGAAGATGTCGTAGATGCGCACGACCCCATGCCGCCGGAGCTCGACATCATCGGCGTGCGGCGTCCCGCGGTGCATCGTGAAGCCAAGGGCGAAGTGCGTGTCGTGATAGAGATTGGCGCCGGTGGAGACGATCCAATCCACGAACCCGTGCTCGATGAGCGGGACGATCGCCGACATGCCGAGCCCAGCCGGCGTGAGCGCGCCCGTCAGGCTCATGCCGACGGTCACATTCTCCTGCAGCATCTTCTCGACGAAGAGCCGACAGGCCTCATGCAACCGCCCGGCATTGTACGCGAGAAAATGCTCCTCCACCAACTCCACGATCGTCGTCGTCGCCGTGATCGGCTTAGGATCGATCGCGCGTCCGCACAAGTAATGCCTCTTCTTCATCGCTCCCCTCCCCGGGATTCCGCTCCTTCGTACTTCCCCCCGTAGCAGACCTCCTGGAAGAAGCAGCGGCGACATCGCCACGTCTCGGTCGTCATCGGGAAATCTTCCGGGCGAGCGAGGTTTCGCTCCGGATCCACCAGACGAGCCCGCATGCGCGCGATGCTCTGTAGAATCTCCTCTTTCACCTCGATGATCTGCTCCGGCAACACCGCTTGCTCCCGAGCGATCCCTTCCTGCAAATAAACGGGGACGATCCGAATCCGATCGTACGGGACCGCCCACCGCTCCATGGCATAGAGCGCATAACAGACGAGCTGCCGAAGATCCTCGGCGTCCTCCTGCCCCGATTTCCAATCGTAGAGGTAGAGCGCTCCTCGATGCGCCAAGGCGAAGTCAATCTTGACCCAGATCCGCACGCCGTTCAGATGAAAGGTTCCCATCTTCTCGATCGCCTTCCACGCCGCGCGATCCACCGAACGGATGAAGGCGAAGACCTCCGAGGCCCAGAAGTTCTCCAGACAGCACAGCACGCGCCGTTTGATCTCCTCGGTTCGCCCCCGCGGCACCTCGATCCCGTAGTAATGCTCGAAGAGATTGAGGTGCCGTTTCGGATCCTGTTCCCACTGCCGCTCCTTCGATTCCTTCCACCCCTGGCGCAAGCGCAAGAGAGCATGTTCGCGCATGGCCTCCACCGTCACCGGCTTTTGCTCCCACAGTCGTCGCAACGCCCATTCGATCACCGCGTGCACGACTTCGCCGGCCCACATCTCAAGGTTCTTCATCTTCGTGAATCGGTAGCATTTCTTCGCCAGCTCGCTCGCCCCCCACTCCCATCCCCCCCAAAAGGCGTAATGCGCGAGATAGTACAGGCGGAGGCATTCGTGGAAGCTCCGATGCCGGGACACGGACCAGGCGAATTCATTTGTGATCTCCGCCATACGTCTTCAAGTGTAACGGTGCGCCGCTACATTCGGCCAGCTTCTCGTGTCGTCTCCGTGCGCCTGCAATCGGTCACCGCTTGGCGAGGAGCTCCTCAATAGCCTGCTGAAATTCCGAGAAGCTCTTCGCCCCGCGAATGATCTTCACCGCGCGCACCGCAGCGCCGCTCGACGGCGTGAAGCCGAGCAGAAACGTGGGCGTCCCGGTGATGCCGAGGCGATTCCCCTCGGCGAGATCGCGACGAATGCGCGCGGCGTACCGGCCGCTCTCCATGCACGCTTGAAACCGCGAGAGGTCCATGCGCAGCTCCTCGGCCAGCCGCCGGAAATCTCCGGCGCTGAGCGCCGCTTGATCGGCGAAGAGTCGGTCATGCATCTCCCAGAATTTCCCCTGCTCGCCCGCGCAGTGCGCGGCTTCGGCCGCTCGAAACGCCTGCGGATGAACCCGCTCCAGTGGAAAATCCTTGAAGACGTACTGCACCTTTCCCGTCCGCACATATTCTCGCTCGATCTGTGGCCACGTCTCCCGAACATGCCGCGCGCAGAATGGACACTGATAATCCGAGAACTCGATGAGCATCAGAGGAGCCGTCGCGCGTCCCCGACGTGGCGCCTCGGCAATCTCCACCACCACTTCGCGCGATTCGCCAGGGGACGCCGCCGGCGCTGGCGCCGTAGCTGTCGGCAACGCACCGCCAGAGCGCCCAGGCCACTGCGTATAGAGAATCGCCCCGGCGATCATCGCGCCCGAGAGAAGGATCGCAAGCGGGAGGATATAGGGGTTCGCCAACGGCGGTATCTCTTTCCGACTCATCTCTGCCTCCTCAAACCCGAAAGGGAGCCTCCAGGACGACCGAGATCGCCCGAAGGCTCCCGGCGGTGGGAATGCCGTTGAAGGCGAGGCGCTTTCAGTATAGGGAGCAGCCTCTGCGCTCGTCAAGAGGAATGTGTATTGCCCTGCGCGCTGCCTGAAGCGACCGATTCCACGCGGAGTTGCGCGAGTCGCCGCCCCTCGACCTTCTCCACGATGAACGCCACGCCATTGTGCACCACCTGATCGCCCGGCAAGGGGAGCTTCCCCAACCGGGCCATGATGAATCCGGCGATCGTCGTATACTCGTCCGACTCGGGGATGTTCAGTTGCAGCCGCCGATTCACCTCCCGAACCGTGACGCTCCCCTCCATGAGGATCGTCCCGTCCGGCCTCACGTGAATCCGTTCCTCGTCGAGATCATGTTCATCGGCGATCTCTCCGACCAACTCCTCCAGGACGTCCTCTAAGGTGATGAGGCCCTCGATCGCGCCGTATTCGTCCACCACGAGAGCGAGATGGCTCTTCTGCTGCCGCATCTGGCGCAGCACTTCATCCAAAGGCGCCGTGTCCGGCACAAAAAGCGGCCGATGCAGCACCGCCTCCAAGCGAAAGCGCTCGGGCTGGCGGAGGTAACGCAGGAGATCTTTCCCGTGCAAGATCCCGATGATGTTGTCCATCTCCCCACGATAGACGGGCAGGCGCGAATAGCCCGTCTTCTCGAAGACGCGCAGGATCTCCTCAAACGGCGTGGAGGCTTCAATGACCACCATATCCGCGCGCGGGCGCATGGCTTCGCGCGCCGTCGTCGTCGTGAAGTGAAAGACGTTGCTGATGAGCTGATGTTCCTCGGCCTCCAGCAGCCCCTGCTCGCGACTGAGATTGATCAAATGCTGGATCTCCTCGGCGTACATCCCCCCCTGCGTCCGCGAGGGAGGAATGCCCAGCAGTCGAACCAATCCCAATCCCGAACGGTTGAGCAACCGCACGAAGGGGAAGGAGAGGCGATAGAATGCCGCCATCGGTCGGGCAATATGCAGGGCGACCTGCGGAGTGCGTTCCAACGCCAGCGTCTTCGGCGCCAGCTCTCCCGCGACGACATGCAGGAACGTGATGAGGGCGAAGGCTAGCGCAATGGCCATCGAATGCACGGCCACCGGGCCAAGCCACGTCGAGGGCGCGCCCACGCGCGCGAAGAGATCGGCGGGCAACCCCGTCGTCACGCGTTCCAGCAACGCCGCGATCACGCGCGCCAACGCCGGCTCGCCCAACCACCCGAGCGCCAAACTCGCGATCGTGATGCCCAATTGCGTGGCCGCGATGTAATCGTCCAGATGATCCAAAAGCGGCAATAACGCGCGCGCCCGCCGATCCCCCCGGGCCGCTTGCGTCTCCACCCACGAACGCCGCACGGCCACCAGGGCGAATTCCGAGGCGACGAAAAATCCATTGGCTAAAACCAGAAGGACAATGAGCCCGAGGCGAACCAGTCCCGCTATGAAACTTGAGTCATCCATCATCTCACGTCATCACCGATCCCCCTTATCCGACGGGGCTCCAAGCGCGCTCACGTCCCGGCGACGAAGGCGCGCGAGGTCCGCCCGTTCTGATGCTTCGCACACGCTTGCTCCAAGGCCCGGTCAATCAAGGGATCAATCTGTCCCACCGAGCGCCGCAACGCTTCCGCCACCTCCGAGACGATCAGATACCGCGCCTTCTCCAGAAGGCGCTTCTCCCGAAAAGAGAGCGGCTTGATCGTGTTCAAATAGACGAGCGTCTTCAGCACGTACGCGATCTCGAAGATGTCGCCCGTCCGCATGCGCTCGGTGAATTCCTTGTACCGCCCCTTCCAATCCATCGGGGGATCTTCGAAGTCCTCGGCCAAGACCTGAAGCAAGCGATGACAGCCATCGGGCGTGATGGGCGGGCGCAATCCCACCTCGCGTGCATTGGCCGTCGGCACCATGACGATGGAGTTCGTCGCGATCAGTCGGAGCTGATAAAATTCGCACCTCTGCCCCGTGCAGACTTCTCGAACACAAATCGCTTCGATGACCCCCAACCCGTGATTCGGATAGACGACCTTTTGCCCGACTTTGAAATCCACGACTACCTCCTTACCGGCAGAAAAGTTGGCAGTGGGACACAAGAAGGGTCCATCCTGGTGTGAAAAACTTGATCTCGCTCCCCTGCTCGTCTCATACGCTCACGGTGCGCTTCGTCTATCGCTGGCGAAGCTAAATGTAGCACCGACAAGGCCGTCGCGTCAAGTCCAGACGCACGCCTTCACCAAGGCGCCCGCACGGGAGGGTTTGACGCCCCCGCCCGATCCTCCCTATACTGAGGGTGAGCCATGCGGATTCTGGCCGTTGATCCGGGAACGCGACGCATCGGGCTGGCGCTCTGCGATGAGCTGGGGATCAGCGTGCGCCCGCTTCTGGTGCTGGCGGCGCGCGGAGTGGAGACGGATGCGCGCGCCATCGCCGAGCTGGCTCGCGCGCATCAAGCCGAAGGGATCGTCGTCGGATGGCCGCTCAACCTGGATGGCACCGTCGGCCCGGCTGCCCGACGCGCCGAGAAGCTGGCCCGCCGCCTGCGCGCGCTCGCAGGCGTGCCCGTCTCCCTGTGGGATGAACGCCTCACCTCGGTCGAGGCCGAGACGCTGCTGCGCGAGCGGGGCGAGCGTCCCACACCTGAACGCGTGGATCAGGTGGCCGCGTGCGTGATCTTGCAGGATTTCCTCACGGCTCTGCGCGCGCAGCCCGATCGTGCGTGGGACTTGCCCTGATAAGGAGAGCCCTCGATGACGATCCTCGCCGCTTTCCGCGACCTGCCGCACGCCCTCGCCGAGGCGATGCGCCGAATCCTTCAGCGCCGACCATCACGCGCACTGCTTCCGGGGGTGAGCCCACAACGCGCGCACCACTGGCGGCGACGGCGCACCCCCCCTCGCCGATGGCGACGTCGCGCGATCGGACTCGCCTTCGTCCTTGCGCTCGGAGCACTCGGCGCCGCTCTCCTCACGCTCGTGACTCCACACGAACACGCCGCCGCTTCGCGCGTGATCACCATCGCACCCGGAACCGACGCCCGCCGCATCGTGCGCACGCTTCATGAGCAGGGCATCCTCGCGCACCCCTTTCCCGTCCTGGCGTATCTGGCCCTCACCGATCACGGCGCGCGCTTGAAGGCCGGCGATTATCGCTTCCCCTCCCCCATCTCGCCACTGGAAGTCATCCGCCGACTCGTACGCGGAGAGGTCATCGCCGAGAAGATCACCATCCCCGAAGGACTCAACCGCTTCGAGATCGCCGCGCTGCTGCGCCAACTCCCCATCCCCGATGCCGAACGCGCCCTGGACTTCACCGAGGACGCGACCCTCATTCGCGATCTCGATCCAGAAGCCGATTCGCTCGAGGGGTACCTCTTCCCCGACACCTACACCTACACGCCCTCCACCTCGGCGCGCGACCTGATCGCGCGCATGGTCCGCCGATTCCGCGAGGTCTTCACCGAAGCCGATCGCGCGCGCGCCCAGCAGTTGGGGTTCACCGTTCGAGAGGTCGTCACTCTGGCTTCCTTGATCGAAAAGGAAGCCAAGCGTCCCGAAGAACGCCCCCTCATCTCCTCGGTCTTTCACAATCGGTTGCGACGGGGAATGCGGTTGGAATGCGATCCGACGATCCTGTACGCGGCGCTTCTGGATGGCGAGGACGATCGAACGATCCATCGCTCGGACCTGGCCCGACGCTCACCGTACAACACCTATCTCTATCCGGGCTTGCCCCCCGGCCCGATCGCATCGCCCGGACGCGAAGCCCTCCGAGCCGCTCTCTATCCGGCCCAGACCGACTATCTCTACTTCGTCGTAGACGGCACGCGTCAGGATGGCGCGCACCGATTCGCCCGAACCTTCGCCGAACACCAGGCCAACGTCACCCTCTATCGCCAGGCGCAGGCCCGCTTCGCCCGCCCTTCACCATGATCCCCGACGAAGCGCCCCAATTCGGCCTGCAGGCGAGCCACAGGTGAACCTGAGGAGGACGGCCACGTTGAGATCACTTCGGATTCAGCCTGCTGGAGCAAGCGGCCACGTCTCACCTCGGACAAGCCGCGCAGCGAGCCCATAGACAACCGCGCCCATCCATCCAAGGGGTGATCGCTCGCGCGCTCGGAGAACACTATCCCCCTCATCCGTCGGGGCCGCTCGCATGCGTGTTCCCGAAGTTCGCTCCTCACCTCAGGCTCGATCCAAGCCGCCTGCTGCGCACACCTTGGGGGAACATCTTCCTCTAGGGCTTCCTGAGGTTCGCTCACGCCTACCCCAGGCTATATCAGCAACGCCCCCTTCAGAGGCCGGTCTCTGGACGCTCGATCGCTCGGCCGGTCGCAATTCCTAAGGAAAGAAGGGGAGCCTCCACCAGACTCCCCCTCTATCCCAAGAACGAACGTTTATAACCCGACGAACAAGCCTTGCAACAAGCTCGTCGTCGGACTGTGCCCCAGCGCGATGCCAAACAAGACCACCGACATCATCGCCGCCAGGCCCAAAATGGCATCAATCAGAAGAAACGGCCCGATAAACGTCAGGAAGAATCCAGCCAGAAGGAAGATGATCCCCGGAACCATGACCGCCATGTTCCCGAGCATCATCGGAATGCCTACTCCCATAGCAGCCGCTAGCAGCTTCTTCATAATCCCTCCTCTTCAACCGTGATTGAACCGGAGGCCATAGTCTTCTGGCCATCCGAAAAAAACCCTTCACGCCCCCGCTGGACTCACCGGCGACGTCCGGAAGGGGCAGGTCGTCACCTCCCCAGGGTTTGTGCCGCACTCAGGGGTCCCGCCTCCTGCACCTGCATCCACAGGCAGGCCCGTCCCATCAGGAGCACCAGGTTGAGGTGTAGCACAGGTTGCCCCAGAAGCCTCGGGACACGCATCCGCATCACCGTTTATATCCCTTGGCCCATCGGCTGCTCCCCACCAATTCTGCGTCGCATCTAAAGGAGCAGTAGCAGCAGGATCTGGCACAAACAACAACCCCGTCGCATTTGCGACCGTGCTCGTGATGTTGTTGAAATTGATCACGACGGTATCGGCGGTTTCTGCATTATCTATACCACCACATGCAGCGCCATCGCACACCGCAACCCCAACATCATTGTTCGTGATGGCGTTTCGGAGAATCTGAACATTCGTGGACTCCCCAATCCCAATCCCAATGGCGTCTGGTGCTGCTGCTCCCACGAAATTCCGAACCGTATTCCGTTGAACGGTCACGGTGTCACTGGCGCCCACCCCGATTCCAAGAAGGCTATTAACATTGTTCCCCCCATCCACGATGTTCCGCTCTACGAGCACTGAGGAGTTAGTAGGAGCCTCGGTAATCACGATCCCTTGTCGGGTCGGCGCACCTGCGCTCCCCACGCGATTTCGTCTCACGGTCGCATCAATAGCGGTCGCGCCGTCACCATCAACCAAGATACCTACGCTAAAAGGTGCAGTGCTACCCACGCTCGGAATGGTGTTCCCTTCGATGAGAAACGGCCCACCGGATTCATTACCCAAAACGATCCCCTGAATATTCGCCGTTGTGGTCGCCCTCTGGATGAGCAAGTTCCGCACCGTAAGCGGATTCCCACCACCAGCTGAAAAAACGCCAATGCAACCATTGGGCACGACGAGCTTCAGCCCCACGATCGTGAGTGCCCCCGCACGAGCGCTTACATCCAGTATGGCCCCGTTAGTCGTACCCGCACAGTCCGCGCTTGAGATTTGCAACGTTCCCCGAAGGCCACGTCCCGCCAGAATCTTCAACCCAGCCGGTGGAGTGTCGACACTAGAGTCGAGGATCGCATTCGCTCCGCTCAACGTCCCGCTCACCAGCAGCGTGTCGTTAGCCGCCGCAGCGGCAACCGCAGCAGACAAGCTCGTGTACGTCTGCCGCGACCTCGGATTCAACACCCGACCCGTGACTTGCGTGTAGACCAAAGCGGGCAAAAGCAAAAGCCCGACCAGGCCCAACATAAAGGCCGTCTTTGCTACCCGTCGCTTCATCATAAGATCCTCCATAATGAGATTTCTCCGCATCCTCGCCCGTGAGGGCGAGTCATGTCCTTCTTCCGCTTGGAATGCTGCCTTCAGCATCCCTTCACCTCTTCAAGCGGCTCATCCACCCCACGCCGCGATCGGCCCTCAGATTAGCAGAAACATGCGGCAATGTCAAGTAAAAATTGCCTCAACGGGAGGGAGGCGATCCAGAGCCAATGGCCCGAAGAGCTGACTCCGTTTGGGCCGCTTGGGAAGGTGCTCGCGTACTGGCGCGCATGGGTGGTGCCGGGGGCGGGACTCGAACCCGCACGCCCTTTCGGGCAGGGGATTTTAAGTCCCCAGCGTCTACCCCTTCCGCCACCCCGGCCAAGAGGGCAACTGCGCTTTTGCCACCAACGGCCTGCGAGCGGCCTCGTGCGCGCCATGCCGAGTATAACACAGGCGCGCGCAGGCGAAGAAGGCTTCGCCCAGACCCGCGAAAAAGGCCCGCAAATTGACGCGCGCCTTTCGGAACGACTAGAATTGAACCTCATCAAGCGGTGGAGGTGCTGATGTTGATGCGACCAGTTGCACGCACAGGAATCCTCGGGTGTCTGCTCCTGGGCTTCGCTCGCGTGGCGTTGGCGCATCCGCCTCAAGATCACGGCGGGGAAGTCGAGCGCGCGCGTGCCGCTTCAGAGACGCGGATTACGGAGACGCGGCTCTCGCTCGAGTATGGCGCTGAATTGATCACGCTTTTTGTCCATTCGCCGGAGCATCCGGCGCCGGTCCCAATCCTTTCGGTCCTGCGCGATACGTTCGGCGATGCCGAGCGGGAGAACGACTTGCTCCGCTACGTGTGGATCTACACATATGCCCCGCCGACGCTCAAGCAGCGAATTGTGGCGGCGATCCCCTTCCTCTATCACCAGGTGACGACGCGTCGGCAGGCCGATTCGCCTCCACCGATTGCCGCGGACCTGGCCGATCCGAAACGACCGGTGTGGGAGAAAGCCTCGCGCCTCTTGGTCCAGAACGCGGTGCTCGACTCGCGCGGCTGGACCTTCCGCGCCTTGCCGCGCACCCACCAACGGAACCTGGAGGAATATCGCGAGGCGCAAATCGCCAAAGCTCTGGCGATCCTCTCCCTCGCCGAGAAGACCGGTCGCTCCACCCTGACCGAGAGCGAGATCGTGCGGATCAAGGCGTATCTCTCGCCGCAGAGCATGCTCAGCGCCTTTTTGCGGGAGCCGACGCTGACGGACCTGACGCTGCGGCAAGAACAGAAGAGTCGCGAGCGGCGCGCCGTGAATTGGGATTTCCTCCGACAGCGCGCCGAGGAAGAAGGGCTCATCTTCGAGCCGCTCGGGTTGCCGAGCCAACCGCCGTCGCACGCGCTGCTCTGGGTATCGCGAGAAGCGCTTCGGGAGAACTTCCGACGGCGCGCTTTCAACAAGCGCTTCCTCAACATCAAGAGTCCCTGGACGGACGAGCGGCTGCTGCGCTGGTCGGGATACACGAAGACGATTTTTCTGGATGCGGAGAATCGGCGCGTGACGCCCGATCACCCGGAGGCGCGCGCGGTGGAACTGATCCCGCTCGCCCTCTACGGTCTGGACTTCCCGAAGATCCCGATCCTGCTCGTTGACTTTCGCAGCGCGCTACACGTCAAAGCGCGCGACGCTTCGGGGAAAGTGCTCGCGGATTCGGCCCGGTATCTGTTGAATCTCTCGCCCTACGGCGACCTGGGCTATCTCCTCACCCGCTCGCTCTTGAACTACGTGACGCGGAAGAAAGGGATAGACATGAATCAGCCGAGCCGCTTGAAGGCCCATGCGGAGCTGAGCGCGCTACTGCTCACCGATGAACAGTTGGATCCGTCGTTGAAAGCGGCGCTGGCGCGCAAGGCCGAGAAGGCGCGCGCATCGGTGTTAGAGAATTCGTTGCGATACCAATCGGTGATCGCGACGCGGCAGCACGAGGCGTTGGTGCGCGCGGCGCTCCAAGAGCGGACGCTCGCGCGCCGTCTGGAGCGGGATCGGCAGCGGGAGTACCGACGGTTGAGTCACGGGCCCGTAGCGCGCGCGTTCCTCACGCTGGCGCATGTGGCGACGCTGGGACTGTACACGCATCGGGAGAAGCTGACGCCAGAGCTGCGCGCGCGGGCGGATCTGGTGCGACGAATGGCCTTTCATCACGCGCAACTCGAAGCGGCCGTGCGACGCGCCATTCGCGTGGATGAGGAGCGCGATCTCGCCACGTTGCGCGCTTCGCTCGAGTTCATCCAAGCGCATGCCGAGCTGGCCGGACCGGAAGTCGTCGGCGTGCTCAAGGCGCTCTTTTTGCGTTCGCAGGACGTGGAGTTTCGGTGGCAATGCCTGCGCGCGCTCGCTGAGATCCGCAGCGAGAAGGCGCAGCGCGTGCTGCTCGCCCTTGAGCGCGAGGCGGAAGCGCACCCGGCCTTGCGCGAACGGCTCGCCCGCGAGAGGGCGATGCAAGAGCGCCTCGCCTCTCCCTCAAATGGAGCCACTCGCACGCTCCCAAGCGGATTCGAACCGCACCCAAGAGAGCCATAGCTCATGCTGCCTCTTCGCCGATTGGTCGGCCTCGCTCTGCTGATCCTCATGCTCGATGGCGGCGCACCGTGGGTTCGAGCCGCCGAGCCTTCGGCCAAGCCCGCGCGACGTATCGTCTTGCTGCGGTTCGATGGGCTCTCGCCCGAACTCATTCGGAGATACGTCGAGCAGCGAAATCCCCAAACGGGCAAGAGCTACCTCCCCTGGATCCAACGCCTCTTCTACCAGGAAGGCATCGTCTTCGAGAACTTCTACACGCGTGGGCAATCGCTCTCGGGGCCCTCCTGGGCCATGCTCGCGACCGGACGTCCACAGCCGCTCCTCTCAAACGTGGAATGGGATCGGGCGACCGGGCGGCTGGAGGACTACCTGAACAACGTCCTCATCCAATACGAACTGCTGCGTGGCCGACGCTTGCACGCCCGAGCCGTGGAAGTGCTCGACGAACGAGGAGCGCCACTTTTAGAAGACCTCTACGAGCCAGACCAGAAACGAATCGGACTCGAATTGATCCGACGCGGGACGAGCTGGACGGCGCTCGCGCGCGTGTTGCAGATGCGGTTCCCCTATCGCTCCGCCGAAGAATTGCTGGCGCACCTGCTCGGCGGGCCGGATTCGCACGAGGCCTTCGACCTGGCCAACGAGGAGCATCTTCTGGCGAACCTGAAAGACTCTCGCTTCCTCTACCTGAGCGCATTCTACACGCTCTTCGATCACTTCGTGCACACCAATAACCACGAGGAGTTGATCCGAGAGCTGCTGCAACGGGTGGATCGAACCGTCGGACGCCTCTACACGGCCATTCGCGAAGGCCCATACGCGGAGGAGACGATCCTCATCCTCATCTCCGATCATGGCGTCACGACGCACCCGGACGTCTACAGCCAAGGCTTCAATCTGGTGAACTACTTCACGCGCGCCGACTGGGGCGGGCATCACGTCCTGACCAAGCGAGCGAATTGGCACGATTTTCAATTCCGCAGCGTGAACTTCCTCGCCCAAGGCTTCATCAATCCGAGCCGCGAATCGCTCTACCTGAAGGGGCAGGCGCACTATCCGACGCTCTTCCTCGACTACGATGGGAATGAGCGGGCGATGTTGCACTTTCGGAATTCGGATCTGAACCTGCTGCAGCTCCTGCTGCAGGAGCTGCAGCGGCGTCGTCCGGAGCGCGAGGCGCGCGCGCTGCGAGCCTTCTTCTTCGAGGTCCTCCAGCGGAATCGCGCGCGCTGGGAGCGCGAATGTCGAGAACTGCGCGAAGAGCTGTGGGCGCTGGACACCTGGCTCCGGCGGCTGCAGAACACCCTCTCGGCTCTGCCGGCCGAGCAGGAAGAGCTGCGGAAGGAGCTGCGGGTGCAGATGAGGAATCTGGCCGAGTATCGGGCCGAGTACGAAGCCTATTTGCGGATGCTCGCGAATCTGCTCGCGCTGCATCCGGAGAACTTCGATCCGCGCGCCGTGCGCGTGGAGGACCTCATTCGCCCGCGTACGTTCGGCGCGCGGAACTCGGTCCATCAGCTGCAAAACTACGTCGTGGGGCTGAAGGATGGGACGATCCATCTACGCCCGGATGGGCACGTGGACGAAGCGGCGACGTTCCGCCGGCTCGATTACCTTCGGCTCCTGAAAGAGCATCGCGCGCTCAACAACGTGCAGCCACAGGTCTCGCCGTATCCGGTGGATTTCCTCGCCCTGCGCATCCCATACGAGGAGATTCGCTCGGCGCTACAGGGGACGCCCCTGGACACTGGGTACGATGCGGTCTGGCTCTACGGAGGCGAACAGCGGCAAGCGCTCCTGCTGGCCAAGCCCTCGCCCACCGATCCGGACGAGTGGCTCCTGCGCTACGTCCCGATCGCGCGCCTGCGACAGTCGGCCGACGGCACGATCACCTTCGAGCTGAGAGAATGGCAACCGGGATTTCCGCTGGCGCTTTGGGAAGATGCGGGCTTGCGCGTTGCGGGCGATCGTCGGGCCTGGCTGGAGGCGTTTCACTCCGAGCGCGAGTGGATCGAAGCGGCGCACGGCACGCGATACGCTATTGCGATCGTCGGGCTGTATGAGCTTTTGGGGAAACCCGTGCGGACGTTCCTCTCGGAGGGGTATGTGGAGAGGTTGCACGCGGCCGAACGCATCGCCTTCGCGACCCCCCAGAGGAACGGCGACGCGCCCGAGGCGTCGCTGCTGCTTCGCTTCTTCGAGCGACGGCGGCGGAACATGGAGCCGGACTTGTTGCTTCACGCGCACCCGTATTGGAACTTCAATATCCGGGATTTCAATCCGGGCGGCAATCATGGGAGCTTCTATCGCACGGCGACGCAGGCGACTTGGATGATGTGGGGGGGACAGCACACGGGCCTCAAGCGCGGGTATCGCGTCACGCGCCCGTATGAGAGCCTCTCGTTCGTGCCCACGGTGCTGGAATTGATCGGCGCGACGCGCGAGGGGAAGTTGAGCGAAGACGCCACGGCGAAGGGATTCCGCCCCCTGCCCGGAGAGATCGTCTGGGAGGTCTTCGATGAGCGATCGCTGGCGCGATAATCTGGTCGTGAGCGTGCTCTTGCATCATCCGCGGCGCACGGCGGCGAGCGTCTTGGGCGTCACCGTCGCGATGCTGCTCGTCGTGATGACGAGCGGATTGGTGCGCGGGATGTTGAAGGAACGGGGTCGGCGCGAGGCGAGCGTGGGCGTCGAAATCCTCGTGCGCGAGCGCGGAACGGCGGGCCTCACGCCAAGCGGTGCGGCGCTCACTCTGCCAGAGACGCTCGCGAGGACGATCGCTGAAGTCCCCGGCGTTCAGAGCTTCACCCTGGTCGGCCAGTATCTGCAACCGACGGGACGTGGACTCGATCTCCGGCTTGTCGAAGGGGTGAACTATCCGGAGTATGCGCGGCTCACGGGCTTGCGAGTGGTCCAGGGACGTGGCTTGAAAGGGGGAGACGAAGCCATCATTGACATCGTGCGAGCGCGCTCCCGACAAGCGAAGGTGGGCGACACGATCGTGATCTTCGACCGGCCGTTCCGCATCGTCGGCATCTATGAACCCGCGCTCGGCCCGCGCATCAAGATCCCACTGGAGACGATGCAACGGGCGCTCAGCGCTCCGGGCCGAGGCTCCGCCTTCCTCGTCAAGTGCGCGCGCACAGAGGAGCAGGAAGCGATCGCCGCCGAATTGCAACGACGGCTCCCCGACCGACAGGTCCTCCTCACGCGTGATCTCCCACGTCTGTACGCCGATGGGAATCCGCTGATCACCGGTTTCCTCACGGCCATGCTCCTGGTCGCCGCTATCGTGAGCACGCTCCTGGTCACGCTCACCATGTACACGACCGTGCTGGAACAAACGCGCCAGATCGGCATCCTGAAGAGCCTGGGAGCGTCAAAAGCTTTCATCGCTGCACTCATCGAGAAACAAGCGCTGGTGATCAGTGGCCTAGGGATTCTGCTGGCTCTCGGCCTTTCGTTCGCCCTGAAGCTGTTGCTGAATGAGCTCACGCCTCTTCGCGTGGAGATGGAGTGGCGATGGATCCTGGCGATGATCGCCGCGGGATTGGCGAGCGGTGCCTTGGGCGCCCTCTATCCGGCCTTGCGCGCCGCACTTCAAGACCCAATCCAAGCCTTGATGTACGAATGACTGCCCGACACGCGCGTCGCAATCCTCATGTCGCAATCCTCTTTGAAGCGAGTCCTCGTTTCGGAGGGGGACCTGGAGATCAACGACGATCTCCTGGCTGAAGGATGTCGCAATCCTCTTTGAAGCGAGTCCTGGTTTCGGAGCCGGCTCTGCCGGCAGACCTTCGACCCAGAGGATTTGTCGCAATCCTCTTTGAAGCGAGTCCTGGTTTCGGAGCCACGGTGGACGACCTGCTCACTGACCCGGAGGGAGTGTCGCAATCCTCTTTGAAGCGAGTCCTGGTTTCGGAGTCTCACAGGAGGAGAAGCATGAAGAAAGTCCTTTGGGTTGTCGCAATCCTCTTTGAAGCGAGTCCTGGTTTCGGAGAGATAGCATCTACGGCCTCTTAGTGAATAGGAGGGGAGAGTCGCAATCCTCTTTGAAGCGAGTCCTGGTTTCGGAGATGAAAGATGAAAGTAGCAAGGGCGCAAATAGAAGTGGAGTCGCAATCCTCTTTGAAGCGAGTCCTGGTTTCGGAGGTAATAATAAATAATATGGAGGGACATCATATGGGGGACATAAAGGTCGCAATCCTCTTTGAAGCGAGTCCTGGTTTCGGAGCGTCGAAGCCGGCGAACGCCTGTTCGCCGATGACTTGGGGGCCGTGTCGCAATCCTCTTTGAAGCGAGTCCTGGTTTCGGAGAGGTGGAATGGTTGAGGGAGCGGCTGGGGAGGCTTCGTCGCAATCCTCTTTGAAGCGAGTCCTGGTTTCGGAGAAGAAGGAGGAGAAAACATGAGGGCAGAGAGGATGAAAAGTCGCAATCCTCTTTGAAGCGAGTCCTGGTTTCGGAGTCTCGACGAAGTCTACTTCGACAAGAAGGTCCTCGAGGAGTCGCAATCCTCTTTGAAGCGAGTCCTGGTTTCGGAGGGTAGGGATGTGGCGATTAATTTAGCGAAATTGCTGATGTCGCAATCCTCTTTGAAGCGAGTCCTGGTTTCGGAGCCGCCGACAGCGAGCAGGCGTCGAGCCAAACCTCCTCGGGTCGCAATCCTCTTTGAAGCGAGTCCTGGTTTCGGAGTGGATGATTTCATTCGCGCTGTACAGGCGGCGGTCGTTGTCGCAATCCTCTTTGAAGCGAGTCCTGGTTTCGGAGGCTTGTAATGCTCATCCTTGACGATCGAGAAGTCGTCAAGGTCGCAATCCTCTTTGAAGCGAGTCCTGGTTTCGGAGCGGGCCGGCAATCCGATGACCATATCCCTTTTCCATGGGTCGCAATCCTCTTTGAAGCGAGTCCTGGTTTCGGAGGAAGAAGGAAACGTGTTTGTGATGTTCATCTTGGACGGTCGCAATCCTCTTTGAAGCGAGTCCTGGTTTCGGAGCGACCAGGAGGTCGTCAGAGAGGAAGTTTACTTCCACAGGTCGCAATCCTCTTTGAAGCGAGTCCTGGTTTCGGAGACGCTATGACGGTGACCGAAGGTTTAAAAAATTTCACCGTCGCAATCCTCTTTGAAGCGAGTCCTGGTTTCGGAGTATGATCTCGCGTAGATGGTACGCCGAGGTCTTGGCGGGTCGCAATCCTCTTTGAAGCGAGTCCTGGTTTCGGAGAGTTGGGGGTTTTAGTTTTGGTGGCTCAAGGGGTTAGGAGGCCAAAAGTGATAACCCCTGTTCCCCCCTCGCCCAATCGCCCCTTCGATTG
>JAUQQC010000026.1 GCA_030550025.1 Acidobacteriota bacterium | reverse complement strand
TCATCCACGCACCCTTGGCAGAGCCGATAGCAGCGCAAGCTATCGGCTGCCGGGTCGATATGAGACCGCAGCCGTCGAAGGAGCACGAGGAACTGATCTTCCGTCAATAGGCATTCGAAGACGCTGTATTGGACCCGCGTTCCGAAGTCCTTGAGGATCTCGGCGACCTGGATGCGCCGTTTATCATCACTGATGTCGTAGCTGATGAGGTAGAACATGACGCGCTTGATAGGCATGGTCAGGGCTCGGCGATATATGGCGCATATTCCTCGCCATTGAGGACAGCCTGCGCCAGGCGCTCCGCCTGTCCGAGCAAAAGCCGACGGAAGTTTGTGCGGTGACCCGTATGGCGGGAGATGAAGGCACGACGCATCGTATCCTCGTATTCCTGAAGGAAGCGCTTTTTCGCCTCGGGCGAGAACCAGACACCGGCACCTGCGGAAGCTGTGAAATGGGCGGGTTCCAAGACCTCAGTATTGAAGAGCGTCAGCACGAGCCGGTCCACGATGGCGGCACGGAATTCCTCCATGAGGTCGAGCGCGAGGCTGCACCGCCCGTATTCAGGAGCGTGAAAGAATCCGAGATACGGATCGAAGCCAACTGAGGAGACGACAGCCAGGGCTTCGCCAAAGAGCAGCGAATAGCCGAGCGAGAGGGCGGCATTGACCGGATCTTGAGGAGGACGGCGCGAGCGCTTGTGAAAGCGGAGGGAGCGCCGGAACATGCTCCCGTAAGCCTGAAAATAAGCAGCGGCGGCTTGCCCTTCGAGGCCGCGAAGGCTTGAAAGGGTCTGAGGCTGTTCGAGGACTTGGAGCGTGCGCTCAAGTTGAGCGATCGCCTCTTCCGCGGACCACTCGGGATGATTGCGTTGATATCGCAAGAGCACCCGTAAGGACGAGTGGACCTTCGCGCGAACGATTCGACGCGCCAGTTCGTTGGCGAAGGCTTCATCATGAGCTCGCTCATATTGCTTCAACCGCAGCGGGATGTTCTTCGATTCCACGGCGACCAAGCGACCTTTCAGCCGCCCGTGCCAGGAGAGGAACACTGTGTCAATCCCATGGCGCAAGAGCGCCGAGATCGCCCCCGTCGTTAGATGAACGTGGCCGAAGATGACAACCCGTTCGATCTTCATGAGCGGGACCTCGGCGACCAGCGCCTTGTCGCGGTAGAGGATCAGGCGCTCGCCATTTTGCCGGACGAGAAGTCCTTGTTCCACGAGATACAGTGAACTCATTGCTCATCCCAAAGCCGGTGCGAGGGCCCGCACGGGCCCCCGACCGGCAATTTCGGCCGCGGCTTCAGGCGCAGCGTCCCCAAAGGTCCACTTCAAGAGCAAGTGGCGCTTCGGTTGCGGGAGACATCCCGAGAACGGGCGAGCGTCTCGCACGACGCTTGGACTTTTTCTTGATCACAGCGATGGCGCGCTTGTTGCGATAGGCGGTAATCAGATACCCATTTCTCACAAGGAGCGTCGTTCCCTCCAGGCGCTCCAGCTCGCGTTCCAATCCGCGCGGAATCTGGCGCCGTCCGAAGAAATAGAAGGTCACTCCCGTGCGGTGGAGCTTTCGCCCCAGCCGCAGCACCAGATGCACATCCTCAAGCGAGATCCCGCGCTGGGCCAACCGCTTGGCCGCATGGCGCGAGATGCGCACTCTTGCGATGCTCATTGCTTTCATCATGTGGGCTATCTTAGAGCACGGTCTGCACTGTGGGAAGAGGGAATAACCTTGCCGAAAGCTTTCTCGGAAGCGGAACATGTCCACTATACGTTCGCGCAGCCGAAGGGCAGTAAGTGAGCCGGAAACGCAATCCAAGCCCACACGAGCGGGCGAGCCGGATCGAACCCATTTCGCACGTGAGCCCGCGCGAGCGGGCGCCCCGTGGGGGTGAACCAAACGGTGTCGCCCCGACAGTGCGGGAGGTGACGGGATGGGCCGCCCCCTTCAGGGGCTTGAGGAAATTTGGGGGGACGTTGTCCTATGGCTCGCTCCGCTCGCCCTAGGCTAACTTCGGTCGCCTCCTACCGCAGGCTTAGTTGCACCCAAGGGCTTAGTCTCAACAGGGCTCGGCCTGCGGCTCACTCTTGGCGGGATTCGGATTGCTTGCAGCTGCCCACTGCGGTGGGAATTCCAGTCGAATTCGGCGCGGATCGAGTCGAAGCCCGTAGCGAGCATTACGCGGGGTCGTGCTGATGTTCACGATCTGCAACTCCGGAGGGAATCCCTCGCGCGCGAGCACGCGATTGAGCTTCGCTCGGTAACTCAGGAAGAGATCGGGCCCTAGCTCGATATTCTGCGCTTCCGCGGGGACGAACATCCGATACAAGGCCCTGTAACGGGCGAGATCGAAATCACTGAAGGCGCCAAAGCAATGGGGGCAGTTCTCGATCTTCTGACGCCCGTGTCTCCGGTGGTCGGCGCGGCGCTCGGCGAAGTAGGCCAGAAGCGCGAGCTTAACACCGCTTAGGGGAAGCGCGCGGTCACCCCATCGCGCCTGTCGCGCTCGGTAGTCAATGACGAGCGATTCCCACTCGGCGGCCCGAAGGTTCAACTGGCGCTGTACGATGCGAATCTGCTCCTCGATCGTCTTCTGCACCCTCTTCTCTTTAAGGACCCAGGGCCGCAGCCGCACGAAGGGAATCTCGGCCAGATCAATCCGGGCCTCGCGCGTGGAGGCGACCTGCCCGACGCCGATCCCGATCATCTGCTCGCGTCGCGGAGGGAAGAAAAACTGCGGATTGTTCTCGAACGGCGGTGGCACAAGCACGTGATAGAGCCGATCCTGCTCCCGCCCGTAGAGCGTGAAGGCCAGCAGCATATAGGCCGACATCGTCTTGCGGCCGCCGGCGATCGAACCGTGCACGACCGTATGCGGGTCTTCGGTGAGCTGCCGGATGATGCCCAAGATGTGCTCGGCCAGACACCGATTGTCTTCGACGGTGCGAATATCCTCAAGCTCAAGATCGGCCCGTTGGCCCGTCCTCGATGCAGCGCCTTTAGACGGTCGCGCTCGCCTGGAGGTCGGCGTCCTCGCGATCGTCAGGATGTGCGCCTCATCGAAGGCGACGGATCGTGGATCGAAGCCGTATTCCCGGCAAAAGGCGAAGAACTGGCCCTGTTGTGGATCGAGCAGATCGCGCCGCGCACGCTGGGCTCCCACACTCGTCGTGATGACGAAGACTTCCGAGACGGGGATGCGCCGCTCGACCATGAGCGCGTAGAGCGTCTCGGTCACAACCTGCGGCGTCTGGCCGAGAACGGTCACGAAGATGTGGCGGACGTTATCGCGTCTTCGCGATCGCGCGATGGATCGTTGATTTCCCTTTCGTCGGCGTCCCATAGTGATCCTCCGTGCGTAAAAGTTCGCGCGCTCGCGTGGAGCACGCCTGTGACTCTCGAAGCATATCGAACGAGCTGCGCCTCGGCTCAACCCGCACGAAGTAGCGCAGACTTTCCAGTCTGCGAAAAAGTAGCGCAGACTTTCTAGTCTGCGAAAAAACCGCAGGCTCGAAAGCCTGCGCTACAGGTAGCGCGCACTTTCCAGTCTGCGAGGGACACGCTCTTCGGCCTCCTTACGGTTCGACGCGCACCCAACCCAACGGGTACATGGGCGCGCCGCCCTCGTAGGCGATCCGTCGGGTGTGCGGGAAGAGCGCCTCCGGGTCTATCCGATGCGTCTTCGGGTCTTCGCCCAACTGATACTGTCGGCGCAACTGGACGAACTCTTCCGGCGAGAGCGTGCGCCTCAGGAGATCGCCGACGGTTTTCATCTCCCAGCCGCCGCCCCATCCCAAGTTAAGAAGGAACGCGCCTTCGGCGAGATCGTCGAGCATCGCTTCAAGCTCGGCGTAAAAATCGGCGAGCGAGCGCAGACCGCCCTCGTCAAAGAAGGTTCGTTCGGTCGAGATGACGGCGCGGGCATAATCGTTACAAGTACGCGCGAGCTGTCGGAGCGCCTCTTCTTTTTCTCCCCGGAAATGGAGTTCGGCCTCGGCGATGTCTGTGAAGAGGAAGTCGTCGGTGCGAAGGTCGAATTCCAGCGTCGTCTCAGGCGCGAGCCACTCGGCGAAGACCTTATACTCGCCGTCTTCCTCTCGTTTTTCGACCAGTCGCGCGCCGCGTTGCGTGTACGTCCACACCAGGCCGACGGCCAATCGGTCGAGGCCGACCGGAAGCGTATCGCTCACTTGAAGCGCCCGCAGGAGATCGTGATTGGGATCGCGTCCGAGCAGCGCGCGCTCGAGCGGCTGAGCGAGCCATTCCCGGCTCCGCCCCAGTCGTTGCAATCGCTGCCGGAACATACTCCACTCGTTCGCCAGTCTCCGCTCGTCCACATTCAGAGCGCGATAGAGCGTGCGCTGAAGCGCTGCGGCCTCATCGTCGCGGACGCGGAAGATTTCGGCGAGCGCGGCGCGATGCTCTTCGGGACGATCAAACGCCCGGCGCTCGCTCAGCCGCTCGAATATCTCCATCGCTTTCAAACAGAGCTGCACGTAGCGCCTGACACAGTCCACACGCTCAACGTCGCCTCGCAGCAGATGCCACAGAATGGCTGTGCGGATGGCGCCTTTTATCGAGCTGCCCGGCAGATACGGTTTCCCGTAGACATCCTTCACGGCTTCGCGGATAGGGGTCTCTTCAGGGTCTTGTGGGCAGGGCAGATCATACGCGGAGACGTCCGAGGGCGCGATGGCTCGCTCCTGGAGCCAGGCCGACCAGGTGAATGCACGCTCGCTCATGTCGCGGGCCAGGGCGTTTGCATCTACGCCGCGCATGAGCACGCGGTCGAGATCAATCATGTACCACCGTCGCTCATGGTAAACGCCGTCGAACTTGGTGAATTGTCTCCCCGTCCCGACATGGACGGGACTGAGACAGCGTAGTGTATACGATGTCCTTCCCATATCTCCCCCTCATCCCTCAACTCGAATAGCCGGCGGTCGTCGCCAAACCTACGGGGAAAGAGAATCCGTAGCGCCAGACGTCGTGCGGGCATACGTCGGGCTTGACGTTGACGAGACATCCCGCGCGCGGCACGGATGGGCCGGTGAGCACCGAGCCTTCGGCGAACATCCAGACCATCTTGCGACGGAGGTTGCCGGCTTCCGGCGACGTGACCCAGCCGCGACGCGGCATCAGCTCATAGGCCGCTCCATCGCCCGTCAGGCGCTCCAACTCGACGACATCTTTCGGGCATACGGGCGAGAGCGTGACGAATCGGCTGGCCTCCGAAACATGCGGCAGCGCTTCGTCGGTCGGACCATCCACGTCGAATAACCCGCAGCCGGCTCCGCGTTCGCCGCCTATTCCCGTATCGCCAAGCGCGCGCAGGACGGCTTCAAATCTCCGCATCAGCTCCTCGCCATGCTCACGATTGAACTCGATGGCGAACCATAGGCCCGCCTCGTGAGCGAAGAGGACTTCGCCGAAATGCCAGATCTCCGATGCCGCCGTGAGCCGATCGAGCGTCACGCGCGGGACGACGGCCACTTTCCAGAGCGCGATGTCGCCGCTCATGTCGTCGGTCCAGCGGGCGAGGCGATCTTTTTCCTCTTCGGTCACCCACGCGATCCCACCGTTAATGCAGTTTTGCTTTTGAAAAGCCACGGGCCCCCCCATCACCGTTGCCGTGAAGATGCGCTCGGAGACAAAGCGCACGCGCTTGAACGCCTTCTCATCCCCGTCGGCGAGGGCCACATTGGGCAGCCTCCCAAGCGGTTTTGGAAAGAACCGCACGTCACCGGCGTAAGGGAATGCGGAGGTGAGGAAAAAGGGTTCCGCATCGGGTCCGCCTTCGGTGAACCAGTCGAGCACATCGCGGTGAAGCGCCGCAGCCCCGTACAGCTCGCGCCAGAGGGAGCAGATGGCGCCAAAGAGCGTATCGGCCGGAATATGCGTGCGCGAGACTTCCAGCCCCACGCCTCGCTCGCCGATGTGAAGCGGCGAGCGGAAGCGGAGCCAATAGGTCACAAGACGGGGCATCCCTATCCCTCCCGGATCAACGATTGCAAGCGAGCGGTGTAATCCGCCGGAGGCAACTGCCGCACGTCGTCAATTCCTTCGGCAAGCGTCTCAGGTTCGGCCTCCCCCTCATAATACCGGCGCGATTTGAAGACGACCGTGATCTTTCGGAAGCGGATCTTCCCCGCCCCGCGCGAGCCATATCCGCCGAGGTAATCGTCCTCCAGCAGCTCCATCGCTTTGAAGACATAGCGCAGCCACTCGATGTCGCGACCGCATCCTGCGCCGTTCAAATCGTAGAGGCTATAGACCAACTCGAAGGGCGCGAAGACGGCGCCCGAAGGCACGCGCTCGTTCTGACGCGGGACGGCGGCTGCGGTGATGCGATCAATGGCGGCCTCCCATTTCACTTCGGTGAAGGGGAGATCGGTTTTCGCCAGACGAAGTCGCTTCGTCGCTTCGTGATCTTGCGCCAAGTAGACATCGCGCACGATCAAGCGCGCGGGTTTGAGATTCGTCCAGCCGCGCCTTTGTCGCTCGCCCGGAGTCACGCCGAAGATCTGACAGACGGGGCACTGAGCGTATGCCTGCTCATCGTCGCAGACATGGACGCGGACGACGGGTTCACGTCGCTGGATGAAATGGTTGGCCTCTTTGCCGAGGTGATGATCCAGAAGCGATCGCATCTTGCCCCGGAGCGACGAACCGGGGATATAGGGCTCGCGCGTGACCGGATGCCGAATGATGGAATTGTCAATGCCGCCGATGTCTAATCCGGCAGCCGCCCCACCAATGTGTAGTCCGGTGACGGCTTCGATCTCACCGGTGATGATGACTTTTCCTCGAAGCGTGAGAGTGGGCATCATAGGCGTCCCTCCGTCGTTCAGCGACCGCCAGCCGCTTGATGATAGGCCAGGATCGCCTCGAAGAAATCCACGAAGCGGGCGAATTTGGTCGCATCGGCGCCGACTTCGTCAATCGCCCAAGTCAACACTTCCTTCAACTGGTGCGCTCCCCGTTCGTTGGCGCGAGCGGCCGCATAAGCGAGCTTGGGCTTGAGCAGGACGAATTCGTTAGGGTCAAATCCGCGCATCTCCATTTGCTTGACCATCCCGTAGATGTTTCGAATCTGGCTGGTCGTGAGGCGGCCATCTTTGAGTTGTGGGCCGAGCCGCTCGGCCAGATCTACCAGCGCGCGCCCACCCTCGCGGATGGCGCGCTGAACCTCTTCACGCGAAGGCGTCCCGGTCGGAGATGACGAACGATCTTGTCGCGGCGGGTTCGTTCGGGTCATGGCTTATTCCTCCCTGGTGAGAAGCTCCGCCCAGCGAGCGAGGACGCGCAGCCAGGTGATGAATCCATCCTGCTGCGCGATCTCCCGCTGGAGGCGGTCAATCGTTTCTCTATGCTGCTCATACCGCTCGGCGAAACGGCTGAGGTGATAGACGAGGCGCCATTGCCATTTGTCATAGTGGATCAACTCTTCCATCTGCTCGCGGGTGATCTCTCGCCGTCGTCGGGCGCGTCGCCAGCGGGCGCGATTCCCGGCATAGAGGGCGTGAATCTCCATGAGCCGCATGAGGAAAGCGCGGGGCAGCGCCGGTCCCTCTCCTGCCGGCTTGAGCATTTGCACGAGAGTATCTTTCCAGTCGGTGATGCGGGCGAACTCCTCCCACCCCATGGCCGTTTGAAGGAAACTCACGGCATCTTTGGCCCGCCCATTCGCACGCCGAAACTCCTTGGCTTGATCGTCGAGCGCGTGGCGGGCGTTTGTGGCGAGTTGATAGAGCGGAAACTTCTGGTGCTCGATGGCGATGCCGGCCGAAAGCGTCACATGATCGCCGCCGACCAGCTCGCGGAAGTCATCGCGAATGCGTCGCGCCAGCTCCGGCAGCGCGCTCCAAGCGCCGACGACGAACAGGTCATCGCCCCCGGCATAGATGAGATAGAGCGCGTCTCTCTCGCCTTGCCGAAAGCGGTTATACTCGCGACACACGCGCGGCACCCATCCCTCAAAGAAGAGGCGCAGCGACTCGCTCAACGTGCTCATGCGCGAGATCGTCGCGTGTGCGCCGAGACCGGTTTTGAAGACATCGCCCAGGCTATCCACATCCATGCGGAGCACGCCGAGCCACTTCACGCCTTGAGAGGCCTCGGCCAAATCGGCGAACTCGGCGATGACTTCCTGGCCATGTTCGTCGTGTTTTCTTGGAGTGGCATCGGCGAGCCAGCGAAAATCATAGCTCACGGGCAGATCGTCCCATCGGAAGCGGCGACAGACGTCTTCGGCGAGAAAATCCGTCGCGTCGAGCGTGTAAACTATGGCTTCCGTCGCTCCGGCCGGGCGGCGCAGCAGTTCCTCGCCCTCATGGATGAGACGCGCTTCCACGCCGAACGCCCGCAAGGCGTCGCGCCAATCAGCCTGTTCCGGCGGATCGGCCTCAGGGACGGTGAAGAGAACCAGATGCGTTGGATCGCGGAGCAATCGGCCCAGCTCCTCGAATCCCCGACAATGCTGACACTTGCGCACATCGTCTTGGATTTCGAGCGCCCCTTCATTGTGGCAAACCTGACAGACGTCCTCGGCCGTCATGCCCCGCTGCCTCGGAGCAAACAACTCGCGCCACATCGCTTCGCTGTCGGGATTGCGCCATTTGCGCTGCTTCTCCTCATTGACCCGGCGTGAGACGTCGCCCCATTTCGCGGCGAAGGCGTTCCCCCCGGCCTCCTCTTCCAAAAAATCAATCGCGGCGAGGGGAACGGAGGCCACGAGGAGCGAGAGATCGCCTTTATGAACCTTCCACAGGACGCGGGCAACGCGCTGCTGAATCTCATCCAGATGCTCGGTCGCCTCTCGATAGGGAAGCAGGAGATAGAAATGTCCGCCGCCGACAAAGAGCACATTCGTCGGGGGCAGGCGGAATCGGCGCAAGATCCACTCGGCGATCGTCTCAGTGAGAAGCTGAAGGTAAAATGACCGACCGCGAAGTCCCCGAGCGGCGCCACGGCTGGTGAGCAGATAGAGAAAATCCTGCGTGCCTGAGATGTCACCTTTGACGAGGGCGCACAGCGGGCGACGGAGAAGGTCCTCCTCGCGGGGGCTCAGAGGCGCTTTCCTCCACCGGTTCGTCAAGGCGTCATGAAGCGTCCGCACGTCAGATTCGCCGAGCTCCTCCCGAACGAGGCAGGCGGCGATGGCGGCCGTCGTCTTCAGGTGATGATAAAGCGAGACGTCGGGGATGAGATCGCGCCGGGTATCCGATGGGATCGCCCACGTGAATCGTCGCAAGACGGCAAGCAGCGTGCGAACATCCCCAAGGGGCACGCGCGCGACTTCGCGTGTGAACTTCTCCCACAATGCGCGATAGGACGCGACCGATCCACCGGCATCGGGGCGCGGAAATAGAGCCCGACGATCGAGCGACAGCTCGGCCAGTTCGTGATACCGAGCCGCATCGGCGGACACGCCGAAGAGGCGAGAGAAAACCGTCCGTAACGTCGTCTCGGCTCGGCCCCGGGCTCCTTCCTCATCGCCTTCGGCCTCGGCCCGCTCATAGGCCGAGAGACGATCGGCCAACGAGACCAGTAGCTCATCGGGAAGAGAGGGGAGATGATGCTTGAGGACGAGACGACGCACAGTCGTCATCTCCAAGGGCCAGCGACCGAGGCCTTGCTCGACGAATACGGCGCTGTAGGGTTCGTGGGTGTATCTTGCTTCGTG
>JAUQQC010000018.1 GCA_030550025.1 Acidobacteriota bacterium | reverse complement strand
CCGCGGATTCCGACTGTGCAAAACCCGCGTGATCGCACTCGTCAACGTCGTCTTCCCATGATCAATATGCCCAATCGTCCCCACATTCACATGCGGCTTCGTCCGCTCAAACCGCTCCTTGGCCATAGATGTCTCCTTCTCGAAGTGATCTTAACTGGAGCCCACGACCGGACTTGAACCGGCGACCCCGTCCTTACCAAGGACGTGCGCTACCGACTGCGCCACGTGGGCCCCGACTAATATACTCGGTCTGGCCATAAAGAAAAAGTCCGGATGTGGAGCGGGCGACGGGACTCGAACCCGCAACACCGAGCTTGGAAGGCTCGTGCGCTACCGTTTGCGCCACGCCCGCTCGACTGGTGCAGGGGGAAGGATTCGAACCTCCGAAGGGCATGACGCCCGCCGGGTTTACAGCCCGGTGCATTTGGCCGCTCTGCCACCCCTGCACCACCCGTTTTCAAAGATCCACCCTGGAGCCGGTGGCGGGATTCGAACCCACGACCTGCTGATTACAAGTCAGCCGCTCTACCACCTGAGCTACACCGGCTTCCCGATGGAGCGACCTGACTCCGCATGCGAGAGGCCCCCCATCTGGCTTCGGACAAAACCTAAATGATAACAAAATTTCCGGCGGGCGCAAGCCGTCGCGTGGTCTCGACGAAAATTTTTCCCAACCAAGAGTGGCCCGGTGCAGGCGAGCTTCTCGCCTCACCGCGTCGTGAACTTCCAAACGATCTATGCTATGATGAAAAGGCTCGCCAATGCGGGGATAACGAACGAAAGGAGGAGAAGGGGAATGGGAGTGCGACATCTTCTCTCAGGTCTGGTAGGGGGAATGCTGATCCTCTACAGCCTCGCGATCCTGGCTCAGGAGCCGACCTCACCTAGGGAGGATCAAGAAGTAGTGGTCACCCGACGCTATTCTAACGTGAGGTGGAGCGCGGAACGAAACACGCTCCTTGGGGCGAACATCACCATCACACGCCAGGGGGATCGCCTCAGTGGCACTTATGTGCTCTTTGATGGAAGCGAGCAAGGGACCTCCTATCGCCTCACGGGAACGGTGCAGGATGGACGCATCTCCTTCACCGTGAGGGCTCAGGGGATGACCCTGCGCTTCACCGGACGCATGACGGAGCAAGAGCTGGTCGGGAGGATGACGATCACGCGCCCGGACGGCACCCGCGAGGAGCGCGAGTTCAAAGCCCGGCGGCTCTGGCGCTGACGTCCTCGCCTCGTGCTTGGAGGAGTTCGAGGACATGACACCCGCTTCGCCCACCCCACCGATTGAACTCGTGTATGCGATCCTCTGCGATGACGTGCGCCTGGAGGTGGGGAACAAGCTGACGTTCGTCGGAGTCTTCTCGGCGATCTTGGTCCCCCACCTTCCGGCCACGATCTTGAAATTCGCCGTCGTGCACCACTGGCGAGGCGAAGGGGAATATCTCTCGGAAGTGCGGATTCTCTCCCCTGATCGGAAACACGCCATCGCGGCCTCACACCCGGCCAACTTCTCCATCCCGCCCGGCGGCTATGCCGATAATGTGACGATCTTCGCCAACGTGACGTTCCCCGTCACGGGGACGTACTTCGTTCAGACGCTCGTGAATTCGGCACTCGTTCATGAGCATCCCCTGCCTGTGGGTCTCCTCTCCGAAGAGGGAGCAGGGCGATCTCCCCTTTGGCCGCCGGTTGGGAATCGGGTTCACTGATCACTTTTTGGAACCCACGGGGGTCACGGATCGTGCCAATGAAGGCGAGCGATGGAGATACCATGAAGCCGACGATAGGGCAGATCGAGGCGGTCGCGAGCCCAAACGATGGGGATTTGGAGCTCCACCGGCCCCTCACCTCGGCCGCTGAGCCGACGTGGGGAACTCCCGAATATGCCCAATGGAGCGACCATGAGCTCATGGCCGCCGTGCGAGCGGGAGATGAAGGGGCGTTCGATGAACTGGTCCGACGGTATCAATCGCCCATGACCGGCTACCTCTACCGAATGCTGAACGATTACGAGACGGCGTTGGACCTCGCGCAGGAGACGTTCGTGCGCCTTTACCAGAATGCCCATCGCTATCGCGCGAACCATAACTTCTCGACCTATCTCTATCGGATCGCGACGAATCTGGCCATCAGCGAGCTGCGACGGCGCAAGCGGTGGAACATGCTCCCGCTCGTCTCCTTCTTCGTGGCCAAGGATGGAGATGATGAGGAGAGGGCGTTCGATCTGCCCGACCCGCGACCGCTACCAGAGGCATGGATCTTGCGCGAGGAGGAGCGACAGATCGTCGCGCGGGCCGTTGCCTCGCTGCCGGAGAAATATCGCGCGGCGATCATCCTCCGCGATATTCAAGGCTTGGACTATGAGCAGATCGCGGAGATCCTGCGCTTGCCGCTGGGCACGGTCAAATCCCGCATCAATCGCGCGCGGAATTTCCTGCGCGAGAAGCTGCGGGGGTATCTCTCGGAGTGAAGGAGGAATGGCGATGACGTGCGGGCGCATTCGACGGGCGGTAGGGCCGGATCGGCCGATCCCGAGTTGGGCGCACGCTCACCTGGCAGCGTGCGCGGCCTGTCAGGCCTATCTCGAAGACCTGCGGCGACTCCGGCGAGCGCTCGCCGCGCTCGCCGATGTGCCGGTACCGGAAGATTTTCGGCATCGGCTCCACGCGCGCGTGCGCGCCTTGGCTACCCCTTCGGCGCGAACGTTTGCGCTGTGGCCGAGGGCGTTCGCACTTGCGGCGCTTATGGGCCTAGCTTTCGCCATTCTCTTCACCATCGGACGGGGACCCCAGAAGCCGGTTGACCGAGCGCGCTCACCACATCCGTCCCCGATCGAGTCTGTGACCCCGCTTCACCCTCCTGCTTGGCGTTCGGCAGCTCCGAGCGCTCCCTCGCCCGAAGCTTCAAAGCCCGTTGGTCCGAAGGGCCGTCCCTCGATGACCATGCTCGCGCGTTCTGGTCCGGCTCGAGTCCCTCGCGCGACGAGGCCAATGGAAGAGCTGGAACTCGCGGTGCCACTACTGGAGACCAGCGCTACGGACTTGCTCGGCGATCGCCTTCTTCACGACGGCGTGATCCTCCTCCTGCGAAATGAGGAGACGCAGGAGGAGAGCGTTCTCGCCATTCCGCCGGTCGTCTTTGGCTCGCGGCCTCTCATTCCGCGACCGATTCCCGCGTCAGCCTCTCGGGAGGAGTTACGAAGGATTCTATGAACGAACGCGGTGTAGTGCGAAAGGGTTGGTGGGTAGGCGTCGGCCCCTGCCGAGGGGAGAGCCGAAGGCTGAGAGCCCTTGGGCTCGGCCTCTTGGTCGCCACCGGGATGAGCCTCGGATGGGAGCGTGCGCTCGCACAAGCCGTCCGCGTGATCTCGAATAAGCCTGTGACTCCTCGACAAGAGCGCGTTTCCGACGCTTCGGAAGTGGTGCCGCCCCCATGGCTCGTGACGGTCATTCATCGCATTCCCGTGCGCGATCTGCTGGAGAGCTTGCGGCGGGGAGGGATGCAAGTTTCCACGCTCGATGGTCTGGCCCACGCGCAACAGATCATGAACATCACGACGGGCCTCGTCCTTGACGAACGCGGTCGCATCCTCGTGCGCTTGATGAATGCCATCTCCGACCCGCGCGAGGCGGACCTAACGGTCCTCACGCGCGATGGACGCACGCTTCGCCCGACGCTTGTCAGGTGCGATGAGACGACTGGATACGCAGTCCTGGAAGTTCCGAGCTTGGGCATCGCCCCCCCGACCTTCGTGCGCGAAGGGAGGGCGTGGCCGTCGGAGACTCCGGTGAAGGTCCTTGCTCAAATCCCAGAGATAGCGCGCCCCCGCGAGGCCGCCGGTACCTCGCGGCCGCCTTCCGAACGCGCGGAGCCCTCGCCAATGGGAAGAGGGACTCTCTCCACATGGCGGTCTCTTCTACCGATGCGGTTCAAGCTGGAAGCGGCGCGCGTGAAGCTGGAGGCGGCGCTCTTGGCCGAGCAGCAAAACCGCTTCGACGTTCAAACCGAAGTTGGATCGGCTCGACCGATGATGCGGCTGGAACTTCCCGCGATGGAATGGTCGGCCGATGGGGGGATCATCCTCACCGAGGGAGGCGAGGTGCTGGGCGTGGCGGAAGAGCAAGCTCCGGGGGCGTACATTGTGCGTCCGACCGAGAGCCTGCACGCGCTGACCACACAGCTTCTGACGAGCGCTCACGGGCTCGCCGTGGAAGCGAAGAAGGCAGCGAGGGATGCTCAACAAGCGATGGTCGAGGCTCAGCGCGCGGCGCACACTGCGGCACGGGGATGGATCGGCGTTCGGGCAGCGAACATCGCCTCTCTGGAAGAGGCTGAGCGAGCGGCCTTCTCCTCGGTGCCGGGGGCCGCTGTCGTCGTCCTCGAGGTGCTCGCCGGCGGGCCAGCCAAACGCGCGGGAATCGAGCCGGGCGATGTTCTGCTTCAGTATCGCGGTCAGGCGATCACCTCCGTCGAAGCGCTGGCCACGTTGATTGCCCAAACCCCCATTGGGCTCTCGGTCCCGGTGACGATCTGGCGAAAGGGCGACGTGCGACAGCTTCTGCTCCCCATCGAAGAGCGTCCGAGCGGGCTGATGCCGGAGCCCTCTCCACCTCCGCGACCGGCGTCCCGAGCTGAGGGAGAGTCGGCCGCACGATGGACTCCGGCTCGATTGGGGTTGCGCGTGATGGATTTGACGGAACAGCTCGCGGATTTCTTCGGCGTGCGCGAAGGAAGAGGCGTCCTCATCTTGGAGGTGACGCCAAATGGGCCGGCAGCCGTAGCAGGAGCTCGCGCGGGAGACGTGATCGTCGGAGTTGGCCCCACACCCGTTCGCACCCGATCGGATTTGCTGCGCGCGTTGCGTTCGCTCGCCTCCGAGGTCGTGCCGCTTCGCATCATCCGCAAACGCGAGCTGCTCGTTTTGAGCCTCCGCCTGAACTGAAAGCCATGCCACGGCGACTGCTGGGTGCGCTCCTGCTTGTCGGATTCATGCGCAACCACGCGCTTCTCCACCAAGGAGAGCGCGCCGACCGCGAGCCGATAGTCCGCGTGAACGTCGCCATCTTCGACCGCACGGGACAGCCCATATTGGACCTGCGCCGGGAGGATTTCACCGTCTTCGAGCTGGGACGCGAGCAACGCATCGAACAGTTCCTCTCTCCTCGCGCCCCCCTTCGGATCATCGTGCTCGTGGACCGAAGCCCGAGCGTCGCCTTCGAGTTCCCGAAGGCGATTGACGCCGTATTAGAGTTCCTGTTGAATCTCGGCGCGCATGACGAAGTCTCAGTGATCGCTTTTGGCAGCCGCGTTTCGCTCGAAGCCGATTTCACCTTCAATCTGGAGCGGCTGCGCGAGGTGCTGCAGCGGCTTGAGCCCGCGCGCGATCCCACCGACCGGACCAAGCTCTACGATGCCGTCGCCATCGCGCTCGAGCGCTTGCAGGAGCTCCCGAATGCGCGCACGGCGTTGCTGCTTGTGACCGATGGTCAGGATCGCGGCAGCACGGAAGCCCGACGCGATGAGACGCTCTGGCTGGCTCGACGCAGCTTCGTCACGATCTACCCCATCTACGTCACGAAGCGCGCCTCTTCCAAGAGCGAATATCTTGAATGGTTGGCGGCGACGACCGGCGGTGAGCTCTATCGCACCGATGCGAGCCTCGAACGCAATCTGGCGGAACTCGCCAAGCATCTTCGCTTCCACTACGTCCTGGGCTATCCCTCCTCCAATCCCCCGGATCCAAAGCGCGCGCACACGATCGAAGTGCGCCTTGCGCGAGCCGACGTCACCGTCCGCGCTACACGAAGCTATCGGCCGTTTGTGAAAAAGCCGTGAGATCGAGCACCCTTGCGGATTGAAGGGAGTCCTCTGGAAGTCAGCGTTTCGAATGGCACGAGCTTCACTCGGATGATGCCTGAGGTCGGGAGCGTCTGCCCCTTTCGCCGATCCACCACGAACCCGTTCAGATACAGCGCCTCCTCTTGAAGCGTGAGGTCGCCTGCTGAAGAGTACGGGAGCGACAGGTACATCAACCCGTTGAGCGTTCCCCCTCCGGGTTGCGTCTCCCGCCCTGACCCCTTCAGGCGCAGCGTGCGCAGCGTCTCATCCTGAAGCCTCTCGCTCACGTTACTGCCGAACCCATCCAGCGCCGTGAAGTCGTAACGCCCGGGCTCTCCTTCTCGAAGATACCGAATGACCGCAATACGAGCATCGTCGCGACTGCGATTCACGGCGATGAGCACGACGGCCTCGCCCTGGCGATAAAACTTCGCGCTGTTGAACCCGCGTGCGAATACCTCAGGGTGAAGCACGAAAGGGGGGAACGAGAGCATGACGGTCTCATCGGCGAGGCGTCCGCGCCCCCTGCCCTCGCTGCTGTAGCGGTGGAGGTAGTTATCGGCTCCCTCGTGAACGTGCGTCGCCCAGACATCGCCCCTCTCATCGAAGGTCACGTCGCGCACCGAATCCGTGCTGAAAGCCGGAATCGGGCCTTCCCCATCTGGATCTGAAGCGCTTTCCCACCGCAGCTCCCATGGGCCGGAGAGACCGCCTTGACTCTCCCACACTTCGATGTGGTTTCCCATGGCCAAGGCCACCACAATGAGATCGCGATCCTGCGGGTCCACACGCACGGCGAGCGCTTGACCGCGACCGCCAAGCCTCGAGGTATTATCGGCCTGAAACACCATCCGGATTCCCCGCGCAGTAGCCGCCCGCGCGACATCGCCGCCATTCTCCGCGCCCCCTACCGATCCCCCATCGAACACCCACACGCGCGGGCTCGCTGCTGTCCCATCGAGAACCCACACCTTGTCGAGCACGGGATCGTAGGTGATCCCCTGGATGAAGGAGAAATTCTCCGGTTGCCCGCCGGAGACGATCAGCCCCGTGTCCACGTATGTGAGCGGGAGATCAGGATCGGTTTTCGGATTGAAATCCCCATCGGTCTTCTCCTGAAGCTTGATCGCCGCCAGACCGACCACTCCGCCCGGACGCCCATCCCCGGTCGTCGTCGCTCCACGCGCGATGTAGACGATGGGCGGATCACCAGGCCGCACGGCGATGCCGCGTTCCAAACCCGTCGTCCCCCCCAAATTCCCCGTCGTCGCGTTATTGCGCGTGATGTTCCCCGTCGTGTCGTTGCCCGCGTCCAGCACAGTGTAGACCTCAAGAGCGGTGAATACTTCGGCTTCTGATTCACCCGGACCTGACTCGGGAACTCTCGCGCGAGGGCTTGGAAAGGACCACGCGATGGCGATGAGGAGGCAAACGATCTTCCCCATATCCCCCTCCGGAGAAACAAATCTGCCGCCTGAGACGGCACGCGCGCTGAGCTTTCGTTCCCTCGCCCGCGCGACGCGTCAGCTTAACCAAGACGACGACTTCCGTCAACTCCTTCGCGTTGTCCGAAAGCCGCTCATGCATCTTCGCGCGAGAAAGCATCGCGTCTCCTCGCCTGCGACTCTCGGAATGCGAAAGCACCTAGGTCCATGAGGGTTTTCGACCCGTGGCGCGTTCTTCTTTACGCTCAGAGGGGAACGACATCCCACGCCAACGCGACCGTTTACCAAAACGCACCGAACGATCGGCGTGGTTGGGACTCCGAGCGGATGGGCGATCCGCTCACCTAGACGGCGAACGTCGGCGTCGCGCTCTTGGTGCCACGCGCTGAGGTCAAAAATTGAATCGCAGTTGAAGTTCGATGCGACGGGCGGGCAGGGCCGAATTCGCGCGCCCGAAGAAGGGCGATGTGAGCACGCCGCTGTAGTTCGTGAAGTTCACGTTATTCAACAGATTTGCCGCGCGGACGACGAGGGTGAAGTTGTACCGATATTCGCTCCGGCCAAATCCCGGGAACCCACCACCGCCTGGTCCGCCCATTTCTCCGCCAGGTCCGCCGATTCCTCTTCCTCCCGGTCCTCCCATTCCTCCTCTGAGTCCACCCATCCCTCCACCCGGACGGCCCATTCCGCCACCACCTCCACGTGGACCTTGCTGGAGGCCTCCCTCTTGCCGACCAAGCTGTGGCCACTCACTGCGCGTGCGCGGCTGGCCGAATCCGAACGTGCGGCTGAAGGTCACATCCACGTTCCGGTAGCTCGGACCGGTGCCGAAATTGCGCGGGATGATCGGCTCCCCGGGACGCGGATTCGGATTGAACGTTCCGAAGGGCGTTCGGATGGCGCCTGGCATCGCAGGATCGGCGAACGAGGGGCGATCGTTGATGATCGTATCGAGATTATTGTCCTGCCCGGTCGTGATGTTGAAAGGTCGGCTCGACCGGATGCTCACTAGCGGCGCCACGCGGATCCCCCAAGGCAGCAGAATCATCCCCCCGGCGAAGAACCAATGCCGGGAATCGAAGCTGGCGCGCCCCCACTCGCTGCGGGCATCGTATTGATTGACCGGTGTGGAGAGTGCGCCATCGGAATCGTTCTTCGTGGACGAGAGCACGTAGTTACCGAAGAGCGTGAACGTCCGGCTGAACTGCCGACGGAATCCCACCCGCAGCTCATGGCGCAGCGAATAAGCCGTGGATTCGATCTGGAAGATCGGGCCGCGCGTCGGATCCGGTGGCAGCGTCATGCCGGGCAGGGGCGCATTGATGTTGCGCGAGCGAAACAGATGCACCCCGCGAACGCGCGAATATCCGACGTTCAAGAAGATCCCCCGGGGAAGCTGCCGCTCCACTTCGATCGTGCTCTGGAGCGTGTAGGGGGCCGCCAAATCCGGCGCCAACACGCGCAAGCTCGTCGGGCGGATGGTCACCTCCCCCTCGGAGAACGGATCGGGGAAGCCCGGGAAGCGGATGATGATCTGCTGCTGGCGCCGACCGTCGAACCGAATCGTGTTGAGCACGAGATTAGCCTCGAGCGCATCATAGAAGATCCCGGCACCTCCGCGAATGACCATCCGCTGATCGTTGCGCGGCGACCAGGCGAAGCCGAATCGCGGCGCGAAGTTAAGCCGATCGCGCAGGTGCGTCTGAAACTCATGCCGAAGCCCAACCGAGAGCGTCAAATTCGGACGCACGCGCCAGTCATCTTGGACGAACCAAGCGAACTCCCAGAGCGTGAGCGCTGCCGAGGGATCGCCTCGATTGATGGTGAACTGCGTCGGTCGCGCGCCCGGAACTCCGAGTAATACGTCGCGATACTGCTCCAAGCTGGAGAAGGTAAACGTACCGCCGAAATTCGAGCGGTTCACATCGTACAAGCGATCGCCTTCGACGCGCACGCCCATCTTCACGAGATGGCGCCGCCAAGGTAGAGAGAACGTATTCGAGAACTCCAGCTCGTCGCTGGTCCGACGGCTGAAGAGGGCCCCTTGATTCCCTCCCCCACTGAAGGCATCCAGGACGACGAGAGCTGGCTTCTCCGAGAGCGCCTGGCTCCCGGACTCGCGGCGGTTCAGTTGCAACCGCAACTCGTTGGTCATGCGCCGCTGAATGAGCGAGGTGAGCGAGAAGCGCAGCGTCTGCTGCTGGCTCTCGCTCGTCGAGGCCCGTTCCGGGAGGTTGAAGCCGCCGACGCCCTGATTTTGGCTCGTGCTGTCGAAGAAGCGATACCCAGCGCTGAACGTGTGATTTTTCCAAAGCTGCCACTCGCTGCGGAGCGAGAAATCCGTGCCGCGCTGCGGCGTCTCCACGACGGCGGCGAAAGGCACAGGGAGAAGCGTCGCCGGATCCAGGATCGTCGCCCGCACCGTCTCGTTCTCATCCATCTCGCGCCGCTGCAACTCGGCGAAGAAGGATGAGCGGTTGCGGAGGATGGGGCCGCTCAGGAAGCCGCCGTAGCGCCGAACCTGCAAGGGAGCACGCACGGGCGCGAAGGCATTGCGCGCATTCAAGGCTTCGTCATTGAAATCGAAGAACCCGTTCACGCGGAACAGCTCCGTGCCCGGCCGCGTGAGGATCTCGATGCGCCCGCGCCCGGGCTCGCGGAATTCGGCGGAGAAAGGATTATTGTTGATGCGAATCTCGCGGATCGCGCTGCGCGGCGGGATGCGTCCCCTTTCCCGAAACCCATCCACGAAGACCTGTACATCGCCCGCCCCAACCGAGGGCCCGGCCATCTGACGCAACGTGCTCAGCAGTTCCTCCGGATCGTCCGGTAAAGCCTCCAGGTCCTCCCCACGGATTACGACCGCCGAGAGGTTCGCATCCGGCTCGATCGAGACGCGCGTCTCCTCGGTCACCTCCATGCGCTCGGTGATCAAAATCTCCAAGGTGATCGTGAGTGGATGGGGCAGGATCGTCTCCTCGCGCCTGACGCGCGTCGTTGCGGCAGGACCAGGCTCCAAAATGAGAGCCGGTTCTTCGTACGGCGCGAACCCTTCGGCGGTGACCCGCAGGCTGTAGGTCCCCGGCATCAAGGGGCCGAAGCGGAATTCTCCGCTGGCATCCGTGACATACCGCTGCTCCTGCCCTTGAGCGTCTCGGAGTACGACTTCAGCGCCGAGGATGATCGCCCCACTTGGATCCACGACGATCCCCCGCAGTTCCAAGGGAGCGGAGCGCACCCCTTGAGCGAGCCCTAGAAAGCTCACCGAGCCGATCAAGAGGAGCGCGCCTATCCACCGGCACCATGCCCTGCGGACGGGCTTCGGATTCGATTTACTCCGCGCATCCCGCATAATCCTTCCTCCCCACGCGATTTGATTCACGCCTCTTTTCGGTCCGAGTTTCACGCACTACTCGATGGCATCAGAGCCGCTGCTGAAGGTGAAGGCGCGCGTGCGCACGGCCGGATACAAGGCATCGCGAACGCGCTTATAGGGGGCCGTCATCGCCTCCGTGTTCTCGACGACCGTGCGCCAGCTCTCGTTGAAACGGAAGTTCTTGACCGGATATTTGATCTCGCCGTTTTCGACCAGAAACAGACCATCGCGCGTCAGGCCCGTGCTCGTCCCCAGGACGGGATTGAGCGCGCGGATGTACCAAAAGCGCGTGACCAAGAGCGCGCGATCGGTCTTCCGGATGAGGTCTTCCAAGGTCCCCTCTCCGCCCTCGATGATGAGACTCGTCGGCGCTGGAGTCGGTTCCCGATTCTCGCGTCGTGCTTGTGCCGGAGAGAGGATGAGGTTCCGAACGACGCCCTTCTCGATCCACGTGATCTTTCGCGTGGGACGACCGGCCTGAAGCAGTGCTGCTCCCGCGCCGAGTCCACCGCCGCCGAAGCCGCCACCGAATCCTCCGCCCACGAGAGAGAACGGCATGCCGAGCAGTTTCGGATGCGTGGGATCGCTCCGCAGCGTATAGAGGGGGTTGGTGATGGGCTTTCCCACCTCGACGCGCTCGGCCGGCAGCAGCGAGAGATCCGGCCCGAAGACTCCACCTCCGCCGCCGCGTCGCCCCGTCAAGAGGGCAGTCACGTTCGGCCCCATGTCAGCAAATGCGTCCGGCTCCAAGATGACCGTGTAATCGCCGGGGGGTAACTCGCGGGGATTCACCGAACGGATCGCCTTCTCGGCAGCGATCCGGGCGGCCTCCTCGACGTCTAGCTCCTCGAAGTTGCGCGCGCTGGTGGCTGCCCAACCGGAGCCGCTTCCATCTTTGGTCCGAAAAGTCATGGAGATCTGCGCGTCGGTCGAAGCATGATAGGCGAACAGGCCCGCACTATTGGCGACGGCCACCACTCCTGCGCTCGTCGTCATAAAGGCCGCGGCGACGAGATTCCTCGCTTGAGCGACCGCCAGCACGCGCCGCATGCGCTCCGCTCGCGCTTCGGGCGTCGCCTGTGCCGTGCTCTCGAAGAAAGCCGAGATCGGGAGATACTCCTGCGGCCCGGGCAAGGGATCGCGCTCCTCAGAAAGCGGTATCCCAAACCACTCCGAGCGCGCGTTCTCTTCCGCCTCCTTCACCACCGTGCGCAAGGCCGCCTCGCTCACGTCCTCGCTCGTCGCCACACCGAGCCGATTCCCCAGCACGAGCCCGACGGTCACCGTCGTCGTATAGGTGGACCCGCTCGTCGTGATGGCATTGAAGGCCGCCCGCAAATGCGTGGCATAAGTCCGACGAACGAGGACGACCGTCTCCTTCGACGGCGAGAGCGAGAGGACCATCTCCGTCAAACGTCGGACCTGCTCGCGATCGAGCAGAAAATCCGAAATCCCTCGCGCAGGCCTCGCTCCGGAGGGCCGTGTATGCTCCTGCCACAGAAATCCCTCGAGGCCGATGACAGCGCGTCGCGTTCGTGCTCTTCCTCGCATCGGTCACACCCCTCCTGAATTGAAGACGGTGATGTTACGGAAGCGCGCCATGGCGCAGCCATGGCTGACGCTATTGGTCTGTTGCGGCTCGCCCTTGCCATCTCCGGGCGTGCCTTGATTGACCCAATACTCCTGACTGCAGATGGCGTCACAGGAATTCCAGAATTCGGGCGTATAGGATTGATAGACGACGTTGCGGAGCATGCCGACCTTCTTGCCGTTTTTAATCTCCCAGAAGGCGTTGCCGCCGAATTGGAAGTTGAGCCGTTGCTGATCAATCGAGTAGCTGCCGCGTCCCTCGATGAGGATGCCCGCTTTAGTATCGGCGATGAGATCGTCAGGACTGAGCCGATCTTTTCCGGGCTCAAGCCAGACGTTGGGCATGCGCGGGATCGGCATGGAGCTCCAACTATCGGCATAGCTGCAGCCGCGCGAGAAGTTCTCCCGAACGACGTGCGCCAGCTCGCGCGTCGTCTGATAGCCGACGAGGATGCCCTCTCGGATCAAGTGCCACCGCTGCGCCGGCACGCCATCATCGTCATAGCCGACGGTCGCCAATCCGCCGGGCGTCGTGCGATCGGCGACGAAATTGACGATCTTCGATCCAACGCGATACTTCCCGAGCTTGTCCAGCGTGAGGAAGCTCGTCCCGGCGAAATTCGCCTCATAGCCGAGGACGCGATCCAATTCCGTCGAATGTCCGATCGTCTCATGGATCGTGAGATAGAGATTCGAGGGCGCGATGAGCAACGTGTAGCGTCCGGGCTGCACCTCCTTGGCCGAGAGCATCTCGACGGCTTCATGGGCGATCTGTTCGACGATCTCCTCCCACTTCAACTGCTCGACGTATTCATACCCGATGCTCTGCGGGGGGATGAAGGCATTACGCGTGGCGACGTCCGGACGCGCGCCCGCATCACGTCGCAAGGCCGTGACCGTGAGATTGGGGAGCGTGTGGTAGATGTGCTGCTCGATGTAGGAGCCCTCGGTCGAAGCGAAGCGTTTGTGCTCGTGCACGAAGGCGAGCGAGGCGGCGACGCGCGCGACGCCTTTGACCTTTCGCCCGATTTCGTCCACCCTGACCAGCAGACCGATCTTCTCATCCAAGCTCACATCGAAGGGATTCTTCACGATTGGCGTCCGCCAGGTCTCGCGGTACGCCTTCACCGGAGCCAAGCGCACGCGCGCCGTGTTGATCGCCGCATTGGCGCGTGCGATAGCGACCGCCTCAGCCGCGATGCGCCGGATCTCATCGGGGGTGATCATGGGGCTGGCCGAAAATCCCCACGTCCCGTTGTAGAGGACGCGCACGCCGAAGCCAAGGCTCTCCGAGCGGGTGACGCGCGTTGGGCGCCGATCGCGCCCCGTTTCTTCTTCGGCGAAGAACGCGCCGAACCCACCGCCGCCTCCCGGACCGACGGCGACTGTCTCCCGACGTGAGCGAATAATGCGAATATCGGCATAGTCGGCGCCCAACTGTCGCGCCGTCCCCAAGGCGACGTCGGCCAACTCCTTCCAATCCGTCACAAGGAGCGTTCGCGCCGAGACCTCGGCCACCGCGCTGAGCGGCCAATCCCTCACCGTAGTCAGCGTGACCGTCGTCACGCCGCAGTAGCGCAAAAACTTCCGCCGCGAAATCTCCATAGCGCCTCCTCTCCGCGTATGCTCGCTCTCAAAAGACGCCCGCTCCATTTGGTCGGTTACACCTTCCGGCACAAGAGCCTTCGGCGCAGAAGAAGTGCTCCCGAAGACGTTTGGACGCCCATCTCATGGCGCCAACCCACGCCGGTTGTCGGCGGATGGATTTTGGGCTATTCTTTGTAGGTTCGGGGACTTGCCGAAGGCCCACGGAGAGTCCCCGCGCGAGGGAGAAGGACGATGTGGAAAGCCAGCGGGCATGAGATTCGTCGTGCCTTTCTCGAATACTTCGAGCGGCACGGGCACCGGATCGTGAAAAGCTCCCCGCTCGTCTTGCCGCAGGACCCGACCCTGTTGTTCGCCAACGCCGGGATGAACCAATTCAAGAACGTCTTCCTCGGCCTGGAAGAGCGCGAGTACACACGAGCGGCATCGGCGCAAAAATGCGTTCGCGCTGGCGGCAAGCACAACGATCTCGAACAAGTGGGGAAGACGGCTCGCCATCACACGTTCTTCGAGATGCTGGGGAACTTCAGCTTCGGCGACTACTTCAAGGAGGAAGCGATCTGGTTCGCGTGGGACCTGCTGGTGAATGAGTGGCAGCTCCCCCTGGAACGTCTGTGGTTCACCGTCTACGAGGAGGACGAAGAGGCGGCGACGCTCTGGCGCAAGATGGGCGCGGCACCCGATCGCATCTTGCGCTTCGGCGCCGAGGAGAATTTTTGGGCGATGGGCGAAACCGGCCCCTGCGGACCGTGTAGCGAGGTCCACGTCTTCATCGGGGATGATCCGGCATTCAATCGCGCCGAATATGTGAACGGCCCGGGAGATCACATCATCGAGATTTGGAACCTCGTCTTCATGCAATTCAATCGGGATGAGAACGGGACGCTCACGCCTTTACCGAAACCTTCCGTGGACACCGGCATGGGCCTGGAGCGCATGGCGGCCGTCCTGCAGGGCGTGAAGTCGAACTACGAGACGGATTTGATCCGTCCACTGCTGGAACGCATCGCCGAGCTGGCCGGTCATCCGTATGTGAGCGAGAGCGACGAGGGGATGTCCATGCGCGTCATCGCCGATCATGCTCGAGCGACAGCGTTTCTGGTGGCCGACGGCGTCTTTCCGGGCAATGAACAGCGGGCTTACGTTTTGCGCAAGATCATGCGACGCGCGCTCTGGCATGGACGGAAGCTCGGACTCGCGTCGCCTTTCTTCCACCGCGTGACTGAGGCGGTGGTCGAGGTGATGGCTCCCGCCTATCCCGAACTGCTCGATGCGCGCGCGACGATCGAGCGCGTCGTGCGACGCGAAGAGCAACTCTTCCTGTCCACGCTCTCGGCCGGTCTGCGAAAATTCGATGAGATCCTGGAGCGCACGTCGGGCCGCCGGATCGCGGGAGAGGACGCCTTTGTGCTCTACGACACCTACGGGCTGCGCGAGGACCTGATCGAATACATCGCCGCCCAACGTGGGTACACGGTGGATTGGGAGGGCTTCCAAGCGGCGCTTCAAGAGCAGCGGCAGCGTGCGCTCACTGCTTGGAAAAGGAGCGTGCACGAGAAGCTCGCCGGGATGGAAGCCGTCGTCACCACGCAAGAGGTGGAGACGCGCTTCCTCGGCTATGAGCAAACTGAGTGCGAAGCGCGCGTGCTCGCCCTCTTCCGGGACGGACAGCCAATGGATCGAGCGGAAGCCGGCCAGATCGTGGACGTCGTTCTCGATCAAACGCCCTTTTACGCCGAATCCGGCGGCCAAGTCGGAGATACGGGCGTTCTGGAGAGCGAAGGCGCGCGCGCGCTAGTCTTGGATACGGTCTCCAAGACGTTCGTCACCGATGGGACGGCGACCATCGTCAAGCACGCACACGTCGCGCGAATCGAGACGGGCCAGTTGCGCGTCGGCGATCGCGTCTGGGTGCGCATTGATGTCGAACGGCGCGAACGCATCCGTCCCCATCATACGGCGACGCATCTGCTGCACGCCGCCCTCCGCGAAGTCCTCGGCCCGCACGTCAAGCAAGCAGGAAGCCTGGTGGCCCCGGACCGCTTGCGCTTCGATTTCACGCACTTCGCGCCGCTGACGCCGGAAGAGATCAAAGCCATCGAGGACCTGGTCAACGAACAGGTCCTCCGCAACGTCGAGGTCGCGAAGGTCGAGATGGAGCTGGAACGCGCTCTGCAGACGGGAGCGCTCGCCTTCTTCGGCGAGAAGTACGGCAGCCGAGTGCGCGTCGTCGAAATCCCCGGCTTCTCCAAAGAACTCTGCGGAGGGACGCACGTCGCGCGAACGGGCGACATCGGGCTCTTCAAGATCGTGAAGGAGGAATCCATTGGAGCGGGAGTTCGGCGGATCGAAGCCGTCTGCGGGCGCGCCGCGCTCGAACGCTTCCAGGAGGATGAAGCGCGGCTCGCGGAACTGGCCGAGATGCTGCGTACGACGCCGGCCGAATTGCCGGCACATGTCGAACGCTTACAAGCCGAACTCAAGCGCCTGGAGCGAGAGGTCGAAGCCCTGCGCCTCCGATTGGCCGCTCAGGCCGTCACCGATGCCTTGGACGACGTGCGCGACGTGAATGGGGTGAAGGTCCTGACCAAACGCGTCGAGGGGCTCGACCCATCCGGGTTGCGCGAACTCGCCGATCGGTTGCTTCAGAAGCTCGCTTCCGGCGTCGTCGTCCTCGGTCAGGAGCGCGATGGAAAGGCGATGCTTGTGGTCCGCGTCTCTCGCGATCTGGTGCCTGCGCTCGACGCCAACAAGATCGTGCGTGAGTTGGCACCGATCATTGGTGGACGCGGCGGCGGACGCCCCGAGTTGGCCGAGGCCGGAGGACGCCATCCAGATCGTTTATCCGAAGCGCTCGAAATGGTCGTCGCCATCGTTGATCGCACGCCTCTTTGAGGGGAGTTCGATGACGAGCGCATGGCCCGTCGGCTTCTCCTTGGCGCTCTTCTATTGGGAATCGCGATGTTCGACCCTGAACGCCAGGCTCATCGGACGGCGCACCCATTGCGCGACCCGGTCCGCCACTTCATCCTCTCGCTCGACGGCGTCGGATATGCGCTCGTCGAGGGATTGATGCGGGAAGGGCATTTCGCCTTCTTCCACCGCCCTGCGCGGCTGATCGCGCCGTTCCCTACGCTCACCAATCCGGCCTTCATCGAGATCCTGAGACCACTGGGCGCTCCCCCCTCGCCCGGATACGAGGACTACTACTACGATCCGACGGCGAACGCCATGCGAGGGGGATTCTGGCATCGCTTCCGCCGGCGCACCTTCATCGAGGGGACATTTCGGGAATTGTTCGACTACCACCCTTCGGGCGTGACCATGACGCTCGAATATGCCGCGCCTCCACTGAGCGCATGGCTCGATGCCCAGCTCTCTCTTCAAAAAGCGTTAGGACGCTTCAAGCGTTCCTCCGATGAGCTCTTCATCGCCTACGTGAGCGCGACCGATCCGCTGGCGCATTTGGGCGGCGAGGGTCTTCTGCGGCGTTTCCTCGTGGCCTTGGATCGAAAGCTGGAACGGCTCTTCATCGAGTCCGAGGGACGGGTTCACATCACGCTCTTCTCCGATCATGGGAATCTCTTCGCGCGCTATCGCCGAGCTGAGCTACAAGAGGCGCTGCGCGCCGATGGCTTTCGGCTCGGGAATCGGCTGGAAGGCGATCGCAGCATCGTGCAGCCGCGATATGGACTCGTCGGCTGTGCCGTGTTCTACGTCGCCGAGGCGCAGGAGCCGCGCGTGGCGGAGGTGCTGGCGCTCGTCCCCGGCGTGGACATCGTCGCCTACCGCCGAAATGGCAGAATCTACGTCGTCGGGCCACGCGGGCGAGCGCGCATCGAACGGCGTGGCGATCGTTATCGCTATCTCGCGTTCACGGGCGACCCACTGCTTCTGCTGCCAATTCTTGACCGACTGCGCGCCGAAGGGCGAGTGGATGACGAGGGGTTCGTCGCCGATGCCGATCTCTTCGCGGCCACGCACGCGCACAGCTATCCGGATGCCCTCCGTCGCCTCTGGGCAGGGCTCACCAACGCCGTCCGTCATCCGGCTAGCGTGCTCGTGAGTCTCGAAGACGGCTATTACGATGGCAGCGACGTCCTTGATCTCTTCGCCATCTTGCGGGCGACCCACGGGAACTTGCGTCGGGCGCAAACCGAAGGCTTCGTGCTCACGACCGTGAGGGAGTTGCCTGAGGTGATTCGCGCTGCCGACCTCTGGTCGGCGCTCGGCCTCCCATCCGATGGCACCACGCATCGCGAGCACTCTCGACCAGAGCGATGAGGCGCTGGGATCGCCGACCGAGAGACCTCCATTGGCCCGACAACCCATCTCCGCAATCACCACTAGGCCGATCCTGCGCCCACGCGTTCAAGCCATGAGTCGCGCAGCCGACGAAATGGCGGTTCCCTTCCTAGCCCTAGGGTTCGTTCACGCTCACTCTCGGCTCAATTTCGGACGCACCCGTCGTGGGCTTGCTGCTTGGAGAGGAGATTCACCGAGCGAGCATCAGCTTCTCGTTGAGACCTGCGGTTGCTTTCGTGGCTCTTTCTCGGCCGGAAGCGGCAATGCACCGAGCGCCCGGTTGATCAGAAGCTGCTGGCCGATCCCCACCAGGTTGCTGAACATCCAATACAGGACCAATCCGCTCGGCGCTCGCCAGAAGAAGAGGTAGGTGAGCAGAATGGGCATCAGATAGGCCATCATGAAGCGTTGGACGCGTTGGGAGGGATCGTTGCTCGGCGCTGGTGTCAAAAGCGTCGAGGCGATCATCGAGACGCACATGAGGATCGGCAGGACGTGCCACCGATCGGGCGAGGAGAGATCGTCAATCCATCCGACGAAGGGGGCTTGGCGCACGTCCAAGCTGACCGTCAGCAGGACGAACATCGCCCAAAAGATTGGCAATTGCAGGAGCAGTGGCAAGCATCCGGCGAGCGGATTCGCTTCTTTCATGAGTCGGAGCTGTTCCATTTGCAGCTCCTGAAGTCGGGGATCGTTCTTCTTCAAGCCTTTCATCTTCTCTTGCAGCTCGCGCATCTTCGGTTGCAGCGCGCTCGCCTTTCGCATGCGAATGGTGGAGGATCGGCGCAGGGGATAGAAGAAGAGATTGAGCACGATCGTCACGACGATGATCCCGACGCCGTAATTGCCCGTGAGCCGATGCACGCCATGCAGCGCCGGGAGCAAAACCCAAGTGATAAGTGGCTTCACGACCGAGGAGAAGTAGCCGTAGTTGATGACGTCCTCGAGGTTCACGCCGCCAAGCCGCGCATCGAGCGCCTCCAGCACCTGCGGGTCTTTCGGGCCGGCGAACACCGTATACTCCTGCGGCTCGGAGGCAGGAAGCGACAGAGCGATGAAGCGGCGCGTGATCTCTTCCTCCTCGATCGTCTCCTTTCGCTCGTGGGTTGCGAAGCTGACGCCTGCAGCGGGCGTCTTCGGAATGGCGACTAAGGCGAAATAATTGTCCTCGACGCCCGCCCAAGCGATCGGGCCCTGCGGCGATTCCTTGTGGGCCTTCTCGGCCTGAACGCGCACGGTCTCCTCTCGCGCGCGCACGATGGCGATGGGCGGCGTCTTCGTGTAGGTATCGCTCCGCTTGATGCTCTGATCGCCGAAATTCGGTCCGAGGAGGAGGGCGACCTCCAGAGGACGTCCATCTCGCGTGGCCGAGATCGCGAGCTGAAAGTCATAACGATCCCCGAAGAAGGTGAAGGCCTTGCGAACCCGAAGTCCGCGCGCCGGGTCCTCGTAGGTGAAGGCGAGCGAGCGCGTCTCATTCCTTCCGATTCGCAGTATAGCCTCTTCGGACGAGAGGGCGTAGGTGGCCTCTTGCAGTTCGCGATCAAGCGCCGCCTCGCGGCTTCGCAGAGCGAATGGGCGGCCCAGTTTCTCGATGACGTCGCGCTCCTGTGGGATCAGCTCAAGCGGTCGGCGATCGGCGCCGAGCAGAAGCTGGCCGTTCGGCCGATGGTGAATGTTCCAGCTTCGCGCGACAGCCCCGCGATTGGTGAAGATGGCCGTCCACAGTGGCGTCTCGATACGAATCTCTCGTTCCGGGACGCGTTCGATCGGCGCGGCTGCCGGGGTTTCGATCAGCACCGCGCGTTTTTCTTCCCCGCGCGCCGTCGGTTGCGGCTTCTTCTCGGGCGCTGTCGGCTGCGGCGGCGGTGGCGCGAAGAAGTAGTACCAGATGGCCAGGATCGCCGTCGAGAGGACAAAGGCTAAGAGCACGCGCTTTTCCATACTCACCTCGATGGAGGCTGAAGCGAGAGATCCCCCGGCGCCATCAGCGGGACCGGATCATACCCCCCTGGATGAAAGGGATGACAGCGAAGTAGTCGCTGCAGCCCCATCCACGCCCCGCGCCAGAAGCCGAAGCGCGCGATGGCCTCCGCCATGTATTCCGAACAGGTGGGGATGAAGCGACAGGCCGGAGGCAACATCGGCGAGATCCCGAACTTATAGGCTTTGAGCACGAAGACAGCGATCCACTTCATAGCGCGCTCGGCGAAGGGGCAGACATGACCCATGTGCGCCAAGGAGGGACGACCTCGTGCCTCAGCGCCGCGCATTGGACGACCGGCGGCGCCTCTTGTGGCTGGAGGGTCATCTCGTGCGAAGGTTTGATCCCGCGCTCGCGCATATCCCGGGTCACGCGCTCAAGGAATCGGAGAAACTCAGCCTCGACGGCCCAGTAATCGGCCTCTCGAATGGCCTCCTTCACATTCACCACAAGATCGAGCGGACAGGGAAGCCGCCCCTTGTTCTTACGAAAGACCTCGCGAATCAGCCGCTTGGCTCGATTCCGGCGCACGGCCCTGCCGATCCTTCGCGAGACGGTGATGCCCAACCGCGATACGGGTCGTTCGCTCGCGCGCGCGAAGATCGTAAACAGCGGCGAGTTGTACCGCTTGCCCTCGGCATAGACCCGGAGGAAATCCCGGCGCTTGTGCAAACGCTCCGATTTTCGGAATCGCTCATCCGGCATGCGCTCACTGTCCTCACGCGTGACGTCAACAGGCGCGGCTTCAATAATGCTCCGGCGTGAGCCGATACCGCCCTTTTCGCCGCCGCCGCCGCAGGACCTCTCGCCCGGCTTTCGTGCTCATCCGCGCTCGGAACCCGTGCGTCTTGGCGCGGCGCCGATTGTTCGGTTGATATGTGCGCTTCATCGCTCGTTTCCCCTCACCGGATCGTCACATCGCCAAGTCTCCAAAGTCCATGAGAATACCCGAATTCCGATGGGGTGTCAACCACGCCCGCCTGTGCGCCAACAGGCCTTGAGGGCTTCGGCAAGGAATCCGCGGTCTCCCTCTGACTCCGTGTGAGACGCTGCGACCTCTTGTGCCGCATGGCAGGGGAGGAAAGTTGGCGGGGGATCAAGAGCTCGAGTAAAATAGCCGCGCGTTCTTCACCATGGAGGAGAGCAGAATGGAGAGCGCATCGTTGGGGCTACTGCCGCGATTGCGGTGGGGCTCACCCTGAATGGAGAAGCTCGACCGCCTCGGGTGGGCGGCCGGACTGGCGATTGAGGCATTTGGCGTGCGCGTGGGCGTTCGCGCAAACCATGCGCGCGCTCTGCAGTACGTCTGGCCGCTTTTGCCCCCGGGGTGGAAGCCAGCGCGCACGCCGATGGTGGACTATTTGTACTCGCTCATTCTCGGGGACGGGCAACCGGGAGAGCGCGTGCGCCGGTATCATCTCGTCTATTCGGGAGCGGCGCGTTTAGCACGAACGTTCGATCTTGAGGAGGCGCTGCGTCTGTTTGAGCTGGACCTGCACTTTTACATCGCCGAGGCCGCACCGCGGCATGTGTTCGTGCACGCGGGCGCGGTCGGGTGGCGAGGGCGGGCGCTCCTCTTGCCGGGTCCGCGAGGCAGTGGCAAGAGTCGCTTGGTCGCGGCGCTCGTGCGCGCGGGAGCGAGCTACTTGTCTGATCGCTTCGCCGTTCTCGACCGGTATGGGCGCGTGCATCCTTATCCGGTTCCGCTCGAGCTGATGTGCTCGGAGTCCGGAAAAGTAGAGAGACATTCGGCGGAAGCTCTGGGGGGGAGGACGGCACGTCGTCCGCTCCCGGTCGGGCTTATCGTCTTCACGGGCTATCGCGCCGGGAGGCGATGGCGACCGCGCAAGCTCTCGGCTGGGGAGGCAGGTGTGGAGCTGTTGCGACATGTGTTCTCGACAGCGTGGGCGCCGAAGTCCGTGCTCGAGACGCTCGGCGCGCTCGTCGAACATGTTCGCGCTCTGAAGAGCGCGCGGGGGGAAGCTGAAGAGCTGGCACAAACGCTGTTGGCCATTTTGGAGGAAGAGCAATGAGGGAACGGCCCAAGGCGCGGCGGGAGGATCTGATCGTGCAGGAGGTGGGGGAGGAGCTACTGATCTACGATCAACGGCGGCATCGCGCCTTTTGTCTGAATCCGATGGCGGCGCTGGTCTGGCGGCGGGCCAATGGGCGGCGCACGATCGCGGCCTTGAGCCGCGCCGTCGAGCGCGTCTTCCGGGTGCCGGAAGGTGAAACGCTCGTGCGCTTGGCTGTGAACCGCTTGGCCCGGGCGCGCCTTTTGGAGAACTGGCCGCTTTTTTTGAACGATCCGCACTCCCCATCTCGGCGGGAGGCGATGCGTCAGCTCGGACGATGGGGACTCTCGGCGAGTCTCGCCCTCTTACTCCCTACGGTCAAAGCCATCCTCGCCCCGACGGCCGCTCAGGTGGCGACGTGCGTTACTGCCATAGACTGCTCTCGGCGTCCCCCAGGGCAATGTGGGCGGTTCCCAAATCGCTGCTGTGATACCCCCGGATGGATCTGCCAGATTGATCCGGATCTACCACGCCCAAGATGCGCGTGCCTACCTCCCTTTGGACCGTAGAAGCCGTTGACCGCCCTCGCTCACCAAAAGCGCCTGGGGACGAAGACGGTATCATTGGGCTTGAGTTCCACATCGGGACGTTGGCCGCGGATGATCTCATCGAAATCGGCGCGCAGAATCTCAATGCCGCCATCGGCGCGCCGGCGCTTGATTTGGATTTTGCTGCGCTTGGCGAATTCGCTGGGGCCTCCCGCATGAATGATCGCCTGCGAGAGGGTGAGGCCGGGGGTATATTCAATGGCCTGCGGCGTTCGGACTTCACCCGTGATGAAGACATATTCCTTGGGCGAGTGGACTTCGAGGATGTCGCCGGGGGCGACAAGCGTCGTGTACTTTTCCGGCGCGCTGAGGTCTATGAGGAGCGTCACCAGATGTCCCTCGCTCCACCGAGTGAGCGTGACGCGGCGCGCCGTCGAACGCACGCCCGCGCGCGCGAGGATTTCGATCAGCGGGACGCGCTCGCGCGTGAGGACGATCGGCCCCACTGTCCCCACATCCCCGAGCAAATAGACGGTGTGGCTGCGGTACTCCTTGACGGCCACCGTAAGTTCGGGGTCCTCGAAGTATCCGTTTCGCAAAAGCTGTCGCAGTTCCTCTTCGATTTGCGCCGTCGTCTTCCCAGCGACCGGGACGCTCCCCACGTAGGGGAAGAAAATATGCCCACCGGAGGAGACGCGATACTCGCGCGGCAGCTCGGGATCATTCGCGAGCGTGATCTCCAGCACATCTTCCGGGCCCACGCGATAAATTTCCGCAAGCCGCGACTCGGGCACGTCCGCCGACGCAGCGGTCAGTTTTCGCCGCGCGGCCTCTTGAGGAAGTGGCGCGCTGAAGGCGTGCGGTTGAGCGGCGAGAAGGAGAAGAGCGCCAAGGAAGGCAAGCGCTCTTCCACAACGTCGTCTCTCGGATCGTCGCGCGAACGTGTTCATCATCGGCTCGTCGCCGTCCTGGGGATCCAGCGGCCCAGGACCAGCCCCATTTTAAACCGACTCCGCTCGAAGGAGAAGGGCGTGACTGTCGAACCGCGCTCGTGGAAGATATAGCCGACTTGCGCGGCCAGAAGCTCGTGCAAACGAAACGTGATCTCGGCACGCGCGCCCACCAGGTGATCCGTGCGCTGTACGCCGGCGAATTCCCAAAGGGGTACTCCACCAAAGCTCGAATCGAGGCCCAGAGGGACGGGAAATGTCAGGCGTTGCAGATCGGCTCCGATCGTCCACGTGAGTCGCGGCCCGATGCGCTGTGCGAGGGCGGCCGAGAGACCGGAGGTCACGGCGAAAGCATTCCCCTCTTCGGGATTGAAGGCCGAGAGCGCGGTCGTGCGTATACCGCTTACGGAGAGCGTCAGCCGGTGGCCGAATTCGCGCTCCACGGAGAAGGCCAGATACGGGCCGAAGAAACTCCGGATCGCACGCGGAAAGCGATGACGGCGCGCGGCCACTTGTACTTCGGCGCGCAACGTGGGCATCACTTGGCTGCGGATCGTCGCTCCCAACTGCAGAAGCCGTGCGTCATTCAATCGCGGATCGCGCGCGTTCTCGGCCCGACGGGAATAGGTGCGCCCGATCTCCAGATCGAATTGAATCGTATGGCGCGGACGCCATCGGCGCGCGTAGGCGAGAGCGAGCGTTCCCGTCGTGTAGTCGAAGAAAAGGTCTTCGGGCTGAGGGGGACCGGAAAGCTCCACGCGATTGAGGCCAATGTACGCACTCACGCGATCGCGCTCGGTCAGCGCGTATTCCGCACGCAAGGCGAGATCGTTTCGCCAAAAGGGCTTGGGGTTGAAGAAGAGCTCGCGCGCCGGATCGAACTCGAGCGTGTCGAAGGTCGCCTTCGTCCAGTGTTCGCGAACGGCAAGGGTCACCGCCGGTCCCAAATGGGTCGTGAAATCGAACTCAAGCCGATGCGCTACATTCGACGGTGGGAGTCCCGCGATACGGAGCATGCGGATGAGGGGGGAATACATCAGGCGAAATCCGCTCCGCAGCGCAGGGACTTCCAGATCCAATCCGGGGGCGACGGCGAAGATGCCGTTTCGGGCGCCGCGCGTCTCTGCCAGCGCGAGGAAATTGCTGTCACCTTCCAGCCCTAGTTCCAGCGTGGGACGCAGAAGCGCTCGGCCCAGCACGATCCCGCCGCGCAGATAGTCGCGCGCAATGGAGCGGCCGGGCGCGAAGACCGTCACATCGCTCCCCGGCGCCACGATTGGGAGAGGCGACGGTTCTGAAGGCGGTCGGGCCGCCGGTTGCGGTGGAGTCGGCGGCGACGTTTGAGCCAGCGAAAGGCCCATCCACCAAAGAAGGACGAACGCGCATGCGAGGGCCGTCCTTCGCATCCATCACTCCGAAAGCGGGCTGCGTTCCCGTTCAGAAGCGTTCGAGCGCGACGCTCGGTCATCCGGATCTGAGAAGAGGCGAAGTTCGACGAAGCTCGTGCGTCGGGGCACGATCATGAGGATCGTCGTCAGGGCGATGGTCGCCCCGACTTGCCCAAGCGCCAGAAGCGTCAACATCGGCGTCGCATCTCGGAGCAAGAGCGCACTCGCCCCCAAACAGAACGTCAGGAGATAGATCGTTCCTACGGCCTCGCGCTCGCTCATCCCCAGCTCCACAAGCCGATGCGATAGATGCGAACGATCGCCCCGATGGATTGGCCGTCCTTCTCGCCATCGAATCCAGATCACCGAGGCCATATCGTAAAGGGGGAGTCCGAGCACGATCACGGGCATGAAGGGAGCGAACCATTCGTTGCGAATCTTCTCCTCAGGGGCGACGTAGGACGCCAAGACCGTGAGGACGCCGAGGAGATAGCCGATCAACAAGCTCCCAGCATCGCCGAGGAAGAGGCGTGCGGGAGGGAAATTATGCACGAGGAAGCCGGCCAGCGTCCCGATGAGCGCCGAAAGGAACAGTCCGATGTAAAACTCTCCGAGCGCAGTTGTGATGAACCAAAGCAAGAGACTGCAGATGATGGCGACGCCCGTCGCCAACCCATCCATGTTATCGAGCAGATTGAACGCGTTACTGATGCCAACGATCCAGACGAGCGTCACCAGCGCCGCCAACCATGGATGCACTTCAAAGAGCGAGATGCGCACGCCGGCTGCGATGACCAGCGTCGCCGCTACCGTTTGTCCCAGCAGCTTCGCCCACGCGGGAAAGTGTGGGCCGGAGAGATCATCGGCCAATCCCGTGAGAAGGACGATGACCGAACCGGCCAAGATCGCCCCGAGCGTGGGCAGTATGAGCCCGACCGTCTCGAACTTGGCGAGCACGGCGGGGAAGAGCTGCCGCACCGGCTCCTGTTGGCGCAAGAGGGGTAAGGCCGCCAAATGCCCCCCGATGACCAAAAGGAGCGCAAGGAATATGGCTACGCCGCCCAAAAGGGGCTTCGGTTCCCGATGCCGCTTGTGCTCGCCCGGGTAGTCCAAAACGCCAAAGGCGAGCGCCACCTGGCGCGCCGCCAAGACCAATCCGTTCGAGAGGACGAAGCTCGCTCCCACAATATATCCGTAAGCCAGAAGTTGCTCCCGGCTCATGTCGAACGGTGCATCCTTCTGCGGCCCATATTCAACAGCGGGGCGACCCCATGATCGGCGCGCGACAGGCTGCGGCGATCACTCGGCCCGCGAGAGGGCAGGTCCAGGAACAGCGCGATCGGGCGACTGTAGGCCGGCGCCTTCAGGTCTACGCCCAGAAGCGCGGCGAGCGTCGGTGCAATGTCCGTCATGTTGACCACCGGAGCGCGAGCGCCGCGGCGCACGCCGCGTCCCCAGAGGATGAGCGAAGCGAACATCTGCGGGCGATCGGGCAAATAGCCGTGCGAGCCGCGATAATTCGGACGGGCGGGACGAAGTGCTTCGCCGCGATAGTCTCCCCCGAAGGCGCAGAAATCTGCGGCTTCCAGAAAGAACGCGGCCGTCGGCGCCGCGCCCAGCTGCTCCAGCTCCGAAGCCTCGATCACGCGCAATAGCGGCGAGCCCGGCCTTCGCGCCCATTCCTCAAAGAGCCGCCGCACGGTTTCGCGTGCAGCCGTATCCGAAGGATCGCGCAGAAAGATGGCCGCCGACCCCCCATTGGACCACACCGCGGCGTGCCACTCGACGATGCGCCCGCTCGAATCGAATTTCACCAAGCCCGCCTGCGCGAGCACCACGCCCGGATGAAACTCTCGCTCCACAGGCATAAAGCCGTGATCGGAGACGATCGCCACGGTCGTGCGCGCTTCAAGTCCGGCGCGCCGAATCGCCTCCAGAACACGCCCGATGCGCGCATCCTGCTTCTCCAGCTCGGCATACGCTTCCTTCGAGTGCGGACCCGTGCGATGTTGCACGCCGTCCAGTTGAATGAGATGCAGGAGCAACAAATGCGGCCGGAAGCGCGTGAGCAAATACACGGCGGCTTCCACACGCAGATCATCATCTTCCAAAGCCTCAGGCTTTCCCACCGCCTGCAAGATTTCTTCCACAAGGCCCGCCGGTCGCGCATGCTGTGCGACGAGCGCCCAAACGGGCGGCCCACCTTGAGCTGCCCTGGGATCGAAGATCTCCGGAATGTTGTGCTCGATCTCGGCCTCCACGGTGACGGGCCAACTGATGGCCGCCGTGCGACGCCCAGCGCGACGCGCCGCCGCCCAGAGTGTGTCGCTCCGAATGGCCGAAGCCCACCAGTACCAACGCCCCGTCTGCGGCGCCGTCGGCTCCTCGAAGATGCGATTGAAGTAGATGCCGTGATCGCGCGGGCGCGCACCCGTGACAATCGCCGTGTGCGACGGATACGTCACCGACGGATACACGCCAATCACGGCATCGGCGAACGCCCCTTCGTTGCGCAGCCGACGCAACGTGGGAATCTTCAACCCGTAGCGATCCGGATTCCGATAGTAATCGGGCACGAGGCCATCAATGGAGATCACGACGACATGGGTCTCCTCTTGCCCAGAAGCGGCGAGTCGCGGCGTATGAAGAGGGAATCCAGAAACCAGGAGAAGTGCGAACCCGACCAGAAGTCGTCGTCTGAACTCGCGCCTTCTCCAAGCTCGAATGAAAAGCCACAGCACCCACTTCTCAATCGCGGCGTGCGCCCAACGGCCTATGTGTTGGTCGTGTCGCCTCATCGCACCTTTCTCCTTGCTGAGCATTTGCCCTCCTCTTTCTGCCCGGTCCTATTTCACCGCAAAAGAAGCGGGGGAAGCAAGCGCGAGGGCGCATCCGTTCGGTGCTCCCCGCTCATCGGGAGAGGAAAGCGCCACCTCCGCCCAAATCGGTCGGTGATCGGAGGCTGTGACTTCTTGAGCGACGCCGTATCCAAGCACGCGCATATTTTGCACGTAGATCCAATCGAGCGTCATGCGGATCAGCAGTCGCCGATACGTCCACGTGGACCCGGGCAATGCCGAGAAGAATCCGGCTTCTCGCAACAGGCGATCCACCGCGCGCCAATCCCCGCGCGTGAGCGTGTTGAAGTCGCCGACGATGAGCCGATAAGGCGTCGCTTGTCGCAGCGCGCTTTGAAGGACGGCTCCGATCTGTCGAACCTTCATGTCCCGGGACACGAGGGCTTGAACATGCACGGTGTAGATGCGAATCTGCGTCGCGCCGATGGCGAGCGTCGCCCCCAACGCCACGCGCGGCAGGTCATTGCGTCGTCGCTCTTGCGGAAGGACGATGCGTTCGATGTCCCGGAGGGGATACCGGCTGAGGAGCGCGAGCCCGATCTCCCGATCCCCCTTCCTCTTGCCGGGGAGATAGACGTAGTCGAATCCGAGGCGCTCGGCGAGAATGCGCGCGCCACTCGCGCGCGGATCGCGCACGACTTCCTGAAGCGCGAGCACATCGGCGCGCGAAAGCTCCGGATGCGTGCGAAAGAGCGCCAGAATCTGCTCCAGCTTCCGACCCAGCTGGACGTTGTAGCTCACGATCCGAATCGCCGCGGGCACTTCGCCCGACCAGCGACTGAACTGCCCATGCTCCTCGAGCGCGAAGGAAGGCGAGGCCAGCTCTTGTCTCCCTCTCGGAGCGATCTCTGCGCTCGGCCAGATCCGTGAGGGAGACAAAGGGATCGTCGCCCCTCCCCAAAGAAGGAGCAGCAGCACCATCTTCGCTCGAATCCGATTCGCTCTTTGAGCCATCTCTTCTCGTGCGCCGCGAAAGGCTCCGATCCGAAGCTAGTGACGCGTGGGAACGCGAGTGACCCAGCTCCTCTGAGGACAAGAGCGCCTGGAGCGGTCGCCCCCTCCCTCACGCACGCCGCCGCAAGCGATCTGAACGTCGCCTGGGGTGAGCCGCCGGACAAGCTCCGGGAGCGATGGAGATCCACTTGTCGGGGATGCTCAGGCCCGACATCGTCGTTTCCGTCCGTCTTTCAGATGCGCGAGAAACTCCTCGCACGAGAGCGTGTTCAAAATGTCCTCGCGTCGCGCCCAGCCACGCCGCGCTTGCGCGATGCCATAAGACAAGACTCGAAAATGGCCGACATGGTGCGCATCGGAATCAATGACGAGCTTCACTCCAGCCTCGACGGCCTTACGAATGTGTTCGTCTTTCAAATCGAGGCGTTCGGGATAGGCATCGATCTCCAGAATCGTCCCCGTCTCCCGGGCCACGCGGATGATCTCGTCTATGTCCACCTCATAGGGTTCGCGCTTGAGCAGGACGCGCCCGGTCGGATGGAAGAGGATATCGGCATGGGGATTTCGCATGGCGCGCACGATGCGTTCGGTCATCTCCCGGCGCGACAGGTTGAAGTGCGAGTGCACGGCGATGCCGACGACGTCCAATTGCGCGAGCACATCGTCGCGGATGTCAAGCGTCCCATCCTTGCGAATGTTGACCTCGGCGCCGGTGAGGAGCCGGATCCCCGTGAGCCGGCGATTCAGGCGGCGAATCTCCGCGACCTGCTCAAGGAGCTTGGCTTCGTCCGAGCCTCGCGTCATGGCCAGGCTGCGCGTGTGATCGGTGATGGCGATGTACTGCAGGCCGAGCCGTCGGGCTTCGAGCGCCATCTCCTCGATCGAGTTCGCGCCATCGGTCCAGTTCGTTTGCACCTGCAGATCGCCGCGCAGGTCCCCGTATTCGATCAAGCGCGGCAGTCGCCCCTGACGCGCCGCTTCGATCTCCCCTCGATCTTCGCGCAACTCCGGCGGAATGTAACTGAGGCCCAGCGCCTCGTAAATCTCCTCCTCCGTCCGTCCGGCGATGCGTCGCTCCCCGCGAAACAGCCCGTATTCGTTCAGCTTCAACCCCATCCGCTCGGCGATCCGCCGCAGCGCGATGTTGTGCTCCTTGCTCCCGGTGAAGTATTGAAGCGCCGCGCCGAAACTCTCCCGGGGAACGACACGCAGGTCCACATCCAGGCCATTTCGGAACTTCACCCGGCTGCGCGTCTCCCCCCTCTCGTAGACATGCTCCACCTCGGGCAAGGAGACGAAGACTTCCATCACCCGTTCGGGCCGCCGCGAGATGACGAGCAGATCGGCATCGCCGACAGTCTCTTTGCGACGCCGCAAGGAGCCCGCGATCTCCACGCGCTCGACCTCAGGCAGTGCGGCCAGCCGCGCGCGGACGTCCTCCATAAGCGGCAAGACCTCGCCGAGGAGGAATCGTCCCCCATGCCGGCGCAAGAATTCGATGCCGCGCAAGATGGCCGCCTCCGTCTTCTCCCCAAAGCGCGGGAGCTGCCGGATGCGCCCCTGTCGCGCCGCTTGCTCCAACTCATCGAGCGTGGTGATCCCCAAGGCTTCGTAGAGGGCGCGGATCGTCTTCGGCCCCACGCCTTCGATCCCCATGAGCGAAGCGAGGTCAATCGGGTACTTCCGCCGCAGCTCCTCGTAATAGGCCATCCGTCCCGTCAGGAGCAGCTCTTCGATCTTCTGCGCAATGCTTTTGCCAACACCGGGAATCGCCTCCAGAGCTTTCACCCCCCCGCGCGCATACACCTCCGCGATCGGTTCCTCCAGCGCCTCCACGGCGTAGGCCGCCTTCTCGTAAGCGCGCGGCTTGAACTCCACCCCCTCCATATCGAGGAGGAAAGCGATCTGCCGCAGGATCTCCGCGACGTCGCGATTGGTCATGCCGACCCTCCCCGCTCTCGCTCGATGAGCACACGGCGCAAGATCTTCCCCGAAGCCGAACGCGGGATCTGCTCCACGAATTCCAGGCGGCGAATCTTCTTGTACGGGGCGACGCGCTCGGCCACATAGGCCATCAGCTCTTCCGCCGAAGCCTCAGCCTTCAACACGACAAAGGCCTTCGGAACTTCCCCAGCTTCCTCATCGGGACTAGGAATGACGGCTGTATCGGCGACCGCCGGATGTGAGAGCAAAACGGCTTCCAATTCGGCCGGCGCGATCTGCAACCCTTTGTATTTGATCAGCTCCTTGATCCGATCCACGATGTAGAAATAGCCGTCCGCATCCACGCGGCCGATGTCCCCCGTGCGCAACCATCCGTCCGAAGTGATCGTGCGCGCCGTCTCTTCGGGCCGCTTCCAGTACCCCTTCATCACTTGCGGACCGCGAATCCACACCTCGCCAAGCTGGCCAACGCCCAGCGGCGCGCCCGTCTCCGGATCTACGATCTGACATTCCGTGTTGGGGAGCGGCGGACCGATCGAAGCCAACTTGATCCGCGCCGGATCTTCGGGATTGGCATGCGTCACCGGACTCGTCTCCGTCAATCCATAACCCTGCAGCACGAGGCAGCCCAAGCGCTCCGCACACGCTCGCGCGATGGATTCACTTAAGGGAGCTGCCCCCGACATAATGACCCGGAGCTTGGAGAGATCATACCGCTCCACAAGCGGATGCTTGGCCAGCGCCAGAATGATCGGCGGCACCAGGTAGGCGCGCGTCACCCCATGGTCTTGCAAGAGCCGCAGAAACGGTTCCAGCTCAAAGCGCGGCATCGTCACGACGGTTGTCCCCTTGTAAAGCATGACGTTCATGACGACCAGCAGACCATAGCTGTGGAAGAAGGGGAGAACGCCGATGACGACGTCCTCCTCCCGCACTTCGCGAAAGGCGGCGTCCACTTGGCAGATATTGGCGACCAGATTGTAGTGCGTGAGCATGACGCCCTTGGGCAAGCCCGTTGTCCCGCTCGAATAGGGCAAGGCCACGACGTCCTCGCGCGGAGAGATCGGGACGTCCGGCACGCGATCGGCATCGCCGAAGAGATCGGTCCACGAAGCTTCGCCGATGACGAAGACGTCTCGAACGCCCACTTGATGAGCGGCAACGCGCGCCTTCTCCGCAAGCGCAGGGACAGTGAGCAAATACTTCGCTTCGGCATCCCGAAGCTGCGTCACAAGCTCCTCAACCGTGTACAGCGGATTCACCGTCGTGCTGATCCCTCCAATCAAGGAGACAGCGTGAAACGCAATGGCATATTCCGGGAGATTCGGACTGTAGATGGCCAAGACGTCGCCTTTTCGAAATCCGCGCGCCCACAGGCCAGCGGCCACGCGCCGCACCGATTCCGCCAGTTCGCGATAGCTCACCGCGCGTCCCGTCGGCCCATCAATGAGCGCCGCTTTCTCCCCTCGCCGCTCCGCCTGCTCAAGCACAAACGGCGTGAGCGGCACTTCGGGAATCGCGATCTCCGGATATGGACCCCGCACGATCATACGCCCCCCACTCCTTTCAGCGAAAGTTTATCCCGCTTGTGCCGTCATGAGCAATCTCAGGGACATTCGGCCAAGAAGGGTCTTGAGGACTTCAGGAGCGGTGGACAATAAGCGGTTCGCTAGATATCGCCACGCCCAAGCGCCAGACCATAATCACACTATATCCTGCAGGCCTTCCACGCGGTCGCGATCAAAAGCACGGCCACAAGAGCGACATCGCGCGTCTATCTTATCCGCGCTGAAACGTCGAGCGAAAAACAATCCCTTGATCCCCCCACCAGAAGGTGTGAGCGGAAAGCGCCTCCCGTCGTCATGCTCTGAGCAAACAGAAGGAGGCGCGGGCCTACCCCCATCGTGAGGAGCAGGCCCCGCCTTATCGCTCACGCCCCGGCATTGGGGTTCGGGCTGCTGCGGAATGGGCTCACATCAACTTGCCCAGCCCCAGTTCCACACGCTGGTAGAACCGGCAACCCCGATCCCGGACAGGTACCACCACCACCACTAGGACCCGATGAGGCCCCCCACCAGTTGTTCTCCGCATTCAAATTGTATCCGCCGGGGTTAAGGACCAAACCTCGAAAGCCAGCGGCAATACAGTTGGCGACGTTCGTGCAGGTGATGTTGTTGTCATTGACAAGCGGCAGCGGTGGACCCGCGCTGCTACCAGCAGTAAGTGGATCGACCGCGACGCCATCCGCGTTATCCCGGATCTCGTTCGCCAGAATCCGAGCGCCTGCAGATGTATCAAAGGCTATGCCCGTTCCACGAAACGGGGGCGGGGGGAAGGGGGTAGTTGTGACATTCTGGTCCGAAAAGTTAAGGATCGTATTTCGCCGTACGATCGCCCCAGGTGCCCCCGTCGTAGTCGGGATCGTGAAAAATGGAGCGAGGACGATCCCCGCCAGGGCGTCTGCCGTCGAGCCTCCTCCATTGATTCGGTTCCGTTCCACAAGGACGTTCCCTCCAGTCGTCAGGCCGGTCAGGCCGACACCCACTCCTAACCCAGGAGAAGACGCGTCCAGGATGGTGATCTGATTCCATCGAATTTGCACGTTAGCGTTGGTGTTGTTCCCGACCACGGCGATCGCGGCATCGCCAATCCGCCCGCTGATGATGTTTCGCTCAATGCGGAACGTAACGCTAGGCCCCCCTGTGACTCCGATGACGATGCCGCTGAAGACGGCTGTGCTCGTCGCCCCTTGAAAGCGACACTTCTCGATGGTCAAAGGCTGAGGGTTAAGGCCAGGCCACCCGATGGCTTGGATGCCCGTCGTGGCGTTGGGGACGAGGAATCGTAATCCGATGATCCGCACAAGCCCCCCGCGCTGTCTGGCATCAATCATACAATTCACGCCCCCTCCCCAGAGGGGATCGCAGGTCCCAGGAGCTGATTGCCGAATCGTCCCAGGCTTGGCGGGAGAGCCAACGATCGTGCCGTACCAACCATTGGGGATAATCACCGGTCCAGGCTCAGTGACCGGACCAACGACCAACAGGAAATCTCCCGGCTGCAAGTCCGAATCGGCGAAGGCTTGCGTGAGGTTCGGATAGCTCCTATGCAGTCGAGGGTTTAAAACTCCACCTCCCTGCGTCCATACAACCTGTGGGATGAGAAGACAAAAGGTTCCCACGACGAGAAGAAGAGATGTCAACAGTGTCCTCCATCTCATAGTTCACCTCCCAGTGATGAAGGATTCAATTGGGCAGGACCACGCCCGTCACATCATAAGTCCGTTGCACGCTGTTACCGGGAAAAGCGAAGGTCCTCATCGTTGGAGCGATATACTGCTGCAGACACAGGACCGGGTAGCTTCGACTGCCGATCACGCGCGTCGTCCCACATCGGCGATCTCTCGGCCCAGAGACGATCTCCCCAAATTGCGTGGCGTAGAACGTGCCCGTGGGATGTGGACGGAAGTCGTACCAGGCGATCTCGGCGCGGCGTTCGTCGTTCAGAAGCCCTGTGGGGAGCCAGGTGTTCATCGCCTGCAAATCGGGATTGCTGCTTTCGCCCACGCGAGGACCGTGATAATACTGCGGCTTGACGTTGAATCCGAGGTCCCATGCCCATTCCGCCGCTCCAGCCCGGCTGTACCAGGTTTCGAAGTTCAGCGAGCACTGGGGGAAGTTCACCATCATGACGGGGCGAAGGGAATCGTCCCCTCCGCATGCGGCAACAGGAATCACATTGGGACCCGTATTGTTCCCCTCGCCGAAGTCCGCCCACTGGTTCCAATAACTCACGTTCCCCGCCAGATCGCGTGCCCACACTTGGTAAGAATGGAAGCGGGAAGCGTGGCCGTTAGGGTTCGTATCCAGGTGGATGATGAGATAAACCTCAATGCCTCCTTTCTGAAGCAGGAATCCTTTGAAACCCGTGTGCTTATAGATATTCTCCCCGGGAGTATTCCCCGCATGCGTGAACATGGGGGGCCATCGCGAGGATACGACCCATCCAGGAGGTGGATCCCCATGTTCATGCCCGTAGTAACACCCGCCAGGGCCTACGGGAGGGTGCCATCGGTCCGGATCATGCACATTGGTCGGACAGGGCTGCCCTGGACTCGGCCTCGAAGAGCCCTGCTCCGGCGCGCAAGTGAGAGTCGCCTGCTTTCGATCCCTGGACGTTCGCACCGTCAAAGAGGTCGAACACGTCACCTCCAGACTGGAATTCGGGTCCAACGTCACTCGCTGTTGCTGAGGAGCCGCTGCCGCCAGCCCACAAATCACCGAGTTGAGGAGAACGTTCGTATCCGCGCGTGCGATCACAGAGGAACTCCAGCTCCTGGACGCCCAAGAGCTTCCGATCAGCAGTGGGAGCATAAGCAGTGAGATCCGCTTCACCATACTCACCACCTCCCTGCCGCACTTTGAGTGTACTTGGATTATACTGATTGCTCGATCTTCGTCAAGAATATCCTTTGAGGGGGAACGGATGCGCATCTCAGCTCCCAGGATCGCCTTGAAGCGAGAGTGCTCGCGTCCCCCTTTTCTCACGAAGTGGCGCCTTCCGCTGCGCGGTGGGTTCTCCAAAAGCGAGCTTCGGACTTTCATTGGATCTGCCGTCTGTCTCAGGTGTGTTTCGCGGCACCGCTTGACGGGTAGGCAGAGGGCGCTATAATTGCATGTCTCGCATATGCTCAGCCAGGTCGTTGAGTTAATCGAATCGGGGCAGTGTTTCGCCATCACTTCGCATGCGCGGCCGGATGGGGATGGATTGGGGTCCTCGCTCGCTTTGCTGCATATTTTAGAGAGCTTGGGCAAAGAGGTCACCATCGGCATGCGCGATCCAATCCCGCGCGCCTATCGGGAGCTGCCGGGGGCTGACCGCATCCTTCAGATCACGCACTTCGATAAGCGCTACGATGCCGTCTTCGTCATCGAGTGCAGCGATATTGATCGGCCGGGCTTGCTCGATCTGGATGAGCAATTCCTGGTGAACATTGATCATCACGCGACGACGGAGCTATTTGGAGACATCAACTGGATCGATTCGACGGCTTCGGCCGTCGGTGAAATGATCTACAATCTCTGCAAGGCGCTCGGCGTGCGCGTGACGCCAGCGATCGCCTCCTGCGTCTACGCGGCCATCTTGGCTGATACCGGCTCGTTCCAATTCCCCAATACGACCGAGCGCACGTTCAAGGTCGCGCGCGAGCTGGTTGCGCATGGGGCGAATCCGGCGGAGATCGCCCGCATGCTCTTCTACAATCAGCCCTTCGGTAAGGTGAAGCTCACGGGGTTGGTGCTCTCGACCCTTCAGCGGGATGAGAGCGGGCGGATCGCCTGGATGGTGATGACGCAAGAGATGCTGCGGCAAGCGGGCGCGTGTGAGGAGGACAGCGAGGGGATCGCGAATTATCCCCTCTCGATCGAAGGCGTCGAGGTCGTCGCCTTCTTCAAGGAGATCGCTGCGGGCATCTATCGCACGTCTTTGCGCTCGAAGGGAACGATCAACGTCTCCAAGATCGCGAGCGCATTCGGCGGCGGAGGCCATCGCAACGCCTCCGGATGCGCGATCGAAGGGCCACTGCCGGAAGTCGAGCGCCGCGTCATTCGGAAGCTGCAGGAAGCGCTGGGGATTCTGCCGATCCTCGGGTGATCGCCGCCCGGCACCTCGGCCGCCTTCGCCAGGAGGACATCGCGTGAGCGCTGGATTCGAGCTCCTCGATCACACGGCAGACATCGGGGTGCGCGCTTGGGGCCGAACTCCGGAGGAGATGTTCGCACAGGCCGTGCGCGCTCTCTTCCACCTGATGTACGATCCCCGGACGATCGAGCGTCGTCTCTCCCGCGATGTGGAAGTTCGCGCCGAAGGCTATGAATATCTCCTTGTGGACCTCTTCAACGAAATCCTCTATCTCTTCGACGCCGAGAAACTGGCCTTCGCCGATGTCGCCGTCGAGGCGCTTTCGCCCGAGCAGGTCCGCGTTCGCCTTTGGGGAGAGCCGTTCGATCCCGCCCGGCACGAAGGGCGAATATATGTCAAGGCGGCGACGCTCCACCGATTGAAGGTCGAACCTCGAGACGGGGTGTGGACAGCCGAAGTGTACCTGGACATCTGAGCGCTCACCGACGGCGGTAGACGAGCATCACTCCCCGTCGTCCGATGGCGAATCCCTCTTGATCATCGCGCATGGCGACGGCATAGATGCGTTCTTGGGTCGGAACGGGAACCCGCGTCCACGTCTTTCCCTCATCGGTGGAATGGAGGATCGTCCCCCCCCATCCGACGATCCAGCCTTCTTTCTTGCGGAAAGTGAGCCCGAGCAAGATGTGTTCGGTACCACTTGGCACGGGCACCCACGTCTTCCCCCCATCGGTCGTCTGCAAGATCAACCCTTGCGAGCCCGTGATCCAACCCCGCTTCTTATCGCGAAAGTAGACGCGAAAGAGATCGTTCTGCGTCCCACTGGATTGCTTCGTCCAATTTCGCCCCCCGTTCTCCGTGTAGAGGATCGTCCCGCGAGAGCCCACCACCCAGCCGAGTTTCTCGCTCTTGAAGTGGAGGTGATAGAGGTATTCGTCCGTGCCGCTGATCTGGCGAATCCAACTTCGGCCGCCGTCCTCGGTGAAGAGGATGATGCCCTCGGCGCCCACAATCCATCCCCGCTTCTCATCGTGGAACCAGACGCTGTAGAGGTCCTCCTCGACGACGCTAGCGACCGAAGCCCAGCGCTGCCCGCCATCGGTCGTCATGAGGATCACCCCCCCGTCGCCGACGATCCACCCGCGCCGCTTGTTGAGGAAGAAGACGTCGTTCAGGTTCGTGCGCACGCTGGAGGTTTGGACCTGCCAGCTCACGCCGCGATCCGCCGTGTGTAGAATCAAGCCTTCGTCGCCAACGATCCACCCGTGCTCTTTCGTTGGGAAGTGGATGGCATTGAAGTTTTGCGTAAAGCCCAACCGCCGAAGCTCCCACGACTGGGCCGGAGTTGATCGCACAAGCACCGACCAGAGAAGCGCCGCTCCTACCGCGAGAGTGAGCGTTCTCATCATCCCCTCCCTCGTGCGATGTCAGCGCGTGTGTCGTAAGCATAGCATCGGGATGGCGATCGGTTCAAGCGCGCGCTCGGACACTGTTCAGAGGAGAAGGAGCTGTGCTACACTGCCTCTCGCTATGGCGATCGCGTTGAGCGATGTGGCGATTCGCGAGCGGATCGTCACCTTTTTGGAGATGCAGGGGCGTTTGGCCTCGCTGGAGGCGCTCGGGCGCGAAGTCTTTCGCTTTCGGAATCCACCGATGGTGTTCTTGCGCGAGATGCTGCGCCGTCTCTTCGCGGACGATCCTCGCCTGGTCCTTCGGGACGACGATTGGATGGAGCTGCGGCCGGATGAGCGCGAGAGCCGAGCGCTGCAGGAAAACGAATACGTCGTTGTGGACGTCGAGACGACGGGATTGCGACCGATGGCCGATCGCGTGATCGAAGTGGCGGCCTTTCGCGTCGCCGGCAACGGTGGCCGAGCACGCATTCTGGAAGAGTTCGTGACCTTGGTGAATCCGGAGCGGGCGCTTCCTTCGACGATCATACACCTGACCGGGATCACCCCGGAGATGGTGGCGCGCGCCCCACGCTTTCGGGAGATCGCTGATGAGCTGATGGCGTTTTTGGGGTCGCGCGTGCTGGTCGCGCACAACGCCCGTTTCGATCTGGCGTTTCTCGACGCGGAGCTTCAGCGGGCGTGCGAGGCGCGCTTAGCGCACCCACACCTTTGCACCCTCGCGTTGAGCCGTCGGCTCTTCCCCGAGCTGCCGAACCATCGGCTGCCAACGGTCGCTCAGTACATGGGCATCCCAATGGACGTTTGGCATCGCGCGCGTTCGGATGCCTGGACGACGGCGCGTCTCTTCCTCCGCCTGCTCGATCCGCTTCAAGAGCGCGGTGTACGCACGCTCTCGGATGCCCTGCGCTTTCAAGCCTCCCACCGAAGTGCCGTGCGATCCCAGAGGTGAGCCTGACAATGGCCGATCTGCTTCTGGCACTCACCGATCTGCTCTTTTTCGCGCGCATTCGAACCATGGCCGAAGCTCGCGGCCTCACCCTGGAACGCGCCAGGACGCCCGAAGAAGTGCTCGAACGGGCCCACGCGGCTCGGCCGGCCGCCATCGTCTTCGATTTGCACGAGGAGCGCTTGGCCCCACTTCGCACCATCGCCGAAGTGAAAGCCGATGCCGCCCTGCGCGAAATTCGAACGATCGGCTACTTCTCCCACGTTCGAAATGACGTGAAAGAGCAAGCGCTGCGCGCCGGATGCGATCTCGTACTCCCGCGCTCGGCCTTCCTCGCACGGCTGGCAGAATTGCTGGACGAGATCGCCGCCGATCGGATGCGCGCGCCTTCTCCCCAATGAAGCGAAGCACACGCCCGATATGCCACGCCCTCTACTCATCGCGCATCGTGGAGCTTCGAAGATCGCTCCGGAGAACACGCTCCCAGCTTTCGCACTGGCCCTGGAGATGGGAGCGGATGGGGTCGAATGCGACGTGCAGCTCAGCCGCGATGGCCACCTCGTCGTCATCCATGACGAGACTCTGGAACGCACGACCGACGGACATGGTCGCGTGGCCGACCAAACGCTGGAGGAATTACGGCGATTGGACGCAGGCGCTCGGTGCCCCCACTGGCGAAAGATGCGCGGGGCGAAGGTCTCGATCCCAACCCTAGAGGAAGTGCTCGCCCTTCTGGCGCCGACGCCGAAGATCCTCTGCATCGAGCTGAAGCCTTCGCCGCGAGCGATCGAGCTGGTGCAGGCGACGCTTGCGGCCGTCGCCCGATTCGAACTCCAGTCGCGCGTCCTCCTGGCGGCGTTCGATCCCTTCTTATTACGACTGGTCAGAGAGCGCGCGCCGATGATCCAGACAGCCCTTCTCTGGGGAGCGCCTTGGACCTGGCAGAGTTGGTCGCTCGCCCGCGCGCTGACCTTGGCCCGCCAGACCGAGGTCCACTGGATCGCGCTTCATGCCTGGCTCGCTCGAAGCTGGGACGTGACGCCATTTGAGGAGGCTGGTTTCGCCCTCGCCGCCTGGACGGTGAATCGTCCGAAACTCGCCCGAGGACTCGCCAAGCGCGGTCTGGCCGCACTCATCACCGATGTCCCCGATCGAATCCGCGAGGCCTTTCTATGAGCCGCCGCCTCGGCCAAGGCCAGGAGAGCCCGCCCGAGCGCGCACGCATTCACACGACGCCTCGGTATGAAGTGTACTGGCTTCGGAAAAAAACCTTCGCTCTGACGGCCACCGCCCCTACCGGATATACCGTGCACAGTGTGTTGCACGGGCGCGCGCACCTCTCCGTCGGAGGAGAGACTTTTGAGCTGCAAGACGGGATGACCGCTTTGCTCGATCCCACAAGGCGCTACCACCTTCGCTCCCACCCCGGGACGTTGGAACTGATCCTGCTGCGCCTGTCGCCGGGCCTCATCGCCGATATGGCGGCGCGACTGCAATTGACACGTATCGGTCAGGAGTTCACCTTTCGCGAACCCATCGTCTCCGATCCCCAACTAGCTGCCCTCCTGCGCGCTATACAGCAGGAGATCGAACGACAACGGGTCGGACAGGACGTGATCCTCGATGCCCTCATGGATCAAATCCTCGTGCATCTGTTCCGACACCATCTCCTGGTCCGACGCAATCTCGACGTAGAGTTCTCGCGTTTCGGATTCGTGGATCGGCGGCTGCGGCGAGCCATCGAATTCATCCACACGCACTTCGACGCCGAGGTGCGCCTCGCGGACATGGCGCGCGCTGCCTTTCTGAGCGCCTTCCATTTCGCTCGCCTCTTCAAGCGCCTGATGGGAATGACCCCACATGCGTACTTGATGAGCGTGCGGTTAGAGCAAGCCGCGCGCCTTTTGGCGACAACTGACCTCTCCATACTAGAGATCGGCCAGCGCGTCGGCTACACCAGCCAAAGCCATTTCGCCAAGGCCTTCAAAGCCTGGACCGGACTGACGCCGCGTGAATATCGGCAAGCGAGCCGAGAGACCAGCCCATTGCCGGATAAATTCGGCCCGTCCACCGCTGAGGGCCTATAGGCTTGGCAGTGCATCCGTCTGGCCACAGTCTCCTTTTTGGGAAAATTCCCCATTGACTTTTTGG
>JAUQQC010000001.1 GCA_030550025.1 Acidobacteriota bacterium | reverse complement strand
CCCGCACTCTCAGGCTTGAGAGGCCTGCGTGTTAACCACTTACACCATAGCGGCACCCATTTCGGAGGGAAATTTTAGCGCCTCCCATCTTATTCGTCAATTCGCCCACGAAGATCTAAACCAAAACGCTGTGCGAGTTCCGCTCCTCAAGCGCAACTCAATGATGCTTTGCGTTATCAGACTCATGTTTTATTTCAGCCCGAGTCACACACCAAACAATCAGTCCCCCTCGAACGACCCCCAAGCCGCTCGGAAGAGCTATCAACTCTCCAGAAAGAGCTCTTGGGACGCCCCATGCCCTCAAATGGAGCGCTGACGGAAACTGCACGACTCGGCTCAGGAACCAAGATGCGATTTCCTCATGGACGACGTCATCTACCCCGCTAACCTCAGCGATGCGCAAAGGTATCATCCGGGCGATCCCCTTGAAAATGAGCAGGGAGGGGTCGCGTAATCTACCCCAGCGATTTTCGCCCGGTGAGCTCCCGCTCGCCCCCAGCGACGGAGAAACCACGCGCTCCGGTCATCACGCGCATCAATGAACGCGCGGCGATGCGGCGCGTTTCCCTTGATTCCTCAAACGGCTCTCAGGTAAGATGGCGTCGCGTCGAAGTGGGAGGACGGCGAGTGTTGATGGACGCGCGATCGCCGCTACGATCCTTCGATCCGTCCCCGCTCGCCTCGAAGGGCCAGCGGATGATCTCCCTTGATGTCTTCCGCGGAATCACTATCGCGGGCATGATCGTCGTGAACAATCCGGGCAGTTGGAGCTACGTGTATCCGCCGCTGGCGCACGCCCAGTGGCATGGATGGACGCCGACGGATCTGATCTTCCCCTTCTTCCTCTTCATCGTGGGCGTGGCGATCCCTCTGGCCCTTGGACGACGTCTTGCTCGCGGTGAGAGCCGACGCGCGATTTTGGGACATATCGTCCGCCGCACGCTCATCCTCTTCGCCCTCGGCCTGTTCTTGAACGGATTCCCCCACTTCGATCTCTCACGGATTCGCATCCCTGGGGTTTTGCAACGCATCGCCTTGTGCTACTTCTTCGCGGCTCTCATCGTCCTGAAAGTGAGGGTGAGGGGGCAAGCACTCGTGGCCGCGGCGCTGCTCGTGGCCTATTGGGCGATGATGAAGTTCGTGCCGGTCCCCGGCTACGGAGCTGGCGTACTCACCCCGGAGGGGAATCTCGCTGCCTATCTCGACCTCCGGCTCCTGCGGGGACACCTCTATCGGCCCACATGGGACCCGGAGGGAATCCTGAGTACGATTCCGGCCATCGCCACGACGCTCTTCGGCGCATTGACCGCCCATTGGCTCGCTTCATCTCGAACGGCGCGGGAGAAGGTGCTCGGACTCATCGGCGCGGGAATCGTTGGCGTTGCTCTCGGACAAGGGCTGAACCCCTGGTTCCCGATTAACAAAAACCTCTGGACCAGCTCCTATGCCATCTTCACCGGTGGGATGGCGCTTCTCTTCCTCGCTGTGTGTTTTTGGATGGTCGAAGTAAAGGGACTTCGCCGACCGCTCCTCCCTTTCGTCATCTTCGGGATGAACCCGATCGCGGTCTTCGTGCTCTCAGGACTCGTTGCCCGTGTGATGACCATATACAAGATGGCTCGACCGGATGGAACTTCGATCTCATTGAAAGCCTACCTCTACGAAACCCTCTTCGCCTCATGGGCAGGCCCATGGAAGGGGTCGCTCCTCTTCGCCTTAGCCTACACGGGAGTCTGGCTCGTACCGATGGCACTTCTGTACCGCAGGCGTATCTTCATCAAGATTTAACCGAGGCATCAGCAAAAGGGATATCCTCATTTCAAGAGCGCCGGATCCACATAGGTCCCGTAGCGCGTCGCCCTCCCCAATCGCCAGAAATAGTCGTACACGGTTCGCGAGATATCTCGGAAAGCAGCGGACGCCTCCTCACCTATCCCATAGTTCTCCATGACGACGAGCACGTAGGGACGCTCCTTGAGATAGACGATCGCCCATTCCGTTGAGACTCCGGGGATCCCCCCCGGCTTCGACGCGATGGGCACGTCCGAGGGCACTCCCGAACTCAAGGCCGTTCGCTTCGGCTTCTTCAAGATGGCGAGGATCTGCTCACAGACATCGCGATTGATGAACTCGCCGCGATAGAGGATCTCCATGAGGCGCGCCGCTTCGGCCGGCGTCGAGAGGTTCTCCTCGCCTCGCGCCGATGCCGCCGGATCGATCATCCTCCGCTGCAAGCGCGTGCGCGCGAGCCCGAGCGACGCCATCGTTCGATTGACATTCTCCATCCCGACGAGATCAATGAGCAGATTAGTCGCCGTATTATCGCTCAACACGACCATCAACACGCACAGGTCGTAGATGCTCAGCTCGGACATCCCGTCACCGAATTCCTTCAGGATTCCACTTCCGCCGACCATAGATGCCTTCTCGATGCGCCGCCGATCCGTCAGCCGAAACCGTCCCTCATGCGCCTGTTTGTAGACCTCCATGAGAATGGGGACCTTGATCGCGCTCCCTTGCGGGAACGTGAGGTTCTCGTTGATGGCCATCCGCTCCCCGCTCACCAGATCCACGACGACGAGTCCCATCGCGCCGCGCGCGCTGGCGACGATCTCCCGAAGTCGCGCTTCGGTCTTCTCGCGAATGATCTTCAGATTCTCAGGTTGAATCGGAAACCCGAAGAGAACCACGGCGATGGCGAACATCCCGTGCCGGACCAAAGTCCAAGGCCGAATCGTCCACTGACTCATCATCCTCTCACCTCCCCTTCTCCAGGAGACCTACCTTCGGGAGGCGGTATTATACCCCCGTCCCATGCGGGAAAAGAAGACGACAGTCGAAGAATACTCGCGCATGTTGGGCACACGTGGCAGATCTTTTCTCCCTGAATCCTTCGTCTTAACGCCTCCGCTTCAATCAACATCGACCGCGAAGCATTCTCTCATGCATATGTTGAAAGGTCACCAAGAAACTATCGGCCATCGGCGAAGAGCAATGCCGAAGGGGTACAGTCGTGGTCGATCGAAGGTCAACCCATGGTCTTCTGAGACGGATCGGTGGGGAGAAGGCCTCCTCATGGGGGGCTAAGGGAGCATTCTTCCAAGCGCTTGACAGATCGGTCTCGCCCTATAGAATGAGAGGAGGACGACGTTATGGCGAAATACATCTTCATCACGGGCGGGGTTGTTTCGAGCCTGGGGAAAGGGATCGCTGCCGCCTCGATCGGACGTCTGCTGGAAGCACGCGGGCTGCGCGTGACGCTGCAAAAGTTTGATCCCTACATCAACGTGGACGCGGGCACCATGTCACCGTTTCAACATGGCGAGGTCTATGTCACCGACGATGGGGCGGAGACCGACCTTGACCTCGGCCACTACGAGCGGTTCACCAGTGCCCGTATGACGCAGGCGAACAATTGGACGACCGGGCGCATCTACCTCTCGGTCATCGAGAAGGAGCGGCGTGGCGATTTCCTCGGCAAGACCGTGCAGGTCATCCCCCATATCACCGACGAGATCAAAGGGGCGATCCGGCAAATCTCCGAAGGCGTGGATGTCGTCATCGTCGAGATCGGTGGGACGGTGGGGGATATCGAATCGCAGCCGTTTCTGGAGGCGATCCGGCAGCTCGGCAACGAAGTCGGACGCTCGAACGCCATCTTCGTGCATCTGACGCTTGTCCCTTACATTCGCACGGCCGGGGAGCTGAAGACCAAGCCCACGCAGCATTCGGTCAAGGAGCTGCGCGCCATTGGCATTCAGCCCGATATTCTGCTCTGTCGCACGAGCCGCCCGTTGCCCCCGGACGTGAAGTCGAAGATCGCGCTCTTCTGTAACGTCTCGGAGGAGGCGGTGATCGCCGCGCTCGATGTGGACTCCATTTACGAAGTCCCCTTGGAATTCGCCAAACAGGGTCTCGATGATTTGATCCTTCGAATGCTGCGGCTACCGGCTGGTGAGAGCGATCTGCGCGAATGGGTGAAACTCGTCGAGGCGATCAAGCATCCGACCGATAATGTGACCATTGGCATCGTAGGCAAATACGTGCAGCTGGAGGATTCCTATAAGAGCCTACGCGAGGCGCTCGTGCACGGCGGCGTGGCCAATAACCTGCGGGTGAACATCCGCTGGATCGAAGCCGAACATCTCGTCGTCGATGAGCAATGGGAGGAGCGGTTGCGCGATGTGGATGGGATTCTCGTGCCTGGGGGATTCGGCAAGCGCGGCATCGCCGGGATGCTCAAAGCCATCACTTACGCGCGGCGCACGAAAACGCCCTTTTTCGGCATCTGCTTGGGCATGCAATGCGCCTGTATCGAGTTCGCGCGGAACGTCTGCGGCTTGGAGGATGCCGATAGCACGGAGTTCAATCCCGAGACCCCGCATCGCATCTTCTACAAACTGCGCGATCTGCTCGGCGTGGAGCAAATGGGGGGGACGATGCGCTTGGGGGCCTATCCGTGTCGCTTGCGTCCTGGCACCTTGGCCGCGCGCATTTACGGGCAAGAGGAGATTCACGAGCGTCATCGCCACCGCTACGAGTTCAACCCGGAGTATGAGGACCTCTTCGCCGCGCACGGAATGGTCTTCTCCGGTAAGTCGCCCGATGGACGCTTCGTGGAGATCATCGAGCTACCGGATCACCCTTGGTTCCTCGGTTGTCAATTCCACCCCGAGTACAAGTCGAAGCCGCTTCAGCCGCACCCGCTGTTTGTGAGCTTCGTGCGGGCGGCCTATCAGCATCGGCTCCGCTCGGAGGTGACGGAACCGGAAGAAGAACCCGCTCGCGCAGAGGCGGACATCCTGGACGCGCGCCCCCCTCATGCGCGGGTTTGACGTGCGCGCAGTCTGCTCCAAAGGGCAGACGTTCTCTTCCGAAGGAGAGATGTCTCAACGTCTGAGTCGGCGAGGCTGAGGCTCTCTTAGTTGCCTCGCGACTTAATCTCAAACGTCAACGTCGCCCACCAAGACTGATAGTCAAGGCTCGAATCCGAGACCGGCACCATATGGATGAATTTGACGTACCACATCCCGGCTTTCCGGATGTCGAAGCGAGCAATCCCCTCGGCATCCGTTCGTGCCCTCAACGGCGGCGTCCCTTCCCACCCTGCCAACACCACCTGTTTCGGAAGCGGTCGTCCGTCTTTCAGACACCTCACCCGCAGTACGCCCCCCACTCGCAAATCCAATGGATGTTCTTCCAGCAGGATCTCCACTGGAAAGCCAAGCGGATGCCGGAAGGCCTCCGTCCGTCGCTCTCCCACTTGGAAGATCACCTTCGCGTATTTCGCATAACGCTCACGCGCTCCCTTTTGCAGCTCCCCCTTTTGGCGACGCCAGGCAAGCATGTCCGAAAGCCCCTCATGTTCGAGGTAGGCGTTGAACTGTTCGGCCGTCAGCGCGATCTCCCGCGGCGCCAGAGCCACGCCCGCCACATATGTCCCCGCCTCCTCCACCTCCAGCTCAAAGCATGAGCGCGCGCCCTCTTCTTGCCACTTCTCCACCGGCACACGCCGCCTCCCCGAAGGGGCGAGCATAGCGATCTCGACGACCCGATCGCGCGCAACGGCCGCTTCGCTCTGCTCGAACGTCCCGTTAAACACCCACACCCGCGTCCGCGCACGTGGCGCCAAGGTGTAGATGTCCAGCTTCAGGAAAAGGTCGTGAGCGAAAATCAATCCTCCACCCCCTAAGAGGAGCAGGATCGCAGTCCCCATGCGCCTCATCATCCCCTCCGTTTCTCCAGGTTTCCGATGATCCAACCCGGCTCGTCCAAAGCGGTTACGAGAGCACTCACTCGCCCGCTCAGAGTCCACCGATGATGTCCACTATTGAGACCGCCATATGTCCTACCTCGCGTTCGTATGAGCCAAACGGTCCGACTCAATTTTGCGCTGTGACTCGTCCATCGGCAACAGTGTGGCTAAGGATTCCGTCAGAGCGCTTCCATACCCTCGATGGGCGAGATCTCCGAAGAGGTAGGGCAAGCCTTGGGCCGGAGCCGTCCCTCGCCCACAAGGAACAGTTCGACGGTATCCCCGTGAGAGCTGAAGTCTCTCGCCTCACGGCCAATGGGGCAAGCCCCTCCGAATTCAAGGGCCGTCCGCCGGTCGGGCGCAGCCGCCTCCTGTTCCGCTGAAACCTCTCGCCCTTTTTTGGATCATACTGGGCGTGAACGATCAATCGGGAAGGAGGGAGACGGCCATGACCGTCGAACGGTATCTGCGTCTGATCGCAGGCAGCTTCGTACTGGTGAGTTTGCTATTGGGCTACTTCCACAATCCCTACTGGTTCCTCTTCACGGGCTTTGTGGCACTCAATCTGATCCAGTCGGCGTTCACTAACTGGTGTCCGATGATGACGATCCTTCAACGGCTCGGCGTGAGAAGCTGCTCTTGAGCACGACCTTGGGAGAAGGAGCATGAGGCGGTGGCGGAGGAGGATCGGAGCAGGTGTCCTCACGGGATTCGTGGTCGTGGCATCGCCCGGGACGATCCGCGCACAAGGGGAGGAGGAGTTGACGCTGCCGCGCGCGGTGGAGACGGCGCTGCAGATGAATCCGCTTGTGCGGGCAGCGCTCGCAGGGCGCGAGATCGCCGAAGCGCAGGTCGCGGAAGCGCGCGCAACCCGATTTCCCATCATACAATTCAGCGAAACGTTCTCCAACGGGAACAATCCCGTCTTCGTCTTCGGCTCGTTGCTCGAACAAGCGCGCTTCGGGCCGGCGAATTTCGATCCGCGATTTCTGAATCACCCGCCGTCGCTTAACGTCTTTCGCACGGCGCTGACACTGCGCCTCCCGCTTTTCGACCGATGGCAGACAGAGACGCGCCACGCGCAAGCCGAGGCGGAAGCGCGCCGCGCCGAGGCGCAAGTGGCGTGGATCGCGCAACAGATTCGCTTTGAAGTGATCCGCGCCTACTACGGTGTCCTCGTGGCCGAAGCCCGTCAGCACGTCGCCGACGAAGCCGTGCGCATGGCTGAAGCAGATGTGAAGCGCATTCGCGATTTGTTCGAGGCCGGATTAGTCGTCGTCTCGGATGTCCTGGCCGCCGAGGTGCAATTGGCCGAATTCCGTCAGCAGCAGATCCAGGCCGAAGGCGAGGTCGTGACGGCGCGCGCGGCCTTGAACACGGCGCTCGGTCTTCCGGTGAACGTGCCCCGGCGCGTGACGGGACGGTTGATCGAGCGCACCTTCGACGTCGAAGAGCCGGAGGAGTTGATGCGCCTGGCATTACGGCATCGGCCGGATCTTCTGCGATCTCAGTGGGCTGAGCGCTCGCGTGAGCACGGTGTGCGCGGGGCGCTCGGGCATTACCTCCCACGGCTGGATCTCTTCGCCACCGTGGGTGTGACCGGGCGGGGATTGCTCAGCGGAAGCGCCGATTATACGATAGGGGCGAGCCTCACGTTCGATGTGTTCGATTGGGGGCGCGCGACACGCGTGCGACAAGCGCGCGCCACGCTCGCCCTCGCCGAAACGGAGACGGAGCAACTCGTCAATCAAATTCGCTTAGAGGTCGTGCGCGCGTTCGAACACTACCGTTCGGCGCGCCAACGATTAGCGGTCGCCGCGCGTGCTGTTCAGCAAGCCGAGGAAGCCCTTCGCATCATTCAAGACCGGCATCAAGAGGGATTGACGACGATCACCGAAGTGCTGCGGGCGCAGACGGCGCTCGTCCGCGCACGCTTGAACGTGCTCGCTGCGCGATACGAATACGTCATCGGATATGCGGCCGTGCTCCTGGCCACCGGACGCCTGACCGACATCCAAATGTTCCACTGAGGGGAGGAGAGATGAAAGGGCATCGGCAACGACTCCTACTTCTCATGAGTGCGCTGGCGCTCGCCACGGCATCCTGCGGGCATCGGGAAGAAGCAGCGGCCGAGCGCGAGCCTACCATCGTGAAAGCGCGCGTGGAGACGGTGGCGATGACTCCGGTCGAAGAGGTCTACGAGGCAGTTGGGACGGTGCGCTCGCGCACGACGAGCATCCTCTCAGCGAAGATCATGGGGCACGTCCTCGCCGTTCTCGTTCGAGAGGGGGATCGGGTACGACCTGGCCAAGTGCTCGTTCAGATTGACGATCGCGAAGTGCAAGCACAGTTGCGTAAGGCCGAGGCCGGGTGGCGCGAAGCCGAGAGCGCGCGGGAGGAGATCGAACGCGCCATTCGCGCGGCGGAATCCGCTCGCGAGGCCGCGCGCGCGCACGCGGATCTGGCGGCGGCGACATTCCGCCGATACGAAGCCCTATTCGCGCGCCATTCCGTGAGCGCGCAAGAATTCGATGAGGCGAGGACGCGATATCAAGCCGCCGCGGCCGAAGCCGAACGCGCTGAGGAAGTGCTCCGATCGCTCCGCGCAAAGCGCGAGCAAGTCCTGGCCAAGATCGAACAAGCACGAGCTGATCTGGAGGCCGCGCATGTCGCCCTCGGCCATACGCGCGTGACCGCCCCCATAGCTGGTCTCGTCACGGCGAAGTCGGTCGAAGTCGGCATGCTCGTGACGCCCGGTATGCCATTGTTCACCATCGAAGACGAGACCCGTTATCGCTTGGAGGTCTCCGTCCCCGAGTCACAAATCGCAGCCGTGCGCCCAGGAGATTCCGTGCTTGTGGAAATCGACGCCTCCAGGTCGGCTCCGCTTCTTGGGCGCGTCGCCGAGGTCGTTCCGGCGGCCGATCCCATGAGCCGTAGCTATATGGTGAAGATCGATCTGCCGGCTGAGAAGGCCACGACGCTTCGTTCGGGCCTTTACGGAAAGGCGCGATTTCGGATCGGACAGCGGCGCGCGCTCACGATCCCTCAAACCGCCGTCCTCAACCGCGGCCAGTTGACCAGCGTGTACGTCGTGGAGGATTCAGGCCTGGCGCGACTTCGCCTCATCACGCTGGGGAAGTCATACGGCGATCGCGTGGAAGTTCTCTCCGGACTCACCGAGGGAGAGCGGATCGTCGCGGAGAATCCACAAGTCGTTCGGGAAGGGAACCGCGTGCATCCATAGGCGACGGGAGGAAACGGGGATGAGGAATGGCATCGGGCTTGCCGGGAGGCTGGCGCGCGCCTTCAGTGATTCCAAACTCACTCCGCTGTTGATCGCGGCGGCGATTCTGCTCGGCGCAGGCGCGACGTGGCTCCTGCCGCGCGAGGAAGAGCCACAGATCGTCGTCCCATTGATTGACATCTTCGTCCAGATGCCCGGCGCGTCAGCCCGCGAAGTGGAAGAACGCGTGACCAAGCCCATGGAGAAGTTGCTTTGGGAGATCCCCGGCGTCGAATACATCTACTCGACCTCAGCCCCAGGTTACGCGCTCGCCATCGTTCGGTTCCGCGTGGGCGAAGATGAAGAGCGCAGCCTCGTGCGGCTCAACCAGAAGATGTTCGCCAACTTCGATCTCATCCCTCCGGGAGCGAGCCCGCCGCTGATCAAGCCACGCTCGATCGATGATGTGCCGATCCTGACGCTTACGCTCTGGAGCGAGCGCTATGACCATTTCGCGCTACGGCGGCTGGCTGCTCAACTCCACGATCAAATCAAGGAGATCGAGAACGTCTCGGAGGTGAAGATCATCGGGGGACAGCGCCGGCAGGTGCGCGTCTTACTCGATCCGGCGCGCCTGGCGGCATATCATCTGGAGCCCACAGCGGTCGCATGGCGCGTGGAGCACGCGAATCAACAATTGCCTGCGGGAAGTTTCCCCACGGGGAATCGCGAGTTTCTCGTCGAGGCGGGCGGCTTCCTGCAAAACGCCGAGGATGTGGGCCGCGTGGTCGTAGGGGCTTTCGGCGATCGCCCTGTATATCTGCGGGACGTCGCACAGATCGTGGACGGGCCGGAAGAGCCGGCCGACTACGTGCTCTTCGCGCATGGTCCGGCTGCGCGATTCAGTCGCCAACTCGGAGCGGCTGTTGAAGCTCGCGATGGGATCTGGCCAGCGGTCACCCTTTCCGTAGCGAAACGAAAGGGGACGAACGCCATCGAGGTCGCCGATCGCGTGCTCGCGAAAGTCGCAGCGTTGCGCGGGACGCTCGTCCCGGATGAGGTGCGAATCACCATCACGCGCAATTACGGAGAGACGGCGACCGAGAAATCGAACGAGCTGCTCTTCCATATGCTGATCGCCGTCCTCTCGGTCTCCGCGCTCATCGGACTGACGCTCGGCCTGCGCGAGTCCGGGATCGTAGCCATCGCCATTCCGGTGACGCTCGCCCTCACGCTCGCCGTGTTCTACCTGTCCGGATACACGCTCAATCGGGTGACCCTTTTCGCTCTCATCTTCTCGATCGGTATCCTGGTGGACGATGCGATCGTCGTCGTCGAAAACATCATCCGCCATTACCGCTTGCCGGAGAATCGCGGTCGTCCGATTCGCGAGGTCATCGCAAGAGCCGTAGATGAGGTGGGGAACCCGACGATCTTGGCGACGCTCACGGTGATCGCGGCGATCCTGCCGATGGCCTTCGTGCGTGGGTTGATGGGGCCGTACATGCGCCCGATCCCGGTTGGAGCCTCGGCGGCCATGCTCTTCTCGCTGCTGGTGGCTTTCATCGTGACCCCGTGGGCGAGCCTGCGCCTCCTCCCTCGCGAGATTCGGGCGACAGCGCACGAAGAAGGGTGGACGACTCGCCTGTATCGCCGAGCGATGACCCCGCTGATTCACGATCGGCAATGGCGCACGGGATTTCTCCTCGGCGTCTTTCTCCTGCTGCTCGCCTCGTGCGCGCTGCTGCCCCTGAAAGTCGTGCGCGTGAAGATGCTCCCCTTCGACAACAAGAGCGAATTTCAAGTCATCATTGACATGCCCGAGGGAACGACACTGGAACACACGGCGCGCGTCGCGCGGGAGATCGGCGAGTATTTGCGCACGGTGCCGGAGGTGACCGATCTGCAAATGTACATCGGGACAGCCGCCCCGCATAATTTCAATGGATTGGTGCGCCACTATTTCCTCCGGCGCGGACCGAACGTCGCGGACATTCAGGTGAACCTCATGCCGAAGGGCGAGCGCCAGGCACAGAGCCACGATATCGCGCGGCGCGTACGCCCGCCGATTCAGGAGATCGCCGCGCGATATGGAGCACGGGTGAAGATCGCCGAAGTCCCACCGGGACCGCCCGTGCTGCAAACGCTCGTTGCCGAAATCTACGGCCCCGATTATGCGCGCCAGATCGCGATCGCACGTCAGATTCGCGAACTCTTTGAGCGCACGCCGGGTGTCGTAGATGTAGATTGGCTCGTTGAGGACGATCAGCCGAAGTACCGCTTCATCGTGGACAAAGAGAAAGCAGCGCTCAATGGGATCTCGACCGAGCACGTCACGCGGACGCTTCGACTCGCACTGGATGGACTGTCCGTCGGTTTACTCCACCAGGTGTCGGAGAAGGAAGATGTCCCGATCGTGCTCCGTCTGCCTCGCGAGGAACGTTCCGGTCTGACCGACCTTCTCTCACTGAAACTCGTAGGGGCAACGGGCCGGTTGGTCCCGCTCGGCGAATTGGTACGCGTCGAGGAGGTCGTGGCCGATAAGAGCATCCATCATAAGAACCTGATGCCCGTCGTCTACGTGACGGCCGATGTGGCAGGCGAGGAAGAGAGTCCGGTCTACGCCATCCTGAAGCTCAATCGAGCGATCGGAGAGCTGCACTTGCCTGAAGGGTACCGCCTGGAACGCTATGTCGCGCGCCAACCGTTTCTCGCTGATCGCTATGCGATGAAGTGGGATGGAGAATGGCATATCACCTACGAGGTCTTCCGTGATCTCGGCCTGGCCTTCGCCGCCGTGCTCGTGCTCATCTACATCCTCGTGGTCGGCTGGTTCCAATCCTTCAAGACGCCGATCACGATCATGGCCGCTATTCCTTTCTCCCTGGTGGGAATTTTGCCGGCACACGCGGCACTCGGCGCCTTCTTCACGGCGACCTCGATGATCGGCTTCATCGCGGGCGCGGGCATCGTCGTGCGGAACTCCATCATCCTCGTGGACTTCATCGAGCTGCGGCGGCGACAGGGCGTTGCCCTGGCCGAAGCTGTGATCGAAGCCGGCGCGGTGCGCTTCCGCCCTATGATGTTAACGGCCGCAGCCGTCATCGTCGGCTCGGCCGTGATCCTTTTCGATCCCATCTTTCAAGGGCTCGCGCTCTCGCTCATGGCGGGCGAAGTGGCTTCGCTCCTGCTCTCGCGCATGGCCGTGCCCGTGCTCTACTACCTGAGCGAACGGCGCGCGCAGGAGCAGCCTGCAAGAGAGCCCGCGTGGCTGGGCGAAAGAGAATAAGCCGCGAGGAGACTTATGAGCATGGACACTTCCGTGACCATCCCCTTCCCACGACGCATCCTCTGTCCCACAGATTTCAGCGAGCTGGCGACGTTCGCTCTCCGATATGCGGCCGAGCTGGCTCGTTGCTCGAACGCACAACTGCTGGTGATGCATGCCGATCCCTTCCTCCTTCCTCCCTACCTCACCGCCGGTGAGATCGAGGAATGGCTTCAAGCGTTGGAGCGCGCAAAGGCCGCGACGCGCCACTATCTCGTGGAACATGTACGAAGCGTCGTTGGGACACAGCGCGACGTGGAATCTCTCCTTGTGGAAGACTCACCCGCGCGGGCGATCCTCGAAACGGCCCGGAGGCGCGAGGCTGACCTGATCGTCATGGGCACCCATGGACGCAGTGGGTTGAGTCGCGTGATGCTCGGCTCCGTCACCGAACGTGTCTTACGAGAGAGCGATCGACCCGTGTTGACCATCCGATATAAGGCGGACGTTTCATCGGGATCTCCGGTCTCAATCCGACATCTCCTCTGTCCAGTGAATTACACGCCCATCGCGCGGAAAGCCCTGCAGCATGCTGTCTCCCTCGCCCAATGCTTTGGTGCCGAACTCACGGTCGTGCACGTTCTGGAGGATGAGGCACCAAAGGCCTCTGATCGCGAGGCGCTCGCTCGCCTTTGCGAATGGGTTCCCGAGGATGCGCGCTCGCACTGTCACGTGAAGGAGCTGGTTCGACGCGGAGATGCGGCCGAGCAGATCATTGAGACGGCGCGCGCGCTTGGAAGCGACCTCATCGTCCTTGGAGCACAACATAAGCGCTTCTTCGATACCACCGTGATCGGGACGACGACCGTACGCGTCACCCGACACGCTCCCTGCCCGGTACTTGTCATTCCAAGTCGGGGATAGAGAGATGCAGGAGCCTGCGAAGCAGACGGCATCCTCCACGTGAGGAGACACTGAGGAGAAGGACCCGGCGTTATGACAGCCGCAGCGCGTTCACTCTCCCATCTCGCGCTTCAGGCGACGGCGCAGCCGCTTTCGCGCTAAGGCCTCTTTCAACCGCCGCTTCTCGCCCGGCTTCAGGTAGAAGGAATGCTTCTTGATCTCCTTGATGATGTCCTCTTGCTGCACCTTGCGCTTGAAGCGCCGAAGGGCGCTCTCGATGGACTCCCCTTCGTTGACGATGATCAGCGCCACTCTCTCCCTCCTTAAAACCCTTCGTTTGCAAAGCAAACTTATATCAAGGTCGCCTTTGCTCTGTCAAGAAAATCCCAGCCCAAGATGCCCGCTATCTTGAGGGCTGAAGCTCTTTCGGCAACCCTGCAGAGAACGCCTCGTTCGATGCGAGGATTTTGCGTCGGACGTGCCCCCTCTGGCGTAGCGCCCAATTCAGGAGAGGATATCGTTTCCCTCATAAGCGCCGCGCTATTCCCCTGGCATCAAAAAGGGACTTGACAGAGAGAGAGAGAGTATACTCATAACTCCGAGGCTGATGGAGTGACCCTATGAAGGAGGACGGCCATGGGCATCAAGACAGTGCTCCCTGAGCTTCAAAAGGAAATCGTGGTGGCCCTCCTTTTTTTGTTATCCACCACCCAACCCGGATGGATCACAGGGCATGTGTCCTGTGACATGGTGTACCCCACTAGGGGCATGTGAACCGCCAATAAGGAGGTAAAAGCTATGAGCAAGATACTCACTGTTGTGCTCGGTGGATTTTTGATGTTCCCATTTGAGATCACCGCTCGGCAACGGACTTACGAAATAGAAAGAGTCTCTGTGATTCGCGCTTCCATACCGGTGACAGTGCGCATGCCCGCAGGACTGTGGCACTTAGACGGAGCTGTGGATGAGGCGGGGAATATCTATGTGAGCTTCTCCCTATGGCGCCCGGCCTCCGAGCGCGGCGGGCCGATTAAGACTGCTCCTTATCTCATCAAATACAATCAAGCCGGCGAGATGATGCGAATGTTTCCCCTGCCGGAAAAGACGGAGATTGTGACTTCGATCGCTTACCGGGAGGGAAGAGTTTACGTCTCGGCCGTGGAAGGCGGCCGAGGTCGAATTTTGACCTTCGATAGCACTGGAGAGCTGAAGCAAGTGATCAACCTCAACGATCTCCTTTACGGGTTAGGACTTCTCGGCATTCCACCCAACACTTCGGCGGCTCAATTCGAAATCCTGGTGGCTAAGTTCAGGATGCAGAAGTCGCTCGCTTCCACTCGCTGAAGTGGCTGGGCGAGCTCCCGAAAAATCTCCGTAAAACTTGCTGGCGGTCTCCGCACCGGAGCTCAAAGGGCCATGAGGTTTGTCCTCTGAGGTGGGCGGGGGAAGAGAGAAGTTGCGAAATGAGTTCCAGGCTGGCCCTTGAAGGTCTCCGAGCTAAATGCGGCTGCGCATCTTCTACGGATCTATTCGCCCAAGTTTTCGGAATCCTCCAGTGCGATCACAGCGCACTTGGCGAACACGCCGATCATCATGAAGGTCAGCATCCCCGCTCGCATTCGATGCTCACCCATTGACAAAACTTCCCTTCCTGCCCTACCCTGAGCGATCCATGAACATCTATCTGAGCGTCGTCTTGGTGTATTTGATCTTCCTGACGGGCGTCAGCTTGTACGCCTCGCGCATCGTCAGGACGGAGGTTGACTTCATGGTCGCCGGGCGGAAGCTGAGCGCGCCGGTGCTCGTCGGCACGCTCCTGGCGACGTGGATTGGCTCGGGCTCGATCATCGCGGGGGCGGGCTTGGCCTATCGCGAAGGCTTCGCCGCACTTTGGTTCGACGCGGGCGTATGGGTCGCCCTCGTCGTGATCTACTTCATTGCCGGACGCGCGCGAAAGCTCGAGCAACTGACCGTCCCCGATGTTCTCGAGCTGCGTTACAACCGATGGGCTCGACTTCTGGGCACGCTTGTGACGATCATCGCCTATACGGTGATCGCCTCGTATCAATTCCGCGCTGGGGGATTGGTCTTGAACATCGTCACCGGGCTCGATCCAGGGACGGGCACGCTCATCACCTTCCTCTTCGTGACGGCATTCACGGCGACGGCAGGCCTCCTCTCGATCGCGTATACGGATATTTTTAATGGCCTCCTGATGCTCGGGGGCATCTTCTTCGCCTATCCGTTCCTCATCGCCCGAGCGGGAGGATGGGAGGGGGTGCGAGAGCGCCTGGCGACTCACTGGGGGGAAGTCATCGCTGCGGAACGCCTCAGCCTCATGGGGCGCTTTACCGTGACGGAAGCGCTCTCATATGCGCTGCCGACGCTTCTGTTGATGCTTGGTCTGGCCAACATGTATCAGCGCTTCTTCTCTGCCCGTGATGCCCGTGCGGCTCGTCAAGCCGTTGTAGGATGGATCATCGGGACCGTGCTCATCGAGACGATGATCATCGTACTGGCTGTCATTGGATCGAGCCTCTTTCCTGAACTGGCGTCAGGCCGCAGCGAGCAGGTGCTCCTGTATGCGGCGCGCGAAGGACTTCCCGTCGTGGCCGGATGCGTCCTGCTGGCGGCTGCCGTCGCCATCATCGTCTCCACAGGCGATAGCTTCTTGCTCGTCCCGGCGACCAACATCGTCCGGGATCTCTATCAGCGATTCCTCAATCCGCGGGCGAGCGAGCGGCAAATTGTGCTCTACTCTCGCCTGGCTGTTATCGCACTGGGCGTCTCGGGCTACATCCTCATTCAATTTTTCGAGACCGTGCTACGGGCAGCGCTCTTCTCCTACACGATGTACGGCGTGGGGATCACGCCCGCGCTTTTGGCGTGCTTCCTGTGGAAGCGCGCGACGACGGCTGGCGGCATCGCCTCCATTCTCGGGGGGATGCTCGTGACCCTCACCTGGCACTTCGCCGGGCTCACCGAGCGGACGGGGATCGAGACGATCTATCCGGCGTTGGTAACCTCGTTACTCGGTCTGATTGTGGGCAGCTTGCTCACGCCGCCTCCGCCTGAGGAGAAGTGGAAACCGTTCTTCCAATGAGCGCGCCACGCGTCGCCAAATGTGCTACACTATCCCTTTGACCAAATGGCGCGAGCGTGTGACGAAAAGAGCGTGAGAGGCATTATCTTCTTGCTGCTCTGGGGAAGCTTGCTCCTCCCCGCGGGGGGACAGCAGAAGGCTCCCCCGCCGACGCCAGAACAGGAAGCGACCATCTCCCTGGAGAGCACCTTGGTGGACGTCGTCTTCACGGTCACGGACGAGCGGAATCGGCCGGTCACGGATCTGACGCGCGAGCAAGTGCGTGTCCTCGAAGATGGGGTGGAACAAAAGATCGAATTCTTCGGGCGGACTCAGGATCTGCCGATGATCGTCGCATTGGCCGTGGATTTCAGCGGGAGTCAAGAGTTCAACTGGCCTAAGGAGCGCGCGGCAGCCGAGCGCTTTTTCTCCCGATTCTTCCGCTGGGGGAAGGATTATGCGGCGCTTCTCACGTTCCGCGGCGTGACGCATCTTCAATGCGGCCTGACGAGCAACGAGCGCCGATTGCAGGAGGCTTTGCGAAGACTCGTGCGCGAGGACATGGGATACGCGGGCCAGGGGACAGCCCTCTACGATGCCGCTTACACCGCCCTCGATGAGGTCCTCGATGGAGCGATGGGGCAACGCCTCCTCAAACGCTCCGAGCATCGCATCCGGCGCGCCCTCATCCTCATCACCGATGGTCACGACACGAGCAGTCGGCGCTCCGAGCACGAGGTGATCGCGCGGGCACAGCGCGCTGGCATTCTGATCTATGCTATCGGACTGAGCGATTCCTTCCGCTTCGCCGATGTGAACGCGCGCACCCTCGATGCTCTTGCCATGCTGACGGGTGGGCGCGCGTATTATCCGGAGAATGAGCGCGCGCTTGAGGAGGCGTTCCATCGCATCGCTGAGGATTTGAGCAGTCAGTTTCTGATCGCCTACTATCCGACGAACACTGCGCGCGATGGGAGCTTTCGCCAACTCCAGGTGCAGATTGTCGGACGTCCCAACCTGGTCGTACGCCATCGCGCGGGATATTTCGCGCCGAAAGCGCCATAGGGCGCAGAAAGGAGCTGTGCGATGAAGCGAGGGAAACGGTTCGCGATCGCATGGACTTTATGGCTCTCTCTCCACGCGGTGGCCTTCGCCCAAGAGCGAAGCGACTTCATTTTTCGCGCGACGGCCGCTACGTTCCCCTCCGATCGGAAGGTCGAGTTGAAACTGCGCGGGACGACGCGGTACAGTCGCACGTCGGGCACGGCGACGGTTCAGTATAAGGATGGGATCGCGCGGCTCACGATCACGGTGAAGGACCTCGATCCGCCGAGCCACCGACAATACGCAACGTATGTCTTTTGGGCGGTCACGCCCGAAGGGCTTGTGGAGAATATCGGGGAATTTCGTCCGCGGAAGACGAGCATTCTTCGCATCTTCGCGCGCTCATGGGGAGGGACGATCGAGACAGCGACGCGACAACGCACCTTTTGCTTGGTGATGACGGCCGAGCCACACTTCCTCGTGGAGGCGCCAAGCCGCGAAGTCGTGCTGGCGAGCTTGCCTCCCGATGAGAGGGAGGGGCTGGAGATGGAGCCCGTCGAAGTCCACTTTCGCGGCGATATTGGAATGGAGAGCGTCCCTTGGCGGGAAGAGCGCGTGAGCACGGAGCGCGATCGCGAGATGCCGGTCGAGTTGCTTGAAGCGCGTCGCGCGCTTGATCTCGCCCGTTTCTTCCGAGTGAGCGAGCACGCGGATCCAGAAGTGCGACGCGCTGAGGCGCTTTTGGAAGAGGCCGAGCGCGCCTTCGAGCGTGGTTTCGATGAGCGAGCTGCTGTCCTGGCGCGACGTGCCATCGTCATGTCCGAGATAGCCCGTCGGCTCGCCCGCGAACGGCGAGAGGCCGCTGAACAACGGCAGCGCGAGATGGCGCTTGCTGATGCAGAAGATCAAGTGAAGGAGCTGCGCGAGGATCTCAATCGCGTGACCGCCGAGCGCGACGAGCTGCGCCAACGTTTGGAGGAACGAGAGCGCGACCTTCGCGATGCTTACGGTCGCCTTGAGGAAGTGCGCACGGCGCTCGCGCAAGCGGAACGACGCGCGGTCCAAAGTTCCGAATCAGAGAAGCGCTATCGGGAGGAGGTCGAGCGACTCTCCCGGCAGCTCGCCGAAGAACAAGCGCGAACGAGGGCTCTCGCCGAAGAGTTACGCCTCCTCCGCCTGAGCAGCATCTCCATCAACGAGCATCGCGCGAAACTCGCGCTCGCGCGCGTGGTGGAGACGCGGGACGAGGACGATCGCTTCATCCTCGTCTTACCGAACGAGGAGTTGTTCGTGCCGACGCGGGCGCCAGGCATGCCGCAACTTCGACGCGACGTCCTCCCGAAGCTCGACTATCTCGCCACGATCCTCGCGACATTCCCCCTGGGGACCTATGTGATCGAAGGGCATGTGAGCGGATCTGGCTCCCCCGATCGTCTCAAGGCGCTCTCGGAGGCGAATGCCGCAACGGTCGCCGCCTACCTCATGTCCAAAGGCGTTCCGAGCGAACGATTGAAACCGATCGGCCGGGGAGCAGAAGCCCCCCTGGAGAAAGGGACGACGCCCCGCGCGCACCGTCGAAATCAACGCGTCGAGATCATCCTCATCCCCGCAGATTCGGGGAATCCCTCCTCACGCGCGACCTCCGGAATAGGGGCGAGATGACTCCCCAGACATTACGGTGAAGTGATCGTCCGCAGGAGACTTCCGTCATCCACCCTCCAGAGGCGAATCGCTCGATCCTTCCCACTTGAGGCGACGAGGATTCCATCCGGAGAAAACGCGACATCGAACACCTCGCCCGCATGAGCGGAGATCGTCCGGACGAGCGCGCCATCGGAGAGACGCCAGAGACGAACCGTGCGATCCGCGCTCGCTGAGGCGAGGACCGTCCCATCCGGAGAGAACGCCACGGCGTTCACAGCCCCCGTATGCCCCTCGAGCGTCATCGCGAGCGTCCGCTCTCGTCGGTTCCAAATCTTGATCGTTCGATCCGCTCCCGCTGAAGCCAACCACTCGCCATCTGGGGAGAGCGCGAGGGCGAAGATAGGCTCGTCGTGAGCCGGAAGCGCGTGGAGCGCGCGCCCACCGGGAAAGCTCCAAAAGCGGATCACGCCATCGAATCCCGCCGAAATCAGTTCGCGCTCGTCCGGAGTCAGAACGAGCGCTTCCACACGATTTTTATGTCCGCGTAAGATCTGCAGCGCTGGGTTCTCACCGACGCGCCAGATGCGAATGTCGCGATCGGTACTGGCCGAGGCCATCAATGTTTCATCAGCCGTGAAGAGGATCGCGTTGATGCCCATCTGATGTCCAACTTGAGTCGCGATGAGCTGTCCATCGGCCACTCGATGAAGGTGAAAATTCTCGTCGAGGCTCCCGGATGCCAGCAGCGCTCCCAACGGGGAGAACGTGACGAACACGGTCGGACCGATATGTCCCCCGAAGTGCCGGACGAAGCTTCCATCGGCGACGCGAAAGAGCAAGACCCACCCGTACTCTCCCGTCGTGGCGATGAATTGACCATCCGGCGAGATGGCAAGGCTGCGGCCCGTGATAATTGGCCGCAGCTGTGGTCGCGCTCGAAGGGCTTCCTCGCCCTCCCGGAAAGGTACGGGAACAAGCATGCACCCCACCAAACACAGAACGCGCACGCTCTTCAGAACGATCCTCTGCCCTCGCATGCGTTTACCCTCCTTGGTTGCGTTCTCACTAGGTGAGTCCCCGAGTTTAAAGGGCGTGACGAGTGCCGTCAATACAATCTGCGTGTCCCGATGAGCACCTTCCTCATTGTGAGAGGGGAAGGAACGCGGATAAAATAAGAGCCTATGGTGCGGCGGCTCTTCCTGGTGGATGGCATGTCCAACGTCTTTCGCGCCTATTACGCGATTCGCGGTCTGGCGACCTCGCATGGCTTCCCCACCAATGCCATCTATGGCTTCACGACCATGCTCCGCAAGCTCATCGTCGAGGAGAAGCCCGATTATCTCGCCGTCGTCTTCGATACCGGAGAGCCGACGTTCCGACACGAGATCTTCCCGCAATACAAGGCCAATCGTACGGAGATGCCCGATGACCTCGCGTCGCAACTCCCCTATATCCTTAAGGTCTGCGAGGCCCTGGGCGTTCCCATCCTTGCGCTCCCCGGTTACGAGGCCGACGACGTCATTGGCACGCTCGCGCGGCGAGCGGCCGATCAGGGGATGGACGTCGTCATCGTCTCCAACGACAAGGATCTCTGCCAACTGGTGAGCCCGAACATTCGAATCCTCAAGGCCGATCGCCAGACCTACGTCTACTACGACGAGAAGGGCGTCGAGGAACGATTAGGGGTGAGGCCGGATCAGGTCGTCGACCTGCTCGCTCTGTGGGGAGATTCGACGGACAATATCCCCGGAGCGCCAGGCATTGGAGAGAAAGGTGCCGTTCAAATCATCCGCCAGTTCGGCACGCTCGACCGCGCGCTCGCCAATTGGGAGAAGGTCGAGAAGAAATCCTATCGAGAATCGCTGCGCGATCACCGCGATCTCATTCTAACCTCGCGCGAGTTGGTGAGGATTCGGACCGATCTCCCTCTGGAGATCGAGCTGGAGCAGCTTCGGTATCACGGCCCCGATCCGCACCGCACCTATGAGCTGTTTACCGAACTGGAGTTCACCTCTCTGCTCAAAGACCTCGTGGACGCGGAGAAGATCGCTGCCGAGAAGAGCCCGGAGATCATGATACGAGAAGCTGCCGGAGATTATCTCCAGATCCCGGACGAATCCGCATTCCGAAAATGGATGGAGCGCGTCTGGGCAGCGGATCGCCTCGCCTTCTCCCTGACGTGGGCGGAAGAGGGCATTCGGGGTATTGCCCTGGCGCTCGAACCGTATGCAGCCGTCTACGTGGATCTCGCGACGTTGCCGGCAGCGTGGGCGATCGTGCGTGAGGTCCTTGAGAATGGGTTGGTCGCCAAATGCACGCACGATGCCAAATCAGCGCTGAAGGCCTTCACTCGATTGGGGATCGAACCGGAGGGGAGGCTCGACGACGTCATGATCGCCGCCTGGCTCCTCAATCCGAATCGCGGCAAATACGATCTCCGTGCGCTCGCTCGCGAGCACCTGCGCCTCGAATGGGAGGAAGACCCCATCTCCTGGAAAGCGAGTGCTCGGGAAGCGGATGTGATCCTTCGACTGCAGGGCGTGTTCGCGAAAAAGCTCGCCGAGATGGACCTCGAACGCGTCTATCGCGAGATCGAACTCCCGCTCATCGGGATCCTGGCGGAGATGGAACGGATTGGCATCAAGGTGGATGTCGAGGCGCTTCGCGAGGCTTCGGAAGAGCTGGAGCGCGAGATCGAGGCGCTCACGCGGCGCATCCATCAAACGGCGGGGCGTGAGTTCAACATCAACTCACCGCAACAGGTGGGAGAGGTCTTAGAAGCTCACGGATTGATCGTCACGCGGCGGACGAAGAAGACGGGACGCATCTCGACGAGCGCTGATGTGTTGGAGGAGTTGGCCGAGGAGCACGAGTTGCCTCGCTTGATCCTCGAATACCGCGAGCTGGTGAAGTTGAAGGGCACTTACATTGATGCCCTCCCCCGACTGGTGAATCCAGAGACCGGGCGCGTGCACACGACGTTTAATCAGACGGGGACGGCGACCGGGCGGCTCTCTTCCGCTTCCCCCAATTTGCAGAACATTCCGGTGCGTACCCCCTTAGGCCGCCGCATTCGTCGGGCTTTCGTCGCCGAATCCGGATGGCTCTTGCTCTCGGCCGACTATTCCCAGATTGAACTGCGCATCCTGGCCCACATGACGGGCGATCCGGAGATGACCGAAGCCTTCCGACGCGGTCTCGATATCCACGCGCACGTTGCGCGAACGATCTTCGGCGCGCAAACGCCCGAGCAGGAGCAAGAGTTGCGGCGTCTGGCCAAGATCGTCAACTTCGGCATCGCCTACAGCATCGGCGCCTTCGGCCTGGCGCAGCGCACGGGCCTCTCGCGCCGGGAAGCGCAGCGCGTGATCGAGAACTACTATCGCACGTATCGCGGCGTACGCCGATTCATGGAGGCGACGCCCGAGCAAGCGCGGCGAACGGGATACGTCCGCACGCTCTTCGGGCGCATCCGACCGATTCCCGACATCGCCAATAAGAACCCAAGTTTGCGCGCACGCGCCGAACGCGAGGCGATCAATGCCCCCATCCAAGGGACGGCTGCGGACCTGGTGAAGCTCGCAATGATCCGCGTCCATCAGGCGTTGCAGAGATATGGCCTGAGGAGCCGCCTCCTGCTGCAGGTTCACGACGAACTGCTCCTGGAAGTCCCCGAAGACGAACGGGAGGTCGCTCCGCTGCTGGTCAGAACCGAGATGGAAAACGTGCACCGCCTGAACGTCCCTCTCGTCGTTGAAGTCGGAATGGGACGGAATTGGATGGAGGCAAAAGGGGAATAACGCATTTCCGCCGTGACGCCCCTTACTCAGGAACCTCAGCAGAAATCAGCTCGATCCCTTCCTCTATCAATCGCCGGACGACCACAGGAGTCACATAGGCGCAGGCGATAGCCAATCGGGGTTTGATGCCGAATTGCTGCTCGTACACTTGAGCCGTCAGTTTCAGTTTATCAATATCCTGCAAATGTGCTCGCGCCGTTACCTCCAAGAGGATATGTTCCCCATCTCGGATCACAACATCTACCTGGCGCCCCGCCACTTCCATCGTTTGCACGCGCCCAGCCTTCAACCACGACTCGACCGCCACCTGCAGCGAGCGACGGAGGACATCCTCGGCAAGAATCCCAAAGCGAGCGAAGCCCGAATCCACGCGTCGCTCCAAACGCGTGACGTCTGCGCGAAGCCCTCGCACCTCTCCCGTCAGTTTGTCGTGCGCCGCCTCCAACCGTTCGACCCGCTCGAACAGTACGCGAATCGCCTGCCCCAGCTCGAGGACAGCCTGCTGCAACTCCGCGATCGCCCGCCCCTGCTCGACCACCGCCTGTTGCAACTCCGCGATCGCCCGCCCCTGCTCGGCCACCGCCTGTTGCAACTCCGCGATCGCCCGCCCCTGCTCGGCCACCGCCTGCTGCAACTCCGCGATCGCCCGCCCCTGCTCGGCCACCGCCTGCTGCAACTCCGCGATCGCCCGCCCCTGCTCGACCACCGTTTGCTGCAACCCTGCTACAGTCCTTTGAAGCTCTCCGATCGCTTTCCCTTGCTCCACGATCGCCTGTTGCACGGCCAGAATTACCTGCCCCTGCTCCACGAGCGTTTGCTGCATGGCTTTGAAATCCTGCCGGAGGGCAGCTTGCTCCTTGCGGAGCTCCTCCAATTCGCGCTCAATCCGTTCCAGTCGCTCTAAGATAGCGAGGAACTCTTCGCGAGTAGGGAGATATTGGACAAGCGTTCCGAGTACGAGGGCGCGAAACTCCTCATCCGTGCGAAGCAGCTCCGGCAGCTTCCTCTTCATCCACTCGATCAACTTCTCTCCTTCCATCATCACCCACATTGTACCAAGGTTCACTTCGAAGGACAATTTGGAAGTCGGCCGTAGATCCAAGTCAGCTCTCGCAATCGCTCGCGAACTTCGTGCGTCAACATCTCACGACGGAACCGCCAGCGCCAATTTCCCGTCGGTTGCGCCGGGCGATTCATGCGGGCTTCGCTCCCTAATCCGAGCACATCTTGAAGAGGAATGATGGCGATGTCGGCCACTGATCCAAGCGCCGCACGGATGAACGCCCAATGTACGGGGCGGTCGTCGAGATCGAGATACCTGCGGGCAAACTCGCGCTCACGCTGCGCCTGTTCCGGCGCGAGCGTGCTCTCCTCCTCACTCCACCATCCGAGGATCGTATTGTTGTCATGCGTGCCCGTGTAGACGACGAGATCGCGCTCATGATTATGCGGCAGGAACGATGAGGTACGTGGATCGCCGCCAAACGCGAATTGCAAGACGGCCATGCCAGGAAATCCAAAGCGTTTGCGGAGAGCTTCGACCTCAGGAGTAATCACGCCGAGATTCTCCGCGACTATGGGCAACGCGCCTAAGGCTCGCTCCAGCGCTTCGAAGAACGCTTCAGCCGGTCCTTTCACCCACCGACCTCGCACAGCCGTTCGCTCCGTCGCCGGAATCTCCCAATACGCTTCGAACCCGCGGAAATGATCGAGTCGAATGATGTCCACCAGGCGCAATGTCCATCGCACGCGATCGATCCACCATGCGTATCCTGAACGAGCCATGACCTCCCACCGATAGAGGGGGTTCCCCCACAACTGCCCCGTCTCGCTGAAATAGTCCGGCGGGACTCCGGCGACGACCGTAGGATTGCCCCGCTCATCTAGATGGAACAGCTCACGATGCACCCAGACGTCGGCGCTATCATGGGCGACATAGATCGGAAGATCTCCCATGATCCAAAGGCCGCGCTCTCGGCAGTAGGCGCGAAGCGCGTCCCACTGACGGAAGAATTGAAACTCCCAGTACTTCCGCATCATGATCTCATCGGCTAATGCTTCTCGCCATTGCGCCAGAGCTTCCGGCTCCCGATGAGCGATCGGAAGGGGCCACTCGGTCCAAACCACCCCGCCATGAGCGGCTTTAACGGCCATGAAGAGCGCATAGTCCTCAAGCCACCACGCGTTCTCCCGACAAAACGCTTCAAACGCTTCTCGCTCTCGATCCGATGCGCGTGCGACGAACAACTGAAAGGATTTTCGCAAGCACGTCATCTTGAATGGGATCACGCGCTCGTAATCCACCGTCCCTTCTGGGAAATCAGGGCCCTCAAGGTCTTCGGGAGAGAGGAAGCCTTCTTCGACGAGCCGCTCCAGGCTGATCAATAGGGGATTCCCCGCGAAGGCGGAGAAACACTGATAGGGGGAGTCGCCATATCCCGTCGGCCCAAGCGGAAGGATCGCCCAGATGCGTTGCCCCGCCTCGATCAGAAAATCCACGAACCGATATGCCTCCGAGCCGAGGTCTCCGATCCCGTGCCGGCTTGGAAGCGAGGTGATGTGCAATAAAATGCCACTCGATCGCGGCCAGCGCATACGGAAAAGATGGTACGGAGTAAAACCCATGCGCAACAAGTCGAGAGGAAGGGGGCACGCCCGAAAAGGAGGCCCCTCCAGCACAGCCTTACTAGGCGGTATTAAGGTGGTTTCCCAACACAAGGTGCCCGGCTCTTGCCCGGCCACGTTGACGTTCGTCGCAAAAGAATGCTATGCTCCCGCCGTCACTAGCTCTGGCCCGAAATTTGACCTGAAACAATGGGAGGAAATGCCATGCCAGGTTTGATGGTGGGCGCACTGCTCCCAGATGTCACCCTGACCAGTACGAGGGGACAGCCGGTGAGGATTTCGGATTATCGAGGGCACCGTGCGCTCGTCCTGCTTCTGCTTGGCGAATCGCGCGACGCCGCTATTTTCGAACGGCTTCTCGCGCTGGCTGATCACTACGCGGAGATCCGTCAAGAAGGAGCTGAGGTCCTGGCGATCGTTCCGGGTGCGCGCGAGGCGGAGGAGATCGCGCGAGTGCACCCCTTCCCCTTCCCTATCCTCGTGGACGCGGACAAGCGCGCCCATTGCCGATACGAAGCAGTGGAGCGGGGGGCGCTTCTGATCGCCGATCGGTATGGCGAGATTTACTTCATTCACGCAGCTGCGGAAGAGCACTCGCTCCCTTCCGTAGAGGAGATCCTCTCGTGGATCCGCTTCACGGAAGCACAATGTCCGGAATGAGGGGTCTCGGAATGGCCAGCGTAGCCGGGCGCTACGCGAGAGCGGCAAGGTGGACCCGGAGTCGGCGCGATGATCTGCCTCAAGCGCGCATATGATCCGGCAGAACTGGAGGACGGGCGTCGCTTTCTCGTTGAACGTCTCTGGCCCCGCGGGATGAAGAAGGATAGGCTCCTCATGGATGCGTGGGTGAGAGACGTCGCTCCCAGCGATGCGCTGCGCCGATGGTTTGCCCACGATCCGAAGAAGTGGGAGGAGTTCCAGCGCCGTTACTTCGCCGAGCTGGATCGAAAGCCGGAAGCCTGGCAGCGGCTGCTGGAAGCCGCGCGCCAGGGAACAATCACATTGCTCTATAGCGCTCGCGATTCGAAGCATAACAATGCCGTCGTCTTGCGAGCGTATCTCGAAAAGAAGCTGAGCGTCACGCGAAGTCGCGGGCGGTGACCGCCTATTGGGAGAAACGGGAGCCTCTCGTGCGCCTCATTCGCGTCGCTGTCGCATGCGGACGGTCCGAAGGCGATTGAGCGCGGCAGCGATCTCGTAGCGGCGCGGGCGAGCGAAATTTCCGGGGTGGGATTCGCCCCGCCGAAAGGGATCAAGCACTTCCAATCTCTCGCGCTCGAAGAGTTGCTCCAGCTCATCCAGGATCTCGCGCACCGTGCGGCGCCCATCCATGAATCGCTCTGCCGCACAATAGAGCGCATAGCCAATGGCGCGCGTCTGACTGATGTCTACAATCTGCTCCACCGCGCGAAGGTCAATGGCCGTCTCGCCGAAGAGCAGGAGGTCCATAGCCTTCGCCTCGATCTTCACCTCACGACGCCCCCGCGATGGATCAAGGCTCTCGGCCAATGGGATGCGCTCGATGATTCGCTCAATAGGCCGCGCGACTTCGCGACGTCGCTCCGTGGGAAACGCGCGAGCGACGCGCCGCGCCTGTTCCGTCACGTCCTCCGGCACATATCCCCGCATCAAGATGACCGTATCCGCGACATCCAGATAATCTCCCGATCCTCCCATGACGAGGATCGTCGAGACGCCGAACTGTTCGTACAACTCGCGCACGCGATCCACAAACGGCGTGATCGGCTCCAGCGCCTTCGCGACAAGCGCCTGCATTCGAGCATCTCGCACCATAAAATTCGTCGCCGACGTATCCTCATCGATGAGGAGCAAGCGCGATCCGGCCTCCAGCGCTTCCAAGATGTTAGCTGCTTGACTCGTGCTCCCGCTCGCGTTCTCCGTCGAGAAGTCATCCGTCCGTTGCCCGTAGGGCAGCTCACCGATGAAGGGTGTTAGGTCCACGCGTTCGATGCGCCGTCCATCTTCGGCGCGAATTGTGACGGCATCTGCGCGCGTGATGACGTATTCGCGCCCATCTCCAGGAACATGCGGATAGACACATCGCTCCAGCGCGCGCAGTAGCGTGGACTTTCCATGATAGCCCCCCCCGACGATCAACGTCACACCTTCGGGAATCCCCATCCCCGTGAGCGTATCGTGCACGCGCCCGCCCTGAGAGACGGGATTCGGCACGGCGAACGTCACGCGCAAAGACTCGGGCGAACGGAAGGGGATCGCGCGTTCGAGCGGCAACTCGCTCACCCCACTGCGACGCGGCAGGATGGCCCCATCGGCCACGAAGGCCACGAGTCGCCGCTCACGAAGCTGCGCGCGAATGGCTTCCTGATTCTCCACGCATTCGACGAAACGCCGACACTCCGACTGCGGGATCTCCGACCAAAACAAGCTCCGGCGCATGATCTCCGGGACTTCACGACAGAGCATCTCCTCAGCCTGCCGCCCAAGCACCGTGCGCCCGGCTGCCGGCAGTCCCAATTGGAACCGACATTCGATCCATTCGGGTCGCACGCGGACAGCTGTTCGCTCTAACACCTCTTGTCCTCCCGCATCCACCCAAATCAGTCCGCTCTTGCCCGACCCCCGATGCCCGCGACTCACAGCTTCGATGCTCTGGCGCACCCGCCGCGCCAGGAAATCCTCGAGCGCCAGACGCCGAACCGCCGTGCTGTAGAGATCCGCCGGGAAACCCGCTCGGCGCCCGTCCACACGCACTCGCATCTTCGAAGGGGGAGCGAACGGATCGCCCTGCACGTGATCCACGTAGAGCACCCAACCGGGTCCCTCGTAGGCCCCTTCGATCTCCTCATACGCCTTGTATCCGCGTCCATCCAATCTGCTGAGCAAGCGCCGAAGCTCATCCAACGTTCGCATCCCGTGCCCTCCTCACAGGGAAGCTCCTCAAACGAGGTCATTTTGACCGTGAACGTCCCCATCGGTCAATGGGAGGCATCCGAATCATCGTCCCGCACGAAAGCCGTGCCGCTTGACAAACTGTGATTCGACTTCTAGTATGAAAGGCGATTCATGTATCACGCAATGAACGATGAATCGAAGCGATGCCTACGTTCACGGCGAACGACCTGAACATCTTCTACGTCGAGCAGGGACATGGAGAAGCGGTCGTTTTCATCCCTGGCCTGGGAGGCGATCACCTCCTCTGGCGTCGCCAGATATCGACCTTCGCTTCGCACTTCCGAGCTATCGCCATCGACAATCGCGGCGCGGGCCAGTCGGATCATCCGGACATCCCCTACTCCATCGAGCAAATGGCCGACGATGTGGCCGGGTTGTTGGACGCCCTGGGGATCGATCGGGCTCATATCATAGGAGCTTCCATGGGCGGCTTCATTGCTCAGATGTTCGCCCTGCGCCATCCCCATCGGCTCAACCGCTTGATCCTCTGCTGCACCTCCTTCGGGGGGCCGAACGTGGTTCCCATGCCTCCTGAAAGCCTGGCGGTCTTTACCCATCGGACCGGTGATCCGGAGACGGATCTGCGGCGGGTATGGGCGATCTCGGTGACAGAACGGTTCCTCCGTGAGCACCCCGAGGCGCTGGAGGAATATGTGGCCTGGCGAGTGGCCCATCCGCAGCCGCTTCACGCTTATCAGCGCCAGCTGGCAGCTGCCATGGCCTTCGATCTGGAGGCGCGGGTCCACGAGATCCGCGCGCCCACCCTGATTGCCCATGGAGCGGAGGACCGGGTGGTCCCGGTGGAGAACGCCCGGCGCCTCCATGCCCGCATCCCCCATAGCCGTCTAGTGATCTTCCCGGAGGCGGGCCACCTTTTCTTCATCGAGCAGGCCGAAGCATTCAACCGGGTCGCGATCGCGTTCCTGAAAGGTGAGGAGGTTTCCCTATGATGCCAGCTGCCGACTGGCTGGCGAAGCGGGCTCGGCTCTCTCCGAACCGTGTCGCTCTGATCGATGCAGCCACTGGGCGACGGATCTCTTATGCGGAATGGAACGCACGGGCCAACCGCGCGGCCCATGCGTTGCAGGCCCTGGGGCTGCGTAAAGGGGATCTCCTGGCCATCCTTTCCACCAACCGGCTGGAATATCTGGATCTGCTCTTTGCCTGCCAGAAGGTCGGCGTGATCCTGCAGGCCCTGAACTTCCGACTGGCGGTTCCCGAGCTTCAGGCCCTGCTGCAGGACATCCCACCCCGCGCCTTGATTTACAGCGGGGATCTGATGGAGAAGGCCGCTGCATTAGAGGAGGCCGCCCCGGCGATAATCGCCCTCGACGAGCCCGTCCGGGGCGCCCACCATCGATGGCGGGATCTGCAGGATCGGGCCTCCGATCGGCCGGTGGATCCGGCCCCACTCGCCCTGGACGATCCATGGGTGCTGTGTTACACCGGGGGAACTACCGGCTTGCCGAAGGCGGCGATCCTCACCCATGGCACCATCACCTGGAACGCGGTCAACACCGTGACGAGCTGGGGGCTGCGACCGGACGATGTGGCGATCCTGAACGCCCCTCTCTTCCACACCGGCGGCCTCAATGTCTTCACCACCCCCCTGGTCTACATCGGCGGCGCCTCCATCCTCTGCTCGGCCTTCGATCCCGATCAGGTTTTCGACCTGCTGGAGCGGGAGCAGGTCACGCTCTTCTTCGGGGTGCCGACGATGTTCATCCGCCTTCAACAACACTCCCGATGGGGGCAAGCGGATTTCTCCCGTTGCCGCATTGTGATCAGCGGCGGTGCCCCATGTCCCATGCCGGTTTTCGAGCGCTTCTTTGAGAAGGGTGTGCCCTTCAAGACCGGCTACGGATTAACCGAGGCCGGGCCCAACAACTTCTGGCTACCGGATGAAAAAACCCGCCGCAAGCCGGGCTCGGTGGGAAGCCCGCTCTTCCATGTGGAAGTCCGCGTGGTCCACGATGGTCGCGATGTCGCGCCTGGCGAGGTGGGAGAACTGTGGATCCGCGGCCCCCATGTGATCCCCGGCTACTGGAACCGCCCGGAGGAGACGGCGCGCACGATTGTAGAGGGCTGGCTACGGACAGGGGATCTCGCTCTGTTCGACGAGGAAGGGGATTTCTACATTGTCGGTCGCATCAAAGATGTGATCATCTCGGGCGGGGAGAACATCTACCCGGCGGAGGTCGAAAGCGTAATGCTGGGGCATCCGGATGTGGCGGAGGCGGCGCTCATCGGAGTGCCGGATCCCGAATGGGGGGAAGTCGGGCGAGCGATCGTGGTGCGTCGTCCGGGGAGCGCGTTGACGGAAGCGGAGTTGCTGGCTTATCTTCGCTCCCGGCTGGCCAGTTATAAAGTGCCGAAGTCAGTGGTTTTCGTGGAAGAGTTGCCCAAAACCGGCGCAGGAAAGATCGATCGAATAGCGCTGAGAGGCCAATATGGAACCCAACGCGAATGAGAGAAGCTCTCGCGTGAGAGAGCCTCAGATGACCGTCGTCGGTATCGCCGGCCTGGGCATTTACCTACCAGAGCAGGTGATGACGGCTGAAGAGGTGGCTGCGGCTTCCGGCATCCCAGCCGAGGTGATCCGAACCAAATTCGGATTGAATCAAAAGCGTATTGCTGACGTAGCCGGGAAGGGAGAGACAGTCTCTATGATGGCCGCTGAAGCGGGACGACGAGCTTTGCAAGATTCCGGAGTGCTACCGGAAGACGTAGACGCGCTCATTTATTTCGGAAGCATGCACAAGGATTACTACGTCTGGCTGGCTGCGCCGCGGATCCAAGAACTCTTAGGGGCTCGACGGGCTTACGCTTTTGAACTCAGCGGTGCCTCGGCCGGGCTTCCCTTCGCCTTGAAGGTAGCCCGTAGCTTGATGTTCGCGGACTCTTCCCTGCACCACATGCTGCTGGTGGCGGCTTCCACCGAGTCCATGCTTTTGGACTATACCAATCCCCGCTCGCGTTTTATGTTCACCTTCGGCGATGGAGCGGCGGCATGCGTGCTTCGGCGCGGGTATCGGCGCAATATCGTCTTGGAATCCGCGTTCCTCACGGACGGTCGTTTCGCCGACTTCGTTCGCGTCCCAGCCGGAGGCTCTCTGCTTCCCCCAAGCTCTGAAACCCTCAAGCGCCGATGGCACTTCTTGGACGTCACCGATCCGATCCGGATGAAAGAGATGCTCGATCCCATCACTCTGGACCATTTCGTGCAGGTGATCCGCGAGGCCATGGCTCGCAGCGGGTGCCATCACCTCGACTTCCTCATCCCATTGCACACGAAACGGTCGCTCTTCGAGGCGCTGCTGTCAGCTCTCGGACTGACGGATTCCCAAGCGATCTACCTTTCGGACTATGGCCATCTCTCAGCCGTTGATCCCCTGCTGGGGCTTTATCTCGCCCGACGAGAAGAACGATTGCGAGATGGCGACATCGTGGTCCTGGTGAGCGCCGGGACCGGATATTCATGGGGAGCTACAGTGATCCGATGGGGAGGGCCACATGAATGACCTGCACGTTGGTGCAACCGCTTCGTGGTCGAAGACGATCACGAGCGCGGATGTTCAAGCCTTCGCCGCACTGAGTGGGGATGATAACCCTCTGCACCTGGACGAGGCCTTCGCTCGAACCACGCGCTTTGGACGGCCCATCGTTCACGGAATGCTGGTGGCCAGTTTGATCTCAGCGGTCTTAGGTCGGCAGCTTCCCGGACCAGGAACGATCTACCTCAGCCAGAGTCTTGAATTCCTTCGACCGGTTTATCCGGGCGATACGATCACCGCGACTGTGGAGGTGATTCGCATTCGTGAAGATAAACCCGTGGTGACCTTGACCGCGCGGTGCACGAATCAAAACGGGGAAGAGGTCGTGCGCGGCGAAGCTGTCGTCCTCGCCCCGAGGACTCGACGCACCCAAGAGGGGATAGGGCGATAGCGATGGCCCTTCGCTTCACCCATCTTGACATCTCCTCGACCTCTGTTACGCTTTCTCCTCGGTGGAGATGACGACGCGCGTGGCGAAAAAAACGCGAGCTCCTTCAACTGCGCGGGGTTTGGCAACGAGAGAACGCCTTCTGGCCGCTGCTCAAGAGGTCTTCGCTGAAGGGAGCTACCATGATGCCTCTGTCTCAGCCATCTGTCGCCGCGCGGGCGTGGCGTTGGGGACATTCTACCAGTACTTCACCGATAAGGAGGCGATCTTCTCGGAACTCGTCGCGCGCGCCAGCATGATCCTGCAAATGGAGCTCACTTCCACCTTGCGCTCCGAGGGCGATCTTCATACGCATCTGGATCGCATCCTAACGACGTTCTTCACATTTATTCGCCACAATCGGGCTTCTTATCGGATCTTTCGAGAGGTGGAGTTCGTCAACAAGCGCATGCACCACCGATTCTATGACGGACTCATCGCGCTCTTGCGGGAATTCTTGATCGAGCAACGTCGCCGAGGACAGGTCCGTGCGCTCGATCCCGAGGTCGCAGCCGTCGCCTTGATCGGCGTGGCGTACTTCCTGACCCTTCGGTGGCTCATCCTCGTCCCGGGTGACGTCCCCGACTCTGTTCGCCATACGGCCATCGAGTTCCTCATGTACGGCATAGACAGTGGACGCCCCTTGTCCCCCCCTCAACGCTCTGTAGCCGTTCCCACTGGGGAAGTCGCCACGATGCAAGCCCCGACTCGCGGCGAGTTGTCCCGTCGAAAGCTCTTGCAGGCTGCGAAAACTTGCTTCAGCCGCAAAGGTTTTTACGCTACGTCCATTGCCGAGATCACGCGGCGTGCTGGCGTCTCCCTCGGAGCCTTCTACCTTTACTTCTCCAGCAAGACGGAGATCCTCGATGAGCTCGTTCGCGACCTCAATACGCAATTGCGCCGGAATGCCCGCGCAGCGATTGCTGGCCTCACCGATCGCCGCGAGATCGAGCGCGAGGGGTTTCGCGCCTTCTTCGACTTCATTCGCCAGAACCGCGAGGCCTATCGCATCGTTCGGGAAGCCGAATTTGTCTCCCCGTCCGTCGCTCGCTGGTACTTCGAGCGCCTGGCCCAAGGATACATTCGTGGACTTCGGGAAGGGATGCGCCGTGGTGAGATTCGCCCGCTCGACGCCGAGACCCTGGCCTATAGCCTCATGGGAATTGGTCACTTCCTAGGGTTGCGTTGGGTGGCCTGGTCTAAACAAGCAGCGATGCCCAAGCACGTCTTCGATCAAGCCATTGACCTGATCCTTCACGGCCTGAAAGGACCGAAGCGCTAATAACAGCAGAGACGAGACGCTCCGCAAAGTCTCTCATCCTCTCCCCTCTGACTCTCTTATCGGCCAATCCGGCTCGGCGTGCGATAAAAAGTGCATAGGCTCCTGGAGTTCTGGCAGAGGGCAGGTGGTAGGAGAGTGAGGGGGTGGGTTCGTTGTCGGTTCTGGGGGCCTCTGCGGGAGACCTGCGGGAGCGGTTTTCCACGCGGTGTGGCTTGGGCTCTCCGCAGTGCGGCAGCTGCCTTAGGACGTTCCCCTTTTCAGGAGGCGGGTCTGCGGGCGAAGCGGTTTGGGGGATTGGAAGTTTTGCGCGGCGGCTGCGGATGAGGCATGAAGGGGAAGACTGCGGAAGAGGTTGCTCTTGACGTTTTGGCAGAAGCACGGACTTGCGGCTACCGGGGATGCCTTTGGCGGGTCGCTCTACTACTGGCGGCGACGGCCGGGGCAGAGTGGAGGCTCTGGCGCCCTTATCCTGCCGACCCAAAAGGGTACACAAGCCCTTCTGGCCACCAGAGCTGGTGGAGGAAACCCGGCGTCTCATTGAAGGTAGGCGAGGGCGGGCTTTCGAGGCAAATGGCCATCGCGGAGCTTTTTTACGGGTGCACGCTCGCTGCCGTTCATCCAACCCTAAGCTGGGGATTCCCTATTGTCCGCTCGACGTCGAGAAATTCCCCCTCTTGAGCCCAAAGGCATGCGGGGCGAACTCCCACGGTGGAATCACTCATCGTGCTCTCCCGATGTCGGCAGGGTTCGCCCTCAGCACCTGCCCTGCCGGAGCGTCGGCTTGTCGAGGAGGAGAAATTCCTGCTTGACTTTTTGGGGCGTGCTCAATAGAATGCCGTTGAGTTTTGGGTTGAAGAAACCAGACATTCACCGCGGTAGCTGTGGTGAGGGAGCGCTTCGCATGGAGAATCTGACGGTCAAACGGTCGGTCTCACAGGGACAAGCGGAGCTCCCGAGGCGTTTGTCACGGCCCGTGAAAAGTCCGGCTCCCTCCACGACTCCGCCGAAGCCCAAGCTCCTGGATCAGGTGCGTCAGGCGATCCGGGTGCGGCATTATAGGAACCGAAGAGGCCTAGCGCTCCATAGCGGTAGGTGAGCTTGGTCGTTAGGCGGCAGTCCTTGAGCATCATTTGTGACCACAATGTTCGAAATTTTGGGGTGATGAGATGCTAAATTTGTATTGGAAGTCACGGGATCAGACACGCAGTTTGATCGAGAAGCCGTTTGCGTCTGAGTCAGAATTGGAGGGGTACATACTGGACAATCAGGAAGTCCTTGGAGGCGATGTCTATATCATCCATCGCCAGATTCGTACCGGTGCTAAACAGGGAATTCCTGATATGTTGGGGGTCGATCAAGATTCGCGTGTATGCATCATAGAAATCAAGAATGAGGAAGCCGGTGAAGATATTCTACCGCAAGCGCTCGGATATGCGATTTGGGCCGAAACGAACCCAGACTCCATAAAGGCGATTTGGCTGGAGAGCAAGAAAAAGCCTGAGGGCATTGAGCTTGATTGGGAGAATCTGGACATTCGCATCATCTTGATCGCCCCTTCGTTCAAGAGTGCTGTACCTCGTATGGCGGGTAAGATAGGCTATCCCGTTGATTTAGTGCAGGTAAGGCGTTACTGTTTTGAGGATGAAGAGTTCCTTGTTGTTGAGGTCCTGGAGTCCAAGCCCCCACGCAAGGTTGGTGTGACCAAGGTAATGGCAGAGTGGGATTGGGACTTTTATGAGTCTGAGCACGGAAAGGAAGCAACAGCACAGTTTCGTAATGCGGTGGAAGCAGTGGCTAGGCTGGTAGCTGGGCAAGGGTGGGAGTTACCGTACAATCTGAACAAGTACTATGTCGGCTTCAAGCTTGGGAACAGGGTGGTATTCAGTGTGGCCTGGGGGGGAACATATGCATGGAACTTGAAGATCAAACTGCCTGAAGACATAGCTAGGAGTTTTAGAGGCCAACTGTGGGAGCTTCAAAGGTACGACAGCAGCTTTCACGAGGCCGTATTCCGGCCTCTCAAGCCGGATTCGCCCGATATTTCGGAATTGAAGCCATTGTTCATTGAAGCATATCAGTATCTTTCGGGACGCAGGTAGTTATGGCTTTTCAAGGTTTTCTGCCGCCTAACCAGCGGCTGGAGCCGACGCCGCCTTCGGCGGCGCGGCTGAGCTCGGTGCCGTTAGCTGGGCATATTCGTGGATAGGTCACACGGGTGAGAAAACTCTACCAGTTATCAAGACAATGCCCCCGGTTATCTCACAGCAAAGTGATGCGATGACATTCAACGAAAAGAAGGAACTCGCACAATATTTCATCAAATGTTACCTTGCTGCTCGCCAGGGCTTAACAAAGCTAGGAATACTTCGTTCGGAACGGACACTGCAAAGTGATTATGCTGAGTGGTTGGTAGCGGAGCTGCTGGATTTACAACTTGCTCCCAGTACAATTCAGAAAGCGTGGGATGCCAAAGACGCGCAAGGAAGAACTTACCAGATAAAATCGCGCCAAGTGAGCAACCTCAGTGAAAACACATCGTTTGATCTCCGCAGAATAGAGGAGCCATTTGATTATTTGGTTTGTGTATTCTTTTCGTGCACCTTTGAGTTGCTGGGTATTGCACGTGTGCCTTATGCTGTAGTGCGTGAGTTGGGTCGTCAGACTGCGACGAGCTTTAGATTCCGTTGGAATAAACGAACAGCTAGTGATAATCGCATTGAAAAGCTAGTTTGGCCACAGGGAGTGTAGGCTCAAGATCTTTGTTCAAGATACCCGGCTAACCCCCGCTTGCAGCCGGCAGCCGCTTCGCGGCTCGCGGCGCTCGCTTCGCAGCGGCTGAGTTCGGTGCCGTTAGGCAGCATCCAAGAGCCACAATGGGAACGCGATGAACGACCCGCATCAATCGGTCATGGACATTGTCTTTGGGAGATGGCGTAGCCAGATTCTCTACGCCGGGATCAAATTGGGGATATTCGACACTTTAGGTGTTGTACCCAAGAGGGCTGATGAGGTCGCGTCCGAGCTCAATCTCAATCGGCCACATGCCTATCGGCTATTACGCGCCCTCGCCAGCCTGGGGCTGCTGAGCGAGGATGCAGACCGCTCGTTTTCGCTCACGCCTTCCGGCGAATCCTTGCGGGCCGATCATCCGCAGACCCTGCGGGGCATCGTACTGCTGGAGGAAGGGCCGGAGCATTACGCCGTTTGGAAGCACCTGTGTGCGATCGTTCGTGAGGGCGGAGCGGATGGATTTGTGCGTGAGTTCGGCCGCCAGATCTTCGTCTATGCTGTCGGGGCTGCGGGTTACGGCGCCGTGTTCGGCGAAGCGATGAGCAGTCTCTCGGGCGGTGAAACGGCACTGGTGCTGGAGGCTCTGGCGGCGTACGACTTCTCCGGCTTCTCCCATGTCTGCGACGTCGGGGGCGGGCACGGCCATCTTCTCTGTACCCTGCTGGCAACGCATCCTCATCTGCGGGGCACGGTGTACGAGCTGCCGAGCGTCATCGAGCAGAGAGACATGCTCTGGGCCGAGAAGATGGGTGTTGCGAATCGCTGCGAATATGTGGCCGGCGACATGTTCACGGAGGTTCCGGGAGCCGACGTTTATCTCCTCAAGCACATTCTGCATGACTGGAACGACGCGGACTGCGTGCGGCTCCTCTCGAACATCCACAAGGCTGCCGCCCCGAAGGCGCGAGTCTTGGTCGCCGAGTATGTGGTTCCCGGACCGGACACCCCGCACTTCGCGAAGCTGTTTGACATCCACATGATGTGTGCGACAGGCGGCCGGGAGCGCACGGAAGAAGAATATGCCGATCTCTTCGAGCGCGCCGGGCTGACATACCGCGGGACGTGGTACCCGGCTTCCAGACTGATGGGCATCGTGGAGGCAACGAAAGCATAGTTCTAGTTCTTCTCGCCGAGGGGCCCGTCTGGGGTTCGTGGAATCGGTCATACCGCGGTCCCCTTACGGCCTCGCTGTGTTGCCTGACAAGCCGATGAAGCTAGCGATGGCCTTCGCCGCCCCCATGTAATCGCCGCACCGCTAGGCGAACGTGGGCGAAACACGGTTACATTCAGGGCCTTGGTCTTCACTATAATTGTGCCGGGGACAGTTCCGATCCTTGTTCCCCTGCTTCTCCTATCTTTGTGGCCATCTCCCTCTACCGCCAAGTTCCCTTTTCTTCGGGGTCTGGGTTTGGTCCCCGCCCTCCTTGGGGTGTTAACGTATTTCCTGTGTGTCCGGAATTCCATTTTCGTCGGGAAAGGGACGCCTGCAATTTGGTTCGCCAAGCCCTTCCGAGCCCTTATCGGGGAAGAACCTCAGTCCCTGGTCACGCAGGGTCGCATTATATTATGAGGAACCCGATGTATGCGGGAGTGATCCTGGTCCTGTTCGGCGAAGCGATGCTGTTATGGTCGCTGCCACTATTGATCTGCGCAACGGGTGTAGCGCTATTGTCCATCTGGTAGTTGTTTACCTCGAGGAGCCGCATTTGCGGAAAAAGTTCGGCAGCTAGTATAAATACTGTGCCTCTCCCGCTGGTTGCCGAAAACACAGCTTTCAGACCGCAAGCGTAAGTCCGCCTGATTGGTCATGTCGCTACTTCTGCTTGCGAGTGGAGCAGCTTCTCTTGCCTATCCTACGAAGCCCTGCAGTCCGCCTGGGTGTTGGCAGGATGTACCGCCAAACTTTTTTCACTGTATTCGTTCAGGAATACGCGCGAACGCATCCATTTCGAATGCTAGATTAAAAGTTGCTTTAGCCCTGGCCGTGCGGCGTAGAATGTCTTTGGCGGTCGGGGAATTGCTGTTCCCTGGCTTATGATCCGTGCATCGATCGATGGAAGGAGTCCTGTTGCTCTTTCAAAGCTTACCTACTGACAGGATATTTCTGCCAAACCGACCTGACAGGACGTTGGGGGAATTAATTCAGGAGGCTGAAGTACGAAGACCGTTTACACAATGCTGTTATTCACAGTAGTTGCAGTCGCAAAGCAGTCTCGACGAGTCCAGGTCGTACCTCTTGGAGAGGTGAAACTACCTGATGTAAGAGAACCGGTGGGAGCCGCTGTTGATGCTGCCGGTAACGTTTACATACTCCACAGGGAGGCGAAGGAATTGAGTCACTCCATTCTGGACAACCAGACGTGGCTGCGAAAATATGATGCCTCAGGCCGTCTCATTCAAAAATTCGGATTAGGTGCGAGCGAAGGAGTCAGTTTAGCGATCTCTGACAATCAGTTGTTTGTTGGCCTGTTGACGCGGAGAGGTACCGGAATTGCTCGGTTTTCAACCGCCGGTGAGCGGTTGGGGACAATTGATATGAACAATCTCGTCCTACTGAAAATCTTTCCCGCTGAGGATGGAACAATCCACGTCGTCGGCTTCGACCGGGCAGCTCCGATTCGAGGGAACAGTACGCTGTTCGTAAGGTCAACGCAGCAGGAGCCATCGTGGACAAGCAGTTTCCGCTCCCTTCACGCGAGGCGGCGAGGATGACATTGCGCAACGAGTGCTTCGCTCTGATGGGAGGGCAGTCGCCGATCATTACATCTAACATGCGGGGACGAACAGAATGAAGATTTTTTTGAGCTTCGCCGGACCTCCCGGCCGGGGATTCCCAAAGGAATTGTTCATGACCCGGTGGCGTCACACAGAGACGATGAAAACCCGGGAGCGTCCGGCAAGCGTGCTGCTTATCGAAGGCGAAACAAGGCGGGGAAGATACCTGCGCCCCCAGGGATTTCTGAAGGAGCAGGCATCGCCGATCCCCCCGTGATGCGGTCCCTGGCGATAGCTGTACTCTCGCCGCTAGGCGGGTACGTATCGGATTGGACGGTGCGTCACTGGGGCCTGCGCTTCTCGACGCTCGCCCCTATTATTATTCTTCACTGACCGATCAATTCCCTCGGGTGGCTGCGGCAGCTTTTTATGGCTTGACAATTCCCATCTGTTTATGATATATGAATCATGTCTCAGAAATTTTTCGAAACAACGCGACGAAGTGGAAAAAAATCAGACGGAGAACCATGAAGATATGAAACTGATACATCGAGTTATGAGTCTCGGGATCGTGATGGTCCTGTTGCCCCTGGTTCCTGGCGTGGTCTCGGCGCAGGGCGGCGCGCCATCCATTCTCATCGAGGTTTCCCCGCCGGAAGCAGGCTCGATTGGCGGAAGCGTGCGCGTGGTGGGGACGGCGCCGAATGTGGTGGACCTGAACGCGATTTTCGGCGGGCAGCTCATCAGCCCGATTCCACTCGCTGGCCCGCCGCAGATCAACATCGAGCCGCTCTTTGACACCAGCGAATTCCCCGATGGGCCGCGGCGCGTCACGCTGACCTACCGTCCGGTGACCATTCGAGCGAACACGCCGTTCATCCCGGGGACCGTCGGGTGGGTGCTGCCAGCACGCATCGGCTCGACGCTCACGCCCGAATCGTTCTTGCGCCGATTCTTGAACGACTATACGCTGGAGGTGAACGGCTTCAAGTTTGCCGATAGCGATCTCATGACGCCGGCGAACGTCGTCTCTCTCGGACCCATTGATGGCGCGCTGGTCGGATTTCCCGGTCAAACGGTCCACATCTGGGCGCTTAATTTCTCGCAGCGCATCAGCGAGCCGGGAACATATCGAATTCGGAACAGCGTGCGGATCCCGAAAACGGAGCCAGCTCCCGAACTCGGGCTTTCGTTTCTCGCCGGCGAATTGATCGTTGAGATCACAATTAACATTCAACCCGTCAGCGCCTCAGCCGCTTCGATTGGCTCTCACTCACCCGTGCTGAATCATTGGGCGGCGATCGGCCAGATGATGTGGGATGTTCAGGCGGCGCTCGGCGCTGATCCCTCGTCATGGAGGTGAGAATGATGAAGTCCAGACGACTTTCTCTCCTATGCCTGATACTTGTCCTCTGCGGCAGCGGTCGCGCCGCTGCGCAATCGGCTTCGACCGGGCAAATCACGGGGACCGTTCGGGACCCTTCAGGAGCCGTTCTTCCCGAAGCTCTCGTGGTGGTGAAGAGTCCGACGGGTTTGATTCGCGAAGTCCGAACGGATGAGGCCGGTCGTTATGTCGTCCCGCTCCTCCCCCCAGGAGCCTATCGGCTGGAGATCAGCCGCGCTGGGTTCAAGACCCACGTTCTCGAAGATATCACCGTGCGCATCACCGAGACTACGGTAGCCAATGTGAACCTGGAGACCGGCGAACTCGCCGAGACGATCACGGTGGAAGCGGAGGAGCCGCTGCTTCAAGCGGACAGACCGACGACGGGGCGCGTGATCATCCATGAGGGACAACACCTGGAATTTCGCGCCGAGTTCTTCAACGCCTTCAATATCGTCAACTTCGCCAATCCGGGGAGCGATATCGCGACGCCAGCGACCTTTGGCATCATCACGCAAACGAGCACCAGCCCGCGGCTCGTTCAGTTCGCCTTGCGGTACAGCTTCTGAAGGGAGGTCGCTTATGCCGTTCGTATCGGTGCGGGGTCTTCGCCTGTATTACCAAGAGCGTGGCGCGGGAGATGAGCCGATCCTCTTCGTCCACGGCAATCTCGCCTCAGGACGATGGTGGGAGCCGGTGATCTCCCGTCTGCCTGCCGAGCGCTATCGAATGGTGGCGCCGGACCCGCGCGGCTGTGGACGGAGCGACAAACCCGAGATGGGATACACCGTGCCAGAGCTCGCCGAGGACATGGGCGCTTTCGTTGACGCGATAGGGCTCAGATCGTTCCACCTGGTCGGACATTCGATGGGCGGCGCGATCGCTCTCCTTTATGCTCTGGAACATCAAGTAGTGGTCCGGAGCCTGACGTTGATCGCCCCGGTTCCGCCCGACGGTCTCGCCCTGGCCGAGGAGATGTATCCGCTCCTGGAGGAGATGCGACGGGATCGGGCGCGGCTGCGGGAAGGGTTTCTGGAATTCCTGCCCGGACTCGCGACCGATGAGCTGTTGGAGGCGCTTGTGGATGATGCCTTCAACTGCCATCGGGCGTGCTACGGCGAGCTTCCTCGCAGCTTCGCGACGTTGCAGTTCGCCGAGCGGCTGACGACGCTCCGGTTGCCAACGTTGATCGTGTGGGGCGAGCAGGATCGGCTCATCCCTCGCCCGGCCATGGAGCGATTACACGAAGCTATCCAGGGCAGCCGCTTGGAGATCCTGCCCGACATCGGGCATGGACCGCAGGTGGAAGCGGCCAGTCAGCTCTCCTGGTTGCTTGATCAGTTCTTCACCGAGGTTTCTTCGAGGAATCACTCGTGAACGGATGTTCGCCACGAACGAGGAAAATCTGGGAGCGCCCGTTGGCGGCGGACTCGACCAGCACGCCAGAGGCGTGCGCTCCCGGAGGATGTTCGGAGGAGGAAGCCATGAGTTTTAGACGATCTCTTGCCACCTTCATCTTAGTAAGCGCCCTGGGAGTGATCGCGCATCAGGGCTATGCCCAAACCGCGTCCACCGGGCAGATCGCCGGGACGGTACGAGATCAGACCGGCGCGGTGATCCCCGAAGTCACGGTCATCGTGACGGAGGCGAAGACAGGTCTCAAGCGCGAGGTGAAGACCGATGCCTTGGGGACTTACACGGTTCCTCTGCTGCCGCCGGGCGTCTACACGGTGGAGTTCAGCCGCGAAGGCTTTCGCCCGCTCGTGCGCGAGAATGTCGCCGTGCGCATCACGTTGACGACGACGGTGGATGTGACGCTGGAAGTCGCTCCGCTCGGCGCCGAGACCGTCACCGTGACCGAAGAAGCGCCGCTGTTGCAAACCGATCGTCCGACGACCGGGCGGGTGATCGAAGAGCGCACGATCCGGCAACTGCCGCTGGCGACGCGCAATTTCCAGCAGATGCTGGCGCTCTCGCCGGGCACGCTCGCTTCGGTCGTGCGCAATACGGATGTGGGTCGCGGCGACGCCATCATCCAGGTCAACGGTCAGCGTCAGACGCAGAACAACCTGCAGATCAACGGCGTGGATGCCAACTCCATTGCTCTCCATTCGACGTTCAATCTGCCCGTGCCGGCCACCGAAGCCATCCAAGAGTTCATCGTGCAGACGAGCCTTTACGACGCCTCGCAAGGGCGAAATAGCGGAGGTGTCATCGCCGCCGTGACGAAATCCGGGACGAATGAATTTCACGGCAACGTCTACGAGTTCTTGCGCAACCGCGTGTTGAATGCGAACGATTTCTTCCTGAATGCCTCGGGGCAGCGGCGACCGATTCTGACGCGCAATCAGTTCGGTTTCACGCTTGGCGGTCCGATCGTCAAAGACAGGACCTTCTTCTTCGTCTCCTACCAAGGCACGCGCGAGCGCAATGGGGCATCGCTGATCAACAGCGTGACGAGCTTAGTCTTGCCTTCGGCCTTGACCGATAACCGAAGCGCAGAAGCGCTGGCGGCTGTCGGCACGACGTTGCTTCCGCCGGGCTCTCCACCTCTTCGCGCTTCGGACATCCATCTGGTCGCGCTCGCGCTCTTGAACGCGCGATTCCGCGATGGGCGTCTCGTCATTCCCAGCCCTCCGCCGGGCTCGCCCGGTCTTTTCACGACACTCACGCAATCGGGCATCTCGCGCTTCCGCGAGGATCAGGGTAACATCAATCTCGATCATCGGTTCACGGTCAATCACACCCTCTCGGGTAAGTTCTTCTTCAACAATGACACGACCGATGCCGCCATCACGTCGTTCGTGATTCGTCCGGCCAATGCCGTGCTCGGCTGGGGCGGGCCGCTCCAACGCAACAATCGCGTCTTCTCGTTACGCGATACGATCGTCCTCACGCCGACGCTCCTCAATGAAGCGCGGTTCGGATATGCCCGCATTTTCCTGGAAGCCATTCCACGCGAGCCGCTCACGGGAGCGCAGTTCGGGATTGACAGTCCGCTGAAGAACCTCTTCCCTGGCCTGCCACAGATCAACGTCTTTGGACTCTTCACCCTCGGTCCCGAAGGGTTGTTCGACGCAGAAGTGGTGCAGGAGCACTTCACCTATGGCAATACGATCACATGGACCAAAGGGCGACATACCTTGCGCATCGGATTCGAGGGACGGCACTATCCTTTCCTCCTGCGATTCCGGCTGTGGAATCGCGGGTTCATCCAGTTCCTCAACTTCGTGGACTTCTTGCAAGGCGACATGTTCATCTCGTTCATCGGCACGGGCGATCCCGAACGCGAGCCGCGCATCCGTGATTTGGGGGCGTTCCTTCAAGAAGATTTCAAAGTGAGCGACCGACTGACGCTCAACCTCGGCATTCGCTATGAACTGCTCGGCTATATGAGTGAAGTGCGCGGACGGCTCGTCGGCTTCTTCCCCGATCAATATCGGGCGGGCCCACCTCCGAATGGCTTCGTGCTCGCCGGGAATGCGAAGACGCCCTTGCCCAATGTGCCGCTTGTGGAGAAGACGCTCATCCCGCAAGACGAGAACAACTGGGCCCCTCGTTTTGGCTTCGCGTGGAGGCCCTTCCAGCGATATGAGCGCGTGGCCTTGCGCGGCGGCTATGGCGTCTACTTCATCCGCACGTCGGGACAGATCGGCGGCGGGATCCAGCTTTTCAACTACCCCTACTTCATCCTGCCGGTTGGAGCGGGATCGCGTTTCTTGCAGTCCCTAGGGTTTGCGCTTCCGGTAGCACGCGCGCTCGGCCTTCCTTTCAACCGGCCTTTCATTCAAGTGCCCCCGCCTTCGGCTTTCCCCGTCGTTCCCGAAATCCCTTCGCCCTTGCGCAATCAATTCGGCAATCCCATTCCCATCTCGGGCGTCTATTTAGATCGCGGATTTCGCACGCCGTACACGCACCAATTCGGCCTGAACCTCCAATGGGAGATGAAGCGTTCGCTGCTTTTGGAGATCGGATACACGGGAACGCGCGGGATTAAGCTCACGCAGCTTTTCAATCTCAACCAGCCCGTCTTCAATCCGGCGACGGGACAATTTGTCACGCCTCTGCCGGCCTTCTCTAACAATGGGAACATCGCAGCCGGTTTGCATCTGATTCAGACGACCGGCCAATCCTACTACCATTCGCTGCAACTGTCGGTCACCAAGCGCCTGAGTCACGGCCTTTCGTTCCTCGCTTCTTACACATTGAGCAAGTCCATAGATACGAACTCCGGTCCGCTCGCTGGGGATCTGGCCGCCAATCCTGGTGATCAGCAGAATCACCGGTTGAATCGCGGACTCTCAGATTGGGATCGGACACATCGGTTCGTCTACAGCTTCGTCTATGATCTCCCGAAGCTCTATGGCGGCGACTCGGGCTTTGGGAAACGGCTGCTCAACGATTGGCAGATCGCCGGCGTCGCCGTGTTTCAATCCGGGACTCCCTTCACCGTGTTCGCCACGGGCGGGGGCGGCGGCATGAATTTGACGCGGGCCAATTTCGCTCCCGGGTTCCGCGGATCGGCCGAGTTGACGGGTTCGGTCACGAGGCGTCTCACGCGCTTCTTCAACACGGCGGCCTTCGTCCCTCCGCTTGGTGCGACGTTCGATCCCCGGGCACCGTTCGGCAACACGGGGCGAAACATCTTGCGAGGGCCGGATCAGCGCAATCTGGATTTCTCGCTCATCAAGTTCATTCCGATCAGCGAGACGACGCAACTTGAATTTCGCACGGAATTTTTCAACCTCACGAATACGCCGAGCTTCGCCAACCCCGACTCGAACGTGCTCTCCTCGGCGTTTGGGCGGATCTCCAGCACGAGCACGGGACCGCGCGTGATTCAATTCGCGCTGAAGTTGAACTGGTGACCATGAAAAGCTTGCGACCTGCGCCGGGAGTCGTTAAAACTCTCGGCGCAGGAGGTGAACTATGACGAAGGAGTATCCCTACATCGTCGGCGGCGAGCGCCGAACGTCGGCGGAGAAAGTCGAGATTCGCAATCCGTACAACCAGGAAGTGATCGCCGTGGTCAGCTATGCTTCCGCGCGCGATGCGGAGGAAGCCATCGCGCGGGCGGCCTCGGCGTTTGAGACGACGCGGCAGTTGCCATCTTACAGGCGGGCGGAGGTGCTCCGTCGCGTGGCCAACGAGCTTACGGCACGCAAAGAGGAACTCGCTGAGCTGATCACGCTGGAAGCGGGAAAGCCCATACGGGACGCGCGTATTGAGGTCGCGCGCGCCGTTCAGACGTTCACGGTGGCCGCGGAAGAAGCCAAGCGGTTGGGCGGAGAGCTACTGCCGCTGGATTGGCTCGCCGGTTCGGAGAATCGCTGGGCGGTCGTGCGCCGATTTCCTATCGGGCCGATTCTCGGCATCACGCCGTTCAATTTCCCCTTGAACCTGGTGGCGCACAAAGTGGCTCCGGCGCTAGCGTCAGGCAATCCCATCATCATCAAGCCGGCGCCGCAGACGCCGCTGTCGGCCCTGCGGCTGGGCGAGATCGTCTGCGAGGCGGGCTGGCCCGAAGGGGGCTTGAGCGTGCTGCCTTGCTCCAACGACGTCGCCGGACAGATGCTCGCCGATGAGCGCATTAAGAAGCTCACCTTCACCGGCAGCGCCCAGGTCGGCTGGATGCTCAAGGCGCAGGCGCCGAAAAAGAAAGTGACGCTGGAACTCGGCGGAAACGCCGCCGTCATCGTACACGAGGACGCCGATCTCGACTGGGCGGCCAAACGTTGTGTACAAGGCGGCTTCGCCTACGCCGGTCAAACCTGCATCTCGGTGCAGCGGATCTACGTGCATGAGGCCGTGTATGAACCTTTTCTCGAGCGCGTGTTGGAAGGCGTCAGGAACCTGATCGTCGGCGATCCGAGAGACGAAAGGACTGATGTCGGCCCGATGATCAGCGTGGCCGCCGCCGAACGCGCCGAGACCTGGATTCGGGAAGCGGTTCAATCGGGGGCGAAAGTTCTCATCGGCGGCGAGCGCAGCGGGGCTTTCTTGATGCCGACGGTGCTCACCGATGTCACGCCGGAGATGAAAGTGAGCTGCGAGGAGGTCTTCGCGCCGGTAGTCATCGTGAGTCGCTACGCCGATTTTGACGAGGCCATCGGCCAGGTCAACGCTTCGCGCTATGGACTGCAGGCGGGCGTCTTCACCCGGGATGTGAACCGCATCTTTCATGCCTATCAGGCGATTGATGTGGGCGGATTGATCATCAACGATGTGCCGACCTACCGCGCCGATCACATGCCCTACGGGGGCGTGAAAGACTCCGGGTTTGGCCGCGAAGGTGTGCGCTCGGCCATCGAGGAGATGACCGAGTTGCGCGTCCTCGTCTTGAATCTCAACGTGAGCTGAGAGAGATGCCGCACGCGCAGGTCAATGGGGTCGAGCTGTACTATGAGGTCCACGGTACGGGAGAGCCGTTGCTGCTTGTCGCCGGATTGGGTTTCGGCGTTTGGAGTTGGTTTCGCCAAGTCCCGGATCTCTCACAACATTTCCGGGTCATCGCCTTCGACAATCGGGGTGCCGGACTCTCGGAGAAACCCGATTGCGAATACACCATCGAGATGATGGCAGAAGATGCGGTGGCACTACTTGGCGCTCTGAACGTGGCGCGCGCACACGTGCTCGGCCATTCCATGGGCGGATACATCGCGCAGGAAATCGCGCTCCGGCATCCCGATGTTGTCTCCAAGCTCATCTTGGTCTCGACGAGCTTCGGTGGAGAGAACGCCGTGCTGATGTCCCCGGAGACGGCGGCGCAGATGCGCTCGGAACTCGAAGCCGAAGATCGGGAAGCGGCCTTACGTCGCGGTCTCTCCTTGCGCTTCAGCGACCGGTTCCTAGCCGAGCACCCGGAGATCGTCGAGGAATTCCTCGCGCGACGAAAGGCCCATCTTCCCCCCGCCTACGCATGGCAACGGCAATTCGCCGCCTGTCTCCGTTTTGAGACCGAATCGCGCTTGAACGCGCTCCAAGCCCCTACGCTGATTGTGACCGGAAGCGAGGATCCGATCGTTCCATCGGAGAACTCATTGCGGCTCGCGCGGGCCATCCCGAACGCTCGCTTGATGATCTTCCCCGGAGCCCGCCATCTCGTCTTCATCGAGCAAGCGGAGGCGTTCAACCGCATCGTGATCGAATTCCTGAAGGAGCGTGAGCGATGAGAACGGCGAAAGCGGCCGTCATGCCCGATTTTCATCAGCCTTTGGAAATCCGAGAGTATCCGCTGCCGGAGGAACTGGAACCCGGCGCAGTACTCGTCCGCGTCGAGATGGCCGGCATTTGCGGAACAGACGTCCATCTCTGGAAGGGACAATTGCCGATCCCGCGTCCGATCATCCTCGGCCATGAGACCGTTGGAACCATCGTGAAGTTAGGCGAGGGGGTGACCACGGATTGGACCGGAGCGCCCTTGAGCGAAGGCGATCGCGTGGCCTGGTATGCCGGGCGTCTATGCGGGCAATGTTTTTATTGTGTGCAGAAGAGGCAACCGACGCGCTGCCTCAAACGCCGAGCCTATGGGATCACGTACGCGTGCGATACCCCTCCACATTTCCTGGGAGGCTATGCGGAATATCACGTGCTCCTTCCGGGATCGGCGATCTTCAAATTGAACGACCTCTCGACGGAGATGGTCATTGGCGCCGGATGTGCGCTCAACACGGCCGTTCATGGGATCGAGCGAGTGGGGATCAGTTGGGGAGACACTGTTGTGATTCAAGGGAGCGGTCCCGTGGGACTGGCGGCGCTCGCCGTGGCGAAGACGGCCGGTGCGCTTCAGACGATCGTGATCGGCGGCCCGACCCATCGGCTGGAGCTGGCCAAGGCCTTCGGCGCCGACCATACGATCTCCATCGAGGAGGTCACAGATCCGGTCGAACGGATCGAGCGAGTGAAAGAGCTCTCCGGCGGCTACGGCGCCGATGTCGTCATTGAATGCGTCGGACTGCCGGCGGTCGTCTCCGAAGGATGGGAGATGTGCCGCGATGGGGGTAAGTATCTCGTGCTCGGCCACTATGGCGACGCAGGTCCGACGCTGCTCAATCCGCACGTGATCACGCGCAAGCAGTTGACCGTCTACGGCTCGTGGGCGAGCGAGCCACGTCACATGGCCATGGCGCTGGAGTTCTTGAGACGAGAAGGCGATCGCTTCCCTTTCGATCGGTTGGTCTCTCATCGTTTCCCTCTAGATCACGCCACGGAGGCGCTTGAGGCGACGGCTCGCTGGATGTCGGTGAAAAGCGTCATCGTCCCGTGATCGGGAAGAGCAGGCTACAAGCGGTCGACGAAGCGCGTCAGGCGAAGATGTCCTCAGAGACCTCGCCCCCTCTCACCGATGCGAATGCCTGCTCTCGCAGGGATGCTTCGATGCGCTCATCGGCGGCCAGAGGGATGACCTTCCAAAAAAGCCTCTTCCACTCGTCCCACCGTTCAAGGACCTCCTGCGCGCGCGGACTCATCGTCACGCGGAGATGCTCGTGGAGCAATAGGCGGACAAGTTCCTCGTCGTCCTCCCGCAGTCGCCTCAGGCACACCAGCTCGGGGTTATATCGCACCGCAAGCTGTCCCTGCTCATCGAGGACGAAGGCGAGACCGCCGGTCATGCCGGCTGCGAAGTTCCGCCCCGTCTCGCCGAGCACAAGGACGATGCCGCCCGTCATGTATTCGCATCCGTGATCGCCGACTCCTTCGACAACGGCGATAGCGCCACTATTACGCACGGCGAAGCGTTCGCCCGCTCGTCCGGCAGCGAACAGTCGCCCTCCGGTCGCTCCGTAGAGGACCGTATTCCCCACGATGACGCTCTCGTGCCAGATATAGGATGCCCTTTCGGGTGGACGGACGATGATTTCCCCTCCGCGCATCCCCTTACCGACATAGTCATTGGCCTCCCCGATGAGGATCAACCGCATCCCTGGTAAGCAGAATGCGCCGAAACTCTGTCCGGCCGATCCGCGGAGCTGAAGCTCGATCTCCGTCCCCGGCAATCCGGCATCGCCGTAGCGCCGCGCGATCTCTCCGGCAATACGCGCTCCGACCGCGCGATCCGTGTTCCGGATCGGAAGTGCGAGCCGAACCGTTCGCTCCCCTTCAATGGCCGGCATGACCTTCGGTAACAGGCGCTCGTCAAGCGTGCCGGAAGAATTCGTCCGAATGCTGAGCGAGGAGCGAGATTCATTCTCCCAACCCGACCGCCCTGCTCGGCGTCCCGCACTTTGAATCGAGACCTGTGGGTTCCCACAAAGCAGCTCGTCTAAGAAAAGATGGGCTTCCCGCTCAAGAATAGGAACCACCCACGCCGGTTCTTCAGAGGGGAATGGGCGTTCGCCCCCTGTCTCTATCCCCTTCGGGAAGAGAAGATCCGTGCGCCCGATGATCTCCTCCACGCGCCGGACGCCGAGTGCGGCGAGGATCTCCCGCACCTGCTCGGCGATGAAGAGGAAGAATCGTTCGAGATGTTGAGGACGCCCGGGGAAGCGCGCCCGCAAATCCTCGCGTTGCGAGGCGACGCCAACCGGGCACGTGTTCAGATGGCACTGCCGCGCCATCACGCACCCGAGGGCCACGAGAGCTGTGGTTCCGAATCCGAATTCGTCGGCTCCTAGCAACGCCGCCAGGACGACATCACGTCCCGTCTTCAAGCCACCATCCACACGCACGCGGACGCGTTCGCGAAGGCCATTGGCGCACAGCACGCGGTGCACTTCGCTTAGCCCCAGCTCCCACGGGATGCCAGCATGTTTGATCGAGCCTAGGGGTGAAGCGCCCGTCCCTCCATCGTGACCGCTCACGTGGATGATATCAGCACCAGCTTTCGCCACACCCGCTGCGATCGTTCCGATCCCGGCTTCGGCGACGAGCTTCACCGCGATGCGCGCCAGGGGGTTGATCTGGCGCAAGTCGTAGATGAGCTGTGCCAAGTCCTCGATCGAATAGATGTCGTGATGGGGCGGGGGGGAGATGAGGGTAATGCCAGGGAGAGTGTGACGGATGCGGGCAATTTCCGGGGTGACTTTATGCCCGGGGAGTTGTCCCCCCTCGCCCGGTTTGGAACCTTGAGCCATCTTGATCTCCAACTCGAGGGCCGAACAGAGATACTCCGGCGTGACGCCGAAACGAGCCGAGGCCACCTGCTTGATGGCGCTATTGAGCCATTCCCCGCTCGGACGGGGACGATACCGTTGCGGATCCTCTCCCCCCTCGCCGCTATTGGAGCGCGCGCCCAGCCGATTCATCGCGATGGCGATCGCTTCATGTGCCTCGCGACTGAGCGCCCCATGCGACATCGCCGACGTCGAGAATCGGCGTATGATCGCCTCAACCGGCTCCACTTCCCCAAGCGGAAGAGGGATGGCCGCACGCCGAAAGTCGAGCAAATCTCGCAACGCGACAGGCGGCCGCTCCTCCACGGCGCGCACATAGGCGCGAAATGCCTCGCGATCGCCCGTACGTACGGCGCGCTGCAGTGCGCGAATGACCTCCGGATGGAACGCATGATACTCGCCCTGCCGACGAAAGCGATAGAAGCCGTGATCCTCGAGTCGCAGCACCGTCGCCCGAAAGGCCGCCTCGTGGAGGCGGAGGACATCTTGAGCCACGCCTTCATAACTTACCCCTCCGATGCGTGAAGGCGTCCCTGTGAAACATTCGTCCACGAGATCGCGCGCCAACCCGATCGCTTCGAAGACTTGGGCCCCATGATAACTGAGCAGCACCGAGATGCCCATCTTCGACATGATCTTCAAGAGCCCCTTCTCGATGGCGCGCACGTAGTTCCGCAGCGCGCCGATTGGATCCACTCCTCGCTCCCGCGCCACCGCTCGCACTGTCTCCATCGCGAGATAGGGATGGACGGCGTTCGCCCCATAGCCGAGCAAACACGCGAAATGATGGTCCTCGCGCGGCTCGCCGGTCTCTGCGATCAGGCTCGCGCGCAGCCGAAGCCCGCATCGAAGCAAAGAGTGATGCACGGCGCCGACGGCGAGAAGCATCGGGATGGGAGCCCGCTCGGCATCCACCGCGCGATCGCTGAGAAGCAGCAGGCTCGCCCCCTCGCGCACGGCACGCTCGGCCTCCTCGCATAATCTCCGGACCGCAAGACGGAGCCCGGATGGTCCGTCTGATACCGGAAAGACGGCATCCAGTCGCCGCCATCGCCCGTCGCACCGATGGAGCACCCAGGCGAGATCCCCTTCGCCGAGGATCGGACTTCGTAACTTGATCAACCGACACGCTTCCGGAGACTCCTCCAACCAATGACCACGTGCGCCAATGAGCATTGAGAGCGACATCACCAATTGTTCGCGAAGGGGATCAATTGGCGGATTCGTCACCTGAGCGAACCGTTGCTTGAAATAGGTGTAGAGCAAGCGCGGCTTCTGCGAGAGCACTGAAGGTGGCGTATCATCGCCCATCGAACCCGTCGGCTCCTTCCCCTCGAAGGCCATCGGCTTGAGGAGGAAGTCCAGGTCCTCGGTCGTGTACCCGAACGCTCGTTGCCAACGCAGTAAGGCGTTGGCCTCCTGCCTCTCGCCCTCCTCACGCGCCAGCCCGTATCCCTCTTCCTCCGGCCCTTTCACCAAATGCATCCGGACCCACCGTGTATATGGTCGGCGGGTAGAGATCGTCCGCTTGATCTCATCATTGCGTAACAACGCTCCCTGCGCGGTGTCCACAGCGAGCATCATTCCAGGCCCCAAGCGCCCTTTCTCCACAATGCGTTCTTCCGAGATGGAGAGGACACCGGCCTCCGAAGCCACCAATATGAGCCCATCCCTGGTCACCAAATAGCGAGCCGGTCGCAGACCATTTCGATCCAAAGCCGCTCCGACGATCCGCCCATCGCTGAAGCAGAGCGCCGCCGGCCCATCCCACGGCTCCATCAGACATTCGTGATACTCGTAAAACGCCCGCACGTCCTCATCCAGATCAGGGATTCCTTCATAGGCCTCCGGCACGAGCATCATCATCGCATGGAGGATGGATCGCCCCGAGAGCACCAGCAGTTCCAAGGCATTGTCCAAATTCGCCGAATCACTCCCCTCCTCCCACAGGATCGGCGAGAGCAACTCCGCCTCTTCCCCCCACACCGATTCTCGAAGATCCGCTTCCCGCGCCCGCATCCAGTTGCGATTCCCCTGGAGCGTATTGATCTCCCCATTGTGCGCGAGCATGCGGAAGGGTTGAGCGAGTCTCCAATTCGGAAGCGTGTTCGTGCTGTATCGTTGGTGGAAGACCGCGAACGAGGTCTTGAAGGAACGATTCTGCAAGTCAGGATAGAATCGGCCAAGCCGCGATGAGACCATGAGCCCCTTGTAGATGAGCGTGCGATGCGAGAGCGAGACGATATAGGCCGGAAGCGACAGCTCACGCATTCGCCGCTCGATCTGCTTGCGGATCAGATACAACTCGCGCTCGAAGCGCTCCCCGGAACATGGTTCCTCCCCACTGGAGATCAAGAATTGTTCGATCGTCGGGCATTCGGCGGCCGCCTTCTCCCCGAGAGTCGCGTGAACGATGGGTACTGAACGCCATCCGATCCACCGTACGCGCAATCGGCTCGGCCGACACGCCCATCCACGTACGATCGCCTCGATGACCCTTCGCGCTTCCGTCAGAGCCTCCGGCTCCTGCGGGAGAAAGGTCATGCCGACAGCCAGCTTCTCCATGTGACACAGGCGCGCTCCCCGCCGCACCGCCTCGCGCCGGAAAAAGCCCTGCGGCAATTGAAAGAGTACGCCCGCTCCATCCCCGGTCTCCCCATCTGCCGAGACAGCTCCACGATGCTGTAGCTGCGAGAGTGCCTCAAGCGCCCACCGCAAAATCTCATGCCGGGCCGTCCCCTTCAGGTCTGCGATAAACCCAACTCCACACGCATCGCGCTCGTCTACCCTCCATCCCGACCACCCCATTCCGCCCCCCTCTCTGGCACACTCAACTCAGGCAGCCACCTCCTCGGGCTTCACCGAGAGCGAATCGGGAAGCAACGAGATGATAATGTCGTACTCCCGCGCATCCTTGATGAACCGTCGAATCTCCCAAAGCAAGAACTCGCGAAACTCCTGCTCCAACCCACCGTGCTGCCACTGTCCCAACAGAAACTGCATGATCTGCCCGTATTCCCTCATCCCTAAGCCTCCTCTCAGGGTTTCTCGATCTCCGTAGGCAAACCCTATACCGAAACAGGAGAGAGCCCCATACCAATGTCATCGGATTGAAAAGAAGCGACTTACAGTTCAATGCGTGGGTGAACGGCCCTTCATATCTGGACAGTTTTGTCCACATCTGCGGGAGTGGAACAGAAATGTTTCTCTCCAACTCATTTTATTGGTGTCGACCGCCCTCAGGGACATCAGGGTTCGAACAAGGAAGCTACGTTTTTGTCGCGATTTTCTCGATCCAAGACAGGTTTTGTCGGGAGGCGGTAGAAGAAAGGGCGTTCATCTTTGTGCCGACAGGTGGCGTCCACGATTCAAACGAATCCGCAATCAAACAGCACCTCTGATAGAGGTCGAATTTAAGGGTCTGTGCGCCTGATTCTGAAAGTGTGGAGAAGGGGATGGAAGAAGGTTCGGAAGATCATTCGGGGACGTTCAGCAAAATCCGGAACTCGCGCGCGCGGCGGCGGAGCCAGCCCGTTACGCTGAAGCGTTCTCGTCGAGTTGGCAACACCTCATGCTCTACCGTATCGCTGCGCAAGAGGACGAAGGTACCCGCGCGCGGTACGACATCGTGAGCTACTCCCTCGGGATCGTAAATGCGCAGTGCGCCGCCATCGGCCTCGTCCCACGCTGCGTTCAGATAAAGAATGCAAGAAATCATCCGCTCATCGGCCGTGAGGAACCGATCTCGATGGCGCCGATAGAAGGCTCCCGGCGGGAAGACGGCGTAATGGACTTCGAACTCGGTGAGGCTGAGGAACAACGCTTCATTGAGCGCCTGTCGCAAGCGGTCGATCTCCTCTCGGTAGATGCGTTGAATAGGCGTCGGCGTGAGCTCATCCCACCAGAAGATCAAGTCGCTGCGCACATCCTGGCGGATTTGATATCCCGAACCGCGTCCGATGCCGGCTGGTCGGAACCTCCCTTGACGCCACAAGCGATCGGCCTCTTCGGCCAGTCCGCGAATGACCCACGACGGCAAGAAGTCCGTCGCGATGGCCCAGCCCCGCTTGGCCAATTGATTGAGCAGAGAAGAGAGCTGCGCCTCCGAATTCCTCATCGTGATGCTGGCACGTTCATCCGCCCCCCCCAATTATAGCGCGGGACAACGAGGAGAACCGGTCAAGCGTGGGGCTGTGTCGATGTTCCCTCTTTGTCCCTTGACAGCGACGTACCGAGATTTATAGGCTCCCTCTCACGGATGAAGCGGCGGCCGATGAAGATGCGATGGAACGACGATCGCCGACGATGGGTGATCGTCGTGTTGCTTCTCGGAAGCGCACTCTGGTTCCCCCCCCATCCTCTAACACGCCCCCAATCGCTGCCGTCTCCTGAGCCCACTTCCTGGGTGATCGTCGGCGCGACGATCGTGGACGGGAGCAGTCGGCCTCGCTTCCGCGCCGATGTTCGCATCGTTGGGGATCGGATCGCGCGCATCGGGCGATTTGCGCCCAGCCCTGACGACCGCGTGCTGCGCGCAACGGGTCTCGTTCTCGCGCCGGGTTTCATTGACCTTCACAACCATTCGGATCGCGGGCTTGAAGTGGAGCCGACGGCCACGAGTCAGATCGCCCAAGGCATCACGACGATTGTCCTCGGCCTGGACGGGAGTTCCCCATGGCCTATCGCGCAATATCTTCACAAGCGTCAGGAACAACCAGCAGCCGTCAACGTCGCACTTCTTGTCGGACATGCGACCGTGCGTCAGCTCATCCTGGGTCGCGATGCGAACCGGGCGGCCTCCGAAGCTGAGATCGTCGAGATGGCGCGGCTCGTTGAGCAAGGTTTGCAGGAAGGAGCCTTCGGCCTCTCCACCGGACTCGAATATGACATCGGATATGCGAGCACGACGGAAGAGATCATCGCCTTGGCGCGCGTTGTGGCTCGTCACCGAGGCCTCTACGTGAGCCACATTCGCGACGAGGGCGATCGCATGCTCGAAGCGCTCGAAGAGGCCCTTCGTATTGGCCGCGAAGCGAACATCCCGGTTCATATCTCTCACATCAAGCTGGCCACTGCGAGCGTGTGGGGAAAGGCGCGTGAAGTCGTCGCGCGGATCGAGCGCGCGCGTCGCGAAGGGCTGGATGTCACGGCCGATGCCTACCCCTACGAGGCTTGGGCTTCGACGATCACGGTTCTTGTGCCGAGCCGCCGACACGAGGATCCAGCAGCCGTCGCCAAAGGTTTAGAGGACGTCGGAGGGGCGGATCGCGTTTTGATCACGAGCTGTCCCGCTCATCCCGAATACGAGGGGAAGACGTTGCAGGAGATCGCGCGAGAGCGCGGGACGACCCCAGTTCAGGTCTACATGGAGATCGTCCGCGGGGGAGGCGCGAGCGTCGTGTGCCACTCCATGCAAGAGTCCGATCTCCGTGTCTTTTATCGCCAGCCCTGGGTCATGGTCGCCAGCGATGGGGGCATCGGCATGCGCCATCCGCGTGGAGCCGGGGCGTTCCCACGCGTTCTTGCCCGCTACGTGCGCGAACAACGCGTGCTCACGCTCGAAGACGCCATTCGGAAGATGACGAGCTTGCCCGCCGCTCGCCTGGGATTGAGAGATCGTGGACTCATTCGCGAAGGCTTCGTGGCCGATCTTGTTCTCTTCGATCCCCGACGGATTCAAGACCGCTCGACCTTCCGCGAGCCAAATCTTCTGCCGACGGGCGTAGAATACGTTTTCGTCAACGGCCGACTCGTATGGGAGCGCGATCACCCAACGGGCGAGCGTCCCGGCCGCACGCTGATGCCGTCGCGATGATCGGCCGATGAAGCCTCATGGAGCCCGCAGCAAGGGGGCCGGGCGCGCTCAGCCTCCGTAGAAGATCTTCGGGCCGAGGTCCCTCAACCACAAGACGGCCTCATCCGGCCGTCCCTCGGGCTCGCGTCGAACGCCAGCCTCTACCACTTCTCCGATGACCACCGCATGATCCCCTCGCTCAACGATGTCGGCGACGTGACACTCAACGAAGGCCGGTACGATACGCAGCAACGGGCTTCCCGTCGCTCCCGTCTCATACTCATATCCTCCGATTTGTCGTTCATCGCCTTCGACCGGTTTGAAAAACGCGTAAGCGACATCCCCCTGATCTTTTCCCAGGAAATTCAATGCGAATGTCCCGGAGGAGCGAATCACTCCATAGATTCGCGAATCCGTCTTCACGGCGACGACCACTAGGGGCGGCTCGAAGGAGGCCTGCGTCACCCAGTTGACTGTCGCCGCCGCCATCCCGTCCGAGGAACGTGAGGTCAGAACATATAGCCCATAGGGGATCATTCGCAACGCCGTCTTCCTCGCTCGCTCGTCCATCCTCGCCTCCTCGAAGGAGAATCACTAAGGGGTTTCATCTTACCAAAGGCCTTCGCTCCCGGAAAGAGCGACACGCTTCCTCATCCAGGCGACGCATTTGACTCCTTCCCCGAAGCTTGATATTGTGATGCCGAAATCGGTATGGGAAAGAGATCACCCGCCACGGAGGAGGAGTTGTGATGAGGCCGATGATTCGTTCGATTCGCCTTGTGCTCTCTCTCCTTCTGGTGATAACCGCGGCTTCGCTTCCGAGCCTCCGCGCTTCAGGTCAGGAACCGAAGCCGGAATCGAGATCGGAGGAGAAGAGAGAAGAACTGCCACTCAAACCGATCGAGACGATCGCGTTCACCACGGACGAAGGGACGTGGATGTCGCTCGACGTCTCTCCGGACGGCCAAACCATCGTCTTCGATTTGCTGGGTGACCTTTACGCTCTGCCGATCACCGGTGGGGAAGCGAAGCGCCTTCTGGGCGGGATGTCATTTGAGAGTCAGCCGAAATTCTCCCCCGATGGAAAGAAGATCGTCTTTCTCAGCGACCGCAGCGGCGCTGAGAACGTCTGGGTGGCGAACGCCGATGGCTCTGACCCGAAACCGGTGACGAAGGGGCGCAATCAGATGTTCGTCTCACCGACGTGGACGCCGGATGGCCGATACATTGTCGTCTCCCGCTCGACCGATCCGATCGGGACGTTCTCCTTGTGGATGTACCATATCGAGGGGGGAACGGGCGTTCAAATCGGGCCACCGGATCCCCCTTTACCCGAACCGGGCTCGCAAGAGCCGGCCCGTCCGCGCCAGAACAAAATGGGAGCCGTTGTCTCGCCCGATGGGCGGTATATCTACTACTCGGTGCGCACAGGGGCTTTCACCTACAACGCCATGTTCCCTCTCTGGCAAATCGTCCGCTTCGACCGCGAGACGGGGGAGACGACGACCATCACCAATGCGCAAGGGAGCGCCATGCGTCCCGTTCTCTCGCCCGATGGGAAGAAGCTCGTCTACGCCACGCGCTACGAGACCGGAACGGGTCTGCGCGTTCGCGATCTCGAAACAGGCGAAGAACGCTGGCTAATTTATCCGGTCACGCGCGACGATCAGGAGTCGCGGGCGACGCGAGATACGATGCCCGGTTATGCCTTCCTGCCTGATGGGAGTGCCCTCATCGTGCCGATCGAAGGCAAGATTTGGCGTGTGGATTTCGAGACGGGGCAACGCACGCTGATCCCCTTCACGGCCAAGGTCGAAGTGGAGATCGGCCCGCGTGTTTACTTCCAATACCGAGTAGACGACAGCCCGATGGTGCGCGCGCGGTTGATTCGTTGGCCGGTGCTCTCTCCTGATGGCCGACGGCTCGCCTTCAGCGCGTTCAATAAGATCTGGGTCATGGACTGGCCATCGGGAACGCCTCGACGTCTGACGAACGCATCAGTCGGCGAATTCATGCCCACGTGGTCGCCCGATGGCCGATACATCGCGTACGTGACGTGGTCGCCACAGGGCGGACACATCTTTCGCGCGGCTGCTGATGGGAGTTCGCCGCCGGAGCAATTGACCCGCCGCCCGGCCTATTACTCCTCCCCAGTCTATTCCCCCGATGGTTCCAAGATCATCTTCATCTCCGGCCCGACGCACCAACATTTATACGCCGAGCTGCGAGAACATCGTACCAAGCTCCATCCCGATCTCCTTCCCGACGAGACTCGTATCGCGGAGATCACGGGCATTTCCCCTGGGATCGGACTCGAACTCCGGTGGATCCCGGCCGCAGGTGGAGAATCCACGCTCATCGGGCCAACGCAAGGCGGGACAGCGCCGCATTTCGCGCGCGAGCCCGATCGGATTTACCTGACGACCTCACGGGGATTGACCTCGCTGCGGCTCGACGGACTGGATCGGCGCACGCATTTCCGCGTGCGGGGTTCCGCTCCAGGTCCCTTCCCCCCTGACGCCGATGAGATCCGGCTCTCGCCCGATGGGGAGCGCGCGTTCGTCAGCTTGCAGAATAAGCTCTATCTGATCCCCGTCCCCAAAGCCGGGCGCGAGACGATCACCATCACGATCACCCCGAACGGACAATCGGCCGTGCCCGTCAAGCGGGTGTCCCTTGAAGGGGGCGAGTATCTTAACTGGTCCGCCGATGGGAAAGCCCTCACGTGGTCTTGGGGGGCGAAGTTCTATCGGCAGGACCTCTCGACCGAGAAGCCGGAGGCGAGAGACATCGTCGTCGAAGTCCCGCGCGCGCGACCCAGTGGCACGATTGTCCTGAGCGGTGCACGGCTCATCACCATGCGGGGCGATGAGGTCATCGAACGCGGGGACATCGTCATCACCGAGAATCGCATCGCAGCCATTGGTCCGAAAGGTCGCGTGCCCATCCCGGCTGGCGCTCGCGTCCTGGACGTGACCGGCAAGACGATCATCCCCGGATTCGTAGATGTGCATGCCCACATGTGGCCACCGCGGGGCGTACATCAGACGCAGGTTTGGCAATATCTGGCCAATCTCGCTTATGGCGTCACGACCACGCGCGATCCGCAGAGCGGGACGCCCGACGTCTTCGCGTACGCTGATCTGGTCGAGGCCGGGGAGATCCTCGGGCCGCGCATCTTCTCGACCGGTCCTGGCATCTTCTCGCGTTCGGGACTCGACGACCTGGAGACGACGCGCGCGTTCCTCAAACGCTATAAGGAAGCCTATCAAACGAACACGCTGAAGCAGTATGTGGCCGGCGACCGGATCGTGCGCCAATGGGTGGCGATCGCCTGTCGGGAACTCGGGATCACGCCGACGACCGAAGGTGCGCTCGACATGAAGCTCGATCTCACGCAGATGATGGATGGTTTCTCCGGACAGGAACATGCCCTTCCGATTCATCCCCTGCACAAAGACGTCATCGAGTTCGTGGCGCGGACGAAGACGTTTTACACGCCGACGATCCTGGTGGCCTACGGTGCCCCGTTCACGGAGAACTACTACTTCACATCGGATGACGTGCACGGGAACCAGAAACTGCGCCGCTTCATCCCGCATGAGCTTCTGGATACAATGGTCCGACGCCGGCGGCAGTGGTTCCTGGCTGAAGAATACGGCCATGTGGGGATCGCGCGTGCGTGCGCGGCCATTGTGCGCGCAGGCGGGCGCGTGTGCCTCGGCAGTCACGGGCAGCTCCAAGGCCTCGGCGCGCACTGGGAGCTGTGGAGCATCGCCTCGGGGGGGATGTCCCCGTACGAGGCGCTGAAGGTCGCCACGATCTTCGGCGCAGAGGCCCTTGGCTTGCAGCAAGACCTCGGTTCGCTCGACGTCGGGAAGCTCGCCGATCTGGTCGTGCTCGAGAAGAATCCGCTCGCGGATCTTCGCCACACGACGAGCATCCGATACGTGATGAAGAACGGATTCCTCTTCGACGGGGATACGCTCGATCAAATTTGGCCGACGCCGAAGAAGCTGGAACGACAATATTGGTGGGAGAACGATCCGCCCGCAGTCCCAACGCGCCAATGACCAGAGGACTGGAGGACGCCAGCGATGGGCCGAGTCCGACCTTGGACTCGGCTCATCGTTTGGCGATCCCTCTTTCCCCACGACGCCATGCTCGGAGCGTTCACCCCTCCTCCCGTTCGATCTCCGCGCCGAGAGCACGCAGCGCGACATCCAGCCGCTCATACCCCCGCTTCAGATGCTCGATCCCTTCCACGACGCTCTCCCCATGCGCGGCCAGCGCGGCGATGACGAGCGCAGCCCCCCCTCGGATGTCCATCGCCCTCACCATCGCCGGATGCAGTGGCGTCGGACCGAAGATCCGAATGGCGTGGAAGAATTCGGGGCGATCGTCTTCGAGATTGAAGTTGTATACGGCGTCCGGATTCTCGACGGGTGGATTGAAGAACTCGATCCGCGCGCCCATGCGCTGCAATTCCCGTGCGTAGTGGAACCGGTTCTCGAAGACGGTCTCATGGATGATGCTCACTCCCTCAGCTTGCGTGAGCACCGGGGCGATAAGCGGTTGCCAATCGGTCATGAATCCGGGATGCGGCGCCGTCCGGATGACGACGGAGCGCAACGGGCCCCGATACCAAACGCGCCATGTCGTCTCGCAATGCGCCGATCCGGCCCCGATCTCCTCCAGGACCTCGAGGAACGCCCGCACATCCGTCGCTCGCACTTCTTCGATCTCGACCTCCCCTTTCGTCGCCAGCGCAGCGCACGCGAAGGTGACCGCTTCGTTGCGATCCGGCATCACGCGATGGCGAGCGCCGCGTAGCTGAACCCCTCCCTCGATGCGAATTGTCCGCTCGCTCGTTCGACAGATACGCGCCCCCATCGCGTTCAGGAACGCGATGAGATCATCCACCTCAGGCTCCTGTGCGGCGTTCTCCAAGAGCGTCTCTCCTTGGGCGCAAGCAGCCGCCAAAAGCAAGATCTCGGTTCCCGTATGCGTATTCTTCGGAAAGCGATAGCGTGCACCGCGAAGCTGAGTCGCGCGCACCAGCAGCTGCTTGCCGCGCTTTTCAACGTGTGCCCCCAAAGCCTCGAGCCCAGCGAGCGCTCGATCCAGAGGGCGCCGCCCGATACGATCCCCTCCGGGCTCAGGGACGAGGGCCTCGCCAAAACGCACCAGCAATGGCACCAGCAGTAGCGACGAAGCTCGCGTCCGTTCCAACGAACAGACCACCACATGCGACTCACTGAGGGGACGTGGATCAACGACCCAGGTCGTCGGCGCCAAGCGCATCGCGCGTCCGCCCAGTGCTTCGATCGCGCATGCCACAAGGTGCACGTCCTCGACGTCGGGGACGTTCTCCAAGATGCTGGGGCTGTCGGCCAGCAGCGCGGCGATCATCACTTTGAAAGCCGTGTTCTTCGCCCCGCTCACGCGTACGCGCCCATGGAGCGGCCGCCCTCCGCGAATCCTCCATCTCACGAGTCCCATACGCCTATATAGCGAATCTCCTCTTCCAGGAGAATGCCGAATCGTTCGCGTACAGCCATCTTCGCCAATTGAATCAACATGTGAATGTCGCGCGCAGTCGCCCCCCCCGTGTTGAGGATGAAGTTGGCATGCCGCTCGGAGATCATCGCCCCACCGAGACGATACCCCTTCAAGCCGCACGCCTCGATGAGCCGGCCTGCATAGTCTCCCGGAGGGTTTTTGAAGACGGAGCCCGCACTCGGCCCCGAAGGTTGCTGCTTTCTCGCTTCAAGCATTTGCCGCATCCTCGCCTCGATGTTCGCGCGCGGCGCACGGTACCCCTTCAGCCGAGCCGCCAAGACCACCTCGTTCGTCCGTTGAAATCGGCTCCAGCGATACCCGAAGTCGAGTTGCGCTCGGGACAAGACGACCACTTCGTTCTGTTCATCCAACGCCTCCACTTCGAGCACGCGCTCGCCGATCCATTCCTCCCGCGTCCCAGCGTTTCCGACGATTGCGCCCCCAAGCGTCCCCGGGATGCCGACGAGGAACTCGAAGCCGCCGATCTCGGCCTCACTGGCGCGACGCGCCAACGCCACGAGGTTCATGCCCGATTCGGCCCAGATCTCTTCTCCTCGGACCTCCATGCCCTCGGCGCGATTCAGGATGACAAGCCCAGCGACTCCGGCATCGGAGACGAGGACGTTGGCTCCATACCCGAGGATCGTCACCGACAGAGCAGCTTCGCGCGCTGTGCGCACGGCGGCGATCAGGTCTGCGCGCGTGCGGGCGATGAAGAACCACTCAGCTGGCCCCCCCACGCGCCAATTCACATACGGAGCTAATGGCTCTTGATACCGAAGCCGCCCCGATCCCAACCGCGCCTCAAAAGCGCGCGCGAATTCGCCCATTGCGGCGCACGCGATGTCGCCTTCTCGCGCCATTCCCTCCTCGGCCGACGGAAGCAGTGATTCAACTCATGCGCAGGACCTCTTCCAACGCTGTGCGCCAATCCGTCCGCTCATCGCGGTATTTCACGATCACGGGCGTCGTGATTGCGAGTCCATGCGCGCGCGCGAACTCACCAGGAGCCGGTCGCGCCCCCGGAACGACGACCGCTCCTTCCGGGATCACCAGCGGCACCCCATGCCCCCCGCGATAAATGCGCCCGTGCACGAGATCGTACACCGGCGTCGAGCTGGTCAGGATGACGCCGGCGCCTAAGACGGCGCGTCGCTTGACGATTGTCCCCTCGAAGACGCCGCACTGACCGCCTACCAATACCTCATCCTCGAGGATGACCGGCCAGGCTCCGGGAGGCTCAAGCACGCCGCCGATTTGGGCTCCCGCGCTCACATGCACCCGCTTGCCGATCTGCGCGCACGACCCAATCAGGACATGGGAATCCACCATCGTGCCTTCGTCCACATACGCGCCGACGTTGATGTATGAGGGGGGCATGACGATGACCCCCGGCGCAATATACGCTCCATCGCGGATCGCCGTGCCTCCGGGCACGACGCGGATGCCCTGACGCACCCCTTCGAGAGCTTTCAGCGGATACGTGTCCTTGTCCGAGAACCGGAACTGCTCATTGATCGAATAATCGACGAGCGCGCCGATTCGAAATCCGAGCAGAATGCCCTTCTTCACCCACGCGTTCACGATCCAGTGCCCTTCACGAGGCTCGGCTGCTCGAAGGCGCCCCTGGTTGAGCTGCCGCTTGAATTCCTCGAAGATCGGGCGGCCGCGCTCCCGCGCCTCTTCAAGAGGCGCTTCGAAGAGTCGCTCGATCTCAGCCCTGAGTTGCGACAGGTCCATGGCCCGCTCCCGCCGGAAGCAAGTGGAGATCGGCCAAGATTGCTCGCAGCCGCTCGCGCGTCTCCGCACGAGGCGGGACGAGCGGCAAACGATAATTCTCCTCGATCAGCCCCATCATAGCCAAGGCCGCTTTGACGGGGATCGGATTCGTCTCGAAGAAATTCCCACGCATGAGCGGCAGCAGCCGATAGTGTGCGGCGCGCGCACGGTCAAAGTCTCCGGCCAGTGCCGCCGCCACCAGCTCCCGCATTTCGGCCGGCGCTTCATTGGCGGCGACCGAGATCACTCCATCCCCACCGAGCGCGAGAATCGGAAGCGTCCACACATCATCCCCGGAGAGGACGAGGAATCCCGACGGACGCGCGCGCAGCAGTTCCATGATTTGCTCCAGATTCCCCGATGCCTCCTTGATGCCGATGATGTTCGGGACCTCGGCCAGACGGAGGACTGTCCCCACCTCTAGGTGGCATCCGGTTCGACTCGGCACATTGTAGAGGATCACAGGAAGGCGCACCGCTTCCGCAATCGCTCGAAAATGCCGATACACCCCCTCCTGTGTCGGCCGATTGTAGTAAGGAGTGACCGAGAGGATCGCATCGGCGCCCGCTTGCTCCGCCGCGCGCGCCAGAGCAATGGCCTCCTCAGTCGAATTCGTTCCCGCCCCAGCGATCACCGGCACGCGCCCTCGAACGCGCTCGACGACGCGGCGAATGATCTTGTGCTGCTCCTCCGGATGGAGTGTGGCGCTCTCGCCCGTCGTCCCGCAAGGAACGATCCCATCCGTCCCCGCGTCGAGCTGAAAGTCCACAAGGGCATCCAGCCGTTCGTAGTCCACCTGCCCATCGCGTTGAAACGGGGTAACCAAAGCGACAAAGCAGCCTCGAAATCGGCTCGTTCCGTTCATACGTCCCCTCCTTGAAGAAAACGATCGATGATCTCCTCGAAGGAGAAAATCCCCCGATGGTCTTTCGCGAACCGAGCAGCCCAGAGCGCTCCCACGGCGAACGCCCGCCGATGGCGAACGACGTGCGTGATCTCCAGAGTCTCAAACGGCGCATCGAATCCCACCAGATGCCTCCCCGGGTGCGATCCGGCGCGGATCGAGGCGACATTGATCCCCTCCTGAGGAATGCGCCCCTCCAGCCGCGTGACCAAATGCGTCTTCCGTCCCAACTGCTCGAGCAAGATCTTCCCCAGCTGCAGCGCCGTGCCACTCGGATGATCGGCCTTTCGCCGATGATGCCACTCGACGACATAAGGATCGAAATCCGGCAGGTGCCGGAAGAGACGCGCGCCATAGGCCACCAGGCGAAAGAGCAGGTTGATCCCCACGCAGAAATTCGGCCCGTAGACAAACCCGATCTCCGCGCGTTCGATCACGGGTCGCACTTCGTCCAACCGATCGTACCACCCCGTCGTGCCGACGACCATTGGCCGGCGCGCTTCGGCAACCCGTTGAATATTGGCTAGGACGGCCTGCGGCGTTGAGAAATCCACGCAGACATCCACTCCGCGCAAGGCCTCCTCGGTCAAGCCTCGTCCCTCAGGGTTCGTGTGCGAGGTGAAGATGGGACCGACCTCGATGCCGGCCTCGAGAGCGGCCCGCTCCACCTCTCGCCCCATCTGACCATATCCGATTAATGCAATGCGCATCGGTCGCTCCCTCAAATTCGCCGAAAATAAAAAACCCCTCGAAACCGAGGGTTCCGAGGGGCCCGATCCTGCGTCGGCCTGCAGAGAGCTATCTCAGCTCCTCAGGCCACGGAGGATCGGGCCCCATGCGCTTGACCCGCTTGATCGCGCTTTCTTCGGGAGACCAACACCGCCAGGCAGTTCCTCTCTCAAGCGCCACTGAGCGCTCGCCAATCGCCCATCGCTTGTTCCGTCCTGTTACTCTCACGACGGGATGAGAAGTAGCATGTCTTCGTCGCTTCGTCAAGCCTTTTTCCTCGCCAGGCTCGCCCCCCCGAGCGAGCGCTCTGCGGCCGAGAGCGGGTTCCACATCACGAAGCCCTCAGAACGGCATCGGCTTCACGCCGAACTCGTGAAAGAGCACGCGCTGATTGTAAAGCGTCGGTTCAAGGACCGGGAGCCATCGGAAGAAGCGATTCGGTCGAAGGAACGCGCTTTGCCCGGATGGCAGGCGATTCCACCCCCGCGGGGGATCGGTCAACTCTACAATCTGCGTGTACGTCGCCCGGTTCGCCATGAGGACCGATGGCCCCACGCGGAATCCGAAGAGATGCCGGAAATGGATCATCTCGCGCGGGACCAAAGGCATCGCCCACATCGGGCCATAAGTGCGCATCAGCTCGTCCACAGCTTCGCGAATACTCGCCGCAATGACCTGACGCCGATCCACGCCGTTGAAGTAATCGGGTGTCACGGGGACGCCGGAACGCTCCCCCTCTAGGACATGGAGCACCGTATTGATGTTGACCTCCGAGAGGAGATCGCTCCCCAGTTCGTCGGCGAACGTGTTCCAAATGAGGCGTCGCAAGAGAGTATCGAAGAGGACATTTGCGGGTTCCACAGTGAGCGAGGAGATCGTATCGGCATAAAGAGCGCCATCCCAATTCTGCAGAAGCTGCGCCACGAGGCGCAACTGCGGATCGTTCGGCCCCATCTCCTCGATGACCTGCAGGAGATAGTCCCTCAGAAATGCCCCCTTCGGTCCCACGTCGTCGAAGCGTGCGATATCCTCTTCGATGCGCAGAAGGTCTTCGATCCCGAGTCGAGATCCCGCCCAGCCCTCTCGCTTCCGCCGAAGGAGTTGCGCGGGCTCGGCCAGCACGTTCATAAGTCGGAGCACGCGATGCTGCTTTCCGAAGAGCACATCGTCCGGATTCTCGAAATCCACCGTCGGCTTGTTGTTCCAATTCGCAAGCCAACCGCGCTGCGGATTTCGCACGTGGGGCAACGGACGGACGTTCGTCTCCCACTCTGCCTCTCCTGTTCCCGGCAGCGGAAGGCGAGGGTCATATCCGGCCGGGCGAATAGGTACCCACCCCGCGAGCCAATAGGCGATGTTCCCTTCGACATCGGCATAGAGGAAATGATGCGACGTCGGAATTCGATAGACGGCTCGCGCGAAATCCGCCATATTCCGCGCTCGATTGATCTCCAAAAATCCCACCCACGTCTCCGTCTCCCTCATCCAATGAGCCCGTTTGAGGGTGATGGCGACATGGTTCGCCTGATCCACGAAGAGCACAGGTCCATGAACGGTTCGCTTCACGAGAATCTTCCTCGCTTTCATCGCGCGCAGCGGGAAACCCAGCGGAGATGTCCGAATGGCGATGACCTCCTCGCGCACGTCCATACGCCGATACGCCCCCTGATAGAGGTATTCGTCGTGATCAGTGGGATTTAACCGCTCGACGTAGAGGTCGGCATTATCGCCGGGCCCGCTCATCGTCGTCCAAGCGATCCGTTCGTTATGCCCGATTAAGACGGCTGGTCCTCCAGCGAACGCCATGCCCGTCACGTGCCAACCTGGGGCTCTCAGATGCACTTCGTGCACGATGTCCGGATAGAGGAATCCCATCTGTGGCCCGCCGAGCAAGAGCGGGCGTCCCGTTTGAGACTTCGTCCCATCAATGACGAATCCGAAACTCCCGAAGGTGACCGGCAACCCCAAGAGTCGAAAGAGTGCGCGACGCTGCTTCTGCCATCGCTCGTATGCCGCCAGGAAAGCCCGAAAGTCCGGAAGCCAGCGATAGAGGGCAAAGAGAGGACCTCGCCGTCTCGAGCGATCACGCGCCGCCGTTTCATGGGCGGCCTGCGCACGAGCTTCCTGATCCTCAAGCGACACGGTCACGGGAGCTTCCGGATCGTTCCGCCACCGCAGATCGTCGAAGATCTCACCACCGAGTTCTTCTCCATGACGCTTCACGAGCTGTTGATAAAGGACGAGGTTTCGCAACTCTCGCCCTCCGCGCTCGCCGAAGATCCGCGCGGCCAATCGGCAGATGGCGATCGAATCCGTCACCGTCCACGGCTCCGGGAAATACCCGAGGACATGAAACTCCCAGGGGAGCTTCCGGATCGGATCCGCACGCGCCTCCGACAGATACCGATTGATCCCATCGCGATAGGCTGCTACTGCGCGTTGGGCGAACTCGGGCATCGCCTCGTACATGGCTTGGTACTCCTGCTCCGTGTATCCGTGCTGGCGTTGTTCGATGTCCAACTCCACAAGCGCGATCGGCCCCTTCACCTCGACGCTCGTCACGATCTCGCCGAGAACCTCGGCCAAGCGCCCGCGCGCTGCCCGTCGAAAGAGTTCAAGCTGCCACAGCCGATCTTGGGCGACCGCATAACCGTATGCCTCGAAGAGATCGTACTCGCTCTCCGCTTCGATGCTCGGCCGACCGTATTCATCCCGATGGATCTTGGCCGTAGAACCAACCGCCTCTTGAGCGAACGCGCGATCTGCTCCGACCACGGGGACCTGCACAAGACTGCCGATCCATGCCCCGAGGCACACAATGCTTATCCCCCACCGAGCGAAGGATCGAACCGTCCAACGCATAGTCTCTCCTCCGGAACGTCCCGATCGCGGCTCCTTCTGGGGACACCTTCCCACGTTCCCACAGGGAGCTTGCGCTTTTCCACCCAACAACCCACCTCCAATCCTCCGTTAGAGGATTATATGGGGAACGGCAATGATAGGCAACGGGATGTTTTGGAAAGACGCACGGCGAGCGCCTTGAGCTCACGCGGACTCTGAGGATGAGCGCTGGGGATCTTGCGAGGGCGCCCGCGTCTCGGTCAGACGGCGTTTCCTTCGGTAGAAGATCGAGCGGTGTACGCCCGAGAGACGAGCCGCTTTGGCGATATTTCCTCCCGCCTGCTCGAGCGCGCGTTGGATCAAGGCGTCCTCCAGCTCTTCGATGTAGGCCTGCGCGATCTTCAAAATGGCGCGGCGGCGGCGCTCCAAGTCTTCTCGATCCACTGGAGTCGTGCGCAAGAAGGCGCGGAAGGGATTCTTCTCCACGTCGAGAGCGCGGCGCCGATTGAGGAACGGCTCCGGCAAGTCTTCGGCTCGAATCTCCTCAGAGGAAGCCAGCAGGACGAGTCGTTGCACGAGGTTCTCCAGCTCTCGAACGTTGCCCGGAAATGGATACGCTTGGAGCGCGAGCAAGGTCTCGGGATGAAAGCGAAGCGTCGGGCGCCCGGCCGCCGGAGCGTATTTTTTCAAGAAGTGAAGCGCCAGCAGAGGAATGTCCTCCGGGCGCTCGCGCAGCGGTGGCAAGCGCAGCGGGATGACGTTCAATCGGTAGTAGAGTGCCTCCAGGAACTTCCCGTCGGCAACCATCTGCGCGAGCTGGCGGCTCGTGGCCGCGACGACGCGCACATCCACGCGGATGGGACGGCCACCGCCCAAGCGCTCGAACTCGTGAAATTGCAGAAAGCGCAGCAGCTTCGCCTGCACCGAGAGCGGCAGTTCGCCGATCTCATCCAGGAAGATCGTCCCGCGATGCGCTAGCTCGAAACGCCCCAGACGGCGCTCGATCGCTCCGGTGAAGGCCCCGCGCTCATGCCCGAACAACTCGGATTCAGCCAATGCCTCCGGCAGCGCCGCACAGTTGACGACGACAAATGGTCCATCGGCTCGCGGACTCAGGGCATGAAGCGCTCGCGCGAGCAGCTCCTTCCCCGTCCCCGATTCTCCCTCGATCAGGACGGTCGCCGACGATGAGGCCACCTGCAGAACCGTTTGCACGACCTTTCGCCAGGCCGCATTGGTCCCCACCAATCCTTCCAAAATTTCGCTCGAGGCCTCCGACAGGCGCTCTCCATATCTCACGAGCGCCGTTTGCAACCGATCGCCCGCTTCTAAATAAACGGCGATGAGCCGGGCGACTTGAGTGAGGAATTCTCGATCGGATTCTGAATACAGCGCGGCGATAGAGTTGTTCTCCACATAGATCGCCCCAAAGCTGATCCCTTCGATAACCAATGGGGCGACGAGCACCGAACGCACGCTGCGTTGAACGACGCTCGTCTCCTGCGAATACGCGGGCTCCGAGAGCGCATCGCGCACCAGGAGCGCCTCGCCGGAGGAGAGCGCGCGCCAAAGGAGCGTTCGGCTGAACGCGTGCTCTTCGTCCGAGAGATCCGCGGACCGGAAATTCCGCGCGCACGCTAGAAGGACACGCGCGGGATCAACCCCGACCTCCCCCCCAATGCGCAACCCGCCCGGATAGAGCACAAGCAGGATGCGCTCCGATCGCGTTTCGGCGAGTAGGAGGTCGGCCGCTTGCTCCAGAAATCCTTCCGAGGAGGAGCTACGGAAATAGAGATCAGCCAATCGCGCGGCCACTCGCCCTAAGCGACTCTCCAGCGCGAGGGATTGAAGCTCGGTCAGCGCGCGGTCGAGCTTCTCCAGCGCATCGCTGCGAATCTGCCCAAGCGTCTTCCCGATCGCGCCAAGGAGACGCTTCGTTTCCGTTTCCGAGAGGCGCTCGGCGAGCGCGCGACCGATGCGTTGCTGCAACTCATCGAGCGCCCACCGGAGTTCACCCAACAGATTCGCGGCTCTCTCCCACCACGCGCTCATGCCTCATATCGGTCCTCACGATCCTTCTACGCACAGCCCGCACGGCAGGCACATCCCATCGCATTCGCAATAGCCGATGGGACAGATGCCATCCAAGCCGAACGTCTCGCGCAAGAGCGCGCGCACGCGCCGCTCAATTGTCGCTGCGCGCTTGGCGCGTTGCGATGCCGTCCGACCGGACAAGACGTAGTAGACGGCAAACCGTTCGAAAGCGGAGAGTACTTCCCGCAATCGCAGATACGGACCGAGGTCCTCCCCGCTCAGCTCCCGCGTTTGTATCTCCCACCGATCCCACTGATTCTTCATCGCCAGTTCTCGCACAAGTGACGGGATCTCCCCGACGGCTCCCGCGCGTTTCCTTCTCCGTCCGACTCGTCTCACCGGAATGCGAATCGTCAAGGAAGTCCTCCTCTCCGCTTTCACTTTCTTCATCGAAAGTCTCCTTTCTCTGGAAAGTTCTCGATCATCTTGATCACGCTCCAGCTCGCTTGTCGCCCATAGTAGAGGATCCGCCCATCGGGTGCCCAAGCGAGCGTGGAGAAATAGACTCGCGGGTCTCGATTCTCCGTCCGCTTCACGGCTCTCCCCCCCTCGATCGCGAGCGTCCACACGTTATCGCGTCCATCGGCCCGTGAGACGTAGGCGACCGTGCGTCCATTGGGCGAGAGGTGAACGGTCACCACGCTCGCCTCCACGAGCACGCCGAGCGGCTCTCTCTTCCCCTCGGGCACCGTGACGCGAACGAGGCGAATCTCCCGGGCCATGTATGGGACGAGGCGCGACCCCGCGCTGATCGCGACCAGCAGCGCCGCGCCTGAATCCACCCAGCCGACGAGTCGCACCACATCCTGGCTTCGCAAGATGGGGAGCATCACCTTCCGCTCCACCTCACTCACCCACACCGTCCATCGCGCTTCAGAGGCCCCTCTCGTCTCTGAGACGAAGGCGAGACGACGGCCGTCGGGAGCCCAGAGCGGGCAAGAGAAGACGAGCGCGCGATCGGCATTCTCCGTCACCCGAACGTCTTCAACGGGGTCGAGCGTGGTGATCCAGATGTTCGAAGCGCCCGTTCGCATCGAGGCGTAAGCGAGACGACGCCCATCAGGAGCCCAACTGAAGTCGCGCGTCTGCAATCGATAGAATGGCAAGAGCCCATACCCTCCGTGGTAAACGCCGCGCGTCACCCGCCGCTCAGCTCCCCCGGAAGCCGGGACGATCCAAAGGTCGAGTTGTCCATCCGATCCACGACGCAAGAACGCCAGACGTCGACCGTCGGGGGACCAAGCCGGATCAAAGCCAGCGGTGGTGAATCGGACCGCGGCATCCTCACCGTCGAGCGTTCTCACCACGAGGTGCGCGTGAAAGAGGTCGCCGCCCGCGCTCGACTCCGGCTTCGCCTGAAATGCGAGGAGGCGTCCATCGGGAGAGACGGCTGGCCACAATTCCAAGCCGATCTCCGTCGTCACTTGGACTTCTTGCCCCGTCTGAACGTTCACCCCCCAGATGTCGGACTCGTCCTTCGAGAGCGAATACAGCAGGCGCCGACCATCCAAGGAGACATCGGCGATGAAAAGATCGGCCTCACTGGAGGTGAGCCGCTTCGGCGTTCGCCCACCGAGAGCCCAGAGGCAGATCTGGTATATCCCCCCCCATTTGCACGCGTAAAGCAAGCGCCGCCCATCAGGATGCCAAATCGGGAACCGTTCCTCATCCTGGCTCGCGGTCACTCGCTCCGGTTTCCCTTCGCCAAGGGGGAGGATCCAAATGTCCGCCTGCCCACCTTGAACGTCCACGTAAGCGATCCGCCGTTCGTCGGGCGAGAGGCTGAGGTCCATGACGCGCGACGTGTGCGGGTCGAACGACGTCAACGCTGTTGCCCGTCGCGAGGTGAGATCGAGCGCATAGAGATTCCGCTGCGCCTCATAATAGATGGCATTTCGCTTGGCCGACCACGCGATCAAGTTCACCGGATTCAAGCGACCCGTCGTCGCTTGGGGAATGAGATGCAGCAGTGTTGGGACCCCTCCTAAGGCCGGGATCACCCAGATGCCCACTTCTCCTCCGCGATTGGAGAGGAAAGCGATCTGCTGCCCATCTGGCGACCAGAGAGGAGACCAATCGCTCCACTCATCGCGCGTGATCTGCACGGCCGCTCCGCCGAGCGTCTGTTGAACCCACAGATCGGGATATCCCCCTTTTCGGGAAGCGAAGGCGATCATCTTCCCATCCGGGGAGAAGCGCGGGCGCGGCGGACTCTCGCCCGGTTCGTTCTTCCAACTCACCAGCTGCGTGTGCTGCAGAGCGGCGATCCATTCCGTTCCCAGGCGGTCGTCGGTGCGCCGGAGGAACCAGAACACGAACGCCGCAATCAGACCGATCAACACAACGCCCATCGCGCGCACCGTCGGCAAGCGCTCCAACCGGGACGACTCCTCCCGGGTCGTCCGCGCCAGAGAGACGGTCCGTAACCCGCTCGCCACATATCCGCGTTCGCGCGCGAACGCGATCAGCTCTTCCTTCATCTCCGAGATCGTCGGATACCGATCGGCCGGGTCCTTTCGCAGCGCTTTCCGCACAATGCGCTCCAATTCGAAGTCCACATGAGGTGCGAGTGCGCTCATCGGCTCCGGCTCCGCGTGCAAAATGGCATGCAAGATTTCGATCTCCGTCGCCCCGACGAAAGGTCTCCGCCCGGTGAGCAGTTCGTAAAGCAACGTGCCGAAGGAGAAGATGTCGCTCCGCTCATCCAGTGGCTCGCCGCGCACCTGTTCCGGTGACATGTACGGCGTCGTCCCGATGAGCGCCGAAGTCGCCGTGATCTGTGAGATCGTGAGCGCGTCGTCCGCTTCCCGCCCCTCCCAACGCACACGCTTGGCCAAGCCGAAATCCAATACAATGGCGCGATCGCGCTCGTCCACAATGACATTCGAGGGTTTGATGTCGCGATGGATGATCCCATGCCGATGCGCTTCTTCCAGGGCCTCTGCAATATCAATGGCGTATCCCAGCGCGCGCTCAATCGGAAGCGGCCCCTTATCGAGAAGCTCCTTGAGCGTCTTCCCGGCGATATAGGGCATGGCGATGAAGACGATGTCGCCGACTTCTCCGACTTCATAGACCGCGCAAATGTTCGGATGCTGAAGCGCGGAGGCCGCGCGCGCTTCGCGGAAGAAACGACGGCGAGCATCCGGATCGGCGACGAGCGAAGGGGAAAGAACCTTGATGGCCACCGCTCGCCCAAGCTGAAGGTCCACGGCGCGATAGACATCGGCCATCCCCCCTTGGGCGATCCAGGCTTGGATCCGGTAACGGGAGATGACCGTTCCCGGCTGGAGACTCCTCGATCTCATGCCTCCCTCATCTCCATCCTCTCTATCGCCCGTCTCGATTCTCCCTTCGCTTTTGCATTTCACCCCATCGCTGAAAGATGACGCCGAGCTTCGGCCCAATGATAAACCAAAGGTGGACCCTCGGCAATTTGGGACGGAGCGGTGCGCCCTTGCATTTATCGAGGCGCCTGAAAATAATAATCCGGCCATAACCAAGGAGGTGAGGCGATGAGCAAGAAGGCACGGACGACGCGACGACAATTTCTCAAGACGGTTGCAGCGACGGCCGTCTTCCCCTCGACGCTCCCGCTTCTGGAAGGGACGGAGGGGAAGGAAAGCGCAGTGGGAGTCATGACGCAATCGCCACAGCAACCGCTCACCCCCTCGGCAGCCGCCGAGGCCTTGGGCGAGCTGGTCCGATTGCGCTATGGACGCTTCCTGACGGAGGAACAACTCGCGGAAGTCAAGCGGCAGATCGAGCGCGGTCTTCGCTCAGCCGAACGCCTTCGGAACGTCCCGCTCACCAATGCGGATGAGCCGGATTTGATCTTCCGCGCAATGCCGTGAGCCCGCTTCATGGCGGCTCGGCCAAAACCCAATCCTCAGGGGGGTGTACGATGCGCGATCATGATCTCGCTTTCCTCTCGATTCGTGAATTGGCTCAACTCCTCCGATCCCGGCGTCTGTCTCCGGTCGAACTCACGCGCCTGTATCTGGAGCGACTGGAGCGCTTGGGGCCGAAACTGGGCGCGGTCGTCACGATCACTCACGAGTTGGCTCTGGCGCAAGCGCGCCGCGCGGAACGGGAAATCATGCAGGGCCAATATCGCGGGTTGCTGCACGGCATCCCGTACGGGGTGAAAGACCTGCTGGCGACCAAGGGCATCCCCACGACCTGGGGCGCCGCGCCGTATCGAAATCAGGTCTTCGACTATGATGCGACGGTCGTGCGACGTCTCCAGCGAGCGGGCGCCATCTTGGTGGCGAAGCTCGCGATGGTCGAACTGGCCGGAGGCATGGGGTACAACACGGCAGATGCCTCCTTCACCGGACCGGGACGCACGCCGTGGAACCTCGATTACTGGAGCGGGGGATCATCCTCCGGATCGGGAGCGGCTGTCGCGGCCGGATTGGTCGCTTTCGCTATCGGCTCGGAGACCTCGGGCTCGATCCTCACGCCCGCGGCCTTTTGCGGCATCTCGGGGTTGCGCCCGACTTATGGACTCGTGAGCCGATATGGCGCCATGGCACTCTGTTGGACGCTCGACAAACTCGGCCCCATGTGCCGCACGGCCGACGACTGCGGGATCGTACTCGCCGCGATCTCCGGCAAAGACCCCAAAGACCCATCGAGCGTCGCCCGAAGATTCACGTATTCGGCGCCACTTCTGCCTACCCGGCGGATGCGTGTAGGCATCGTCAAGGGCGCACTGGAGCGCGTGCAACCCGAAGTGCGGAAGAACTTCGAGGAAGCCGTCGAGGTCCTCAAGAAATACGCCACGATTGATCCCGAAGTCGCCCTGCCCGATCTCCCTTACGGGCAAGTCGTCGGAATCATCGTCAACGCCGAGGGCGCAAGCGCCTTCCGGGATCTGATCGAGAGCGGGCGCCTGGCGGAACTGCAAAACCCGCGCGATCGGATTGGGGGGTATGCGGGAATGACGGTCCTGGCCGTGGATTACCTGCAAGCCCAACGCGTTCGCGTTCGGATTCGCCAAGCCCTCGACGAAGTGCTCTCCCGATACGATGCCGTGATCGCGCCGACGCGCGCGACCGTCGCTTATCCGATTGGCGTGGAATTTGAGCGGGCATATCCGGGGACGGGGGGCGGACCCGCGCTCATCCCGGCAGGGAACGTGGCGGGCGTCCCGGCGCTCTCCATCCCCAACGGATTCGGACAAGCTGGACTCCCCACAGCGCTTCAACTGATGGGACGAGCCTTCAGCGAAGCGATGCTCATTGCCTTGGCCAATGCTTATCAACGGGAGACCGACTGGCATCGGCGACGGCCTCCCCTCGAGGCCTGAATCCTCCAGAGGGGAGAGACCAAGTGCTCTCCCCTCACGCTACCTCGGAGAATGCGGCCACCGTCGCCTCGCTCAATCGGAGAAAATCGGCCAACCGCATCCGAATCGAATCCGTATGCGTCCCCGCATTGAAGACGATCTCCTCGTCCTGCAACAAGGGCTCGGCCACGTAAACGGGGATTCCGTAGAGATTGCCGAAGATCGGCATCGCGCCGACCTCACAGTCCGGGAAGAGGTCTTTGAACTCGGCCTCCGTCGCCAAACGGACGTAGGTCGCCCCCACGACTTCGGCGAATCGCGTCAGGTCGACCTTGTGGTGAGCCGGCAGCACGGCCATCACATATCGGTCATCGGCTTTGAGGATCACAGCCTTCGCCATCTCGCGGCCTCGCACGTGAAGCGCGTGGGCGATCTCTTGTGCCGTGAACGCCTGCGAATGGAGGCAGACCACGTAGGGGACGTGTTGCTCATCGAGGTATTGCTTCAATCGGGCGACAACTCCCATATTGTCCTCCTCCGAAGATCGCGCGCCCGCGAGGTCTCGTCCCGAAGATCGAGATCGCGCGCGGCGCTCGTCGGAGATCGCCCCTTTTGGCGGAGACGATCCCCGCTTTCAGGCGGATGCCCAACGCTCGAAAAAGCGTTCCACGTCTTCGATCCGCGTTGTGATCGGACAGGGAGGAAGGCTCTGTCGGAAGACCGCGCCGTATCCCTTCGTGCGAATTCGAGGATCGAGGATCGAGAGGACGCCTCGATCGGTTCGACTGCGGATCAGTCGTCCCAGCCCCTGCTTGAGCATGATGACGGCTTGTGGGACGGCGTACTCGTAGAACGGATCGCCGCCGCTTTGCTCGATGTAGCGCTGGCGCGCCGCCACAATGGGATCGGTCGGGACGGCGAAGGGCAACCGATCAATGATGACACAGCTCAACGCCTCCCCCTGCACGTCCACGCCTTGCCAAAAGCTCGACGTGGCGAACAGGACCGAATGCGGCGTCGTGCGGAACCGTGCCAGGAGTCCGGATTTCGAACCCTGCCCCTGGACGAAACAGGGGAACGGCACGAGACGTCGGACGCGCTCGTACATCTCCAGCATCGGCTGGATCGCCGTGCAAAGGACGAAGGCGCGCCCGTGCGTCACCCGCAGGAGTCGCACGATCTCCTCGACGGCAGCTTCGGTGAACTCCGGACTCCTGGGGTCCGGCATGTGCGGAGGAAGATAGAGGATCGCTTGTTCGGCATAATCGAAATGCGAGGGGACGATCAGCTCCCGCGCGTGGCGAATCCCGAGACGAGATCGAATGAAGTGGAAGCTCCCGCCGCTCGTTAAGGTCGCTGACGTCAAGATCACCGTGCGCACGCGATCGAAGAGTCGCTCGGCCAAAATCTCCGAGACCTCAATGGGCGTCGCCTGAAGGAAAATCCCGCGTCCGCGCCGCTCATACCAACGAACGAACCGCGGATCGTGCGATACGAGGATGAAGTCGAGATCGGCCCGTACCTGCGCCGTTCGACGGATGAGGGCTTCGGCCTCCGGCGGTGGGTCCTTCATCGTCGCGAGCGTCGCCTCCAGAAGCGAGAGGGCATTCCGAAGCGCGAGGAAACTCTCCCCCACGCGCGTCACCGGGAGTGCTTCCTCTCCCTCCTTGGCGACATCCAGAGGAAGCTCTTCCTCTGTCACCTCCGAGCGAAAGAGGAGGTCCGGCTCCAAGGGGTATCGCCCCTCGGGTCTCCCATCGCTCAGGAAATGCGCCCAGAAACTCTCGGCCCGCTGCTGCACGCGCAGGGCGACGCGCATCAACTCCGCCGCAGCCGCCGTGTCCGTGATCGGGAGATTCTGCACGTCGCGGATCAACTCGGCCACGCGATAATTGCTCACCTGCGCCCCGAAATATTCCGAAGCGATCTCTTCCAGTTCGTGCGCCTCGTCGAAGATGACGATCGAATAATCCGGGATCACGGCACCGTAGTCGTTCCCGCGCAGCGCGAGATCAGCGAAGAACAGATGATGGTTGACGATCACGATATCCGCTTTCAGGGCGCGCTCGCGCATCTTCGTGATGAAGCACGCCTCATACTCCGGGCACTTCTGTCCGAGGCAGACCTCCGAACGCGCATCGATCGCCGACCAGAAGCTCAAATTTTCCGGGAGATCCACCAGCTCCGCGCGATCCCCCGTCTCCGACTGAAAGGCCCACTGGCGAATCTCGTCGAAATACCGCACGTCGTCCCAATCCGCCAGGATCGGTTGCGCCTCGGCCTTCTTCAAGCGATAGAGGCAGACGTAATTCGATCGGCCTTTCATGTAGGCGACGCGCAGCTTCCGCCCAAGGGCTTTCTCCAAGAAAGGAACATCCTTGAGGAAGAGCTGCTCTTGGAGGTTCTTCGTCCCCGTTGAGATGATGATGCGCTCGGAGGCCGCTAGCGCCGGGATGAGATAGGCGAGCGTCTTCCCCGTCCCCGTCCCCGCTTCGACCAATAGATGCTCCCCCTCGACGATCGCGCGATAGACGGCCTCGGCCATTTGGATTTGTCCGGGCCGATATTCGTACTGCGGGTGATGCTTCCCCAGAAGCCCGCGTTCCCCGAAGACGTCCTCCATGCGGATGAGCTCTTCACTCTGTCGGCTCATGGCTGATCCCCCGACGTCACAGGAGAGGCGATCATGAGTCGCGGAGCTGACGCAGCCGATGTGGATAGAGCGGGAATTGTTCGGTCAGCTCCAACACCCGTCGTCGGACCGAGCGTTGAACCTCCTCGCTCTCGGGTTGATCCAAGACCTCGGCGATCCACTGCGCGATCTTTCGCATCTCAGGCTCCCTCATCCCCCGCGTGGTGACCGCCGGCGTCCCCAAGCGGATGCCGCTGGCGATCATCGGCGGCTGCGTGTCAAAGGGGATGGTGTTCTTGTTCACGGTGATCCCCGCGCGCTCCAAGGCACTCTCGGCCTGCTTCCCCGTCAAGCCTCGAGAGAAGACATCCACGAGCACCAGGTGTGTATCTGTACCTCCGGAGACGATCCGATAGCCCGCTCGTGCCAGCTCCTCCGCCAAGACGCGGGCATTTTTGATGACCTGCTCCTGATACGCGCGGAACTCCGGTTGCATGGCCTCCTTGAAGCACACGGCCTTGGCCGCCATGATGTGGACGTGAGGTCCGCCCTGCACGCAGGGGAAGACCGCGCGATCAATCTCCCGCGCGTATTTCTCCTTGCACATGATCATGCCCGCCCGCGGGCCGCGGAGCGTCTTATGCGTCGTCGTCGTCACGAAGTCACAGCAGGGAACGGGGCTCGGATGCAGGCCCGTCGCTACGAACCCGGCGATGTGTGCGATGTCGGCCATCACGACTGCCCCGACCTCGCGAGCGATCGCCGCGATGCGCTCGAAATCGATAACGCGCGGATACGCGCTCGCCCCACAGACGATCATCTTCGGCCGATGCTCGTGCGCCAACCGCTCCAACTCCTCGTAATCGATCTGCTCCGTCTCGCGGTTCACCCCGTAGGGGATCACGCGGAAATATTTCCCCGAGAAGTTCAACGGATGCCCGTGCGTCAAATGTCCCCCATGCGAGAGGTTCATCCCAAGGATCGTATCTCCGGGCTGCAGCATGGCGATGTAAACGGCCATGTTCGCCTGCGAGCCCGAATACGGCTGCACGTTCACGTGCTCGGCACCGAAGAGTTGCTTCGCCCGCTGGATCGCCAGCGACTCCACGACGTCCACGAATTCGCATCCCCCGTAGTAGCGCTTGCCCGGATACCCCTCGGCATACTTATTCGTGAAGACCGACCCCATGGCTTCGAGGACGGCCTCGCTGACGAAATTCTCCGACGCGATCAACTCCAAACCCCGCGCCTGTCGCTCCGTCTCTCGGAGGATGGCCTCGGCGACCTCCGGATCCACCACGCGCAGCGGCCGCATATGCCAATCGTTCATCATGGCGACTCCTCGCTCGCGTGATCCTCACACCTTCGCGCGAAACGGAATCTTACCGCAGGGCAGACCATACCTTCAAGCAGGGCCTCCTCAGGAACGCCTCGACGTAACGCGCCTCCGCTCTCCCCCCTTCCCCAAATACGCGCGACACAACTCCAGAAAAGCCCGAAGCGGCTCCGACGGTGTATCCTCTTTCCGATAGGCGACGCCCAATTCCCACCGACTCTTCAATCCACGAATGGGGAGCGCGCGCAGAAGTCCCGCGTGCACCTCCCGCTGAACCGTGAGCCACGGGAGAATGCCCACCCCAAGACCGACCTCCACCATCTTTTTGATCGCCTCATCACGATTCAGCTCCATGGCGACGTGCGGGCGAACCCCCGCGTGCTCGAAGAAGAGATCGATGATCCGCCGCCGATTCCCCCCGCGCTCCCCGAGAATCAACGGTTCCGCGGCCAATTGCATGACCGTCACCTCGCGGGCCTGAGCTAAAGGATGACCGGGGGGGATGACCGCCACCAACCGATCGCCGTAGAGCGATTCGGTCTGGAGCAACGGCGCTTCGACCGGCAAGGAGATCAACCCGACATCCAGCCGATGCTCCAGAAGGCGCCGGACGATGGCTTCGCTCGTGCCGGCGAAGACGACCAGATCCAGAAGCGGAAACCGCTTCTTCAACTCGCTGAGGATCTCCGGCAGCGGATGAATGGCGATCATCGTCGAGGCCGTTCCCACGCGCAGCGTGATCCGCTGCTCCTCAGCGAGCGCAGTGATCTCCGCGCGCGCCACGTCGCACGCGCTCAAAATCGCCTGCGCATGTTTGAGCAACGCCCGCCCAGCGGGCGTGAGCGTGGCCCGCTTGCGCACCCGCGCGAAGAGCTTTGTCCCCAACTCCTCTTCCAACGCCTTGATGTGAAGGCTCACGGCCGCCTGTGAGAGATTCACGCGGCGTCCGGCGAGCGTAAAGCTCCCCGTCTCGGCCACGGCTCGGAAGGTGCGCAGGTGTCGCAACTCCATGGCGTTTCCCCCTCGCATTAGCAATCTTCATGCATCTCATTAAAACTCTCAGTTTCCCTTCACCTCGCCTATTGTACTAGAATTCTCGTGTGAGCGCCGAGGACGCGCCGGATGCATGAGGACGTGGGTGGATGATGAATGCGAAGTCGGAAGGAACCTTCACATATCGGGAGATTTATCGCCAACCGGAAGCGTTGAGCGAGACGTTGCGGCACGCGCCGTCTCGCTTCGTGCGTGTGGCGTCAATAGGTCCTCTGGAACGCTTCACGGGGGTGCTCTTCATCGGATGCGGATCATCCTATCACATCGCCCTTTATGCGGCGCACGCTTGGGGAACGCTCCTGGGGCTTCGCGCGCGCGCGCTTCCTGCGTCCGAAATCCTGAATTTCCCGAAGGCGCATCTTCAAGCGGAAGCGCGACTTTTGGTCTTCGCCATCTCGCGCAGCGGAGGGACCGATGAGACTGTCCTCGCGGCAGAACGGGTGAAGGCGACTATCGAGACCACAGTTATCGGCGTGACGACGGAGCCCGAATGTCCGCTCCGACGCGCAGCCGATATGCATCTGCCCTTCCCCGAATGTCCCGAACGGAGCTTGGTCACCACCGGATCACTGACGTGCATGATGCTCGGCCTGCTGCTTCTGGCTGACGCCTTCGGCGGGAGGACGCTTCAGGTCGAAGCAGCAGCTCTTCCCGAGGAGGTCGCACAGAGCCTTCGAGAGAACGAGCGCTTGCTGCGCACCTATGCCGAAGATCGTGCTCTCACCCGTTTCATCTTCCTGGGGTCTGGCCCATTCTACGCGTTGGCCGCAGAGGCGGCACTCAAAATGATCGAGATGGCACTCACCCCGGCCCATTACTATCCCACGTTGGAGTTTCGACACGGACCGCATCTGCTACTGTCGCCGGAGACGTTGCTGGTGATCTTTCCGGCCGAGGCGGAAGGTCCGTATGTGAATCGAGTGCTCGAGGAAGCGCGCGCAGCCGAAGCGCGCGTTCTCCTGATCGGCGCTCGGGCGACGGAGGCGTCGGCACCGCAGCTCATTCTCGGAGGTCGCGTGAGCGAACTCCTGCGCCCCATCCTCTTCGCTCACCTCATCCAGCAATTGGCCTTCTGGAGGGCTGCGGCCGCCGGAGTGAATCCGGATGCCCCACCGCGATTGACGCGTATCGTGCGATGGAATGGATGATGAGCAGCGCGCTTGAATCGCCGCACGCCTTCCGAAGAGGCGATCCGGATGCGATGCCCGACGGACAGGCGGTGCTTCTGGCCGGTATCGATGGAGGGGGGACGAAAACGACGGCCCTGGTCGCCGACGAACGACTGACCGTCTTAGGAGAAGGGCGTTCCGGTCCCTCGAATTTTTTGCGCGTTGGTGTGGAGGCAGCTGTCACCGCTATCTTAGAGGCTCTCGAAGGCGCCTGCCGCCAGGCCGAGTGCACGCCTGCAGATCTCCGCGCGCTGGGGATCGGTTTGGCGGGGATCGCTCACCCCACGCATTATCGGCGTATGCGGGAGGCGCTCCTGCGAGCTCTTGTCGAGCACTTGGCCTATGGCGCGCGCGATCCTCAATCACTGCAGAACTTCGTACTGACGACCGATGCCGAGATCGCGCTCTACGGGGCGACCGATGGTCAACCGGGCGTCGTCATCGTCTCTGGGACGGGTTCGATCGCTTACGGGATGAACGCGCGGGGACAAAAAGCGCGCTCTGGAGGCTGGGGACCGACCTTCGGCGATGAAGGGAGCGGATACGACATCGCGCGGCGCGCGCTGGCGGCGGTCGCCTCGGCCTACGATGGGCGAATGCCGCCGACGCTTTTGACCGAACGGGTCTGTCGCTATTTCGGCATCGAGAGCCCGGCTGAACTGCCGCGCGTCATTTATGAGGACGCGACCAGCCTCAATATCGCCCCCTTGAGTGAAGTCGTCATTCAAGCCGCTCGCGAGGGGGACGCCGTCGCTCGAGAGATCCTGCGCGAGGCGGGCCTGGAACTGGCGCGAACGGCCATTGCCGTCATCAAGCGCTTGCGCCTGCAGCAGGAGGCCTTTCGCGTCTCTTACGTCGGTGGCGTCTTTTCCGCCGGAGAGTTGATTCTGGAGCCAATTCGCCAGAAGATCCGAGAGGTCGCTCCGAAGGCTGAACTCAATCCTCCGCTCTTCCCGCCCGCTGTGGGCGCACTCAAGCTGGCGCTCGCGCGGCTCGGACTCTCCGACCGCGAATCCGAAGCCGCCCGCTCATTGCCCAAACTGGGCGTGCGGTGAGCGGTATCCAGGAGGAACTGATGGGGTGGGAGATCGCTGGATATCGGGAGATCATTCGCGGCCACTTGCATCTGGATGGCGTGAGCGCGCGACACCTGGCCGAACATTATGGAACGCCGCTTTTCGTCTTCTCCGAATCGCGCGTGAAGGCCAACGTCCGCGAGCTTTTGAAGAACGCTCGGCGCGTCTATCCGCACGTGAGGCTCTGCTATGCGGCGAAAGCGAATTCGCTCCTGGCCATCCTCCGAGCCGTTCGCGAAGCGGGAGCGGACGTCGAGGTCAACAGCGGCGGCGAACTCTACAAAGCCCTGCGCGCCGGTTTTCGGCCCGAGCAGATCATCTTCAACGGCGTGAGCAAGACGCTCGAGGAGTTGGAGGAAGGGATTCGCGCCGAGATCTCCGCTATCAACGTGGATTCGCTGGCGGAATTGGAGATGATCGCGACCCTCGCCGAGCGCCTCGGCAAACGCGCCAACGTCGCGCTTCGCCTAGCCCCGGAGATCGAGACGGGCGCACACGCGGGGTTGCAGACGGCTCTGCTCACCTCGAAATTCGGCCTCTCGCCGTCGGAGATCACCGAGGGTATTCGACGCGCGCTGGCCTATTCTCGTTCAATCAACCTCGTCGGATTTCATGTGCACGTCGGTTCGCAAACGCCGACGTGCGAACCTTACGCTCGCGCTTTCGCGATGATGTGGCGACTTGCCGTCGCCCTCTATCGTGAGACCGGCCACCGCTTGCGTCACGTGAACTTGGGAGGCGGCCTGCCCGTCACCTACGCCCATGACGATCGCGTGGTGGCGGAGGTCGGCGAACGCGGGCCGCTCTTTCGCGCCGCGTGGGACATCGGCGCACTTCTACACACGGTGTTGGAGACAGCCCGGGAGGATACGGAAGGCCGTACGGCACGCGACCTGCTCGAGGACTTGGAGATCATCTTCGAGCCGGGGCGACGTGTGGTCGCGGATGCCGGGACGCTCCTGGTGACGATCCGTAATCTCAAGACGCGTCCGGAGACGGGCGATACGTGGCTCTTTCTCGATGCGGGAACGGAGCTGCTTCCCTCAATGAGCCACTACAAGTGGTACTATCACGTCATCTCGGCCGATCGAACGGCCGAGCCGCACGAGACGCCGTACAAATTGGCCGGCCCCCTTTGCGATGGAGGCGACGTGTACTTCGACATCGAAGGCACGGCACAGCTTCCCACTTATCGCTTCCTTCCCGAAGGCTTGAGCATCGGAAATGTGCTCGCCGTCTTGGACGTCGGCGCGTACACGGTCGCACAGATGTCGAACTACAACGGTCGGCCGTTTCCGGCCATCCTGTGGATCACGTCGTCTGGGGAGGCGCGGCTTATCCGCCCCCGCCAGAGCTATGAGGATTTGGTGAGGGAAGAATCGATGTGAGGGTCTCGCGCGAGGATGCACCTGCATGCGCTCAACTTGATGATCCTCATCGCGTATCTCGTGGGGACGACGCTTCTGGGGATATGGCTCGGGCGCGGACAACGCACGACAAGCGAATATTTCGTCAGCGGGCGGAATCTCCCCTGGTGGGCTATCGCACTCTCGATCGTAGCGACCGAGACGAGCACGGTCACCTTCATCAGCGTACCTGGATATGCGTACATGAAAGGCGCGGGCGGTGAAGGTGGGGATTTGACCTTCCTGCAACTCGTCTTCGGATATATGGTCGGGCGCCTCACCATCAGCGTCCTCTTCATCCCCCTTTACTTTCGCGGGGAGCTTCTGACGGCGTATCAAGTCCTCGCTCACCGCTTCGGCGAGCGCGCCCGCCGCGCGGCCTCCGGACTCTTTCTCGTCACGCGGAGTCTGACCGATGGCTTTCGGCTCTTCGCCACGGCCATCGTGCTCACGGCAGTGACCGGATGGGGTGATCCGACCTCGATCCTGCTGATCGGCGTGGTGACGATCCTCTACACATATGTGGGGGGACAACGAGCTGTCATTTGGACGGATGTCATTCAATTTGGCGTGTATATGGTCGGAGCCTTGGCGGCCCTGAGTGTGCTTTTGGCGCGCCTTCCCGGCGGCTGGGAAGCAGCCTGGGCGATGGCCGAAGCGCATGGGAAATGGCGGATCTTCGATTTCACGTGGGACCTGACCCGAAGTTATACCTTCTGGTCGGGGACCATCGGCGGCGCCTTCCTGACGATGGCGACGCACGGGACCGATCAACTCATCGTGCAACGGTATTTGGCGAGCCGCACGGCGCGACAGGCAACGGCCGCGCTCTTGGTGAGCGCGCTCATCGTCCTTCTGCAGTTCTTCCTCTTCCTGCTCCTGGGCGTTCTGCTCTTCGTTTTCTACGCGTATTTTCCTCCGCCGACGCCGTTCACCAAGAGTGATCGCGTCTTCCCGCATTTCATCGTACATGAGCTGCCGGCGGGGCTTGTGGGGCTCGTCGTAGCGGCCATCTTCGCTGCGGCGATGTCGACGCTCTCCAGCTCCTTGAACTCCTCGGCGGCGGTGACGGTGACGGACTTCTACCGTCCCCTTCGGGGCGAACGCTTTTCGGAAGCCCACTACCTGCGCGTCGCCCGCGGACTGACGCTCGGGTGGGGAATCGTTCAAATCAGCGTAGCGTTTATCGCCCGCGCGCTCTCACAGCGCATCGTGGACGAAGTCCTGGCGATCGCGGCCTTCACCAATGGAGCGATCCTCGGTGTCTTCTTCCTCGGCATGCTCCCGCGGCGTATTGGCGAATCGGCGGCGCTGATGGGCATGGCGAGTGGTCTTCTGGTCATGCTGTATATCCGAGTCTTCACCTCGATCGCCTGGCCGTGGTTCATCGTGATCGGGTCGGCGACGACAGTGATCGCGGGTTTGGCGAGCCAGACGCTGAGAGAGATCACGATCCGAAGGGCCGAACTGATGCGAATCGGACGGTCCTGAGCACATCGTCGAAGATCGTCATGAAGCTGACGCAGAACGATTGGATCATCATCGTGGCGTACTTCGTCCTCTCGCTCGGGATCGGCCTAGTGTACACGCGACGAGCAGGTCGGAGCGTGGCGGAGTACTTCCTCTCGGGACGCCACTTGCCATGGTGGTTGGCCGGGACCTCGATGGTCGCGACGACCTTCGCGGCCGATACGCCTTTGGCCGTCACCGAGATGGTCGCTCGGCACGGCGTGGCAGGCAACTGGCTCTGGTGGAATTTCGTCATGAGCGGCATGCTCACGGTCTTTCTCTACGCTCGGCTCTGGCGGCGCGCCGGGGTGATGACGGACGTGGAGTTCATCGAGCTACGATACGCCGGGCGGGCGGCTGCTTTCCTGCGAGGATTTCGTGCCATTTACCTCGGACTCCTCATGAACAGCCTCATCATGGGCTGGGTGACCCTTGGCATGGCGAAGGTCATCGGCCTGTCGCTCAACATCGGGAAGTTGGAAGCAACCTTCCTTTGCTTGGGGATCACCGCTTTCTACTCTCTGCTCTCGGGACTGTGGGGAGTCGTCGTCACCGATGCCGTTCAGTTTGTGATCGCAATGGTGGGAGCGATCGCGCTCGCCGTCTTCGCGCTGGAGGTCGTCGGAGGAATGTCCGGGCTCATGGCGCGACTCCCGGAGCATTTCGGCAGCGTGGAAGCGGCGATTGCCGTCTGGCCGGGATGGGGATCGGCATGGCTCCCTGTGGAGACGCTCCTTGTCTACATCGGCGTTCAGTGGTGGGCGTCCTGGTATCCGGGAGCGGAGCCGGGAGGCGGGGGGTATATCGCCCAACGCATCTTCTCGACCCGAGACGAGCGGCACGGCGTCTTGGCCACGCTCTGGTTCAACATCGCTCACTACACGCTCCGGCCCTGGCCATGGATTCTGGTTGCCCTCTCAGCTGTCGTCCTCTATCCCCATTTGCGCACGACCGATCCGACGGCCCTCTATGTGCGCGTGATGGTAGATCACCTGCCCCCGATCTGGCGCGGACTGCTCCTGGCTTCCTTTGCTGCGGCATACATGTCAACGATCGCAACGCACCTGAATTGGGGCACGTCGTATCTCATCAACGACTTCTATCGCCGCTTCGTGCGTCCTTCGGCGGACGAGCGACATTATGTCTACGTCTCGCGCGTGGCGACGGGGCTCCTGGCGCTCATCTCGGTCGTCGTGACGCTGAACCTGCAACGGATCACCGGGGCATGGGAGTTGCTGCTCGGCTTAGGGGCAGGGACTGGACTCGTCTATTTGCTGCGCTGGTTCTGGTGGCGGATCAATGCTTGGTCGGAGATCGCCGCCATGACGACGGCTCTTGCAGTCACCGTGGGGCTGAAGATCGCGCGTCCATTCCCCGAAGATGATCCCTTGCTGTATGCCAAATCCATGCTCGTGACCGTCACCGTAACGACGATCGTGTGGCTGCTGGTGACCTGGCTCACTCCAGCTGAGCCCGAGGCGAAACTGAGGGAGTTTTACGAGCGCGTTCGTCCGGGCGGTCCCGGTTGGGCGGCTCTCGCCCGACGACTCGACATTGCTACTCCGAATTCGCTCGCTCCGTATCTGGCGAGTTGGATCTTCGGATGCGTGCTCATCTACAGTTTCCTCTTCGGGATCGGCGCCCTGATCTTCGGCCAATGGGTCAAGGCTTTGCTCTCGATTGGCGCTGGGATTCTCGCTGGTATTGGAGCCATTAAGTCCTTCGCGCGCGGCCAGAATCCCAAAAAGGGATTATGCTCACCATGAGGATTCTTAAAGAAGGGGACAGTTTCCGAAAATTTGGAGACCGCTTCCAGATTTTTGGAAGCCCCCTCCCCGCATTGGGAGGGGGAGGATGGGATTCCCGTGGCTCTATTCTTCTCTTACTGAGCAACTTGGACAGATGCGGGAAATCGCCCGCGTCGCGGAACGCAAGTTGCTTCACTATAACGACTGCAAGGGTTCTCCAAATGGAGAGCCGTATGCAGGAATTACGATAGGCAAATTCCAGGGCCATGCCATCACGCAGGGGCCTTGGGAGAGGATCTGGGAGGAGGCTTATGAAGAGACTCGTTGTGGGTGTGACCTGCTTAGCGCTTTTGGTCTCTGGACTCACGATGACGTTCGGCCAGGGGACGACCTCACGGGTGGTAGGTGTGGTGACCGACCCGATGGGAGCTGTCGTCCCCGATGCCGTCGTCACAATCACCAACGAAGCGACGCGCGTCTCTTACACGACGCGCACGACCTCGGCAGGGACTTACGTCTTCGATTCGATCCCCACTGGAACCTACACGGTGACGGTGGAAAAGGAGGGATTCAAGAAGTTCGTCTCCACGGGGAACGTCCTGACGATCGGGCAGCCGATGACCGTCAACGTGAGACTCGAAGTCGGACAGATTGCGGAAGCGGTGGAAGTAACGGGGGCCGCTGAGCTGGTTCAGACGAGCACGTCCGGGAACTTCGGGAACCTCGTGAGCCAGCAAGCGATCTTGAATCTGCCGATCGTCGGCGTTCGTGGGCGCAACCCCCTGAACTTCGTCCTCTTTCAGCCGGGTGTGGTCTCGGGGGCGAATACGGGAGGAGGCGTGCATGTCCATGGTGCGCGCGATCGCGCGTGGAATTTCACGCTCGATGGCATTGACATCAATGAGACGAGTGCGGGCGGATCGAACTTCTCACCGCTGCGCACGAATCCGGACACGCTGGCCGAGTTCCGCGTTCTGACGAGCAATTTCACGGCCGAGTACGGACGCAACAGCGGCGGACAGGTCACGATGGTGACCCGCTCGGGCACGAATGAGTTCCACGGCACGCTCTTTTGGTTCTATCAGACGCCGCGCCTCCACGCGAACGAGTACGAGAACAACCTCAACAACCAGCCGAAGCGCCAGTTCGTCCAGCATATCCCGGGCTTCAGCCTCGGCGGACCGATCATCCGCAATAAGACCTTCTTCTTCACGAACCTCCAGGTCTTGCGCACGCGTGAGACGCGCATCGTCACGAGCACCGTCTACACAGCCGAAGCGCGGCGCGGCCTCTTCCGCTACGTCCGAGGCGGGCGGAATCTCCCAGCGGGCGTTCCCGGTGCCTCGGTGGACTTCAATGGAAATCCGCTGCCGGGGCTCAACATCGGCGTTTACGACATCGCCGCGAACGATCCGGCTGGCTATGGCCTCGATCCGACGATCAAGCGCTTGATTGACCTGACTCCGCTGCCTAACAACTTCGCCGTTGGGGACGGCCTGAACGTCGCCGGGTTCACCTGGTCGCCCATTCAGCGAGAAGAGCAGGAAGATTTCGTCTTGCGGATCGACCACGTCTTCAATGAGCGGCACACGCTCTTTGGCCGATGGGCGCACGGGCGTCAGGATACGCTGGGCGACTTCGCCAACAGCGGATGGGCGCGCTTCCCGAACACGCCGCGCTTTGTGGATACGACGCGCGATCCGCGGAATCTGGCGATCAACTGGCGTTGGACGCCGACGGCCCGCATGACGAATGAGTTCGTCATCGGGATGAACCGGTTCACCTTCAGCTTCAACAATCCCGATCCGAATCCACAAACGCCCCCATTTGTCCTGAACAATGTGACGACGCCGCTGCCGGGGACGGATCCCTTCTTCTACAACGCGCGGGCGCTGACGACCTATCAACTGGTGGACAACTTCACCTACGTTCGCGGGGCGCATACGTTCAAAGCGGGCATCAACTTCCGCTACCAACGCCACATCGACCGACGGACGTCGGTGGCCGGGTTGAACACGCGCCTCTCGGCCAATCTGAGCACAGCGGTGAACACGGTGGATCCGGTCGTCTTCAAGCTCCCGACGGACATCAACACGACGTTCGATCGCCCGCGCCTGCAGGCGGCGATCAATGATCTGCTCGGACGCATCGGGACGATCAGCCGCGCCTTCGTCGCCATCAGCGATGACCAATACGGGCCGCCGGGGACGACGTTCAGCTTCGATGCCCGGTATCCCGAGTACGATTTCTACTGGCAGGACACGTGGAAGGTTCGTCCGAATTTAACGTTCGATCTCGGTCTGCGATGGGAGATCAAGCTCTCGCCGAGCGATCCGCGCAACCGCATCCTTCGCCCGGAGCGCCCCGTCGTCTTGGGCGCGCCGCCCAGCAATACGATCCGCTGGGTGAAGGGGGAGTTGTACGACGACGATTGGAACAACTTCGGTCCTACGATCGGCTTCGCTTGGGATCCGTTCGGTACGGGGAAGACGTCAATTCGAGCGAACTATCGCCTGGCATACGATCGCGTGCCGACCTTCCTCTTCTCGTCGTTCATCTTCCCCACGATGCCGGGCGTCGCTCTGCCGGTGATCAACCAAGAGTTCGGGCAGCGCGGCGGGCGAATCCGCGATGGACTGCCGGCGCTCGCGCCCCCGGCCGGTTTGACGCCCGCGCAACTGCGACAGCCGGCCCCCTTCTCGACGGCGAGCATTCACGTCGTGGATCCGAGCTTGCGCTCGGCGAAGACCAATATGTGGGGATTGAGCATCCAACGCGAGCTGGCGTGGAAGACCGTCCTGGAGTTGAACTACATCGGACGTCGCGGCGTCGGACTGCTCGGCGCTTACAACATCAACCAGGCGGAGATCTTCCAAAATGGGTTCCTCGAAGCCTTTCGCATCGTGCAGGCGGGCGGGGAGAGTGATCTCATCAACCGCTTGTTGGAGAAGGACTCGCGACGGCGTACGGGTGAGACCGGCTCGCAAATGCTCCGGCGGCTTTTCGCCTCGACGCTGAATTTGAATTCGGTGGCTGCCCTGGCAGCATCTCTGGCGACGCGCACCGAGGCGGGCCAACCCCTGGTGGTCGTGAGTGGTTTCAGCCCCTTCTTCTTCTTCCCCTTCCCGCAATTCTCCGGTGGCCTGGTTGTCCTCGATAGCAACGACTTCTCGACCTATCACGCCTTCGAGGCGCAGGTCGCGCGGCAGCTCAGCCGTGGCTTGAGCTTCCAGTTCAGCTACACCTTCGCCAAGTCCCTCGACACGCGCTCCTTCGATCCCACGTTCACGACGGCTGCGGGTGGAACGGCGCAATCGGCTTCGAGCACCCCCTTCGATCTCCGCAATCGGCGATTGAACTATGCGCGTTCGGACTTCGACCGCCGACACTCCTTCCAAGGGTATTGGACGTGGGATCTCCCATTCGGCTTGGGTCAGCGCTGGGGGTCCAATTGGCACCCCGTGCTGAATCACTTCGCCGGGGGGTGGCAGGTCGCTGGCATCGTGCGCTGGCATTCGGGCCGTCCCTTTACCGTCTACTCCGGCGCGAATACGCTGAGCAATGTCGTCTCCTCCCCGGCCGATTGCAACGGATGCACACCGGACATGGGGCGCTTGCTCATGGAGGCGGGAACTTACTATTACTTCGACGCTCAACAGCGCGGACTCTTCTCGATTCCGGCTCCCGGGCGACTTGGGAACACGGGGCGGAACTTCTTCACCGGACCGCCGTTCTTCAACCTCGACCTCACCATCGGGAAACAGTTTCGCGTCACCGAGCGTCAAAACCTGCAATTCCGGCTGGAGATCCAGAACGCGACCAATACGCCCTCGTTCGGATTCCCGACGGCGGTGGTCACCAGCACGGTCTTCGGCCGGGTACGGGATAGCGTCGTCAGCAGCTCGCGGAAGATGCAGCTCGCTTTGAAGTACAACTTCTGAAGCCCTTCGGGCGCGGGAGGGAGACGCGCCTCTCCTCCCCGCGCCCTTACCCCAGCAAAGGCCTTCGACAATCCTCTTCTTCCATCAGGGAGACGCCTGTGTCCTTTCAGTGAGCGCGAACGGACGTATGCTATAATGGGCGATGCGAGGTGAGCACTATGGAGAAGTCGAGGGATCTGCTCGTTCGAGCGACGGCGTGCGATGGCATGGTCCGATGCGTCGCAGCGATCACAACCAACCTCGTGGATGAAGCGAGCCTTCGGCATCGCGTCTCGCCGACGGTCTCGGCGGCTCTCGGGCGCACGCTGACGGCAGGCGCGCTCTTGGGGAGCCTGCTGAAGGATACAGAGAAGGTGACGATCCTCCTGCAGTGCACGGGTCCGATCGGCGGCATTACCGTCGAGGCGGATGCGCATGGGAACGTCCGCGGGTATGCGAAGAATCCGCAAGTGGATCTGCCGCTCACAGAGAGGAAGAAATTCGATGTTCGCGGCATTGTCGGCGGCGGGATGCTTTACGTCTTGCGCGAGGCCGATTATTATCGCACCGGCCTTTTCCGCGATCCCTATTGCGGCTCGGTTCCCATCATCTCGGGAGAGATCGCCGAGGACGTCGCGTACTATTTGACCCAATCGGAGCAAGTACCCTCGGCCGTCTCGTTGGGCGTCTTCGTCCTCCCGGATGACGAACGCTTCTTTCGCGTCGAGGCTGCCGGAGGGTTCCTCATCCAAACGTTCCCCGGCGTCGCGGACGACGTCCTGCGGAATCTCGAAGCTTCAGTACTGGCCACCCCTTATGTCACCGAGATGATCCGTCGGGGAATGGGGCCACGCGAGATCCTACGGACAGCGCTTGGCGATTACGCTTTCGAGATCCTCGAGGAGAAGGAGATTCGCTTCGCTTGCACGTGTTCGCCCGAGCGGGCGCGTCGCATCCTGGCCGCTCTGGATCCGGAGGAACTGCGCGTGATGCTCCGAGAGGACGGAGGCGCGGAGATGACCTGCCACTTCTGCAATGCGACGTACCGCTTCGACGCGACGGAACTACGCGCGTTGCTTTCCGAGGAAGATTCGATTCATTAGCTCAGTCGGAATAGATCGCGCGCGGAAGCAGCCAGTCCCACGACGAAGGCGGCAATGACGAGTCCCCCGATGGCCAGAGCCCATGGAGCACCGATCCACTCCGCGAGCGATCCCATCATGAGATTTCCGACCGGCATCAACCCCATGAACGAAAGCGTGTAGAGGCTCATGACGCGGCCGCGCATGTGGCCGGGCACGTGCGTCTGCAACAACGTGTTGACGACGGCCGCGCTGCTCACCATCGCCCACCCGTCCACAAAGAGGAAAAAGAGCGAGAGCCCAAAAGCGCGCGAGAGCGCGAAGCCAAACGTCGAGAGGCCGAACGTAATCCCTCCGAGGACAGCGAGCATCCCTTTGGATCGAAAATCTCCGAGGCGCGCGAGCACCAAAGCCCCCAAGACAGCCCCCAATCCGCTAGCCGCCATCAAGTATCCGAGCCCGGTGGCACCGCAGCGAAGGATGTCGCGAGCGAAAATGGGCAAGAGCGTGATATACGGGAGACCGAAGAGGCTGATCGCGGCAACGATCGCGAGCAAGCGCAAAATCCGGCCTTGCGTGCGGACATAGGCTACGCCTTCGAGAAATCCCTCCCACAGGGAGTTCGCCTTCGGAGGACCGAACACCTGCGGCAACCGAATGTGGCGCAAAGCGAAAATGAGGGCGAGGAAGCTCACGGCGTTGAGGTAGAAACATCCGGCCACGCCGATCGCGCCGACGGCGAATCCCGCGAGCGTCGGACCGATCACCCGCGAGAGATTGAACTGGATGGAATTCAGCGCAATCGCGTTCATCAAATCCTCGGGCTCAACCAGATCGCGAACGATCGCTTGATACGTCGGCAAGGTCAGCGCCGTCATCACACCACTTAAGAGCGCGATGGTGACGATGTGTCCGATCGTCACAATGCGCAGCTCCGTCAGCGTCCCTAGGCCTAAGGCCAGAAGCATCAATCCCGTTTGCGTCAGGAGCAAAAGCCGCCGCCGATCGAAGAGATCGGCCACCACCCCACCAATGAGCGAGAAGGCGAGGACCGGAAGCGATCCTGCGAACCCCACGAACCCGAGCCAGAATGGGGAATTCGAGAGTTGCAATACGAGCCATCCCTGCGCGACCGATTGCATCCATGTCCCGATATTGGAGAGGAAGGAACCCGTCCAGAAGAGGCGATAGTTGCGATTTCGGAGAGCGCGAAAGATCCTCCCGGACCCGCGTGGTCTCAGCGCGCCTGCTTCAGCGGCCACTTCTGCGCGATCCACGGCGACCTCCTGAAATTCCCACATTGGGAATGTAGGAGGTATTCCCTCCCCCCGTCAAGCACTCTGCCCTTTGCGCTCTCCCGGCGGAGAGGCTTTACAGAAAGTTTACTTGCGCCGGCATCCGGATCCGTTTAGAATTCTTCACCCTTGAGATGGGCGTGATGAACGATGAACGCGAGACCATTACGATCGGCCCTTTGCCATGAGGAAAATCTCCCATGGCGAAATCCTGAGCTAAGGAGGACGTTCGACTATGAACCTCATGACGCGGATCATACGACACTGGATCGGCCCAGCTGGGGTCTTCAGCCTGATCATTTTGATCGGCCTCACGGCGGCCTCCGCATGGGCTCAAACACAAGCCAGTACAGGACAGATCGTCGGCGTGGTTTTGGATCCTCAAGGAGCGGCGGTACCGAATGCGAAGATCACGATCGTAGAGACGACGACCGGATTTCGACGTGAGGTCTTCACCAATGAGATCGGTCAATATCGAGCTGTACTGCTGCCGGCCGGACGCTACAGCGTGACGGTGGAAGCTTCGGGCTTTCAGACGGAGACGCGGACGGGCATCGAAGTCAATGTCGGTCGTGCCGTAGATGTGAACTTCACGCTCAAGGTGGGGACGCTCGCGGAAATCGTCGAGGTCACGGCGAGCCTCGGCGTGGACACGACCCGATCCGAATCCGGTGCTCTCGTCAATGCTCTGGCGATTCGCAATCTCCCGATTAATGGCCGTCGGTTCCATGACTTCATCCAGCTCACGCCGACCGTTCAAGTCGAACCGCAGCGCAATCAGCTCTCGTTCGCCGGTCAACGCGGCATCAACAGTAACATCTCCATTGACGGCGCTGACTACAACGAACCGTTCTTCGGAGGGATTCGCGGTGGCGAACGCTCCAACAACGCCTTCACAATCCCGCAAGAATCCATTGCGGAATTCCAGGTGGTGACGACGAACTACGCGGCGGAGTTCGGCCGCTCGACCGGAGGCCTCGTGAACGCGATCACGAAAACGGGAACGAACGAGCTGCATGGGAGCGCTTTCTATTTGCTCCGCCACAAGGAGCTAACGGTCGAAGATGCTTTCGGTCAGCTCTCGTTGGCGACCCAGCATCAGTTTGGTGGCTCGATCGGAGGACCCATCAAGCGCGATACGCTCTTCTTCTTCGGCGCGATCGAGGATCAGCAGTTCTCGACGCCTCGTCAGGTCTTCTTCCCCAGACTCCTCGGCATTGCGCGAACGCCTCAGAATCAGGAGGCCTACGACTTCTACAAATCCCTGGAGGTCCCCTTCACGCAGACGAATGATGCCATCACTTTCTTGGTCCGGACGGACGCTCAATTCGGAGCCAATCACCGACTCGCCGTGCGGTACAACTTCAGCGACAACAACGCGGAGAATGCGAACGCGACCGGTGAACAACTCAGCCCGTTCACGAACCGCGCGCTCAGCAACAATGGGACGGAGAAAGATCGAACGAGCACGGTTGTGGGACAGTTGAGCTCCGTTCTGACCCCTCGCCTGCTCAATGAGCTGCGCGCGCAGTATTCGTGGGAGAAGCGCCCGCGCACGGCCAATACGCTGGCGCCGAACGTGAACACCTTCATCGGATCTTTCGGCACACGCAACTTCCTGCCAACAACGCTGACGGATTGGCGCGTCCAGGTCGCCGAAGCCATGACGTGGAACGTAGGAGCCCACAGCGTGAAGTTCGGATTCGAGTGGAACCATGTCTTCGTGAATCAGCTCTTCGGCTTCAACCAAACGGGGACGTTCAATCTCGCGGGGACGAACGCCGACGCTCACCTGCGCATCCTCTCGCTCACGCCCGGTGATCCGAACGATCACCGCTTCGATGACCCGAGCGTCACCTACGTTCGACAGATCGGGAACCTGTTCCTGGAGATGCGGAGTAATGAGATCGCCTTCTTCGGCCAAGACAGCTGGCGCATGCGGCGGAACTTCACGCTCTACTATGGGCTTCGCTACGAAGGCCAATTCAATCCCGAACCGGAAGTGAACAACACGGCTCTTTACAACTTGGTGAGGAATTTCCGTTTCCCACTCGGCCAGGTGGATCCGGCGCGCATCCCGGATAACACGGATCAAATGATGCCTCGGATAGGGATCGCGTGGGATCCCTTTGGGCAGGCGCGTACGGTCGTGCGGGCGAACTTCGGGATCTACTATGCGCGCACGCCCTTGCTCTTGATGGCCGCGCCGATGAACAACTTCCGCCTGCCGCCGGGTGACCTCTCGATCCAGCTCCCGCTTCGGGTTCCCGCGGGAAATCCGAACACAACGGTCTATCGGCAGCTGCTCGCTATCGGCATTGACCTCGATAAGTTCACGTTGGACAAGCTGCCGATCATCTCCGCGCAAGACGTTCAGCGCATCGCCGCGGCCTTAGGCATCCCGGCTCCTGATCCCTTCACCGGTGCAAACCTGATCACGTGGGCCGACAATTACCGGAATCCGCGCGCTGTGCAATGGGGTGGAGGAATCGAGCACGAGCTCTTCCGTGGCTTCACGACGGGCCTCGATTTCCGCTACGTCAACACGGTGAATCTGCAACGCACGCGCGATTACAATCTGCCGCTTCCCATCATTCGAGCCAACGATCTCAGCCGACGCCCCTTCTTCGGCTTGCGCTCGCGCGTTCAATCCCGACCGATCCCAACGCTCGGTGCCATTTGGGTGCGCGAATCCTCGGCCCGCTCTCTCTATCGAGGGTTCACCATGAGCGCGAATCTGCGGCGCTCCCGCGTGCAATTCAACGCTTTTTACACCCTCTCGTGGAACTACTCCGACGACGATAATGAGCGCAGCGCAACGGGCCAGGAGGACACCGTCAACGTCTACGATCTGCGACCGGAATTCCACTTCGCCCGGCTCGACGTCCGTCACCTCTTCACGTTCAACACGGTCGTGAGCCTGCCCCTCGGGTTCGAGGCCTCCAGCATTATCCGGATGCAATCGGCGCGACCGCTGAATCCCCTGACAGGCGGAGATACGAACGAGGACTTCGCCAATAATGATCGGCCGATGGCGGCTCCCGGCGTGCTCATGAAGAGGAATTCGTTCCGGGACCGGGCCGTGCGCGTCGTGGATCTGCGCATCCTGAAGGGCTTCAATCTGTGGAACGAGACCTCGAAGCTGCAGCTCTCGGTGGAGTTCTTCAATCTCTTCAACTTCGACAATATCACCTTCGGGGGATCGAGCCGCATCTACGGGTTGGGGATCGATCCGGCAACCGGCAATCCGGCTCCCGTGGACTCACGTTTCCGGCAGCTGCGGCTCCCCGGTGGAAGCCTGAATCAAGACAATATCCCCGGCACGCCCTTCCAAGCTCAAGTTGGCGTGCGCCTCATCTTCTGAACGGTCCGAAGAGGCGCTGGCTCTGTCAGCGCCTCTTTCCCTTTCGCCCGCGAAGATGGTATGGGGCGAATTCTCGCTGGTACGTCAATCGCGCCCGGTGGAGAAGGACATCGGCGAGCTTTCCGATTCGCTTTCACTGAGAACGCCCGCTGGCCTCCGTCTTCACGACCTTATACGCGCGCAGGATGTCCAGCGTCCGCTCCAAGGGCAGGGCTTCAACGACGCGCCCTCCTCGTCCGCGCATCGTCGTCGCTCGAAAGAGCGAGTTATAGATGGCCTCTTCGGTCGCCTCGATGACGGCGAGAAAGAGTGGCGAGAGGGCTTCATCGCTGAGGACCGTGAGCGTTCGCTCTCGCCCAGCTCCGACTTTGATCCGAACGGACTCTGCCGTGCTGAAAGCGATCACATAGTCGCCGCTGCCGTGCGTCATGACCGATCCCGTCCGTGCCAGTCCGAACAAGGCACGCATGGCGAGCCGTCGCAGCCCTCGCGCATCAAGTGGCGCGTCCGTCGCCACGACGATGATGACGGATCCCCCTACGGACTCCTCATCGTGGGTGCGCCGTTCCAACTCCTCGCGGAGATAATACCGCCCTAATTCCCGACCCACTGGCGCTCCGTTGATCGTCAGGATGCCTCCGAAATTCGTTTGGACGAGGACGCCGACCGTGTACCCCCCTAGGTCAGGGGGCAGCACGCGCGAAGCCGTTCCAATCCCCCCTTTGAACCCGAACGCCACCGTCCCCGTCCCGGCCCCCACACATCCTTCCTCGACCGGCCCCTCTCGAGCGCTCCGCAGAGCCGCCAAGACGTCCTCCTTCGAGACGTGGCGACCGCGAATGTCGTTCAAGAGCCCATCATTCGTCTCCGCCACAATGGGATTCACCGATCGCACATCGTCATTCCCCGGCAAGGAGAGCACGTAATCCAAAAGCGCATCAGCCGCGCGCGGTACGCTCAACGTATTCGTCAGGACGATCGGCGTCTCGATCTCCCCCAGCTCGGTGACTTGCGTCGACCCCATTAATTTTCCAAACCCGTTGGCGACGACGATGGCCGCGGGGACTCGCTCGCGAAAGATGTTCCCTCCATGCGGGAGGATAGCCGTCACCCCCGTGCGAACGTCGTCCCCACGAATAAGCGTCACGTGACCGACGCGGACGCCTTTCACATCGGTGATGGCGTTCCACCGTCCCGGCGGGAGCACGCCGACTACGATTCCGACCTCTCGTGCCCGCGGTCGTGATTCCTGCGGCATTGCCCCCTCCCCACCGTTAACCGAAGTCCCTCCCAGGAGCATCGCGCCGATGATGACGAAGAACCCCATCGCTCTCCCCCCTTCGCGTCGAATGTTCAAAACGGCGAATACGGTTCGAAGAACCGGCGCCCAGCCGCCGTGTGCGAACCGAAGCTCCCGATCCCATTCAAGACAAGAGCGACGGCGAAGCGATTCTCGCTCCGCACGCCCACGTTGAAGGTCGTATTTTGGAAGAAGAGCTGGCAACAGTTGAACCCATACCCGACCCGCACTGAGGAAGAGACCAGGCGCCCGGACGACGGGCGATCGCTCACGCTCCTGCCTGTGAAATCGTAGAGCACATCCGCGCTCACGAAGAGCCCGCGCGTCGCCTTCCCCACAGTGAAAGAGGCGTGATAGAGATTCCCCGAAAACGTCCCCGGCTCAAAGCGGCCATCAGGGAGGGTGAGGCGTTTTGTCCAATACCACGTGTGGGCGAAGGCGAAGATTTCTCGCTTGATCCCCGCCGTCATGCCGAACGTGCGAATTGTCTTCCCCACGGGATCGTACTCGAAGCGCACGTCGGCGAAGAGCGAGGCGAGTGGTCGTGCGTGCGCGCTCACGCGGATCGGAGAGAAGCGACGCGCGCGCCCACCGAAGGTGAATCCGGAGAGCGTGTAGATCGGGAGGAATTGATTTCGCTGATCGGGCTGCAGCGCTCCGCCGAATCGAGGATCGAAGAAGTATTTTTGCGCGATGCGAATGGAAAACCACTCGGCGCCCTCCTCGGACTCCCCCGACGCGTCCGACCGCTCATGTCCGACCGACACGACGCCGGAGCGATCTCCTTGCGCCCCGTTGCGAGTCCTCAAAAAGCGATGGACCATCGCGTACTCCACCTCATGGGTATCGGCGATGGTATCGCGCTCGTCCACGCGGATCGCCCGCAGAGCATCAGCCCCGATCCCCACGATGCGCCGATACGTGATCGTGGACTCGATGAGATGTCGGAACCAAGGATGCCCGTCGCGATGACGGAAGATCCGCTCCAGCGCGGGCAATTCAATATTCACGCTCGCCTCCGCATAACGGCGCGTCCAGCTTTGCCCTCGAATGCGCGTCCGATCGTGAGGATCAGCGCTCTCGGAATAAAACGTCGCGCGGAGCGCGACCTCGGGCGTCAGCGTCATCCCGCCCAACGAGAAGACGGGGAACGTGAATCGGGGGTGCAGATCGAAGCGCTGTACGAGCGAGGGCGTCCGAAACGTCGGCTCCTTGCGAGCGATCCCCTCAACAGCCGCATCGAAGGAGAAATAGATGGGGACCTTCACGAAGAGCAATCGCGGACGCCCAGAGAGGATGAACGAAGGGAGCTGGCGCAACGTGACGAGGGCCGTCGGGAGAATCACATCGCGTGAGAAAAGGAGCAGGTTGAAGCTATAACTGCCGAAATTGTTCGAGAGCGAGATCTGAATGCGCTCCTCCGGAGAGATGGCTTGCTGGAAGTTATCCGAGAAGACCTGTCGAAAGGCGAAACTGCTGGTGAGGCTCACATCGGCTGTGCCGACGAATCCCATCGGGAAATACTGCACCGCTCGCAGGTAATAAGCGCTCCCCCCTTGATTCGGACCGGGAGGGCCGAAGAGCCGATCCTGCACGAGGAAGAATCCGGTCTCCAGCGAGGAATCCTCGCGCGTCCGCCATCGGAGGTCGGCCCCGTAGCCTAATCCTCGCGCGCTGAAGATATGGAAGCGCGGGGTGATGTCCGCACTGCGGCCGAGAGTCTGGTAATACGGGATTGTGAGCGAAATCCCTTTGACGCTGGAGTTGCTGAACCCGGGAAGAAGGAAACCCGAATTCCGCACGCGCTGACTGACCGGGACCGAAGCATACGGCAAGACAAGCAGTGGGACGCCTTTCACCCGAAAGGCTGGCCAGAGGAGCGATACCCGTTCGTTGACGCGCAGCACCATGCGGCGCGTGGTGAAACTCCATTTCGGCACGCGTTCCTCGCAAGAGGTGACGCGGCCACGCGAGATGACGAACGTGTTCGGAGCGATCCGGTCCACTCGTTCCGCTTCGATATAGAGCCTCGTTCCATCCGGCGTCCGATCAGTGAATCCTCGAACATCCCACACCGTCCCTTGTCCCGTGTTGAAGTTGAACCAGGCTCGACGTCCGGTGAAGCGCTGCCCCTCTGCCTGGAGAACGACGTCTCCGGCGGCCTCGGCATCTTCGGTCGCTTCATTGTACACCACGCGATCGGCCCGCAGATGAATCGTCCCATATCGAATCTCCACATCCCCCTCATAGGTGACGCGCGCTCCTTCACGTGACAACCGATCGGCCTCGATCTCGACCTGCAGCACTTGAAGCGGGCGGGCACAACGAACACGAGCCGGGACATGAGGGAGCGCTCTCCCCCAAAGAGGAGGCGCACTCTCACGCGCAGCGGCGAAACCGCACGTCAAAGCCCCTCCCCACGCTATGAGGCCGAGGATCCCGATGCCGAACGCAACGGCCCTCATGAGAGGAATGATAACAGGAACGAATGGGCGGCGGTCATACCGGGTCCTCCGCCAGCGAGAGGCATCGCCGTTCGATCACCACGCGCGCCTGATATTCGATGGCCTCCAAAAGTAAGATCACGCGTTCGCGATCATCGAGCTCGCGCTCGAAGATCCCCGTCAGTCCACGCAGTGGCCCTTCGCGAACGAGAACGCGATCGCCGGGTCGAGGAGATCGGTCCTCCAAACGGACATACCCATCCGGTCCAATGCGCGAGCGGATCTCCCGAATGATCGCTTCATCCACCGGGAGGGGAACGTCACCACAACTGACGACGCGCAAGACTCCGCGAGTATATCGGATGAGATGGAGATAGGTGGCCGGACAAAATCGCGCGAAGAGGTACCCTGGGAAGAGCGGCTTGATCACGTCACGAGGGACGCCGCAGATCAGGCGCTCTTGTTTGACCTTCGGCAGGAAGACCTCCAAATCGAGGCGCGCGATATTCATAGCGGCGGAGTCTTCTCGGTGAGGCTTCGTGTGAACAGCGAACCAGTGCGTCTCTCGATAGAAATCCATCACCCCGTCTCCCCCTCGCCCACGTGATTCTCCAAATCCCAAGTCAGCTCATCAATCATAGTGGTCGGCCGAGGATTGTCAAGGAAAAGCGCCACGATCGCTCACCGCGATCGCGAATCGCTTGGAGCCGCCGCCAGACGTGCGGTCGCCAATCGGCCTCGCCGTTCTTCAATCAAATGCGCGCAGTGCAACACAGCCGTCATCTGAGCGCCAAAGAGCATGATGAGGCTCGAAATATAAATCCACGTCAGCGTCGCCACAACGGCGGCGATGGATCCGTAGAGCTGATCGTAGGGGAATTTCACGAGGCTCCACGCGAAGAGATACTTGGCGATCTCCCACGCGAGCCCGGCAATGAGCGCTCCCGGCAAAGCCTCAATGACCGTCACCTTCGTGTTCGGCAGGATCTTGTAGACAAGGAGGAAGAGGATCACCGTGAGCGCCAGTCCAGCCAATCCGAAGACTACCTGCCAGAAATATCCATCCAAGACGAGCACCATTCCCGCCGCTGGCGGCGAGAAGCCACCCATCTCCGACTGAAGAAAGGTGAGGATTCCCGTCATCAGTGCGGAGAGAACGAGCAGGATCCCCACGACGACGAGCATCGCGAGCGTCAGCAACCGCCCTCGCACGAACGAGCGGCAAGGCGTACGCCAGATGCGATTGATCGCCTTCTCCGTGATCGTGAACGCCCAAGAGGCGACCCAGAGGATAATGGCGAGACACGTCAGCACTTGTCCCCGCGAGAGCGATGGGAAGGAACCCAGATGCGTTTCGAGGACCTCACGCGAGGCCGGTAAGAAGGCGAGGATGATCTCGATTGCTCGGAGATTGAGCTCCCGGAACGTCGGATACTCTTGGCTCAATGTGAAGAGAAGCAGCAAAAACGGATAGAGGCCGAGCATGGCGAAGTAGGAGATGGCCGCCGCCGAAGTCGGCAGCTCATTGGTGAGGAAATGGGAGAATGTGCTCACGACGATCGCCCGCTTCGGCACCCCGTTCCGTAATGTCGCAAAAGGCACCTGTGCCATCGGCGACGATCCCCCCTTCGGCTTCGCGCAATGAAAGGCGGGTTAATTATACCACATCGGGAGAACAGGCAAATGGTGAAGCCTCTTCTCGCAAGAACGAATGCCCTCTTGATCCTTCGTCGCACCATCGTTCCGGTGCGGGGAGAGTCATCGGCATGGGTTCTCGCGCCTGAAAAGCCGACTCGTCTGTGTTACAATGCGGAAGCGATGATGATGAAGGAGGCAGCGCGGGATATCTTCCTGCGGACGCTCGAGCGAATTGACGTGCGCGCCGTCGTGCGCGCTCAGGCCGCTTTGGAGGGGGAACGACTCGTGCTCTGCGGGGAGGTCTTCGATCTGTCTCTCTATTCGCGCTGCTCTGTGATCGCGTTCGGGAAGGCCGCCCTCGCTATGGCGAGCGCCTTTCACGAACTGCTGGGACCGCGCCTCACGGCTGGTATTGTCGTCACTAACGCATTCCCCCCACAGCACGATCTTCGCGAGGCGAAGCACTTCGTCCTCATCGAAGGTGGACATCCCGTCCCCAACCGAGGGAGTTTGGAAGGAGCGGAGCGAATCATGCAGCACCTCCGTACCGCCGATGAGCGTACGCTCGTCATTTTCCTCGTCTCCGGAGGCGGATCGGCCCTGATCGAGAAACCCATCGAGGACTCGATCACCTTGGACGACCTGCAGCAGTTGAATCGAACCTTGGTCACGGTAGGAGCGACCATCGCAGAGATCAACGCCGTTCGGAAACATCTCTCGGCCATCAAAGGGGGACGATTGGCTGCGCTCGCCTATCCGGCGCGACAGGTGACGCTCTATATCTCCGATGTGAATCCTGGCGATCTTTCCTCCATCGCCTCGAATCCGACGGGGCCCGATGAGACGACGCTCGAAGATGTCTATCGGGTGATCGAACGCTACGATCTCCTGCCGCGCCTTCCCGAGCGGATCGCCCGACTCATTCGGGAACGCCGGTTGCATGAGACGCCGAAGCCGGGCGATCCCATCTTCTCGCGCAGCAGCTACCACTTGCTCATGGATAACCGAACGGCTCTCCAAGCGGCGGCCGACATCGCGGCCTCGCTCGGATTCCGCGTAAGCGTGGATCCCGAACCGCACGAGGGGTATTACCGCGACGTGGCCGATCATCTCCTGGCTCAACTCGTCGCCCTGCGCGAAGCGCACGTGGGAGAACCCGTGTGCTTGATCGCCGGCGGCGAAGTGAGCTGCCCCGTACGAGGATCGGGGGTGGGGGGACGGAATCAAGAATTCGTCCTTTACGCAGCGCTTCGACTCCCGGAGTTGGCCGCCAACGGTGAGATCGCCGTGCTGAGCGCCGGCACGGATGGGATTGACGGGATCAGCCCGGCCGCCGGAGCGGTCGCCGATGCGCAGACGGTCGCTCGCGCTCGCGTTCTGGGACTCGATCCAGAGCGCTTCCTCCAGGAGAACGACTCCTACACGTTCTTCCACCTGCTGAGCGACGCGGTGATCACGGGCCCGACGGGGAATAACGTCCGCGATCTTCGCATCCTCCTGGCGCGAAGGCCAGCGTGATGGCCTTCGTTCTTCGATGCGAAAAAGTCTCCAAACTTTCCCTCCGGGAAGACCGTCTTACATCTGGTGGTGAGCGCGATCTCTATCAAAAGGAGGTGGCAGATGAGTTGGGCACACCATCGAAGCGTCCTCGGACTCTTCCTTCTTCTTACGCTTATCGGTTCGGGACGATTCTACACCAGCGCGCAAGGCCAGGAGGCGGCGCAAACCCCATCGCCTCCGGATCCGCGCGTGGAGGTCGTCCGACTCTATCTGGACCTGACGCCGTCGCAGACCGAGCGCCTGATCGCGCTGCTGCGCACGCGCGAGGAGACACTAGCTCCTTTGCTTCGGGCCCTCGCCGCTCAATCGGCGGAGCTCTCTCGTTTGCTCCAAGCGCCGAGCCCTGATCCGGTCGCCGTTGGGAGCGTCGTCATCGCGCTGCGAGGTACGCGCGCTCAAATCGAGAATGTCCAGGACACGTTCCGGAATGGGTTCTTCAGCCTCTTGACGGAGGCTCAGAAGCGGAGGCTCGCAGGTCTGGAACGATTCGTGGAGGATCAACAAGCGGCCCCGGCTTTCCTCTCCCTCGGCCTGGTCGAAGTGGATCTCGGTCCGGAGCCCCGACGGACCATTCGGAAGGTGCTCGGTCTGGACCTCCCATGAGCCTCGGCGTCTCCAGGCGTGGCGGATCAAGAGCATCCGTCACGCCCGGGACTTCACGGTCCTTCTGATAGCCTTCTGCGCGCGCCCACTTCGAGCGCCCACGGCGAGTCGTCGCTTATGCCCGTTACGATCCCCCGTTGGGGATTTCACGAAAACATGTCGCAGGACCTCATCAATCGTCTCGACGGGAAGGATCGTGAGATCGCTCCGCACCTCCGGGGGCAACTCGTCCAGCTCTTGAAGATTCGGTTTGGGAAGGATGACCGTCTTGATGCCGGCGCGCCGTGCGGCCAGAACTTTCTCCTTCACCCCTCCGATGGGAAGCACCAGGCCCGAGAGCGTGATCTCTCCGGTCATCGCCACATCGGCGCGCACGGGGCGCCTCAAGTAGAGCGAGGCCAGTGCGGCGACCATCGTCACGCCGGCCGAGGGACCATCCTTCGGCACCGCTCCCGCTGGAACATGCAGATGCACGCCATTTTTCTCAAAGAGTGAGGGCGCGATCCCCAACTCGCGCGCATGCGCCCAGAGATAGCTTTGAGCAGCGCGCGCCGATTCTTGCATGACTTCGCCCAACTGTCCCGTGAGCGTCAACCCCTTACCACCGGGCAGTAAAGTCGCTTCGACGTAGATGACTTCCCCACCAGTCTCCGTCCATGCCAGCCCCGGTGCTACCCCCGGAGGCAATACCTTCCGCGCTTGCTCGGAGAAGAACCTCTCCGGCCCAAGGTACTCTTTCACTTCTGCGACGTCCACGCGGACGGCCGTCACTTTCCCCTCGGCGATCTTTCGCGCGACCTTGCGCGCGATCTGCCCGATGCTGCGTTCGAGTTGACGCACGCCGGCCTCGCGCGTGTACCGAGAGATGATGTGCCGCAAGGCCTCATCGGTGAGCGTCAGCTGCTCCGGCTGCAGCCCGTTCTCATGGATCTGCCGCGGCAATAAGAACCGACGTGCGATCTCGAACTTCTGCTCCTCGCTGTACCCCGGCAGAGGGATGACCTCCATACGATCGCGCAAGGCCGGAGGGACTGTCGCCAGCGTATTCGCCGTGCAGATGAAGAAGACGCGCGAGAGATCGAACGGTAAGTCGAGATAGTGGTCTCGAAACGTATGGTTCTGCTGCGGATCGAGCACTTCCAAGAGAGCCGCCGCTGGATCTCCGCGGAAATCCACCCCGAGCTTATCCACTTCATCGAGCATGAGAACAGGGTTATTTGTCCCGGCGCGACGCAACGCTTGAATGATGCGTCCGGGCAAGGCTCCCACATACGTTCGACGATGCCCCCGCAGCTCCGCTTCATCGCGGACGCCCCCCAGGCTCATGCGCTCGAACTTCCGTCCCAGAGCGCGCGCGATGGATTGTCCCAGACTCGTCTTCCCCACGCCCGGCGGTCCGACGAAGCAGAGGATCGGACTCTTGGCCCCCGGCTTGAGCTTGAGCACGGCCAAGAATTCGAGGATGCGATCCTTCACTTCCTCCAGGTCATAATGGTCTTCGTCTAAGATCTGGCGCGCGTGCTCCAGATCGAGATTGTCCTCCGTGCTCTTACGCCAGGGCAGCTCCAGAATCCATTCCAGATACGTGCGGATGACGTGATAATCCGGCGCCGTCGCCGGCAGTCGTTCCATGCGACGCAATTCGCGTTCGGCTTCGGCCCGCACCTCATCAGGGAGATCGGTCGCCTCCAATCGCTCCCGCAGGAGATTGACCTCGGCCATCTCTGGCTCTTCCTCGCCCAACTCTCGCTGGATCGCCTTCAACTGCTGGCGCAAGAAATACTCCCGCTGGGCGCGATCCATCTCAGCTTGTGCCTCTCCGGCGACCTTCCGCCGCAACTCCAAGATCTCGATCTCACGCGCGAGGTATCGGTGGATCAATCGTAGCAGCTCGCGGCGGGTCGGTGCTTCCAAAAGCGCCTGCTCCTTCTCCACGTCGAGGTTCAAGAGCGCGGCCAGCGTGAACGCCAACCGGACCGGATCGTCCGTCGAAGTCGTGATGGCCGTGGCGACCTCTTGCGGCACATTCGGCAATAAGTTCAGCCCGCGCTGAAGGAGATCGAGGATGTTCCGATGCAGAGCCTCGATTTCAATGCTCTCCTCCTCGGGCAACTCCATGACTTCGACTCGGGCCAACAGGTATCGCTCGCCTTGGCGATACTCCAGGACGCGCACCCGCTCCATCCCCTGAACAAGGATTTGAATCGTGTCCTCAGAGGTGCGCAGCATCTTCTTGACGACCACGAGCGTGCCAACCGTATAGAGATCCTCCGGCGTTGGCTCATCCTCCACTTGACGCCGTTGGGCCACCGTGACGAGCCATCGCTCCTCCGTGGCCACCGCCAATTCCACGGCCGCGACCGACCGCCGCCGCCCCACCACCAACGGAACCGGCATGAACGGGAAGACCACCGTGTTGCGAAGCGGCAATACAGGCAACTCCAGAACCTTTCGTCCGGACGCCGCCATCTCCTCCTTAAGCACCGCGTTCGTGCTCTCTTTCACCGCGCTCTCCTCCTTTCATCCCCCCTCGCAAACCAGTCGGATGATGAGCAGCCCATTGAGATAGTCGGTCTCGATGCGCCGAGGATTCGGAATGCGAGGGAACGAGACGATGCGTTCGAAGCGACTGTAGACCAATTCCATCTGGTAGCACTCCAAGCATTCACCCAACTCCGTGTCGCGACGCACACCCCGAATATAGAGGTCCGCCCCATCGAGCGAGATCTCCACATCCTCCAGATTCACGCCCGCCAATTCCACCTTCACCAACCATCCATAAGGCGTTCGATAGACATCGGCGGCCGGGCTCCAGGCCATCTCGGAGGCCCGTTCACCGCGCATGAGCAACCAGAGCAGATCGCGTCTCTCCGCCATCGTCTTGCCCCTCTCCCAGGCTCACACAGCGCGAACCACGACGACCGTCAGATCATCGGATCGCGTTTCGGGATCCGCATGCTGTCGCACGTCCTCAATTATAGCGTCGCACAATTCGGGAGCGGAACGTCGGAGGTGGCGCCGAACCACTTGCTCGAGCCGATGCACGCCATAAGGTTCGCCTTCTGCATTCTCAGCCTCGGTGACGCCGTCGGTATAGAGGACCAGGCTATCCCCCGGCATGAAATACACGATGTCCTCGGAGAAAGCGGCGTTCTTCAAGACCCCCAGTGGAATGCCACCGGTGGAGAGCAACCGCACCGGCTCGCCCTCGCGGATGAAGAGCGGCGGATTATGCCCGGCGTTCAAATAGAACATCCGACGCCCCTCGGCATCCAATTCCCCATAGAACGCGGTGACGAAGTGGCGATCATGCGTGCTCTCCAAAAGCAGCCGATTCAACCGGGAGAAGACCGCCCGCAAGGCGAAGTCGTTCCCCAGGAGCGCGTGCAAGGAGGCGCGGAACGTCGCCATGATCAACGCGGCCGGAACTCCCTTACCCGAGACGTCGGCGATCACAATGCCCAGGCGCCCGTCGGCCACATCAATGAAGTCGTAGTAATCGCCGCCGACCTCAGCTGAAGGGATCATGCGTCCGAAGATCTCGAAATTCCTCACCACGGGCGCGCGCGCGGGCATAAGGGCCTCCATGACCTGCCGAGCGATGCGCAATTCGCTCTCCAGACGCCGCTTCTCCAGCATCTCCCGATGGAGGTTGGCCTTCTCGATGGCGATCGCCACCAAGCTCGCGAAGAGCGTGAGCAACTCCAGGTCCGCCTCGCTGTACGCGTTCGGCGTATCCGACTCCAGGTTGATCACCCCGATGGTCTTCCCCCCACTCCCGATCAAAGGCGCGGCCAATTCCGATCGCGTCTCCTCGCGCGCTCGGACGTAATAGGGGTCCACCGTGACATCGGGGACGACGCGCCCCCGACTCGTCTGCAAGACGTGCCCGACAATCCCCTCGCAGCAATGAAGCGGACCGGCGCGCGCTAAATCCTCCGGATATCCCACCGTCTCGTACCCGTGGAGGAGTCCCGTCGAGGGATCGAAGATGAAAACGCCCGCCGCATCATACGGGATGAGCTGCTTCACCGCACGCAAGATCCCTTGCAAGATCTCGCCGAGGTCGAGCGAGACGCTCACTAACCGGAATGTATGAATCAACGTGTGCAGCCGTTCCTCGACAAGCAGTGGTGATCCCGTGCTGCGCTCCCGATCCTCCATAGCTCATCCTCCGACCGTGTGCCCACGACGCTTCCCCCCTTGGCCCCGACGAGCGACCGCCTCACCAGGAGAGGGGCCGTACGCGAAAATAATCGCGCCGCTTGAAGACGTGCACCAAGACGGCTCCGGCAACGAATCCTCCAATGTGCGCCCACCACGCGACGCCGCCCGTCTGCGCCGATTCGACGCCGAGACTCAATGTCCCGTAGAAGAATTGTTGCACGAACCAGAAGCCGAGAAAGAAGAAGGCCGGGATCTCGATGAAGTGTAAGAAGATCCAAATCGGCACCAGCGTCACCACGCGCGCGCCCGGATAGAGCATGAAATAGGCTCCAAGCACGCCGCTAATCGCGCCGCTCGCCCCCAAACTCGGAACGTGCGAATCGGCGTTGGTCATGACATGCGCCACCGTCGCCAGTACACCGCATAAGAGATAGAAGATCAGAAACCGAAAGTGCCCCATCCGGTCCTCAACGTTGTCTCCGAAGATCCAGAGATAGAGCATGTTGCCCCCAAGATGCAACCACCCGCCATGCAGGAACATCGCCGTGAAGATCGGAAGGACCAGCTCCGACGTCTCGTACTCGCGAAAGGTTCCCCACCAGTCGTAATATCCCCGCGCGAAATATTTCATCGGGACGACGGCATAGGCATAAAAAAACTGCTGGAGCTCCTCCGGTCCCAAGAGCAATTCGTAAAAGAAGGCGAGGACATTGACGACGATCAGGGCGATGGTGACGATGGGATAGCGTCGAGAGGGAATGTCATCGCGAATGGGTATCATCGCCTCCCTCGCTTCACGCGGGCACGCGTCGCGCACGCCCGAAGAGGCGGACGTTCACATCGACATCGCACCGCCTCATGCTCACGGCTCCTTCGAGTCAAGAGAAGATCATAGCCTCCAGCGTGAGGATCGCGCAAGGCCGTGAAGCCACCACCACGCTCGCATGCGAAGGGCAGCCTCGCCGCGCGACGGGGAGATCACAAGCGGTACCCGCACAGCGCGAGGAAATTCCGGAGCAAGAGCTTTCCGGCCTGCCCCGTCATGATGGATTCAGGATGGAACTGCACGCCCTCGCACAAGAACTCTCGATGTCGCAACCCCATAATCAAGCCGTCGGAAGACGTCGCCGAGATCTCCAAACATGGTGGTACCGATTCGCGCTCCACCACGAGCGAGTGATAGCGCGTGGCCGGAAAGGGATTCGGGAGATCGCGAAAGATCGTGCGGCCATCGTGCACGATCATACTCGTCTTCCCGTGCATGAGTACGGGCGCGCGCACGATGCGCCCGCCGAAGGCTTGTCCGATGGCCTGATGTCCCAAACAGACGCCGAGGATGGGGATACGCCCGGCGAACGTTCGGATCACGTCCAATGTGATCCCAGCCTCTTCCGGCGTGCCCGGTCCCGGTGAGATCACAATCGCCCGCGGCGAACGCGCCGCGACCTCCTCCACGCGAATCCGATCGTTCCGAACGACCTCCACCTCTACTCCGAACTCGGCCAGATATTGCACGAGATTGAAGGTGAACGAGTCGTAGTTATCAATGACGAGGATCATCGCCCTTCCTCCACGCGCACGACGCGGAAGCGGATCGGCACTTTGGTCACCGGGGCTTTCTGCGCATCGGTCTCCAGCTTCTCGAACTTCTCCAAGACATCCATCCCTTCGACGACGCGCCCGAAGGCCGTGTATTTCCCATCCAGATGTGGCGCACGCCCGAGGCAAATGAAGAAGATGGCGCTGCCCGAATTCGGATCTCCCGGCTTCATCTGGAGCATGCCCACGATCCCACGATCGAACTCGATCCGGCTGATCTCGGCCGGAAGGAATTCGCCCGACCAACCACGCCCCCAGAGCGACCGATCCTCGCTGCGCGTCAGCGGATCGCCGCCAAGCAGCATATATCCGGGATAGATGCGATGGAACGTCGTCCCGTCATAGAAGCCGCCGCCGGCGAGCGTGACGAAATGCCGCGCATGGCGCGGCGCGACCTCCGGCATCACGGCGATCGTGAGGTTCCCCAAGGGGCTCTCCAAAACGACGCGATATTTCTTCAACTCCTCCAGGCGCGCGAGTGGCGACGGGCGAATTCGCACGGATTTCATCACGATGCGCTGCTTGGCTAACCCCTCGGCCTCGGTCGGCGTCTCGGCGATCTTCTCCACCACGTCCATCCCTTCGACGACGCGCCCGAAGGCCGTGAATTTTCGATCGAGTTGCCCCTGATCCGTGACGCAGATGAAGAATTGCGAGCCCGCGCTATTCGGATTCCCCGGGCGTAAGACCGCGCCCACCACCCCCCGGGTGAAGGGGTGCTCGTTGAACTCCGGAGGCAACCGATCCAATCCCCCTCGCCCCAACGCTTCGCGCGGCGCGCGCGGATCGCGACTCAGGGGATCTCCTCCTTGGATCAAGCTCTTCGGCAGGATACGATGGAACGTCGTCCCATCGTAAAACCCCTGCCGCGCCAGATGGACGAAATACGCGACATGCCGCGGCGCATCCTGGGCGAAGAATTCGATCACGATGGCCCCGAACTCCGTCTCAATGACGGCTTGGAGGTCCTTCAATTCCTCGACGTCAATCCGTTCCGGAGGCGGCGGCGCTTCCGCACGGGGACGCTGTCGTTGAGCAACGCCCCCGGAAGGCGGCGCCACAACCGAGAGCGCCAACACCAGGAGAGTGATCTCCCGCGTCCTCATAGCTCCGTGTTCGCCATCTCGATGGCGCGGATCACCGAACGGGCTTTGTTCACCGTCTCCTGATATTCCCGCTCGGGAATGGAATCGGCGACGATCCCAGCACCGGCTTGGACATAGGCCCGCCCGTGCCGGATGAGCGCCGTGCGAATGACGATGCAGGAATCCAGGTTCCCAGAATAGTCGGCGTAGAAGACGGTCCCAGCGTAGATACCGCGCCGTGTCGGCTCCAATTCATCAATGATCTCCATGGCGCGAATCTTCGGAGCGCCGGTGACCGTGCCAGCCGGAAAACATGCCGCCAGCACATCGAAGCGATCCTTGTCCGGCCGACGTCGCCCACGAATCGTCGAGACCAAATGCATGACGTGCGAATATCGTTCGACGACCATCAGGTCGGTGACCTCCACCGAGCCAGAGGCGGCCACGCGCCCAACATCATTGCGCCCCAGATCCACGAGCATCACATGCTCAGCCCTCTCTTTCTCATCCGCGAGCAAGTCGGTTTCCAGCGCGCGATCCTCCGCCTCGGTCGCTCCCCGCGGGCGCGTTCCCGCAATCGGACGGTAAGTGATCTCCTCCCCCACAAGCCGCACGAGCATCTCCGGCGATGCGCCGATCAGATGCATCCCGTCCAGCTCCATGTAGAACATATAGGGCGAGGGATTGATCATCCGCAGCGCTCGATACACCTGAAACGGATCGAGATCGCCCACCTCGATCTCGAACCGCTGCGAGAGAACGATCTGAAAGGCGTCGCCGCGCGCGATGTAGTCCTTCGCCTGCTGTACCCGCTGCTCGAATTCGTCCGGACTCATATTGGAACGCACAAAGAGCGAATGAGCCGGCGCACTCGTTCTCGGGATCTCCACGGAGCGCTGCAGCAACACTTCCATCTCTTCGATCTCGGCAACGGCCCGTTCGTACTTCTCTCGCAGCCGATGTTCGCGTCCGCCGGTGAAGACGTTGGCGATGAGAAGAATCTGATGGCGCGCGTGATCGAAGGCCAACAAGGTCGAGTAAAACATCACCTGGGCGAGATCGAGCGGTAGATCGTTCCGCGCGCGCGCCGGAATGCGCTCGAACCACCGCACGGCGTCGTAAGCCATGTAGCCGACCGCTCCCGCCGTGAAGGGCGGCAGACCCGGCCACGTCACCGGGTGGTACGAAGCCGTCAGCTCCCGCAAGAGATCGAGGAAAGCGTCGCCGCGCTCGACCCGTTCGTGAGCCGTCTCGATCACACAGCGATCCTCTTGCGCGCGAACGACCGTATGAGGATTCGCCCCGATGAAGGAATAGCGGGCGATCTTCTCCCCTCCTTCGACCGATTCGAGTAGGAAGGGGAACCGCGCCTGAGCGCGAAGGCGTAGGAACGCCGAGACGGGCGTGAGCATATCGGCCGCGATGGCCTTCGTCACAGGGATGACGTTCCCCCGCCGCGCCAGATCGCGCACCTCCGCGAACGTCGGTCGAATCATCCCCATGCGTTCACCTCGACGGCAAGACGCGGCTCTCGCTCGCTCGCCCCGTGCGACTCCGCAACTCGAAGAGAATGTCCCTCGGATTCAGCTCTCGATCAGCCATGAGCACGAGCAGGTGATAGAAGAGATCGGCGATCTTACTGCTGAGCTCCTTCTTCGATCCCGCCTTGGCCGCAATGGCCATGTCCATGAGCTGTTCACCCAGCCGCCGCAGGATGACATCCACGCCGCCGCTGAGCAAGAGGGCCGTGTACGAATTCTCCGGACGCTCGCGATTCCGCTCCTGGATGAACTCGAACAACTCGGCGAGCAGAATCCCCATCTCCATCGAAGCGAGCCCCACGACCGAGACTTCGTCCCGCTTCTCCTCCAGCTCCGCGATCTCCCGAAAGAAGCACGTCTCTTCGCCCGTGCGACAGGCCGGACCACGCGGATCCACCTTCACGATCAAGGCATCCCCATCGCAATCTACGATGACGTCCACGACGCGCTGCGCATTCCCCTCGGCTCCGACCTCGCGCTGCACGCGCCGAGCGCGCGCGCTCCAGGTGTACGTCTCCCCCGTCCGCAGCGTGAGCGCTAAGGCCTCGGCGTTCATATAGGCGAGCATGAGGATGCGCCCCGTCTCATGATCCTGAATGATCGCAGGAATCAAGCCGCGTTCGTCGAAGCGCAGCCCTTGGATTACCATACCCCCCTTCGCCTCGATCGCGTTGCTCCCTCAGAAAATCCTTGGGAAATCTACGCCAGGGGGACGGAGGCTGTCAACGACGGCGCTCGACGCTCGCAGGGGTCTCCGAACGAAGTCCATCACGGAACATTCTCGCCCGACGTCCATCCGGGCGGCTCCGGCACCCAATCGCGCGTGAAGATGTCGGCCCCCGTCAAACCAACCAGCAAGAGGAACCAAAAGAGTGCGGCGCCGACAAATCCCCAGATCAAGCGCGCGCTGTACTTCAGATGCATGAAGTAGAGGACGACCAGCAGCGCTTTGGTCGTCGCCAGGGCGAGTGCCAAGTAGATGTTCAACCATCCGAGATCATAAAAGGCCACATCCACCGTCACAAGCGTCAGCAGCAGCAGCGTGGTGAAGACGAGCCAATATACGCGCTGCGGAACGATCGGCGAATGCGCCATAGCTCCTCCCTCTCTTATGTCCGGCTGATCAGATACAGCAACGGGAAGAGATAAATCCACACGACGTCCACGAAATGCCAGTAGAGTCCGGCGACCTCCACCGGCGTGTAATACTGCGGCGAGAAGCGCCCGCGCCACGCCAGAATCCAGAGGACGGCGAGCACGCCGATCCCCACGACCATGTGGAGAGCATGCAGCCCAGTCATCGCGAAGTAGAAGGAGAAGAAGAGCTGCGCCGCGCGCGCCTGTGGGCCCTCAAAGCGGAAGGATGGCCCGGGTACAAGGTGCTCGTGAATCTTATGCGAGTACTCGATGACCTTCACTCCGAGAAAAACCAATCCCAAGGCCATCGTCAAGGCCAAAAAGAGCCGCAGTGCACGCGACCGCCCCAGTTGCGCGCTGCGCACGGCGAGCGCCATCGTCAGGCTGCTGCAGATGAGCACCGCCGTATTCAAGGCGCCGAGCCGATAATCGAGATGCCGGCTTGCCACGGCAAACCCTTCTGGATAAAGCGCCCGGTAGAGGGCGTAACTGGCGAACAGGCCGCCGAAGAACATGACCTCGGTGATGAGGAACACCCACATTCCGAGCGTGGAGGCCTCGAACTGTTGCTCCAGGTCGTCGAAATGATGCGCGAGCGGCGAACGTCCCGACGCGATGGACGTCGCCGAAGCCGTCGAAGGTGAGGTCGAGGACATCTCAGCGCGCATGCTCTCTCTCCGATTCGGGCGAGTAATCGTAAGGCTCGCCCGTGACTACTGGCGTCACGTCGAAATTATGCGGAGGCGGCGGCGAAGGCACGAGCCACTCCAAGCCTTTCGCCCCCCACGGGTTCTCCGGCGCCATCGGTCCATAGCGCAACGACCAGATGAAGTAGATCATCGGGATGAGGTACCCGACACCCAGAATCGACGCACCGGCCGAGGACATGACGTTCAGCACCTGGAATTCGTCCGGATACACATGATACCGGCGCGGCATCCCCAGATACCCGAGGACGAACTGTGGGAAGAACGTGAGATTGAACCCCACGAAGATCACAAGCGCGGCAAAGCGCGCCCATCCTTCCGGGTAAATCTTCCCCGTCATCTTCGGCCACCAATAGTGCAATCCCCCCAAATAGGCCATGATCGTCCCACCGACCATAATATAGTGGAAATGCGCAACGACGAAATACGTGTCGTGCACGTGCACGTCCACCGCCAGCGTCGCCAGGAAGATCCCCGTCAGCCCGCCGATCGTGAAGAGCCCGATGAAACCGAGCGCATAAAGCATCGGCGCCTGATAGGAGACCGAGCCCTTATACAGCGTGGCCGTCCAGTTGAACACCTTCACCGCCGAGGGAATCGCCACGAGCATCGTGAGCGCCGAGAACACCATGCCGGCATAGACGGACTGCCCGCTCGTAAACATGTGGTGCCCCCAGACGAGGAATCCGAGAGTCGCGATGGCGATGCTGGAGAAGGCGATGAAGGAATATCCGAAAATGCGTCGCCGAGAGAAGCAGGTGATCAATTCATTGATGACCCCCATGGCCGGGAGGATCATGATGTACACGGCCGGATGCGAGTAGAACCAAAACAGATGCTGAAAGAGCAAGGGATCGCCCCCGAGCTTCGGATCGAAGATCCCGATGTGGAACAACCGCTCCAAGCCCACGAGCAGAATGGCGATGGCGACCACCGGCGTCCCCAGGATCATAATGATGCTCGTCGCATAGTGCGCCCAGATGAAGAGCGGAAGCCGAAACCACGTCATCCCCGGCGCTCGCATCTTATGAATGGTCACCAAGAAGTTCAGTCCCGTCAGGATCGAAGAGAACCCCGTGATGAAGATCCCCACGGCCGTGAGCATAACGTTCGAGTTGGAATACGTGCTGCTGTAGGGCGTGTAGAACGTCCATCCCGTGTCCACCCCACCGAAGATGGCCGCCGCCAGCGTGAACGCTCCCCCCAACGTGTAGATGTACCAGCTCAACAGGTTCAAGCGCGGGAAGGCCAGATCCCGCGCCCCGATCATGAGCGGGACCAAGAAATTCCCAAGCACAGCCGGAATGGCCGGGATGAGGAAGAAGAAGATCATGATGACGCCGTGCATCGTGAAGAGCCGATTGTATGTCTCCGATTGCACCAGATCCCCCGGCGGCGTCATCAACTCCAAGCGAATCAAAACGGCGAAGAATCCGCCGAGGAAGAAAAAGAGCGTGACCGAGACCAAATACAGCAGCGCGATCCGCTTATGGTCGGTCGTGAAGAGCCACGATCGGATCCCGTAGCTCACGTTCAGATAGTTCACGCGCCAGGCGCGCGGCGATTCCACCATCGGTGCACTCATCGCTGTCCTCCCCCTTCCCCAAGCGACTTGAGATAAGCCACAAGCTGCAACAATTGCTCTTCGGTGATCTGCCCTTGATAGGTCGGCATGCTCGACGGCGAGGGAAACCCGGCGACGATCTTCGCGTCCGGATTCAAGATGGATTCTCGCAGATATGCTTCATCGGCCACGACCGTCCGCCCATCGGCGAGCATCACCGGACGCCCGAAGAGCCCACGCAGCGGTGGGCCAAGCCCCCCTTCATCCTCGCGATGACAGGCGTCACAGGCCAACTGTTGAAAGAGGCGCTCCCCGGCTTGCGCGAGCGATTCCACGCGTCCACCGCCTCCGCTGCTCAGCCAATTCTGATACTCAACCGGTTCCATGACGATAACCCACCCGGTCATCTCCGAGTGCTTCGTGCCGCAATATTCGGCACAGAAGAGGCGATATCGCCCCGGCCGTGTCGCCTCGAACCACACGCTCGTGTATCGGCCCGGCACGACGTCCTTCTTCACGCGAAAGTCGGGGATGTAGAAGCTGTGGATCACGTCCTCGGTCGTCATCGTCAGTTTAATCGGGCGACCGGCCGGAATGTGTAGCTCGTTGATCTCCCGCTGACCGGTCGGATGTTGAATGTGCCACATCCACTGCTTCCCGACGACGTAGACTTCGAGCGCTTCCGCGGGCGCGCGCCCGTACATCTTGAAATACAACGCCGCTCCCCAACCGAAGATCGCCAGTACCAGCCCCAAGGGGACAACGATCCAAATGATCTCCAGCAGGAGCGAACCACGCACCGGCGGCGGCACCTCCTCTGCCGAACGCCGCCGATATTTGATCGCGAAGACCGTGATCAAGATGAAGATGAGGGCGATGAAGAAAAGGCTCATACCGACCAGGAATCCGTAGAGCGCATCCACCCCAGGCGCGAATGTGGAAGCGCGCTTAGGCAGAAGCGGAAAGTTCTCCCACATGACTCCCCCCTTTATTCCAACACCCGCTTCTTTCGCCGATCTCGGCGGAACATCACGAACATGAATCCCCCCAGAGCGAGCACGGTCGCCACACCGGCCAGCCGAAGGACGTTCATGACAAGCAGGCTATATTTGCCCGTCTTCGGATCATAGTGGTAACAGTAGAGCAAGATCTGATCCACCGGCGAGCCGATTCTCCCTTGCGCCGCTTCGATCAAACCGAAGCGCAGGTCTCGCGGGGCATACTCGATTCCATAGAAGTATCGAGCGATACGTCCCTGCGGCGTGAGGACCATGATCCCGCTGGCGTGCGCGAACTGTCCGGTCTCCGGGTCGAAGGCGTAGCGGAAGCCGACGGCTTCCGTCAGCCGCCGAATCGCCGCTTCCTCCCCAGTCAGGAAGTGCCATCCCCATTCAGCCTCTGGACGCCCATAGCTTCGCACGTACGCGCGCTTCTTGGCCGCCGCCAGCTCTGGTCCTTCGCGCGGATCGAAGCTGACGGTCAGGACCGTGAAGTCCTTCCCCACAGTGAGGGAGAGCGCGCGCAGGCTCCGTAACAATCCGTTCAAAATGAGCGTGCAGAGCATCGGACATTCGTAGTAGACGAGCGCGAGAATGACCGGCTTCTCGCCGAAATATTCGCGGAGCGAGACGGCACGCCCTTGTTCATCGCGGAAAACGAGATCGAGCGGAATTTGCGCATCGAGCTTCTGGTCAATGCCGACCTGTCGCAGGATCGGCGTCGGTTGCCCCGACGGCAGGCTTTGCCCTCGTCCCTGGCCGATGAGCGAAAACCCAAAGCTCCAGGCCAACATCAGGCCGAGGCTCGCCCACGACCTCGCGCGAACGCGACTCCTTGAGATCCTCATCGTCCTTCTCCCCTGTTCTCCCGCACCGTGTCCCCTCCAACGCGAGGATCCCCTTCGGGAGGTGAAGGAGATCCCCTCGCCTCGCCGCGAGGGCGAACCAGGACACCACGTTTTAAGAGAAGCTCCATCGCCTGTTCGATCGGGATGCGAACGACGCCCGCTTCCCGATCGATCCATCCGTAAGTATTCAGCCGCTCCTCCTCCCGCTGACGCAGCGCTTGCAACTCCAGTTCCGGAGCGACCTGCAGTCGCGGCGGAGGCGGTAACACGCGCTCCTGGCGGAGGGGCGAAGGCGGCTCCATGGCTCGTTCGGCACGCTTCTGGAAGAAGGCGAAACTCCCGTACATGAGGAGGACGGCCCCCACCGTCAGGGCAGCTAACCCTGAGATCACGCCCACGATCAGTCGCAGGCTCACATCCCGTTTCTCATAGCGCGGTTCGGTCGTCTCACCCATGAGAAGCTCGCTCCCCCAATCCTCCGAGATCGTGGACCGGGATCAGCTCATGCCGCGCCGCTTCCCTCGCCCAGAGAGCGAACCAGAGCCCCCCGATTCCGAAAAACGCGGCCGCGTTCGACCAATGGAGCCCAATCCCCCGCTCCTCGAACGCTGGCATGATGATCCAATAGAGGTCCACCACGCGCATGATCAAAATCATCCCCGACAGGGCCGCGAGCGTCCGCACGTTTCGCTTCACCGCGCGAGAGAGCAACAACAGAAACGGGATCAAGAAATGGAAGACGACCATCAGTCCGGCCACCACCTCCCATCGCCCCTGCGTTCGGCGCAAATACCACGGGATTTCCTCCGGCAGGTTCCCCGACCAGATGATGAGGAACTGCGAGAAGGTGACATACGCCCATAGCATCACGAACGCGAGAAGGAGGTTTCCCAAATCGTGGAACGCATCGCTCGTCGCAATTTCTGACAGCGGCCGAGTGCGCGAGAGCCACGCCGCGAGGAGGATCGCTGCGGCGAACGCTGTGAGTACTTGCCCGAGGATGAACTTGATCCCGTAGATCGTCGAATACCAGTGTGGTTCCAACGACATCACCCAATCCACCGCTGCGAAGGTGATCGTCCCTCCATAGAGGACGAGGCCCGGCCCAGCGAGTGTTCGTATCCGCTGGCTCAGTCGGGGATCCCCTGTGCGATCCTGTCCGTAGGACCATTTCGTCACCAGATGCGCCAGCGCGATCCACACGACGAAATAGAGGACGGCGCGAAGGGAGAAGAAGGGGACGTTTAAATATCGGCTCTTGTGTCGAAGGACCTCGTCGGCGGCGACGACCTCCGCATGCGTCCACTCGTAAAGGTGGGAGAGTCCGAAGAAGATGGGGACGAAGAGCACCGCCATCAGCGGGATCGTTCGCGCTCCCGCTTCCAAGACGCGGCGGATGGCGAATCCCCAACGGCCACCGGTCAGATGATGCAGCATCACCACAGCTGCCGAACCGATCGAGAGCCCGAGCCAGAAGAGGTGGGCGAAGAGATACGATGGCCAGAAGTGCTCGGGGTCTCCGAAAGCCGCGATGAGCGCCAGCGAGAGTCCTGCGAGGCCAACGCTCACGGCGCGACGCGGCAGCGTTTCGAGCTTCATCATTCCCCCCCTCCGATCAAGCGGCGACGCTCGGCCGGCGGCACATCCGAAAGCGTCGCGTTCTGGCTGAGCTGCAAGGCACGAACGTAGGCGACGATCGCCCAACGATCCTCCGGCCGAATGCGCGATGCATAGCCGTACATCGTCCCGAAGCCATTGGTGATGACGTCGAAGAAATGGCCGACCGGAGCCTGTCGCAAGCGCTCCGTATGAAACGACGGCGGCCGACGGAATCCTCGCTGAACGATGATCCCCTCGCCATAGCCATCGCGCCCGTGGCATGGCGCACAGAAGATGTCGTAACGCTCCCTCCCGCGCTCGAGGACCGGACGCGTGATGGGAAAGGGGAACGTCTCCGCGAGCCGACCATTCACCTTGCCCGTATACAGATGCCCATCCGTCTTCACATAGCCGCGGGGGATCGTCCCCTCGACCAAGGGACGCGACGCCCGACCATCCTCAAAGAAGGCACTTCCGGCCAACGGCTTATATCTCGGTTGATCATGCATATCTTGGCGACACGCGCTCCCGGCGAGAGCGAGCACGAGGAGAAATCCCATCCCCAACCAGCCTCGTGCGCATACGCTTGCACGCCGAGTGACCTCCCTCACGGCTCCACCTCCCAAACTCCATCAGCCCCGAGCGCCTCCAAGAAGCGGCGCGTGGCTTCCCGATCGAACTTCGGATCGCGCGCTTCGATCAGAAGGAAGAAGCGATCGCGACTGGCCAGTGCGAAGCGCGGTACGTTGAAGACCGGATGATACGGCATCGGCAACCCGTTCAGCGCGAGCATGCCCAAAACGGCCGAGAGCGCAGCGAAGAAGATCGTCGTCTCAAAGACGATGGGAATGAACGCCGGCCAGCTGTGAAAGGGCTTCCCGCCGACGATCAGTGGATAGTCAATGACCTCGGCATAGTAAAGGAGGGCGTAGCCGAGCGCGCCGCCGAAGAGCCCGCCGAGCAAGACGATCATCGGCAAGCGCGTGCGGTGAAAGCCAATGGCCTCAGCCAGGCCCTCGACGGGGAAAGGCGTGTAGGCATCCATCTGCCGATACCCCTCGGCGTATGCGCGTTGCGCCGCTGCCACGACCTTCTCCGGAGCATCGAACTCGGCCAGCAATCCGTAGAGGTCCGTACGTTCGGACATGTAATCCCCCCTCGCTCACGACGTCGTCGGCGCTTCCGCCGGCCGCATCGTCCCCCCGCCCGGGGTCGGAGCCGTCTCCGGCAATAGCGCCCGCATCTCGAAGATCGAGATGACCGGCAGCAATCGAATGAACAGAAACATCAACGTCAGGAAGAGCCCGATCGAGCCCAGGAACATCGTCCAATCGAAGATCGTCGGCCGATACATCCCCCACGACGAGGGAAGGAAATCCCGATGCAAGCTCGTCACGACGATGACGAATCGTTCCAACCACATCCCCACGTTCACGACGAGCGCGATCGCAAAGAGCGCCCGCACGTTCCGTCGCACGCGCGCCGACCAGAGCGCCTGTAATACCCCGACATTGCACACAAGCAGCGCCCAGTAGACGGGCGCATACGGACCGCGCAACCGATTGAGGATCATATAGCGCTCATACGGATTCCCGCTGTACCACGCCATGAAGGCTTCCATCATGTAACCATAGCCGACGATCAATCCCGTCGCGAGCATGATCTTGGCCATATTGTCCAGATGCTTCATCGTGATGAAGTCCTCGAGCTCATAGAACTTTCGGAGCGGAATGGCCAACGTCACCACCATGGCGAAACCGGAATAAATCGCTCCGGCGACGAAATACGGCGGGAAGATCGTGGCATGCCATCCCGGGATGATCGAGATGGCGAAATCAAAGCTCACGACCGTATGCACGGAGACGACCAGCGGCGTCGCCAATCCCGCCAGCAGCAGATACGCCATCTCATACCGCGCCCAATGGCGCGCCGATCCTCGCCATCCCATGGCCAGGAATCCGTAGAGAATGCGCCAGAACCGCCGCCGCGCCCGATCCCGCAATGTCGCCAGATCGGGGATCAAACCAATGAACCAGAACAAGAACGAGACCGTCGCATACGTCGTGATGGCGAAGACGTCCCACACCAAGGGGCTGCGCGGCTGCGGCCACGTCCCCATCGTGTTCGGATAGGGCAGGAGCCAGTAGAAGAGCCACGGTCGCCCCATGTGCAGCAAGGGATAGAGTCCGGCGCACGCGACGGCGAAGAGCGTCATGGCTTCGGCGAAGCGATTGATCGAGGTCCGCCACCGCTGCCGCAGCAGCAGAAGGATCGCAGAGATCAGTGTCCCCGCATGCCCGATCCCAATCCACCAGACGAAGTTGATGATGTCGAATCCCCAACCGACGGGGACCGTGACGCCCCAAATGCCCACTCCCGTCGCCAGCAGATATGCCGCCGTGAACAGCAAGAGCATGAGCAAAAGGAACGCGATCGTGAACCCCAAAAACCATCCGCGCGGTGTGCGCCGCGTGAGCACGAGGGCACTGATCTTATCCGTGATCGAAGCGTACGTGTGCCCGGGCGCCAAGATCGCCGCACGCGGATCAAACGGCGTCGCCATCTCCACCCTTGGCCCCTTCTCTTCGCTCATGACTTCCCCTCTTCCAAAAGCGCCGCCACTTCCGGATTCGGATTGCGCAATCGCGCCAGATAGGTCGTGCGCGGTCGCGTGTTCAATTCGGTCAGAATCCCGTAGTTGAGCACATGCGCCTTCCACCGCGCCACGCGACTCTCGGGATCGTTCAGGTTCCCGAAGACGATCGCCTCGGTCGGACAGGCCTGCTGACACGCCGTCACGACTTCCCCATCCCGAATTGCCCGATCCTGCTTCTTCGCCTCGATGCGCGCGGCATTGATTCGCTGCACGCAGTAGGTGCACTTCTCCATGACGCCGCGACTGCGCACGGTCACATCGGGATTCCGTTGCATCTTCAATGTCTCCGTCGCCCAGTCCGCGTAGAGTCGGAAATTGAACCGGCGCACTTTGTACGGACAATTGTTCGAGCAATAGCGCGTCCCCACGCACCGATTGTAGGTCATCTGGTTCAAGCCCTCGTGGCTATGAACCGTCGCTCCCGTCGGACACACGACCTCGCATGGCGCATGGTCGCAATGCATGCAGAGGACGGGCTGATGGTAGATGTCCGGGCGCTCCAGATCGCGCCCCTCGAAATATCGGTCGATGCGAATCCAATGCATCTCGCGCCCGATTTTCACCTCGCGCTTCCCGACGACGGGGATATTGTTCTCGGCCTGACAGGCGATGATGCACGCATTGCAGCCGATGCAAGCGTTCAGGTCGATGACCATCCCCCAGGAATAGCCGTCGTACCGATGCTCGGGATAGAGCGTGAGATCAGGCGGTGGATCATGTCCGAGCTCTTTCACGAATCGCGGGTTCCGCCGATAGTCATCGAGCGTCGCCACGCGCACCAAATGTCGCCCTTCCATGCTGTGATGATCCTGCGTGCTGACAAGCTCATGATGGCGATCGGTTCGGCGAATCTCGATCCCCACCTCGAACCAGGGCGCTTCCGATGTGCGCAGGCGATAGGCGTTGACCCCCAAATGCGACCCCACGCGTCCGGCGCGCCATCGCCCATAGCCGAGGTGCACGGTCACCGTCTCCGGCGCCTGTCCCGGCAGGATCCACACCGGGGCGAGCACTCGACGATCTCCACGCTGCAACTCGATGACCTCTCCGTTCTTCACCCCCAAGCGTTCGGCCAACGCCGGCGAGATCATCGCCGCGTTCTCCCACGTCAGCTTCGTGATGGGCTTCGGCAACTCCTGCAACCATCCATTATTCGCGAAGCGCCCATCCCAAACGGTTGGATCCGGACGGAAGACGATCTCAATCCCTTCAGGGGCGCGCGCTGGACGCTTCGCCAACTCCACCGCGATCGCCGCCCATTGTAAGGAGACCGAGGTGGGGGGAGGGTTCGTCCCGGGGACCACTCCTTCGTGCAGCGCCATTCGCCAAAACGTCTCGAAATCGGAGAATCCCCCGACTCGACCCGCCTGGAACTGCCGTCGCCAATACTCGCGCACGATCTCATAGCCGGGACGCTCGGCTTGCCCAAGGAGCGCGGCTAACACTTCGTGTGCCGAGCGCGTCTCGTAAAGCGGCGCAATGAGCGGCTGCAGGATGGTGACCGTCCCATCTGGCGCGCGCCCATCGCTCCAGGCCTCCAGGAAATGACTCTCCGGGAGATGCCAGTGGCAGAGCTGCGCCGTCTCATCCTCATATAGCCCCAGATGGACGCGCAGGCGAACGCGATCCATCCGTTCAGCGAAATCGAGATCAACCGGCGCCGTGTACACCGGATTCGCCCCCAAGATGAAGAGCGCGTCCACGCGCCCGGCCTCCATATCCTCGGCCAGCTCCCGGAGCGACGCCACGTGTTCGATCGGCTCCGCTTCCACAGGCTCAACATAGATGACCGTTCGTCCGACATTTCCCAACACTTGGTTCAGCGCATGTCCGAGCGCGTGCACAAGCGGCGGCTGCGTCTCGCCAACGAGCACGAGGCTCTCTCCGCGATGCCGCTCCAGATCGCGCGCGAGCGCCTCCACAAGGCGCGGATCAATCCCAAAGGACGCCAAGTCTGGCTCCGGCACCGGCAGCCCTAATCGTCGCGCGAGCGCCCGCGCGATCGCCTCGATCGCACTCGATCGCACTGGGAACCGATGATCGGCCATCGCGCCCGTCAGTGATGGCGTGCTCTCAAACACGTAGAGGCGATTCCACTCGGCCGGTTCCGTCTCCGCACGCCGTCGCGCGATGAACTCGCGCGCCTGTCGAAGATGGTCCGGCCCCCACGCCAGAAAATCCGCCTCCAGCGAGAGCACCACGCGCGCCTCTCGCAGGCGATACTGTGCCTCGACGACGCGACCGAAGGCCAGACGCGCTCCCACCTTCTGATGATCCCGCGAGACGGGTTCGTACTGATGCCACCGCGCTTCCGGAAAGAGGGCGAGCACTTGCCGCAGTTGATCCGCCAGCGTCGGCGAGGTCACCGTCTCCGTCAGAATGCGCATGCCAGCCCCGCGCGTCATTCGCCATCGCTCCCGCTCGATCGTTAACGCCCCCCAGAACGCCGCCCATGCATTGATCCCTCCGCGATACAAGACGACTTGCGAACGATCGGGATCATAGAGCGTGAGAATCGAAGCTTGCGCGAAGACGTCCGTTGCGCCCAAGCTCGCCGGATGCTGCGGATTCCCCTCGATCTTGGTCGGCCGTCCCATGTGGCTCTCGACGAGCACACCGTAGGCGAATCCCCCAAGTGTCACCGCCGTCGCATAGAAGAGCGGCCTGCCGGGAATGATCTCCTCCGGCGCCCGCGTATAAGGGAAGATCTGCTCGGTCGGCTGCCGCGTGCACGCCGAAGAGAGCCCCGCGAGCGCGAGCGACGCTCCCATCAGCTTCAAGAACGTGCGCCGATCCACCTCCGCCGGAGGCGGCGTCGGAAATTCGCTCTTCAAAAATTGAACGAATGCCTGATCCTCCGCCAGCTCCTCCAAACTCCGCCAAAAGACCCGACCGCGCTGCTCGGCCAAACGCTCCCGCAGCGCGGCTATATTCCAAGGTGCTCCGCTCCCTTTCTCCACCACTTCCATCCCCCTCACCGATGGCACACGGAGCAATCCGTCAATCTCTCCGGCCGATCGATCTTGTACTCCCGAACGAGCCGTCGTCCTAACTCCCGTTGATCCTCGCGCGGCGCCCAATCCGTGCGGAAGACATACTCGCGTGGACGGATGTATCGCTCCGGCTGCCGATGACACTCCAGGCACCATTCCATATGCAACGTGCTCGCCTTCCATACGAGCGGCATCTCATCCACCGGACCGTGACAGGTGACGCATGCAACGCCCTTCTTCACATGGATCGAGTGGTCGAAGTAAACGAAATCCGGCAGATCGTAGACGCGCGTCCACGGGATCGGCCGATTCGTGCGCCAGCTCTCGCGCACGGGCTCCAACATAGGGCTCGTCGCATGAATTTGCGAATGACAGGTCATGCAGGTCTCCGTCGGGGGAATCCCGGCAAAACGACCTTCCTCGACCGAAGTGTGGCAGTAACGGCAATCAATGCCGAGCTGTTTCACATGATGCTTATGGCTGAACGGAACGGGCTGTTCTCGTGCTACGCCCACCTGCGTCACATAAGGGGACCGATTGAGTGCTGCCAACGCCCATGTCACCGCCGCGATGATGAACACCGCACCGAGAATGCTCACCCTCGCGATGAGGTTCGTGCTGCGATGGAAGATCTGCGCCATACGAACGCTTTACCCCCTGGCCACACTAACGCCTTCTTCGGTCTTCTCCGCGCTCATAGCCTCCCACGCCGATGATGTCCATGAGATGCCCCGCTTGCTCCCGATGAATTAAGCGAGATTTTACACAAGAGCGTTCGGTCTGGCAACGGATGAAACGCGCCGAGCCTCTATACCTGGACCGGCACCTGACAGGGAGAGGGTGACCGGTGATCCGAGTCCTCAAGGCCCCGAGGCGCCATCGCCCGTACAGGACGGAGCGGAGCTATTCGTTTGGATGGGCTCGTGGACAGCGCAGCGCTTCCGTTTGTGTTCCCCGTTTTTCGGCTTACCTGTACCCAAAGGTCCTTTCTCCTTGACCCGTCGCCGAGCGTCCTCTATTCTCCACGACGTGGCGCGCGAGCGAGTCGTCGTCATCATCCCGGCGCGATATGCCGCGCAGCGGCTGCCCGGGAAACCGCTTCTGACGATCGGTGGGCGCCCGATGATCCTGCACGTTTACGAACGCGCCCGATGCGTCCCCCACGTCGCGCGCGTTCTCGTGGCGACCGACGATGAGCGCATCGCAGCGGTCGTCCAGCAAGCTGGAGGAGAGGCCGTTCTGACTTCCCCGCATCACCGGAGCGGAACCGAACGCGTGGCCGAAGCCGCCATGCATCTGGAAGCTGAAATCGTCGTCAACGTTCAGGGCGACGAGCCACTCCTTGAGCCCACAGTGATCGCTGCTGCCCTCGAACCCGTGCTCACTAATCCCCATATCCTCATGGCGACGACGAGCGAACCTATGGAGAGTGCCGAAGAGGTCCTTAATCCGAACGTCGTCAAGGTCGTCACAGATCACGAGGGATTCGCCCTCTATTTCTCTCGCCAGCCGATCCCCTTTCCGCGCGAGGCTGTTCGACGAGCGGGTTCGCTTGAGGCGGCGCTTCGTGCGGAACCCTCGTTGCTTGGGCTCTATCGCCGGCACACGGGCCTGTATGTCTATCGGCGCGAGCTGCTGCGACAATTGGCGGCATGGCCGCCAACGCCTCTGGAAGAGGCCGAGCAATTGGAGCAACTCCGCGCTCTGGAACACGGTGTTCGAATCAAGGTCGTGCCCGTCGCCGAACGCTCCATTGGCGTAGATACACCAGAGGACCTGGAACGCGTGCGCGCTTTGATCGCGAAGAGATGAAGCCGGAACTCGGTGATGGTCGCGCCGCTCTGACTCCGGGGCGGCTGGACAGAATGGGGAAGTCGTGGTATCCTTGCGCACGGGTGCTGAGGGTGCACCCGTAGCTCAGTTGGATAGAGCGTCGGACTACGAATCCGAAGGTCGCAGGTTCAAGTCCTGCCGGGTGCACCATCGAACTCGTTCTCTCGAACCGAGAATGCTCATCCCGACCGACGGTTTGGTCTTGCGGTTCTCTCATCTTCCAAGTTACCCCACGAATCCTCAGGGTGACCTCCCTTCCGGCCGCGCCTTTTTGCTCCCCGATGAGCAGTGTGCTATACTTGTGCTCCTTTTGGAGGAGGTGGATACGAAATATGGGCCAAGAAGCGAACGGGATGAAAGTCGGCCGCGTCGTACAGGTCATCGGCACGGTCGTGGACGTGCAATTCGAGGATCATCTCCCCCCGATTTACAATGCCCTTCGGATCACGAGCGAAGGCTTCGATGTGCCTGAACCGATTGACATCATCGTCGAGGTCGAGCAGCACTTGGGCGAAGGACGCGTGCGGTGCGTCTCGATGAAGCCGACCGAAGGGCTCGTGCGGGGGATGAAAGCGTACGATACGGGCAAGCCGATCATGATGCCCGTCGGACCGGCTACGCTCGGTCGCGTCCTCAATGTCGTGGGGGAGCCGGTCGATAAGCTCGGCCCTATCGTCACGGACAAATACTATCCCATCCACCGTCCGGCGCCGAGCTTCGAGGAACAGTCCACCGAGCTGCAGATGTTTGAGACGGGCATCAAGGTCATCGATCTCATTCAGCCATTCCTGCGGGGGGGGAAGATCGGCTTCTTCGGAGGCGCGGGCGTTGGGAAGACCGTGCTCATCATGGAGCTGATCCACAACGTGGCCATGCATCACGGAGGCGTCTCGGTCTTCTGCGGAGCCGGAGAGCGCACGCGCGAAGGGAACGATCTCTGGTTGGAGATGAAAGAATCGGGCGTGCTCAGTAAAGCGGTGCTCGTCTACGGACAGATGACGGAACCCCCGGGCGCGCGCTTGCGCGTGGCGCTCTCGGCACTCTCGGTGGCCGAATATTTCCGCGACGAAGAGGGGCAGGACCTGCTCCTGTTCATCGATAACATCTTCCGCTTCACACAAGCGGGATCGGAGGTCTCGGCGCTCTTGGGCCGAATGCCCTCGGCCGTCGGGTATCAACCGAATCTGGCGACGGAGCTGGGCGAGCTGCAGGAGCGCATCACTTCGACCAAGAAGGGCTCGATCACCTCGGTTCAGGCCATCTACGTTCCGGCCGATGACATCACGGATCCCGCTCCGGCCACGACATTCGCGCATTTGGACGCGGCGACTGTCCTCTCGCGCCAGATCTTCGAACTGGGGATCTATCCGGCGGTGGATCCGCTGGCTTCGACCTCTCGCATCCTCGATCCGCGCGTCGTCGGCGAGGAACACTATCGCACGGCGCAGCACGTCAAGGCGATCCTACAACGATATAAGGAACTGCAAGACATCATTGCCATCCTCGGCATTGACGAGCTGTCGGAAGAGGATAAACTCATCGTCGCGCGCGCGCGGAAGATTCAACGCTTCCTCTCCCAACCGTTCTTCGTCGCCGAGCAATTCACGGGATTGAAGGGAAAGTACGTGAAGGTGGAGGATACGGTCCGCGGCTTCAAGGAGATCGTCGAGGGCAAGCATGACGATCTTCCTGAGCAAGCCTTCTACATGGTCGGCACCATCGAAGAGGCCATCGAGAAGGCGGAGCGAATTCGCCGCGCCGCGGCATAGGACGGAGACGATGAAGGGAAAGATCAAACTGGAGGTCGTGACGCCCGAGCGCTTGGTGCTCGAAGAGTGGGTGGATGAAGTCACGGTCCCCGGCCTCGGAGGAGAGTTGGGCATTCTTCCCGAACATACGTACCTGCTCAGCTTGCTGCAGACGGGGATCGTGAGCTATCGGATCGGGAACGAGCGGCATTTGCTCGCCGTGCGCGGAGGATATGTGGAGGTGCTCCCCGACAAAGTGACCGTCCTCGCCGACACCGCCGAGCGCCCCGAGGAGATTGACGTCGAGCGCGCGCGCCGCTCGCGCGAACGCGCTCTGCGCGAGATGCGGCAGAGCACGAGCGAGATCGAATTCCTGCGCGCTCAAGCCCGTCTGCAGCGGGCGCTCGTGCGCTTGCGCGTTGCTGGGAAAGGTCTCGAAGAGGAGTGAGCCCTAGAGGATATATCCGCGCCGATGACGGATGTGAAGGCCCTTGCGCGTCGGAACGCGGATTTCGATTTGGCGAAACCGCCCATTAGGGGTGGGATCGGAAGGGTAATAGGCGACCAAATATTGGCTCCGTAATTCCGTTTCGATCTCTCGAAAGGCGCGCGTCAAATCACGGGCGTTCTTCGGGAAATAAGCCCGTCCGCCCGTCTCCTGCGTCAACCGCCGAAGCACGCCGCTGTTGATTCCGAACCGATACCGATCGCCGATGCCAATGGCGTAAATCGTCGCTTCCACGCGCAACGCTTCGGCAATGGCATCGTGAAGCCGATACAGGCTCGTCGTGTCTTCGCCATCGGTGAGCAGGAGGATTGTGCGGCGTCCCGGTTGCTCGGCCAGAAGCTCGCGCGCAACGAGCACGATCGAATCGTAGAGTGAGGTGCCGCCGAAGCGCGGATCGCGCCCCGTCGGCGGCACATAGCGCACGCGGTTCAGCGCCACCTCCAGTCGCGAGATCGTTGATGTGAAATCCTCAATGATCCGCACCTCATCGCGGAACGCTACGATGGCGACAACGTCCCTTCCCGGGCGCACGATGGAGCGGATGAACCGCGCGGCCGCCGCCTTTTCCTCCGGCAAGGTGTATTGTTGACTCGCACTGACATCAATGAGCAACGCGATTGTCAGCGGCAGGTCCGTTTGACGCACGAAGGTGAAGATCTCTTGCTCTCGACCATCCTCGAAGACCCGCACCTCTTCGCGTCGAAGATCAGTGACGATAGCACGACGCCGATCGGTGGCCGTGAAGAAGACGTTGACCAACCGAGCGTTCAAATGTACTTGCTCGTCCGGCTCCTCAGCGGTCGCGCGCTTGGGCTTCTGCGCGGAGCGCTCGCCGAAGTCGCGAGGGGTGCTTTCCTGAACCCCGCCTTCCCTTCCGCCCGATCGGCCTCCGAACGGCGAAGGAGAGGCTGGCGCGAGCCCGAGTCCGATGAGGAGAAAGCCGATCGCGAAGCAACGTCCTCCTCTCTTCTCAAAGCTAGGCATGAAGCCGCGGCACGACATCTCGTTCACGAGGCCTGAGGGGCCTTATACCCGCGCTTAGTGCGCGCCCGCAGGTCCTTGCGACCGGCGACGCGCACCTCAATCTTTCGGAATCGCCCATCGCGATTCTGATTGCTGGAGACGTAGAAGAGATAGTACTGGCTACGCAACTCCGTGCTGATCTCGGAGAAATTGCGTTCAAGATCGAGCACTTTCTGAGGGAAAAAGGCGCGACCGCCGGTCTCCTCAGCGATGCGTCGCAATTCTTTCGTCCCTGGGGCATCCACCATCCCCATCGTCACCCCGAAGCCGCCAGCATGTGCCGTTCCAATGGCGTAGATGACGACCTCATGGCGCTGCGCCAGCTCGATGACTTCCTCCAACGTGCGCTCGCTCGCATTATCCTCCCCATCGGAGATGAGGACGAGGACACGGCGCCCCGATGCCATCGCCATCTTCTCTTCGATCACGCGATAGAGGGCATCATAAAGCGGCGTGGCTCCCCCAGCCTTCACGGCTTGGATCGCCGCTTTCAAATCCTCCACATCGTCCGTGAAGTCTTGATGCAACTCGATCACCGAACCGAACGTGACAAAGAGCGCGCGATCTCTCTTCGGACGAATGATCCCATCAAGGAACGCGATCGTCGCCTCCTTCTCGAACTTCAGCTTCGGGCGAACGCTGTTGCTCGTGTCCATGACCAACGCGACGCTGAGCGGCAGCTCGTTCTCCTTCGAGAACGAGAGGATGCGCTGCGGGACGCCATCCTCGCGCACCTCGAAATCTTCGACCGTGAGATCAGTCACCAGGCGGCCATCCTTATCATAAACCGTGACCGGCAGGTTGACGCCGATCGTACCCAGCCGCACCTCTTCCTGCGACGGAGACGCCGCTGGCGATGGGCGTTGCGAGAAGACGAGCCCGTTTCCGATCACGGCGAGAACGGCGAGTGCGCTGACCGATCGTTTCCACCAACTCATAGGACGATCTCAGTGTATGTCAGTGCGCGCGCTCCTGTCAAACCAAGGGGACACCCCGCTCAGATCGCGCGCTCGGGACAGAAGCCCGCGCACGGACAACGCCGACACCGAGCGGGATCGGGACGCGCCGGAAAGTCCGCCAGCGTTCGAGCCCGTGCGATCTCTTCGGTCAAATGCTCCAGAAGCGCCGCTGTCTCGTCGAACGCCTCCACCGGCACGGGCACGCGCACATCGGGATCGAGGAAATACAGCTCCGCACGAACCGCGCGCGGTCGCCATGCTTGCTGAACCGCGAGCGCGTAGATCCGCATTTGCAGCGCATACTCTTCGAAGAGCGCCCCGAGGTCCCCACCGACGCGATTCGTCTTGAAGTCGACGATCCATGCCGTCCCGTCCTCCATCCAGATCACCTTATCCAATCGCCCCCGCACGATCCCCCACCTCGTGCGGTAGAGGACTTCCCGCTCGCTCTGGACGCGCCCCGGCTTCTCCCCCCACAGGATCGCCTCGATCGCGCGATAGAAGTCGCTCCGCACATAGGTTTCAACGAGCGAGCGCACATCCCTCATGACTCTCTCTCGATAAACCCGCACGCGTTCATCCCATGAGGCCTCCGCCTCCCGATCCGTCGCCCGAGCGGGCCCGGCCGATACTCGTCCCAATATGTCGGACTCCCGGACGACCATCTCCTCGACGAGGCGATCGAGCATGACCTCCCACGGCTCCGATCCGTCGTACTCTTCGCAAAAGCGATGGACGATGCGCCCGCGAAGCGTCGCCGGAACGCGCGTCGCCTCCTCCGAGAGCGTCGGCGCATCCCAGCCCTCATCCCACGCCGGCAGGTCGAGGACGCTCTCGAAATAGAACTGCAGCGGACAGCGATGGAGCGCGAGCACGCGCGTGACGGCGATCGGGAAGACGTTCGCGCTCACGTCCATCGGAGGAGGAGCCAGACGATGCCGCACGCGCTCCATCGCTTCGCGTTGGCTCTCGGAGAGCGGAGGCAGAAGCGATGACGAAATGGGTTCGCCGCGCTCGAGTTGCGGATAGCGAGCGACCAACGTCTCCGAAGCGGCCACTTCCCTCTCGCGGGCTTCTCCCGTGCCTAAAGCGATCCGAATCTTCACGCCGTTCCACTCGTACTGCTCGGGAAGCGCTTCGACGTCCGGGAGCTCCAAGACGCGCACAACCCATTCGAGCCAACTCGCTCCGGGAAGGAGAGGCGCCGCGTCGGCCCATTCCCCTTGACCGCTGAGACGCTCGGCAGCGCCGGAGAGAATAAGGTAATCGCGCGCGCGCGTCATCGCGACGAAGAGCAGTCGTTGATGCTCGAAATACTCGCGCAGCTGAAGGACTTCGAGAACGCGCCGTCGCGACCACGTGTCGTGAAGCCGCCCGCGGTGATCTGGGACCTTCACCCCGATGCCCGCAGCACGGTCGAAGATCAAAGGCGGCGCGTCCCTCCGGAAGGGACGCCCCAAGTCCGGGATGATGACGACGGGGAACTCCAGGCCCTTGGCCTTATGCACGGTCAGCAACCGCACCGCATCGGCGGTCTCAGTTGTCACCTGGGCCTCGCTCTCCTCAGCCATCTCCGCGAATTGCTGGACGAAAGCCGTGAAATCGCTGAGCGCATGTGGCCCGCTCGCCTCAAACCCGCGAGCCAGCTCGATGAGTTTTCGGATGTTGGCCACGCGCTGATGGCCGTCGAAGGCCGTTGCTTGAATGGCATCAAACTGCGTGAGTGCGAGGATCTCCTGGAGTAATTCCACCAGAGAGAGCCGATCCCGCAGACGAAGCAGATGCGTGAGCACTTCCGCTGCGCGAGTGACGCGTGGACGCTCTTCCGCCGCGATCCCCAATACGCGCTCGTGATGTCGCAAACTCGTCAGAAGCGGATGGGGATCGAGCCATCCCTCGCTCGACGCCTCCGCCGCTTGCCGCAGCCAGAAGAGCGCTTCATCCGACAGACCGAAGAGCGGCGAGCGTAAAACCGCCGCCAGCGCCACTTCGTCGGTCGCGTTCTCCAAAAATTGAAGCAGCGAGAGCAAATCGCGGATCTCCTCGCGCTCGTAAAAGCCACGCCCCGCGAGCACGTAGTACGGGATGCCGCGCTCGCGCAGAGCGCGCTCGTAGACCTTCACATCGGTCATCGCGCGGAAGAGCAACGCCACATCGCCGTAGCGGACCGCGCGCGCGCGCTCGCGCCCATCTCCCACCTCTTCCCCCACGAGCTGCTCCCCCTCGCCCACCATGCGCGCGATGCGCTCGGCCAGCCGCCGGGCCTCCCATCGGCGCGCATCTTCCGCCGTGCGAATATGTGGACCGATCTCCAGAAGCAACTCGATGGGCGCCGCTACGTTCCCCTCGCGCTGTGCCACGCTCTCGACGAAAGGCGTTCGCCCTAAGGCTTCGAGCACCTCCGCCGGCCACGCTCCTTCCTCCACACGCATGAGACGAGCGAAGAACGCGTTGAAGAAGCGCACAAGTCCTGCCGTGCTCCGAAAATTGCGCTCCAACTCAACGTGCGCGCCACCTTGCTCCCGCAATTCCCGCTGCGCCCTCAGAAAGACCTCGACCGCCGCCCCGCGAAAGTTGTAGATGGATTGCTTGGCATCGCCGACGATGAAGAGTTGGGGCCGATCCCCCCCTCCCCGTAAGAGATCAATGATCTCCTTCTGCAGGGCATTCGTGTCTTGGAACTCATCCACGAGGAGGAACTTGATCTCCCGTCGGAGGGAGTCCGCGATCGTAGCGTGCGTGCGCAGTAACTCGCGCGCCTTCCACTGCAGATCCTCATAATCGAGGCCGATCATCTCGCGCTTGAGCGCCATGTAGCGTTCGTCAACCTGCTGCAGGAGGTGACCGAGGGCGGCGATCACCTCTCCTGCACCCGCGTCATAGAACGTCAGCTCGATCTCTTCCAAACAAGCGTCCACTTCCGCAGCCAGCTCGCTCATGCGCCCACGCTTTTCGACCCGCGCGTCTCGTAACGCTCGCAAACACTCTTCCAACACGGGAGCGTCTTCGATCCGCGGCTCCAGACGCAGGAGCGGCCCGTATAACCGATAGGCGCGAACGAAGTCTGCGATCTGCGCGGCCATGCGCTCGGTCGGTTTCGGGAAGACCTCGAGTCTCTCCACGATCTTCCCGAGCCGTTCGACCGCCGCCCGATACTCGGCCGAAGTGCGCCGCTCGCGCTCGGTCAGCGCGATGACCTGTTCCAGGGACATGCCCAAGGTGCGCACCATCATGTAGAGATCGGCGATCGCCTCGATGAGCCCGCGCCGCGAATACCCGATGACCAAGCGCCCGATGACCGCGTCTTCCGCCTCAAGGTTCTCCTCAATGACCTCCTCAACAGCTCGCATGAGAAGCACGCGACTTCGGAATTCGTCGAGGATGATGAACTCCGGATCCACTTGAGCTTCGACCGGATACGCGCGCAACAGGCGCGCGCAGAATCCGTGAATCGTGGAGATCGCCGCCGTCTCCAACTGCCGCTTCGCCTCCTGCCACCGCCGCGAGGGGGCGCGCCGCGCCAGTTCCCTCAGGGCGAGGCGAATCTTCGTCTTCATCTCGTTGGCCGCCTTGTTGGTGAACGTGATGGCGACGATCTCTTCCATGCTAGCGAGGCCGCTCTCGAGGATCCGAAGGACGCGCTCGACGAGCACCCGCGTCTTTCCAGCCCCCGGCCCGGCCGTCACAAGGAGTGACCGATCGAGCGTCTCTACAGCGCGACGTTGATCGGGAGTGAGGTGCTCGCGCGTCATCCCTAGTCCTCGGAGGGAGATGGACTCTCTTTCATCACGAAGCGCGCCTGATAGGGATCGAAGCGACACACGGCCTGAAATTCGCAGCGCTGGCATACGCGCACGCTCTTCGGCCAGACGCGAAAGTCCCCACATCGCATCCCGTCGACATATTGCCAGGCGAAGCGCTCAGCGCGCGCGAGCCGTTCCTCCCACTCCGGCGTCGGCAGTGAGGAACGCGCGCGCTCGCTGATGGCCGTCAACGCTGCCGCTTCCCGCCGATAGAGGCCCCGCGTGCGCTTCCCCGTGCGAATCGAATAATATCCCCCACCAATGACCTCTTCATCCGGCTGAAGAAATAGCCGTTCCAGCGCGAGGATATACAGGGGGAGTTGCAAATCAACGCCCTCTTCGATCTCCTCTACGGAAGCCCCACTCCCCGATTTATAATCGTAGGCGATGTAATGGCCTTCATCCGACCGATCCACGCGATCAATGCGTCCACGAATCTGGAGGCGATCCTCCTCGAGGACGGTTCGAGCGTGTCCCGAAGATGCCTTCGCGCGGCGCAGCACAAGCGGTTCTCGTCGAGAGTCGGGATGACAGCGATCTCTGTCCTCCGATCCCATACCGAATCCCAGCTCCAACCAGTACGGGCGCATGCGCCCTTCGGTCTGCCGCTGATACGCGATCTCGGCATCGAGGAATTGGACCAGCGTGTCGAGGATCTCGGCCTTCTCCAACTCCCAGAGGGCGCGATTGATCGGAAGCGCCTTCTGCTCGTATTCGAAGAAGATGCGCTCGGCCACACGCGCCATCTCTTCGCGATACTCGTGACGCCGCTCGGGCACGAGCGATCCCCGCGCATGTCGCTCGAAGAAGTCATGCAGAATGGCGTGCAGCAAATACCCGCGATCCAAGGCGACAAGATCGAGCGAAGCTTCCTCTCGCTTCTCCAGGCGCAACACGCGCTGCGCGAAGAATCGGAACGGACATTGACCATACGCATTCAACTGGCTCGGAGAATACACGCGCTTTGGGCCGAATCGCACCTGGAGATGCTGACGCAGGGTCGCATCGGTGAGCACGCCGGTGAACGGCCCCAACTCCCCACGCTCCCGCCGACGTTCGATCGCCGCGCGGTGAAGGAGGAGCCGATCCACCCACCCGGCTCGAAGCGCTTCATTATAGAGGTGGAGCGCAAGGGCGTCGTCCGGCGTCGTTTGATAGAAGCTCGCCAGGAGCGCCCGACGTCCATCGTCGAGCGCCGCAATGGCGCGCACGTCGTATGTCGTCGGATCCGCCTCGTGAACGCGGATCGCCGGAGTCCCGCCTTCGGCTTCGCCGTAGACTTCGCGCACGTCGTCGAGGAAAGGAGAGGGGACGGTCTCCTCGCCCGTCGCTCCCGCGCGCGGATAGGTCAGGTATACGCGCTCAGTCGCTTGACAGACGGCGTGATAAAAGAAGTGCGCCTCTTTGGCCTCGAAGCGACGCGGCGAGAGGTCTTCGAGGAAAAGACCAGCGGCTGCCAATCGTTCCCGCTCGGCGACCGAATAGATCCAATCGCGTTCGGGCGCGCGGGGGAATCCCCCCTCAATGAGGCCCGGCAGGATGACGATGCGAAAGGCGAGACCGCGCGCTTGCGTGGCCTCCAGCAAGCGCACTCCCCTGGGATCGCCGCGCTCCCGACGAAATTCCACCTGCTCGAGCCAATGCACGAAGAGATCGCGAAATTCCCTGACATCGAGCGGCCGCCGGAGCATGGCCGCGGCGACGATCGCAGCCTGGTCCTCGTGCTCTCCCCCAAGCGCGCGCGCCGCCAACGCGCGATCGGCGCGCTCGCTGAGCTGCAGGAGCCGATCTAAGCATTCCTCCAAGGCCTGCCATCCACGCAGATCGCGCGCGAGCCGCCGCCACGCCGCTTCATCTCGCTTCGCCTCGAGAAGCTCGCGTTGCACGCGTTCTCGCAGCCCGAAGGCGTCAAGCGCGCGTCGGAACCCCTCCACGAAATCAGGGATCCTCCCCCGCTCGGGGATGTGCGCGAGCGCGCGCCGCATGCCGTCCACAGCTTCAAGCATCGCCTCGAGCGCCGCCCCCGCGCGCCGAAGCCGTGCCAGCTCTTGCTGCACCTCTTCGAGATCTACCGTCCGCGCCGTGAGCGTGTGCGCTTGATGCTCCTTGATCCGCCGAAGGTCGCGCGCCCGTTTCTGAAACTCGCGGATGTTCAGATCCACGCCCACAACGCGCATCGCGCTCTCGATGGCATCGCGATCGTACGAGCTGAATGGATCGAGATAGTCGCTTTTGAGCAGCGCGGCATACACGGCGGCCATCTCCTGTCCCACGCGCGCCTCCAAGACGCGCACCGCAGCCTTGACGATGGGGACGGCGGTCAGCGGCTCCCGCACATCGAGCGCAATGGGGATGTCCAGGCGCGGCAGTTCCTCGCCAAGCGCCCGCAGATAGGCGACGTCGCGCGCGATCACGGCGATCTCCGATGCCCGATACCCCTCATCATGAATGAGCCGCTTGATGAGGCGGGCGATCTCCCGAACCTCTTCGGCGAACCCCATTGCCGCGAGGATCGTGATCGGCGGCTCGTCTCCAGTGGTTCGTCCCCCACATTCGCCCGTATTCTCCTCACCGGCGAAGAGCCGCCGCAAAGGTCGAAGGCGCACGTCATAGGGGAGCACCTCCGTCTTCTGCTCCACGACGACAGCCCCCCCCATCGAGTGAAGGAATCGAAGCGTATCGGCGAGCGGCTCTTGAAAGACGGACGGATTCTCGGGATCGAAGACCAAGCTCACGATGGTCTCGGGGACGCGCTCGATCAGGTACCGCAGCAGCTTCTTCTGAACGGGCGTGAAGTCGAAGAAACCTTCAATCAAAAGCACGCGCGTCTCACGCAGCCAAGGGGGGAGATCCGAGCGCTGGCGGAAAAGTTCCAAAGCGCCCCGATAGGCGCCATCCGGGTCGAGGGCCGCGATCTCACCCAAAACGCGCGCATAGGCTGTGTAGATCAACGCCACGTCGTGATCGCGGGCATCGGGGCGAGCCGCCTGCGAGACGAATTCGGCGAACTCCTCCGCCGACATGTCCGCCCGCTGCAATTCGCCGAGCAATCGCGCGACCGAACGGGCACAGCCGGGCAGATGGGCGATCTCTCGCATATGCCGGAGCGCCCCCAGAGCGTTCAGCTCCGCAAGCAGACGTTCGACGATGACGCCGCGCTCCCCCTCTTCGAGGAGAAGAGGAGCTTGCTGGCTCTCCTGAAGGAGCCGTCGCACGAGTCCGTCGAAAAGAAACACGCGCAGTTCTCCACAGGCCGTCACGCGCTCACCATCCACAATCCGACGCACGACGTCCTCCCAAAGCGGGCGCGTCGCCACCAGATAGAGGAACGTCTGCTCGCGTCCGGCGCGCAGCGCGTCCTGACAGCGGGAAACGAAGGCCTCTCGGTTCCGTCCCAAGACCGGTTCGAACCAGATCTCGATGCGGCCCACGGCTTTCCCCCCTCTCGATGCCGCCTCGTCGCCCTTCATTGTATCGCGAATCCAGCCCGATGCCCAGCCGTTGGCATCTTCGCCTCCATATGGCACAATCAAGCGCTGATCTTTGCCGGGAGGGAGAAAACTCATGCACGCCATTCCGACGATTCTCGATATCCTCGACGCCGAACAGCTCATCCGCCGGTACCTTCCCCGCACGCCATTGTATCCGTGCGCGGGGCTGAGCGAGTTGCTCGATGCGGAGGTGTACGTGAAATATGAGAACCATCAGCCGATCGGGGCCTTCAAAGTGCGCGGCGGAGTGAATCTCCTCGCGCGCTTGAGCGAGGAGGAACGGCGGCGCGGCGTCATCACGGCTTCAACGGGGAATCACGGTCAGTCCATCGCCTGGGCGGCGCGACTCTTCGGCGTGCGGGCGCGCATCGTTGTACCCGTCGGCAGCAATCCCGATAAGGTGCGAGCCATCGAACGCCTCGGCGCAGAGATCATCGTTCACGGAAGAGATTTCGACGAAGCGCGCGAATATGTCGGAGCGTTGGCCGAACGTGAAGGGTATCGGTACATCCACTCGGCAAACGAGCCACATTTGATCGCCGGCGTGGGGACGATCGGATTGGAGATCGTCGAGGACTTGCCCGATGTCGAAGTCATCCTCGTTCCCGTCGGTGGCGGCAGCGGCGCCTCCGGCATCTCCATCGCCGCCCGCGCCCTCAATCCGGAGATCGAAGTCATCGGCGTCCAATCCGAAGCTGCCCCGGCTGCCTATCTCTCCTGGCGCCAAGGGCGGGTCGTCGCGACCGACTTCATGAACACGTTCGCCGAAGGGTTGGCGACGCGCGTCGGCTTTGAGCTGCCGCTCACTATCCTGCGCGAGAACCTCGCCGATTTCATCCTCGTCAGTGAGGAGGAGATCCGCCGCGCCATGCTCCTCATGATGGAGGCCACGCATAATCTCGTCGAAGCCGCCGGAGCTGCCCCTTTGGCCGCCGCTCTTCGAATCCGAGACCGATTGCGTGGGCGCAAGGTCGCGCTCGACCTCTCCGGGGGCAACATCACACTCTCGGCCCTGCGGCAACTTCTCGCCACGTGAAATGACGCCCGCCCCTGACGATACCGGGCTCGGCCACTGCACGAGCGCGCGGACGGCTGAAGCGTGGAATTTCACACGCCTTCGCCTTTGATCACCGCGCGGTTCAATCCTACCCTTGCGTTGTTCGTCTACCACTTCGAGCCGAAAGGCGATCTCCCTGCCTGTCATAGACGGGCCTTGACAGATTCGGCTTGAGCGCATAATCTTTGCCATTTACATGTGCGCGGCGATTTATCGCAACCGATGCTCTGAAAGAGGACGAACCGCCTGGAGCGAGTCCGGCGGACAGATGCATTCTACGCCTGCGGGTGCGGGGTTTTCGTCGAGGAGAGAACATGGCACAAGCCACTAACACCGTCGAGGCGGAAACGCGAAGTTACGTGACCGGATTGCGGTGTCGGCTCTGTCGCGCAGAGTATCCAGAGCGGCCGGTAGCGATTTGCGAAGAGTGCTTCGGCCCTCTGGAAGTAGAGTACGACTACGCCGCGCTCGTGCGTGTGATCTCCCGTGAGCTTATCGCCTCGCGTCCCCCGACGATGTGGCGATACCGGGAGCTGCTGCCCTTGGGCGTCCCGCCGCGCGTGGGGGCCGAGACCGGATACACGCCGCTTGTGCCGGCCCCGCGATTGGGCGCCGCGCTCGGACTAAAGAACCTCTACATCAAGAATGATGGCGTATGCCATCCCACGCTCTCGTTCAAAGATCGTGTCGTCGCTGTCTCGCTCTCCAAAGCATGCGAATTCGGCTTCGACACGGTGGGGTGCGCCTCGACGGGAAATCTGGCCAACTCGGTCGCTGCCAATGCCGCGCGGGCGGGATTGAAGGCCTACGTCTTCATCCCGGAGATGCTCGAACAAGCGAAAATCCTCGGCACGCAGATCTATGGGGCGCGGGTGATCGCCATTCGCGGCACCTACGATGACGTCAATCGTCTCTGCAGCGAGATCGTCTACACCTTGAACTGGGGGTTGGTTAATGTCAATCTTCGCCCCTTCTATTCGGAGGGCTCTAAGACCGTAGGCTTTGAGATCGCTGAGCAGTTGGGTTGGCGCGCTCCCGATGCCGTGGTCGTCCCGATGGCCGGAGGTTCGCTTCTGACGAAGATTCACAAATCGTTCGCGGAGCTGCAACACCTGGGTCTGATCCCCCCGGCGCGTCCCCGCTTATTCGGAGCCCAGGCGCGAGGGTGTAATCCGATTGTCGCGGCCATCAGAGAAGGGAGCGAGGAAATTCGTCCGGTGAAACCGCGGACGATCGCGCATTCGCTGGCCATCGGCGATCCTGCCGATGGCTATTTCGCCATGCGAGCTATCCGCGAGAGCGGCGGTTGGGCCGAGGATGCTACCGATGAGGAGATCCGCGAAGGCATTCGCCTGCTGGCCGAGACGGAAGGGATCTTCACGGAGACGGCCGGAGGGGTAACCGTCGCCGTGACGAAGAAGCTCGCCGAGCAAGGGCGTCTCTCTCCCGATGAGACGATCATCTTGACCATTACCGGAAATGGCCTCAAGACGATGGAGGCGCTCACGGCATCGCCTCCCATCACCATCGCGCCGAAGATCGCCGAAGTGGAACGACTGCTCCGAGAAGGAATATGAATCCCTGTCAGGAGGGCACGAGACGATGAGCGTGACGGTCCGGATTCCGCAACCGCTCCGACGTTTTACAGAGAACCGTGATGTGATCGAACTGTCGGCTGGAACTGTCGGCGAACTGTTAGAGCAATTGGAACGACAGTATCCGGGCATCACCGAGCGTTTGCGCGAACCCGATGGACAGCTCCGGCGGTTTGTGAACATCTACGTGGATGGCGAGGATATTCGCTTTCTGAGCGGACTGGCGACCGAGGTGCGAGATGGCACGGAAGTTTCCATCATTCCCGCCATCGCGGGTGGGAGCGAGTCCGTCCTCCGTTGTTGACCTGGCCCCGTGCGCTCGCGCGCGGCCGAAAGGGATCGAGCCCGAGGAATTGAAAGCCCTTCTGGAGGAGGGTCCGGGTGCCATCCTTTTGGTGGACGTGCGGCAGCCGGACGAACACGCCTATTGCCGAATTCCTGGCTCGTGGCTCATCCGCTGGCCCGAGCTTCCGTGGCGGGCGAGCGAGCTGGACCCGCGTGCCGACCTCTATTGCTATCGGGGCATAATTCTGCGCGGGGGGATTCGGGCGTGGGCCGCGCGCGTGGGTCTCCCGCTTCCGCTGTATGGAGTGCGTGGGGCAGGGAGTTGACGGACGAAGGAGAAATCCGATAGCTTCTTCGATCGGGAGGGGTATGAACCGGGAGAAATATTCGCGGCAAATTCTCTTTCGGGAGATCGGCGAGTCCGGACAAGAGCGACTGCTCCGGAGTCGCGCCATCATCATCGGTTGCGGAGCGCTCGGCGCGGCGCAGGCTGAGATGCTCGCGCGTGCGGGCGTGGGATTCCTGCGCCTGGTGGATCGCGATTTCGTCGAGGAGTCTAACCTGCAGCGGCAAATTATGTTCGAGGAGCGCGACGCTGCCGAACGGCTCCCGAAGGCCATCGCCTGCGCCCGGCGCATCGCGCGCATTAACGCCGACGTTCAGACGGAGCCCGTCGTCGCCGACGTGAACTACAAGAACATCGAGCGGTTGATTACCGATGTGGACGTCGTCCTCGACGGCACGGACAATTTCGAGACGCGCTATCTCATCAACGATGCGTGCGTCAAACACGGGAAGCCGTGGATCTACGGCGCGGCCGTCGGCTCCTACGGGCTCACGATGACGATCCGTCCTGGCGTTACGCCGTGCTTGCGGTGCGTATTCGAGAAGATCCCCCCGCCTGCTTCCTCCCCGACGTGCGATACGGCGGGCATCATCCTCCCCGTCATCCTCACCGTCGCCTCGATCCAGGTGACGGAGGCGCTCAAGCTGCTCACTGGGAGCATCGAGAAGTTACATGGGGGGGTGATTCAGGTGGACGTGTGGGAGACGTCCTTCCATCGCGTGAGTCTGCAGAAGGTGCGTGAGCGCGCGGATTGTCCGGCCTGCCGACATCGGCGATTCGAGTTCCTGGAAGCGAGCCTGCGCCAATCGGCCCTGACACTATGCGGGCGAAATGCCGTTCACATTTCGGGTCTCGGCGACGTCTCGCTCGACCTGCGGGAGATCGCCGAACGCCTGAAGCCGCTTGGTGAGGTGACGCTCAAGGAATTCCTCCTCGTCTTTCGCGTGAACGGCTACGAGCTGACTCTCTTCCCGGACGGGCATTGTATCATCAAAGGCACGGAGGACATGGCGCTAGCTCGGAGCCTCTACGCCCGATACATCGGAATCTGAGATCCCTCGAACGCTGCCGGTTGGCCTCCCCTTGTCCGAACACCGCACGGGCGCGTATTATTGTGCCGCCATGATTCACCGATCAGGAGGGACGACGATGCAGAAGCGACACGGTATGGCAGGAATTCTCATTCTCCTTTTGGCGTTCTCCTCGGTTCCGGCGCAGACGTTGCCGCTTCTCTCCGACGCGGAATATCGCGCTCTCGTCAACGAGATCTCCGGGGACATCGCCTACGAACACATCCGCTACTTCACGCTCTTTCACCGACCGCGAGGGGGGACGGAAGGGCTCATGCGCGTGGCGGAATACACGGAGCGAAAAGCGCGCGAATACGGTTTGGAGGATGTGAGACTGATCAAACAACCGTATCCACTGGAAGCATGGAGCGTGCGGCGTGCGGAACTCTGGATGGTCGAGCCGGAATGGGAGCGCCTGGCCGATTTCCTTCAAGCTCACGTCCACTTGGCCGATAACAGCCGCTCGGTGGATGTTCGCGCGGAGTTGGTCGACGTCGGGGCGGGCTTGCAAGAGTCCGACTATGCTGGCAAGGAGGTACGAGGGAAGATCGTGCTCGCCTATGGATCGCTCGATCGCGTGATGGAGGAAGCCGTGTGGAAGCGCGGCGCGCTAGGGATCGTGTATTATCCCGACCCCTCGGCGACCGAATATCCGCTCAATAGCGTCAACTTCCCCGATCAGATCCGATGGGTGCGCATCCCCCTCCGAAGCCCGGATGGGAAGGAGGGGACGTTCGCCTTCTCGCTCTCGCTACGCCAAGGCTTGACCCTCCGCCGCCGCCTCGCACAAGGGCCGGTCAAGGTTCATGCGCGGATCGAAGCCGAAGTGCTCCCGGAAAAGTGGCAGGTTATGGTCGAGGGGTTCATTCGTGGAACGGAGATCTCGGACCAGGACGTCGTGTTGACGGCGCATCTTCAGGAAGAGAAATTCTCCGCCAACGATGATGCGAGCGGATGCGCGGGCCTTCTGGAGATCGCGCGCGCGCTCAGGAAGCTGATCCAGGAAGGAAAACTTCGACGACCGCGCCGTAACATTCGCTTCTGGTGGGTGACCGAGATCTCCAGCGAGCGCCAATACTTCGCCGACCATCCGGACGAGCCGAAGCGGATGCTCGTTAATATCAACCTCGACATGATCGGCGCCAATCAGGGACAGGACCTGCTGCGGGTTCAGAACATCACGCGCGTCCCATTCTCGCGCAGCCATTTCCTGACGGACGTCGCCGAGCGCGTCGTCGAGTTCGTCGTCGCGGCGAACACTTCGCATCTGGCGCAATTCCAAGCGGGATCGCCCGTTCCCTACCCCAAGCCGATCCTCGCGCACTTGGGGACGCGCCATCGGTACAATGCGCAGATGATCCCTTTTCACAACAACACCGATCACATGACGTTCAACGAAGCGCCGATCGGCGTTCCGGGAATCACCTTCACGAATTGGCCCGACAACTACATTCACACGACGGACGATGATCTCTGGAACATTGACCGCACGCAGCTGCAACGGAATACGTTCGCAGCGGCAGCCATCGCCTATTTCATCGCTTCGCTGGATGCCGAGCGCGGGCGGTTGCTCGCGACGGAGGTCTACACGCGGGCGCTCGAACGAATGGCTTTCGACGAACGGCTGGCATTCGAGCTGATCCTGCATGAGCCAGACAAGACGTTCGCCCTCGGGCGCGCGCGGAATCAAATCCGGCAAGCCGGATGGCGCGAACGCACGGCGCTTGAGTCGATCCTCCGACCCGTTCCTGAGGTGCGGGAACTCGTCGAACGCCTCAAGACCCTGCTCGCGGAGCGAGAAGCACAAGCGCTCTCAAACGTGGAGCGATATTATGTGGCGATCACGGGACAGGCGCGCGTTCCCGCGCTGGTGCCCTCGCCGAGAGAGGAGGAACTGACGCGCAAGGTCCCCGTTCTCGCGGCTGGCCCCGCGGAATTCCTGGAGCGGCGCAATCGCGTCCGCAATGTGGAGGGTCTGCATCCGCTGATGGCATTCGAGGTCCTCAACTTCATTGACGGCTCGCGATCGGTCCTGGATATCTACAATGCCGTGGATGCGGAGGCGCGTCGCGCCGGGGCCCATTACTATGGGACAGTGACGCTGGAGCGCGTCGAGCGGTATGTGCAGAATCTCATCGAAGCCGGACTCGTGCGGTGGAAGCCATGAGCGGATCATCCTGGATCGCCGTGGATCGCTGCTTCGTGCTCCGGAGAAGAAGCTTCTGAAAGGAGGTACGCGCGTATGCCGGAGGTTCGAGTCATCCTCGCCGACGAGCGGCTCTTCATCGGCCATTCGCCGAGCGGTCGGGCCATCGTCATTGACGCCGATCGGGAGCGGGATAGCGCTCCCGGCCCTATGCAGCTGCTGCTGCTCGCCTTGGGCGCGTGCACGGGGACGGACGTCGCGACGATCTTGAAGAAGAAGCGGCAGGTAGTCACGCACTACGAAGTACGCGTCTTCGCCGAACAACGGGAGGAATATCCTCGCATTTGGCAAGACATCGTCGTGCGCCACATCGTGCGCGGGCGCCAGATCTCCGAGAAAGCAGTGCAAGAAGCCATTCGCCTCTCCGAGACAAAGTACTGTAGCGTCTCGGCGATGCTCGGCGCCGCGACGACCGTCACCATGACCTATGAGATCGAGGAAGACGGCATATGAACGCAACGTCAGCGGGATATCGGAAGACTTCAGCCCACACGGGAGATGTGCATCGCCCTTTTCCCGAACTCGCCCCTCCGATCTTCGTCGTGCAGAAGCATCGGGCCTCGCGTCTGCATTATGACTTCCGTCTTGAGATAGAGGGCGTGCTCGCCTCCTGGGCCCTTCCCAAAGGGCCTTCGCTCTCGCCGCGCGAGCGACGACTCGCCGTCCAGACGGAGGATCATCCTCTGGGGTATGCGACGTTCGAGGGGAAGATCCCACCGGGACATTACGGCGCGGGGACCGTCATTGTATGGGATTACGGGCGATGGGAGATGCAGTCGCCGGGCGAGGATCCGGCGCGCGCGCTCCAGATGGGGACGCTGAAGTTCGTCTTATATGGGCGAAAGCTGCGCGGACGATGGGCGCTCATCCGCTTGAAGGGGCGTGGGGAGAAGGAGTGGCTGCTCATCAAAGAGCGCGATGCGGAAGCGCGCGAGGCGCCGGCGATCACGGAGATGGAACCTTGCTCGGTGCTCTCCGGGCGCACGCTCGAAGACGTCGAGCGAGATCCGAATGCGCCCGTGCTCTCGTGCGCTGATTTCGGATGAGGCGGAGGCGCTTGACGTCGTGGCCGGATCGTACTCTAATTCGCAGGGTGCCGATGCGACAGAGACAACGTGAGCATGACTGGCACAAGGATCGGAGCGCGATCGCTCCGGTCGCGGTGAGGATCTTTCGCGTCGCCATCTCCGGAGGCCTCGGCCGTTGTCCGAAGCCTCCTGGGCGGATGCGAGGCACCGTCGCTGAGGATCGAGCTAAGGGAGCGACCTATGCACAGTTACTTCCGGATCGTGAGCGAGTTGGATCGGCTGTTGAAGAGCACGTTGACCCCAGATCAGTGGGATGCGCGCATCGCCGAGCTGGCGCGACGGATCGAGCGCGAAGACACGCGCGCCATCCCGCTCTTGTTCAAGAAACTGCGCAGCACGCAGGATTCGGAACTCGCCTCCCTCATCGTTTTCGTTATTGAGAAGCTAGAAGACCCTACGGTCGTCGAACGCGTCCTGGAGGTCATGCGCGATCCCCATGTCGCGGATGAGGTCAAGATCGAGCTTCTTCCTTTCCTCTTCCGCCATGGGATAGATTTCTCCTCGCCGAATCTCGTGGTCGCCTTCAAGGATCCACAAGCGATCACCCATACGCTCACTGAATGGATGCTGGATGGCCTCGATCAGGACGAGAACGCCATTGGCTCGATTGTCGAGGAGCTCGCGAAATGGGATCGGGAATCGCAGCGACGATGGCTGAGGCATTTCGGCGAGAGAGGGGACGAACGAGCGCTGCCGCTTCTGGCCACGGTGGCGGAATCCCACGATGTGGAATTGGCGCGGATGGCCATCGCCGAGATCGCTTGCATCCCTTCGGGGCGCGCCGTCTTCGTCTTGAAGACGCTCTTCAATCATCGGCAGACGTTGTGGGGAGAGATCGAGCGTGCGCTTCGGAAGCTGCAGGCCGCGGGGTTCGCGGCGCAGCCCTTGTTCTCCGCGAGCGGACCGGTGCGCGAATGCTGGCTCACACACATTGACGGCTATGGGAGTCAACTGTTGTTGATCGCTCGCGAGGGGAAGGACGGCCGATACGAGGTGGCTTTGTTCACGCTGAATGAACGCGAGGGGATCAAGGAATGCTATAGCGTTCGCGGGCTCACCGAACGCACTTATCGCAACGCGGTGATGATCCTGCGCCGCGAGATGTCGCTCATCGCGGTGGACTACGATGACGCGCGCGCGCTCGTCCGCGACGCACTGTTCGCCGCGCGACGCCACCGTGCCCTCATCTGCCCGGAGTTCGCCTTCCGCCGGCGGATCTTCGGAGAAGACGAGCTCACGCCGGAGGAATACCGTCTGGAGTTCCCGCCGTTTCTGCTCGCTGAGGTGCGCCGGCATCGCGCGGAACTTTTGACGACATCGGATCAATTGCTCACCTTTCTCCCATTCTCCGAATGGTGGTTCGATGTGCCCGCCGCGTATGACTTCGTCGTGCAGCGAGGGCTTCACCGGGCGAGCGGGCGCGTCCGTCTGACGCGGAAGACCGTGCGCGCGTTCATCGAGGAGATCCTCGAACCCAACCGCGAGATCCTGATCCGGCGACTCGCGTTGACGACCAAGCTTTGTCTTCTCCGCGCTCATCGCCGGCCCCCTTCCCGTTCGGTCTGGAAGACGACGTTGGCCCTTTGGGATGCCTTGTGCGACCGACGACGATCGCTCTGGCGCATCCCCTTCTTCGCCGAATTGGCGCGGATGACGATCGAACAGGTGATGGCGAATATCGGCCACTCCGCTTCTCCATCGCCTCATATCTCCACCTGAGCTTCGGGAGGTCGCCATGCCGGTGAAATCGGACAAGTGGATTCGTCGCATGGCCCTGGAATACGGCATGATCGTGCCTTTCGAGGAGCGTCTGATTCGCGAAGTCGAAGGTCGGCGGATCATCAGCGCGGGTCTTTCTAGCTACGGGTACGATATCCGCCTCGCCAAGGATGGCTTCTTCATCTTCTCGCCGATCAAGGGGCGAGAGATCGATCCCAAGAATTTCGACACGAGCAGTTTGATCGAGGCACCGTTGCGCACGGCCGAGGACGGATCGCAGTACTGGCTCCTTCCCCCACTCTCCTATGCCCTCGGCGTCACGGTCGAGACGTTCAACATCCCGCGACGGGTGATTGGCTTGGCCTTCGGCAAGAGCACTTACGCGCGCTCAGGGGTCATCATCAATGCGACGCCGCTCGAACCCTGTTGGCGGGGTCGCCTGGTGCTGGAGATCTCGAACTCCGCCGATCTACCCGTCCGCATCTACGCCGAGGAAGGTATCGGACAGATCATCTTCATCGAGAGCGACGAAGAGTGCGAGGTCTCCTACGAAGACCGACAGGGGAAGTATCAAGACCAAACCGGGTTGGTTCCACCAAAGGTCTGAGGATTCAGTCGCTCCCTTCGATGAGCGCGGCGGCCAAAAGCGGGATCAAAATCTCGTGATGGCCCGTCAGGGCGAAGCCTCGTCCTACGCCGGCGACCGGGCGTCGCACGACGTTCGTCACCGGGCGATAGTGCTGGATGAAGTCGAAGTTCGCCGTCGTGATATCGTGGAGCTTCACGCCGAGATTACGCACGACGGTGACGGCCTTCAAAAAGACCTCCGGCAGCATCACGGCTGAGCCCACGTTGAGATAGACGCCGCCGCCATCCATCTCCCGCACGAGAGAACAGAAGAGGCGGAAATCGCGATGGCTGGTGGCACCGATGGCTTCGCCGCTCGCCGAAGGATGTACGTGTGTGATATCCGCACCGAGGCTGATGTGCACGGTCACCGGCACGCGCTCGGCATAGGCCACATAGAGCAGCGAGAAGGTCTTATAGGGGGGATTGAGCCGATGCAGGGCGCGCCCGACGGCTTCGCCCAGTCCCAAGCCATCCCGGAACCCTTCGCCGATGGCTTCATTGATCAATCGGCCCGTCTCCTCAGCCATGCCAAATCGCCCTTCTCCGAGCGACGCCTCCACATCCTCAGAGGTCGCCCCGCAGAGCGCGATCTCGAAATCGTGAATCACTCCAGCTCCCGTCATGGCCACGCCAGTGATCATCCGCCGCTGGAGAAGATCGTTGAGGATTGGCGCCAAGCCGCACTTGATGACGTGTCCTCCCAACCCCATGAGGACTGGCTTCCCTTGCCGTCGCGCCCGATGAATGCTCTCGACGACGGCCCGGAAGTCCTCACCGGCGAGCAGGCGTGGAAGGGTATCGAGAAAAGCCTTCACCGAAGCCCCCGGCTCATGAGGCCTCGCGAAATCGCGAACGGTGACTTTACTGGGACGCTCAGCGAGACGATAGGTGCGAAGCGACGTGAGATCGATCGGACGTTGCTCGTAGATGCTCATCCGACGAGTGGCCGAGGGGGGACACATCCCCCCCTCACAAGCGAAGGGTTCACCGCGACCTCGACACGATCAGCTCGCGGTCCAGCACCATGCCGATCTCCGTTCCCGAGGGGACTTCGACTTCAGCCCCTTTGCGCAGGAGCGCAGCGGCCGTTCCCAAGCCCGCGCCGATCGCGGCGCCCACGCCGGCGCCTTTCCCTCCACCGGCGGCCGCGCCGATGACGGCTCCCACACCGGCTCCGCCGCCGATGAAGACGACATCCCGCTTAATGGACGATCCGCCTCTGACCTCTCCTTCCTCTCCGACCTGCCGCTTCTCTCCTTCAGCGGTCTCCAAGCTTGCGAGCGAGCCGTAGATCTTATACTTCTGCCCCGACGGGAGCTGAAGCTCCTCGAACGAGACGGCGATCGTGCCGCTCCGCCGCCGCGCGGCTCGCGTGACCGAGGTCACGCGCCCGGTCACCAGGCTTCCGACAGGTACGGCCACCACATCGCCGATGACGACGGGGGCGATGACCTCTGCCGTGAACGTGTCTCCCTTCTGGGCCGTTCGAGAGCTGAGCCCCTGTCGCAGCCGCAGCCGAAAGAGCGTATCCACGGGAACCCGAACGCTCTCCTGCCCGGCCGCGATGCGCAGCGAGCGAGCGGCTTGCCGCTCACTTGAGGCGAGCGGCCCAACCAAAAGCGCGAATGTAGCCAGCAGACCCAGTGCGATAAAGCGCCTCATCATCGTCGCCTCCTCATCGCAAAGTGAAACGCCACCCCTTTAGATGCACATTGAGCCTTGGGCGACGCCCCGCCGAGAGGGAAATTTTTCTCTCGCTGCTCACGGTGTGATGAACTGCCGCGCGTTCTCCGGCGTGATGATCACCCCGCGGGCGACGTGGCCGACCGAGGGTAGTTGCGCCGGCTGCCCATTGATCGTCACTTTCAAAGCGGGAACACTCCCCACCGACAAGCGCACCTGTTTCTTCGGCGTGAATATGCGGACATCGCCGGCGCGCAGCATCTCTTGTTGAGGCTTCGGCTCATCGTCCACCTGAACCGAGATCCAGCAATTGCCTATCGCTTCCAGCCGAATTTCCAATGGTTCGGCAGGCGCGTTCGAAGCCGGCTCATGAGAAGCGGCGGCCGCCGCCCCCTCCAAGCTCACAGAAGCCGACGGAGCCGCAGGAGCGACGTCGGCGGGAGGCCCCGATGGAGGTTCCGGAGTGGGAATCGGCTCTTGAGCGCGAACCGGACTCGGTTCCTCGTGCTTGACAACTGGCGCGCGCTTCGCTCTCCAGCTCTCCCACAGATGCCTCCCCTCCCGTTGCCAATAATGCCACCCCCCATATCCACCCAACGCCAAGACGCCCACGACGAAAAGGGCGACGACGAATCGGGTCCAGAAAATGGAGCGCGCGCGTTCGGCTGCTATGGTCGTGAAGGGGTATCGCGGGATGTCCTCCCGCGTCTGTCCCGTCTGCTCGTAGTACCGAGCGATCGCCTCCTCCTCATCCATCCCCACATGGCGGGCATAGGTTCGGATAAAGGAGCGAGTGAAGAGTCCTCCCGGCAGGGACTGGAAATCATCTTCCTCGATGGCACGGAGGAAACGCACGGCCACCCGCGTGGCGTTCGAGATGTCCTGCAGCTCGATCCCTCGGGCCTCGCGACGACGTTTCAACTCCTGGCCGAGCGTCAGCCGTTCCGTTTCCATGTCCCCCTCCCCGACGTTGTTAAAATATGCCGTGCCCCCTTTGAGCTGTCAAGCACCTCCTCCGCGACCCAAGCGCTCGACCAAAATCGGCGGGAGCGCGCGCGCTCGTCCTTCACGATCCACGAGGACGTGAACCGTCTCCCCCTCGGCGAGCTTCCGCCCATCCTCCCGTTTGAAGATCTCGTAGCGAAAGCTCAGTGAACGTTTGCGCATCTCCCCGAGCCACGTGCGGATGACGATCTCATCGTCATACCGAGCCGGCGCCAGATACCGACACCGCGCTTCGACCACGACCAGATAGAAACCGAACTCTTCCTCGAGCTGCCGATAGGCAAACCCGCGTTGTCGACAGAACTCGCTCCGCCCGACTTCGAACCAGATGAAATGGTTCGCGTAATAGGCTACGCCCATCTGATCGGTCTCCGCATAACGCACGCGCGTCGCCACTTCGACCGGATCGCGACGCTCTTCGTCCATGCCCTTCTCCCCTCGCGAAAGCAGACGTTTGACAAACTTCCCGACTTCGGCTACAAACGGAGTGAAATGTAGAGCGAAAGGTGCGAGGATGTCAAAACGAAGCCCCGTCTCGGATCGCTCACGACACCGAATCGCATGGGCGGCCGGAGGTCTCCTGCTCCTTCTGATGTCGGCCGCTTCCTCCCCAGAGCGCCCTTCAGCGGTGGAGCAAACGACTCGTCCGAACGCTTTGAACCTGGTCGAGGAGATCCTGGCCGAAGTCAGCCGCCTTCGCGGACTTCCGGTTCGCCGCTCGGTCAGGGCCGGCCTTCAGTCCCGCGCGGAGATCGAACGCCACTTAGTGGACGATTTCAACAAGCGGATCTCCCCCGAAGACTTCGACGCGGCGGCGAAGGCCCTCATCGCCTTCGGTCTCGCGCCGCGAGGATTTGACTATCGCGATCTGCTGCTGCGGATCCTGACCGAGCAGGTCGCCGGATATTATCGCCCGAAGACGAAGACGCTCTATCTGGCCGACTGGCTGACGCTTGAGGAACAGCGCCTGGTCATGGTGCATGAGCTGGTCCATGCGCTTCAAGATCAGCACTTCGATCTCACCCGCTTTGAGGAAGGCCCAAAGGGCGAGAGCGATCGCGACCTCGCCGTGCAGGCGTTGATCGAGGGAGAGGCTATGGGAGTAATGCTCACCTACATGTTGAAGCCCCAGGGCATGGACTTGACCTCGATTCCCGTCCCCCTCACGGCCATCTTCGAGCAGCTTCGGATGATGGATGACGAGCGCAGTCGAGTCCTGCACAGCGCTCCGGCTGCTGTGCGCGAGAGTCTGCTCTTCCCCTACATCTACGGAACGGCCTTCATCCAGCACCTCGTGCAGCGAGGTTCATGGGCGCGCGTCTCTCGCGCATACGCTGACCCGCCGGATTCGACCGAGCAGATCCTTCATCCGGAGAAGTTCCTCTCCCGCGATCGCCCGGTTCGCATTCGTTTGAGCGACGTTCGCCATCTGCTTGGCCAGTCCGTGCGAAAACGCTTGACCGATCGCAACGGAGAGTTCGGATACCTCCTCATCCTCCGCGAGTATTTGGACAAGCCGACGGCCGCACGAGCAGCTGAAGGTTGGGAGGGCGACCAGTTCGCGCTCTATGAGGACGCGCGCACGGGACATCTCGTGCTCATTCATCTCTCCACATGGGAGAACGAGGCCGAAGCGCGCGAATTCGCCGAGGCCTACGCGCGTCGTACGACGCGCCGCTATAAGACGGCGCGCGAGATCCCTCAGGAGCCGAACGCCTCATGGCGAGCTTGGGAGACGGAGGAAGGGCGTGTCCATATCGAGCGCCGCGGAACGGATGTGCTCGTCGTGGAAGGCCTGCCGAACCAGTGGGCGGATCGGTGGCCCCGATTGCAGCGCGTCCTCTGGGCGGGTCGGAAGCTCCCCTCTCGACAAGGGGGAACGCGCGAGTACTCTCCCGCGATGCCGCTTCGCGCGGCCGTCGTCTCAAAGCTGCGCGAGGCTCGATGAGAGGAGTTGTATGTCCCGGTTCCTTCGGCTCGTTCTCCCTCTTCTGGTCCTCTGGACGCACTCTCTTCCCCTTGTGACGAGCAAGCAGCAAGGGGAGGCTTCGGCCGCTGACCCCATCTATCTCGCATTGCGCCAGATGCAACCGGGCGAGGAACGCGCGATCGTCGAAGAGGTGGAACTGTGGCGCGATGCCGGCCACTTCATCTTCCACCGAGGGACCTTCTATTTCTTCGCACCGGTGATGGGACGCACGCTCGGAGCCATCTTCGTGGGTGAGGGAGCATTCGCGCTCTCCCCTCCGCTTGAGGTCGAGCGGCAATTTCTCGCGCATCTGACGGGCACGGGCGAGCTGCGCGAGACCTTCGAGGAAGCCGTCATCTACTTCACCGATCGGACGGGCGAAGAGTTGCGTCGGCGGCTCGCGATTACCCACGCCCCACCGCCGAAGCCGATCCTTGATCGGTTCCGCGAACATCAACACGTGGTGCGACGTCAGCTGAAGCAAGCGCTCGAGATGCGTCTACTGGCGGATCTCTACGCGCCTCAACGTGAAGGATTCTTCCTGGCCTTTCTCAAGGGGAAGAAGCATCCGAAGCTCGTCTTCGGCGTGGACCCGCTCGGGTTCGCCCCCTCGTTGCCGAGCGCTGAAGAAGTGGGCCTGGCGAGCTATGAGGAGACGACCCAAGGCATCTGGGCGCTCTTTCATCGCAGTGCGGAGCTAGCTCCCGCCGACACCGAAGAGAAAGATCATCGCGAGTACGACCTTGCGCACTATCGCCTCCAGGTCCGCGTGGATCGCGGCGGACATTTGGACGTCACGGCCGAAGTCACCTTCATTCCCCTTCAGCCGCATCTGCGCGTCATTCGCTTCGCCCTCTTCCCGAAGCTGCGGGTCGAACGCGCCTGGGACGCCCAGAAGACTCCCCTTCCGTTCCTTCAGGTGGACGAAGAGGAAGGAAACGCGCTGGCCGTGATCTTCCCGGAGCCGCTTCCGGTTGGCGTGCCGCGCACGGTGTTCCTCCGCTATGGCGGCCGTGGGGCGGTGCGTCCCAGCGGTCCCGGCAATTACATCCTCGTCCCCGAAGCGCGGTCCACCTGGTATCCGAATAATTGGCAGATGACTTTCGGCGATCGCGCGACATTCGAGATCATATTCGCGATCCCGAAAGACCATATGATCGTCGCTACGGGACAGCCGCGCGAGCGGGTTCCAGAGACATCGCGCTGGACGAGCGAATGGCCCATAACGGTCGCCGGATTCAACGTCGGCCTGTTCCAAACGCGACAACGAAGCGAGGACGGGATCGTCCTCGAAGTCTATACGAATCCGACCGAGCCGGATGAGATTCGCCGTGTGCAGTTGTTGGCGGAGCAACTGGAACGACAGGGCATTCGCCTGGAGTTGCCGATGGGGAGCTTGACCACAAGTGGCTTGGCCGAGAACATGCTCGTCGAGGCGCTTAACGCCGTACGCATCTTCACCCGCTATTTCGGGCCGAATCCCTACGGGCGCATCGCACTCTCGCAGCAACCGGCCGCGTTCTTCGGGCAGAGTTGGCCGATGCTCGTCTATCTTCCCTACACGGCATTCTTGGACGGTACGCAGCGACGCGCGCTCGGCCTGCCCGTGCGCTTCTCGGAGTTCACCGATATCGTCGGCGCGCACGAAGTCGCCCACCAGTGGTGGGGACACATCGTGAGCTGGAAGACCTATCGCGACCAGTGGATGTCCGAGGGCTTCTCGGATTTCTCGGCCGCGCTCTATCTACAGTTCGCCTTCCACGCCGATCCGCAGCGGCGCTTGAAGCGCTTCCTCGACTTCTGGAAGAACCAACGCGAGCTGATCACACGAAAGGCGCTGCTTGGCGTGAATCGTACGAGCCTCGAACCCTATCGGGTCGGCCCGCTCATCCTAGGCGCGCGCTTGAACACGGGACGAACAACCGGCGCTTACGAACGGCTCGCCTACGCGAAGGGCGCCTTCGTCCTGCACATGTTGCGCATGATGCTGCGCGATCCGCGCGCCCCTTTGGGAGAAGGCGATGATCGCTTCATCGCCCTGATGCGCGAGTTCACCCGCACCTACGCACATCGCGCGGCCTCGACCCGCGACTTCCAACGCCTAGTCGAGAAACACATGACGCCGGAGATGGACCTCGAGGGGAATGGACGCATGGAGTGGTTCTTCCGACAGTGGGTCTATGGAACAGCCCTCCCACACTACGCGCTCCACTATTGGCTTCGCCCGACCCCCGACGGAAGGTATCGGCTCTGGCTCAAGATCGCCCAAAGCCGCGTGCCTGACGATTTCCGCATGCTCGTCCCCGTCTATCTCGACTACGGCGAGGGAAAGCTCGTGCGCCTGGGCATGGCAACCGTACAGGGGAACAGCTCGGTCGAGACCGAGGTGACGCTGGCGACCCCTCCGGAACGTGTCCTTCTGAATGCTCTTGAAGACGTCCTCTGCACGAAGGAGGAAAAAGCCACGAAGTGAGCCGCCATTTGCGCCCTCCTGGTGAAGCGGCGTATTATTTACATCGTGTCGTGCCGAATCCGGGAGAGCGAGGGGCAAGCATGTCAACGAAACTGATCGAGCCGATCCAGCAGATTGTGACGTTGGAGGATTTGCTGCAGGATGAGACGGCCCTGGCTTATGTCGAAGCGGCCGACGCCGTGCTGGAGGCCATCGGCTACACGGAGCACGGCATCCGACACGCAAAGAAAACGGGGAAATGGGCGCGCGAGATCCTGCAGAAACTCGGATACGAACCGCCTCTGCCGGAGCTGGCGGCCATCGCCGGCTTCTTCCATGACGCGGGCAACGTCATCAATCGTAACGTGCACGCCCAATCGGGCGCGCTCATGGCCATGCAGATTCTGACGGCCATGAAGATGCCTCCGCGCTACATCGGCATCGTGATGGCGGCCATCGGCCATCACGACGAATCCGACGGTCTGCCCGTGAGCCCGGTGAGCGCCGCCGTCATCATCGCCGATAAGGCCGATGTGCACCGGTCGCGCGTTCGCTTGACCGATCCCAAACAATTCGACATCCACGATCGTATCAATTACTCGGTCACCCGCAGCACGCTCGCCGTGGATCCAGACCAGAAGGTCATCACCTTGGAATTGGAGGTGGATCCGTCCATTGGAAGCGTCATGGAGTTCTTCGAGATCTTCACCGAACGCATGATCCTGACGCGAAAGGCCGTCGAATTTCTCGGCTGCCAGTTCCGCCTCGTGGCTAACAACGTCGAGCTACACGGCGCGAGTCGCCGATGAACGCGCCCGTCGTTCGCGCACATGAAAGTTCGATACGGCCAGCAGGAATACGAATTCACCGAGCGCATGAGCGTGCGCAAGCTGCTCGAGAAGCTCGACCTCTTGCCCGAGACCGTCGTCGTCGTGAGGAACGATGAGATCGTGACCGAAGACGAATGGCTCGAGGTCGAAGATGAGGTCGAGCTGATCCGCGTCGTCTCTGGAGGCGTCAGCCCATGAAGTGCCGAAAGTGTCTGAAGAAAGCCATCATCTACATGCCAGAGCACCGGCTGGCGCTCTGCTCCGCGTGCTACTCGCCGTGGTTTCTCGACTACACAGAGCGCACGATCCGTAAGTTCAAGATGTTCTCCCGCCGGGATCGCGTCTTGGTTGCCGTCTCCGGCGGGAAAGACAGTCTCTCGCTCTGGCATGCGCTCAATGCGCTTGGATATGAAGCCGATGGCTTCTATATTGACCTGGGAATCGTCGGCAGCAATAACTATTCGGAGCAATCGAAGCAACGATGCTTCGAGCTTGCCGAGCGGATCGGTCGGCGATTGCACGTCGTCAGCGTGGCCGAAGAGGTCGGCGCACCGATTCCGGAGATCAAAGACCTGACGGCCCGCGAAGCGTGCTCAGCGTGCGGATTGATCAAACGGTATTTCATGAATCGCTACGCTCTGGAAGCCGAGTACAATGTGATCGCTACCGGACATAACCTCGATGATGAAGTTGCGGTGCTCTTCTCGAACGTCCTCAATTGGAATCGCGGGTATCTCGCTCGCCAATATCCGGTCCTGGACGAACGAGAGGGATTGAAGAAGAAGGTCAAGCCCTTCGTCTATTTCACCGAGAAGCAAACGACCGTTTATGCCCTAGTGAATCGGATCGCCTACGTCCGCGACGAGTGCCCCTATGCGCTTGGGGCGACGACGCTCTCGTACAAGGACCTCCTCGCGCAGTTGGAGCATCAAGCGCCAGGCACGAAACGGCGCTTCCTCGACGGCTTCTATCAGATTCGCGCGCTCTTTGCGGAAGCCGAGGCTACGGCGCTTGTCCCCTGCTCACGCTGTGGCCAGCCGACGACGACCGAAGTCTGCGCATACTGCCGATTGGTCGAACACGTAGAGCGGCGACGCAGCGCCGCAGTCCCAGTGCGAAAGGTCGCAGCTTCCGAAGCAGCGGGCGTTCGGCCGATCGAACATGAAGAGCTCTCGCTCCACCATCCGGGATCGTGAACGTCCTCACCCGACGGTCCCGATCCTTTCGGGAGGAAAGCAACGATGCTCATCCACAAGCTCCTTCTGCTTCTCCTCGCAGGGATGGACGGGGCAAGATGGCCCACCGCCCAAGCCGCTGGTGGCTTTCATATCTATGTGAACGAGCACCCGGCCGGGCGCGAGGCGTTCTCCGTGACGAAGGCAGAAGGACGGATCACGTGGACGGGACGCGCCTCGCTCGAACTCCGTTCGTTCTCGATCACGATCGATTCCTTCACGCTGATCACCGATGCCCAGCATCGTCCTCGGGAGGCGCAGGTGAGAGCGAAGGTTGGTCCTTTAGAACAGGAAGTGCGCGCGACGTTCGCCGAAGGGAAGGCACGGAGCGAGATCACCGTGGGAGGAACGACGACGACGAAAGAAGACGCTGTCTCGCCGGACGCGATCGTGGTGCTCTCAAACGTCCCCTTCTTCCTCTACGAAGTCTTGGCACAGCGCGTGGATTTCTCTCGAACTGAACCTCAAGATGTTCGCGTTTACGTCCTCCCGCAAATCGAACTGCCGCTCACGGTGCGCGTCAAAGGGCGCGAACGCATCTCCTTCGCCAATCGGATGGATGACCTGATTCACCTGGAACTCGCGCTCGTTCAACCAACGGGACAGACGATCTCGATGGAGATGTGGGTGGACGACGCGCGTCGCGTGATCAAGCTCGTCATCCCCGGCCCCCTCTTCATCGAGGTCTATCGTGAGGGATATGAGAGACCAACCGAGCGCACGGCACCGCAAGAGTACGATGCCTGGGAAGTGACCTTTCCTTCTGGAGAGATCACGTTGGCGGGAACGCTCACGCTTCCGAAAGAGCGCGCGCACCCCTTGCCGGCCGTTGTCCTCATTGCCGGTTCCGGTCCGCACGAGCGCGATCAAAACGTCGCGGGCGTGAAGGTCTTCGCGCAGATCGCCGAGCATCTGACGCCGCAAGGGTTCGCCGTCCTTCGCTACGATAAGCGTGGGGTCGGGCGATCGGGAGGACGCTACGAGACGGCGACGACCTACGATTTCGCCGATGATGCGCAGGCCGCCGTTCGATTCCTCCGCGCGCGACCGGAGATCGCGCCGGACCGCATCGCCCTCATCGGCCACAGCGAAGGAGCCATCGTCGCCCTACTTGTGGCCGCGCGCGATCCCTCCCTTCGGGCCCTCGTCCTCATGGCCGGTCCCGCCACAAGCGGCGAAGAGGTCATTCTGGAACAGCAAGCCTATCTCCTCAGGAACTTGCCGGAGAAGGATCGGCAAGAGCGCATCGCCCTGCAGAAGAAGATCCTCGAAGCGGTCAAGACCGATCGCGGATGGGAGGAGATCGAACGCGCTTTCCCTCCCGAAGCGCGCGCGTCCTTGGCCGTGGCGCGTTCGCCGTGGTTTCGAGAATTCGTGCGGCTTCGACCGCTGGCGCTTTTGGAGCGCCTCGCGTGCCCAATCCTCATCCTCCAAGGGGGGAAGGACACGCAAGTCTTCCCCCATCATGCCGAGGCCTTCGCCCGCGCGCTCGAAGAGCGTGGGAAGGTCCCGTACGAGGTGAAAATCTTTCCCAGGCTCAATCACCTTTTCCAGCAGGCCGAGACCGGAGATCTCTCGGAATATGGGAAGTTCACCAAGCGGCTCGATTCGGAATTCCTCACCACCCTCACTGAGTGGTTGCAGAAATATCTGAAAAGGAGATGAGCGCGCGGAGATCAGGGGAGATCGGTGAGCCTTCGCCCGCCGATCTCCCAATGAACCATCAGAATTCGACGCGGAAACCGAACTGCACGATCCGCGGTCCTTGCAAGTACCCTCGAGCATCGCGCAGCTCGCCCAACCGCCCCGTGCCCGCGTAATCGAAGTTGAAGGCTCCGAATCCCGCTCCGAGCGTTCCCGGATACCCGCCGACGCTCCTTCGGTTGAAGACACTGAACGCATCGAAATACGGTTCGATCCGGAGGTTCTTCACGAACTTCGCATCCTCGATCACGATGGGCCGCGTGATTCGCAGATCGAGATCGAACACGTTATGGAAGGGCCAGGGATTATTCTCCGGCACGAGCGGGATCGGCTGAATGACCGCGCCCAATTTGCGGAGCTGCTCCTCGGTGAAGATCCCCGCGCGCACGAGCGCTTGACCGGCCGGCGTCAGCTTACCCGCGAAGTTCTGATTGAAGGCTTGGAGGATGCGATTCAGGTCGCGCCAACTCTTGATCTTCCTCCCGAAATCGCCGATGCGCGTGCCCGGCAAGACATCCACCTGAGGGACGGTCCCAATGCTCCCATCTCCATTCAAATCGGTCGTGAAGAGCGTGTTCGCTCCTGTGACCGCTCCGAGGGTCGGGACGAAGAGATTCACCGGGCCGGCCGTTTGGAAAGCCCAGATCTGGCTGAATCGGATGCCTCCGGGGATCGTGAGGATGACGCCGGCCGTCAAAATGTGCGTGCGATCCAATCCGATCGGACCGAAGACCTCCTTCGCATTCATGTTCCGCTTGTTGATCGCATTGTTGAGGAACTCAACGCGATTGGAGCCATTCGTCGCCTCGCTGCGCCCCAAGGCGTACGAGATGGAATAGCTGAGGTCGCGAACGAAACCGAGCTTGTTCGTGAGTCGGCCGACGAGCTTCGCCTGCAGGCCTTGGTAGAGGGAGAATCCGCCCTGCATGATGCGCGCGCGAGTGAACTCCCGTGTGCGTCCGGTGAAGATCGCATCGCTCGCCAGGCCGAAAGCCGCGATCGTTCGACCGGGATTGGCCGCGATCCACTGATCCACGGTCAAGCCGCCGAGCACGCGATTCACTTGAGCGCGCGCGGCCGCCACATCGAGCGTATCCGCACAGCGCCGGCACTCCGTGTCCACCCCGAGGAACGGCATGCCAACTCCTCGATTGCGAATGTAATCAACGGTCAGGACCGTTCCCGGTGCCAACTCCCGCTGCACCCCGATGTTGAACTGCATCGAGTACGGGATACGGAAGTCGCCCGGGATGAGGAAACCGAACGTGACCCCGCGACTCAGTTCGAAGAGCGAAGGCCCCCGCGTGGGATCGAATTGATAACCGGCGTAGGCCGCTTGCACGGCGAGGTAGATCTTGCCGAGGATGTCTAGCACGTCCTTGATCCTCCTCCCGGCGAGCGCGGTGTAATCCCCCCCGGGAAAGCCCTGTGGGAATCCCGGCTGCGGCCCGATGTCAATCGGTCTTCCATCGGGGCCCGCGACGAAGGTGATGTCGTATACATCGGGGCCAATCCCCGGAGGGATCAAGGCGAACTGGTCGAAGAGCGTGTTGTTCTTGATGTTGATCTCATACGCGAGATAGAAGCCGCCGCGGATCGAGGTCTTGGCATCTCCGATCGGATCCCAGGCGAACCCGAACGTCGGACTGAAGCGGTCCTTCGGCATCTTCGGCGAACGCGTGCCAGCAGGAGTGAAGAGCGAGAGCACAGCCGGCCGTCGAATCTTCACCCGCTTCACCTCATCGTTGAAATATCCGGTGTCGTAGTTCCACCGGACGCCATAGTTGAGGGTGAAGGTCCGCCGCACGCGCCAGGTATCGCCGACATACCATGCCAATCGCGTGTTGAAGTGTCCGCCATGGGGCATGCCATGCGCCGGCGCGACGGTGAAGAATCCGTTCTGGGGTCCCATGGTGAAATTCACCAGGGGATACTCCAGGGGGTCTTGAGGATTCCCACCGCGCGCGATCACCTGATCGCGCGTGCCTCCGGGACTGGTCGTGAAGTCCCCGTTGATCTGCAAGGGACCAGCGAAATTCGCGAAGACGCCTTGAATGAACCGCGTGATTTGCCCGCCGAACCGAAACGTATGGCTGCCGTAGGCCCAGCTGCCATCGTACTTATTGTCGTAGTTGTCCTGATAGGTCGCCTGCGGCGCCAGCGAGTTCGGGCCAAGCCCCGTGAAGTCGATGAAATACGGGATCCCTTGCGACGTGCGAGGGAAGGTCCAGGGCTTCAGCTCCCGGCTCTCAATACGATTGTTGAAGTTGACGTAGCCGAAGCGATAGGAATGGGTCACTCGTCCCTTCGTGACATCCAACCCCACGACCGAGACGTTCGTCCAATCCACGTTCTGGAACGGGGAAGGCCCAGTCCCTCCCGTGGACTCATCCCAACTGTGGCTGAAACGATAGAAGGCGCGCGCGGCGCTGCCGATATTCCAATCCACGCGCTCGGTCACATAGCGAATCCCAAGGGGAAGGCTCGTTCGACCCGCCATCTGTGGGAACCACACGGCCACGCCTCGCCCCGGGGCGATCTCGAATTCGTCCGCTTGATAAAAGCGCTCCCAATTGGAGAACCAAAACAGCTTGTCCTTCACGAATGGACCGCCCGCGCGATACCCCAACTGATGCCGATGGAAGGGAGGATTCGGCCTTGGACTTGTCGGTTGCGGGATCGCCGAGAGACGCTGATTGCGCCCGAAATAGAAGAAGCTCCCATGCACCTCATTCCCGCCGCTGCGGGTCACGATGCTGACGGCCCCCGAAGCGGTCAGCGAGGTCGAGAGATCGAGAGAGGAACGCGTCAACTGGAATTCCGCGACCGCATCATCGGAGAGGTTCAATACGGTCGAACCCACCATCTCGTCGGTGACGTCAATGCCGTCAATTTGAATGCGGGTTCCCGTCCCCCCACGACCGGCGATGCCGACGACGCGATAGGCATTCACCTTCGTGGGGTCAATGGTTCCCCCATCGCGAACGATCACCCCGGGCTCCAGACGGCCCAACTCCAGAAAGTTGCGCGCATTGAGGGGAAGCTGATCGATTTGCCGCGCTCGGATCACTCCATCCACCTGATGACGAACGGTGTCCACCTGCGCTTCAGGGACAGCTACGACTTCGACTTCAGCCGCCACTCCCGCGACCTTCAACGAGAGATCTCCTCGGGTCACCTGCCCGACGAAGACAGTCACCTCGAGGATCCCCGTCATGAACCCCGGAGCCGAGATCTCAATCCTGTACGCTCCCGGCAAGAGATTCCGCGCGATATAAACTCCCGCTTCATTGGTCACCAACGTGATCGTGCGCCCCGTCGCCACCTCCGTGATCTTCACCGTCGCATTAGGAATGACCGCTCCGGCCGGATCCGTGACCGTTCCCTCAATGCTTCCCGTCGGATGCTGAGCACGCGCTATATGAAAGGCCATCCCGAGGATGAGGATCGCCCCCAAAAAGACGGCCCATGGAGAGACTTTCCTTTCACCCATAATCCCCTCCCTAGGTTGAGTTATGGCTTTTCTCACAGGAAAAGCCGTCCTGAGTATATACAGCTTTGGAGCGAAAAGCAAGCTAATTTGTGAACAGTCCCCCCACCGCGATGGCCTTAAAGGCTCTGACCCATTTGGGAGACGCTAAATCCCCCGCGCCCATAGGCGCGCGGCTCCTCACCGACGCACGAGTCGTTCGAACATCAACGAGAAGCTGCAGGGGCAGCTCGCTTGATGGCTTGAACGTTCAGCTCGACCTTGACGTCGTTCCCGACGACCAATCCCCCGCCCTCGAGGGCGCGACTCCAGGAGACGCCGTAATCGAGCCGATTGATCGTGAGCCCAGCTTCGACTCCCAGCCGCGTGTTCCCCCGCTGGTCTCTCACGACGCCGAGGATTCGGAAGGGGATCGCCACCTCACGCGAGACCCCACGGATTGTCAGCGTTCCGATGCAGACGTACTCGTCACCGCGCTTCTCGATCCGCGTGCTCACGAAGGTGATCTCCGGGTATTTCGCCGCGTCGAAGAAGTCAGGACTCCGCAGATGGTTGTCGCGGTCGGTGTTCCCCGTATCAATGCTCGCCGTCTTGATCGCGACGCGCACTGACGACTTCGTGACGTCCTTCTCGTCGTAGAAGATCGTGCCGGAGAATTCCCGGAACCGCCCGCGCACGTTCGTCACCATCATATGACGGACGGAGAATTCGATCGAACTATGCACGGGATCAATGACGAACTCATCCGCCCCCCAAACGCGGGAAAACGACGTCAGCGCGATTACGACGATCGCCAGAACGCGAGAGATCCTCATACCTCCTCCTCTCATAGGGTCTTATGCGTCCCATCGCAATAGGGCGCGTTTTTCGTATGCTTGCACTGGCAGAGAGCGACTTGTCGCGATTCCGTGATCTCGAATCGAATCGGCGTGAACTCCGTCCCCTTATGCGATCCATCGCAAAACGGCTGATTTTGCGATCGTCCGCATCGGCACCAATAATAGGTCCCTGGCTCCAAGGTCAAAACCGCGGGTTTCTTGAATGCAATGATCGGCTCACTCATGGGTCGACCTCCTGGACGGAAAATATCGGGATCGTAGAGAACGACGGTCTGACTCTCGGTGCGAGAGGCCTTTGAGATGCCACGCGCACGCTCTGCGCCTCGGGCGTTTGCCTCTTCTGCTTCGTCACGAGAGGATGGGCTCCCATCGACCTCGCCTCGCTCGTTTCAAGTGAACATCACGTGTATCACATGGTCCGGAGATTGTCAACCACACTCTCCCCTTCGATGCGCCCCAGGCCGATCTGCGAAGAAGGGGCGGGCGCTTTCCCGCGTGAAAATCCTCTTGACGGATGGGGGCGATTCCCCTCATACTACGCTCGCGATGTGGCCGAACGCGAGAGTGCGGATCAGATGGCGCCTCCACCTGGACGGAGCTTCGCGCGGAATTCTCATTCGAGCGGCAGTGAGGGAGGGATATGATCGGTTCATTGCCCCACGACGATCGGCTCATGTGCCTGGCAACGCCCGAACGAATCCTCCAACGGACGATCGAGATCCTGGAGCACACCCGGCAGCTCGCGATCTTGAACATCGCCGCGGCGGCCGCCTCCCGCATCCATGACCTTGACGCCTTGCTTCAGAACGTGGTCGGACGCCTCCTCGAACTCCTCTCGTTTGAGGCCGGGGCGATCTATCTGCGGGAGGACGTCCCCCTGCGCGCTGCGGATCGCGCGGAGCCTCTTCAGGCTCTCCGCCTTCGGCTCTCGCGGGGTATTCCTCCGAGCTTCGTCGAGCTGCTCGAGCGGGCTCCCGTCGGCGAAGGCCCGATCGCCGATGTCGCCGCCGTCGGAGAATCGCTCTTTCTCGAAGTCTCGGCCGTCGAACCGCTACCCTACCGGCACCTGATCCGACGCGCGGGTTTTCACCTCTTCGCGCTCATCCCCCTCCGCGCCGGGGAGCAAACGATAGGGGTTCTCCTGCTCGCGAGCCGAAATCACCCGGCGACCGCTGCCGGTGAAGGAGCGCCTTCTTCGGCAAACGCGCTCACGAGCACCACTGGCGCGAATGCTCTTTGCGATCTCCCGACGGAATATCGCTCGGCGTTTTTCTCAGCGCTCGGAAGCCTCTTGGGGACGGCGATCGAGAACGCGCGCCGATACCGAGAGCTGACGGAGCGCGCTCAGCGCGAGCGCCAACGGGTCGAGCAGTGGCAACGCGTCGGTCGCCTCGCGACGACGCTCCTAGTCCGTTCTCTGCGTGGGACCTCGCGCGGAGGAGGGATGGCTGCGCCGGAGAGCGAAGATGAACTGTTCACCGAAGCTTGTCGTTTGATTCAGGAGATGTTCGGCTTTCCGAACGTTTCGCTCTTCAAGCTCGATGAATCGGCCGAGGAGCTGATCCTCGTGGCGACGCAGAGCCGATATGCCCGACCGGCCCCTCTCGGATACCGGCAGAGCATCTACGTGGGCACACTCGGATGGGTCGCGCGTCACGGAGAAGTTCTCTTGGCGAACGATGTCGCCATCGAGCCCCGCTTTGTGCGCTACCACGCGGAGACGCGATCGGAATTCGACCTGCCGATCAAAGCCGATGGCCGCCTCATCGGGGTCTTGAGCATAGAGAGCGATCGTCCCTATGCATTCACCGAAGACGACGTCACCGCCCTTCGCCTGATCGCCGAACATCTCTCCGCGCACCTGGAGAATGCGCGTTTTGTGGAAGCCCTCCGGAGACAGCTCGAGCAAGCGATCGAATCGGAACGCCTCCATCGGACGGTGATCGAAGCCCTCGGGGAGGGGATCGCGATCGTACAGGATCGGCGGGTTCGATATGCGAATCGTTGTTTGGCAGAGCTTGTGGGGCTCCCCGTTGGAGAATTGTCGGCCTTCTCGGACTTCTTGGCTCTCGTCCGGGAAGAGGATCGAGATCGCGTGCGCACACTTCTCGAATCGGAACGGCCATCGGAGACGAGCGCCGTGATCGAATTCCGACTCGCACGAAGGAGTGGGGGGGATATCGCCCTCCAGGTCCGGAGCGTGCCGGTCGAATACGAGGGGAAGCCGGCCGTGTGCATGATCCTGAGCGGTGGAGGAGGCGAACGGTCGCCCCTTGAGCGACGTCTTCAGGCCGAGAAGCTCGCCGCCCTCGAACAGTTCGTCTCGGGCATCGCGCACGAGTTGAATAACCCGCTCACTAGCGTGCTCGGATATGCTGAGCTGCTGCTCGCCCACGAGCCCATGAGTGAGAGCGCACGGCACGACCTCCGGACGATCATCGAGCAGGCGCAGCGCGCGAAGAAGGTCGTCCAGAACTTGCTCGCCTTCGCCCGCTTCTATCGCCCAGAGAAGATCGCCATGGACGTTAACGACGCTCTTCGCGCTGCGCTCGATGCATATCGCGCGCGCACGCCCTCGAGCCCGCTTCGCGTGGTCATGAATCTCGCGCCGGATCTCCCTCGCATCTGGGCGGATCGCAACCTCCTCGAACAAGTCTTCTCCAACATCATCCTCAATGCGGAACACGCTGTCCGACAAGCGCGCGGGCACGGGACGCTCCTTGTCGAGACGCGCGTGAAACGATCGAGCGGCGAAGGCTCCTCTCAGGAAGCGATCGAAATTCGCTTCACCGATGACGGCCCCGGCATTCCGGCTTCCCACCTCTCGCGTATCTTCGACCCGTTTTTCACGACGAAGCCTCCGGGAGTCGGGACTGGCCTCGGGCTCTCCATCTGCTATGGGATCATCAAGGAACATGGGGGCGAGATTTACGCCCTCAGCGAAGAAGGCCAGGGGGCGACGTTCGTCATCGAACTCCCTCTCTCCCCCACAGTGGGAGCCAGAGATTCGATCCCCACGGATCGCTCTCCTCAATCCCGCTGAAGGGAGAAGCGATCGCACTAAGGCAGATTCAGGGGAAGCGAAGGATTGCGCAAAAACGTCGTCCCCAAAGCGCGGTATCTCCGAATGAGGGGATCGAAGGAGACCGATCGCCCATTCTCTCGTCGGAGCAACTGAAGGAAGAGGCGCGCGTGAAGTTCCTCCAAGCGGAATCCGAACCGGCGTGCCGTCTCCAGCGCCATGCGGAAATGGCGCTCGGCCTGCTTCGGCCTGCCATGAAGCAAGCGAAGCTCACCCTCTCCGAGCCACACGTAAATCCTCCCCCGCATATCGCGCGTCTTTCGGAAGAGCCGACCGGCCTCGCGGAAACCCGCGCGGGCGCGCTCATGGAGGCCGAGCATCTTATAGGCCGTCGCTTCGCCCCAGAGCGTATAGGCATAGCTCACCTCATCGCCGATCGCGCGGTAGAGCGCCGTCGCCTGACCGAAGAACTCAAGGGCGCGCTCGTATTCCCCTCGCATCCGATGCGCGTTGGCGATGCCGCAGAAGGAATACGCGCGGCCGAATGTGTCGCGCAGGCGTCGGAACCGATCGTTCGCCTCCGTATAGAACTCGAACGAGGCGGTGTATCGCCCCATCACGCGCGAGACGCCGCCGAGCCCGCACAAGGCGTAAGCGGCGCCCACGCGATCTCCCGCGCGCTCGTACCACTGCCACGCTTTGTGGAAGCTCCGATAGGCAGCGCGTAGATCGCCCTGCAGGCGGAACGTTCCTCCGCGCGCCCACAAAAGATACGCGCGCCCGAGAGCATCTCCCCAGCTCCGATACAAGCGCTCGGCTTCGTGAAAGAGGCGAAGGGTCCCGGACAATTCCCCGAGCGCTCGCGCAGCCATCCCCTCTCCGACGAGCGCATCGGCCACGCTCTGATCTGCGCCGAACTCGCGCGCCAGGCGCGCCGCGCGCCGATACGCGCGCCGGGCCTGCCGGAATCGTCCGAGGAGTCGCAGACAATGCCCTTGCGCCAGCGCGCACTCCATGAGCCCTCGTTCGTCTCCTTCGCGCGCGAACGCGCGCTGCGCTTCGCGATAGAGATCCAACGCTTCCGCGAACGCGCCTCTCTGCCGCTTGCGTTCCGCCAGGGCGAACACCTGACGTCCCCGTCGCATTCCTCTCTCCCTCCTTCACGACTTCTCTAGCACGGACGCGCCCATCGATCCGCCTAAGAAGCCGATGATTCGCTCCGCTCCAACCCGGCCCTCACTAGCGCCAGCAATTCCTCCAACGTGCAGGGCTTCGGCAAGCGCAAACTCCCCGTCTCGCGAAGGAAAGCGAGCGCCTCTTCGCTCAGGACGTCTCCTGTCAGAAAGACTATGCGACGTGCAATGGAAGGATCGGCACGCTGGAAATGCTCGTACAGCTCCATCCCCCCAATCCCCGGCATACGAAGATCAGCGATGATCAGATCGTAGCGTTTCCGCTCGATCATGGAGAGCGCCGTCTCTCCATCCAGCGAGATGTCCACATCGTAATGGGCCGCCCGCAGCGCGCGCGCGATCAATTCGGCGATCGGTCTCTCATCATCCACAACGAGGATGCTCCTCGACTCGGCGGGTGGTTCGGCCGCCTTTTCGACCGAGAGATCGCGACCTTCCATCTGATCTCTCCCGGGAGCTAAGGCCTGGCGGGCGTACCGCGTCAATGCTCGCACGGCTTCAATGGCCGAGCGCGCTTCCCGCTTGATCAGCTCGAGGGATTCCTGGACGTCGGGAGCTTCGACCAATTGGCGCGCTAGATGGGCATGAAGATGAATGCTCGTCAGTTGATTGTTGATCTCATGCGCCATCTGCGAGAGCTTTTCCGCCAAAGCGGAGAAGTGTTCCGCCATGCGGGATGAGCTCTGCAGGGACTGACGCGCTAACTCGTATCGCACGGAGATCTCCACGGAGAACGTATCGGCCATGAGTCGAGCCAACTCCCGCACATGGCCCAACCGCTCGCTCGCCAGGGCTAACTTCCGCGCCCATTCGTGGCTCTCTCGAAGAGCGGGATTTCCATCGGGGAAGAGCGCCTCCAGGACCCCGCTCGCGAAGAAGTTCTCGATGGGGAAGGCTGCCACGGTGAGGGCGGCTTTCGGATAGGTGCGGCCCTCGCAGCTCAGAAGGATGGGGCAGCTCCATAGCGTCCTCCGCCCGCCGACGCAATCGGCCACGACCGGTTGCCGCCGCCGCATCGCGTGCAGCGATGCGTGCCATGTATCCCGCAGACATCGCGAGAGGCCCGTCGTCGCATCCTTCAGCGCGTTCAGCTCCCGACAAAGCGGCGACCGCACACACATCGGCGCGGCATCGGGATGGATCGGCTGCGGAGACGCCTCATCGTAAAGGTAGACGGAAGCCTCCATCTGCGTGATCTCGCTCAAATACGCCTGCGCCTGCAGAAGCCGCTGCGGATCGAGCAACGCCTCCAGGGGGACGCGCTCCGGAGGCAAGAGGTTCCCCGCCGCATCCAGGCACCGCTGCAGGTCAAAGGTCCACTCGCTCTGGAACGTCATCGCCGCCTCCCCTCACGCCCTCCGCGCACTCTCAGGATCGCCGCCGAACGCTCTCGCGCGGTTTCGCACGCCACCGCTCATGGATTCCCCGCCGATTCTCGACTCCCGGCGACCGATCGAGCATATCGTTGCAGGAACTCGCGGGCCCGCTCCAGCTCCCCGGCCGCGTGCCAGGCGGCTGCAGCGAAGAGCAGATCCTCCTCCCACCCCCCAAGCTCCACCGCGCGCGCGAAGCTCTCGGCCGCCGCGCGATATTTGCCAAGGGCGAAGCGAACCCGCCCCAGCCAATGATGAGTTAAGCTGTCGGGCGACTCCAACCGCATCCCCTCCTCTAAGATTCGTTCGGCCTCGGCGTAGTGACCAACGCGAAATCTTTCGATCGCACGATCCAAATACGCATGAGCGCGTTCGCTCATCAAGGGCGGAGGAGCAGTCCTCTCTACCCGCCATCGTTCGACAGTCATCCCGGCGATGAAAATCACGAGGGCACCGAGCAACGCCATGAGGATCGCCACCCCATAGGTGCGACCGAAATGCCGAAAGCGTGCGACGAGCGATTGCGCCGACTCCGGGAGAGGAACGGTCCGCTCCTCCAACGCATCCTGCGGTTGCGACCCCACTGACGGCATTGGCGAAGCCGCCGACGATTTGCCCATGTGCTCTCGTTCCTTCCCTCTGTTTCCGATCGCGCCCTTCCCCGGACGCGAGGGTACCGAGTCCACGCGCACGACGATGGCGGTGAAGTTATCACGCGCCCCCCGCTCGTAACACCATTCCCGAAGCTGATCGCAGACCCGTTGCGGATCCGGTTCGTGCACCAAGAGGTCCTGCAATTCCTCATCAGTCACATGGCGCGTGATCCCATCGGTGCACAACAGGAAGACCGTACCCGGCTCAAGTCCGATCTTTTTCACATCGGGAATGACCTCTTCGTCAATGCCCAAGGCGCGCGTAAGGACATATCTCTTCGTGTATTCGAGGATAGAGAGTCCGCCCAGATGCTCGGCTTCGACGAGCGTATGATCAATCGTCTCGCGATGGAGCTTCCCCGCGACGAAGCGATAGATGCGGCTATCGCCAATGTGACAGAGGATCGCATGTCGCGGCTCCAACAAGAGCACGGCGAGCGTCGTGGCCATGCCGCTCAGCGATTCTTCACTCATCGCCATCTCACGAAGCGCGCCGTTCAGATACGCGATCACCTGCTCCAAATACCGCATGCGGTCGCCGCGCGTTCTCCGGGAGAAATGGTGGCGGAGGATTTCCATCGCCATCTGGCTGGCGATCTCCCCGGCATTCTGTCCTCCTACGCCATCGGCCACGGCGAACACGCCCGCGTCTTCCAACACCACGTAGCTGTCCTCGTTCACCGGGCGGCGGGGGTTCAACCCTCGATCCGAGACGAGGCCGTAGCGTCCTCGGTTGAACTGTTTGGCCGTCGCGCTCACATCGACTCCCGTGCTGAGTTCCCCGACGAATCGTCTTGGCCCCTTCCGAAAGGGGTCGTCTTCATTCGCCTAGGCCGAGCGACGCGTCTCCTTCACGCCACTGCCCGCGTGATCACCTTTCGCCTACTCACTCTCAGAAGCCGAGCTCACAAATCCGACGGTGGAATTGTAACCCTCGCCCGGCCCGACGGCAATGCGAGATGAGCGTGGGGATTGGGCTCTGCGGTGGCGCGAGCGAAGCCGTTCATTCCCCGATGACCTTGACCACCACGCGCTTGCGCCGGCGCCCGTCGAACTCCGCATAGAAGATTCGTTGCCACGTCCCCAAGTCCAGCTTCCCGTTGGTCACCGGCACGATGACTTGATGATGAATGAGCAGACACTTCAGATGCGCGTCGCCATTGTCCTCACCCGTGGCGTGATGGCGATAAGGCGCGCCATACGGAGCGATCCTCTCTAACATCTCATCGAGATCGTGGAGCAACCCTTCCTCGTCGTCGTTGAGATAAACGCCCGCCGTCGTATGGAGGGCGGAGACCAGGACCATGCCCTCCCGAATCCCGCTCTTTTGGACGACGCGTTCGACCTCGCGCGTGATGTTGAGGTACTCGCGTCGCTTTTTCGTGTGGAACTCCAGATACTCGGTGTGCGCCTTCATCTCTCCCTCCTTCCCCAAAGGCGACTCATCCCTCGCGTTTTATGACGATGACCGCCAGCGGAGGCAACGTCAGCCGGATCGAATAAGGGCGGTCGGACCAGGGGATGGGCTCAGCCCAAAGACACTCAGGATTACCGTGGCCGCTCCCCCCATATTCCGGCCGATCGCTGTTGAAGACTTCTCGATACGCCCCCGGTTCCGGGACTCCAAGGCGATATCCCGGGCGCGGCACCGGCGTAAAGTTGCAGACGAAGATCAAGAAAGGGGCCTCTCGACGCGCGCGTCGCAGGAAGGCGATGATGCTGCCTTCCCAATCGCGGAAATCAATCCACTCGAATCCGCTCGGCTCGAAATCACACTCGTAGAGCGCCGGCTCGGCGAGATAGAAATGGTTCAAATCGCGCACGTACCGATGTAACTGGCAATGCGGCTCGTCCTGCAAGAGGTGCCAATCGAGGCTCGTCGTGACGTCCCACTCGCGCCACTGCCCGAACTCCCCTCCCATGAAGAGGAGCTTCTTCCCCGGATGGCCGAACATGTATCCGTAGAGGAGCCGGAGATTCGCGAACTTCTGCCAACGATCGCCGGGCATCTTCTCCAAGAGCGACCGCTTCCCATGCACCACTTCATCGTGCGAGAGCGGCAGGATGTAGTTCTCCGAGAAGGCGTACATGAGCGAGAACGTCAGCTCGTTGTGGTGATACTTGCGATAGATCGGGTCCTTAGCCATGTACCGCAACGTGTCGTTCATCCATCCCATGTTCCATTTGAACGTGAAGCCCAATCCGCCGAGATATGTCGGACGCGAGACCATGGGCCAGGCTGTGGACTCCTCGGCGATCGTCACGGCGCCGGGGCAGAGCGCATGCACCCACTCGTTGAATCGCTGGAGGAAGGCGATCGCCTCCAAGTTCTCGTTCCCGCCATAGATGTTGGGCACCCACTCTCCCGGCCGCCGCGAATAATCCAGATACAGCATCGAAGCGACCGCGTCCACGCGCAGCCCGTCGGCGTGATAGCGATCCAGCCAAAAGAGCGCGCTCCCGAGCAGGAAATTTCGCACCTCGTTTCGACCGTAGTTGAAGATGAGCGTCCCCCAATCCGGATGTTCCCCGCGGCGCGGATCGGCATGTTCGTAGAGATGTGTGCCGTCGAAGAAGGCTAATCCATGCGCATCCTTGGGAAAATGCGCGGGCACCCAATCGAGGAACACGCCGATCCCCTGCTCGTGCAGATAGCCGACGAAGTAGGCGAAATCCTCGGGCGACCCATACCGGCTTGTCGGCGCATAATAGCCGACGGCTTGATACCCCCACGATCCGTCGAACGGATGCTCCAGGATCGGCAGAAGCTCGACGTGCGTGTATCCCATCTCCTTCACGTAACCGGCCAACTGGTGCGCGATCTCTCGATACGTGAGCGCCCGATTCCCTTCCTCGGGCACGCGTCGCCAGGAGCCGAGATGCACTTCGTAGATATTCATCGGCGCATCGAGGGCGTTCCGACGCGCGCGTTCCTGCATCCACGCTTCATCGGCGAAGCGACAACGCGAGAGATCGAAGACGATCGTCGCCGTCTTCGGCGGACGCTCGAAGAAGAATCCGTAAGGATCGCTCTTCAAAAGCAGCGCGTTCCCATACTGCGACTTGATCTCGAATTTGTAGAGCACGCCTTCCGGGAGCTCGGGGATGAAGAGTTCCCAGATACCGCTCGTCCCCCGCACGCGCATGGGATGCCGACGCCCATCCCAGGCGTTGAAATCGCCGACGACGCTGACGCGTCGCGCATTGGGGGCCCAAACGGCGAAGTGCACGCCGCGCACGCCCTCGATCTCGCGCACATGCGCGCCGAGCTTCTCATAGATCCGTTGATGTGTGCCCTCGCCGATGAGATAGAGGTCGAAATCGGTGAGCACGGGAGGGAAGCAGTACGGATCGAGGAATTCTCGGATCTCTCCTCTGCTCACCACGCGCAGCCGATACGGGAAGGGTTCCGTCTCTCCCCAAAAGACGGCCTCGTAGAATCCATCCGGATGCAAGCGTTCCATCGGATGCGCCCGCCCGCAACGGGCGTCCACGACGAAGGCTTCGTCGGCCTCAGGCAGGAAAGCCCGAATGGCGAAGCCCGACTCTCGGCCGCGCGAGACCAGATGTCTGCCCAAAATGTGAAACGGATCGGCATGCTCGGCGCGCACGATCAGCTCGATCTCCACCGGCGATACCGTGCTCATACTGGCGAGGCCTCATGAAGCCCGAATATAATGCCCATCTCATCGGCTCGGCCCAACGGTCGGGAGGGACGATGCGACCGAGCGCGCACATTTTAATCGGGCTTCCCGGTTCCGGCAAGAGCACGCTCGCGCGACGCCTGGCCGAGCAATACGCGCCAGCTTCGATCGTCAGCTCCGATGAGATTCGCAAGCATCTCTATGGCGATGAAGCCATCCAAGGGGAGGCCGCGCGCGTCTTCCGTCTCGCTCGCTCGAACCTGTTGGCTGCCGTGCGCGCCGGACGCAACGTCATCTACGATGCCACGAACATCAACCCGAAGTTCCGCCGCCTGACGATTCGCGAGCTGCGCGAGAATGGCGTCCGATGGATCATCGGCTACTGGCTCAATGTGCCGCTCCGCATCTGCCAAGAGCGCAATCGCGAGCGCGAGCGCGTGGTCCCCGAAGCGGCCCTACACCGCATGCTGGTGGAACTGCACCGATCTCCCCCCTCCTTTCACGAAGGATTCGATGAGTTGGTGATCATCGGGGAGACGCTCGAGATCTGCGCGGAGATCGGGAGATAAGGTGCGCGCGGCGGGAGCCACGCGACGTCCTCACGCCATCCACTGCAGAAGCAACGTCGCCAATCCGAGCATGATGGTCACGCTCACGACATCCTGAAACGCCGTCTCGAAGGGGCCGGCTGTCAACGCAGGATCGAAGCCCAAGCGCTTCGAGAGCATGGGGATCACCGTCCCCACGACCCCCGAGAGATTGATGGCGACGAACATCGAGAATCCGACGACGAATCCGAAGACAGGATCGAACCACGTCCCACGCTCGGCCATGCGCTGCCATCCGTGCCAGAAGCCGCCGACGAAGAAGATGAGCGGGCCCAAAATCGCCCCCAAGATCAGCGTCGTCCGAAGCTGCCGCCAAACGGGACGCCACCAATCCTTCAAGCTAATATGCCCCGTCGCGAGCCCTCGCACGACGATCGTCGCCGATTGCAACCCTGTGTTCCCGGAGATGGCCTGAATGACCGGCATGAACGATGCCAGGAGGATGACCGTCCCCAATGTGTCATCAAACCGATGGATGACGACACCAGCGATCAGCTCGATGAGGACCGTCATCAAAAGCCACGGCAAGCGCAATCGAGCGATCTCCCCGGGCGTCCGTCGCTCCAGCTCCGCCGCATCCGACCCGACCATGCGGAAGTAATCCTCCGTCAGCTCCTCCTGCAAGACGTCGATCACGTCGTCCACGGTCACGATCCCAACGAGCCGGTTCTCATCGTCCACGACGGGGACGGCCATGAGATCGTACTTCGAGACGACGCGCGCGACTTCCTCCTGATCCGTACTCGTGTGCACGCTGATGACATCCGTGGACATGATCTTGCGCAAGGGCGTGCTCGGCGGATTGAGCAGGAGCTGACGCAGGCTCACCACTCCGACCAGATGATGGCGATCGTCCACGACATAGAGGTAGAAGACCATCTCCAGCTCATCGCTCTTACGCTGGAGCGTGGAGATGGCCTCGCCGACGGTCATGTCTTCCTGCAGCGCGAAGACATGTGGGTTCATGATGCGCCCGGCCGTGTTCTCCTCGAACTGGAGCTGATCCACGACGTCCACCGACCGGGCGATGTGCATCAATTCCAGCACGCGCTCGACCAACCCCTGGGGCAACTTGGAGGTGATCTGGGTGGCATCGTCCACGGGGATCTTCTGCAGGAGGTCGGCGATCGTCTCCGGTTCCAGATGAGCCAGAAGCGAAGCCGCTTCCTCCGGCGGCATCTCGCTCAAAGTCGAGGCCACGAAGTCCCCATCTTGCCTGAGCAGGGAGCGGAGGGCGAAGAGCCGCTCACCATCGGTGAGGTTCCCGAAGATGACGGCGACGTCGGCCGGCCTCATCTTGCGCAGCAAATTCACGAGATTGGTGCTCGCCCCAATGCGCGCCAATTTGCGCGCCGACTCGATGGCCAGATCGAGTTTCCGCAGGTACGCCATCCTCCGTTTTTCGTTCCCGTCCCGTCATCTTTGCCAAACGTCTAAGCATGACAAACTTTGCGCCGCTTTTCAACGGAAATCTGTGGCGGCGGGAAATTTTTCAAGAGACACCCCCATCACGAAGGAAGGTCTCCTACGGCGCGGTCGCCACCGATGGGCCTCGATCGCCACTTGATCCTGGGCGAGGAAAGTGACGCCTTCAGCCCGCAGGAGATCGCGCTGAAGGTGCTGCAACCAGAGGGCGCGCCGACCGATGGTCAAGCGTCCATCGCGATTGACGACGCGATGCCAGGGGACGTCCGAAGGGCAGACGGCGAGCGCCCATCCCACCACGCGCGCCGAAACGTTCGCTCGGCAGAGCGCCGCAATATCGCCGTACGACGCCACGCGTCCGCGCGGAATGCGCCGCACGAGGCGATAGATCTCGGCGAAGCATCGCCCTCGAATCTTTCGAGAGGACGGCTCGCTTCTTCTCACGTCCCGCTCTTCACGCGCTCGCATGACGCAGCGATCCGGCGAGCGCCAGGATGATATAGAGGAGAACGGCCGCTTCAAGGACATCAAGCGCGCCGATCACGGCGAGCGCCGTGCGCGCCCGCGCGCGAAAGGAAGGAGCGGGCGTCGGATCTCGTCGCAAGCGAGCGACGGCGCGCGCCGTCGTATGCGTCCACTCGTTGGCCGCCCATCCGAGCCAATGATAGAGGACGACGAAGAGGACGGGTCCCCACGCGAGCACGCCCGGATAAGCGAGCGCGTAAAGGAGAAGCAGTGTGAAATACACGGCTTCCAGACGAATCAATCCGGTCAATTGACCGAGCTGTTCGATCTCGCGCGGAGCCAGCGCTGCCCGCGCGCCCGAGACCACGCGCGCGAGCGCCCGCAACCGAATCCATCCGAGCGCGTTCACCCCCAGACAGAGGATCGTCAGCACGAGCACCACTGCGGTCACCGCATGAAATACTCCGGCCGCCATAGGTTGAGTATCATGTCCCAAGAGGAGCCGTGGAGCAAGCGGAAGATTCGGGACCGGATGAGGACGACACCAAAGGATGGCTTCTCTCTCTCGCGCGCTTGACGCCCGCGATCGCGGGCCGCTATAACTTCACCTTCGTCCGGTGAGGATCATTTCCGAATTGGAGGGAACCGATGGCAGGACACATGGTCGAATTCCCGGCCAACGGGAAGACGGCGTCGGGGTATCTCTCGCTCCCGGCAGGAAAGGGCCCGGGCGTCGTTGTCATCCAAGAGTGGTGGGGATTGGTGGATCACATCAAGGACGTGTGCGATCGCTTCGCGGCGGCCGGATACGTCGCTCTGGCTCCGGACCTCTATCACGGCCAAACGACGAAGTCCCCAGATGAAGCAGGGAAACTCATGATGGCTCTTCGGATCGATGAGGCGGAGAAGGAGCTGCGCGGAGCGATCCAATATCTGCTCGCCCATCCGTCGGTCGAACCGAAGAAGGTCGGCACGATCGGATTTTGCATGGGCGGAGCCCTCTCGCTCTATGCGGCATGTGAGAACCCCCAGGTGAGCGCGTGCGTCGTCTTCTATGGCGGGCATCCAAATGTGAAACCGAAGCTGGAGAAGCTGCAGGCGCCCATGCTCGGCATTTACGCGGAGCGGGATCAATTCGTGACGCCGGAGTCGGTGCGCCAATTGGAAGCGCAGTTGAAGCAGCTCGGGAAGACGGCCGATATCCACATCTATCCGGGGGTGGATCACGCGTTTTTCAACGACACGCGGCCGGAAGTGTATAATCGAGAAGCGGCCGAAGACGCCTGGCGGCGAACCTTGGAATTCTTCGGCAAATACCTGCGATAATGGGCTTCCCGATACGGGCTGAGGTCATGCCTCCTCAGCTCATAGGACCGCTATTCATGGGGAGACGGCTCGCAGGAGAGCATCTCCTCACCTTCTTGGCGATGCCCCGCGAAGCGGCCCGCTCACTCTTCGCCTGCGGACTCCGCAACGGTCATCCCCATGATGTGATAGCCGCCATCCACGAAGAGGATCTCCCCAGTGATGCCCCGCGAGAGCGGGCTCACGAAGAAGAGGGCGGCATCGGCTACCTCGGCCGGATCGGTATTGCGCCGAAGCGGTGCGGTCTGCGCCACATGCCGCAGCATGCGGGAGAAGCCGGGGACGCCGCTGGCGGCGAGCGTCTTGATCGGACCAGGCGAGAGCGCGTTGACGCGAATCCCACGGGGCCCCAACTCGGCGGCGAGATACTTCACCGTGGATTCGAGCGCGGCTTTGGCGACGCCCATGACGTTGTATCCCGGCATCACGCGCTCACTGCCCAGATAAGTGAGCGTGACGATGCTCCCGCCGCGTTCCGCCATGAGCGGAGCCGCGCGACGCGCCACGGCGATGAGCGAATAGACGCTGACCTCATGGGCGACTCGATACCCCTCTCGCGACGTATGGAGGAACGCTCCTTCCAAATCCTCACGCGGAGCGAACGCGATCGAGTGGACGAGGAAATCGAGCTGCTGGAATTCGCGAGCGAGCGCGTCGAAAACGGCCTCGATCTGTCCCTCCTCGGTCACATCGCAGGGGAGGACCAGAGGGGGATGCTGCAAGGTCGCCGCCAATTCGCGCACGTTCTCCCCAAGCCGCTCGTTCTGATACGTCAGCGCGAGCCGAGCGCCTGCCTCATCGAAGCGTTGGGCGATGGCCCACGCGATGCTCCGCCTGTTCGCGACGCCGAAGATGATCCCTTTCTTTCCCTCCAGCATAGGCCCAAACGATACTCGACCGCGCGCGGAGACGTCAACTCTCCACTGATTTTTGACAGCTCCGGCACAGGCAGTTAGAATCCCCACTTTCGCCGATCAACGGCTGTGGAGCGGATACCATGTTAAGTGGAATGTTGGAGGCGCTCAAGGACGCGCTTCTCGAGTTAGGCCCAGTGGGGATGACCCTCATCGCCGTGCTTGATTCTTCGCTCCTCTCGATCCCGGAGATCAATGACGTGATCGTCGTCACGCGCATCCTCCACCATCCGGCGGAGGTGCTCTACTGGCCATTGCTCGCTGCCACAGGATCCGTTCTCGGGTGTCTCCTCCTCTACACGCTCGCCCGCGCGGGCGGGGAGGCATTCCTGCGCCGACGATTCTCGCCTGAGAAAGTGCGTCGAGTCGAGCAGTTTTATGCGCGATATGGAGCCCTCGCGCTGCTCATCCCGGCGTTGTGTCCCCCGCCAACCCCCTTCAAGATTTTCGTCGCGACGGCCGGAGCGCTCCGGTATCCGCGCGCGAAGTTCATGCTGACGATCCTACTGGCGCGATCCGCGCGATATTACGTCGAAGGGATTCTCGCTTTGCTCTATGGGCACGCTATCCTGCGATACATGCGCGAACATGGGATCACGATCGCGCTCGGAATCGGAGCGATCGTCGTGATCGGCTATGGGATCGCGCGCGTGCTCCGACGACGCGCGCCACTGTTCGCCGAGGACCCGAGTCTTTCCCCGACGGCGAATCCGCTCCCTTCGAGTCGCGAGCGTCAGCGCGCATGAAGGCTATGGGAGAAACCCTACGCGCTCTTGGTCCAGTGGGCCTTTTCGCGATCGCTTTCCTCGACTCCGCGATGATCCCGCTGGCCGGAGGTCCGGATGGCGTTCTGATACTCCTCTCTGCGTGGAATCCCGCGCGAGCCTCCCTGTACGCGGGAGCGGCGACGCTCGGATCGACCTTGGGATGCCTCGTCCTCTACACGCTCACGCGACGAGCGGGCGAGCGACTGCTCGCACGCCTCTCCTTCTCCCGGCAAGAGCAGCTCCGCCGATTCCTCGACCGATACGACCTTCTGGCCATTGCTCTTGCCGTCTTCCTCCCCCCACCATTTCCGGCGAAGCCGACGATCGTGATGGCCGGGATCCTCGGGATATCGCGCGAACGATTCCTCGCGGGCGTTCTGCTGGGACGTCTGGCGCGCTATGGATTGGAGGGATATTTGGCCGCGCGATTCGGATCGGCGGCGATGTCTATCATCAAGCGCGCTTCCCCATGGCTGCTCCTCGGCATCGCCGCTTTGGTGATCGTCGTCCTCCTTGTGAGGGGGCGGCGCTCTTGAGATGCGCGCCCGGTATTCCCGTTCATCGCGACGAGGCCGCGGGCACGCGCCGAGTCGCCAAATGGATCTGCGCGAGCAGCTCCTTGGTCATCTGGGCGATAGCCATCTCGGCGCGATGCCGGACGATGCGCACCTCCTGCTCCACGTGGATGCCTCGCTCCTTCATAAACGCCAGGCAGTTGGGCATGATGTATTCCTCCAACTCGCGCGCGAGCCACTCGGCGATAAATCGGCGGAAGTCTTCGACGTCGTCCGGCTGTTCCAAAAGCGACAGCGCTTGGGGATGCTGTACGACATGAGCTACAACATCGCGGCCGAAGCGTCGCGTCTCATCGAGCCACGTCTGGCACGCCTCCCAAACCACGCCGGGATGAACGAGGCGAAATTCCCCCTCGGCCGTGAGCCGCTTGCGGATGGGAAGAACCCGCGCTTCGGCCTGTTCCCGTCTTCGCGACTGTTCCTGTTCGATGTACGCTCGGGCCAATTCTACGAGCGACGATGTGCTCATCTCTCCCCCTCGCGATCCGTCCCGTCGCCGGTCACAAGTTCCCCCCTTGTGCGGAAGGGGCAGCATGCCGCTCCAGATAATCGAGCAGGATGCTCGCTGCCACCTTCACGCCCAGTGGGAGGGCGTCCTCATCCAGATCGAACTCCGGCGTATGGATCATCGCGTTGATCCCCTTGGCTTCATTCCGCACGCCGAGGAAGAAGAAGAAGCCGGGGGCCACACGCGCGTAATAGCTGAAATCTTCGGCCCCCATATGAGGGCGCGGCGTGACGAGATTCCCTTCGCCGAGCACGCGCCGGAGCGTCGGAAGCGTCTCCTCGACCAGGCGAGGATCGTTATAGGTCACGGTCGCGCCTTCTTCGACCTTCAGCTCATACGACCCACCCAGCGCCTCGGTCACCCCTTTGAGCGTTTGATGCATCATCTGGATCACTTGGGCGCGAACCTTCTCATCGAGCGTGCGCAGCGTCCCCTGCAGCTTCACCTCGTCCGTGATGATGTTGTGCCGATTTCCCCCATGGATGCTCCCGAGCGTAAGCACAAAGGGCTGAAACGTATCCACACGCCGGCTGCGGATCACCTGGAGCGCCGTGACGGCATGAGCCGCGATGACCAAGGCATCCACGCCTTCGTGGGGATACGCCCCATGCACTTTCTTCCCGCGAATCGTGATCTCGATGAGATCGGCTGACGCCATGGCCGGTCCGATGTGATACGCGATCTTCCCCACGTCTACGCGAGGATCAACATGCAAGCCGAAGATCGCCTGCGGGCGTGGGTCCTCCAACGCGCCCTCCTTGATCATCAACCGCGCGCCCCCCTCTTCGCCTGGAGGAGGCCCTTCTTCCGCCGGTTGGAAGAGGAACTTCACTGTCCCACGCAAACGATCGCGCATTTGACTGAGAACGGTCGCTACGCCCAACCCGATTGCCGTGTGCGCGTCGTGCCCACAAGCGTGCTTCACTCCCGGGTTCCGGGACTTATAGGGGACCTCGATAGTCTCTTCGATCGGCAAGGCATCCATATCCGCGCGATAAGCGACCACCGGACCAGGCAAGGCTCCTCTCAAGAGCGCCACAACCCCGTGCCGGGCGATCCCCGTCCGCACCTCCAAGCCGAGTTGGCGAAGATGCTCGGCTACAACGCGCGAAGTGCGCTCCTCGCGATTCGAGAGCTCCGGATACATGTGAAAATCTCGCCGCCAGGCGATGAGCCGCTCGCGCAATTGCTCGACGGCTTGCGTGAGGCGAGCATCACGAGAGACGTCTTGAGCTTCCAAAAGAGTCGGATTCATACCCCCCACCATGAGTAAAAAGATCAATGGCCATGTCCATCGTGCAGCGCGATGCGCCCGCCATGAGCGCTCGCTCCATCCCTTTTGCGACGACGTCACTGCTACCTCCCACGCCTTCCTCTTTTTCAAGTGGCGTATTCTACGCGCAGAGACAAAGAAGAATCAAGCGAGCGCTTCACCCTCAAGACGAGAATCCTAACCGATGAGAGCCGCCAACCAGCGCCTGCCCGTAACTCGATCCCCGTGACCGACGATGACCGAGCGCCCCCTCGCGTCCACCGGCTTATTTCGCCGCCCCTCTTGACATAGACAGAGGAGTGGGTAAAATTAATCGCGGCGTGAGCGGGAGTAACTCAGCGGTAGAGTGCAACCTTGCCAAGGTTGAAGTCGCGGGTTCGAATCCCGTCTCCCGCTCCAGGGATTCATAGAATCGGCGAAGGCTGACTGTCAGAACTCGGGTCCTGACGAATCGCCCGACGAAAAAGCGGGCGGTTGAAAATTTGAGCCTTCGCCGATTATAATTTTGGCCGAGGCGGCGTAGCCAAGTGGTAAGGCGGAGGTCTGCAAAACCTCGATACCTGGGTTCGAATCCCAGCGCCGCCTCCACGCTCAATTCGGATATTCCAACGCCCCCGTGTGATCGGCCGACGCTCTCCCCTTATCACTTCCGAAGCGGTCAGGTGAATCCGGAACCCATCCTTGGACCTTATTCCAACTAGGAGCAGAGGGGGTTGATTGCAGGTCGCTCGCCAGGTGGAGATTTTCCGGGGTGGCTACCCCTGCAATTCTTCCAGTCCTCTAAAGTCATCGGCCGGAAGAGGAGATCACGATGGCTCCTAATCGCTGGGCGACCTCCTTAGCAGAAGGATGAATGACAAATCCAAATAGCACGACGACGGGCGTCCCGATGACCTGGGGCCTCAGCTCAGACGCTCGACGCACAACAGCTTCCACATCGCGTCCGTAAATCCGACTGCGAACTTCTCCAAGCACAACGATCTGCTCGCCATCTCGCCATCCCTCGCCATAGAGATCAATCTCGATCTCTTGATCCTCGATCATGAAGAATCTCCGTTCAAGCCCTTCCACGCGAATGCCATAGTGTTGCGCCAAATAAGCAGGAGTTACCTCGCGAGCCAAATCCTCCAACGCGAACCCTACCACATCGCTCAATCGTCCAACCTGCTGGCTGAGCTGGCCTACCTGTTGGGCTAGGGATTGCATGACCTCCTGCATACGGATATAGGCTCGAGCCAGCTCTTCCGCACGGGCTTCCGTCCGCGCCTGCGCCTCCGTCAGTTGCGCCATCGCTTCCTCCATCCGCGCCATCCGCTCCTCCGCCCGCCGCTGCGCCTCCGCCAACTGCTCCACAGCAGCCTCCAACCGCCCTATCCGCTCCTCCGCCCGCCGCTGCGCCTCCGCCAACTGCTCCACAGCAGCCTCCAACCGCCCTATCCGCTCCTCCGCCCGCCGCTGCGCCTCCGCCAACTGCTCCACAACAGCCTCCAACCGCCCTATCCGCTCCTCCGCCCGCCGCTGCGCCTCCGCCAACTGCTCCACAGCAGCCTCCAACCGCCCTATCCGCTCCTCCGTCCGCCGCTGCGCCTCCGCCAACTGCTCCACAACAGCCTCCAACCGCCCTATCCGCTCCTCCGCCCGCCGCTGCGCTTCCGTCAGTTGCACCATCGCTTCTTCCATCCGCGCCATCCGCTCCTCCGCCCGCGCCTGCGCCTCCACCATCCGCGCCATGGCTTCCTCCAACCGTCCCACCCGTTCTTCGACACGTCCCATCCGCTCTTCCAACCGACCCACGCGCTCTTCCGTCCGCACCTGCGCCTCAGCCAAATGCTGGACAACCTCAGCAAGTCTGGCGAGCATAGCCACCGACTCTTGAACGAGCGCCATCAATCGTTCAAATGCGACGGGAAGCGCCAACAGCTCCTCCGTCAGAAGGTGACGGCGCACCTCATCGCGAAAGGCACGATCTGTCCGCAGAAGCTCCAAGAATTCTTCCCGCATTGGCGTCGTCCTCCTGAGCGCTCCGCTCAATTATGACACGACATTCACACCCCAGACAATCTCTCAGCGAGGAGGGGGGTCAGTCAGCTCGCGCAAAGCGCGTTGGGTGAAAACCGAGGCCATTCTCTTGCGGTAGAGGTGAAGGAAGTCGGCATTATCGAGCGGGCGGATCGCGCGAGAGACAGCGTGTGCGGCGCCTTCGATGACGTCCGGCTCAAGCCGATTTCCCTCTAAAATGTTCTCAGCTTCACGAATCCTTTTCGGACACGACCCGACGGCCCCGAGGACAATGCGCGCGTCTCGGCATCGTCCCGATTCCATACGCACAGCTACAGCGACACCTAGAACGGGAAAATCTATGGCTCCCCGCCGGCGCAGCTTCCAATACGTGCTCTTCCATCCGTCCTCGCGTGGGAGCGTCACTTCGACGAGGACCTCCTCAGGCGCCTTAGCCAGATACTGAATCCCGTCATCGCGATAGAACTCTTCAGCAGCGATCGTCCGTTCCCCATGCGGCCCGATGAGATGAAGCACGGCGCCCAAAGCGATCATCACCGGCGCTCCATCGGACGAAGAGACCGCCCAGCATCGTGTTCCCCCTGGCGCGACAGGGCAAATCGCCCCCCCTTTCTTCAAACAGAATCCGAGCGCTTCGCGCCAGAAGAACGTCTGGTCGTAATAGGTGCATCGCGTATCTATGCACAGATTGCCACCAATCGTCCCCATCGAACGAATCGGCGGATGAGCGATCACAGCGCAAGCGCGAGCGAGGGCTGGATATGCGATCGCCAAGTCCTCACACGCGAGCACGCGCGCGAGCGTGACGCCGGCCCCCAGCGTCACCCCACCATGCGTCGCCCACACGATGCGCGACAATTCGGGAATGCGCCGCACGCTGACGAGAACGCGCGGTTCAATCTGTCGTCGTTTCATCTTGGGATAGAGATCCGTCCCCCCGGCGACGATCTGCGCTTCCGAACCATGGTCGCTCAAGATCCGGAGCGCTTCATCGAGTGATCGCGGTGCGAAGTATCGAAATGGCGGAAGACGAAGCATGGCCCCCCCATCATGAAGAACGCGTCGGGACATCCCGCCACTCCGGTGGAGGCTCGACGCGAATCGGCTCCGGCCACGCGAGCGATGGGATGGACTTCGGACCGACGCGACCCGATCCTCCGCGCGCTTTGTCGTTCAACCCTCGGAGCACTTTCTCCGGAGTAATGGGCAACTCATCAATGCGCACGCCGACGGCGTCATAGACGGCATTAGCGACGGCCGGAGGGATCGGGAGCAACGGGCCTTGTCCGGCTTCCTTGGCCCCGAACGGGCCGTTCGGATCCTCGGCCTCGATCAAAAAGCATTCCACCTCGGGCATCTCCAGCGGTGTCGGGCTCTTGTAGTCGAGCATCGAAGGCGCCTTATGCAAGCCGAGACGTGAGCGAAAGGTTTGCTCTTCCATGAGCGCTTCGCCCAACCCCATGTAGACGCTCCCATGAATTTGCCCTTCGACCAAGCGTGGATTGATCGCGCGCCCGACGTCATGAGCGATCCACACCTTCTCGACCCGAACGAAACCGGTCTCGGGATCCACATCCACCTGCACCACGCATGCCGAATAGCTGTAGGACGGCGACGGCCCCACGCCCGCCCCCTTATATCGTCTGGGCGACTGCGGCGGTTTGTAGCTGCCAACAGCTCCTAAGGTCCCGAATCGCGCTTCGGCAAGCTGTGCGGCTTCGGCGAAATCGAGCCCGCGCTGCGGATCGGCTCGATCGAAGATGCGTCGCGCGCGCGCCATAAGCTGCTCCTCAGGGACATCGAGTCGCTCAGCCGCCGCGCGAAAGAGCAACCGCCGGAGTTTCTCCGCCGCTTCCACAGCCGCATTCCCAGTCATGACGGTCACACGGCTCGAATAACTGCCTAAATCCACCGGCGTCAGATCCGTATCCGCCGTCACCACGCGAATATCTTGAGGGAGGATTCCCAGGACCTCGGCGACGATGTACGCCAAGATGGAATCGGATCCCTGCCCGATGTCCGTGCTCCCACAGAAGACAGTCACCCCCCCTCCACGATCGATTTTGATGTGCACGCCCGAATGGGGCATATCGTTCCAATAGATCGGCAAGCCAGCGCCGCTCAAATAGGCGCTGCAGGCGAACCCCACTCCCTGTCCGAAGGGCAAGCGCCGAAACTTCTCACGAAATCCCGACGCCTCGACGACGCGATCGATGCACGCGCGGAGTCCGCAGCTGGAGATCCGCAACCAATTCACCGTGAGCGATGGTGCTTCGACGATCTGACGCCGGCGCATCTCGACGGGATCGAGCCCGAGGTCCTCGGCGATCTTGTCCAGGTGGACTTCCAGGGCGAAGCGCGGCTGCGGCGTCCCATGCCCACGTTTCGGGCCGCAGGGCGGCTTGTTCGTGAAGACCCGCACGCCTTCAAACTTGTAGCGCGGGATCTTGTAGGTGACCGTCTGCAAGGCGCCTGTGTAATACGTCGTCGCGACGCCATAGCTGCCGTAGGCCCCCCCGTCCAGAAACGATCGGACGTGCATGGCCGTGATCGTCCCGTCGCGCCGAACCCCCGTCCGGATCCACATCAGCACGGGATGACGCCCCCGATGTACGTAGAAGACCTCCTCGCGCGTGAGCGTGATCTTCACCGGACGACCGGTCAGCATGGCCAATTTCGCCACGACGATCTCGTGCGAGAACGGCTCGCTCTTGCCGCCGAATCCCCCACCGACCGGCGTAGCGATCACGCGAATGTGGCTGGGGGGTAACCCAAGTACCTTCGCCAGAGCGCGATGTACATAGTGGGGCGTCTGTGTACTGCTCCAGAGCGTGAGCTTCCCATCCGGCCCATAGTGCGCTACAGCGGCGTGCTGTTCCAATGGCAGGTGCGTGCTTCCGGCATAGAAGAAGATGTCCTCGCGCACATAGTCCGCTTGAGCAAATCCTTCCTCCACGTCGCCGAACTCCAACGAGACCATCTTATGGATATTCGGTCCGTCCCCGTAGTCGTGAATGCGCACGGAAGACTCCCTCAGCGCCTCCTCCAACGTCAAAAGGGCGGGCAGCGGTTCATATTCGACTTCGATGAGCCGGAGGGCCTCTTCGGCGATCCATTCGTCAGTGGCAGCCACGGCGGCCACGGGATCACCCACGAATCGCACTTTCTCCACGCAGAGGGCTTCTTCATCCTGACTGACCGGCAAGATCCCGAAGCGGGTCGGGAGATCGCACCCGGTGAGGACGGCATGGACGCCCGGCAGCGCCCGCGCTCGGCTCACCTCTATCCGCCGAATGCGCGCATGCGCATGCGGGCTGCGCAGGATCTTCGCATAGAGCATACGCGGTAACTGCAGATCGTCCGCATAGCGTGTCTCTCCCGTGCACTTCGGGAGCGCATCTATTTTCGGCAGCGGCTTACCGATGATCTCAAAGGCCATCGCCGCTCCTCCTTACGATCGCCCTTCCTCCAAAATCAAACGCCTCTCTCGTACCCACGCCACAGCTCGCTCCACGGCATCCAGAATCTGGATGTATCCCGTACAGCGGCAGAGGTTCCCCGAGAGCGCCTCTGCGATCTCCTGCCGCGTCGGCATGGGATTCCGATCCAGCAGGGCCTTAGCCGAGAGCACGACGCCTGGCGTACAATACCCACACTGCACGGCCCCCATTTCGGCGAAGGCGATCTGCAACGGATGCGGACGCCCGCCCTCCATGAGCCCTTCGATCGTGAGGATCTCACGGCCCTCAAGCTCAATGGGAAGCGCCAAGCAGGATAAAATGGGCTCCCCATCCACGAGAACCGTGCACGCGCCGCATTCCCCAAGCTCGCACCCGTGCTTCGTCCCCGTCAAATGCAGGTCCTCGCGCAGGACCTCGAGCAACGTCTTACATACGGGCACAGCGAGCGTATGTTGCTCGCCGTTAACGTTCAGTGTGAGGAGACGCACATCCATGAGCCTCTCCCTCCCGCGACTCCATCGTTTCGGGATCAGCCTGGTCTGCCCGTAAACCTCGGACCAGGTAATCGGCGAATGCTTCGCCAATCTCTTGCGCCGACAGCGGCCCCTGCGGGGAGAACCACCGAACCGTCCAGTTGATCGCTCCGAGGATCGCGAAGCCAAGCAGCTTCGGATCCCCTTTCCGAAAGACCCCTCGTTCCATCCCCTCTCGAATGATCTCCCGAAGCCCGCGCTCGTACCGATCGCGCTTCTGAATGATCTTCGCCAGTCGACGTCGAGAGAGCATCTGGAAATCGGTGTGCATGGCCGAGGCCTTCAGCTCATCGAGGATGATGCTCACTTGCTCCCGGATCAACCGATGCAACTGCTCATTGGGAGGCGCGCCACTGCTGCGCACCTCCTCCAATCGCGCGAGCAACAGATCGAGCGAATAATCTTGGCAGAAATAAAGGATCTCCTCCTTGCTCTTGAAGTAGTAGTAGAGATTCCCCTTCGTCATGTGCAGCCGCCGTGCGATTTCATCCATCGTCGTCGCCGAGAAGCCGTTTCGCCGAAATGCCTCGGCGGCGCATCGCAGGATCTCGAGCCGCGTCCGCTCGACTCGATCCCTCCTCCTGAGGGATTTTGACCGTTTGTTCAATTTTTCAATCCTCCGGTCAGAAGGTCGGTGAGAGTTTATCCGACGTCCCGTGGATCGTCAATGGGCGGGGGAGGGAATAGCCCTGTCGGTCGGGAACGCTCACCATATGACAGAGAACCTCATGCCCCCTGGTGCGCGGGAAGTGGTTCTTGACAACCTCGCCGGACCCTCGCTATAGTGAAAAACTCGAAGCTGGGAGCTCGTCCAACAGGCAGGACAGCGGACTCTGGATCCGCGAATCGGGGTTCGAATCCCTGGCTCCCAGCCATTTTCATTACCGGCTCTTGACGATGGACAGCACAAGACCTCCTCAATGGGTTGCTCCAGAGCGGCCTGCGGTGAGCAAGCGAAAGCCCATCCGGGATGTCTTACGCAATCGCCATTTCCGAACTCTCTGGTTGGCACAAACCGTGAGCGGATTGGGAAGCTGGTTGGCGATGTTCGCCCTCGTGAGTTTCGGTGGGTTCCGCTTCAAGCTCTCAATGGGAGAGCTCGGGGGGATGGCAGCTCTTTTTTTCCTCGCCTTGGCCTTGATCTTCCCGCTCGCCGGAGCCATTGTGGATCGCACCAATCCGCAAAGGGTGATGATCGCCGCCGATGGCTTTCGAGCGAGCGCGATGTTTCTTCTCTGGTTCGTGTGGGAGCCAGATCTCCTCTATCCGATCTTCCTGCTGACCGGATGCGCCACGTGTTTCTTCCTCTCCGCGCAATTGACGTTGCTCCCCGCCATGGTGAAACGCGAAGAGCTCGTAACCGCTAACGCCCTCAGCGCTCAGACGCAGCAGATGAACGGCATCATCGCTCCACTCCTGGCCGGTTCTGTGATCGCGCGTTTTGGAGAGCGCTTTTGTTTCGCCCTGAACGGTGCGAGCTTTGTTCTCTCAGCCCTCTGCCTATCCCGCCTCCCGCCGAGTCTGGAGGCGTCGGCGGCACGCCGATCTCACTCCTTGTGGCGCGATCTGCATCACGCCCTGGACAGGTTCGTGCGCGATCGAACGCTCCTTTCGGTGATGAGCCTCGCGATGGCGATGATCGTGATCGCGAACGCCGTCAATGTGTTCGGCGTCATCTATGTGCGCGACGTCCTGCGCGCTGGGCCGCGTGACTTCGGCCTGCTCCTTTCGGCGCTGGGCCTAGGTGCCGTAATCGGCTTTTGGCTCGTGGGCCGATACGCACAGGCCGTCCCACGCCTGGCGCTCATTCGGGCGAGCGCCGCCATGATCGGGATCGGATTGATCGGAATGACCGCGCTCACCCGCGTAATCGAAGTCCTCATCGGCGCGCTTCTGATGGGAATGGCGGCTGCGGCGTTGCTCGTCCCGGCCCAAACGCTCGTTCAAGAACGAACTCCGACACACCTTCGAGGCCGCACGGGTGGTCTCGCGTGGTCGCTGCTGTTCGCCACGCAAGCGATCGCGGTGATCGGCTTGGGACGCCTCGCGGCAGCGTTGACGTTGCCTGTGCTTTACCGCGCGCTCGGGATAGGGCTTCTGACCCTTACGGGCCTCATGACGCTTTACGAGTGGAATCGCGCGCGGTCCAAGTGAGGGCTTCCCGCTGGGTCCTGTGGTGAGGGCGGCTCGACCGAATCGCATCTTGCTCCGGCGATGAGCACAATTTACAATGGACCTCCGCGCGAGAGAGCGGGGTTGAGAGGCGCCTATGAAGGAACTGCGCGATATTTTGCACGCCTTGGAGGAAGGGCGTACGGCCGGAGAGCCAGCAGCCCTCGCGACGGTCGTTCACGTGGAAGGATCAGCCTATCGGCGGGAGGGAGCGAAGCTTCTGCTCACCCCAAAGGGAGAGCTGATCGGCAGCATCAGCGCCGGCTGTCTGGAAGGCGATGTCCTGGAATGGACGCGCCACGTGCTTGAGCGTGGGGAACCCGTCCTCAGGCGGTATGACCTCACAAGCGAGGATGAACTGATATGGGGCTTTGGGATGGGGTGCAACGGTAAGATTGACGTGCTCATCGAGCCGCTCCCGCTCGTGCAACCGTATCTGGAGCGCGCGCGGCAGATGCTCGAGCACGAGCGCGCGGTCGCGCTGGCGACGCTCGTCGGTGCTCCGGAGAACTCCGGGCTGAAGCTGGGGGCGAAACGCCTGATTCCGGTTGAAGGGTCGCCCTTGGGGACGCTCGGCGATGTGGCGCTCGATGACGCGGTCGAGCGCGATGCCCGCGCCCTCCTGGCCTCAGGGCGGTCGAAGACATTGATCTATGATCCCGCGCAGCTTGGCGGCGAACACGCTTCATGGACCGAAGCCGTGCGCGTCTTCGTTGATTGCTTCCTTCCCCCTCCACCGATCGTCGTCTTCGGAGCTGGGGCTGATGCTGTCCCGCTGGTTCGACTCGCGAAAGAGGCGGGCTTTCGCGTCACGGTCGTGGACCATCGGCCGAAGTTCGTCACGTCGGACCGCTTCCCCTGGGCGGATCGCTTGATCTTGGCTCCTCCGGAGGAGGCGCCGGAGCATCTCACGTTCACGCCGGGAACGTTTGTCGTCCTACTCACGCACAACTTCCATGTGGACGCGAAGTTGCTGGCGTGGTTGCTCAAGAGTCCGGTGGGGTACATCGGCCTGCTGGGCCCAAAGGAACGGCGCGAGCTACTCTTGCGAAACCTGCGCGAGCAAGGGATCGAGTTGCGTCCGGAAGAGGTGCAGAAGCTCTATGCTCCGGTGGGGCTGGACATTGGCGCCGAAGGCCCGGAGCAAATCGCCATCTCAATTGTGAGTGAAGTCCTGGCCGTGAAGAATCGTCGGGCGGGGACGTTCCTGCGCGAACGCCAGAAGCCGATTCACGCCGAGTGAGCGTTCCGCCGCCGAGAAGGGTCACCCCCACAAGGCTTCCCCATCATCGAAGGGCGGCCGGACAATCCGAATCAGATGCGATCGCGCTCTTCAGCGCACGCGCTCGGCGATCATCTGTCGGTAAGCCGCATAGAGCTGCCGGAAGAGAGGGCCGGGCTTCCCCTCCCCCACCGGCTCCTCATCAATCGCGATGACGGCCAGAAGCTCGGTGACCGTGCCGGCGATGATCACCTCGCGTGCCGATCGGAGTTCCGCCAGCGGAAGATCGCGTTCCGCGGTGCGGTAGCCGTGCTGCCGGGCCAACTGTAGGACGAAGCCTCGCGTGATGCCGGAGAGGATACGATGGTCGGCGATCGGCGTCACCAGCTCCTCCCCCGTCCAAGCGAAGACATTACTGCTTGTCCCTTCCATGACCAACCCGTCGCGCACGAAGAGCGCCTCGAACGCTCCTGCGCGATGGGCCCGTTCCTTCGCCAGGACGTTCGGGAGCAAACAGATGGACTTGATGTCGCAACGCGCCCAGCGCTCGTCCGGCACCGTGAGGACGCGAATCCCACGCTCGCGCAGTTCCGGCGGGATGAGCCGCACATGCCGCACGGTCATCACGAGCGTCGGAGGCGTGTCCGGCGGGAAGAGGTGGTTGCGGCGCGCTACCCCCCGCGTGAGCTGAAGATAGAGCTCGGCTTCAGCGATCCCAGCGCGCGCGATGAGGTTCTCGGCCGCCGCGGCCAACTCTGCGAGCGAGAGCGGCAATGGCAATTCGATCTCCCTCGCGCTGCGCTGCAATCGTTGCAGATGCTCCATCAAAGCGAAGGGCTTCCCCTGATAGACGCGCACGACCTCGTAGACCCCATCGCCGAATTGAAAGCCCCGGTCCTCGACGGAAACCTTCGCCGAGGCGAAATCCAGAAGCTCTCCGTTGAGCCATACCAATCCTTCCGACATACTCTCCTCCTTCTCGCGCATGGCGCCCCTCCGACTTCAGAAGGTCGCCGCGAATCGCACCGGGAGATCCACGACCGTTCGCAATCCGGGCGGCGCTTGCACCAGCAGCGGGATCGAATTGACGACGACGGCGGCCGTCGCCAGATCCCCATGTGTCCCTCCTGGGATTCGCGCGCAGAGATCCGGCGTCCCGAAGAAGCGAATCTCATCCATGGGCTCTTTAGCGCCCACGTACATTTGCAGATCGAGACGAATGCGCTCTTGATCGCCCGCGAGCCCACGACCGATCTGCCGCACGCCCGCGACCTGCCCCGCTCGCACGTGGAGGTATTCGGTCCGCACATCCGCTTCGGCGAGGATCGGCTCGATCGTCTCCGAGATCGTCTCCACCTCCAGGCCCAATCCGTCGGCGATCAGCGCGACCGATTCCGGAAGGCCGACGTGGCGGATGCGCCCTGCCTCCACGGCCTCGCGGAATTCTTCGACCGTCATCCCGGCGCCGATCTTCCGCTGCAAGGGGAGCCGACGTTGCGAGGCGTCTACTACGCGCCGAACGAAGACGCGCTCGATGCGCTGGCATACGGTCGCCAGCGTGAGCACCAATTTGTCCATTACGAAGCCCGGATTCACGCCGGTCCCCAACACGGCGACTCCGGCGGCTTTTGCCTCCTCGTCCAAACGACGGGCCAGTTCGGGATACTTGCGGAACGGATAGGCCAGTTCCTCGCACGTCGAGACGACATGCGCCCCCGCTCGCACACAAGCGAGCAATTGGTCGAAGACTTGCTCGAAATATGAAGACGTGGAATGGACGACGACGTCGGCCTTTCGCGCGAGGACCTCATCGGCGCGATCCGACACGAGGACGCCGAGCGGAGATGCGCCGACGACTTCGCCGAGATCGCGCCCGACTTTATCGGCGGCGATGTCAATAGCGCCGATGATCGTCGCGCCCGTCCGTTCCAAGAGCACGCGCACAATGGCGCTTCCGATCGGTCCGACGCCATATTGAATGATGCGTAGCGGCATATGTTCCTCCTTTCGTGATCGTTCTCGCGCATGAGAGCGCAGGCATCACCAGAATGATCTCCGCACCAAGAGCGTTCATGGGCCGGCCATCGCGGCGACGGCATCGCGAGCGAGCAAGGCCGCACCGATGATGCCCGCGTCCTGTCCAAGCGCCCCGATCGTGAAACGACATCCCTCGAAGATCACGCGTAGGGTATGCCTTCGCGCTTCCTTTCGGACAGCGTCGAGCAAGATCTCACCAGCCAACATGACCGGCCCCCCCAAACAGACCATCTCGACGTCGAGCAGATTCAGGACGTTGGCGATGGCCAGGCCGAAATATCGCCCCGTCTCTCGAAGCACGGCGCGCGCCAACTCATCCCCATCCAGTGCGGCTTGAACGATCTGAGGGACAGTCAGCGTGCCCTCCATTTGCACGGCCAGAGGGGAGAGCGAGAACGTGGGATCGGAGAAGAGCCGCTCGCGCACGCGCCGCACGATGTTGGGGCCGGAGGCGAGCGTCTCCAAGCAGCCGCGCCCGCCGCAGCCGCATTCGATCCCCCCCCACTCGACCTTCACATGCCCGAATTCTCCGGCGAACCCATGCGCACCGTGTTGCAAACGTCCGCCCAGGATGAGCGCGGCGCCGATGCCCGTCCCGATCGTCACGTAGAACACGTCCTGAAGCCCCCGAGCAGCCCCACATGCCCATTCGCCATAGGCCGCCGCATTCGCTTCGTTCTCGAAGACGAGCGGCACCCCGAGCGCTTCGTGAATCTCTCCGTAGACGTCACACTCGGTCACGTCTACCAGGTGTGAAGCCAGCGCGATCCGTGGCGTCTGCCGACCGACCAATCCTGGCCATCCGATCCCGATGGCGGCGACGCGCCCTCGCGCTGTCTCGGAATCGCGCAGCGCGCACAGCACGGCGATCACTTGCCGGAGGAATGCGCGCGGATCGCGCCGTTCGGCCAAGACGCGACTCTGCAGCCAAACGCGCCCGGTCTCATCCACGAGCGCGGCGCGAATCGTCCGGCCGATGTCCACGCCGATGAAGAGCGGCGATTCGAAATCCCTCATAGATGATCGCGGTCGTCCAGCGGCACAACGCTCCGTTCTCACGGCACGGGTGAAGGCCCCACGCGATCCCGATCCTTGGCCGACCGCACCTCACCCTCGCCGCGAGAACAGGGAGGATTCTCCCATGCGCCAGACGCTCGCCGAAGGCGCGCAAGCGCCCATCGTGCTTGCGCCCGCACGCCCTCATCGTCATCTCGCAAACAGTCCTCCAGTACTGCGCGCGCCCGAAGATCGGCGATCTGCCCTAGCGCGGAGACGATGGCGAAGCGCACATTCCGGTCCTCGATCGCGAGCATCTCCAGAAGCCGAGGCACCGCCTCGTGATCCCGCAGCCGGCCAAGGGCCAGCGCGATCTCGGCGACGACAAACCGATCCTCACTGGCCAACAATTCGCGGAGCACCGGGGCGACCGTCGCATCGCCGATCAATCCGAGCGCTTTCGCCGCGAAGCGCGCCGTCACGACATCCCCAGCATCCAGCGCCTCCGTCAAACGCTCGATCGTCGGCCCGACGGCCGCGCTTCCCTTTCGCACAAGCGCCTCCAGGGCGGCCGCCTTGACCGCGAGGCTGGGATCCGCCAACATTTCCACAAGCACCGGGATCGCCCGCGGATCGCGCGAGAACGCGAGCATGCGCACGGCATCGGTCCGAACGGCCTCGTCTTCATCGCGCACCAATTCCAACGGATTGACCGGCGCCGCCCCCGCCGTCAACCCCTCGATCACCTTCTGCGAGATGCGATCCTGAAGCGCGAGGGCATCCTCGACCTGAGAGTCGATCTTCTCGCTCCAGAGGATGTCGCCGCTTCGCGCATCCAGCAGTTGCGCGGTCACGCGCACGCGCTCTCCCGACCGGAAGACGGCGCCCGTGAGCACCGCATCGACCTGCAACCGCCGTCCGATCCGACGCGGGTCTTCGAGACGATCTCCCTCTCCCCCAAGGAGGCTCGCCGAGCGAACGGTCACCGTCTTGAACTTCGCCAGTTCGGTCGTCAAATGCTCCGCCAGGGAGCGGCTATAGACCTCATCCTCAGGATGACCGCTCAGATTGCGGAACGGAAGGATGGCCAATGCGCGCCGCGGCCCTTGGATGAGCGAGAATTCCACGCTCGCGGACGCGCGCGCATCGCTCGGGGAGGTACGCTCGCGGCGTCCTCGCTCGGTGAACCATCGAAGTCTTTGCCACCACGCCCGAAGGCGCGTGAGCTGACCGGCAGGGACATATGGCGCCAGCACACCATCCGGCACGCGCGCCACAAGTCCCGCTTCGACGGCTACCGACCGGAGATCTGCGAGCAGATCCGCCATCGTTTGATACCGGTCATTCGGATCCTTCTCAATGGCTCGCTCGATGATCGCCGCCAAAGAAGGAGGGATCCGAGGGTTCAGCTCGCGCACCGATCGAGCCCGTTCGTGAATGACGGCATGCATGGTCTCCACGCGACTCTCTCCCTTGAACGGCACACGTCCAGTAGCCATCTCGTAGAGCACGACGCCAAAGGAGAAGATGTCGCTCCGATGATCCACGCGCTCGCCCCGCGCCTGTTCCGGCGACATGTACGAGGGCGTCCCAAGCGTCGCTCCCACCTGCGTCAACTCGGCCGTCGCCTCCACTCCACGAGATCGTTCGATGAGTTTCGCCAACCCGAAGTCGAGGATTTTGACCTGTCCGCGTTCGGTCACCATAATGTTGGCCGACTTGATGTCGCGGTGGATGACCCCTTGCGCATGAGCTGTCGCCAACGCGTCCGCGGCTTGTAACGCGATGGAGAGCAAGCCCTCCAACCGGAGGGGACGCCCGCCAATCAATTTCTTCAACGTCTTCCCCTCGATATATTGCATCACGATGAACGAATACCCCTCGGCTTCCTCGATCCCATAGATCGTGCAGATGTTGGGGTGATCCAGGGCCGAAGCCAATCGCGCTTCCCGCCAGAAGCGACGTCGGGCTTCCGCATCCGCCATGAGATCGGGCGAGAGGACTTTCACGACGACGATCCGATCCAACGCCAGATCGCGCGCTTTGTAGACCGTCCCCATGCCCCCGTGTCCCAGCTCCTCCAGGAGCTTGTAGTGTCCAAGCGTCTTTCCGATCATCCCCCTCACGATGCTCCGCATCCTCCCGCCTAATTGTAGGGGGAGATCGGAAGATGAGCAACTCGACTGCCCTCCTTGCCTTCGGAACGCGCCGATCTTAAGATGTTCCACACGTGGGGAGCGTGATTCATCTCGCGAGGAGGGACTCATGCGCGACATTGGCTTCATCGGTCTGGGCATCATGGGGCGTCCGATGGCCGAACGCCTTCTGGGCGCCGGATACGCGATGACGGTCTTCAGCCGCACGCCGCAGAAGGCAGAGCCGCTTCTTGCGCGGGGAGCGCACTGGGCCGACTCGCCCGAGGCCGTCGCACGTCGCAGCGAGGTGCTCATCACGATGGTCTCGGATTCCGACGCTCTGGAGGACGTCGCGCGCGGCCCGCAAGGAGTGCTGCGCGGAATTCGGCCACGAGCGATTCACGTGGACATGAGCACCGTGGCACCGCGCACGGTGGAAGACCTGGAGCGCACCTATCGCGAGCACGACGCGATCTTCCTGCATGCGCCGGTTCTGGGGAATTGGCGACATGCCGCCGAGGGGACGCTTCTGATTTTCGTGGGCGGGGATCGCCAAGGGTACGAGAGGTGCGAACCCGTCCTGCGCGCGCTCGGACAGAGGATCTGGTATTTCGAGCGGATCACCCAAGCGACACACATGAAGCTCATCGCCAATTCGTTCATCGCCAGCATGATCCTCACGCTCGCGCAGGCCTTTGTCTTCGGCCGCCGCGTTGGGATCACGCCCACGCGTCTTCTCGAAATCCTTGAAGCTTCGGCCTTGAACGCCCCGATGTATCAATCGAAAGGGCGCACGATGCGCGATCGGGACTTCCGCCCGAACTTCTACGCTCGGCACATGCTGAAGGATGTCGACCTACTCCTTGAAGCCGCGCGACGCGCGAACGTCCCGTTGCCGGTCTTCGGGGTCATTCGCGAACTCTTCGTCGCCACAACAGCTCGCGGCTTCGGCGAAGAGGACTACTCGGCCGTCCTCAAAGTCTTGGAAGAGATGGCTGGCCTGGCGCCGGAAGAAGGCGCTTCTTGATCCGCCCTATGGAGCGCGCATGCGCCGTGTGCGGCAGCGATCGCTTCGTGCCGTTCCTGGAGAAGGACGGATACCGGATCGTGCGATGCGCCGCGTGCTCCTTCCTCTTCGTTCATCCCACTCCGGACCCGGCAACCCTGCGTGCGCTCTATACCGATCCGGCGTATTTTCGGAGCGAGGGCCCGTTGGGCTATGCGGACTATGCGGCTCTACGCTCCTTCTGGGAAGCGCAGGCGCGCGAGCGTCTGTCGGTGATCGAATGCTACGTAGACCGAGGCACGCTCCTGGACGTCGGATGCGCGATCGGCATCTTCCTCAAAGTCGCCCAAGAACGCGGATGGGAGGTGTCGGGCATCGAGATCGCACCGGAGGCGGCCCATGAGGCCGAACGACTCACGGGATGCCGCGTCGTCTCTTCGCCCGAGCTCCTTCTTCGAGAGGGGCGTACGTTCGACGTCATCACGCTCTGGGAATATCTGGAGCACGTCCCAGATCCACGCGCCGAGCTGCAGCGCTTCTATCGGTTGCTGCGCCCTGGAGGGTTGCTTGCACTCTCGACGCCGAATGCCGGACACCGCCTCGTGCAACGAGCCCCTGCGCTCTGGAAGGAGTTCAAGCCGCCGGAACATCTGAACTTCTTCACGGCGGAGACGTTGCTGCGCTTGCTCGTCGCCTGCGGCTTCCAAGTGCTCCGGATCCGGGCCATCGCCCCCGACTACCGAGCCCCGGAATGGCTCGAAGATGGGATCGCGCGCGCGCGCCAGCATTTGGGCGATCGGCATGACCGTCGAACGCCGTTTTGGTTCCTCTATTCGATCGCTCGACGCGTCGTGCGGTGGACCGTCATCGTTCATCACAAGCTCTTGCTCTCACCCTTGGCGTACGCCGGAGGGCTTGAGGTCTATGCGCACAAAGCGCGCGAATCAGAATAAAGCGATGGTGAACCGCCCGCGCGAAGATGCGTCCCCAACGGTAGGTGATGTCGCGCGCCGATCTCGCGCTCGGCGAAGGGCGGCGGCAGAGGCAGCGCCAAGGCCCGCGCTCATGTATGTTTTGGAGAGTCGCTCCTGGGGAGGGGCGGAAGCCTACGTTCGCGAGATCATCGAGGGCTTGGATCGCGAAGCGTGGGACGTGAGCCTCGTCTGCCCGCAAACGGAAGCGCTTGCGCCGTTGCTCCGATGGGCGCATCAGGCAGGACTTCGCCTCCACGCGTTGCCCGGCGAACGCCCACAGCACGTGCCTGCCCTCATCACGTTCTTCCGAACGCATCAGCCGGACATCGCTCATTTCAATCTCCATCATCCGTTCGCCTGTCGGTACGCCATCTTAGCGGCGACGCTCGCGGGCATTCCCGTGCGGATCGCCACAAACCATCTGCCGACGATCCCCCCGAACGTCTATACGTGGAAGGGACGACTGGCGCTGTGGCTCGCCTATCGGTGCGTACACGTCATGCTCGTGGACTCGGAGACGAATCGGCGCCGAGCGCTCGCCAACTATCCGATCGTCCCAGGAAAGCTCAGGGTCATCCCGCACGGCATTCGCGTCGAAGATTTTCCCACCGAAGGGATGCGCGCTTCGGTGGCCGCGGAATTCGGACTGCACGCGAGCGCACCCATTGTGGGAACGGTCGGACGTCTCTCGCTCCAGAAGGCGACGGAGGATTTCATCGAGGCGGCGGCCTTGCTGCGTCAGAGATTTCCCGACGCCCAGTTCCTCATCATCGGCGAAGGCGAACGCCGCGCCGAGCTGGAACAGCTGGTCGAAGCTCGAGGGCTGCGCGCGAGCGTCCGCTTCACGGGATACCGCGAGGACGTGCCGCGTCTCCTCGCGGCGATGGATGTGTTCGTCCTCTCCTCCCTTTACGAAGGCATGCCGTTTTCGATTTTGGAAGCGATGGCGGCAGCGCGTCCCGTCGTCGCCACGCACGTGGACGGCGTGCCGGAAGTCGTCGTGGAAGGGGAGACGGGATTGCTCGTTCCCCCACGCGAACCCGAGAAGCTCGCCGAGGCCATTGGATTCTTGCTCGCCCATCCAGATCGAGCACGCGAGATGGGACGACGAGGACGCGAGCGCGTCCACATGCATTTCTCGTGGAAGCACATGGTCGAGACGATCGAGCAACTCTACGGCACCCTCATGGCGCGCGTGGGCCGACGAAGCGCCGCGGATTTGCGCGCCCGATGACCGTCTGAATATAATCACGCTCGTGGCTGGTGTCGCACACGCCCCACAAGCGAGATCGAAGGGAAGAGGGACAGGGCCGCGCGCGATCCCGCGAGCGTTCCCCCTCACGGTCATTCAAGGGCTCCTTGGCCTTGTGGACGCCGCGCTCGCGTGGGGGACGTTTCTGCTCGCCTATCGCCTACGCTATATCCCGTGGCCGCCAACGGCCGGCGATCTCCTCGCTCTCGCGCATCCGCGCGAGTTGGTGCGGACACTCGCGCTGGAGGCGTTTCGACCGTATCTGGAGATCTGTCTCATAACTCCTCTTCCGCTCTTCCTCTGGCTACGGTCGGCGCGGTTATACGCGCTCAAGGGAGCGTTCTCCTGGGTCGAAGATGCGTTCGGTGTGCTGCGGGCGACGACGATGACCTCCTTCGTCTTAATCGTCCTCGCCTTCATGTATCGTGGCATCTTCGAATTTCGCGAATTCTCGTACTCGCGCGGCATCTTCCTCTTGCATTGGGGGCTGCTCACGCTCGTCGTGCTCGGCGTGCGCGCGTTCGTGCGCCGAGCGCAAGTTCTGGCCCGGCGGCGCGGCTACAACCTCATTCCGGCGGTGATCGTCGGCGAGGGGGATTTGGCCGAGCTCTGCCTCTCCGAGATGCGGGCGAAGCCGCAACTGGGCTATCGCATCGTGGGTGTGCTCTCGACCTCCCCCGTACCGGGGAAGACGTCCTCCCCTCCCTCCCTCCGCATAGGGCGCGTCGAGGATTTGCCGGAGATCGTTCGCCAATTTCGCATCGAGCAGGTGTTCATCACCGACCCGGCGCTCAACCCGGACCTGCTCTTTGAGACGATCTTGCGCTGCTGGCGCACGAGCCGCGTCGCCTTCAGCGTCGTGCCGAACCTCCTGAGTTGCCTCCCCAGCAAGACGGAGCTCGATCAGATCGGCGTGCTCCCCATGATCAAGCTCTTCCAGGAGCCTCTGCGCGGTCCCAATCGCTATCTCAAGCGCGCTTTTGACGTGACCATCGCGCTTCTGGCCCTGATTCTGCTCGGCCCGCTGTTGCTGCTCATCGCTGTGCTCATCAAGCTCGATTCGCGCGGTCCCATCCTCTTTCGCCAAGAGCGCGTCGGCATGGACGGACGCCTCTTCACGCTCTACAAATTCCGCACGATGCGCGCCGATGCGGACGAACAACCCCACCGAGCGATGATGACCCAATTGATTCGCGGATCGCTCCGCGTGGCCCCGGCCATCAACGCGCCGCGCCTGGAGAGCGAACGTCAACCGGATGACGCCCGTCGGGTGCTTTACGGGAAGGTCCCGAACGATCGCCGCATCACGCGCATCGGACGATGGCTTCGGCGCTGGAGCTTGGATGAGCTGCCGCAATTCCTCAACGTCCTCAAAGGCGAGATGAGCGTGGTCGGGCCGCGCCCCCCCATCCCTTACGAGGTCGAACACTATTCGAGCTGGCATCGAAAACGACTGGAGGTGAAGCCTGGAATCACCGGACTCTGGCAAGTGAGTGGGCGGAATCGTCTTCCCTTCGAGCGCATGGTCGAGTTGGACCTCTATTACATCGAGCACTGGTCGCTCTGGCTCGATGTGAAAATCCTGCTGCTGACTCTCCCGGCCATCTTTCGCGGTGAGACCGAGTGATCCTCTCCCGACGATGGCGCTCCCGTGGAAAGAGCGAGCTGTCGCCCCCAGGAATGCGAGAGCCGCAGGAACACTCAACTTGCTTGCTGTGAAGGCGCACGCTCGCTCCCAATGCGCCCCGATGCGGACTGCGACCGCACCGAACGCGGACGCAAGACGTCAGAGCCAGTGTTGGGACAGCTCCCGAAGGAAGCGCGAGGCCCGTTCGTCAGGCGCGCTCAATAGAGCAGATACCGCTGGCGGATGTGTCGGAATTGCTCTAACTCCGCCTGCCACGCGCGTTCGATCGTATCGGCATCGGCGCCACTTTTGAGCAACTCCAACGTTCGGCGATGAGCGAGCAAACGTCCGAAGGCGTCGATCCGCCACGTCTCAGGATACAGCCGGTGCAAGACGACGGCGATCTCGATTCCCAGGCGCACCGGTCGCACCGCCGCGCGTTCAGTGATGATGATGGCCACACCTCCACACTCCTCTCCAGCGAACGTGCTCGCCCGGGGAGTGAACCGAATGGGAACGAAGCGTACGCCGGGGATCCCGCGCCGATTCAGCTCTTCGGCCACGCGTCGTCCGTCCATCCACGGCGCCCCGAACAGCTCGAAGGGCCGATCCGTTCCCCGCCCCACGGAGACGTTCGTCGTCTCCAGAAGCGCAATACCCGGATAGAGCGCTGCCGCCGTGAGGCTCCGCATGTTGGGCGACGGATTCACCCACTCTTGTCCGGTTTGATCGAACCAGTACTCGCGCTTCCACCCCTCCATCCTCACGATGTGGAGATCAGCCCCGATCTTTCGTTCCGCATTGAACAGGAGCGCCAGCTCGCCGATCGTCATCCCGTGCCGGATGGGGATCGAATGATACGCCGTGAACGAGAGCGCGTCGGGATCGGCCACAGGACCTTCCACGTCCTGCCCGTTGATCGGGTTCGGGCGATCGAGCACGATGAAGCGGATCCCGCGCGCGGCGGCTTCTTCCATGGCATATCCCATTGTCGTGATGTACGTGTAGAACCGTGCGCCGATATCCTGGATGTCGAAGACGAGCGTATCCAGACCGCGAAGCATTTCGGCCGTCGGTCGTTGCCGCGGCCCGTAGAGGCTGTAGACGGGGAGTCCCGTCTTCTCATCCACCGTATCCCCCACGGGTTCGTCGGCCTGTCCGCGCAAGCCGTGTTCGGGACTGAAGAGCGCCACAAGCGTCACAGTGGGGGCACGCGCCAACAGATCAATCGTGCTCGTCCCATCGCGAGCGCGTCCCGTATGGTTCGTGATCACTCCGACGCGTCGGCCTTCGAGCAGGCGAAAGCCATCGCGGCGCAAGACGTCAATGCCGTTGAGCACGGTGGCCGTCTCGAGACTCTCCCGAACGCGAAGACGCTCGACTTCCCGCTGGATCGTCAGCGGAGTGGGCCACAACTCCGGCAGGGGCGGGCGCTGGATCGCCGCCGCGACGATCGAGGCCACGCGTCCGCGCAACGACGTCACATCGCCGCGACCATCCGGATGGACGCGATTGCTCAGAAAGATGACGAACGTCTGACTCGTCGGATCGATCCAGAACGACGTCCCCGTGAACCCTGTGTGGCCGAAGGATCCGATTGGGAAGAGATCGCCGCGGTTGGAGGAGTAGCCGGTGTTGATGTCCCATCCAAGACCACGCATCTCCTGAAACGGGAGGCCGCGGCTCTCCACCATGCGTCGCACGCCCAATGGACTGAGGATGCGCACGCCGCGAAATCCCCCACCGTTGAGGATCATCTGACAATAGATGGCCAGATCGCGCGCAGTCGAGAAGAGGCCGGCATGACCAGCGACGCCGCCCAGGGCATAGGCGCGCGGATCATGCACTTCGCCTTGCATCCATCGCCCTTCGCGGCGTTCCGTGGGCGCGCACCGCTGGCGCAGCGCCCCGGTGGGGGTGAACGTCGTCTCCGTCATGCCAAGGGGACGGAAGATATTCTCGCGAGCGAATTCGTCCAAACGCTGGCCCGAGACGCGGCGCACGAGTTCGCCGAGCACAATGTACCCGACGTCGCTGTAGATGAAGCGTGTGCCCGGCTCGGCGACCGTCCCCAGCGCGTAAATCCGCTCCATCGCCTTCTCCGGACCATCGCGATAATCAGCCAAGTCATTGTCGGCGATGAGTCCACCACGATGCAGGAGCAGGTGTTCGATGGTGATTCGCTCTTTTCCGTTTTGCGCGAATTCGGGGATATAGCGAGCGACGGGATCGCCCAACCGAATCTTCCCGCGTTCGACCAGGAGCATCACCGAGGTAGCAGTGGCCACGACCTTCGTGAGCGAGGCGAGATCGAAAACGGTATCGCGGGTCATCGGAATCCGCTCAGGCTCCAGAGCGCGGTAGCCGAACGCTCGCCAATAGACGATGCGCCCCTGACGCGCGACGAGGATGACGGCGCCGGGCAACTGCCGACGCGCGATCGCCTCCTGGACGACCTCCTCGATGCGCGCCAGGTGTCGCGCCGACATCCCGACCGTCTCCGGGGAGACGATCGGCAGCGGAGCGTCCATCTGACGCGGCGTCGGAGCACCGACCCCCGTGTTGCTCAAGCCGAGTATCAGGCTCATGCCCAAACCCCGCACCCATCGCGTCATCGTCCTCCTCCCCGACGAAGAGCTGACTCATTCGAGAGCCGGAAGATACCGAATGCCCTCGTCCGCACGCAACCGCTCGCGACGCGAAATGCGCGCCCACGTGGGGGGATGCTTCGACTCTCCTTGCCGTCTCCGAATGGGTTTGGTACCCTTCTGCCGATGGATGCGGCGCCGGTGGTCGTCGAAGTCATGCGAGGCTCTCTTATGGAATCGCGCCATCGCGCGATGCTCGTCGTCTCTGATCCGCACGGGCGGAAGCTCTTCAACCTCGGAGATCCCCACTTCGTGACCTACTTGCGCTCGGCGGCCAAGCCGATTCAAGCGCTGCCGTTGGTGACCAGTGGCGCCGTGCGCCATTTCGGGATCACGCCACGGGAGTTGGCTCTCATCTGTGGCTCCCACAGTGGTGAACTGCAGCATGTAGAGACGGTTGCGCAGCTCCTTCGGAAGATCGGCCTCCACGAGTCGGCGCTTCAGTGCGGGCTCCATCCCCCTTTCGACGTGGAGACGGCGCGATGCTTAGGTCCAGAGGGCGTGACGCCGTTACATAACGCCTGCTCGGGCAAACACGCCGGGATGCTCGCGCTCGCCCGGTTCTGGCAGAGCGACATCGAGCGCTACCTCGATCCCGAGCATCCCGTTCAACAGGAGATTCGGCGAACGCTCGCGCGACTGGTGGATCTGCCCGTGTCGGAGATTTGCATCGGAGTGGACGGCTGCAGTGCGCCCACGTTCGCGCTCCCGTTGGAGCGCATGGCGCTGGCCTACGCCCGTCTGGCGAATCCGGAGGCCGCTGGCCTCGAAGCGCCCTTGTGCGCTGCGATCGCCGAGGTCACGCGCGCCATGCGCGAGTATCCGGAGATGGTGGGCGGGACACGCCGTCGCTTGGATACCGATCTCCTGCGCGAGACCGGCGGGCGCGTGCTCGCCAAAGCCGGCGCCGAAGGCATCTATGCGCTCGGCATTTTCCCATGCTCACGGTTTCCCGAAGGGGCGGGCATCGCCATCAAGATCGAGGACGGCGATGAGCGCCGCGCCCGGAATCTCGTCGTGCTGGAGGTCTTGCGACAGCTTAGGTTGCTCGAGGGCGCAGCCCTTGATAAGCTATCGGCCTACTACAGCGGAGAGGTGAAAAATCATCGAGGCATGGTCGTCGGAGTCGTTCGACCATGTTTTCGACTTGAGGGGACATGAACGACGCGATCCGACAACTCTTCCCGGTCACAGAGCGCTACATTTACATGAACCATGCCGCCATCTCGCCCTTGCCTCGACCGACGGTCGAAGCGATGACGCGCCAAGCCGAGCAGGTCATGCGACATGGGACCGTGAAGGTGGCCGAATGGTGGGAGGCGATCGAGCGAACGCGCCAGCACGTGGCTCGCTTGGTGAACGCGCGCCCCGAGGAGATCGCCTTCATGCGCAACACCTCCGATGGACTCTCGGTCATCGCCAATGGGCTCCGGTGGCGAGAGGGGGAGAATGTCGTCACGGCCGGATGCGAATTCCCAGCCAACGTCTATCCGTGGATGCGGCTTCGGACCTATGGCGTCGAGCTGCGTCTGGCGCCGGAGCGCGATGGGCGCATTGAGCTGGAGGACCTACTCGCGCTCGTGGATCGCCGCACGCGCGTGCTCGCCGTGAGCTTCGTCCAATTCGCCAGCGGATTCCGCATGGACTTGGAACGACTGGGAGAGTTTTGCCGAAGGCGGGACATCCTCTTCGTCGTGGACGCCATTCAAGGGCTCGGCGCGCTTCCGTTCGATGTCGAACGCTTCCACGTGGACGCGTTCGCGGCCGATGGCCATAAATGGCTGCTCGGCCCAGAAGGCGCAGCCATCCTTTACGTCTCGTCGCGGGTGCTCGACCGCTTGGAGCCGATGCTCGTCGGGTGGATGTCCGTGCGAAATTGGAGGGATTCGATCCTGGCGGAGGAGCTGACCTACGATCTCACCTATCGCGAGGGAGCGCTCCGTTTTGAATCGGGGACGTCCAACGTCTGTGGCCTCTGTGGACTCGGTGCCTCGGTCGAGTTGTTGCTCGAGGTGGGGATCTCACGGATCGAGGAGCATCTGGCCGTCCTCGGGCGAGAATTGTGTGAGCGGCTCCAGGCGAAAGGGTATCGGGTGGTCAGCTCGCGGCGCCCGGGCGAGACCTCCGGCATCTTCTGCTTCACGCACCCGCGCTTCTCAGCCCAGGAGCTGGCCGCGCGGCTGGAGCAGCGCGGGATCATCGTCTCGGCGCGTTTGGGACGGTTGCGCATCTCCCCTCATCTGTACAACACGCTGGAGGAGATCGTCGAAGTCGTGGCGCAGTTACCATGAGCGTCGCCCCTTCGCGCAACGAAGGATCGTGGTCTGGACTGAATGCGGCCTCTGTGCCCGCGCACTCTGATGGATCGTGGGGAGAGGTTGCCCCACGCGCGGGCAGATGGGGGGAATTCTTCCGCCTCCTCGGTTACGTGCGCCCTTACTGGGGGGTGTTCGTGCTGGCCCTCTTCCTGATGAATGCTGTGGCCGTGCTCGAAGGGGCGTTGCGGAGCTTGCTCGTCCCGATCTCCGATGGCCTGCTCGCCTCAAGCGGCATTGTCGCCACGGCTCCCCGGGCGAAAAATCTCGTGGATTTCCATCGCTACCTTCCCCTGGAGAGCGAGCGCAGCTGGTATCTGTTGGCAGCCCTGATGATCCTGATCACAATGGCCAAGGGGGCTGCGGAATTCTTCTCCAATTACCTCATGGCGCGGATCGGGCAACGAGCCGTCTTCGATCTCCGATGCGCGCTCTACGAACATCTGCTGCGACAATCGGCCCCCTTCTTCTCGCGCTATCCGGCGAACGTGCTCACCTCACATTTGGTCAACGACGTCGAGAAGATCGAGACGGCCGTCTCGCGCACGCTCACGGACGCGCTGCGCGAATCCTTCACGCTCATCGTCTTCTTGGCCATCGTCTTCAAGCTGAACTGGAAGCTGGCGCTGCTCGCGCTCGCGTTGGGACCGCTCGTCTATCAGGCGACGGTTTACTTCGGGCGCCACCTGCGACGCACGGGGCGGCGCGTGCAAGAGGGGTATGAGCAGATCCTGAACGTCGCACAGGAGACGCTCTCGGGCAATCTCGTCGTGAAGGCGTTCGGGACCGAGGCTCTGGAATCGGAGCGCTTTCGGCGCGCCGCGCATGCGGTCATGCGCTCCGTTTTGAAAGCGGCGCGCACGGCGGCGCTCTCCCCGCCGATCATCGAGCTGATTGGGATCGTCGCGGCCTCCGGCTTCATCCTCTACGCTCAACGGATCATCGCCCGGCGCGAGATGACCCCGGGCGAGTTCTTCGTCTTCCTCTTCTTCCTCTTCAGCCTCTACGACCCCGTGCGGAAGCTCAGCCGCATTCAGAATGCCCTGCAACATGCGCTCGCCGCCTGCCAGCGCGTCTTCGCGTTGCTCGACACCCACACGGAGTTGGTGGATCGGCCTCACGCGATCGCGCTCACGAGCTTTCGCGAGAAGATCGAATTCCGCAACGTCTCGTTCCGATACCCCGATGCCGAGGAATACGTCCTGCGGAACGTGAACTTGACCATTCGCGCCGGGGAGATGGTCGCCATCGTGGGGATGAGCGGCGTCGGGAAGACGACGCTGGTGAAGCTGCTGCCGCGTTTCTACGACGTCACCGAAGGCGCCATCCTCATTGACGGAGTGGACATCCGCGACGTTCGTTTGGATTCGCTGCGCCACCTGATCGCTCTGGTCACCCAAGAGGTCATCCTCTTCAACGACACGGTGCGGCATAACATCGCCTACGGACGACCGCAAGCCACGCCGGAGGAGATCGAGCGAGCGGCGCGCGCGGCGCTGGCGCACGATTTCATCCAGGAGCTGCCCGAACGTTACGAGACGGTGATCGGTGAGCGCGGCATTCGTCTCTCCGGGGGGGAGCGCCAGCGGATCGCCATCGCCCGCGCCATCTTGAAGGACGCGCCCATCCTGATCCTGGATGAAGCGACGTCAGCGCTCGATGCGGAATCCGAGCACGGCGTACAGCAGGCCTTGCTCAACCTGATGGCCGGGCGCACGGTCATCGTCATCGCGCATCGGCTCTCGACCGTCCGTCGCGCCGATCGCATCGTCGTCCTAGATGGCGGAACGATCGTCGAAGAGGGCACGCACGCCGAATTGCTCCGGCGCGGTGGCCTTTACAGCCGCCTCTACGAGCGCCAATTCGCCCCTCAACTGTCCGAAGTCCTCTCCGAGTGAAGTGACGATGGTGCGCAGCATGACCGGATATGGCAGTGCCGCTTACGAAGGCGAGGATTTCTCGCTGCGGGCGACGGTCTCCAGTGGGAACCATCGCTTCCTGGAGATCCACGTCCGTCTTCCCGAAGCGCTCGGGGCGTGGGAATCCGTGTTGCGGAAGAAGATTCAGGAGCGCTTTGAGCGCGGGCGCATCGTCTTCACGGTGGAATTCACGCCGGCGACGCCCGCGTGGCTCACTTATGAGATCAATCGTCCGCTCGTGATGGCTTATGTGACGGCCTTGCGCCAGATCCGAGATGAATTCGGCCTCTCGGGAGAGGTGGACATCAATGCCCTTCTGCAGGTGCGGGACCTGCTGCGGCCGCGCCCGCCGGTAGAGATCCCTCCGGCGCTCGCCGAGAAACTCGAAGCCGTCACTGAAGACGCCCTGCGCGCGCTCGCTGAGATGCGCGCGGCCGAAGGCGCGCACCTTCGTCGGGATTTGCTCGCCCGGCTCGCGCTCATCACCGATCACCTCAGCGCGATCGAACAGGAGGCGAGGGCGTTGCCGGAGGTGTACCGTCAGCGACTCACCGAGCGCCTGAGCGAATGGGCGCGCGAGCTTCCCTTGGACCCAACGCGCGTCATGCAGGAAATCCTTCATTTTGTGAATCGCGCCGACATCAGCGAGGAGATCGCCCGACTGCGCAGCCATCTCGCTCAAGGTCGCGAGCTCCTGGAGGAAGAGGGGGCTGTCGGCAAGCGCCTCGACTTCCTCTTCCAAGAGATGCAGCGCGAGATCAACACGATCCTGGCGAAAGCTGGGAACGTCGCGCTCGCCCAGCGGGCGCTCGCCATCAAGGCCGAGATCGAGAAATTGCGCGAACAGGTGCAAAATGTCGAATAAGCAGGGATTGCTCTTCCTCGTCTCCGGCCCTTCGGGCGTGGGGAAGTCCACGCTCGTCAATCGCGTGATCGCGCGTGTGCCCAATCTCGTCTATTCGGTCTCGTACACGACGCGCCCGCAGCGGCCGACGGAAGTCGAAGGGCGAGACTATCACTTCGTCTCCCGGCGGGAATTCGAGCGCATGCGCGAGGCCGGGGAGTTGATCGAATGGGCGGAGGTCTACGGGTACTTCTACGGGCGCTCGCGCGTGGCGATCGAGCGGGAGCTTGAGGCCGGGCGCGATGTGATCCTGAGCATTGACGTGCAGGGGGCGGCGGCCTTCCGGAAGCTCTCGCTGCCTTTGGTGAGCATCTTCATCCTCCCGCCATCACGAGAGGTGCTGACCGAGCGGCTGCGCGCGCGAAAGACCGATGCCTGGCCGAGCTTGCAGCATCGCCTGACCATCGCTTGCGAAGAAGTGCAGCACTATCGAGACTTCGACTACGTGATCATCAACGACCGACTGGAAGAGGCGCTCGCTCTACTGGAAGCGATCATTCTCGCCGAGCGCCACCGCCGAGAGCGCCTGGAGGAGGACATTCGACGGGTCCTCCATACGTTCGAGAGCTCAGACCGCGCGGAGGCCTCATGAGTTTGGATCGCTCATATCGCGTCATCCTCGGCGTCACCGGGGGCATCGCCGCATACAAGGCGCCGGAGATCCTACGCCAACTCCAGCAACGCGGCGCCGAGGTGCGCGTCGTGCTGACGCGCGCGGCGACGCGCTTTGTTGGCCGCGTGACCTTCGAAGCGCTCTCGCGCCATCCGGTCGTCGTCGAGATGTTCGAGCCGGGTGCGAACATCGTCGTCCGGCATGTGGAGATGGCGCGCTGGGCCGATCTGCTGCTGGTCGCTCCGGCGACGGCGCACACGTTGGCTCGCTTCGCCCACGGCCTGGCCGACGATTTCCTCGCGACGCTCTATCTCTCGGCGCGCTGCCCGGTATTGTTGGCCCCGGCCATGGACGTCGAGATGTGGGAGAACGCGGCGACACAGGAGAATCTCGCCCAACTCCGGCGTCGGGGCGTCGCCATCATTCCCCCTGAGCGGGGGTATCTCGCCTCCGGCGTTGAGGGCGAAGGCCGCTTGGCCGAGCCCGAGCAGATCGTCGCGCGGGCCCTGGTGATCCTGGCCGCCCGCCCATACGTTCGCGATCTGGAAGGCGAACACGTCCTGATCACCGCCGGCCCCACGTGCGAAGATCTCGATCCGATTCGCTATCTGACCAATCGCTCGACGGGCAAGATGGGATACGCGCTGGCCCACGCCGCGCTCGCTCGCGGCGCCCAGGTGACGCTCATCAGTGGGCCGACGGCGCTGTCCCCCCCTCCGGACGCCGAGACGATCTTCATACGCCGCGCCGAGGAGATGTATCGCGCCGTCCTCTCACACATGGAGCGAGCGACGATCGTCCTCAAAGCCGCCGCCGTAGCCGACTATCGGCCCAAGACGTTCTCCACGGCGAAGCTCAAGAAGGCCGAGGCCGATCTCACGCTGGCGCTTGAGCGCACGCCCGACATCCTGGCCGAGCTCGGGCGACGAAAGGGATCGCGCCTGCTCGTCGGATTCGCCGCCGAGACGGAAGCCCATCTCGAACACGGACGGCAGAAGCTCATCGAGAAGAACCTCGATCTCATCGTCGTCAATGATGCTGCGAGCACGGAGACGGGATTCGCGGCCGACGAGAATGCGGGCTGGCTCTTGGACCGCGAGGGGCACGTCGTCCAACTGCCACGGATGTCCAAGTACGAGATGGCCATGCGCATCCTCGATCGCGTGCGAGAGCTTCTGGCACAGCGTGGACGCTCCGAGGAAAGAGGGGAACGTTCGCGCTGACTTCGCCTCGTGGATCGCACGCGGAGATGGCGGGAGGTGAAGGGATGCACGCAACGGATCGCGACCTGCGATCTCGCGCGATCGAACTGATCCGAGACGTGCGCGCGTATCTTCGGTATCTCGCGGAGTTGGGCGCGACGCATGTGGAGGAAGGCTCGGCCTCGCGCGACCTCTTGCCGGAATGGCGCGAACGCGCCCACTCCTCTTCAATGACCGTGGGCGACGAGGAGAACGCTTGGGAACGTTCGACTTCGCCTCGCGAAGCCCCCGAGGCGACGGTCGAGGGAGAAACGCCGAAGGAGGAAGAGCTTATGGCGGGCAAGCGGCGTTCTGTACACTCGGTCGAAAGGCAGCCCGAACGCGCCGCGGAGCAGCCGGCGCTCTTTGGCGATCTTCCGCTCCCCTCTACGGCGCCGCCGATCGCAGACCGCACGCTGGACGACATTCGCGCCGACATCGGCGAATGCACGCGCTGCAAGCTCCATCGATCGCGCACGACGATCGTCTTCGGCGAAGGCGATCCGCGCGCGCGCATCATGTTCGTTGGCGAAGGCCCGGGGGCAGAAGAAGACGCGCAAGGACGTCCGTTCGTGGGTCGCGCGGGCCAGCTTCTGAATCGCATGATCGAAGCCATGGGCTTTCGACGAGAAGAGGTCTACATCACCAACGTCGTCATGTGTCGCCCGCCGAGCAACCGCACGCCCGAACCCGATGAGATCGCGACGTGCGAGCCGTTCCTCTTTCGCAAGATCCGTGTGATCAAGCCCGATGTCGTCGTCGCGCTCGGCGCCATCGCCGCACAGTCGCTCCTGGGGACGAAGGCGCCTATTGGCCAAATTCGCGGGCGATTCTTCGACGCGCATGGGACGAAGGTCCTACCGACGTTCCATCCGGCCTTCCTGCTGCGCGCGCCCGAGCGAAAACGCGAAGCTTGGGAGGACTTGAAGAAAGTGCGGGATTACGTCCTGAGCCGCTCGCGCTCGGAAGACGCGACGCGTTGATGCGCACCGGGCTCACCGCGTGGCCGCTTCGATCTCCTGCACCAGGTCGAGCGCCGTCCACTCGTTGCCGCGAAAGACCTTCTGCAACTTCCCATCGGGACGGATCACCGCCGTCGCGAGATTGTGATTGATCGTCCCCCCTTCGGTCCAGAACGAGAGCCCGAAGCTCGCGCCGAAGCGCGCCATCTCGGCAACTGGGCTCGTGGCGAACGTCCAATGACGGAAATCCGCATTCCAACGTTCGCCGTAAGCCTTCAGCACGGCCGGTGTATCGTACTCGGGATCGAAGCTGAGCGTCAGAAACCGCACGCGATCGCCTTCGAGCCATTCGGGCCGTCGCCTCCGAAGAGCCTCCTGTGCCTCGACGAAGCGGCGGCTCATCAGCGGACAGAAATTCGGAAAGGGACAGCGGGTGAAAATGAACGTGAGGGCGATCGTCCGACCGCGCCAGTCGCCGAGTCGAAACGTGCGTCCCTCCTGATCCACCAGCGTGATGTCGGGGACATCATCTCCCGGATTAAGCAAGTACTCGATGGGCATAGCCTTGGATTGATCGAGCGGCTGTGGCTCGCCCTTCCTCAGGACGCGCAAGCGAGCGATCCATCCCTCCTCTTCAGTGACGACCAACTCCCCTTCGACCTCATCCCCAGGTTCGATCCCTTCGAGCACGCGTGGATCTTTGACGGGGAACGGCATCGTCATCGCCTTCATGTAACCAGGGATCTCCTCGTGCGCGAGCGTGACCGATTGCCGATTAGCAGCGACGGCGACGACGCGCCCTTTGATCGCATACGTGCGGGAGGCCCGCTCCCGACACCCGACGAGCCAAAGCGCCAGCACAAGCCCGATCGCCACCACACCACGCGTTCGCCTCATAGGGCGCGAATTGTATCAATCCTGGCGCCGCGCGGGCAAATCCCGCGTTCGGGTCCTTGGACCGTATTGGCATGATGTAACAGCCCCCCCGGCCCTCGAGTTTCAAGGGGCTGCAGCCCATCCCTCGAGAGCTCCAACAGCTGAGCGGGCTCACAAATTTGCATGTTGACGGCGACTGGTGGGACCGTAAAATAGCTTTCCTCGGACGTGGATGGCTGCTCACCTTCGACCTGTGGGAGAAGGAAGCAATGTCCGCCGTTAAGACTCACAAAAGGATGTCGGTCATGATCCTGAGGCGGTTGCGGCTGTCGTGGAGACTTCGCCAATGGGAGACAGTTGGGCTCCTGCTGGCTCTGATGTGGATGGGGATCCCCTTCCCCTGGGTTTGGGATGGGAAAGCGGCCCTTGAAGCGGGGAGATTTCGGCCATCGGCTCCTCTCACCCTGGAGGACCGGGTGGCCTGCGAGCGGATCATCCAGGAGTTTTACTGGCGGGCGCGGATATGGCCAAGTGAGAACGGACAGCCCAAGCCGCTGCTAGAAGAGGTTCTGCCGAAGGCAGTCAGCCGGAAGAAAGTGGAGGACCTGTTGAGGAAGGAGACGGCGCTTGAGGTGCTGTGGGGAATCCGGATTACGGAATCCAACATTCGGGCAGAGCTAGAGCGGATGGCGCGGTCGAGCAAGGCGCCTGAGCGGCTTCGGGCGCTGTGGGCAGCGTTAGGAAGCGATGGGTACTTGGTGGGAGAGTGTGTGGCGAGGCCAATACTAGTGGAGCGGTTTTTGCGAAGTCAGTATGCGTATGATGAGCGGATTCACGGATCGCAAAGACGAGCCATCGAGGCCGAGCTAGCGAGATACGGGAGTCGGCTTTCGGTGCATCAGTTGAGGGGGTTAAGTGGGCAGTATCAGGAGGCGGAATGGGTGGTGAGGAGAAGGAACGGAGGAGTAAAATGGAACGGACGCTCCTTTAAAGGGATCCCAAGCGGTTGGTCTGTCCTAGAGCTGGATGAAGGGGAATGGTTGGAAGCGGTCGGTCGTCTGGCTCGCTGGTTGAGCGCTGGCCCTATCAATAGAGCGCCGTCTTGGCTTGAGGCTCCGGCGGAGTTAGGCCCATCCGGGAGCACGTCCTTGACGAGCCGACTGCCCGTTGGGGAGGTGAGTCCACTTTGGGAAGAACCGGACCACTTTTTAGTGGCAGCTATCTTGGAGGTGGCGGATAACCGCTTGGTAGTGGCGACGGTAGAGTGGCCCAAGAAGCCTCTGGAGGCGTGGTGGTCGGAGGTGGGGAGAGCGTATGAGCCGAAGGCACATGGGGAGGTTTATCGGCTAGAGCTACCAAGGGTGACAGCAGCACCCTGTGTGGATGACACGTGGACGCCAATCACCATGGCGTATGTCCCTGCTCCTCGAGTGGGCCACACGGCGGTTTGGACAGGGACGGAGATGATCATTTGGGGAGGAGCACCGCCTACCAACACAGGAGATCGGTACAATCCAGCAACGGACACATGGACGCCAACCAGTACGACCAACGCCCCTTCGGCCCGGTACGGTCACACGGCGGTTTGGACGGGGACGGAGATGATCGTCTGGGGTGGGCAACCCAATACTAACACCGGGGGAAAGTACAACCCGGCAACGGATACGTGGACACTGACTAGCACGGCTGATGCCCCCGAGGCTCGGTCTAACCACACAGCAGTCTGGACAGGGACAGAGATGATCGTCTGGGGCGGGTATCCCAATACCAATACCGGAGGTCGGTATAACCCAGCGACGGACACGTGGATGGCGATCAGTACGGCCAAGGCTCCCTCAGCCCGGTACGGTCACACGGCGGTTTGGACGGGGACGGAGATGATCGTCTGGGGTGGATGGGATGGCTCTAATTACCTTAACACTGGTGGACGGTACGACCCGGCAAAAGAAACGTGGATGCCTACCAGCACGACCGGTGCTCCCTCGGCCCGGCGCAATCATGCGGCCGTTTGGACGGGGACGGAGATGATCGTCTGGGGTGGGAACACCTCTACAGGTCGTATCAATACCGGGGGACGATACAACCCAACAATGGACAGATGGCTGCCGACCAGCACAATCATTGCCCCTTCGCCTCGAGACGGCCACACAGCCGTTTGGACGGGGACGAGGATGATCATCTGGGGTGGATATGATGGCTCTACCTACCTTAACACCGGGGGACGGTACAACCCGGCAACGAATACCTGGATGCCGATCAGCACGGCTAACGTCCCTACGGCTCGGTCTAACCACACGGCCGTTTGGACGGGAACGGAGATGATCGTCTGGGGTGGGAACACCTCTGTAGGCCGCCTCAACAATGGAGGACGGTACGATCCGACGACGGACAAGTGGACGATTCCAAGTATGCCGAATGCTCTTGCTCCTAGGACCTCCCATACGGCCGTTTGGACAGGAGCGGAGATGATCATCTGGGGAGGAGCGCCATCTACCAACACCGGAGGACGGTACAATCCGGCAACAGATACGTGGACGCCAACCAGCACGGTCAACGCTCCTGCGGCCCGATCCGTTCACACGGCCGTTTGGACGGGAACGGAGATGATCGTTTGGGGTGGATGGGATGGCTCGAATTACTTCAATACTGGGGGTCGGTACAATCCGGCGACGGACACGTGGATACCAACGAGCACGACCAATGCTCCTACGGCTCGATCTGCCCACACAGCGGTTTGGACAGGAACGGAGATGATTGCCTGGGGTGGATGGGATGGGTTGAACTACCTCTACACCGGGGGACGGTACAATCCGGCAACAGACACATGGATGCCAACCAGCACGGTCAACGCTCCTACGACTCGATCTGCCCACACGGCCGTTTGGACGGGAACGGAGATGATTGTTTGGGGTGGATGGGATGGCTCGAATTACTTCAATACTGGGGGTCGGTACAATCCGGCGACGGACACGTGGACATCGCCTAGCACGGTCAATGCCCCTTCAGCCCGAGAGCTCCACACGGCCGTTTGGACAGGAGTGGAGATGATCATTTGGGGAGGAGTGCCGTTTACCAACACCGGAGGTCGGTACAATCCGACGACGGACACGTGGACATCAACCAGCGCGACCAATGCTCCCTCAGCCCGGTCTTTCCACACGGCCGTTTGGACAGGGATGGAGATGATCGTCTGGGGCGGGTGGGATGGTTTAAACTCCTTCAACAACACGGGAGGCCGTTACAACCCGGTGACGGACACTTGGGTACCGACTAGTACGGTCAACGCCCCATTGGCCCGGTTCTTTCACACAGCGGTTTGGACGGGGACGGAGATGATCATCTGGGGCGGGTACACCTCTACGGATATCTCCACAGGTATCACCAACACTGGGGGTCGGTACTGCGCCGTAAGGGGAACAACGTAGGGCTATGCTACCCACTTGAGAGCTCAATAGGTGGACGCTAACAGCAACGGTGCCTTAGGAGAGCTGCGGTACCGACCAGTGCTGCTCCGGTCAGCAGTCCACTTGGGTTGAGCTATCTCGGCGTCTGAAGGCGTCGGCTTCCGACATCCCTTTCTTTCCCCCTGGGACGGAGCCTGGGCAAGCGATAAGGCATCAAGGCAAAGCTCAAGGTGAGAGATACTCGCTCATCCCTTGCTCGAAGCGGAAGTCCTCGGTACACTCCCCCTTCCAAGCGCGATCCAAGGAGGAGGAGAGACATGAGGGCGCCGATGACGCAACGTCCGCGGTCGATCCTGCTGATGATCCTACTGGCCTTCCTCTTCCTCCTCGTTCCGTTTCTGACGTGGTACCTGACGTGGTTCGGACGCCCGCTCACGGATCGGCAGATCGAACGCTATCTCAACGATGAGGAAAAGCCGCGCCATATCCAACACGCCCTCTCGCAGATCGCCGATCGGATCCTACGTGGCGATCCCTCGGTTCGACAGTGGTATCCGAAGATCGTGAGCCTCGCTGAGCATCCGCGCTCGGAGATCCGCTTGATGGCGGCTTGGGTGATGGGGCAGGACAATCGCTCCGCGGACTTCCATCGTGCACTCAAGCGCTTGTTGAACGACCCGATCCCGATGGTGCGACGCAACGCAGCGCTTGGCCTGGTGCGCTTCGGAGATGAGAGCGGGCGTTCGGAGATTCAGCAGATGCTTCGCTCCGAACCGATTCGCGCCCCGGAGGAAGGCACGGTCACAGTGAGCACCTCCCTTGGGGACGATGTGCGGACGGAGACGCTACTGGCCCGAATTCGCCGTGCGGATGGACGCCAGGTGGATGTGCGCGCGCCTTGGCCGGGACGCGTCGAACGCTTGCTCATCACCGGTGGAGCGGGCGTGCGCGCCGGAGATGTGATCCTCTGGCTCGCGCCTGAGAGCCAACAGGTCTACGAAGCTCTGCGCGCGCTTTACTTCATCGGGCGGGAGGAAGACCTCCCCGAAATCGAACGTTACGCGCGAGCCGGTTCGGAGTGGCCAGAGGCCGTGCGGGAACAGGCCCGACGCACCGCTCACGCCATCCGACAGCGGAGGTCCCTATCTATCCCGTGATGCCCCATCCTAAGGGAAGAGCAAGAGTCTTCCGCTTGACACCTTCCCGGAGGGAAGAATATATTCTCGATCGCTCGAAATCGAGGCATCAAGGGGGGTCATCTATGCAACGTTTGACACGACGAGCCTTTCTGACTTCTTTGGGCGTATCCGCATCGCTCGGACCCGCGATGCGCTTTTTCGAACCACGTGAAGACCTCGCTCTCGCCGGAGGGAATCACCTGCGCGAGCCGGTCCCCCAAGTCACTCCGCTTTCGCCGCCGTTTCGCCTGTCGGAGAGCTGGTATCGGCAAACGGTGAGGCGACTTCAAGAGAAATTGACCGAGCGAGGGTTGGATGGGATCATCCTGAAGGATCGGTGGAACATCATCTACGTCTCCGGTCTCTTTCATACGACGACGGAACGACCGTTCTGGCTCTTCGTCCCGGCGCGCGGAGAGCCCGTCTTCTTCTATCCGGGTCTGGATAAGGACCTCGTCAACACGTGGTGGATCAAAGAGGGGGAGTGGTACTTCGACTATCCGCATGCCGGTCCATTCAACGCGCTCGCGTACAAGGCGGGGCCAAAGGCCGACCTTCTCCAGTGGATGCTCAAGGGGTTGGCCAAGCGCGGATTCGGACGAGCGCGCCTAGGCATCGAGGAGGAAGTGGGGCCGACGACGATGAAGCGGATGCAGGAGGCCTTGCCCGAAGCGCGGTTTGAAGTGGCCGGGGACGTCTTGCTTCGCATGCGGATGATCAAGACCCCCGAGGAGATCGAGCTGACGCGCAAGGCGATCGCCTTGCACGATCGGATGCTCGCTTTCGCCCGCGACTATATCCTCCAGCGCGGGACGGACGCGACCGACTTCGAGGTGCGCCATCGGACCGAAGAATTCGCCACGCACGAGCTGATGCGGCTCCTGCAACCTACCGGACGCCCTCATGATGCCGTCGGCGTGAATCTCCGCTTCAGTTGTCGCGCGGGCGTCGCGACGGCCTATCCGCATCCGAACCAGTTCTTCTACGCGCGGATTCGACGGGGCGAGGCCGTCCAGATCGCCGCGGTCATCACGATTGGCGGTTACGGGGGAGAGGGCTATCGCGCCCTGCACATTGAGCCGATGACGGATCTCCAGCGGAAGATGTGGGACGTGCATACGGAGATGGTCCTCAAACAACAAGAGCTCAGCAAGGCGGGCGTCCGCTGCCAGGAGGTCGCTGAGAAGGTCTTAGAGATCGCCGTGCGCGCCGGGCTTGAGCGTTATATCTATCACCGACCGGCGCACGGCCAAGGCATGGAAGGGCATCAAGCGCCGTATATCGCCCCGGGCGACGACACGGTCCTTGAAGAAGGGATGATGTTCAGCAACGAGCCGGGGCTTTACAATCCCGAAGGCGGATTCGGCTACAACCATTCCAATTGCGTTCTTGTGACGCGCGAGCGCGGCGTGGCGCTCAATCAGACGCCACTCACGCGCGAATGGTGCTGGCTGAAACTCTGAGCCGTGGAGAATGACGGGACTCGCGTCATCCGAATCAACAGAACGAGGAGGCGAACGATGTGGCATCGCGGAAGACGGCAATGGATCGTCTGGCTCATCCTCGCGCTTTGGGGGACGACCCTCTCCGCCCTCTCGCAGACGGCGCCACAGGAGCGGCGCAGCGTTCCGCCGGCGCCGGATCGGCGGCCAGACGAGGGAGAAGGGCCGTTCGAGCGATTGATCATTCGCGGCGCGACGCTCATTGATGGGACGGGCGCGCCGCCCATCGGCCCTGTCGATATCGTCATCGAGGGGAACCGCATCAAGGAGATTCGCAGCGTCGGGTATCCGAGAGTCCCGATCCGCGAAGCCGGTCGCCCGCAGGGCGCGACGCGCGAGATTGATGCGCACGGCATGTACGTCCTGCCCGGATTCGTGGATCTCCATGGACATATCGGCGGCGTCGCACAAGGTACGCCGGCCGAATATGTCTACAAGCTGTGGATGGCCCACGGGATTACGACCGTTCGCGATCCGGGCTCCGGCAATGGCGTGGACTGGACGTTACGCGAACGGGAACGCAGCGCGAAGAATCAGATCGTCGCCCCGCGTATCTTCGTCTACGTCCGCCCGGGCATGGGGTGGGATCGCGGCCCGATCACCACGCCGGAGCTGGCGCGCGAGTACGTCCGATGGGCTGCGGCGAAGGGCGTGGACGGCTTCAAGCTCACGGCCTACGATCCCGAGATCATGGCCGCGCTCATTGACGAAGCGAAGAAGCACGGACTTGGAACGGCCGCGCATCTGGCGCAGACGGGCGTGGCGCGGATGAATGCCCTGGATGCCGCGCGCTTGGGGCTGACGACGCTCGAACATTGGTACGGATTGCCGGAAGCACTCCTTGTGGACCGCACGATTCAAGATTTCCCCTACGACTACAACTACAATGACGAACAGCATCGCTTCGGGCAGGCCGGACGCTTGTGGAAACAAGCGGCCCCACCGGGAAGCCCGAAGTGGAACGCGGTCATAGAGGAATTGATCCGGCTCGGGCTCGTGCTCGATCCGACGTTCGCCATCTATGAGGCGAGTCGCGATCTCATGCGTGCCATGCGTGCCGAATGGCATGATATGTACACCCTCCCGTCGCTCTGGGAGTTCTATCAGCCCAACCGCGAAGCTCATGGTTCGTTCTTCTTCTACTGGACGACGCAGGACGAGATCGAGTGGAAGAACAACTATCGCCTGTGGATGACCTTCGTGAACGAGTACAAGAATCGGGGCGGACGCGTGACGACCGGCTCCGACTCCGGATTCATCTTCAAGCTCTATGGCTTCGATTACGTCCGCGAGCTGGAGCTACTGCAAGAGGCGGGGTTTCATCCGCTGGAAGTCATTCGCTCGGCTACCTTGTGGGGAGCAGAAGCGCTCTTCAAGCCCAAGGGGAAACCGATCGAGTTCGGAGTCATCCGCCCGGGTATGCTCGCGGATCTGATTCTCGTCGATGAGAATCCGATCCAGAACCTGAAGGTCCTCTACGGCACCGGAGCCCTTCGGCTCAATGACCAAACGCGCAAAGTCGAACGCGTCGGTGGCGTGAAATACACGATCAAAGATGGGATCATTTACGACGCGAAGAAGCTTCTGGCCGATGTCGCGCGCATGGTCGCAGAAGCCAAGCGGCGCCAAGTGCCAGAATCGAATTCGGCTTCGCGAAGCTCGCGATAGAAGGCATGCGATCGCGAGGGGAAAGAGCCATTTGGGCTTTCGGAGGTCGGATCATTTTTCGGCGCGTGGAATCCCTGCCGAGAAGGGTCCTCCGCGCCCCGAATCCAAAGCGAAACCAAACTAAGGAGGAGGAAGAAATGAGGGCAAGTGCACTTCGCCACCTGAAGAGAACTCCATTGGCCACGCTCCCAATCCTCGTGAGTTTCATCTTGGTGCTCAGCATGACGGTGGTCGGCTTCGCCCAAGTGCAAGTGGGCTCGATCGCTGGGACCGTGAGAGACGCCAAGGGGGCGGTCCTGCCCGGCGTCACCGTCACCGTGAGCGGGCCCGCGCTCATCGGCGGTCCACGTACGGTGAAGACTGATGAGAATGGCTACTACAAGTTCTTCGACCTGAAGCCGGGCGAATATACGCTGCGCTTCGAGCATCCCGGCTTCAAGACCCATGTCCGGGAGGGGATCGTCATCACCTCAGCCTTTCAAGCGACGGTTAACGTCCAACTCGACGTGGGGGAGGTCGTCGAAGTCATCACCGTCAGCGGGGAGTCTCCCGTCATTGACACGAGCAACGTCGTGACGCAGACGGTGATCTCCCAAGACATCCTCGAACGGATTCCGAATCCGCGCGACCCATGGGTGCTCGCCCGCATGGTCCCGGGCGTCGCCTCCGGCCGCTTCGATGTGGGAGGGACGGAGGGAATGCAGCAGTACGCGCTGACGGTCCACGGCTCACGAGACAGCGACAAGAAGTTCGCCATTGACGGTCTGGAGATCAACTGGCCCGGGAGTACCGGAGGCGCCACGGCCATCTACTACGATGCGGGGATGTTCAAAGAGGTCAACTACCAGGTCGGCGCTCTCCCGGCGGAGATCTCGCAAGGGGGCGTCTACATGAATATGGTGACCAAAGATGGCGGCAATGAGATCCACGGCTCCATCCTCTTCATCGGCGCGACCGAAGCGATGCAAGCGAACAATGTGACGCCAGAGCTGCGGGAGAAGCTGCTGGCGCGCGTGCCGGCGCGACTCCGACAGCGCCCTGACGTGAAGGCCGGCAATCCCATCAAGAACGTCTACGATCTCAACGGCAATGTCGGTGGCCCTTTCATCAAGGATAAACTCTGGTGGTTCGTCTCCCTGCGCCAATGGGGAGTGGATCAACTCGTCTCCGGCGCGTTCAATCCCGATGAGACGCAAGCGATCGACGACAACCGCATCCGCAACGCGTCGGCCAAAGTGACCTGGCAGGTGAGCGCGCAGCACCGGCTCTCGTTCATGTACAATCGTAACGAGAAGAATCGCTTCCACCGGCGCGATACCCCGCCGTTCTTCATCGAGGACAAAGCCTCTTGGCTGCAAGACCAGCCCGGATACAGTGCGCACATCAAATGGACCTATACGCCCTCGGCGAAATGGGTCATTGATTCTGGGATCGCTGGCATGCACATCGTCTTCCCGCTGCGGTATCAAAAGGAGGTCAAGCCGACCGACATCATGAAAGAAGACATCACGCTCTCGACCCGCAGCAACGCCGCGCTCTATAACTACGTGAACCCGAACTACCGGATCTCCATTGATTCGGCGGCCTCGTATGTGACGACGGGGCTTGGCGGAGCGCACAGCTTCAAGTTCGGGATCCAATTCATGCGCAGCCTCTTCCGCCAGATTTACACGATGAACGGTGATCACGGTCTGATCTTCGACAACGGCCGTCCGGCTTTCGTGCGAGTCTATAACACGCCGATCGAGCAGGCGAACTATCTCCATCAATTCGCATGGTTCGTTCAAGACGCCTGGACCATTCGTGGACGGCTCACGCTGAACCTGGGCCTGCGATACGAATACGCCCTCGGCGTGATTCCGCCACAACGCTCGGCGGCCGGGACGTTCGTCCCCGAGCGGAGATTCCCGGAGATTCGCGATGTCCCGAACTTCAAAGATTGGGCGCCGCGACTGGGACTTTCCTGGGACATCACGGGCACAGGGCGAACGGTCCTTAAGGCGAGCGCCAGCCGCTACCTGCAAAATGTCGGGATGGCCTATCCGGTGAGCGTGAATCCGCTCGGCTTGAGCGTCGAGACCCGAAGCTGGACGGATCGCAACGGCGATGGCCTCGCCCAACTGGACGAGATCGGCCCCGGCCCGGGATTCGTCGGCGGATTGACGACGCGCATGGATCCGAATCTGGAGCGACCCTATTCGTGGGAGTACTCGCTCGGCATCCAACAGCAAATCTATCGCGACCTCGTCGTCTCCATCACGGCCTGGCATCGCGATAATCGGCGGCAAGTCGGACGAGCGAACGTGGCCGTCCCACCGTCGGCGTACATCCCCGTCCGGCTCACGCTCCCGGCGAATCTGCCGGCCCCCTTCGCCGGACAGACGATCACCGTCTACAATCAAGACCCGGCGACGCGCGGCCGCGTGGATTTCCTGCTGACGAACTTCAAGGAGCTGGACAGCGAATACAACGGCGTGGATATCACCTTCATGAAGCGAATGTCCCAGCGCTGGCAATTGCTCGGGGGATTGACCATCGGACGCGAACGCGGCGCATTCCGCGGCGACCTCGTCTTCGGATTCGACGATTTGAACAATCCGAACTTCAACATCAACCGAAAGGGCATCGTGGGCAACGATTCGCCGTACATCTTCAAGCTCGCTGGGACGTACCAACTCCCCTGGGGCTTCGAGGTGAGCGGGAACTTCCAGCACTTCACTGGTTATCCATTGCGCCGCATCTTCACGGTGACCCGAACGCACATCCCGGACCTGACGCAAGTCAGCCAGGCGATCGATCTGGTTGAACGCGGAACGGTGCGCTTGCCGAACGTGAACCTTCTCGATATCCGCATTTCGCGCATCTTCGGCATTGGCGAGCGCTGGCGGATCGAACCGGTGCTCGATATCTTCAACATGGGCAACGTGAACACGACGACGGCGGAGATCGAGGCCGTGGGCGCCGCGCTCGGCCAACCGGCGGTGATCGTCGCCCCGCGCTTGTTCAAGCTGGGCGTGAAGGTGAACTTTTGACCTGAAGGGCATCGCCCTGGGCGCGAATGGCCCGCTCAGGGCGATGCCCGAGATCCCGCAGGGATGGACCCATCCTGACGCGCGCAAGCTCTGCGAAGAGTCGCCTTAACGACTTCTGTCCGAGTCCCTCCCGCCATCCCGACGCTCCGCACGAAGCAGAGGAATTCGTCCCACCCCACGGCTTTCAAGGGACCGAGATCGCGCACGGGAATCGAGCGCACGTGTGCTCCATCTCGCGAGAAGAGATGAAGGACGTCGGTGAAAGGCTGAGGCACCGCCCAAGCCTTATCGCTCAACGGCTGCCTTTGAGAACGCCGCATCTTATGCTGCCTATGGATTGATTCCCTCGTCCAGGATGTTCTCAACGGGGAGTTGCCTGTATCCAGGAAGCGCCTCTTGCTCTGCTTCAGCGGCTTCAGGACCTTAAAGCCGAGCCGCTCGATGCGACTCTTCTTTCTCCGTCTGTGCGCCCGGACCCACCGGTTGAACGACGGGTTGACGACCTTCCTCAATCAAAAGGCGGAAGTGACGGGAAAGCTCACCCGGTGGCAAAAGCAGGTATGGGACGGTAGTCTGATGAGCTTTCTCCGTAGCCGGTGGCCTTGTGTGGATCGGAGCCACGCTATCGGATCGTGAGCGTCGTGACGACTCGAACCGCCTCGCCTTTGACGATGAAAGGCTCGAACTCCCACTGCTGCAATTGCTGTTCGGTTCGCACATCGCGCTGACCGTTGGCGAAAGCGAAAACGCGGACGACGCGCCCGTTCTCATCAATCACGAGGATTGCGTGCACCATCTCCCCCGGTGCGACCTCTGGATTCACCGTTTACGCACCGTCAATCGGTGAAAGGCCACGGCATATTCCCCTGGCGCCGCCAGCGGAACGACTTCGGACGTTTCGGGAAATGCCGCTCGCCACATCGTCTCCGGCACTCCCTTTGATCCAATGCCCAATTGGCCTTTGGAGAACGCAAGCTCACTTACCTGGGCATCGAGAAGCGAACGACCATTGACCACCAGATGTACCCGAGCCCTTTCCGGCACCGAAATGTCGAAGAAGACGATTCCCGACAACGTAGCCGGACGTTTGAATTCCACCTGAGTCCCATTCACGTGTACCACCTCTTCCGGCAAGGGGGCGTACTGCAGAGGGAAGAGAGACTCAAGAGGGGCGTTCGGTGTCAGCGCTCCGCGTCGAATGCGCGGACCGTGATAAACGCCTCCAACGATTTGCATCTCCCTTCCACGGCTCCGAATGACGATGAGATCCTCCTCAGCCATTCCTTCAAAGGAGAGGCGAATCACTTTCGAAGCACCGACTTCCACGCGTTTGAAGAACAACCGACCGCCTCCCCGAAACCGTTTCACCGAAGGGACCTCCTGAGACCAAATCGTGAGGGAACTCACCATGACAGTTCCCAACGCGATACATAAGACACGGCTGAGCGAATTCTTCCACATACGTTCACCCCCTCCAACTCACATATGGATCGCTCAATGGGCTCCGCCGCCTCGCGCCGATCAAAATCCGATCTCCTCAAGGGGCGTATACTCCAACCCCTGGGATTCGGCGACAGCCGGATGGGTGACGTATCCTCGGTACGTGTTGACGCCCATTCGCAAACCCGGATCAGAACGAATAGCGGCCTGGAACCCGAGCGAGGCGAGCTTCAAGGCATACGGGAGCGTCACGTTCGTCAACGCGAATGTGGACGTGCGCGGGACGGCGCCGGGCATATTCGTGACGCAATAATGTAAGACGTCGTCCACGAAGAAGACGGGATCGCTGTGCGTTGTCGGGCGCGAGGTCTCGACGCATCCGCCCTGATCCACGGAGACATCCACGATGACGGCTCCCTTGTGCATGCAGGAGAGCATCTCGCGAGTGATGAGTTTCGGTGCGGCGGCTCCCGGGATCAGGACGCCGCAGATGACCAGATCCGCGTTCTCGATGGCGTTCCAGATGTTGTACGTGTTCGAGACGAGCGTGCGAATCTGGCTCCCGAAGATATCGTCGAGGTATCGAAGCCGGTCGAGGTTTCGGTCAATGACGGTCACTTGCGCGCCCATGCCGACGGCGATGCGTGTGGCGTTGGTGCCGACGACGCCCGCGCCCAGGATGACGACCTTCGCCGGCAGAACGCCAGGGACGCCGCCCAGCAAAACGCCGCGCCCGCCGTGGATCTTCTGCAAATAGGTCGCGCCGACCTGCACGGCCATGCGACCGGCTACCTCGCTCATAGGGGTGAGGAGCGGCAACCGCCCATCGTTATCGGTGATCGTCTCATAAGCGATCCCGGTGACCTTGCGTCGAAGCAACTCGCGCGTCAACTCCGGAGCGGGCGCCAGATGCAAATAGGTGAAGAGGATCTGTCCCTCCCGCAAGCGCTCGTACTCGACTGGGATCGGCTCTTTCACTTTGATGATCAGATCGGCGCGCGCCCAGACTTCGGCTGGGTCTTCCAGAATATGTGCCCCCGCATCCTCGTACTCTTGATCGGAGATGCCGCTACCTTCTCCAGCGCCAGCCTCGATGTAGACCGTATGCCCTTCCTCACAGAGCGCCTTCACGCCGGCCGGGACGAGGCCGACGCGATACTCATCCGGCTTGAGCTCCTTCGGAACGCCGATGATCATGAGCGCCTCCTCATGATGCGCCCGCCGGGGGAGGCTTCAGACCCGCATATCTGCGGATCGTCTGGTGCTCCCCTCGGCGGGATCTCGCGCGATCGCATCAGGACGGGATCGCGCTCAATTCGGCCGTGTCAATTTGCGCCCGCTGCAATCGGCCGCTGTAGTCAATATAGACGGCTTTCCATTCGGTGAACAGCTCGAGCGCTTGCACACCCGCCTCGCGATGCCCATTCCCGGTCTCCTTCGTCCCCCCAAATGGCAGATGCGTCTCGGCACCGATCGTGGGCGCGTTCACGTAGAAGATCCCCGTGTACATCTCGCGCATGGCGATGAACGCCTTGTTGATGTCCTGCGTATAGATGGCCGAAGAGAGCCCGTAGCGCACGTTGTTACCGATCTGGATGGCCTCTTCCAAGGAGTTGCAGGGGATCACGGAGACGACGGGCCCGAAAATCTCCTCCTGGCAGATGACCATATCCGGGTGGCAATCGGCGAAGACGGTGGGCTCGATGAAGTATCCATAAGCGTACTCCCCATGCGTCAGCCGATTTCCGCCGCACATGAGCTTGGCACGATCTTGATTCTTCCCGATCTCAATGTAGTGGAGGATGGACTGCACCTGGGCTTCGTTGATGATCGGCCCCATCTCGGTACGCTCATCCAGCCCATTGCCGACGCGCAGGGCGCGCGCCCGCTCGACGAATTGCGTGAGGAACTTCTTGTAGACCTTCTTGTGCACGACGATGCGGCTGGAGGCCGTACAGCGTTGTCCGCTCGTGCCGAATCCGCCCCAGATAGCGCCATCCACGGCCAGATCTAGATTGGCGTCGTCCATGACGATGATGACGTTCTTCCCCCCCATCTCCAGGTTGCACTTCTTGAAGGAGGGGGCACACGCCTCGGAGACTTTCCGGCCCACTTCGGTCGAGCCCGTGAAGGAGACCAAGCGCACATCGGGATGGGTCATGAGCGGCGTGCCCACGCTCGATCCCGAACCGGTCACGAGATTGACGACGCCGGGGGGGACGCCGGCTTCCTCGCACGCTTTCACGAGGTTGTAGACCGACAGGGGGGTGTCCGTGGCCGGTTTCATCACCACCGTATTGCCGCAGAGGATCGCGGGCATGAGCTTCCAGGCGGGGATCGCCATGGGGAAGTTCCACGGGGTGATGATCGCGCACACGCCGACGGGCATGCGTACGGACATGGCGAATTTGTTCGGCAGTTCGGAAGGTGTCGTCTGCCCGTAAAGGCGACGCCCTTCGCCGGCTGTGAAATAGCAGATGTCAATGGCCTCCTGCACATCCCCGCGCGATTCTTTGAGGATCTTCCCCATCTCGCGCGTCATCTCGCGCGCGAAGGTCTCCTTGCGTCGGATCAGAATCTCCCCCAGGCGGAACATGATCTCCGCCCGCTTGGGCGCGGGGACCAATCGCCACTTCTCGTACGCTTCGCGCGCGGCCGCCACGGCGCGCGCCACATCCTCGGCGTTCGACTTCGGGAAGAGACCGATGAGGTCGCGCGTGTCGGCCGGATTCCGGTTCTCGAAATATTCCCCGGTGACCGAAGGAACCCACTCCCCATTGATGTAGTTGGAGAAGCGAGGAGCGGCCGCCGTCCGAATCGCCGGCGCCCCCTTCGCCGTTTTCGTTCGAGCGATCGCTGGTTTCGCTTTCGCCATAGCTCTCCCTCCTTGGACTTCAGGACTTCACTCGCGTGAATGACAATTCGTACACGCGAATGCCGCATCTCGCCATTTTTGCGGATGGGACGGACGCAGCGGACGGGGCGCTGCCGGATCCTCCGGATCATGGCACGCCAGACACTCCGATCGAGTTCGCGCCGCGTGATGCGCATCATCTCGCGGCAAGGGAGAGGGGGCAACACGTGGTCTTGTGGAGAGAAACACGAGGAAAAGGATGACACTCAAGACGAATCCAGCAAAGATCACATCCGCCCGCTTGATCCGCATCGTCCGCCCCGGTCAATATATTACAGCCGACGCGAGAGAGGCAAGCGGACGCTCCCCCTCATCGCCGCAACGGGACGGCGCGATGACGCGCGATGAGCAGCGCTTGGCGGAGTCGCCGGAAGAAGCCCTCGCGCTTTCGCCGCAGCAACGCTTGACAGTCGGGCAGGCGCTTGCGGGTCGCTTCCTCCCCGGCTCGAATCAGCTCGTCGGCGCGTTCCAACTCGTCCCAAGAGAATGCTGCGACGTCGGGCGAGATGAGCACATCGGCATGCTCGGCCATGTGAGATTGCGCGGTGAAAGAGAGGATAGCGAGCGCTTGTGTGTAAATCTGGAAGGCGTTGCGGGGCGGCGTCTCCATAATCGGATACGCGTTCACGTCCACGGCGATCACGCGCTCGGCTCCGAGCGTTACGGCCACGAGCGTCGGGAGATTGGCGACGACGGCGCCGTCCACGAGCATCCGACCGTCCGCATCAAGGACGGGAGTGAAATAGCCTGGGATGGCGCAACTGGCACGGATGGCGAAGGCGAGATCGCCCGTGGTGAAGACGCGCATCTGTCCGGTCGCGATCTCCGTGGCGACGACGGCGAGCGGGATCCGAAGCTCCTCAAAACGCGTGACGGGAAAATGCGCGCGGATGAAGGCCTCCATGCGACGTCCGTCGCGCAGGCCGAGTCGTGAAGGTCGGAATCGCCCGAGGTCGCTCCAGCGGATGCGGTGCGCCATCTCGATCATCCGCTCAATGGAGACGCCGCTGGCGTAGGCCCCTCCGATGAATGCCCCGACGCTCGTCCCGACGATCAGGTCAATAGGGATCGCAGCCTCTTCCAAAACCTTCAGGACGCCGATATGGGCCAAGCCCTTAGCCCCTCCCCCACCGAGGACCAGTCCGATCTTCGGGCGACCCTTGGGTTGGCGCTTCGTCCTCTCCATCGAGCGCGCGGCCATGGTTCAATGACGCGCGCGCTCACTCGCGCGCCATCGCCGCCAGCACGAGCGCGAGTGATTGAAAGAGCGCGCGGCCATCGGAGCTGCCGAGGATCTCCTCCGCAGCGCGTTCGGGATGCGGCATCATCCCCAAGACGTTCCGCTCCCGATTGCAAATGCCCGCGATGTTGTCGAGCGAGCCATTGGGATTCGCAGCCTCGGTCACTCGCCCGTTGGCATCACAATAGCGAAAGACGATGCGATGCTCGCGGCGCAGTTCGGCGAGCGTCTCCGGATCGCAGTAGTAGTTCCCTTCCCCATGGGCGATCGGGAGATAGAGTACCTGGCCCGGCCGATAGAGATGCGTGAAGGGAGTATCGGTCGCCTCGACGCGCACGTGCACGAATTGACAGAGGAACCGACGACCGCGATTCCGCATAAGGGCACCCGGCAGAAGGCCGCTCTCGCAGAGGATTTGGAAGCCGTTGCAGATGCCGAGCACGAAGCCGCCGCGCGCGGCGAACTCCCGCACGGCGCCCATGATGGGGCTGAAGCGGGCTAACGCTCCCGCCCGCAGATAGTCCCCATAGGAGAACCCGCCGGGCAGAATCACCGCGTCGTACTCGCCGAGCGTCGTCTGCTCGTGCCAGATGAAATCGACCGGTTGTCCGAGGACCTTGCTGATGACGTGATAGGCATCGTGATCGCAATTGGAACCGGGAAAGACGACGACGCCGAACTTCATTCCGATTCCTCCTCGATCTGGACCCAATATTCTTCGAGCACGGGATTGGCGAGCACATCGCGCGCGAGCTGCTCCAAGAGCGCACGCGCGCGCTCCGGCGAGACGTCATCTTCCAGCTCGATCTCGAAGTACTTCCCTTGTCGGATCTCGCGGATGCTCTCGTATCCCAAGGTCCGGATGGCGTGATGGATCGCCTGACCTTGAGGATCGAGGACGCTCTTCTTCAATCGGACGTGAACGGTCGCTCTCATGAAAGTCGCTCCCTCTCGCGCTCCGGTCCGGCAGCCGCCTCGCCGAAGACGCGACGGAAGATCGCATCCACATGGCGCAGCGCGCGATCCACGCGAAAGAGGGCCTCGAGCTCCTCAGGGGCCAATCGGGCGCGGATCTCGGGATCGGCGCGCACCAACTCTCGGAAATCGGCGCCCTCGTCCCAGGCGCGCAGAGCGTGACGCTGCACGAGCTCATACGCCTGCTCGCGCGAGAGGCCGCGTTCGGTGAGCGCCAGCAGCAGCTCTCCGCTGAAGATCACCCCGCGCGTCGCTTCCAGGTTCGCCCGCATGCGCTGTGGAGAGACGACGAGTCGTTCCAGCAGCTCCGTCGTCCGGTGCAGGAGATAGTCGGTGAGGATGCAGCTCTCGGGGAGGATCAGGCGTTCGACCGAGGAGTGCGAGATATCGCGCTCGTGCCAGAGGGCGATGTTCTCCAACGCGGCCTGCAAATTGGCGCGCACGACGCGTGCCAGACCGCAGATCTGCTCCGCCGTGATGGGGTTCCGCTTATGGGGCATGGCCGACGACCCCTTCTGCCCTTCAGCGAAAAACTCCTCGGCTTCGCGCACTTCGGTGCGGTGCAGGTGCCGGATCTCCAAGGCGATCTTCTCCAAGCCGGAGGCGATGAGCGCGAGCACGGCGAGGAACTCAGCGTGCCGATCGCGCGGGATGATCTGCGAGGAGATCGGTTCGGGACGCAGTCCCAAGCGCCCGCAGACGGCCTCTTCGACTTCCGGATCGAGGTGCGCGAAGGTGCCGACGGCCCCCGAGAGCTTCCCCACGCGGATGCGCTCGCGCGCCTGAAGCAGGCGCTCGCGATTCCGCATCGTATCGGCGTACCACAAGGCGAGCTTCAGGCCGAAGGTGATCGGCTCGGCGTGTACGCCATGCGTGCGTCCGACCATGGGCACGTCTTTGAACTCGAACGCGCGGCGCCGCAGGACGTCCGCCAATCGCTCCAAACGCCGAAGGAGCAGATCGGCCGAATCGCGGAGCAGCAGCGCCAACGCCGTATCCACGACGTCCGATGAGGTGAGGCCATAGTGGATATAGCGTGCGTCAGGGCCGACGGCCTCGGCCAAGGCCCAGAGGAAAGCGATCACATCGTGTCGGGTCGTCCGCTCGATCTCCTGAATGCGCGCGACATCCACGCTCGCGCGCGCGCGAATGCGCTCCAGGGCCGACCGAGGGATACGCCCGCGTTCGGCGAGGACTTCGCAAACGGCCAGCTCGACCTCGAGCCATGTGCGGAACTTGTTCTCCTCGCTCCAGATGGCGCCCATTTCCGGCAGTGTGTAGCGCGGGATCATAGCTCGATCCATTCGCTCGGTCGGTCATGTGCGGCGATGCGCACGCGCCGTTCGGCCTCGCGGGCGAACGAAGAACCGCGCGCCGAGAGCGCCTCCACCGCCGCCAGACGCACCAGCTCCGGATGATTGTTCGTCCGACTCAAATGCACGAGCACGATGAACTCGGCGCGCCCATCGAAGTCCTCGCGCAAGAAGCGCGCCACCTCGTCATTGGAGAGGTGGCCGTGTCGGCTGAGGATGCGTTGCTTGACGCTCCACGGATACGGCCCATTGCGCAGCATCTCCAGATCATGATTCGCTTCGAGAATGAGGACATCCGCCCCCCTCACGCGCTCGCCGACCAGGTGAGGGATATAGCCGAGATCGGTCACATATCCCACCTTCACCCCCCCGGCTTCGATCGTGAAAGCGAGGGTATCCGCGGCATCGTGTGGGACGGCGAACGGACGAAACGTCATCGGCCCGATCTCGAACGGACACTCGGCCGCGATATAGGTGGGGGTCGAGATGGGATCGTCGGGATTCATGCGGTTCCACATCTCGCAACTCGCCCGCGAGATGAAGATTGGGATGCCCAACGCGCGCGCCAGCCGCGGGACGCTCCGAATGTGATCCGTATGCTCGTGCGTGAGGACGATGGCCGAGATGCGGGAGAGGTCTTCCCCGATCTCCCGAAGCCGTCGCGCCAACTCGCGGGCCGAGAATCCGGCGTCCACGAGGACGCGCGTCGTGCCGAAGACAAAGAGCGTCGCATTCCCCGAACTAGAGCTGCCCAGGATATTGATCCGCATCTCCCTCCCCCGTACATTCGCACTCAGCACGCCAACTGCTGTCGGTCCACGCGCACGCTGTCCAATCGCCCGACGAGGACAAGGGCCAGCGCTTCGGTTTGAAAGATCTCCTCCGCGAGTCGTTGGAGGTCGTCCACCGAGACGGCTTCAATGCTCTTCAAGATCTGGTCGTAGGTTGTCTGATGCCCGAAGTAGATCTCCTGTTGCGCGATATGGGCCATGCGCGCGCTGGAGGATTCCAAGCTGAGCATAGTCGCCGCTTTCGCCTGCTCCTTCGCCCGTTGCAACTCCTCCGCCGGAACCGGCTCGCGCTTCAGGCGGCGGAGTTCCGCGACGACGAGGTCGAGGACGCGCAGCACGTTCTTCGGCGAGGTCGCAGCATGAATGAGGAGAAGGCCCGTGTCGGAGAAGAGCATCGTCCCGGCGCTCGTGGCGTAGGCCAGACCGTGATCCTCGCGAATGGTTTGGAAGAGGCGCGAACTGGTCCCTCCGCCCAAGATGGAACTGAGCAGAAGGACGGCATGCCGATCGCGCGAGCGCAAGCCGGGACATTGTGCGCCCAACAGGATCTGCGTCTCCGAGAGCTGCTCCTTCTCATGCAGGACGATCTGAGGAGAAGGCTGCGGAGTCGTATCGTGAGGGCGCAGCCCACTATCGGGGATGTGGTCGAAATAGCGCGCGGCCAATTCGACCAAGCGCTCGTGCTCGACCTGACCCGCGGCGGAGACGATGAGATTCGGTGGGGTATAGAGCTGCTGGAAATACTGCCGGATCGTCTCGCGCGTGAGCCGGAAGAGCGTCTCCTCTGTCCCCAGGATCGGTTGCCCCAACCGATGCTGGGGCCAGAAATTTCGCAGGAAAAGCTCGGTGGCCAGATCATCGGGCGTGTCCTCGACCAGCCGCATCTCCTCCAGGATCACCTGTCGCTCCTTCTCGATCTCCTGCGCGTCGAAGCGCGGCGCGGTCACCAGATCGGCCAGCAGATCGAAGGCGCGCGGCAGATGCTCATCGAGGATCTTGGCCGAATAGGCGGCACATTCGTGGCTGGTGAAGGCGTCGAGCGTCCCTCCGAGCCAATCCGATTCCTCCGCGATCTGGCGCGTGCTCCGCCGCTCCGTCCCCTTGAAGACGAGATGCTCGATGAAATGCGCGATCCCAGACTGCTCCAGGGGCTCATGCCGGGATCCGGCGCGCACCCAAATACCGATGCTCACCGAGCGGAGGTGATCCATTCGCTCACTCACGACCGTGAGCCCGCTCGCGGTCACCGTCTTGCGAATCCGCCGCATACGACTCGCCCGCCGTCCGAAAGGCTTGAATGCTACCACGAGGGTTGGCCAAGTCGCAACGCGCCAAGAGGGACGCCCTCGCGCTCCAAGTGACGCGCATTGCCCTCCCCTCCGAGAGTGTGAGATACTATGCCCTCTCATTTGATGCCACGACAAAGGAGGAGAGGATGAATCAAGAGCGCGCGGTGACAGGACGCCTTCCGATTCCTCCCCTGACCCAACTCTCCGAGGAAGAGGAGCTGTTCCGACAGAGTGTCCGGCAGTTCGCCGAGGAACGCGTTCGTCCTCTGGTCAAGACGATGGACGAGGAGGGGAAGTTCGATCCGGGCTTGCTGCAGGAATTCTTCAAACTCGGCCTCATGGGCATCAATATTCCGGAGGAGTACGGCGGAGCGGGCAGCAACTTCTTCATGGCCGTGCTCGCCGTCGAAGAACTGTCGCGGGTGGATGCCTCTGCCGGCGTCGTCGTGGACGTGCAGAACACGCTCGTCAACAATGCTCTCACGCGGTGGGGATCGCCGGAATTGAAGGCGAAGTACTTGCCGCGATTGGCCACGGACACCGTCGGCGCGTATGCGCTCTCGGAAGCCGGAGCTGGGAGCGACGCCTTCGCCCTGCAATGTCGCGCCATCGAGCGGGGGGATCATTACGTGTTGACCGGACGGAAGCTCTGGACGACCAACGCCCTGGAGGCCGGACTCTTCATCGTCTTCGCCACGGTCAACCCCGATCTCGGCTATCGCGGCATCACGGCCTTTCTGGTCGAGCGCGACTTCCCCGGATTCGCCGTGGGGAAGAAGGAGGAGAAGCTGGGCATTCGCGCCTCCTCGACCTGCGAACTCATCCTCGATGAGGTCCGCGTTCCCAAGGAGAACGTCCTCGGCGAGGTGGGTAAGGGGTACAAGGTGGCCATCGAGACGCTCAACGAAGGGCGGATCGGCATCGGCGCGCAGATGATCGGCCTGGCTCAGGGCGCGCTTCAATGCGGGATTCAGTATGCCAAAGAGCGAAAGCAATTCGGTCGCCCGATCGCGGAATTTCAAGCCATTCAATTCCTGATCGCGGAGCTGGCGACGGAGCTGGAGGCTGCGCGCTTGCTCGTCTACAATGCGGCGCGCTTGAAAGATGCCGGCTTGCCCTTTGTGAAAGAAGCTGCGATGGCCAAGTACTATGCGTCGGTGGTGGCCGAGAAGGTCACGTCCAATGTCGTCGAGATCTACGGCGGCTACGGCTTCACCAAGGATTATCCGGCCGAGAAATACTTCCGCGACTCGAAGATCGGGAAGATCTACGAGGGAACGTCGAACATGCAGCTGCAGACGATCGCGAAGATTCTGCTCGGGGGGCGATGATCAGAAGCCTTCGCCTCGCTGCAGGAGCCAATCGGCGCGGATCGCCGCCAGTAGCTCCTGGCGCGTGACGGCGGCCGTCCCGAGCTTCGCGATGACGACGCTCGCGGCGTAATTAGCCAGATGGGCGGCCTCGACGGGATCGGCCCCTGCGAGGACCGAGAGACTGAGCGCGGCCATGACCGTATCGCCCGCTCCGGTGACGTCGTAGACTTCGCGTGCGACGGTTGGGATGTGTCGCACGAACCCCTCGCGGGAAAAGAGGCTCATCCCGTGTTCGCCGCGGGTGAGGAGGACGTATTCGCTGTCCACCAAGCGCTGCAACTCGCGTCCGGCTTCCAAGAGCGAAGCTTCGTCGGTGATCTCTCGCCGGGTCACGGCTTCGGCTTCCCGTTGATTCGGTTTGATCCACGTCACTGGCCGATAATAGGGGAAGTTCCGAATCTTCGGATCGAGGAAGACGGGAAGCTGCCGCTCGCGAAGCTCCGGCAAGAGCGCCTCCAGAAGCGGTGGTGTGATCGTCCCCTTCTCGTAATCGGAGATGATGACGCCTTCGACCAGATCCAGCCGGGCGCGCGCGGCCGCCAGCAGACGGCGCGTGAGGGCTCCCGAGAGCGGCATTCGACTCTCGCGATCGGCGCGCACGACCTGCTGATGTTGGGCGAGGATGCGCGTCTTGACCGTCGTCGGACGCGTGGCATCGGTCAGGAGCTCGGCCTCAAGCGACTCGTCCGTAAGCAGCGCGCGCACGCGTTCGGCCGCCGCATCCGCTCCAGTCACGGCGACCAGAAGCGGTCGGGCACCAAGTGCGACGAGGTTGCTCGCCACATTGCCCGCGCCGCCCAGACGAAATGACTCCCGCTCGATCTCCACGACGGGAACCGGGGCCTCCGGGGAGATGCGCCGCGCCATCCCCCAGAGATATTCGTCGAGCATGAGATCGCCGAGCACGAGCAAACGCCGGCCGGTGAATCGCTGCACAAGAGCCTCCGCCCGCTCCAGCGTCACGCGCTCGGATGTCTGGCCAGGCATCGTGAACCTATAGCGACCGATCCCACTCGGCGACCGAAGCCCGCACGCTCGACTCTCCGGCGATCGACGCGAGCACGCGCTCGATGGCCTCGGTCACCTGCTCGACATGAACGTGCCGGATGCGTTCGTCTGGCGGAAGCGGCACGCCCAGATGATCGCGCGGCGTATGCACGATGGCCGAAGGAGCTATGCCCCAGGGTCGCCAGACCGTCGGATCTGACGCCCCGAAGATCACGACGGTCGGACACCCCACGGCGGCGGCGATATGCGCTGGCCCACTGTCATTCCCCACAAAGAGTGCCGCCTGACGGAGCAGCGCGATGACCTCCTTCAACGTCAGATCGGTGACCGGATGAGCGGCCATGCCGGCGAATCCTTTAACGGCATCGGTGATATGCCCCTCATGCCGCGCCGCGATGACGATGGACGGCAGCTCGTGCCTCGCCGCCAAATACTGCACGACCTGAGCGAACTTGGCGGCGGACCATCGTTTGGTCTCATGCGTGGCCGCCGGGTGGATCACGGCGAAGGGACCGCGCAAGCCCATCTGCCGCAGCCGCCGATGCACGCTCACCAGGGCTTGTTCGCTAGCGCGCAGCGAGGAGGGTGGGGGCGACGGGATGGGCACCCCGCACCATTTCAAGAGCCCCAACTGCTGCTCGGCCGAATGGATCGCCGACTTCTGCCAAATCTGCGACGGATCCGGCGCCCGCCGAGTATGCAACCAACTGTAGCGATAGCCGCGATAGCCGATCCGCTCCGGCGCACGACTCAGGAACGCGAGCAACGTCGCCGTCGTCCCCCCATGCAGATTGAAGACGGCATCGAAAGCGCGTTCCCGCAGCCGCTTCGCCAGCTGCCATCGGCGCACCCCATCGCTCGACCACCGCCCTTCCCGTTCCAAGACGATCACCTCATCCACTTGAGGATGATCCTCCAAGAGCGGGGCCGAAAGGGCTTCGCTGAGGACGCTGATCCGTAGCTCCGGTCTCCACGCCTTGAGCGCCGCCAGGCACGGCGTCATCAGCACCGTATCCCCGATCGAACGCAATCGGATCAACAAGACGCGCCGAATTCGGTCCCACGGCAGCTCCGCATGAGTCGCGCCATCTGATCGTGCCATGATCCCCCCTTGATGCCTGTTCTCGCCCGAGCCATCACCACGACCGCTCTTGCCCGAGATCAGCCTTCGATATCACTCCTGCCACAGCGCTCGCTCCTCCACGCGCGCCTCCTCGATGAGCATCACCGGGATGCCTTCCCGAATGGGATAGACGCGAAGGCAGATGGGACACTGGAGACCATGCCCATCGGCCGTCAGACGAACCTTCGCCCGCTCGTTCATCTCTCGCACACAGGCGGGACACGCCAAAATCTCCAAAAGCTCCGGCTTGATGCTCATCGCGTATTCCTCTTCCGAAGCCCTCTCGAAGCTACTCTATCACGAACCCCTCGGCTTGTCAAAAGGGGCTTCAGGAGCGGAAGAGCGCCGCCGTCCGGCTCCGGCCGAGCATCTCGCTGGCGATCTCAAAGACGCGCTCGACAGAGCACGCTGCCAAAGCGTCGCGTTCCACGTAGCGATGCTCCGCCCCCAGCGGCCGCCGCGTGCGCGCGCATCCGAGCATGAGCGTGGGAACGCCGAGCGCCGCTGCGAGATGTCCCGGACCGGCATCCCCGGAGACCATGAGCGCGCAACGCGCCAGCGCCGACGCCAATTCGCGCAGCGAGCGCGTACGCAACGAAAGCGTTCCCTTTGGGGCGCGTGCTCTCCCCCACCCTCTCCGGCTCACGTCAATCAAGCGGACGCGAAAGTGATGCGCTAACCGATATGCCAGATCGAGGAATCGCTCCGGTGGCCATACGGCTGCACCCGGATCGGCCTCCGGCGAGAGGCCAACCAAAAGCTCTCCCGCTTCGATGCCGCGAGCGCGCAGCCACTGCTCGAAGCGTTCGTCTGCCACAGGATCGGTTCGCAACGCGGGTGCGCGAACCGTGGGTGGGATCCCGAGCGCGCGCAAAGCGTTCAGATACCGATCCACGCGATGCTGCCGGGGATCATCCGGCACGCGCCAGACGTTGAAGAAGAGCCCCGCGAACCCTTCCGGCGATAGAGCAGCCAACCGAGCGGGCACGCGAGCCGCCAGCGCGAGCAGGATCGTCTCTCCCAAAGGCCAGAAGTCAATGGCCAGCTCGTACTGCCGCCTGCGGAATTCTCGCATCGCTCGGAAGACTTCCCACACGTTCCACGGTCGCATCACATCGGCTGGCTGCGCGCCTTCGACCGGCCAGATGTCCGAGACCGCGCCACTTAAGGCGAACAGCTCGCCCCCCCACGACGTCGTGAACGCCGTGATCCGCGCCTCGGGGAAGCGCTCGCGTACCGCCACACAGGCCGGCAGGGCGAAGACCGCGTCGCTCAGCCTCCCCAGGTGCAGCAGGAGGATGCGCGAGAACGATCGCGAGATCGGCTTCATCGTCGTCGCGTCGTCCGCTCAAAAGACGGATAGGGCGCGCCCGCCCCCAGCGCCTGCAGCTCCTCGCGCATCCACCGCTGCAAACAGGAGCGCACGCGCGCTTGAAAGTACGGGCTGCGCCCGCCTGCATGATGCTCCACCAGCAGCAGCAACCGTTGCCACGACTGCTCCAACCAATCGGCCACGCGTGAGATGCGCGTGATGTCGTAGGGAATGGCAATGGCCTCCGCGCCAATGCGAGCGAAGACCGCGAGATATCGGGCGACGGCCAGATCCGGAACCAATATCCGGCGTCCATCCAACTTCACCTCGATGCCGAGCAACGTATGAAGGATCTCCACGCGCCGCGCCCCCGTGGGACAGTTCAAGGCATAGCGGCGCGTGCGGTCCGCGAGGACATGCTGACGATAGATCGCGGGGATCCACTCTTCGCCGAGGGCCATCTTCACGCGCACTGCGACGCTGTGGACCGTCTCCATCGCCATGTCGAACGACTCGCATAATCCTATGCCGGTTCGCGCAGCGAAGTCAACCGAAAGCCGCCGCCTTCGCCGCACATGTTCGGCCCGCACTTTCTTGACAATTCCGGGCACGGCTCTTATAGTGCTTATCGAATGACGAACGACGCGCGGATGAAAGGCACAACCGTCCTTTGCGTTCGCCGCCATGATCGCGTCGTCATGGCCAGCGATGGACAGGTCACGTTCCAAGATACGATCCTCAAGCATCATGCCCGCAAGGTGCGCCGGCTCTACAACGATCGTATTCTCGCCGGATTCGCGGGCTCGACAGCCGATGCGTTCGCCCTCTTCCAACGCTTCGAGAGCAAGCTCGAGGAATTTCGCGGGAACCTGGGTCGAGCGGCGGTGGAATTGGCGCGAGATTGGCGCACGGACCGATACCTCCGCCATCTGGAAGCGCTGCTGATCGTCGCCGATCGCGAGCGCTCGCTCATTCTCTCCGGCAGCGGAGAGGTCATCGAGCCCGACGACGACGTCGCGGCGATCGGCTCGGGCGGACCGTATGCGCTGGCGGCCGCCCGCGCCCTGATGCGGCACACGACGCTCTCGGCACGCGAGATCGCCGAAGAGGCGTTGCGCATCGCGAGCCAAATTTGCATCTATACGAACGAGAATTTCATCATCGAGGAGTTGTGAATGAACCATGGTGATCTATCTCTCCAGTGAGGTCGAGACGCTCCCGAAACTCGATGAGCTGACGCCGCGTCAGATTGTCGAGGAGCTGGACAAATACGTCGTCGGCCAAACGGCGGCCAAACGGGCCGTCGCCATCGCCCTGCGCAATCGGATCCGCCGACAGAAGCTGCCGCCGGATCTCGCTCAGGACATCATCCCGAAGAACATCCTCATGATCGGGCCGACGGGCGTCGGCAAGACGGAGATCGCACGTCGCTTGGCCCGCCTCTCGAATTCGCCGTTTTTGAAGGTGGAGGCCTCGAAGTTCACCGAAGTTGGATACGTCGGGCGAGACGTCGAGTCCATGATCCGCGATCTCGTGGACGTGGCCGTGGACATGGTGCGCGCCGAGAAGATGCAGGAGGTCGCCGATAAAGCCGAGCAGAATGCGGAGGAACGGCTGTTGGACCTGCTTCTGCCATCGGGCCGCAAACGCAAGACGCGGCGGCAGACGCTCAGCGATTTCCTGGAGGACGAAGAGAGCGAGCCGACGCTCCTGGAAGAGGGGACGGACTTCGAACAGCTACAACGCACGCGCGAGAAGCTGCGTCAGCTCTTGCGCGAGGGCAAGCTCAATAATCGCATCGTCGAGATCGAGGTCCGCGAGCGCTTCTTCCCCGGACGCTTCGAGATCATCACGAGCCAGGGCGTCGAAGAGATGGACATCGCCATCCAGGAGCTGATCCCCGGTCTGTTCGGCCCCGGGCGCACGAAGAAGCGGAAGATGCGCGTGGACGAAGCGATGGAGTACCTCATCCAAGAAGAGGAGCAGAAGCTCATCGACATGGAACAGGTCGCGCGCATCGCCCTGGAACGCGTCGAGCAATCGGGCATCATCTTCCTGGATGAGATCGATAAGATCGCCGGGCGCGAATCTGGGCACGGGCCGGATGTCTCGCGCGAGGGCGTGCAGCGCGACCTGCTGCCGATCATTGAAGGGACGACCGTCAGCACGCGCTACGGCACGGTGCGCACCGATCACATCCTCTTCATCGCCGCCGGCGCCTTCCATGTCACCAAACCCTCCGATCTCATCCCTGAACTGCAGGGCCGATTCCCGATCCGCGTGGAGTTAGATCCGCTGACGGTCGAGGATTTCAAACGTATCCTCACCGAGCCGAAGAATTCGCTCATCAAGCAGTATACGGCGCTTCTGGCGACCGAGGGGGTCACGCTCGAGTTCACCCCCGATGCCATCGACGCCATCGCCCAATTCGCCTATGCCGTGAACGAGCAAACGGAGAACATCGGCGCGCGACGCTTGCACACGATCATGGAGAAGGTGCTCGAGGATATCTCCTTCGAGGCCCCCGATCTGAAGGAGAAGCACCAGCGAATCGATGCCGAGTACGTGCGCCGCAAACTCATCGGCATCGTGCAGAATCAAGACCTCAGCCGCTACATCCTGTGACCTCGGGCCGCTGCATCGTCGAGCGACGCCAACGGATTCCACCGCAGCGCCCTCTTCTGCTCCTCCTCTTGGGCGTCCTCGTCTCCTGCTGCGGGAAAGTCGGCGCCCCACTCCCTCCGCTACGCCCGCTGCCCGCGCGCCTCGAAGGAATACGCGCTCAGCAGCAGGGCGATGTGATCCGGCTCACTCTGCCACGCCCGAATCTGGAAGCGTTGGCCGCTCGCGGTTTCGCCGCAGATCGCCTCGAAATCTATCGCGCTCTCGAACCCCGAGGAGACAGTGATCCCCCTTCGGAAGACTCCTTCCTCGAACGCGCGCGTCTGCTGGCCGTCTTCGATCGTCGAGAGCTTGCACGTTCCTCCACCGAAGAGGTGCTCACTATTGAAGATGGGCCGATCACGTTGTTCGATCGCCGACGGCTCTACGCCGCGCGATTGGTGGATACGCGGGGACGATTTGGCCCCCTCTCGGACATCGTCCGGATCGAGCCTCAAGGCGATGTGCCAACTCCTCCGCAGGCGCTTCGCGCGACCGATGAAGCACAAGGCGTCGTTCTCATCAGCTGGGCCCCTCCGACGCGCAATATAGACGGCTCCTCCCCTCCGAATGTCCTCGGATATAACGTCTACCGTCGCCGAACTTCCGATCCCCATTTCGGCCCGCCACTTAACGGCTCGACGCTCGTCGCGGAGACGACGCTGCGCGATCGAGATTTCCAGTATGGGACCGAGTACATCTATCTCGTGAGGGCCGTCGCCCCCGCTCGCGATGGGACGCTCATCGAGAGCCGCGATTCGATGCCGATTCGATTCACGCCGCGCGACACGTTCCCGCCGGCCCCACCGGAAGGGGTGATTGCGGCATCCGCGCAAGGAAGCATCAGCCTGTTCTGGACAGCGAATTCAGAACCGGACGTGATGGGATATTACATCTACCGCGCGCCTTCGGCCGAAGCCCCGGAGTCGGCGTGGGTGCGATTGAATGCGAGCCCGCACCCGCTCACGACGTATCGCGACGAGACGGTTCAGCCGGGCGAGCGTTATGCATACCGGATCACGGCCGTGGATCGCGCGGGGAACGAAAGCCGACCTTCGACGATCGTCGTTCAGGAGGTGCTTGGAGATGCTGATTTGCCGATACCTCGATCTCTCCTCGGCGAATCCCCACCTGGCGCGCTATGGCCTTCTGAGAGGGGAGCACGTCATCCCGATCAAAGAGGAGCATCCCTTCGATTCGATCACGCCCGATGCGTCGGCCGCGCTTCCGCGGGAGCGCGTGCGTCTGCTCGCGCCGTGTGAGCCGAGTAAGATCGTGGCTCTCGGGCGAAACTATCGCGAGCATGCCGCCGAGCTGGGGAACGAAGTGCCCGTCGAACCGCTCATCTTCTTCAAGCCACCGAGCGCGGTGATCGGCCCGGAAGAGGCGATCCGGCTTCCAGCGATGTCCATGCGCGTGGACTACGAGGGCGAGTTGGTCGTCGTCATGGGCCGACGTGCCTATCGCCTTCGCGAGGACGAGGATCCGCTCGCCTATGTCCTCGGCTACACCTGCGGCAACGACGTGACCGCTCGCGATCTGCAGCAGCGGGACGGACAATTCGCGCGCGCGAAAGGCTTCGATACGTTCGCTCCCATCGGGCCGGTGATCGCGACCGCTCTCGACCCGACAAACCTCCGGATCGAGACGCGCGTCAATGGGCAGGTGCGCCAACGCGCTCGAACGCGCGACCTCCTCTTTCCGGTGCCCATGCTCATTCGTTTCATCTCCCAGGTGATGACCTTGCTGCCGGGCGATCTCATCTTCACCGGGACGCCGGCGGGCGTCGGTCCGCTCGCTGACGGAGATGTCGTCGAGGTGGAGATCGAGGGCATCGGGACCTTGCGCAACCCGGTGCGCGCCGAGTAGAAAAGTGGGTTGGCCATGGGCGGAATCGCGGACATCTCCCAGGAGGCGAATGATGAAGCGATCGATCTGGGGACTCTTGCCCCCGATTCCCACGCCGTTTGATGGGCGCGAGCAGGTCGCCTACGATCGCTTGCGCTCCAATATCGAGCGATGGAATCAATACGGCTATTCGGGATACGTCGTCCTCGGCTCCAACGGCGAGTTCGTGCATCTCACCGAGAGCGAGCGTTGGAAGGTGATCGAGACGGCACGCGAGGCGATTCCCGGTGATATGCTCCTCATCGCCGGGGCCAGCTACAACGCTACGCGCGAAGCCATAGAGTTCGCGCGCCGCGCGGCCAGCTTGCGCGCCGATGCCCTGCTGGTCGGGACGCCGCATTACTACCGCGACCAAATCACCCCCGCCGTCCTTCTGGAGCATTACCGGAAGATCGCCGACGCCTCGCCGATCCCGATCCTCCTCTACAGCGTCCCGCAATTCACGGGCATCGCCATCGCTCCGGAGACGGTAGCGCGTTTGGCCGAGCATCCGAACATCGCTGGGATCAAGGACAGCGGAGGGAACCTGACGACGCTCGCCGAGATCATTCGTCTTGTCCCTTCGGACTTCAGCGTCCTCACGGGATCGGCGGCATTGCTTCAGGCGGCGATGGCGCTTGGCGCGAAGGGTGCCGTCTTGGCCGTCGGATGCATCGCGGCGAAGCCGTGCCTGGAGATCATGCGGCTCGCGCGCGATGGCGACGTGGCGCGAGCGGCCGACCTGCAACTTCGGCTGCTGCCCGTCGCGCGCGCCGTCACCACGCAATTTGGGATCAGCGGATTGAAAGCGGCGCTGGACCTGATCGGATTCTACGGTGGCCCGCCACGCGCTCCGCTTCCGGTCCCGGACGACAAAATGCGCGCTGAAATCCGCACCATCCTGTGTGCCTCGGGACTGTTCCCGGAGCTTGAAGAAGAGCGCTCCCCTACCGTACCATAGTCCCTTCGACGCATCAGGCGAGGCGGACGCCGAGCGGCATCGAAGGAGGTCAGCATGAGCACGGTTCTCATCGAGAAGCGCGCCCCGATGTCTCACGGGCGAACCGATCTGCGGAAGCGCAAGCCGAAACTCGTGGCCGTCATCAACGAGAATTGCACCGGATGCGCGGGTTCGCCCGTGTGCATCGAGTATTGCCCGGTCGAAGCCTGTATGTTCTGGGTGCCGGATGAAGAGCATCCCCCCTTCGGGCGCATCGAGGTGGATAAGACGCTCTGCATCGGTTGCGCCAAATGCACGAGCAAAGGTCCCGATGGCACTTTCCTGGACGGTTGTCCCTGGGATGCCATTGATATGGTCCCCACCGAAGAGTGGGAGCGCCGTCATGGAGTGCGGCTGCCGGATACGCCCGATCGTCCTCCGACTGAGTGGCGCGTCGTCCCCGCGGAGTACGTCTGAATGATGCCGAGGGACAATCGGCTTTCCGAACAACGACTCGCGGAGCTGCACGCGGAGATCGTGAGCTGTCGGCGTTGTCCTCGCCTGGTCAGGTGGCGAGAAGAAGTCGCGCGTCGCAAGCCCAAACGATACGCGGACTGGGACTACTGGGCCAAACCCGTTCCTGGCTTTGGCGATCCCGAAGCCCGACTCCTTGTCGTCGGACTCGCACCAGCCGCTCACGGGGCGAATCGCACCGGACGCATGTTCACGGGAGATCGGAGCGGGGATTGGCTCTATCGCACCCTCCACCGCTTCGGCTTCGCCAATCGCCCGGAGTCCCGACAGCGCGACGATGGCCTCGCGCTCCGAGACTGCTACATCACGGCCGCGCTCCGATGCGCTCCCCCGCAGAATATCCCCAGACCGGAAGAGTTGCAGAATTGCCGCGCCTTCCTCGAACGCGAGTGGTCGTTATTGGGAAACGTGCGCGTGATCGTCGCCTTGGGACAGATCGCTTACGCGACCGTCCTCAAAGTCTTCCGCGCTCGCCATGCCCGGGAAGCGTCTCGCTCGTTCCCGCGCTTTCAACATGGGCTGGAGCTCGCCTTGACCCCGAGGGTGACGCTTTTGGCCTCATTCCATCCGAGCCAACAGAATACCTTCACGGGGAAGCTCACCGAGCCGATGTTCGAGGCGATCTTCCGCCGAGCCCGCGAGTTGACGGAGACCCAGTGAGCCCTCCTCCCCTCCATTCGGTGCGGAAAGGGGAATAGCCTTGACCCATCCTCGCGCGCTCACTACAATGTCTTTTGAATCATCGGCACCATCTTGCTTGCTCGATATGGGGAGCGGTCCTATGGTTTCCACGCCAAACGCCAGAACGCGCAAAAAAGGACGGAGGCGGTTGAAAATCTGTTTCATCGGCACGTATCCGCCGCGCGAATGTGGGATCGCGACGTTCACGTACGACCTCTGCCACGCGATCATCGAGAACCACGCGGAGGTTCAGGCCTCCGTCATCGCCATGACCGATACGCCGGAGGGTTACGATTATCCCCCCGAGGTCGTCTTCGAGATTCGGCACAATCGCTTGAGCGATTACCGGCTAGCGGCCGAATATACGAATCTCTCCGGCGCCGACGTCCTCTGTCTACAGCATGAATTCGGGATCTTCGGGGGGCAGCAAGGCCGATATATCCTCGACTTCCTGGAATTGCTTCGAAAGCCGATCGTGACGACGTTGCACACGGTGCTTTTCAATCCCCCACCCGGGTATCGCGAGGTCCTCACCCAAATCGCCCGCGCCTCTGATCATCTCGTCGTGATGAACAGCAAGGCCATCCCAATCCTCCGAGACGTTTACGGCGTCAACGAGGAGAAAGTCAGTCTCATCCATCATGGGGTTCCGAACGTTCCTTTCGTGGATCCCAACTACTACAAGGACAAGTTCGGCGTCGAGGGACGACTGGTCCTACTCACCTTTGGCCTCCTGAACCGCAACAAGGGGATCGAGATGGTGCTGGAGGCGCTCCCGGAGGTCATCGCCCGGCATCCCGAGGTCGTCTACATCGTGCTCGGCGCAACGCATCCGGTCGTGAAGCGGAGAGAGGGCGAGGAATATCGTTTGTGGCTCCAACGGCGCGTGCAACAGCTCGGGCTGGAGGAACATGTCCTCTTCTTCAATCGCTACGTAGAGTTGAGCGAGCTGTGCGAGTTCATCGGGGCCTGCGACATCTACATTACGCCGTATCAATCGAAGGAGCAGATCGTCAGCGGCACGCTCGCGTATGCCATCGGCATGGGGAAGGCCGTCATCTCGACCCCGTACTATTACGCCGAGGAGTTGCTCGCTGAGAATCGCGGGCGGCTTGTGGAGTTCGGCGACGTCGAGGGCTTACGACAAGCGCTGCTGGAATTGATCGAGAACGAAGCCCTGCGCCATCAGATGCGCAAGCGCGCGTACGAGTTCGGACGGCAGATGATCTGGCCCGAAGTCGGCAAGCAGTATCTCGTGCTCTTCGAGCGAGTCTCGGCGTATATGCCGGCCAAGGCCATCACGCTCTCGCTCAGCAAGGCCTTCAGCGCCGGATACGAATTGCCGGAGATCAAGCTCGATCACTTGATCCGCCTGACCGACGATACGGGGTTGATTCAGCATGCGACCTACGGGATTCCGGACCGGCGATACGGATACTCGACCGATGATGTCAGCCGCGCACTGGTTGTGACGCTGTTGCACTACCATCAATTTGAAGATGAAACGGCGCTCTCTCTGGCCGTGCGTTACTTGAGCTTCCTGCATTACGCGCAGCTCCCCAATGGGCATTTCCACAACTTCATGGACTATTCGCGCCACTTCAGCGACGATGTCGGGACGGAGGATACGCTCGGGCGCGCGCTCTGGGGGCTGGGCGCCGCCATCGCTTACAGCCCGAACGAGGGGATGCGCGCGCTCGCCCGGGAGATGTTCGAGCGGGCCTTCCCCGAGATCACGCTGAGACATCCGCGGGCGATCGCCTACACGATCTGTGGCCTCTATAACTTCCTCCTCCGATATGACGGGGCGGCACAAGTGCGCCGCCGATTGGCGGAGCTGGCGACACAGCTCTTGGAGCTATATGCGCAGAATCGGGCGGAGGATTGGCTGTGGTTCCATGAAGCGTTGACCTACGGGAACGCGAAAATCCCGCACGCGCTGCTTCTGGCCTACAGGGCGACCGGGGAGGAAGAGTTCAAGAAGGTCGGCCTCGAATCTCTGGACTTCCTGATCGCGCAGACCTATCACAACGACTACTTCGACTTCATCGGGAATCAAGGATGGTACCGGCGTGGAGGAGAACGCGCGATCTTCAGCCAGCAACCGATCGAGGCCGGATATACGGCCGAGGCCTGCCTGACGGCGTTCGAGCTGACGCAGGAGCGGCGCTATCTGAATCTGGCACGGGCGGCAGCGGAATGGTTGCTCGGGCGGAATCGGCTCGGTGCGCGCCTCTACGACCTGAGCACGGGCGCATGTGCCGATGGATTGGAGCCTCAGGGGCCGAGCCTGAATCAAGGGGCCGAATCGGCGATCTGCTGCATGCTGGCATTCTTGACCGTCGCGCAACAGGAGGCCGAGCAACGCCAACGCGTGCAAATGACCAGTAAGGTGCGATTCCCAGCGGCAGCGAATGCAGATGGGCAGGTGCTGACGTTCGAGTAAATGATGGAATGGCGCGTTCCATCGCTACTCTTTCGCCGATATGAGGGGAATCCGATCCTCACCCCAGCGGATTGGCCGTATCCGGTCAACGCCGTCTTCAATCCGGGCGCCGTCGAGCACGAAGGGGAGACGCTGTTGTTGGTGCGCGTCGAGGACCTACGTGGTTTCTCGCACCTGACGCTCGCCCGGAGCCGGGACGGGCGGACCAACTGGCGGATCGAACCGCGGCCCACGCTCGAGCCGGATCCCCGCTACAAGGAAGAGTGCTGGGGGATCGAAGACCCGCGCATCGTGTGGCTGGCCGATCGCCACGAATACGCCATCACCTATGTCTCGTTCTCACGTGGTGGGCCGCTCATCTCCCTGGCGCTGACTCGGGATTTCCAGCAGTTCGAGCGCATCGGGCCACTTCTGCCGCCGGAGGATAAGGACGCTTCGCTCTTTCCTCGCCGGATCCGCGACCGCTATGTCTTAGTGCATCGGCCGGTCATTCGAGGCGAAGCCCACATTTGGATCTCTACCTCGCCCGATCTCCGCTATTGGGGCGAGCACCAGATTCTGATTCCGGCGCGCCCGGGGTGGTGGGACTCGCACCGGGTGGGACTCGGCCCCCCCCCGATTGAGACGCCCGAAGGCTGGCTGATCATCTACCACGGCGTGCGGGTGACGGCCTCCGGCAGCCTCTATCGCATCGGCCTCGCGCTACTGGACCTGGACCATCCGTGGCGAGTCATTCGTCGAACCGAGAATTGGGTCTTCGCTCCCCAGGAGGATTACGAACGCCGCGGCGACGTCCCTGGCGTCGTCTTTCCCACAGGGGCGATCGTCGAGCGCGAGACGGGCCGACTGCGCCTCTACTACGGCGCGGCAGATACGACCGTCTGTCTGGCCCTGGCGGCGCTCGATGAGGTCCTAGAGTACTTGAAACACTGCCCGACGGAACCCACCGCCGAAGCCCCGTGTTGAGGATGCTCCCCCTCGGTGACCATCGTGGCCCCTCCCGACAGCATCTAACTCGCTCGCACGGCGAGCGATCACGCGATCGCTCGAGCATTGCAAGGGACAACCATCCTGTTCACGCGACGGAGGAATGGCACATGAAGAGGAACAAATTCCGCGAGCTCTTGCGACGCTACGAAGGCAATCCGATCCTGACGACGGCCGACTGGCCCTATCCGGCCAACAGCGTCTTCAACGCCGGAGCGACGCTCTTGCCGAGTGGCGAGACGCTCCTGCTGGTCCGCGTCGAGGACCGGCGGGGCATCTCGCATCTGACCGCCGCCCGGAGTCGAGATGGGATCACGAATTGGCAAATTGATCCGCAACCGACGCTTCTGCCCGATCCGGAGCGGTATCCCGAAGAGGTGTGGGGGATCGAAGACCCGCGCATCACCTGGATCGAAGAACTGCAGCGGTATGCAATTACCTACACGTCGTTCTCGACGAGCGGCCCGCTCGTCTCCCTGGCCCTGACGCGCGATTTTCGAGCCTTCGAGCGCCGAGGGGTAATCATGCCCCCGGAAGATAAGGACGCGGCGCTCTTCCCCCGACGGTTCAACGGGCGATGGGCGCTCATTCACCGCCCCATTTCGATCTACCCGGTCAGTCGGGCGAACATCTGGATCTCCTTCTCGCCCGATCTCAAACATTGGGGCGACCATACCGTCCTGCTCGAAGCCCGGCAGGGGGCGTGGTGGGACGCGAACAAGATCGGTCTCTCCCCCCCGCCGATCGAGACGCCTGAAGGCTGGCTCATCATCTATCATGGAGTGCGCATGACTCCGGCCGGATGCCTCTATCGGCTCGGCCTGGCTCTGCTCGATCTGGAAGATCCGCGTCGCGTCATCCGCCGAAGCGATGAATGGATCTTCGGCCCCGATGCGCCGTATGAGCGCGTCGGCGATGTGGCCGACGTCGTCTTTCCCTGCGGGGCCATCCTCGATCCCGAGACGGGAGAACTGCGCCTCTACTACGGAGCGGCGGACACCTCGATCGCCTTGGCCATCGGCCAGGTGCGCGAGATGCTCGACTGGCTCCTCCAAGGAGGATGAAGATGCGCATCGCGATGCTGGCTCCGATCTCCTGGCGCGTTCCCCCGCGGCATTATGGCCCGTGGGAACGCGTCGTCTCGCTTCTGACCGAAGGCCTGGTCCAGCGCGGCGTGGACGTCACGCTCTTTGCGACGGCCGATTCGCTCACGCGCGCGCGCCTTGTGGCCGTTTGTCCACGCCCCTATTCGGAGGATCCGATGCTCGATCCCAAAGTCTGGGAATGCTTGCACATCTCGGCCGTCTTCGAGCGCGCCGACGAGTTCGACCTCATCCACAACCATTTCGACTTTCTCCCCCTCACGTACAGCGGGTTGGTGCGCACCCCAGTTCTGACGACGATTCATGGCTTCTCCTCTGAGCGCATCCTGCCCGTGTACGAGAAATACAACGGGCGCACGTACTATGTGGCCATTAGCCAGGCCGATCGTCGCCCGCAGCTCACCTACATTGCGACGATCCATCACGGCATCCCGCTTGAGGAGTTCACCCTGCGGCGCGAGCACGGTGAGTATCTGCTCTTTTTCGGCCGCATTCATCATGAGAAAGGCACGGCCGAGGCAATCGAAGTCGCTCGACGAACCGGCTTGCCGCTTCTCATCGCAGGGATCATTCAAGATCAAGCCTATTTCGAGCGCGCTGTCGCTCCTCATTTGAATGACCGAATCCGCTATATCGGCTCGGTCGGACCGGATCGCCGGGACGAAGTCCTCGGCCGGGCGCTGGCCTTGCTCCACCTCATCAATTTCGAGGAGCCCTTCGGCCTGAGCATGATCGAAGCGATGGCCTGTGGCACGCCCGTCATCGCGCGCGGGCGCGGCGCCGTCCCAGAGATCGTCCGTCATGGCGAGACCGGATTCATCGTGGACACGATCGAAGAGGCCATCGAAGCCCTTCGGCGCGTGTCCGAACTCGATCGCGAGCGCATTCGGCAGCACGTCGCCGAGCATTTCAGTCGGGATCGCATGGTGGAGGAGTATCTGCGCGTCTACGAGATGATCCTCCGACACCACAGATCGCGCTGAGCCGAAGCGATGAACGACGCGACCTTCCGACTCGGCATCAACTACTGGCCCGCGCGTCGGGCCATGACCTGGTGGCGCGCGTTCGAGGTCGAGGAGGTCGAACGTGATTTCGCCCGCCTTCGGGAAGCAGGCTTCGATCTCGTGCGCGTGTTTCTCCTTTGGGAGGATTTTCAACCCGAGCCGGAGCGCATCGCGCCGGACGCGATCGAACGCCTGCACACGGTCGCCGATCTAGCCGCGCGCTCTCGGTTGCAATTGCTGCCGACATTCTTCACCGGCCACATGAGCGGGGCTAATTGGTTGCCTGCGTGGGCCTGTGAACCGAGTGGGGCCCCAACCCGCTTTCGTACCCTCTCGGGCGGCCGCGTCCTCCCTGCCCGCCCGAAGAATTGGTATGCGGATCAGGCGATCATCGAGGCTCAAACCCGACTCGTCCATGAAGTCGTGCGCGCGCTCGCTTCCCATCCGGCTCTTTGGGGATGGGACTTAGGGAATGAGCCTTCCAATTGCGTGATCCCTCCATCGCGCGAGCTCGGGCTCGCTTGGCTTAAGCGCATGGTCGCCGAGATCCGCGCCGCCGATTCGACGCATCCGATCACGCTCGGCCTCCACATGGAGGACCTCGAAGAGGATCGGCGCTTGGGCCCGGCCGAAGTCGCGCGCGCGTGCGATCTGCTCGCGATGCACGGCTATCCGGTCTATGCCGAGTGGGCGCAAGGACCGACAGACGCTTGGCTCCTCCCCTTTCTCGGTCTCCTCACGCGCTGGTTGGGCGAGGGTCGTGACCTCTTGTTCGAAGAGTTCGGCGCACCCACGCGCCCTACTCAAGCAGCGCCTCCATCGCGCACTCCCCTCCTGGAGGAAGACGAAGCCGCACGGTTCACGCATGAGGCGCTGGCTCTGCTGTACCATTTCGGATTCGCGGGCGCGCTGCTTTGGTGCTATAGCGATTATGCGCCTGAGCTGTGCACTCGCCCACCTTTTGACAAAGCTCCTCACGAATGTTTCTTCGGCCTCTGGCGCGCTGATGGCACGCCGAAGCCTGCCGTCGGCGTGATCCGAACGTGGAGCGGCCTTCCGCGACGCCCTCCTCACGCTGACTTCACATGGATCGATATCGCCCCGGAAGAGTTTTTCGCGAATCCTCGCCTTCACCTTCGTCGCCTCTACGACCGCTTCCGCCGGGAGCACCTCCCAACTTCTCCCTCGATATGATACGAGGTCCAGGTCGTCTCTCTCGATCCATTGGAGGAGACGCGATCCTGGGTGCGAGATTGCCTCTCTTCCCAACCGTGCATTTTGGAGAACTCATCGCGCCACGGCTACCCCTCAGACCATCGCGGTCTCACCTCACGGAACGATCTCCTGAGTTCGCTCCGGCCTTCTGAAGACGAGATTTACTGTGAGTTGCTCTCGCGGGTCAGGCACGGTAATGGGAATGGTCGAGAGGAGAAGCGATGAAGCCTTTTCGCCCCGCCGCCGGAAAAATGGGTTGAGAGACAGACACTATACTTGGTACAATCGAAGCCGTCAGAAGTTAGGAACGCTCCAGGCGAGCCGAACTATGGGCGGCATTCGGAGGGCTGAAACTCTGAGGATTGGGATGGGATCGTTCATTACCCTTCTTCTCATCGGGATGCCCGTGGGACACTGGAGCGACTCTCATGCCTTGTGGGAGGAGTGTTATAGCTCCCAACAACGCGCACCGCATCCCCAGCTGGCCGGACTCCCCCGCGGGAATTGGAGCTTCTCGGCCATCCCGACCGTGCGCCCCGGTCATGAGACCATCCCCGTGGACGTCTGGAGCGTTACGTCCGACGCCCGTCGAGGTCTCGCCGTCACGAAGGTCCAGTTGAAGAATCGCTCCGCTAAAACAGTCACAGCCGTTCGGTTGGCTTGGGATGTGATCGAGCTCTCAGACCCGAACCGCATCCTTCTCCAGGGACAGACGCCACTGATCCGGCTTGAAACACCGCTTCGAGCTGGGGAGAGAGTCGCTTTGGAACATTTCGTCGTCGCTTTCGCCGACATCGCCGCATCATTGCGTGCTCCGGGATCGGAGGTTCTCTCGGGCGATTATCGCCTCGAAGTGGGCGTCGGTGAGATCGTCTACGAAGACGGCTCGCGATGGACGAGAGAGGACCCACACGGGATCAACCCGAAGGGTCCAACCCCAGCAGCGTTACGCGTGAGCCCTCAGAGCGGATGCCCGAATCAGATCTGCTTCTGGGATGTGCAGCGTGAGTGTTACGTGTGCCGGTCGACCGGGGGATCCGAAGGCTTCGGATGCACGATCCCGACAAGAGATTCTCTGCAGTGTACGGGGTGGCGTTGTTCAGCGCCCCCGGAAGAGCCTCTTGGTGCATCCTTGTGCTGTGGACGATGACCACGCTCCTTTCAACGGCCGTTGTTCTCGCCCTCAGCTTAGCGTGGGAGGAACCCTTCCAGGAAGAGCGCCAGCAATACCGAGACCGCGCGATTGTTGAGCTTCGGGCTCTCGTCGAGACGGTGCGTCGCTTTCGATCGTCGGAGGCCCAAGCGCGCGTGCAGGCGAAATTAGCCGACGCCCTGTGGGCGGTGGATGAACCACTCGCCCGCCAGCTCTTTGAAGAAGCGTTCACGGCGACTTCGCGGATCGAAGACGACCCGAAAGAAGGATCTCACGCAGTGCGAGAGCAGCGGTACCGATTGCGTCAAGAGATCGTCCGCCGCGCCGCTCGGCATGATCCTGCGCTCGCCCGCCAATTGCTCGCTCGGCTCTCGGAAGAGAGGGATCTGGTCGATCCCCTCCGCCCGGTCTCAGAACGAGCGCGTCATCGTCTCGTCTCCGCCCTCGATCTGCTTCGCGAGAACCCGGAACAAGCGATCCGTATGGTCAGCGAGAGCCTCGATGAGGGAATCAGTGACGTCACGCTCGCCTTCCTCGGCGAATTGAGAAAAAGAGATGTGCAGCAAGCGGATCGCCTGTTCGAACGCGCCCTGCGAAGCGCTGTCCGTCGCGCGCCACCAAACCTGAATGAGCTTCTGCTCCTCGGCTCGTACCTCTTCACCGAGGGGATGCGCATCTCTTTCTCCACGATCGCGGGACGACCGGCGATGAATGTCACGCCTGGTCTCTTCGCCCGAGAGGTGGGCTCTCCGAGACTCATCCGACTGTACCTGGATGTGGTCTTTAACGTGATCGCTCTGGCGGCCTTTGCTCCCGCCCATCCACTCACGCCGTATGAGAGCGGGCTCATCGCCGCGGCGATCCGGCAACTGCTCCCGTTCTACGAGCGACACGAGCCCGAACGCGCGCTTTTTCTCCTGGGCGTGCTCTCCCAACTCGCGCCGCGTCTACCGGAGCCTATCCGGGTTCAAGAAGAGACTCCGCTCTCGGAGTCCGAGCAACTGACCGCCGCCTTGGAGCGCGCGAGGAAAGAGACGCATCCGGAGAGACGCGACCGGCAGTATCTGCAGATCGCCTACGCCCTCTATACCCAGGAGAAATATGAAGCCGCGCGGGAAGTCGCCGAGAAGATCGGGGATCCGGAAGCGAGAAGGAAAACGATCTCGATCCTGGAGACGGCGCTTTGGAGAGACCGCATCGCTCGAGGGATAGAACCGCCAGATGTGCGCTCCCTGAGGCTCGATCTCGTGCAGGAATCCCTCCTCATCGTCGAATGGGCGATGGCGTTGCTTCAAAAAACGCGAACCGATGAGGCCAAGCTCCTCCTGCATGGACAGATCGCTCGGGTGCTGGCCGAGAGGAGAGAACGCGAATTTCAGTGGTTAGCTCTCGCGGGACTTCTCGGTGCCATGAGGCGCGCCGATGCGGAAGAAGCCCTTTCTCTCCTCGCCGGTTTAGTCCGCGCCCTTGACCGGCTCCCCAGGACTCCCTTGCCGGAGGCCCCGCGCATTGAGGACGAGCAAACGCACGTTCTCTATCCCATCTCGATCGGCGCGTATCGCATCCCCTTCCTCATTCCCTTGAGGGAGGAGTTCCGATTGGAGAAGGTCGTGGAGGAGCTCGCGCGCGCGAATTTCGAGACGACGCTCGGATGGATGCATCAGATCCAAACGGAAGACGTGCGCGCCTCGCTCATCATCGCTGCCTGCCGAGCTGTCCTGGGATGAACGTCCACCTCTCACCGGGTCGCAGGGACGCCGTGGATTGATGGGCCAGAGAGGACCCGGGCGAGCGCAGTGAAAAAGCGCTCTCGAAAAGCCTCGCGCCCGAACATTCGAGCACGCTCCGCTGCGCGGACGCTCATGCGAGCGGCTTCCTCGCAAGCGACCACGGCGGCCGTTCGCTCGACCAGCTCCGGGATCGTCTCCCAAAAGAACCCGCTGACGCCCGGCTCGATGATCTCTCGCGCCCCACCACGCCCGACGGCGAAGGGGATACAGCCGTATCCCATGGCTTCCACGAGAGCGATCCCGAAGTGCTCGACGCGCTCAGGCTCCCGATGCTCGTCCACGCCGAATCCCGTCGCCTGCCAGAAGACTTTGCCAAGGCGATAGAGTCGTCGTACTTCCTCGCGCTTGGCGTTCACGTGGAAGATCACGGGCAGCCCGCGGGCGCTTCGCTCAAGCTCGGCCACGACGGTTTCACCTGAGGCGTCGGCTCCCCCCACAAGATGCAGCTCCCAACCCGGATGGCGTACGACGAACGCTCGAAAGGCTGCGAGCAAGACCCACTGATTCTTCTCATGTCCCCCTCGAAAGAAGCGAGCGACGCTCACGATGATCTCCCGCTTCTCGCTCCAGGGAATGGGCGTGGCCGGAAGCTCGACCGGAGGCGGTACGACGAGTATTGGGACCGAGGGACGCCAGTTCTCCTCAAGGACGCGCGCCGTGAACTGCGAGTTGCAAAGGATGAGATCATAGCGGCGAAGCGCGCGGGGGAAATACCAAGCGCGAGCGATCTCTCGCCGAACGTCGGTGAGGCGATGTGCTCGAAGCGCGCGGAAGAAATCGCGAGCCGTCCATCGGCGATGAGGCACTTGGACCTGCAGGATATTGCGCCGCGCGGCGAGTCGCGGCGGGAGATCGGATTCCAAGGCGATCGCCACATCGTAAGCGCGCGTCATCCGCTCTAAGGTGCGATAGGTTCGCGCGAGCGCGTACCGATTCCGCAGCCACTCGCGCACGCCGCGAGGAAAGGAGATGGCCTCGCTCGGCACTTCGATGAGGCCGACGCCATCCAGATGCAGGCCGAGTCGCTCCTGAAGCCGCCGCAGATCGAAAGGACGTATGGTGATGAGATCCACCTGATGCCGCTCGCTGAGGATTTCGGCGAGCACCCCGAAGTAGACTTCCCCCCCGCCCATGACGGGCCAACCGGGATTGTAAAGCGCCACGCGCATCCTCGAGAGCCCATTAACCTGAACGTCGTTTGCGATTCACCCGGAATGCCCTCATGTTCTCCCAGATGGGACGAAGGCTCCGTCCCAAACTCGGCATCGCCTCGCACGCCGTCCAACAGGCGCACTCGCGCGCCGCGATCGAACGGCGAATGCGTTCGGCCTCCGGACTCAACCAGATCTCCTCGAAGCTCCGCTCCCGGACGTTCCCGAGTCTCTTGCTCAAGATCACGCAGGGATACACGTTGCCATAAGGATCGAGATAGAACGACTGCGTCCCCGAATAGCAGGTGAAGAGGCGGCGCGGATGCGCCTGATACGCCGCCATGCGCCGGAGATAGTAGGCCTGCACATCGAACATTCGCCGAGGCCATGGGAGGCGATCCAGATGTTCCGCCGCTATGCGTTCGAGTGCGCGCGCGATCTCGTGCAGATCCTCGATGGGCCACGCCGCCTCGACGTCCGTGCGCGCATAATAGGTCTCGCTATTTTGGGCGAACTGCGCGTTGAACCCAAGGCCACGGGCGCGCGCCAGCTCATAAACTCGTTCCAGATCGCGCCAATTCTCGCGCGTGATCGTGAAGCTCACCCCCACGCGAATCCCTCCGAGCGCGAGCGCTTCGTCAATCACGCGCCACGCCTTCTCGTAGACCCGAATCCCACGTTGCCGATCGTGCACCTCCCCGATCCCATCGAGCGAGACCGAGAGATAGAGGCGCCCGGGCTCGGGCCGATATTCGGTCAGAATTCGATGCAACGCCCGCGCATTCAGCTCGGGATTGATCGCGCCCGTGGGAATGGTGATCGTCGCGCGCGGAAAGTCGGTGAGGAAGAATCCACAGATCTCCACGAAATCGCGCCGCAGAAAGACCTCTCCCCCCGTCAGAGCAATCGAGCACAACCCCCGCAGAAGCGGAGATCGAAAGACGCACTGGATCTCCTCAAGCGTCAATTCCGCATGCGCCCGCGCACGATCCTTCCGATAGAGCGTCCAGATATCGCACATTCGACAACGCGAGTTGCAGAGGAACGTGATGGCGAAATTCACGTGTCGAACCTCATCAACGCGCGGAGGCAGAATCCGCTCCCGCAACCGCGCGCTCACGCGCTCCAACTTCGCCAGGAGGCCGCGATCTCCCGCATGTTCGGTCATCGCCGATCCTCGCCGTGCGGCATCTGCGTAGCGCTTTGGCATTGTAGCATAGACGAACGCTCCCATCCTCAACGATCCCTTATGCGCCACACGCGCACTCGTTCCCACCGCCACCGCAAGAAGTCCCGGTAGGGGATCTCCAGGACTACCTCGGCCGGTTCACCGGGCGGCCATCCCCAATATCGAAAATCACGGCGCGCGGCATAGGCCCAGTAGCTCGGCTGTCCCGTCCGCGCGATCGTGCGTTTTCCCTGCTGGTAGAGCGTCCACGCGTTGAACGTGTAGTTCAGATTGATCTCCTCAACGGGCACGCCTCGCGCGAGCAGTTCGTTCCCCGCCCTCCAAATGGCCCCATATCCGGCGATCATCGTCTTCGTCGTCGCGATGGAGACTCCACCGAGCCCGATGAGGAGCAGGATGGCGAGCCTCGGTCGAAGCCACCGTGTGATCTCCCGCACCGCCAAAAGCAACCCGATGGGGAAGAAGACGAGGAGGTAGCGATCGAACCGGCAGGAGAGCACGAGGAACGCTCCGAGGAATAGCGCTCCGAGAATCAGCAAGAATTTCGTCACCCACTCCTGCCGCGGATCGGCACATTCGCGGCGAACATCGGGAGCGCGCCTTTTCACCGGTATGAACGCCGCGATAACGCTGAGGATCGCAAGCCCGTAGATGATCTGCCGAATCCCGACATAGAAGTCCTCCACGCGACTGCGCCAATAGTCGAGGCCCCGTTGCGAGGGCACAACCGCCGTGTACGCCCCGTAATAGGCGACCAGCGCACGGTCAATCCCTTCAGTGAGGATGTTCCTCCCCACATCCGCAGCGAAGAGGAGAGCGAGCGTCACCAGGATGCCGGCTCCAAAGCGAAGGGCACGCGCATGCGCACGCTGGAAAGCCTCCCACGACGTCCGACTCTCTCGCACGATGGCCGCAAGGACAAGCGCCCCCGCCCACGCCGAGATCAGCGTGAATGTCCCCCCCCCTTTCGTCCCGAACGTAGGGAAAATAGCCGAATCCGTGAGGTACGGCATGACGCGACCTTCTCTCCACAGCGCGTAGGTCGCGTATCCGCCAAGGAGGAGAAGGAACGAGAGAACGAGCTTCCCTTCTTCGCCGACGACGCTCCGCCAGCGAACAGCCCCCGCAAGGGGGAGGGCGAACGCTCCGAGATAGAAAACCACGATGAAGGGGAGATGCCGAAGATCGTGGGCGATCCGGTAAGTCTTCAACATCTCCAATTGCGCGAATCGAAATTGCGTCGGCATCCCGTGAACCGTGACGATCCAAATGTAGAAGCCAAGGAGCGTGGCCAAGGGCAACAGCACGGCGAGCCATCGGGGCCAGAGGCGCTCCTCCATCCTCCGTTCTCCAAGGAGCGAGAGAAAGAAGCCGACGGGAAGGAGGATCGCATATTGCCGAACCAAGACAGCCAGACTGGAAAAGACGGCGCCGAAAACGAGCGCGCGCGTGTGCTCGTGTGCCTGACGCGCGACGCGACCTTTCGCGAGGAAATAAAGTGCCAGAAGGAAGAGCGCGAGGAAAGGCACATCAGTGAAGAACGTGAAACTCAGGGCGAAGAAGATGGGATGAAACCAGAGCGCAAGCGCAGCCAAAAGTGGAACCCATGAAGAAGCGGCCTCCGCACGTACATCTCCCAATCGGAGGGCGCATAACCGAGAAAATGCCCAGAGGCCAGCCAGACTGAGCACGAGCGTCGAGAGATGAAGCGCCGAGAAGGAGAAGCCGAAAGGCCAACAGAAGAGCGCCCCCCAGAGCGTTTGAAAAATGAGGCTCGCGGCCGATTCGTCCGGCAGGCGGAGGTGCCCCGTCTCCAAGAAGTACTGGACCGAGAGGGCATACGTCCAATCATCCCCCACCGGATATTCGTAGAGGGGATTCACCAATAGGATCGAGACGATGATCGCGAGAAGCCCCCAGATCCTCCTCAAAAGGCCGGTCTCCCTTCTCGAGCAGCGGCGTCCATCGGACGCCCCAGGCGAGCGCGAAGGAAATTCCGAATGCGCGCTCCGTTCAACCGCGCGTGTGTGTGTTGGCACGCCGCGCAGAGCGACACGTCCCGAAAATCGAGCCGACAGTGGCGACGGCGCAGCTCCATGAGCGCTGGTCCTTTCCAAATCTCCTCTAGCGTCTGCTCCCCAAAGCGCCCGATCACCAACTCGCCATCTACATCGAAGCAGCAAGGGACGACATCCCCGTTCCACAAGATGGTGAGCGCGTCCCAGAGGAACGCCGTGCAGGGGACGCGGAAATCCACGCCGCGCTCGGGGAAGCCGCGATCCGCGGTCTTCCCCGCCCATGTGTTGAACGATTTGACATGGATGTGGTCACCCGGCTGAAGGAAAGGCCGCCAATACGCTCGGAATGCTTCGATCTCGCGCGCCGTCTCCCGCATGGCGATGATCTGAAAGACGGCGCGCGGTCCTCTTCCCCCTCTCGCCTGGCGCGCTTCGAGAAACCGGCGCACGTTCTCCAGAACGACGGAGAATCGCGCACCGCGACGAATGGCCTCATACGTCTCCGCCGTCACGCCATCCAAACTGAAGACGACTGTATCCAGCTCCGACTCGGCGAGCCGACGCGCTCGCTCCCCCCGCAGAAGCGTCGCGTTCGTGCTGATGACGACATTTCGGATCGAGGGATACTGCTTGATGTACGCGATGCGCTCGAAAAGCTGAGCGTCCACGAACGGCTCGCCCCACGCGTGCAGCCACACGATCTCCGCACCGTGCGCGGCGATCTCATCGGCCGCACGTTGGAACAGCTCCATCGACATCGTCCCATCGGCCCGCGCTTTCGAACGGGTCGGGCACATGAGGCAATCGAGGTTGCAGATACTCGTCGTCTCGATATTAATGCGACGCGGGAAGGGCGGTGGCTCAGCCAGCTCTCGTCGATGCCACCAGAGGAAGAAGCGCGAAGCGCTTCGAGAGATGAATCGCTCCAGCCGCGTCACGACCTTTCTTGCAAGGGCGCGATATGCAACGGAGTGTAGAGCGCGCCGTCTGGACGGAGATCGCTCCGCATGAGGATCAGATGAGTGACTCGAAACCGATGGCTCGGGAACTCCTCGGCCAGGAAGAGACGCGCCAGCTCGCGCGCCGATCGTTCCGAGCGCACGCGTCCGACGGTCAGATGCGCCGTGAACGGGCGCAGCTCTCGAGCGAATCCGTACTGCGCGAGCGCGTCCTCCACCTGAGCGACGAGCGCGCGTAAGAGGCCGCGTTCATCTCGAACGCCGATCCACAACACACGCGGGCGATCAGCGGTCGGGAAGACCCCCCCGCGATCCGTCACCAACTCGAACGGCGCGCAGTCACGCGCAATCGCATCCAGCACTTCTCCCACGCGCCCAAGGCGCGCTTCTTCAACCTCCCCGAGAAACTTCAAAGTGAGATGCACGTTCGCCGGCCGCGTCCAACTCACCTCGACCGGAAGACGACGCAGCTTCGCCTGCACGCGCTCGATCGCCGCTTTGACCTCCCCAGGGACGTCAATGCAGATAAAGGAGCGGATCGCTGCCACCGCTCACATCCCCCCTCGGTCCGAGGAAGCGCTTCCCGAATGCGGGCTCGCTTCCTCCTGGAAGTATTTCCGCCCTCGAAACGATTCCGGCAGGCACGACATCTCCGCGTCAGGAGACCCGGGCTCATAATCGTGGATGTACTTGTACCCTGCGCCGTATCCCATCTCGCGCATCAGCCCGGTGACCGGATTGCGGAGATGAAGCGGCACGGGTTCTCGAGGATGCTCGCGCGCATCGCTCTCGGCGGCTCGATAGGCTCGAAGGACCGCATTCGATTTCGGCGCACGAGCCAGATAGAGCGTAGCTTGTGTCAATGCCAGTTTCGCTTCGGGAAGCCCGACGAAATGAACGGCCTGCATCGCGGCGACGGCCTGGACGAGCGCCTGTGGGTCCGCCAGCCCGATGTCCTCGCTGGCGAGGATGACCAACCGTCGAGCGATGAAGAGCGGATCTTCGCCCGCTTCGAGCATCCGCGCGAGCCAGTAGAGTGCGGCATCAGCGTCCGAATGGCGAACCGATTTGATGAACGCCGAGATCAGGTTGTAATGCTCCTCGCCACTTTTATCGGAGAATAAAATCGGGCGCCGGATGATCTCTCGCACAAGGTCTTCGGTCACCAGCAGCGCTCCATCCGAGCGCAGCTCGGCGCTGTTCACCGCCAGTTCCAAAACGTTGAGCGCCACGCGGGCGTCCCCCGATGCATAAGCGGCGATGACCCGCAGAAGCGATTCCGCGATCTCCACGCGGAGACGTCCCAACCCGCGCTCCTGGTCAGCGAGCGCGCGCCGAAGGATGAGGAGCACATCGTCATCGGATAACGGCTTTAGGACGAAAACATGGCACCGAGAGAGCAGCGGCGCGATCACGTGGAACGACGGATTCTCCGTCGTCGCCCCGATGAAAACCACATCGCCGTGCTCAACGAAAGGGAGGAACGCATCTTGCTGCGCACGATTCAAGTGATGCACTTCGTCCACGAAGAGGATCGTGCGTTGTCCCTGCACGCGACGCAGCTTCCCGGCCAGGAGCATCGCCTCGCGGATCTCCTTGATCGTGCCGAGCACGGCCGAGAAGCGTAAAAAATGCGCCTTCGTGTGATGCGCGATCACGCGGGCGAGCGTCGTCTTGCCACTGCCCGGAGGCCCCCACAGGAGCATCGAGGCGAGCCGGTCGCGCTCGATCATGCGCCGCAGGGGTGTGCCCGGACCGATCAGCTCCGTCTGCCCGACGATCTCCTCAAGCGTTCGAGGGCGCAGACGATCTGCCAGCGGCGCCGTCCGCGACGCTTCCATATCCTCGCTCGAGATGGGGAAGAGCGCCCGTTCTTCTTTCATGACCATTCTCCGCGCGACGTTCGATCACTCGGCCGCTTCGGATGGTGACGCCAGAGTTTCCCCTTCTTCAACGCTCTCGATCCCTCTGGCCCCCGCGCTCACGACCTCCTTTTCGCGGATGCGGGCAGCCTTCCCCTTTAGCTTGCGGAGATAATAGAGCTTGGCCCGCCGCACGTCCCCGCGGCGCACGACCTCGATCCGCTCGATGATCGGCGAATGCAAGGGAAAGATGCGCTCGACGCCGATGCCGAAGCTGATCTTTCGCACCGTGAAGGTCTCGCGCAGGCCCCCGTGTTTCCGCGCGATCACGACGCCTTCGAAGACCTGGATGCGCTCTTTATCCCCCTCTTTAATCCGCACGTGAACACGCACCGTATCCCCCGGAGCGAAATCCGGAATGTCGGTTCTCCTCTGTGCCTTCTCGAAGTCCATGAGAATCGGATTCATACGCCTTCTCCTGTCGCCGGTCTCCCCCGTGCTCAAAAGGAATTAATTTTATCGGCTTTCCTCCGCTTTGGGAAGCACTCGGCGAAGCTCTTCCAGCAGCTTTCGATCCTCTTCGCTCAAGGCGGCTTTTTCAAGGAGATCGGGGCGATTGCGGAGTGTTTTGGCCAAGGCCATACGCCGTCGCCAGCGGGCGATCTGCGCATGATGTCCGGAGAGCAAGACCTCGGGGACGCGAAGGCCCCGAAATTCCGCCGGGCGCGTATACTGCGGATAGTCGAGGATCCCTCCCTCGGCGAACGACTCCCGACGTGCGGATTCCGCACGATGCAGCGCCCCGGGCAAGAGCCGAACGACCGCTTCCACAATCACCATCGCCGGGACCTCCCCGCCCATCAGGACATAATCGCCGATGGAGAGCTCATGCGTCGCCAGATATTCGGCCACGCGCTCATCCACGCCCTCGTACCGACCGCAAATGAGGACGAGGCGCTCGCGGTTGGCCAGATATTCGGCCATCGCCTGAGTGAAGCGTCGCCCTTGAGGAGTCAGCACGATGACGGCCACGCGCTCGCGATCGAACTGTTCGCCGAGCAGATGTTCGACGGCACGAAAGATCGGTTCAGGCTTGAAGACCATCCCTTCCCCTCCGCCAAAAGGGCGATCATCCACCGTGCGATGCTTATCCGTGGCGAAATCCCGTAGGTCGTGCACGACGATCTCCACCAATCCCCGCTCGCGCGCCCGCCGCACGATCCCATAGTCGAAGGGCCCGCGAAACATCTCCGGGAAGATCGTCAGGATGTCAATGCGCATGTTGGTCGGTGAATGGGAGACGCTTCGGAGATCACCGTCGCGATGGAGCCGATGGCGAGCTCTCCCGATTCAAGTCGAGCAATCCTTCCGGTGGGTTCACGAGGATGAGCTTCGCGGTCGAATCCACGACGGGGCAGATAGCGCGGGCGAAGGGGATCAAGACCTCCTCGGCCTCTTCCCCCTCCACAACGAGCACGGGCACCTCCGCCGTCTCCATAATGTCGCGCACGATCCCGACCCGGCGGCCGGATTCCGTGCGCACCTCGCACCCGAGGAGCTCAAAGAGGAAATACTCGTCTTCCTCCAGCGGAACGGCTTCCTCCCGCGCGATCTTCACCCACCATCCTTTGAATTGACTCGCGGCCTCGATCGTCTCACACCCCTCGAATTTCAGGACGATCTGGCCCCGATGAAACCAATAGCGTTCCAAACGCGATTCCACGAAGGTCCCATCCGGAGCTTCCAGCCGCACGCGCGTGACGGCGGCGAACCGCTCCGGATGATCCGTCACGATTTCGGCCACAACTTCCCCCTTCCCCCCCCGTGGCCTCAAAATCTTCGCGATGGTGAGGAATTCGGGTTCCACCCCCATTTCATTCGAGAATCTCTAGGACGAAGCGCTTCTTCATCTTCATCCCCGCCGCCCCCAGAATGGTGCGGATGGCGCGAGCGGTTCGACCCTCTCGACCGATGACCTTTCCGAGATCGGAAGGGGCAACCCGCAGTTCCAGGACGGTGGTCGCCTCGCCCTCAACCTCTCGGACTTCCACCTGATCCGGATAATCCACCAGCGCTTTCGCGATCATCTCGACGAGATCTCTGATCTTCATACCCCACCTCTCCTCTGTAGCGTTGCCCGGAGCCGACGCCCCAGCACGCCGAACTCAGGCGCACCCTCCGTGAACGCGTATGCTGTCACAGGCCGAAATTCTTCTCACGACCCGTGCCCCGATGCCTGCGGCGCGACCTTCCGGATCAACCGTCGGACGACCTCCGTCGGCTGAGCCCCACATCGAAGCCAATGCTGGAGTCGCTCCCAATTTACGCGAATCTCCGCCGGGTGCGTCAAGGGATTATAGTAGCCGATGGCCTCAACGAAGGCCCCATCGCGCTTGGAGCGCTTCTCGGCGACGACGATCCGGTAAAACGGTCGCTTCTTCGATCCCATTCGTGTCAAGCGTATCGCTAACAAGGCCCCACCTCCTTCAGAAGGCGTAAATTATACTCACTTCATGCAAAAAGTCCATCCCCCACGACCGGGGGCGGGAAGAAAAGGCAAACGGATGTCAACCCCTCTTTTTTCTCCCCTTCTTCTTTCCCTTGCCCAAGAACTTCCCGAGAGGGAACGCGCCTTCTCGCAGGCGCTTCATCATCTGCCGCATTTCGACGTACTGCTTCAGCAGGGCATTCACGTCTTCGACCGTCGTTCCACTCCCGCGCGCGATGCGACGGCGACGGCTGCCGTCAATGAGCCGATAATTTCGCCGCTCCTCTGGGGTCATCGAGTTGATGATCGCTTCGGCGCGCTTCAGCTGCCGCTCAAACTGCGCCATTTGCTCCGGCGTGATCCGACTCACGCCAACGAGCTTCAACATCTCGGCTGGCAACAGCTCGAAGATCTTCCCCAAAGAGCCGAAGCGCTTGGCCAGCCGTAGCTGCTCGAGAAAATCTTCCAGCGTGAATTCCTCGCGACGCAACTTCTCCTGCAACCGCGCAGCCTCTCGCTCATCCACCTCGGCCCGAACGCGCTCGATCAGGCTGAGGACATCGCCCATGCCGAGGATGCGCGATGCCATGCGGTCGGGATAGAACGGCTCCAGAGCGTCGTACTTCTCACCCACGCCGATGAATTTGATCGGCTGGCCCGTCACCGCTTTGATGGACAGAGCGGCCCCTCCTCGCGTATCGCCATCCATCTTGGTCAGGATCACGCCCGAGATGCCGATCCGCTGATGGAACGCCTCGGCGCTGCGCACAGCGTCTTGCCCGGTCATGGCATCGGCGACCAGGAGCACTTCCACCGGCTTCATCTCCCGCTTGATCGCCTCCAGTTCCGCCATCAACTCTTCATCCACATGCAATCGTCCCGCCGTATCCACGATCACGGGATCGAACCCCGTCAGCTCCGCATGACGGCGCGCGCGCCGGCACAACTCCACCGGATCGGTCACCGATGGATCATCAAAAAGGGGTCGCCGAATCTCTCGGGCGATCACGGCCAATTGCTCGCGCGCCGCCGGTCGATATACGTCCGCCGACACGAGCACCGGATTCCGTCCCTGCCCGGCCAGATACCGCGCCAACTTCCCCGCCGTCGTCGTCTTCCCCGATCCCTGCAATCCGACGAGCAAAATGATATTCGGAAGACGCGAGGTCAGGAGCAGTCGCGTGGACGTCCCTCCCAGCATCTCCGTCAATTCATCGTAGACGATCTTGATGACCTGCTGCGCCGGAGAGAGGGAGGCGAACACCTCCTGCCCGAGCGCCTTCTCCCGCACCCGTTCGATGAATTGCTTCACAACACGAAAGTGCACATCCGCCTCAAGCAGCGCCAACCGAATCTCCCGCAACGCCGCCTCGACATCCGCTTCGGTCAACTTCCCATGACCGCGTAGGTCACGAAGAACCTTCCGCAGCTTCTCCGAAAGCGCGTCGAACATCCCCCTCCTTCGGATCGTGACTTTCGCACAAAGGGAATTAAGCTATAGAAGGCCTGCCCCTCTGTCAAGAGGGGTAGGCTCCCCCCTCTGCGAGACTTCCCACTTGAGGCCGCTTCGCAAAAGAGGGGGTTCAAGGGATCGCTACTTGGCCTTCTCAATAGAGAGGATGGTGAGAATCTTCTCGCCCCCTTCCTTCTGGACCTTCCCTTTGACCGCCACCCGCTCGGCGACGAAGGGGATCAGTTTCTCGTTCTTATTCGCCGTCCACGCTTCGCCCGCCAGCTTATAGACCTCTCCCGTCTTCTCATCCACGACTCCAAGCGGCGCGCCTGCCTTCGCGCAATTGAGCGCACAAGCTCGATGCGCCGCGCCCTTGTTCTTGGCATCCTTCTTGTAGCAGTTCCAATCCACGATTTCGCCGACGATCGTGACCTCTTGAGCGAACAGCCGGCTCACGGAACCCGCCGTCACAAGGCCCATGGCTAGGCCGACGACGATCGCGATCCAAACGTTTCGCTTCATACGACCTCCTCCTTAAAGAGATTCTGACCCGCTCGGTTGATGAGGCCATGACCATGTTGATTCCCTCACCCTCGCTCGCACGGAGGGGAAATTATATCATGATGACGAGGGAATCACACTCTGACTCCTGGCCCTCTCCGCGTGCGTGGTACAATTTCTCCCGCAGAAGGGATCCATGGACCGCTGGGCCGAACGCGTGCGCTTTCGCGACCGTACGGAGGCCGGGCGTCAACTCGCCGCTCGACTGCTCTCGTATCGTGGTCGCGATGCGCTCGTTTTAGGGATTGCCCGCGGAGGTGTGGTCGTAGGCGCCCCGATTGCGGAAGCACTTCAGGCCGAGCTGGACGTCATCGCGCCGCGCAAGCTCCCCATCCCTTTCAATCCGGAGGCGGGATTCGGCGCCATCGCCGAGGATGGGACGATCCATCTCAATCCGACGCTGGCCCGCGCTCTCGGCTTGACCGAACACGAGATCCAGGAGATCGCCGCCGATGTTCTCGCCGAAGTTCGGCGTCGCGTGGCGCGGTATCGCGGAGATCGCCCGCCCCCGATGGTGAAGGATCGCACGGTGATCCTCGTGGACGATGGTTTGGCCACCGGATACACGATGCTCGCCGCGATCCAGAGTGTCAGGAAAGGCGCTCCGGCGCGGTTGGTGGTCGCCGTTCCCGTCAGCCCCATCTCGACCCTTCGCGCGATCGAACCGCATGCGGACGAACTGATCTGCCTCATCGCCCAAGAGACCGAGGTCTTCGCCGTCGCCAACTTCTACGACGATTTCCGAGACCTTCAAGACGAAGAGGTGATCGCTCTGCTTGAGCAAGCTCGCCAACGCGTTTCAGAGAGGAGCGAATCGTAGAGCACTTCGACGCGCCGCACCTGCGCGCGCAGATCGAAAGCACGTTCCACCCACGTTCGCGCCGCACGTCCCAGGCGCGCGCGCCGTGTCGGATCTCGAAGGAGTGCGACCATAGCTTCGGCCAAGGGCGAGGCCTCTCCCGGTGGGACGAGGAGGCCCGTCTCTCCTTCCCGCACGATCTCTTCGGTTGCCCCACCGCGCGATGCGATGACCGGAAGGCCACAGGCCATGGCTTCGATGAGGATGCGCCCGAAAGGCTCCGGTTCCAACGAGCAGTGGACGACGACGTCCAGTTCCCGCAAGGTCGCGGCCACGTCCACGCGAAATCCGGTGAAGCGAACGCGCGATGAGAGCCCCCGTTCGGCAACCTCGCGTTCTAACTCCTTCCGAAATCCCTGATGTCCCGTCGTATCGTACAGCTCATCGCCAACGATGAGAAACTCCACCTCGGGCATTGTCCGACTCACCTGCTCGGCAGCCTGCAGGAATACGCGCTGCCCCTTCCACGGAGCAAACGCACCGATCATTCCCACGCGCTGTCGCTCGCCCGTCCGTTTCGAGGCTGGGGAGAATTCTCGCAAGTCAACGCCATTAGGGATGACGAGAACGTTCGGATGGTCGGAGAACTCGCAAGCGACGGCGCGAGAGGGGACGAGAACGACCTCCGGGATGGTCCGGCTGAGGGCGTGAAAGAAGCGCCAGAACCGACGATGCCGAAGGAAATCGTGTACGTGCCAGATAAGGTGCGCATGAACGAACGGAGCGAGCGCGGCACTGAACATCTGTGCCTTGATCCCATGTGCGTGGATCAGCGCGATCGGCCTCTCGTTCACAAATCGCGCCAACTCGATGAGCGTCCTCCCGACGTGCGGGAGCGAGCGCAGGGCGCTGGCATACTCGCGCCACGAGCTGTATCGCCCCAACCGATGCCCCCTCCCCCAATACTCCACGACGAGCGGGGAGATGCCGACCTCTTCCAACGCCTCCGTGAGTCGGCCACGGCGCGGCACCAGGACGTGGACACGAAATCGCTCTCGATCAAGCGAGCGCACAAGGTCCAACAAGACGCGCTCCGCCCCGCCCAGCTCTGCTCCCGTACTGATGTGGAGAATCTCCCGCACGCGCTTCGCTCCATTCCCGCTATGATCCCACGAGAGCGCGATAGACCTCGAGCACGCGGCGGGCCGTCTCCCCCCATGTGAACGCGCGGGCCCGGTGTCGAGCTTTCCACACCAATGCCTCTCGCATCCGTTCATCTTCGAGCACGCGGGCGGCCGCCCCAGCCAGCGCCTCCGCATCGTTGTCGCGCACCAGCACGCCCGCGTCGCCGAGCACCTCCGGCACTGCACCGGCCGCGAGCGCGACAACAGGCGTCCCGATCCGCATCGCCTCCAGCACCGGCAGGCCGAAGCCCTCATAGGTTGAGGGGAAGAGCAAGAGCGCCGCCGACCGATAGACCATAGCGAGGCGCTCCCAAGAGAGCCCGGAGAGCTGCCGGACGCACCGCGTAATCCCCCACCGATGTATCATCTCCCAATGAGAGGATGTGAACCGTCCCCCAACTTGGACGAGGTGGAGATCCTCGCCCGTCAATGCGCGAAGCCGAACGAACGCCCGCAGCAGGGTCGGGATGTTCTTTCGGTCCTCGCAACTGCCCACATGGAGGACGAATCGCGCCCCACGGGGGATGCCGAGCTGAGCGCGAAACTCCACCACCTCGCCCTCGCTCATCGGAGGAGCGTTCACATGATCCCCCCCCAGGGAGATGACCGTGATCCGATCTTCGGGATAGCCGAGCCACCGCACCAATTCGCCCTTCGTGAATTCGGAATCGGCGATCACATGCGCGGCCTCTCGAAGAGCGACGAGGACCCATCGCAACACGACGTTTCGAGCGCGAGCGCGCACGCGTTGCTCTCCCGCCATCAGGAGATGATAGGGATAGAGATCGTGCGCGGTGACGATCGTGCGCCGTCGGTCGAGCCATCGTCCCACATGCGCATACGAATGATCGAAAATGTGATACAGATCCGCCCCCTTCTTCCATGAGATGCGCGCAACGCTCCAAGGAAGCACCAGATACCGTGCGGTGAATCGAAAGAGAGGCCTGCGTCCCCATGCACGCATCCTCAAGCGCGCGATCACGAAGTCCCAATCCGGCGCAAGCTGCGGCAGCCATCGCTGCAGTTGTTCCGCATAGAGCGCCATGCTTCGCCAGCCTTCCGCGTCCAGATCGGGGATCAGGACGATGCGCATCATCCTTCGCCGAGCAACCGATCGAAGATCGAACGCACTCGAGAGGCCAACACCTCGTACTCAAAATGCTGACGCGCGAGCGCGATGTTCGCCTCTCCCAATGCCAGCGCCTGTGGATGGCGAGCGAGCCATCGCAGACGTTCGGCCAACGCTTCCACATATTGATCGCGCCCCTCGTACGGGATCAACATCTCATCAGGAAGCAGTCGTGCCGCTTCGCCCACACGACTGGCCACGACGAATCGGCCACAGGCGAGATAGAGCGGGAGCTTTCCCGTCGTGCGCACCTGGCCCACGAGATCGTTCGTCTGCGTCGAGAGGCAGACGTCCATGAGATTGATGTACGCCGGCAATTGCTCGAGCAGCACGCGCCCTACGAAGTGCACACGATCGGCGACCCCAGCGGCGCGCGCTTGCTCCCTCAATTTGGGTAGCCCTGATCCGTCGCCGACGATCACGCCCACAAGGGGTATATCCTTCGCGCGCGCGAGGGCCTCGATGAGCTCCCATCCATAGCAGAACCCCACTTGCGGACTCCAGTGGAGCGAGCCGACGACGCCCACGACGAGCTTTCCCTCTGCGTTCAAGTGTCGTCGCAGGGCTTCGACCGACATGGGTCGGAACACGCGCGTATCCACGCCATCAGGGATCACCTCGACGCGCGTGAATCCGCGTCGAGCGAGCCACTCTTGATGGCCATGACCGCGCACGACGAGGAGATCGGCCGCGCGCAGTGAGAGGCGTTCCAAAAGCTCCGTCAACCGCTGTCCCACCCATCCTCGCCCCAAGGCGCGGGCGAGTGCAGAGATGGCATCGCCCGTATCAATGACCACCCGAGCGCGAGTCGCCGCCTTGTACGCGACCGCAGCCAGAACGCCCGAGACCGCCATGTCCATGACATACACAAGTCGCGGGCGCCACCGAAAGAGCGCCAACAGGAACCGCAACGCCGCTCGAATCTTCCGCCGACCGCGATAGAGCACCGGCCCACTATAGGGCGGGCCAAGCCGCGCGGCGAACTGACGCGCTCGTTCGGCGGCCGCTCCCTCCGGCTCTCCGTTCACGAGGAAGACGACTGTCGCGCGCCCAAAGGGGGAAGGAACTCCCACCTGTTCCTTAGCCAACGCCGACACGGCGTCCTTCCTCATGCCTCTCGTCTCGCTTGTTCATATACGCGCAGCGTCTCGCGCGCCACGCGATCCCAGGAGAAGACCTGGACGCGCTCGCGCGCTCGGCGACCGATCGCCTCGCGCAACGCCACGTCTTCCTGTAGCCAACGCACAAAGTGAGCGAAGGCATGGACATCGCGCGCGTCTTCGACGAGCATCCCATCCTTCAGGTGCGTGAGGATCTCGGCCGCGCCGGCCGCTCGCGTCGTGATCACCGGAAGCCCACAGGCCATTGCTTCCCAAATGACCATCCCATGTGCGTCGTAGACGGTGGGGAACAAGAGCGCATCGCTGGCGGCGTAGTAGTCCTCGATGCGGTCAACGGGCGGAAGGAACCGCGCGCGTTCGCCGACGCCGAGACGTTGAGCCAGCTCCCGATACCGATGGGTGGGTGAGCGCGAGATCAAAAGAAGCTGTGCGCTCGGCACGAGCGCCAGCGCGCGCAATGCCTCCGCCGCCCCCTTCCGCAGGTCTCCCACGTAGAGAAGCAAGAAATCCCGCTCCGCATACCCCAAGGTTCGACGCACGAACGCGCGCACCCGACGGCACCGTTCCGGATGAAAGCGCTCGAGATCGACGCCCGGGCGAATTACCACGACGCGCTCGCGACGAGCGTAATACCGTTCCAGCTCGGCGCGTATTTTCTCGGAGATGGCGATCACCCAGCCCGTGCGCGAGGGTTGATAGAGCGCGCGCTCCCAGCGACCGACCAGCTCGCGAGCGAGTTGATGCCGCGCGCTCAGATGTCCATCTCGTCCTCGCAGGGCGGCCAGCCACGCCCACTGACAAATGTGCGCCGTTGCGACATCGAGCGCAAAGGCGCAGAGTCCTTGCCCGTGCACGATATCGAACGTCTCGCGCACGCGCCACCAACTTCCGAGCGGGAACGTGAGGATCGTCGTCATCGCCGTCGCCCGCAGCGCCGGGACGTGATGAAAGCGAACGCGCGCGTTAGCCCCGTCCGCGAAACGATTGGCGAAGACATGCACCTCATGCTCCCGACTGAAGCGCTCGGCCAACTCGACGACGTATCGGCCATGGCCTACACGACGATCATAATCGTGAACGAGCAGCGCGATCCTCATCGCCCGCGCGCGCTTTGGGGATGTCGCGCCGGCCTTTGAGAAATAGCGCGGCCAGCTTCCTCAACAGGGACGATGACCTCGCTCCAGGCATGCCACCACGCCCGCTCTCGCCGGCGCTCGAGATCGGCGAGCTTCAAAACGGCGCCGAGGAAGAACCACCAGAGCATCCCCTGCGGGATGCTGAGCAATGGCGATCCGACGAGCGTTCCCGCGCCGACCATGAACGCGCCGCTCACGATGGCGAGCGCCACCTCCTCATCGGGAGTCCCTTTCAGCCGCTGCAAGGCGCGCCAAGCAGTTCGAAGCGCTGTCCCCACAAGGAGGGCGAGCATCACAAATCCCACGGCACCCATCTCGACCAGGATACGCCCGAAATCCCCATCGGCGAAGATCGGGTGAAACGTCGGGTACCATTGTCCCATGAAGAACGGCACACCATGGCCGGTCCGTCCCAGACCATGCCCCCAGGGGGATTCCAGGAGCGCCTGAAATCCCGCGCGCAAGGGGTTCGACACCCTCCCGAGGATCAGGCCGATGTCGGCCAAACTAGCAAATCGCTCGGCCGCTCGCCCCTCGGTCAAATCAATCCCCACTCGCACGCCGAACGAGATGAGCGCCGCCGCGACCAGATAGACGCGCACCGATCGCCGATGCCACCACAGGAGAATCAAGCCGATGAAGACCATGATCAAGGCTGCCCGCGTCCCCGTCAGGACTAAGCTCGTCATCATCGGCACAATCCCCAATCGCAAGAGGAATCGCCATAGCGGAGCGATCTCGCGACTCAGCGAGAGAATGAGGGCGAGCGCCGAGGCATAGGCCATCATCGAACCGAACGCTCCGGCCGAGACGAAGGTCGAGAAGATGCGAAATTCCACTTCGCCCGTCGGCGTGACATACGTCGCGAAACGATGCCGCTCGGTCGCCAGCTCGTCATCGGGAATCGCGCTCTCGACGCCGGCCACATATTGGTAGATGCCGTACACGCCAGCCAGCACGGCCAGCAGAATCACAAGGAGCAGATAGGCGCGCGCATGCCGCCCCGACCGCGTGATGTCATAGCCGAGCAGATAGGCGAGACTGAAAAAGCACCAGCCGCGGAAGGCCGCCAGCCCGATCGGAAGAGGGATTCCCGGAAAGAGCGCATACACCGCGCAGAGCACATAGAAGACGAGCAGCACCTTCGTCACCGGCGTCTCGGGCAAGAGCGCGCGCCCGCGACGAACGCGCATCGTCGCCCAGAAGAAGAGCGCGAGCGCGAAGAAGATGTCGAAGAGGAAATAGCTCACGGGCGAAGGATAGCGATCCTTGATCGGGGCCAGGACGAAGCCGAGGAGGATCGCCCCAACGAGCGGAAGATGCACGAGCTTCTCGTGTCGCCACAGAATGGCCAACTCGCGCCACATAGGTCATCCTTCGCCCCGGAGAGACTGTCGTCTCTCCGTCCATGACGGCGAAAAGGATACACACTTTTGATCGGCGCCGACAACTGGACTCGGAGTGTCCGGCGTCAGCTCCCCAGTAGCAGCTCGTCGAGCACGCGCTCGAACTGCGCGACCATTCGCCGCGCCTCAAAATACGTGCGGGCACGGCGCTCGGCCGCTTGTCCCATAGCGCGCCGCCGCTCGACATCCCCAAGCAGCGAGAGCACGGCCCGAGCCAACGCGACCGGATCCCCAGGCGGCACGAGCCATCCCGTCTCCCCCGGGACGACGACTTCGCGCGCGCCGCCGATGTCAGTGGCGATCACGGGCCGTCCCGCGGCCATCGCTTCGCACAAGACGAGACCGAATGACTCCGGTCGCGTCGCCGCATGCACAAGGAGATCGCTTGCGGCGAGCACTTCCGGAATCTCGCGTCGAAATCCAGCGAAGACGACTCGTCCGCCAAGGTCCAAGGCGACGACCATCGCCCGAAGCGCGCTCGCATACCTGGAGCGCGTGCCGCTCATCCCCTCCCCTACGATCAAGAAGCCCACATCCGGTCTTCGCTCGCTGACCAGCCGCGCAGCGCGCAGGAAGAGGTCCTGTCCCTTCCCGGGCTCCAACCGACCGATCGCGCTCACAAGATAACGAAACCGCTCCAAACGCAACTCCTCCCGTAGGCGCGCGAGCCGCTGCGGATCCGGAGATCGAAACCAGTCGACGTCCACGCCGGGGTGGATCACGCGCAGCGGCGTTCGTGCGAAGCCAAAAGCTCGGCGATGGGCTTCAGCCGCACTGTGCGAACTCGCGACGACGACGCGAGCGGGAACGCAAACGGCCATGTGGTCCAGCAGGTGACGCGAAGACGCGATCCCATGCTGCCACCAAATGGCGGGGATGCGCGCCCACCAAGCTGCTACGCCGCCATAAAGATGCCCATAGCCGTGCGAACTGACCACAAGCTGCGCCCCCCACTGCGCGAACCGTTGCCGAAGGGCGCGGATCGTTCGTCCATAGTTGAACGGATCGCTCAAGCGGGTGATCGGCTGCACATGAAGGGGAATTCCCACCTCCTCGACCTCCCGCACGAACGGCCCGTCCCTCAAGAAAATGGCCACGGGCGCGAAGCGCCCCCGATCGAGTCGGCGCAGGATCTCGAAGAACACTGACTCTGCGCCCCCTCGTTCCCCCACCGGTAATACGAAGGCGATGGGCGACGGCCCCGCCATACCTGCTCACCCTCGCGCCCGACGATACCCCCGCAGAGCGAAGATGAGAATACCGATCGAGATGCCGCTCCAGAGCAACGCCCACACGAGAGCCGGAATACGCGTCAGTTCCTGCATGGCGAGCGCGTCCGTCGGCGCATCCCCGGTTGCCGAGAGTGCGAAGAGCATTTTCAGATCGAAGAGCGCATTCAGACAACTCTGCACGGCTAGGAATCCAGCGAGGAATTGAGCGACGCGCGCCGAAGCGACGCCGAAGGCGATCCCAAGGAGGACGCTCCAAGCCATGCCGATGAGAAATCCGAAACTGATCACCGGGCGAAGGAAGGCCAACGTCATCCCGGCGATCAGAAGGGCTGTCGCGCCAAGCGCCACCTTCGCTCGACGCGGCCTCCGGCACCACGACAGGAGTGCGCCGCCATAGAGCACCGTCCCCACGTATCCGGCGCTGGAGATGATCGGCGCCAGCCCCCCGCGCGTAGCCGTCAGTCCGCTTCCGTCCGGCCGAACCTGAATATAGGCCACGCTCCCTCCGGTCAAGAGGGCCGCCAATGCGTGCGCCGTTTCGTGTACGATCGTCACGAAAAGGCGAAGGGGATACACGAGGACCTCCGCATCGGGCACGAACCAGAGGGCGAGCGCGACGCCCGAAGCCAACCAAAGCATCCGCATCCCCTCTCTCGCCTTCCGCCGCGCCACGACGCGACGAATTATAGCATCCGGCCCCCGAGGGCGAAGATGACGCGTGTATTGCTGGCTCGCGCTCGCCTGAGGTAAAATGAGGCCGCGCAAGTCGCGAGAATCTACAGCAAGGAGGGGGATATGCTGGCTCAATGGCTCTCGCGATATAGTGAATGGTCGGCGCTTTTCCTCCGCATCGCCGTCGGGGTGATCTTCATCGCCCATGGTCGGCAGAAGCTCTTCGGCGGACTCACGGGATTCGGGCAATACCTGGAGTCGCTCGGCGTGCCGCTTCCCCACGTCTTCGCCATCATCGTCGCACTCGTCGAATTCCTTGGAGGGATCGCTCTGCTCCTTGGCCTCTTCACGCGTTGGGCGGCGCTTCTGCTGGCGATCAACATGCTCGTGGCGATCCTGCGCGTCCATCTGCCCTACGGCCTGACCGGAACGGGTGGCTTCGAATTCCCGCTCGCGCTTCTGGCCGCCGCCCTCTCGCTCGCCGTCACCGGCCCGCAGAGGCTCTCCATCGAGCGGAGCGTGCTCAAACGGGAATTCTGAACAGCGAGAGGAGAATGCGATGGTTGAGCCAATGCTCGTCCTCGAACGCACGGGTTCCATCCTGAAGCTCACCTTGAACCGCCCCCCGCTCAACATCCTCAACATCCCCATGCTGCAGGAACTCAATCGGGCGCTCGAGCGGGTGGACGCCGACGTCCACATCGTGCTCCTCCAAAGTGGGGTCGAACGCGCGTTCTCCGCCGGAGCGGAGGTCGGCGACCACATGCCGGAACGCGTCGAGGAGATGCTCGCCCAGCTGCATCGCGCGATCGTGAAGCTCTGGGAGATGGATGCCCTCTCGATCGCCGTCGTACGAGGATATTGTCTGGGAGGCGGGATGGAGCTCGCCGTGAGCTGCGATCTCATCCTTGCGGGAGAGAGCGCGCGCTTCGGACAACCGGAGATTCGGCTCGGCTGTTTCCCTCCCGTCGCCGCGGTTTGGCTTCCCCGGCTCATCGGTCCACATCGCGCCACGGAAGTGATCGTGACGGGCAAGACGTTCACGGCGCGTGAGGCTGAGACGATGGGCTTGGTCGCGCGCGTCCTCCCGGACGATGAGGTGGCCGCAGCGGTCGAAGGGCTCCTTGACGAGCTCTCGCGGAAGAGTCCGATCGGGCTCAAATTCGCGAAACGGGCACTTCGCTATGGCCGATCGCTCGATCCGATAACGGCACTGCGCGCGGTCGAACGCCTCTATCTGGATGAGCTGATGGCGACCGAGGACGCGCGCGAAGGCATTCGGGCTTTTCTGGAGAAGCGCGAGCCCGTATGGACCGGACGATAACGGATTCTCCCTGCGGAGGGTGTCAGACATGAACGTCGGCGCAGTGATGGGATTGTCGCTCTTGACCTTGCTTGGAGGATACGTCCTCTATGGACGACTTGTGGCTCGCTTGGCGGGCATAGATCCGCAGCGTCCGACGCCGGCAGTCGCCATCAACGACGGCGTGGATTTTGTGCCCACGCGGGCGCCGGTCCTCTTCGGTCATCATTTCGCCTCGATCGCGGCGGCCGGACCGATTGTGGGGCCGACACTGGCCGTCCTCTATGGTTTCCTGCCCGCATGGCTCTGGATCATCGTCGGCGTGATCTTCATCGGCGCCGTCCACGACTTCATCGCGCTTTTCGTGAGCGTGCGCGAGGGAGGGCGCTCGGTCGCCGAAGTCGCTCGGCGCACCTTGGGGAAAGGAGGATTCCTCTTCTTCGTCGCCTTCGCCATCCTGCTGTGCGTTCTGGTCGCGGCCGCCTTCTTACAACTGACGGCGGTGGCGCTGACCTCCCTCTACCCAGTGCGGGAGTTGGGATTCTCGCCCGAGCAGACGTTCATCAAGACGACGGTGAAGGATGGCATCGTCTATGCGAAGATCGGGGGCATCGCTTCGACCTCCGTCACCATCATCACGGCTTTGGCTCCGGTGGTGGGATGGCTGCTCTACAAGCGTCGCGCGCGCACGCGCTGGATGAGCGTCCTGGCGCTTCTGATCTGCGTGCTCTCGGTCTGGATCGGATTCCTCCATCCGATCACGCTCCCGCCGGTGACGTGGATGCTCATCATCTCTGGCTACGTTTTCGTGGCCGCATGGATCCCGGTTTGGCTCGTGTTGCAGCCGCGCGATTTCGTGAACGCGCACCTCCTCTACATCGGGCTGGCCACAATGGTCATCGGCCTGATCAGCGGCGGATGGCGCGGGGTGGCGATGAACGCACCCTTCGTGCATCTGACGAATGAGAGTACGGCAGCTTTGGGTTGGGCGTGGCCCTTCCTCTTTGTGACCATCGCCTGCGGCGCGTGTTCGGGAGCCCATGCTCTCATCGCCGGAGGGACGACCTGTAAGCAACTGGCCTCGGAGAAAGACGCGCCGATCATCGGCTACGGGGGGATGCTGTTGGAGGCTCTGCTGGGGATCTGCGTGACGCTGACGGTGCTGGGCGGACTGGGCTTTGATGAGTATAAAGCGCTCGTTTGGCCGGTGGATGAATCCGGAAATCTCAAAACGGGGAATGCCCCGCTGGCTTTCGCCGTCGCCGTCGGGAAGATGCTCCACGCGGGATTGGGGATTCCGGCCATCTATGGGACGATCTTCGGAATCTTGATGCTGGAGGGGTTCCTGCTGACGACCGTGGATACGCTCGTCCGTTTGGCGCGCTACCTCTTCGAAGAGTTTTGGACGGCCGTGTACTCCACCCCTCCGGCCTTTTTGCGGAATCGCATCGTGAATTCGGGAATCGCTTTGAGCGGGATCACCCTGCTGGCGTTCACCAATGCCTATCAGGCAATCTGGCCTGTCTTCGGCTCGGCCAATCAATTGCTCGCCGCGCTGTCGCTTCTCACAGCGACGGCCTGGCTCCTCAAACGCGCGCGGAAGATATGGTTCACGGCGCTTCCGGCTTTCTTCATGCTCGCGACGACGATGACCTCGCTCGTGCTGCTGCTGCCGCGATATGTTCGCGCCGGGAGCTGGACGCTCGCAGGCACGGACGCTTTACTGATCATTTTGGCGCTTGGCATGCTCACGGTCGCCTGGCGATACTTTCGCCAGCGCGCGCCTTCAACCCGGACTCCGCTGGAAGCGGAAGCCCCCGCCTTCGATCCGTGAGCTGAGCGATGCGTGAAGGAGGATGCGATGCCGAAAGCCGCCTTCCTCTATAGCGAGGAGTTCGCCCGCTACGATTACGGTCTCACGCATCCGTTGAAGATGCGGCGACTGCGCCTGGTCTACGAATTGCTCACAGCATATGGCGTCTTCGAGGATCCGGACGTGGCGCTCCTTGAACCGAAACCGGCGACCGAAGAGGATGCGCGCTCCTTCCACACGGAGGATTACCTGGCCGTCCTCCGCGCTCTGGAGGAAGGGATTTATCCGAGCAATCCCTATGCGTACGGCTTGGGACCGGGCGACAATCCGATCTTCCCCGGCCTCTATCGTCTGGCGCTGCTGATCACGGGCTCGTCGCTGGAGGCCGCACGGCTGGTGGACGCGGGAGAAACGCCCGTCGCCTTCAGCGTCGCCGGTGGTTTGCATCACGCGCTTCCCAATCGGGCGTCAGGCTTTTGTTACCTCGATGATCCGGTCATCGCGATCAAGTGGTTGCTCAAGCGCGGCCATCGCGTCGCCTACGTGGACATTGATGCGCATCACGGCGATGGCGTGCAACTGGCTTTTTACGACACGGATCGCGTGCTCACGATCTCGCTGCACGAAGATGGACGCTTCCTCTTCCCCGGAACTGGATTCGTCGAGGAGTTGGGGACGGGCGCGGGATACGGCTATTCGGTGAATGTCCCCCTCTATCCGGGAACGGACGATGAGACCTACGTCTGGGCGTTTGAAGAGATCGTCCCGCCGCTCATCGCCCTCTATCGGCCGGACGTTCTGGTCACGCAACTTGGCGTGGATAGCTTCGCGACCGACCCACTGACGGATTTGCGTTTGACGACGCATGGATACGCGCGCGTCGTCCAACGGCTGAAGAGCTTTGACCTTCCCTGGGTCGCGCTCGGAGGCGGAGGCTATAACCTCTCCAACGTCGCGCGCGCGTGGACGCTTGCCTTCGCCATCATGTGTGGGATCGAATTGCCCGACGAGATTCCGCCGGCCGGTCGCGAGGCGCTGCGCCGCGAGGGACTGGACGTGCATCGTCTTCGCGATCCGGAACCGACGACGTGCGCAGATCCACGCGTGCGCGAACACGCGGAGAAGAGCGTGCGATACATTCAGGAGCATGTCTTCACGCGATTGACCGCGCAGCCGTGATGAAGTGCTCTCCGTCCTTCTGGATCTCCGCGCTCTGGAGGTCGCGACGGAGGGGGTTCGTCCTCCTGTTGCTCCTTTGCCTCTCGGCTTCGACAGGAGCAAGGGAACGGCTCTCCCCTCTTCAAGCGCCCTTGACCGTCACCGTCGTGGATGAGAACGGCCGACCGATCTCAGGAGCGCGCTTGGTGCTCGAGCGAGTGGAGGGGGGAGTCGTTCGCGAGGCTGAGACCGATCAAGTCGGCCGATTCGCCTTCTCCGATCTCGCGGCGGGAATGTATCGTCTTCGCGCGGAGAAGGAGCGCTTTCATGCCGTCACCGTATCGGACATTCGCTTCCCGGAGAACGCCGCCGTGGAGCTCATCCTGCCGCGACAGCAGGAATTCATCGAAGTCGTCGAGGTGACCCCCTCCACCCCGACGCTCGATCCCTGGCGGACGACAGCGCGCGTGGAATTGAGCGCTCCGGAGATCCTCACGCTTCCTACGCCCGTCATGCGCGATCTCCGATATGCCCTCGCCTTGCTCCCGAACGTCGTCCAGGATGCCTCGGGGAATCTCCACATCGCGGGCTCGGCCGAGACGCAAACCCTCGCGATGCTCGACGGCTTCACGGTCACGCATCCGATGACGGGGCTCTTCGACCTGCGCGTGAGTGTGGACGCCATTGGTGAGGTTCAAATCCACAGCAGCCGATCCTCGGCCGAATACGGGAAAGGTTCCGGTGGCGTCCTCGCCCTGAACACGTTGATGGGAGACGATCGGTTCCGCTTCTCGACGACCGACTTCATCCCCTCCGTTCAACATCGCAAGGGATTGCATCTGAACAACTGGACGCCGCGGGCGACTTTCTCGGGACCGCTTCAGAAGAAGCGAGCGTGGTTTTATAACGCCTTCGAGGGAGAATACGATGTCACCATCGTCGAAGAGCTGCCGCACGATGCCGATCGCAATCACGTGTGGCGATGGAGCCATCTGGCGAAGGTGCAGGCAAACGTCGCGTCGGAGCACCTGCTGACGTTCACCCTTCTCCTCAATCGCTTTCGTTCGCCTTATGATGGACTCTCACGCTTTGTCCCGCGCGAGGCGACATGCCGCATCGTCCATGAGGCCGATCTCCTCGCCGTGAAGGGACAGATCTATCGGCCCGATGGCCTCTTCTTCGAATACGGCATGGGCGCGACGCAGTTTCGCGACTCCGAACGTCCGTGGGGGGAAGCGCCATATCTTCTCTTCCCCGAAGGCCCGCGCGGCAACTTCTTCCGAACGCGGGAGAATCGGGCGCATCGCTGGCAAGGGATCGCGAATCTCGCACTCCCCCCCTTCAACCGGCGCGGGCGACACGAAGTGAAGTTCGGCGTGGATTGGCACCATCTCGGGGCATGGGAACGTGCCCAACGTCGCTCCATCACCATCTTTCGGGAGGGCAGGACGCGTGCGCGAACGGTCCATTTCCTCGCATCCCCTGGCGTGCGGATGACGAACACCGAGCTGGGGCTCTATGGGCAGGATCGATGGTTCTTCTCCTCGCTGGGGGTACTCGAAATCGGCCTTCGGTTCGATTGGGATTCCGTCTCCGGCAGAGCGCGATGGTCGCCGCGTGTGGCCGCGAGCTATCTGCTCACCGCCGATCGGCGGACCAAACTCGTCGGCGGGATCGGCCTCTTTCACGACGCCACAAGTCTGGAGCTGCTTTTGCGCCCTCTGGTCGGACGACGATGGGACGTGCTGTATGCCGCCGATGACGGCGAGGCGGAATCTCTGGAGACCGTCTTTCGAGCGAACGCCCGAGCGCTCGCTCCGCCGCGCGCGTTGACCTGGAGCCTTGGTCTTGAGCGACACCTCTTGACGGCGCTGTTTCTCTCTGTCGAGTTCCTGCAGAAGCGGGGACAGCGCGGATGGGTTTACGTCCCGATGACCGAGAGCGCCACGATCTCACCAGCGCTTGAGGGAGCGTCCTCTGTTGATCCTTCGACGACGAACGTCCGTCTCCTTGAACTTCGCGATGTGAAGCGCGATCGCTATGATGCCCTCCATTGGACGCTCCGATGGACCCCTCGGGAATCCACCGCGCTCTCGGCCTCCTATGTGCATTCGCATGCGCGCTCCAACGCCGTGCTCGATTTCACGCCGGAGGCACTTCTGCTCGGCCCGCAGGCGGGTGGACCGCTGCCGTGGGATACGCCGAATCGTTTCCTCCTCTGGGGATGGGTGCCGCTGCCCAAGCGCTTCATTCTCGCATACGCGTTGGAATGGCGCGACGGCCACCCGTTCCTCGTCGTCAATGGGGAGCAGCGACTTGTGGAGCCGCCGAACCGACGACGGCTTCCCACGTATTTCTCCCTGAACCTTCACGTCGAGCGACGATTCCGTCTCTTCGGGTTGCAATGGGCGCTGCGCGCCGGCTTCAACAACGTGACGAACCATCCGAACGCTTCGACCGTGAATAACAATGTGGATTCGCTGCAGTTCCTTGCTCTCGGAGGACTCCAACGCCGCGCATTCGTCGGCCGCCTTCGGCTCCTTGGGCGGAAATGAAGATCGCCCGTCCCCCCTCTCCTTGACGCCCCCCGCAGGGCGCTCCTATACTCCATCTCGGAAGCGCAAACCCGACAATGGTGAAGCGAGACTATTACGAAATCCTCGGCGTGGCCCGGCGAGCGACGCGCGCGGAGATCACCCGGGCGTACAAGAAGCTCGCGCGCAAATACCACCCCGATCTCAATCCCGGCGACGAAGAGGCGCGTCGAAAGTTCGAGGAGATCGCCGAAGCCTATGACGTCTTGAGCGATCCGAAGAAGCGCGCCCTCTACGACCGGTACGGCCTGCGACGGGATGAGATGTCGGAGGAAGGGGAGAAGAGGGCGGCGGCCGACATCATCTTCGAGGGGTTCGATTTCAGTGCCGAGGAGTCCTTCGGCGACTTTCTGGAAGAGCTGTTCGCTCCTTCGGCGGGCAAGCGGGTGAAAGCGCCGCAGCGAGGGGGAGACCTCGAAGTCCCCGTCGCCTTGAGCTTCGAGCACGCTTTGCGAGGCACAACGGTCACCGTGACGGTCACGCGCCGTCAGAGGTGCCCGCGCTGCGAGGGTCGTGGCGAGATCGAAGGCCCCCGGGGCACATGCTTCCGATGCGGGGGGACAGGACGACGCCCGACCTCGCGCGGTCCACTCCGACTGAGCGTGCGCTGCGAACATTGCGAGGGGACTGGACGAAGCGCTCCCATCTGCCCGCTCTGCCATGGGGAGACGCGCCTCCCGATCGAAGAATCGCTGGAGGTGAAAATCCCAGCCGGCGTGGACACGGGCTCGCGCATCCGCGTCGAAGGGAAAGGCGATGCTGGCTTGTACGGTGGCCCCCCCGGCGATCTCTACGTCGTCACGAACGTCCAGGCGCATCCGTTCTTCGTCCGAAAAGGCGATAACATCTACTGCACCATCCCGATCACGATCACCGAAGCCGTCCTCGGAGCGAAGATCGAAGTCCCGACGCTCTGGGGGAAGGCCACGCTCCGCATTCCGCCCGGCACGCAGTCGGGGCAGATCTTCCGATTGCGGGAGCAGGGCGCCCCGAGCCTCCGCGGCGAGATGCGCGGCGATCAATACGTCGAGGTCCGGGTCGTCATCCCTCGGCTCATCGATCAGCGTTCGCGAGAGCTGATGCGAGAATTCGAGCGCTGGAATCCGGAGAATCCTCGCGCTGAGCTGATGCAGGTGGCCGGACTGCTCGCCGACGCCTCATCGGAGGCGGAGGCTTCACATTGACACGGATGCCGAGGTTCTGTACCCTTACTCTCTCGACCATCACAGCGTGAGGAGGTGACACGAGCGAATTGAAGAAGGTCGTTGTGGCACCCAAAGGCTTAGAATTGCTCTTTGGCCCGAATGACCAGAACATCAAGTTCCTGGAATCGGTCCTCAATGTCCGCGTGGACGCTCGTGGCGGCGATCTCATCATCCACGGAGAGGACGCTGATATCGAGGCTTTCGAGCGGCTCTTGGATGACTTCGCCACGCTCGTGGAGGAAGGACGCCCGCCCTCGGAGAGAGATCTCAGACTCGTCCTCCGACAGATTGCCGAAGACCGATCCTACAGCTTACGGGAACACTTTCGCATCGGCACGTTGAACCCGGCGGGCAAGAAGGTCGTCATGGCCCGCTCGGCGAACCAGCTTCGATACATTCAGGCGATGGAGCGCAGCGATCTCGTCTTCGCCATTGGACCGGCGGGGACGGGGAAGACGTATCTCGCCGTCGCCATGGCTGTGCAGATGCTCATGAACAAGCGCGTGAATCGCATCATCCTGACCCGTCCGGCCGTGGAAGCGGGAGAGAAACTCGGATTCCTCCCCGGCGATCTCCAGGAGAAAGTGGATCCCTACCTCCGTCCGCTGTACGATGCCCTCTACGATATCATGGACTATGAGCGCGTGGAACGATTCCTGGAACGCCGCATCATCGAGATCGCGCCCCTGGCGTTCATGCGCGGACGGACGCTCGGCGATTCGTTCATCATCCTCGACGAAGGGCAAAACACAACCTCGGAGCAGATGAAGATGTTCCTGACGCGCATCGGGCTCGATTCCAAGGTCGTCGTCACGGGCGATATCACGCAAATCGATTTGCCTCCGGGGAAACGGTCGGGATTGGTCGAAGCGCGCGAGCTCCTCTCCGGCATCGAGGGTATCGAGTTCATCTATTTCACGGAGAGGGACGTCGTGCGGCATCCTCTGGTGAAATCCATCATCAAGGCCTACGAAGAGCGGAACAAAAAGGTGCTGATGGAGTGACCCTCGACGGCGGAGCGTCCTGAGCGATGGTTCTCATGCTGAATCGTCAACGGAGACACCGCGTGGAGGCGCGAGGCTTGGCGCGATTCGCCGAGCGTGTCCTCGCGGCCGTCGGCAAGAGTGGGCACGCAGTCACGATCGTGCTCGTCGGCGATCGGGCGATCCGTCACCTCAATCGCGAATTCCGGGGCGTTGACCGGCCCACCGATGTCCTCTCCTTCCCTTTCGGCGAGCGAGATCCCGATAGTCCGGAGCCGTTGCCGTATCTCGGCGACGTCGTCATCTCGGTGGAGACGGCGCGACGATACGCCGCGCGATGGCGCATTCCGCTCGATCGAGAGCTGCGGAACTTGATCATCCACGGCGTGCTGCATCTGTGCGGTTACGATCACGAGACCGATCAGGGAGAGATGCGTCGATTGGAACGTCGCCTCCGACGCACGCTCATTCCATAAACGATTCCCGATGTGGATATGTTGACCCTCGCGAGCATCGTTTGTCTACTGATCCTCGTGCTCTTGGCGACCTTCGAGAGCGCGCTGGCGCAGCTTAGCGATGTGCAATTGCGCATCCTACTCGTCGAGCACGAACGTCGCTTCCGCCCGCGCCGCCTTCGAGAACTCGTCGAGAACCGCCAGCGCTTGCTCTTGACGCTCAGCATGGGCATCCAATTGATGATCGTTCTGTTGACCATCGCCGCCGTCTCTCTGTTCGAGCGATGGGGCGTCGAATATCCGCTCACGGCGAGTCTCATCGTCATGATCCTCATCATCAGCCTGTTCCGGCAGTTCCTTCCGCGCCTTCTGGTGCAGAATGACCCCGAGCGCATGCTGTTGCGGCTGCTCCCTGTGTTCTCGGCCTTTTACGCGCTCTTCTGGCCCCCAGCGTATCCCATCTATCGCGCGCTTCAAGCCGCGAAAGCTCGAATGCCGGAGCCCCCCGAGGAGGAGAGCTCCGGCGAGGAGATTCAAGCCCTCATTGACGTGGGAGAACAAGAGGGTATCATCGAAGAATCCGAGGGGCAGCTCATCCAATCGATCGTGGAACTCGGCGATCGGCGTGTCCGCGACGTGATGACGCCCCGTAGCGACATCGTGGCGATTTCCGTCCAGGCGACTATCGAAGAAGCCCTCCGCACGATGGTCGAGACCCGATATTCGCGACTGCCCGTCTATCGCGAGCACTTGGACGATGTCGAAGGGATCGTCGTCCTTCGCGATCTCGTGGCCGCTCACCTCGCGGGTCGAGCGAAGGAGCAGGTCACCGTCGCGTTGCGACCCGCCTACTTCGTGCCGGAGACCAAACGCGCCGCCGAGCTGTTGCAGGAGATGAAGCGCGCCCGTCTTCATATCGCCCTCGTCGTGGACGAATATGGAGGCGTTGCTGGCGTGGTCACGCTGGAGGATCTGCTGGAGGAGATCATCGGGGAGATCCACGATGAGGGGCAACCCGAGCCCGCCGAGATCCTCGCTCAACCTGATGGAACGTTCCTCGTCAAAGGGACGACCGACGTCCGAAAGCTCGAACTCTTCTTCCACACCGAGATCGAGAGCGACGACTTCACGACGGTGGCCGGCTTGATCCTCAAACATCTGGACCATCTTCCCGCTGTCGGCGAAGGCATCGAATATAAGGGCTTCCGCTTCGAGGTCGTGGAGGCCGACGCCCGCCGCATTCGCACGGTGCGCATCCATCCACCGTCTCCTTCGCCATCTCCGGAAGAAAAGGGGGGGATCTCTCATGCGGCCGCTGCCGGCAGGTGAATCCTTCATGCCAGAGGAAGGCGCCGATCGCCCAACGAAATCCGGATTCGTCGCCCTCATCGGCCGACCGAACGTCGGGAAGTCCACGCTCCTGAATCAGCTCATCGGTCAGAAGATCGCCGCCGTCTCGGATAAACCGCAGACGACGCGCTGGCGCATTCGCGGAATCCTCACCCGTCCGGAAGGACAGATCATCTTCGTGGACACGCCGGGGATTCACAAACCCATCCATCGTATGAACGAGCGCATGATGCGCGCCGTCGAAGCCGCCGTCGCCGATGTGGACCTCTTGCTCCTGATGACCGACGTGACCGAGCCCTTCGGCAGCGGCGATCGCTTCGTGCTGGAGATGGTGAAGCGAGCGGGGAAACCGGCCTTCCTCCTGCTGAACAAAATCGATCGGCTGAAGGATAAGCGCCAGCTTCTCCCGCTCATTGACCTCTATCGCCGCGAGTGCGATTTCAAAGAATACATCCCCATCTCCGCCCTCACGGGAGAGAATGTGGATCTGCTCCTCCGTTGCCTCTTCGAGCATCTCCCGGAAGGGCCCTTGTATTACCCCGAAGGCGAGATCACGGATCAGCCCGAACGCGTCCTAGTGGCCGAGATCGTGCGCGAGAAGATCCTCATGGTCACGCGCGACGAGATCCCCTACGTCACGGCCGTCTACACCGAGAGCTTCAAAGAAGAAGGGGATCTGCTCCGCATCCATTGCGTGATCTTGGTCGAGCGCGAGTCACAAAAGCCGATCATCATCGGCAAGGGGGGGGAACGCTTGAAGAAGATCGGCACGCTCGCCCGCGAGGAGATCGAATTCCTCTTCGGGAAGAAGGTCTTCCTGGAGCTCTACGTCAAAGTCCGGGAGAAATGGCGCGAAAACGACGCCCTGCTCACCCAACTGGGCTTGGAGCAATGAAACGGATGAAGAGAACCCTTATCCACCGCCGCCGCGCACACGCACGGTGGAGACGGGAATCGCTCTATTCGCCCTCTCGATCCTAACGCTGCGGAAACAAATATCAGTCCGACCGACGACGAGCCACACCAGCTTGTCAGGCCACGAGGCCGCCCCTTGAGCTCATTTGGTCTTGCTCTCGGAAACCGCAGGGGGGTTCCCTCATGCGATCGCACAGGGACTCACCTCACCTCATATGTGAGCGAGAGGCGCGGAGGTCCGGAACTGGGCCTCACCTCCACGGGGACTTCCTGGCGAGCTTCGGCGAAGTAGCAGAGGCCACTGACCTCGGACCGGCAGTAGTAGAGTGTCCATTCAACGATGAGGCGGCCCTGTCCCTCATGGAAAGTGACCGGGAGCGAGATCGGGAACGTCGGACGATGAAACGTCAGCGTCGTCTCCTGCTGAGCGAAGCGCACCACGGGATCGCCTTCAGCACGCAGCGAGACGTAAGACGGGGCTTGCTCATTCAGCTTATGCCCATTGGGCAACCGCAGGGAGAGGACGAGCGTCCCCACGCCCGGTGCCACCCGCTGGGCGGGCAGCGTCAACACATTGCCGGAGGAGGACGGCATCGCCTTCGCACGCGGACGCAAGCGCTCCACCCCCTTCAATTCCAGCGTCGCGACACGCCCCGTTTGCAGATCGGCGACGCGAATGACGTGATTGTTCGTATCGGCGATATAGAGCTTCCCGTCGGCGACACTAACCCCTCCTGGTTCGTCAAAGAGGGGGCGCTCGCCGTCGCGCAGTCCGGCTTCTCCGGTCCCCAGGAACGTGACGACCTGCCGCACAATCGGGAAGAGCTTCTTGATCTTGTTGTTGTACGTGTCGGCCACGTAGAGGACGCCATCATGAAAGGCCACGCCGAGCGGATGTTGTAACCGAGCTCGATGGCTCGGTCCATCGCGATCGCCGAAGACGAAGAGATCCTCACCGACGAGCGTCTCCACGCGCCCGCGTGGGTCGAGATCAACCGCTCGAATGGCGCTCGCCTCACTATCGGCGACGTAGAGCCGCCGGCCGTCGGTCGCCAGCCCACTCGGCTGAGCGAGCGACGCTTCCAGCAAAGGCCCATCCTGACACCCCTCGTATCCGCTTCCCGCATACGGCCTCGCGACTTTCGTCTTCAAATCCAGCACCCAGAGCTGATGCGATCCCGCCATGGCGATGTAGAGCTGATCGTCCACAAGCACCACGTCCCACGGCGAATTCAGATCCACCTGAAGGGCCGGTCCTCCCGGATGAAACGGACGGCGCAATTGATGGCCTGTCCCCGCAATCGTCCGCACCTGGCGTGCGTTCATGTTCACTTCACGAATGGCATGATTCTCTGTATCGGCGACGTAGAGCATCGCGCCACGCACCGCCAGTCCTTGCGGATGACGGAACTGCGCCGTCTCGAAATCGCCATCTCGGAATCCAGCCTCCCCTTGCCCGATCACGTCAAGGATCGTCCCATCGGCGAGCGCCACGACGACGATGCGGTGGTGATTCGAATCGGCGATGAAGAGGCGCCCGGAAGCCGCATCAGCGAGGACCTTCCCCGGAAAGGAGAGCACCGGCTCTGGAGCGCGCTCTCGCTCCAGCTCAAACCGAATGGGCCGGCGATCGATCTGCCCGCGCGCGTCGAATGTGCGAATCACTTCGGCGATCACGGTACCGAAGACCTCAGCCGTGATCTCCCCAGAGACCTGCCCGACGATCTTCCCACGCGGATCAATGAGCACGAGCGTCGGCCACGCGCGCGCGCCATAGAGCCGCCAGACGAGCATCTCGCGATCGTTCACCACCGGATGTTCGATCCCATAGCGCAAGATCGCCTGGCGGATGTTCTCGGTCTCCCGCTCGGCCGGGAACTTGGCCGAATGCACGCCGATGACGACCAGCTCACGCTCAAAGCGCCGCTCCAGCTTCTTCAACTCCGGGAGGACGTGCATGCAGTTGATGCAACAATAGGTCCAGAAATCGAGCAGCACGACTTTTCCCCGCAAGTCTCGAAGCGTGAGCGGACGCTTCGTGTTCAACCACTCCAATCCTTCGGGAAATTCCGGTGCTGTCACCTTGCCCATGTACTCTTCGGCCATTCGCCGCCCCTCCTGCGACGCAGACCTCGCGCTCCCGATGGAAAGTCCCAGCGAGAGCGCAGAGACCACCAGGATCTTCCCTCCCCTCGCCATGCGATATGAAGGGAGCATGGTATCAGAACTCCGAGCGCGGAGCAATCGCGCCTGCTATTGCCACACTCCCGGCCCTTCCTCCATAATGAGCGCTGGTGACCGACACGGCTCGGACATATTGCTCGCGCTGTGGCGCCCCGATTCGTCCAGGAGTGAAGTTCTGCACCCGCTGCGGGTGGCGCATATCCCCTCCTCCGGAGGAGGAGTCGAGCGAGTATCGAAGTATCTTCGCCCCAGCGACTCCTTCGGTCGAAGCGAAATCGCACCTCTCGATGGAGGAATGGGGAGCGCTCTCCCCGTGGGCGCATCCCCGCGCGTTCTTAGGGGCGCCGGGTCCGGAGCGAAACGTGGCGCTCTATGTCGTCCTCTCGCTTCTCAGCTGCGGTCTCTTCGCCCCCATCTGGATGTATCTGATCGGTCGCGACCTGCGCCGAGCGCTCGCGCAAGATGAGCCGCGTCCGGGATTGGATCTTCTTCTCTCGGTCATCACGTGCGGCGTGTGGTGGATTTACCTCCTCTACCGATACCCCTCGCTCATCCTGGAGCTCAAGCGCCGCGCGGGATTGACCGGAGGGGATCTGCCCGTGATCTCTCTCATCCTCGGCATCCTGAGCTTGGGCCTGGTCAGCCTCGCGCTCATGCAGAGCGAATTGAATCACCTCTGGCAGGTCGTGAGAGGGCGAACATGAGGATCGGAAGCGCAGAAGGATGGAGCCCACGGCGAGAGAGCAGCTCACGGCGAAGCGCCGCCTTGGGGGAACGCACGACGGCTTTGGCTGAACTTCTCCTTGTCGTGCTCATCGCGCTCCTGGTGGGCTTGTCATCTTCGCCCCCGATGACCTCGGTCATCCTCTGCCCCTTTCGCCGACTCACCGGATGGCCGTGTCCCGGATGCGGGATGACGCGCGCGCTCAACGCGCTGGCGCACGGGCAATGGGAAGCGGCGCTCTCCCTCCATCCACTCAGCCCGATCGCCGCAGTAGGATGGCTCCTCCTCGGACTCTCCGCACTCTCGAAAGCGATCGCTCCTTCGCGCGTTTCGCTCCGCTGCTGGAGCGCTCTCGGTGAACGAATTCGGATGCCGCCTTGGATCGTAGGCCTCGCCTTCGTTTTGGCTCTCGGCGTATGGGTGATTCGCCTACTCGCTCTCATCGCCTCTGGAGAAGCCGGTGTGCTTTTTCGTCAGGGCTGGTTAGGTCGGATTCTCGCCCCGTGAGGACATGACCCTCACTTCCGCTTCCGGCCAAAGAGGCGACGTAAGAGATGACGCAATCGCTCTCTCAGGGAGGATTCCCGCTTAAGTGAGATCGTGCGCCCACTTCTTCGGCGCTCGATCGCGACGACGCGCCCGAGGATTTGATGGAGAGCGATCGGAGTGCCGGGAACCTCCGCGCGATCCCCCCGCGTGATGGCATAGGTGCATCCGCCGCGCTCTTCAAGCGCGATCACTCGTTGCACAACGGCCGTGCCGCTGCTCGTCGCGTAGAGCACGATGTCCTGCGGGCGAATGGTCGTCACATCCACGGGCTCGATGGTGAGGATGTCGCCCTCTTCGATCGTCGGGCGCATGGTTGGTCCGGACATCTCCAAGCGCAGGGAGCGATTCCGCGAAAGCTCGAACCGGGCGTACTCCAGAAGGTCCGGCAGATCGAGCCGCAGCCGCTGCCCACGATATGTCTTCATCTCCTTGAACGCCGGCATATCCGCTCCGTACCGTGCCAATGTTAGCCGGAGTGGATATAATCTTCAAGCCGCTACGGGCCGAAGCGCCATGTGTGATCTCTCAATCATCATCGTGAGCCATAACACGCGCGAGCTGACGGCGCGCTGCTTGCGCTCCCTCTTCGCCTTCGCGCGCGGCCTCCGGATCGAAGTCATTGTCGTGGAGAACGCGTCGGAGGACGGCACGGCTCGCCTGGTGCGAGAGGAGTTCCCCGACGTCCGGCTGATCGAGAACGCCATGAATGTCGGATTCGCCCGGGCATGCAATCAGGGCTTGCGGCAAGCGCGCGGTCGGTATGTCATGCTCCTGAACAGCGACACCGAGTTCTGCGCGGATGTGCTTGGCCCACTCCTGCGGCGGCTCGATGCTCATCCGGAGGTTGGGGCAGCTGGTCCTCGCTTGATCTACCCGAACGGGCGCACGCAGCATTATTCGGCGGCGCGCGCGAAGTCGTTGCTCGGGACGCTCGCCCAATACAGTATCCCTCGGCGTCGCGAAATCCCTCTTCATCTGAAGCCGCTTGACCCCTCTCCCCAGGGGCCCTTGTACGAGACCGAATCCATCTCCGGCGCGGCGATGATCGTGCGGCGCGAAGTCTTGGAGACGGTCGGGCTCCTGGACGAGGGCTTCTTCCTTTACGGTGAAGATGCCGATTGGCTCCTCCGCATGCGTCGAGTCGGATACAAAATCGCCTGCGCGCCGGACCTCATCCTTCTTCACCATCACGGGGCGAGCAGCCGCCAAAACGAAGAGCGGCGAGAGATCGAAGCCGTGAAATCGAACTTGCGCTATTTCGCCAAGCACGGAGGACGCCTGCCCCTGCTGCTCTTCCGCTTGGGACTGGCCCTCGTCCTCATCCTCCGTATGCTCTCGCTCGATCTGGCGCGAGCGCTCTTTCGCGGGAACGGGGCGCGCTTCCGGAGAGACCTCGTGCTGTTGAAATACGCGCTCGCACACCGTGTGGGCGAGATCACACCATGCGCGTGCTCTTCGTCCACCCGAGTCCGTATCTGACCGGCGCCGGTCGCATGCTTGCTCTCTTGACGAAGTACCTTCGGCGGCGCGGGCATGAGACGCTCGTCGTTCTCCCGGAGGCCGGCCCTCTGACGCGCGTTCATGGGGAGGATCTCGGGCCCATCGTCTTCGTCCCCATGACGCCGCTTCGGCGTTCCCCCGTGATGATCGCTCGCCATCTCCTCGAATTCCCCGAGACGGTGCGTCGCCTCGAACAGCTCGTTCGCGCCTGGCGGCCTGACCTCGTGCACGTCAACGGCGTGTACACGCTGTGGGCGGGGATCGCCGCACGAAGAGCGCGTGTGCCGTGCCTCTACCATGTGCACGAAGCGCGCGAATCCTATCCGCGATGGCTCTATCGGATGTGGCAAGCTGTGGTCGCCCGGCGGGCATCCCGTATCGTCCTCGTCCACGCGCAGCTTCAAGAAGCGTGGGCGCAATGTGCGGGATATCCGATCGCCATCGAGAACGGCGTCGATGTCGAACGAATTCGCGCGCGCGTGCGGGATCCCGTGGCGGCGGAACTGCGCCGCGCTTGGGGCGACTATCGGCCGCTCCTGCTCTGCCCCTCACACATCATGCCGGGGAAGAACCAGCGTCTGCTCTTGCGCGCAGCGCCAACGATCTTTCGTCATCTCCCTGATGCCGGAATCGTCTTCCTCGGGCGCACGCACGGGCGAGCGGCGAACGAGGCCTATCTTCGGGAATTGCAGCAACTAGCCCGCGCTCTCGGAGTCGAAGCGCGCCTTCGCTTCGCTGATGAGCCCGAAGATGCCCACCACGCCTATGGCGCGGCCGATCTCGTCATCTCGACTTCGCCGGTGGAAGCCTTCGGTCTGATCCCGCTCGAAGGACTGGCCGCCGGCAAGCCCGTCATCTCCGTTCGGACGGCGATTGCCGAACGGCTTCAGGCATGCGGCTATGCCGTTCGCGTCGTGAGCCCAACGGACCCTGAAGAACTGGCGCGCGCGGTCGTGGAGACGCTCGCGGCACCTCCTCGGACGAAGACTGTTGCATTCCCCGAAGACTATCAAGCCGAACGCGTCGTCACGCAATTTGAGATCACGTATGCGAGGATACTCGCTGAGCGGCACGGCGTCACGCCGTGAGCGCGCAGTCGCTCATCCGTCGTGGGCGTCTATCTCTTCGAGCACTGGCTCGGCGGCCAGAGCAACACGCCCATCCGCAGCGTTCGGAACTTCGGAAAGCATGGGCAGAAAGCGCCGATCCATGAGGTGCGTGAGATTGATCTTCCCGAGCGCCGCCAGGAACGAATTCTTCAAGCGCGGGTATCGGCGCTCCAATTCCTCGAGTAAGGCCTTCATTTGGAAGCGAAGCGCCGTCTCGTCCTCGCAATAGGGAGACGCGCAGGAGACGACCGGCGCTCCCGTATGAGGGACATACCGCCGAATCTCATCCTCGAAGACATAGCAGAGCGGGCGAATGATGACGTTCTGCCGATCATCGGAGAGGAGGACGGGCGGCATGGTGCGAATCTCCCCTCGGAAGAAGATCGAGAGCAGAAATGTCACCATCAGATCATCGGCGTGATGGCCGAGAGCGATCTTGGTGGCTTTCAACTCCTTCGCCAACCGATAGAGCGTCCCCCGTCGGAGCCGCGAACACAAGGCACAGGCCGTCGTGCCCGGCTCCAGCTTCTCTTGGATAATGCGATAGGTGGGGTTCTGGACGATGTAGTATTCGTACCCCTCGCGCTTCAGATACTCCTCGATGAGGTCGGCGCGGAATCCGGGATATCCTTGATCAATATTGACGGCGAAGAGATCGAAGCGCACCGGGGCTCGTTGCTGCAGCAGGCGCAAAACGTGAAGAAGCGTCCAACTGTCCTTCCCCCCGGAGATCGCCACCAGGACGCGATCGCCGTCTTCGATCATCCGGTAATCTTTGATCGCACGCCCCACCCGGCGTAGGATCGAACGCTCCAGCGCTTCGATCGAACGCGCGCGCTCACCCTCGCGATCGTGATGAATAGAGATCATCGGACTCCTCACCGATTCCTGCTTCCGGCCTGAAATATTACCCGAAGGTCAAGGTGAAGGCAAATCGGTCGCGTCGCTGACCGGATGCGCTGGCGCGCGCCACGGTCAGGCGACCACAATGCTTTTCTGGAACCCCGGCGCGCGCGAAGCGTGTATGGGGGGTGGACATCAATAGAAGGAGGAAATCGGCGATGCGGAGGAAGCCAGCAGTGACGCTCTTCCTCTCGGCGATTCTCGTCCTCTCGACTCTCGGCGCACGGGCCGAAAGCGCGTCGAGGGCGACCCCTGATGAGGGATATCTCGGCGTCTACGTGACCGATCTCACGCCGGAGAAGGCGAAGCAGCTTCGGACGCCCGGCGAATACGGCGTCCTCGTCATGGAAGTCGCTGAGGAGAGTCCAGCAGCCAAGGCCGGGATCCGAGAGAATGACGTCATCATCGAATTCAACGGCATTCGCGTCGAAGGCGAAGTCCAATTCGGACGCCTCGTGCGCGAAACCCCTCCGGGGCGAACGGTCCCGGTGAAGATCGTTCGAGACGGGAAGACGCAGGAACTCAAGGTCACGCTCGGCTCTCGCCGACCGATTGCGATCGGCCCCGATTTTCGCTTCGATCTGAGGATCCCAGAGATTCGCATCCCGCCGATCGTCGTGCAATTGGGGGGATATTCGCTCTTGGGCGTTCGGGTGCAAGACCTCACGGAGCAACTGGGAGAGTATTTCGGCGTGCCCGAGGGACGAGGCGTCTTGATCACCTTCGTGCGATCGGGGAGCCCGGCCGAACGCGCGGGCCTGCGCGCCGGTGACGTCATCGTGGCCGTAGACGACACTGACGTCCGCAATGTGCGCGAATTCACTCGCGCGCTCGCGAGCAAGGAAGGCGAGGTCTCGCTCACGATCGTCCGGAACAAGGAGCGGCAAAAGATCACCGTGTCCCTTGAGCGCCGCGAGCGACCGAGGGGATGGTACTATGGCCAAGGCGATGTCCTCTGGGATGCCTATCTGCAAGGCCTGAGGGACTACGTGCGAGAGTTGCACCGATACCTAGAATCGCTGGATCGCTACCGGCGAGAGCTTCAACGAAGGGGGGCGCCCGCCTCCGAGTCGTACCGGCGGCTGGTCTCCACGTCGGCCCTCTAAGCGGCGGGACTTTTGGCTCCAGCGCGTGGCGATGCGCATCGCGACTATCTCTGGCAGAGGCGCTGCTGCGCGCGCTGGTAGTCTTCCGGCGTATCGAGGTCCCAGAAGAAGGCCTCCGCGCCCGGCAAATGGGCGATCTCCGAGAAGGCGAGGAAGCGGACCCGGAGGTGTTCGAGTACTCGACCCAGGCGCTGCTCACCTCGCTCGATCAGATTGGTCACCACGGGCAAACAGGCAACGGAATAAATGGCGCACAGCGGCTGCGGGTGCCCCTGTGCATCAAGCGGCACGACCGCCTCGGCCTCGCGGAACGAATCCCGAAGCACACGGAGGAACTCGCCCGTCAAAAAGGGGAGATCGCATGCCAACACGAGCGCCGCTTCCCCCCGGCATCGCGCGAGCGCGGCATGAAGACCGGCCAACGGTCCAACGTCGCAATAGTGATCCGAGGCGAGGGCAATTCCCCGCTCCTGGCAAAAAGCCCATACCTGAGCGTCCGACGTGACGACGGTGACCTCCGGCGTCACGGCGCGCGCGGCCGCGATCACCCATTCGAGGCAAGGCTTCCCTCCAATGGGAAGAAGCGCCTTATTTCGCCCCATGCGGGTGCTCCGCCCCCCGGCCTGAACGAATGCACTGATCATCCGGCCCTCTTGTCCACTCCTCCGATTTTTGCCACAATACGGGTGTATGAAGCAAGCGGCGAGTCTCGTTCTCGCGATCATCTTGGGAATCCCGTGGAGTCGAGTGGGCACTTCTGCGCAATCGGCGTCGGAGCGCTTCTTCCCCGCGGATCAGGTGCGGCCGGGATTGCATGGCATCGGCAAGACGGTGTTCGAGGGGGACAAGGTTGAGGAATTCGGTGTGGAGATCCTCGGCATCCTGCCTGGTCGACCCGGGCCAAAGCAAAGCGTCATCATCGCGCGGCTCACGGGACCGCGCCTGGAACGAACGCGCATCTTCGCAGGTATGAGCGGGAGTCCCGTCTACATTGACGGTCGACTTCTCGGCGCCATCGCCTATGCCTTCCCCTTCGCCACCGAACCGATCGCCGGCATCACGCCGATCTGGGATATGATGGAATCTCTGCAGGCAAACGCTCCCTCGCCGTCATCCTCCTTGGGCACGGCGCGCATGAACGCCATGCTCTTTGAGAGCGCGAAAGACGGAGGCCTCTGGAGCCGACTCCTCCGAAGCCTCTCCTCCCTTGAAGAGATCCCGATCGAGCCGAACCCCCGAATGTCTGCGAGCTTGCGGCCGTTCTTCGGCCAGCAGCTCGTTCCGATCGCGACGCCGCTGTCCATCACGGGGATCTCGCCGGAAGCCCTCGAGCGCTTCTCTCCAGAATTGCAAAAATTGGGCTTCCTTCCCGTTGTCGGGATCTCCGCCGGAGCGGCCATTACGCCGCTCGCTCCGATCACGGCCGAGACGCTGACGCCGGGGAAATCCGTCAGCGTGCAACTCATGCGCGGCGATCTCTCGATCGAAGCTATCGGCACAGTGACCCTGCGCGATGACAAGACGGTCTATGCCTTTGGGCATCGGTTGTTCAATCTCGGTGGGGTTGAGATGCCGCTTTCCGAGGCCTCGACGATCGCCATCGTCCCGAGTGTGATGAACTCCTTCAAAGTGGGCGTCACGGAGAAACTCGTAGGGACGTTGCGGCAGGACCGTTCGGCGGGCGTTCTGGGCGTGCTCGGCGAATCCCCGCGCATGATCCCACTGACGATTCAACAGAAGAAGAGTCGGGGGGGGACGCATACCTATCGCGTCGAGATGATCGACAATAGTGTGCTCACTCCGCTTCTGGTGAATCTCGCTGTCTTCAGCGTCGTCACCGGCAGCGAACGGAGCTTTGGCGATATGACCGTGCGGGTGCGTGGGGCGATCAAAGTGCGCGGGCACGAAGATGTGCTCGTAGATGGCCGCTTCTCGGCGACGAATGAGGCGCCCGTTCAGGCCGCGCTCTCGGTCGCTCTTCCGGTAAGCTATTTGCTCAACAGCGGTTTTGAGGTGATGTTGGAGGGCATCCACTTGGAGATCGAAACGCTCGAACAGCGGCGTGTGGGGATGCTCGATCGCGTGTGGGTTAATCGGACCGAAGTGAAGCGCGGCGAGACGATCGAGTTGCATATCTACGCGCGCGCCGAGGATGGGCGCGAGGTCGTCGAGCGCGTGCCGATCGGGATCCCGGCGGACGCTCCACTGGGTAAGCTTTCGATCGTCGTTGGGGATGGGAACGCCATCCAAGCTTACGACGGACGCCCGACGGCCGCCTCGCTCGGCTCCGTGCAAAGCTTGGCGCAGCTCATCCGCACGCTCAATCGCCTGCGCAAGAGCGATCGGCTTTACGTGAAACTCGTCCGCTCGAGCCCAGGAGCCATCGTGAAGAACGAGGAGCTACCGGCCCTTCCGCCCTCCGTCTTGGCGACGATTGGATCCGAGCGCACGGCTGGAGGGTATCAATCCATCCCCTACACGACGCTGAAGGAGATGGAGCTTCCCCCAGGTGAGTTCGTGATCACCGGTCAGCGACAAGTCTCCATCACCGTGGTGCGATAAGTCGCGCAATGCCCAACGCCCTCCACCGAATCAGTGGGCACAAGCTCAGTTGCCGACGTTATCGTCCCTTCACGGACGTGAACAAAGGAGAACGACGAGCATGAACGGAAAAGCACATGGCCATCCTTCGATCAGAAGAGCATCCAGGGAGCCACGAACGCCGATGCGCCTTCGTCCCGACGCGCGCATCTCGCGATGCATGGTGTTCGTGATCCTCATGCTCTCCCTCGGTCCGCTCGCGATCCGCACGAATGCCGGAGGAACCCAATATTGGCAGCTCCAAGGACAAGCGGCGTATCTGCGCGGTGATCCCGATGGCATCTCCATTTCGCGTGAAGGACGACTCCTGTTGGCGCCGGCGCTCGTCCCCATTTTCGATACGGGGCAAGCCTTCATCTGGTCGAGCGTCGCCGATCGAAAAGGGAACATCTATCTGGGCACCGGACACGAAGGCAAAGTCTTCCGCGTGGATCCGCAGGGGAGAGGGACGCTCGTCCTCGATACGGAAGAGTTGGACGTCACCGCTCTGGCCGTGGACGATGAGGGTACTGTCTATGTGGGGACTTCCCCACAAGGGAAAGTCTATCGCCTGACGCCGCAGGGGAAGAGTTCGGTGTTCTTCGATCCGGAGGATACGTACATTTGGTCGCTCGCCTTCCACCACGGCACGCTCTTTGTCGGCACAGGAGCCAAAGGTCGCATCTATCGAGTGGACCGAGCGGGCCGCGGACAGGTGCTGGTGGACACGAAAGAGACGAACATCATGGCGTTGCTCGTGGATTCGACCGGAGCCGTGATCGCGGGCACCGATCCCGGTGGCTTGATCTTAAAAGTGACGCCGGAGGGCCGAGCCTTCGCCCTCTATGACTCTCCCGTGCGCGAGATCCACGATCTGTTGCTCGCTTCGGATGGGACGATCTACGCGATCGGGCTGAGCGAGCGAGAGACGCGACCTTCATCCGCTCCGCCCTCTCCCTCCTCGCTTCCACCGGTGACCGCCGTCAGCAGCACGGGCAGTGTGACGGTGACGATCACGAGCTTCGATCTCACATCCTCGGTCACGCCCATAGAGCCGGAAGCCCAAAACGTGAACGCGGTGCTCTATCGGCTTCGTCCGTTCGGAGAAGTAGAGACGCTCTGGAACGCCTCCTCCTTCAGTGCCTTTTGCGCGACGCTCGATGAATCGGGAAACGTGCTTTTGGGGACGAACGATAAGGGGCGCATCTATGCCGTTGATCAGCAAGGGAACGCGACGCTTCTCGTGCAAGCCCCGGAGGCGCAGATCTCGCGCTTTGTGCGAAGTGATAGGGGACTCTTTGTCGCGACGAGCAACTTGGGCAAGCTCTTCCGCCTGGGGCCGGAATGGGCAGGGCACGGCGTGTATGAATCCCCAGTCTTCGACGCGCGCTTCATCGCCCAGTGGGGCACGATCACGTGGCGGAACCAGATCGGCCAGGTCGAGATCCGAACGCGCACGGGGAACACAGAGACTCCCGATGAGACGTGGAGTGAATGGTCACCGCCGGTACGCAACGGGGAGAAAGTGACGAGTCCTCCGGCGCGATTCATTCAATTCCGACTGACGCTCAGAGCGGATCGCACGGCATCTGGAAGTGCTCGGCCGAACGCGCGTCCGCAAATCGAGAGCGTGCGCATCGCCTACCTCCCGCAGAATGTGAAACCGACGATCTCCTCGCTCGAGGTCCTTCCGGCGGGTGTCGCTTTGCAAGAGGTGCCGCAACAGCCGATTGATCCGGGCATTCTCAGCTCCGGCCTGGACCCCGCGATCTTCGGCGTGAGCACGAACGTCCCCCCACGGCGGGTGTACCAGCGAGGGGCGCGCTCCTTTCAATGGACGGCGAGCGACCCCAACGGCGATCAGCTCGTTTACAGCCTCTTCTACCGAACTGTGGGCGAAGGGCAATGGCGGCTTCTCGTTCGTGATCTCACGCAGACGTTTTACACGCTCGATACGGAGATGCTCCCCGATGGGTGGTACGTCTTTCGGCTCGTCGCGAGCGATCTCCCTTCGAACTCTCCGGAACGCGCGCTCGAAGCCGAGCGACTCACCGAGCCGATCCTCATTGATAACACGCCCCCTTTGATTCGCGCGGCGGCGCCCCGCCTCATCGGGCGGCGCGTGGAGGTGACGTTCACGGCCGTGGATGCGACGAGCAATATCGCGCGCGCCGAAGTCAGCCTTGATGGCGGGCGGTGGCAACAGCTCCTCCCCGATGATGGCATTGCCGATTCACCGGAAGAGACATTCACCGCTCGCGCCGAATTCCAGGACTCGGGAGAGCACACGATCACCGTGCGCGTCTTCGACTTGCAGGGGAACGTCGGCTCGCAAAAAGTAACCGTCGTTCTCCCATGATCGAGATGGCTCGCCCAGACCCCGAGGGATCCCCGGTCGGCTCCTGAGACTCGCCGGCGATTCCCGCCAAGCGCCGCGCTTTTCACGATTTCGCATCTCCGCCCGCTTTTCTGTGGTGAGAGAGAATTCGGGAACTTTCCGACGCGCCCATCGTTTCCTAGAAAGGATGCGCGAAAAAGGGGACGAGAAGACATGCGAAGAGATACTGGACTCAGGCATCCTGCCTCGTCGGCTCTTCATCATATCTTTCGGTCGTCAAGGACAGGTTCGATGGATGGACCCAGAACGATGATGGGCGTGATGACGAAAAGGGCATCGGTACTGCAGATTACGCCGCGTCCGATGGGCGAGAGCCTGTTGTTGCGGGTCGCGGGGAAGCTCACAGTCGCAACCGTCCCCGTCTTCCACTCGACGATCGCTGCGGCATTGCGTTCCACCGCGCGCACTCTCGTCATCGACCTGCGCGAGGTCACCGATATAGATGCGCGAGGCGTCGGAGAGCTAGTGAAGGTCCACACTCTTGGTCAGCGGCATAACCGCTCGATCCGATTCCTCATCCGAAATGGACGTGTGGCGCACCTCCTTCGATTGGCGAATCTCAATGAGGCGCTGACGTTGCTTGAGGAAGCCAGTGAACCTGTCCCGCAGGGAGAAAGCGACATGCCGCGCTGCCTTCAAGGATCTCATGCAGATGACCCCCTCTACGTCCCTGAAGATAGACCGTGAGGGAGATCCCCCTCCCTCACGGTCCCCATCGTTACGGCGCGCTCACCGGGATCACCTGCTCCCTACGATGTTAGTCGTCGCGTGACGTCCACCCATCGGGGAGAGTTCAACCGAGCAGTGAGCTTCTCACCGTCCAGGGCGAAGAAGCGCCGGCAGCATCGCCCCGAAAGAGGCGAGAAGTCCAAAGGCGATTGGGGGCAAGCCGGCGATGCCCTGTCCCTCGGCCGCCAGATGCGTGCCGGCGGTCACCACGAGCGCGAGCGCGATGGCCATGAGCGCAGCTCGCTCTCTCGGGCGCGTCGAGAAGAGTCCGAGGATCAACGGGACGAAGAGCGCGGCCGAAAGGAGCGTGTAGAAGATCGAGAGGGCAGCAATGATCGAGGGAAGCATGATCGCCAACAGGATGCCGAAAGCTCCCGCCACGGTGGCCGTGAGACGACTCACGCGCAACAGCTCTCGCTCGGATGCTTCCGGCCTCAGGAACCGCTTGTACAAATCCTGCGCGAGCGACGTCGAGAGCATGAAGAGGACAGCGTCGGCCGAGCTCACCTCGGCCGAGAAGATCGCCGCGAGCAGTATGCCTCCCAACCAAACCGGCAATATCGAGACGAGGGCCACAGGTAGAGCCAATTCGCGATGCGCCAAATCGGGATGCGCGGCTCGAACGGCCATGCCGATCCCCACCGGGAGGAAGGCGAAGAGAAGAAGAGCACAGGCGTTGGCGCCGACGCCGATTCGCACGGCTTGCGCCGAACGTGCGCCGTAGACCTTTTGCACGAGCCCTGGGGAGGCGATGAATGACGGTACGAGCATGAGGCAATAGGCGAGCACGCGATCCAGACCAAAACCCACGAACTCGAAATACGGCGAACCGATCGCATCCTGCGCGAGGACTGTCTCTCGCAAGCCCGTCCATCCCCCCACGCTCCCGAGCGCGAACGGAAGCGCGAGCGCGAATCCGCTCAGCTTCACGATCACTTGAACGACATTGACCCATGTAGCTGAGACCAACCCTCCAGCGGCGAAGTAGAGGATTGTGACGAGGCCACCGAACGCGCACCCGAAGGGCTTAGGCACACCGGCGACGACGTCCAGAATCCACGCGACGGCGATCCACTGACCGGCGAGGATCGCGAGCGATCCCACCCACAGGATGACGGCGATCGTGCCGCGCACAGTGCGGCCATAACGATATTCGAGATAATCTCCGACCGTGTAGAACCCGTGCTGAGCCGCGAGCGCCCACAACTTCGGCCCTACGACCAGCGCCAAGAGTATGCTCCCCAACCCGGCCGATCCGACCCACCACCATCCCGAGAGCCCGAACTGGTATCCGAGCCCGGCGGCTCCAACCGTAGATCCCGCACCAATGTTGGCGGCAAGGAGCGTAGCGAAAAGTCGGCCTGCTCCCAAGCTCCGGCGCGCGACGAAGAAATCGGCGGCCGCGCGAACAGAACGAGAGGCGAGGATCCCGAGGGCGATCAGCGCTCCGGCATAAAGGAGGAGGAGCAGGACGTATCCGTTCATCGCGTCTCAGCGCGCTGCAAGTCACGAGCGGCCGGATAGCCCGGCAATCCCTCAGCCTTCAGGATGGCGCGGACGACGGCCTCGGCGACGACCTCGGCCGCCAAGGCGCCCACTACGCCGAGATCCGCTCCGCGCACGCGTCCCGTCGAAAGCGCGAACAAGGCATCTCCATCAAGGGGCATGTGCACGGGGCGAATGGCGCGGGCGAGCCCATCGTGTCCCATCTGCGCGATCTTGGTCATCCCCACCTTATCGAACGCCGCGTTCGTCGCGATGACGCCAATGGTCGTATTCTCCCCGGGTCGCTGCGGAGCCGGGCTCTCCCCTCGCCGCAGTCGCTCCATAGCGTCGGCTAATTGCTTGCCGTCCGGCGTACGCACACCAGCCAGAAGGCGCCCCGTCTTGGGATCCACAACATCCCCCACCGCATTCACGACCACCAGTGCGGCCACGATCACGTCGCCGACGCGAAGGCTCGCTGTCCCTAACCCACCCTTCATCGCGCGATGCAGACCGAATAACTTCCCCACCGTCGCTCCGGCGCCCGCGCCGACATTTCCCTCCTCGACGGGCCCACCAGATGCGCGCAAGCACGCCTGGTATCCCGCTTCGCGATCCGGACGGAGGCGCGGATCGCCAACCGCTAAGTCGAACAGGATGGCGGCCGGAACGATCGGAACCTTCGCCACGCGCGTCTCGAATCCGATGCCACGCTCCTCAAGGTATCGCATGACGCCGGAGGCAGCATCCAAGCCGAACGCACTTCCGCCGGCGAGCACGACCGCATGCACCTTTTGCACCGTGTGGACGGGATTCAGGAGATCCGTCTCCCGCGTTCCCGGAGCCGAGCCGCGCACATCTACGCCGGCGACGGCTCCTTCCTCGGCGAGGATGACCGTGCACCCGGTGGGGCGCTGCGGATGCGTGAAATGCCCGACCTTGATTCCCGGGACGTCGGTCAATCCCCCGGAGATTCGAACCGATTCGTTCACGTTCGACTCCTGCCCTCCCGACAGCTCTCCCCCTCTGAGGAGGCCGCCTGCGAGAAGAGAGAGCGCGCACCGATGAAACGCTCGCCGGGTGAGCCCCTCCATCTAATGGGTCGCCTCCGTCCGGAAGATCCGCGTTGGAGAATCGCCCTCATCCTCTCGCAGCGTTCGAAGCAAGGCTAGGGCGAGCACCTTGCACCCCGCCACCACATCCTCCAAGTGGCAGTGCTCATCCGGTTGCCGCGCCAGTTCAAAGCGTCCAGGCCCGTATAGGAGACATTCCCGAACGCCGCTCCGCTCGACATGTGCACACTCGGATGACGCGGGGCCGACTACACATTCGGGGGCGCGGACGAGCACGCTCCGAATCGCGCGATCCATCATGCGCACGAGGCGTATCTCCATCGGCACCTCCGCGGCTGGCAGGATCACAAGAGCGCTCCCTTCGGCCGGCACTTCGACAAGGCGCTCACGCAAAGGCTCGTGGCGAGGAGAGAAGCAAAGGCGCTCCACGCCGCAAGCCGTGGCGATGAGCACGTGATCGGTTTGTCCGGCGCGTACCACTCCCGCATCCACCAAATACCCCATTCCGGCCTCTCCGCCGCTCTCCCCATCAACGGTCGCGCTCACTTCGATCACACCATCGAAGGCGACGTGCGTGCGGCGCAGCGCCTCTACCGCGTAAAGGCTCGCCGCTAACCCCGCCTTCGCACCCGCGGCCCCACGCCCGAAGATCTTCCTCTCGCGAATGAGTCCACTGAACGGTTCCACAGTCCATCCGGTTCCAGCCGGGACGACGTCCACGTGCGCGCTCACATGGAGCGTGCGTCCCGGCCCACATCGTGCGAAGCGCCCCACGACGTTCACGCGCGGATAGCGCGCACTGTGAGCGAGGGATTCGATGGCCGTGAAGCGAGTCACTTCGTATCCGAAACTCAACAAACGCTCTTCGACGAACGCTGCGCACTCGGCGTAATTCTCTCCAGGCGGATTCACCGTCGGGATGCGAATCAAATGTGCCAGAAAGTCGAACATCTCCTCGGCCATTTCATCCACGCGGGCAAGGACGCGCTCTTCGTCAGACGTCAGAAAGGCCGGATGGTTCATGCGCGAGACTCCTCGGAAGACCCAAAGATCCGACGAAAGGCGCTCCGGAACGCTTCGAGCGTTGGCGGATCGAAGAGGACGAACCGAATCTCTCGCAGCGAACTCTCTGGATGCGCGCGCAAGAAGTCGCGCGCGGCCGTCAGGAGAATTTCGGCGCACCGATCGGCTGGGAAGCCGAAGATCCCCGCGCTGATGGCCGGGAGCGCAAGGCTCGTGAATCCGCGCTCGGCCGCGAGGGCGAAGCTGGAGAAGGCAGCCGATCGCAGTTGCTCCTCCTCGCCCTCGCGTCCTCCTCGCCAAATCGGTCCGACGGCGTGAATGACCGCGCGACACGGCAAGGCGCCAGCGCTGGTGATCGCCGCACTTCCGGTCGGGACCGGCCCATGTTGGCGCACCCATTCCTCGCTCTCGCGCTGGATCACTGCTCCCCCCTTGCGTACGATCGCTGCAGCGACGCCTCCTCCATGCGCCAGATGCGAATTGGCCGCGTTGACGATGGCGTCCACGCGCTCCTCGGTGATGTCGCCGTGCACAAGCCGAATCACCTGACCGGATGCGAGCGCATGTTCGGCTTTCACCTCGTTCATCGCATCGCCTCCACCGGGCGCTCAGAAAACAGGGTCGGCCAATCTCTCCAAGAGGATGGCCGAAGCGCGTTCGACGTCTTCGTGAAGCGAATGCCCATGCGCATCCATCGTGACGATGGCCGGGAAATCCTTCACCCGCAGATGCCACATCGCCTCCGGGATGCCGAACTCCAGAAGGTACACCCCGAGTACCTCCTCGATGCAGCGGGCATAGTACTGTGCGGCACCGCCGATGGCATTCAAATACACGGCGCCACAGGCCTTCATCGCGGCCAGCGTCTTCGGTCCCATCCCTCCTTTGCCGATGACGGCGCGCACACCGTATCGGCGAATGATCTCGCCTTGATACGGTTCCTCGCGCATGCTCGTGGTCGGTCCGGCCGCCGTGATGCGCCATCCTCCGTTCTCCCGAAGGGCGACCGGTCCGCAGTGGTAGAGGATGGCCCCCTGCAGATCCACCGGCGGCTCATGCGTCAGCAAATGCGCATGTACGGCATCGCGTCCGGTGAAGACCTCGCCTTGGACGAGCACGACGTCACCGACCTTCAACCGGCGCACGTCTTCCTCTGAAAGCGGCGCGCGAATCGAGATCTCCTTGCCGGTCAGCGGCACTCCCTCGGCGCGCGCCAACGGCTGCGGCCGCTCATCGCGATAGAGCCAACGCACGATCTCCCCCGTCCGTGCCTCCAACACAACGCCCAATCGGCGAAAAGCCCAGCAATCGTAAGCGACCGAGACGAAGAAGCTCGCCGGCAGCCGATTAAGCGCCCCGATCTTGCAGCCGATGAGCGTCACTCGCCCCCCGAATCCCATCGTGCCGATGTTCAGCGTGTTCGCCGCCTTGAGGATGTACTCCTCCAACCGCGCGAGATCGGGATCCGGATTCACATCGTCGAGCGGGCGGAACAACTGCAGCTTCGCATGGTGATATCCCGAAGCGCGATCTCCGCCGATGCATACACCGACGGCTCCGGCGCTACAGCCTTGCCCTTGCGCTTGCCAGATGGCGTGCAGAATGCACTTGCGCACGCCATCCAGATTCCGATCAGCGCGCCCCAGATGCGGCAGTTCGCACGGAAGCGAATATTGGGCATTCTGATTTTCGCACCCCCCACCTTTGAGGATCAGCCGGACTTCGATCTCCTCGTCGTTCTCCCACTGCTCGAAGTGAATGATGGGCGTACCCGGACCGAGATTCGTGCCGCTATTTTTCCCCGTGAGCGAATCCACCGAATTCGGGCGCAACTTCCCCAAACGCGTGGCTTCGGCGATCGCTTCCAGGATCTGCTGCTTCAGAACGATCTGATTGACACCGACGGGGACCTTGATCTCGAACGTCGGCATCCCCGTGTCCTGACAGATCGGGCCCTCGGTCTGGCACGCCATATCCACGTTGGTCGCGATGATGGCCAGCGCTTGCGCCGCGCGCGTCCCCGGCTCCTCCTGCTCTAATGCCGTCGCAATCGCGCGTCGTACATCGGCCGGAAGCGTCGTCGCAGTCTTCGTGATGAGCTCCAGCATGCTGTCCTTGAAAGCTCGCATCATGCCTCCTCTCGACGAGATTCAAGAAGCAATTTTATCCCCCCCGCACCGATTTTCACAACGCAGGACAGACGATTCGAGGTCTTGGCGCGCAGCGGTGGCGACAACGTCATACCCGATGCCTCTCGCCCACCACTCCCTCGCGCGACGGTGTGATACAATGTGGCATGGCCATGGGATGGAGTAAGCGCTGGCATGCGTGGGTCATGGCGCACGCCAGTCCGTATGTGGACGCACATCTGCGGCCTTACAAGGAAAAGCTCTTCGCCGGGCTTTGCGGGCGCGTCCTGGAGATCGGGCCGGGGACGGGGCCGAACCTCCAGTATTACCCCTCCTCCGTGCACTGGATCGGGGTCGAACCGAATCCGTTCATGCATCGGTATTTGAGGGCTGAGGTCGAACGATGGGGCGTGAACGCAATGCTCATCGACGGGCAAGCCGAACATCTGGATCTCAATGATGAGAGCGTGGACGCAGTCATCAGCACGCACGTGCTGTGCACCGTGTCAGATCCCGAGCGCGTGCTCTGCGAGATCCTTCGCGTGCTCGTCCCGGGAGGACGATTCCTCTTCATCGAGCATGTCGCGGCTCCTCAGGGGACACGCCTCCGCCGATGGCAGGAACGTCTACGCCCACTGTGGCAACGGCTCGCTGATGGGTGCCACCCGGATCGAGAGACGGATCGGATCATCCAAGCGATCGGTTTTGAGCGCGTGTTCGTACACCGGATCTCACTCCCCTTCCCCTTGGTCGCCCCGCACATCATCGGCGTGGCGATCAAAAGCACCGCGCCCTGAATCTCGCCCACAGAGTCCGCGTGAGGATCCCGCTCATCCCCACCGAAGTTGTTGGCGCACGCGGTGAGCCAACCCGAGCGCTTCCGAGACGTCTTCGACTAAGATGGTCACATGGCCCATCTTCCGCTTGGAACGAGCCTCTCTCTTCCCATAAAGATGCAGGCGGACGCGCGGGTCTTCTAAGACCTGCTCCACGCCGAGCAACCGATGGCCGCTCCCATCCCCAAGTATGTTGACCATCACCGCTGGGGAACGAAGCTGCGGCGGAACAATAGGCAATCCGCAGATCGCTCGCACATGATTCTCGAACTGAGAGACCACGCAGGCGTCGAGCGTATAGTGCCCAGAATTATGAGGTCGTGGAGCGATCTCATTGACGAGCAGATGACCGTCCCCAAGCAGGAACATCTCGACGCAATAGACGCCAACAATCCCAAGATGCTCCCCGATCGCACGAACGATGCGACGCGCTTCATCCTCCACCTCTGGGGCGACGCGAGCCGGAACGAGCGACGTGTCCAAGATACTGTCTACGTGCGTGTTCTCGACGAGCGGATACGTGAGGATCATCCCCCGCTCATCCCGAACTCCGATCATGCTTACCTCTTTGACGAAAGGCACCCATTGCTCCCAGATAGCTCGCGGCTGTGCACTGGCGCTCTCAGAGATGCCCCATCGGCGGAGCGTCTGCTGCGCCTCCTCCGGCGTTCGGACGAGCGTCTGGCCTTTTCCATCGTATCCGCCGCAGACCATCTTGAGCACGGCGGGGAATCCGATCTCGCGAGCCGCCCGCTCTCCATCCTCAACCGAAGCGATGGCTCGAAAGCGCGGGACGCCGAGGCCCAGGTCAGCGAGGAATGTCTTCTCGCGCCACCGATTTTGTGTGATGGCGAGGATGGCACTCGAGGGACAGACGCGTCGGCCCTCCGCTTCGAGCCATTGAACCGACGCGGCCGGCACATTCTCGAACTCATAGGTCACGACAGCGCTCCGGCCACCGAGCTGCACGACGGCTTCCCGATCGTCATATGGAGCCACGATCTGCGCATCGGCGACTTGCCCACAGGGAGCATCCGGCTCCGGATCCAACGTGATCACACGATAGCCCATGCGCTTAGCCTCCAGCGTGAGCATGCGCCCCAGTTGTCCTCCGCCGAGGACGCCAATAGTGCACCCAGGTTCGATGATCGTCATGCTGATTCCTCCTCGATCACCATCCGCAGGACGTCGTTCTTCATCGCCTCCACATAAGCGGTGAGCCGCTCCGCGACATCCGGATACTTGATGGCCAGGATGCGCGCTGCCATCAACCCCGCGTTCTTCGCGTTCCCGATGGCGACGGTCGCCACCGGCACGCCGGCCGGCATTTGGACGATCGAGAGCAGAGCATCGAGGCCATTGAGCGCCTGAGACGGGACAGGCACTCCAATGACGGGTAGGATCGTCTTGGACGCCGTCATTCCCGGCAGATGCGCCGCGCCTCCGGCCCCGGCGATGATGACCTCCAATCCTCGCACGCGCGCCGTCTCGGCATACTCGAACATCAAATCCGGCGTCCGATGTGCTGAGACGATGCGCACTTCATAAGGGATGTCCAACTGCCGTAAGACTTCCACCGCGCCGCGCATCGTCTCCCAATCCGACCGACTCCCCATGATGACGCCCACAAGCGGGCGCCTCTCCCGCTCATCTGCACTCATACGACCTCCGCTGATCCCCATGGATATAAGCGCACATTGCCCCGCTTCGCGAATCGCTCCGAAGCCGGATTATCTTATCGCACCTCTTCCCTCTTCGGGAAGTCTTGCGTATGATCTTCTTCTCATGCTCACGCTCAACGCCGTCTGGTTTGTGACCTCCAGCGCGTGGGGCGCTGATCTGGCGCGCGCGCTTTCGACGCACGCCTGGCCCATAGACCTCATTCGACGAGGGCTGTATCTCTACCTCCCCGAAGAAGCGCGCGACTACATCTATCTGGTGAGCGCCGGACGGCTGCGGCTCTTTCGCGCGAGCCCGACGGGTGAGGAGAAGACGATCGCCGTGCTCGGCCCGGATGATCTCTTCGGCGAGCTTCGCGGAGGACCCCGGGAATTCGTGCTCGAAGCCATGGAAGATTCGGCGGTGAAGACGGTAGAACGTCGGGCCTTGGAGGAGTACGCCGCCCGCCTCGTGACGATGAGCCTTTCGGGTGAGGGCGGCGACTTGGACTTCGCCCTCCCGATCTCGCGGTTACTCGAAACAGCCCCTCGACCGCGTCTGGCCCGCGTGCTCCTGCAACTCGCTGAGGAGTATGGTGTGCCCACGCTCGATAAGCGCACGCTCGTCCCAGTGAAGTTGACGGCCCGCGCCCTGATGCAGATGACCGGACTCTCCGAGGAAGCCGCGCGAGAGGCCTTAGAAGAGTTGCTCGCCGAACGCGTGATCGCTTTCGAGGCTGGAAGTCTCCTCATTCGCCATCGAGCGGAATTGGAGCGAGTAGCGGAAGGCGCCGTATGAGCTGTGGATGGAAGCATCGAGGTCCTCTCGGGCCGAGAGCCTTCGTCCTATGGGCGCTGGCGAGCTTGTGCGGGCTGCTTCTGGCCTGTGCTCCGCCGTTTCGCGTCCCCACGCAGGTCCGTATCCCTGAGGAGAGCCCTCGCGGAGAGGTGGAGACCTCGGACCTGGCGATTCGCGCGACTGCGCTCGTGGATGAAGAAGCGCAATTGGAGCTCTTTCGAGCGAATCTGCTGCTGGCTGGGCTTTTGCCGGTCTATTTGGAGATGCGGAATCGCGGCGACGTACCCGTCCAACTGCACCGGGTGCGCGTGGAGGCCTATGATGAAAGCGGAAATCGCCTCCTCCTACGTTCGCCCAAGCAGGCGCTACGCCACCTCTTCGACTACTATGACGTCACGGCCTATCGGATCACGTCGCGCGAGCAATTGGAACGATCCTTCGCGGAGATGGCCTTCGCCTTCACGCCCGCGCTCGCTCCCGACGAGACGCGGCGGGGAATGCTTTTCCTCGCGCTCGCCGGAGAGCCCGGTCCGCGCCATGCGCCGGCTCGTCTCACGCTCACGTTCGCTTCCTTGCGTCGCGCGCGCGCGCCGGAAACGTTTTCCCTCACCCTCCATATTATCATGCAGCGCGCTGAACAATGAGCGCTTGCTCAAATCTCCGCAATTGAGACTCCCGGAGGGAAGCCTCTGCCGATTTTCTCCGCATCAGCCAAAACTATACTAGGCGATCTTCTGACCGGCTCAGGGCTCGCGCCGATGCCACTCCATCAAGCGAATGAATTCATCGAAGAGGTAGAGCGCATCATGGGGGCCAGGCGAAGCCTCCGGATGGTATTGGACGGAGAAGATGGGGAGCTCTCGATGGCGCAGGCCTTCGAGCGTCCCATCGTTCAGATTAATGTGCGTCGGCTCGATCTCTGGTGGAAGCGTCTCCGCCGCGACGGCGAATCCGTGATTGTGCGCCGTGATCTCCACGCGTCCAGTCCGAAGATTCTTCACGGGTTGATTCCCCCCCCGGTGACCGAACTTCAGCTTATAGGTGCGTCCGCCGAAGGCGAGCCCAAGCAGTTGATGCCCCAAGCAGATGCCGAAGATAGGGAGCCGCCCGATCAAGCGTCGGATGTTTGCCACAACGCTGGTGAGGGGCTCCGGATCGCCCGGCCCGTTGGAGAGGAAGACGCCATCCGGCTTCAACGCGAGCACGTCCTCGGCCGAGGTGTGCGCCGGCACAACCGTCACCCGGCAGCCGCGCGCGGCCAGCTGCCGCAGGATATTGAACTTGATGCCGAAATCGTACGCCACGACGTGGAAGCGCGTCGTAGACGCCCCCGTGGAATCGTTCGCCGGATCCATCTGAGCCGCCCACTCGTTCCACACATACGGATGCTCGCACGTCACCCGACTCGCCAGGTCGAGGCCGAGCATCGGAGGGGCCGCGCGCGCCCGCCGTACGGCTTCCTCAGCATCGAGCGTCTCCGTCGAGAGACAGGCGCGCATCGCTCCCCGTTCCCGAATGTGTCGCACTAAGGCTCGCGTATCGATCTCAGCGATGCCGACGATACCATAATGCCGCAGATAATCCTCCAAGCTCGCCTCAGCACGCCAATTGCTGAACGTCCGAGAATATTCGCGCACGACGAAGCCTTCGACGAACGGACGCCGCGCCTCGATGTCCGCCGAGTTGACCCCATAGTTGCCGATGTGCGGATACGTCATGACGACGATCTGCCCAGCATAGGACGGATCAGTCAAAATCTCCTGATATCCCGTCATCGAGGTATTGAAGACGATCTCTCCGGCGCGTTCCCCCTCCGCCCCGAAGGCTTCTCCGCGATAGACCGTACCATCTTCGAGCGCGAGAATCGCCTCCATAGCTCCCCCTTCGATTACACCGCCGAGGATCGGCCCTCGGCACACGAGGCTTCGGCCGATCCCTCTCCACCTCCTTCCGCGCGAGACGGTTCGATCTCTCCAACGTCCTCCGCTTGGTTGGGGCTCGCCTGTGATCCCCTCTCCCTGAAGGATCGGGTCGCGGCAAGGGCGTGATGCAGATGGGGCGTCAAAAGCTGATGCCCGATGAGCACGAGCACTGGCGACGCCGCGACGAGGACGAACACCTTGCCCACTACGGGAGCCGCTGCCAGCGAGACCAAAGCCGGAAGGAGAACCGCCAGCGTCCGAACGAGTGACATCGGGAAGACCTGCCGCAATGCGATCCCCATGAAGAAAGCGAAGGGCGGAAGCGCGGCGATCCCCAGAGCCGCCTCGTACCGCGGCGCCCACTCCGGCAGCAGGACGAAAACCGGCAAGGCCATCACACCATGAGCCACTGTCCACCCATAAAGTGCCGCCCCCAATATCCGCCGGTATTGTTCGCGCCAAAGCACGAGCAACGACTTCCGCACCGAGAACGCGTTCCCGAAAAGGAGGAGGAGAGGGACGAAGACCATCCCCAGCACGACGAGCCATCCGAACCCTTCCCGCGCCGCTTCGCGCAGCGCACTCAAAAGGTAGCGCGCGGACACGGCGTCCCAATGCCCGCGCGCGCTCAGCATGTAGCGCACCTGCTCGAACACCCCCGTGAGCTTACTCTCATAGAGCATCGTGACTCCGAGGGCCAGCAGAGTCACCCCACCGATCTCCGCCCACCCGAAGGGACGCACAAGCGCCCGCCACGGGGCATACAGAAGCTCGCCTGCAGTTCGGATTATACGGGACATGTGGGATTATCGTACTCGGCCTATGTTGCTGAGCGGCCAATAGCGGAAGACGGCCTTCCCGTAGATGTACTTCTCCGGCACGAGCCCCCACTGTCGGCTATCGTTGCTCGAATCGCGGTTGTCTCCCATGACGAAATAGTAATGCTCGCGCACGTACACGGGCGGCATATTCTCCTCGCGCGTGTGAAGATTCGGATCCAAATAAGGCTCCGGCAAGGGTTCCCCATTGATGTGGACGACGCCCCGGCGAATGGAGATCGTCTCGCCGGGCAGCCCGATCACCCGTTTGATGAACGATTTCGAGGGATCGTTCGGATACCAGAAGACGACGATGTCGCCACGCCGGATCGGTTCGAACTTGTAGATGAACTTGTTCACGAAGATGCGCTCGCCGTCATGCAAGCGCGGCAGCATGCTTGTCCCTTCGACGCGCACTGGCTGGATCACGAACGCGACGATCACGATCGCGACGAGCACCGTGAGGGCGAGATCGCGCAGGAAAGCGCGAACCTCTCGCCCGAGCGCGACCCAATCTCGCGGTGCTCGCGCCTCCGACGCCGCTCTCGTCCCAGAGCCATCTTCCGGGACGCTCCCCTCCCACAGGACCGATTCCGGCCAACGATGCGCCTCGCCTTCGACCGCATCTGCGGAAAGACTCACAGTGTCCCCCACACGCGCGCGTGGATCCTCGATCTGTGAGGGAGTCCTCGAGGTCTCCGACGGCTCACCGATCCGATAGCACTCCTCGTTCATCGCGCTCGCTCCACCTCTCGCTCATGAGCAATAAGGGTATGGGCTCTCCGCCCGTTTGTCAATTCGCCGTTGCGGTCGCGCTCAAGCGAGCCACCGCGCGCCATTGACTTCCTCCGCTTTTTCTGGCAACCTTTTCGCCTTTTGTGACGACCGACGTCGTCACCCAATCCAATCGCACAAGGAGGGAGGCATCATGGCACGCACAGCGGCCAAGCCGATTCGACTCATCTGTCCTAAGTGTTTCGCGGCGTTCACCGTCGTCGCCTACATCTCGAAAGGGGTGGATAAGGAGGCGTACTACCGGCAGCGCGCCGCCGAACACGATTGCTCGGCCAATGGCAAGAAGCAAGAGACTGGATTCAAGGATCCGCTGAAGGCCTCCAAGGAGAGGGCGCGCAGCCGCTAACTCTCCCCGCGCGAACCGAACAAAGCATATCGCAGGACGAAGTCGCGCGAAGGCCGACTCCGAGAGGATCGGGGGGCCCTGTAGACCGCGACCGACTCACGGCACTCGCGTCGTGTGCAGGCGCTTCCCCGCGGCATTGAAGAGCGATATCTCCGCGCGCGGCTCACCATCCGTGAGGAACACGTGCACGAGGGCATAAGTGTACATGTTCACCGCCGTGAACTCGACCTCAGGCCGACGTCCGACGAAGGCGATCGGCGAAGGGAATTGAGCGATCGGTCCGGCGATGATCTCGACGACGCCCTCGACATGGCGCAGTACGGCCGCATAATGAACGTCGGCCGCCAGGAAGATCACATGCGCGATGCCATTGGTGCGAATGAACTCTAAAAGCTCCTGTCGCTCGATCCGATATCCCTCCCAGGAATCGCGCGTGTGATATTTCAAGGGAACGGTCGTGGCGATGAATTTGAAGGCCGCCGGGGAGGCGAGTAACGCCGCCTTCAGCCATGCCTTCTGCTCCGCCCCGAGCATGGTCTTCGAAGGTCCGTCTCGCTCCGCCTGCGGGCTCCGATACTGGCGACAATCGAGGATGAAGAGCTCGGCGGCCCGTCCCCACCGAAACGAGCGATAGAGCCGCGTTTCCCCCGCGGCATCTTCACGAATCGGCCAATATTCGAGGAATGCCCGACGCGCGGTGAGAAGACGCGGATGCGCACGGTTGGCATTGTTGGCGATCTCGTGATCGTCCCAGATGACGTAAAACGACGTCTCGCGCGCCAGTCGTTGAAAGGCCGCGTCCTTCCGATTCCCTTGATACTTCAGGCGATATTCCGCGAGCGTCTTCGCCTCCGGCCCCGGACTTTGATCGGCGTAAATCGTATCGCCGAGGAAGAGAAAGAAATCGGGACGCTGCGTGCGGATGGCATCAAAGAGCCGGAACGGTTGATAGGCCTCGCCCGCATCCCCGCTGTAGGCGAACGTGAGTGCCCCCCACTCGTCCTGCGCGGGCGCCGTCAGAAACGTTCCAATCGAGCTCACGAACGCGCGCGAAGGATCTCCGGAATCCCGCGCATGGAGGCGATAGAAATATCGCGTGTGGGGCAGGAGCCCATCGAGCGGAATCTTGGCCGTGAAATCCCGATCTGGAGAGAGCCGGACAGGCTCCGTGAATTGAGACATCCCCAACTCGGCATCCTTCCCATATTCGACCTGCACGATCGCTTCTCGATTCGCCCGCGTCCAGATCAGTGCGCCGTCCGCCGTCACATCGCCCACGATCGGTGCGCTCACCACGAGCTCTTGAGCGAGATGCGGAGTCCCTGGAGAGATAGAAGCGAATGTCCGAGCCACGACCTCCAGCACGAGGAATAGGAAGATCGCAGAGAATCGCCATCGGTTTTGCATGGGACCTCACTTTGAAGGAGCCCAATATCCGGATCGGGCATGCACGCGAGCGCCAGCAACAGTGACCTCCACGCGCAGCGAGCGCCAGCGGCCATCCCGTTCCTGACGACTCGGATAATAGCCGATGCTGTAGAGCGTCCCCAGCTCAGCTTGAATTTCCGCATACGCCTGGTCCAGGTGCGAGAGCTGCCGCAGCGGATAAACGCGCCCGCCAGTCCGCTCGGCCAACTGCCGCAGTTCTTGCCGGGCCAGACGATACAGCCCGCGCGTGATCTCGACCAGTTCCCCCTCCGTGAAGAAGAAAGGGTTGCGATACCGAAGCGGGAGATCCTGCGGGCGATATGCCCGCCGATACCGCTCCAACTGTGCCGGCGAGAGCGTGAGCTCCCCGCGCCGTATGCCCCCGATCACAAATGCTTCAGTATCCAGCTCGACGATGTACACCGCAACAGCAGCCTGCTCCAGTCGCCTCGCTGCCTCGGAGAAGTCGTAGACGCTCGCCGAATCTACGCCATCGGTGAGCGCGACGATCGCCTTCCGCTCAGATGCCGAGCGCAACAATTCGTCGGCGACGACAGCCAGCGCGTCATAAAAAGCGGTCGCCGAGCCCGCTCTCAAGTCTCGCACAGCGCCGATTGCTCGCTTTCGCTCCGACGTGAAATCCTGATGCAGAATCGCTTCGCGGTTGAACTCGACGATGGCCACGCGATCCTGCGGGCGCATCTGTTCGATGAATCGCGCCGCTGCGCGCTGGACCGTCTTCAGCTCACCGCGCATGCTGCCGCTTGTGTCCAGGAGCAGGACGATGTCTACCGGAGCGTCCACCGTGGCGAAATGCGAGATCTGCTGCCGCTCTCCGTCCTCGTATACGAGGAAATCCTCGCGCGTGAGATGGCGCAAGCGCTCCCCTCTCGGGCCGATGACCGAAACGGTGAAGGAGACGAGATCGGAGCGCAACTCGACGATGGGCTCCCCGCCGGGTTTCGGCCTCTGCGCGAAGATCCCGGAGGGACCGATCCCCAGGCCGATGAGGGCCCCGCCAATCAGGAGTCGTCGAAGCCCAGTTGCCATGCGACGTGACGCCTGATCGTTCGAGCAAATTATTGACATCCCCTGTCGCCTCTCATACACTACAGCCGAATGGCGTTTGGAGGTTTCAATTCTGCCACATGACACGAGGGAGGTAAACGATGCGCGAGAGAAGACGGATCGTCGTCCTAGGTCTCGTCTTCAGCATCTTCGCTGGGGGATTGGGACTTCCCGTCGGACCACCTGATTCGGTGAAGGGCGCAGCGCATCCGCAGAAGGATCGGAACGCCGTCGTGAGAGGGACGAGTGCGGGAGGCCAAGCTACGGGCCAAGCGGCAGCGCAAGCGGGTGAAGCGACGGCGAAAGCTACGAGCACCGGGGCGCGAGCGACAGCGAAGGCCAGCGCTTCGGCAGGAAAGACGACGGCGAAGGGCGCCGCAGCGGCTGGTGAGGCGACGGCTCAAGGAACGACGGAAGCAGGGAAAGCGGCGGCCAAAGGCGGCAAGGCCGCCGGAAAGGCCGTTGGAAAAGCTGGCAAAGCCGTCGGAAAGGCCTTCAAACGCATCTTTTAAGCCGCAACGAACAAGGGGCGCTTCGCACGAGACCGTGGTGCTGAGCCGCGCGATGACAGTACCTTGACATGCCCGTCGGTGTTCCGGTATGATCCGTTACGGTGCTGGTGGGCCGGTAGCTCAGCTGGGAGAGCGCCAGAATCGCACTCTGGAGGTCGGGAGTTCGAATCTCCTCCGGTCCACCAGAAGATTCGCCTGAAAGAGTTAGGGGGCGATTCCGGACCACGCGCGATCTTCTCCCTCCCCAGATGAGGCTCCCACTCTGACTCGCGCGGGTTTGCGTCGGATTCGAAAGTCCACCATGCCATTCAGATCCGACGGACGGGCGGGGCTTGCGTGCGGAGCAGTTCTTCGACCTCCGCGCGCGTGGGCATGGAAGGCTGCGCCCCTTCCTTGGTGACAGCGATCGCGCCGCAAGCATTGGCGAATCTCACGGCTGAGAGAAGGTCCAGACCTTCACTCAGGGCGACCGCCAGGCCTCCGGTGAAAGCATCGCCCGCCGCGGTGCAATCCACGGCCTTCACCTCGAACGGCGCCGCATGAAAAGTTCCCGCGCGCGTGGCGATCACCGCTCCTTCTCCCCCCAAGGTGATTACGACGCACCCGGTTCCTCGATCGAGCAACATGCGAGCGGCCTCTCGCGCGCTCTTCAGATCGGTGATCTTCACTCGGCTCAACTCCGAGGCCTCATGCCGATTCGGCGTGATCACGTCGGCCCGCCGCAGAAGTTCATCCTCCAGTGGGCGAGCGGGAGCCGGATTCAAGATCACGCGCAGGCCACACTCGCGAGCGGCTGCCGTGACGGCCTCGACGATCTCCAGCGGGATCTCCAGTTGCAGGATCACCGTCGTGTAGGGATGACAGGTCTGGAAGAGATTCCGAAAGTATACGGCTCCTCGCGTCGCCCATTGGCGATTCGCGCCGGGCGCCGTCGCGATGGCGTTCTCCCCCGACTCGTCCACCATAATCAGGGCGACGCCGGTGTGGGCATCGGGCAGCCACTCGACCAGAGAGACGTTCACGCCGCCGCTGGCGAGGCTCTTGATGACCATCGCGCCGAAATCGTCCGTCCCCACGTTCCCGATGAGCCGCACCTTCCCTCCCAACCGCGCGACGGCGAGGGCTTGATTCGCTCCTTTCCCCCCGCCAAACACCTTGAACGTGTGTCCGGAAACGGTCTCGCCAGGTCGCGGGAGTCGCGGCACACGAATGACCAGATCGGCATTGATGCTCCCTACAACGATGACATCCGATGCGGCCGGCACGACGTCCCCTCCTCAAGGAGCGTTCGTTAAACCATAATTCTACCCGTTAGTGGATTGATCCTCCACCGAGCTGAACTCGTGTGACGGTCATCCCGGCGGTCTCCCCGGGACGCTGAGGAAACCATCTCGATGACGGCCATTGGAGACTTGGCGAATCGCGAGGATTCGCGCTACCATTTGGCCGCATATCTTGAGGGATCTCGGATCACGGACGGAAGCCATGGAGATTTTGAGGGTCGTCGCGGCTATTCAAGGCACCTATGGGGTCTTGAATCTACTTGGGGGAATCGTCGCCGATGCGTATGGCGTTCCGTTTCGGCCGCAGCTCGGATTCGCGCTGGTGGGCTTCGCCCAAGTGGCGTCGGCCATCGGGCTGTGGCGCTCTCGAAAATGGGCTGCCGTCGTCGCCTTTGTGACGCTCGTCGCCCTCAGCGCGTTGGCCCTCCATATGGACCTCTCCTCCTCGGGGGATGTTCGACTCACAGACCATCTCATCCGCGCGGCGATCGGCTTGGGGATCGCCGGTTTGATTCTCATCCGATGGAAGCAGCTGGCCTGAGCGGCATCATCTGCGCTAGGATTAAGACGCCGGAGGTTTCAGGCGAGGGGGAGCAACGATGAAGCATGTCTACGTGAGCGAAATCGCCCAGTATGTCGGCCAGGAAGTCGTCCTGAAGGGATGGCTTTACAACAAGCGCTCCAGCGGCAAGATCATGTTCCCGCAAATTCGAGATGGTTCCGGGATCATCCAGGGCGTCGTTCTCAAAACGCAAGTCCCCGAGCGCGTCTGGGATGAGTTGGAGCATCTGCCGCAAGAATCGTCGCTCATCGTGCGCGGCACGGTCCGAGAGGAGAAGCGCGCGCCTGGAGGATACGAGATCGAGATCCACGATGCAGAGATCGTCAGCATCGCCGAACCGTATCCGCTGGGGAAGAAGGATCACGGGATCGAATTCCTTCTGGATCACCGGCATCTGTGGCTCCGCTCGCGCCGACCGCACGCCGTCTTGAAGATCCGCCATGAGGTGATTCGCGCCATTCGGGATTTCTTGGACTCGAATGGGTTCGTGCTCTGCGACGCCCCGATCTTCACGCCGGCGGCGTGCGAGGGAACGACGACGCTCTTCGAGGTGAATTACTTCGAGGATCAGAAGGCCTACCTGACGCAATCGGGCCAGCTCTATAACGAGGCGGCGTGTATGGCCTTCGGGAAGGTCTACTGCTTCGGCCCGACCTTCCGCGCGGAACGCTCGAAGACGCGACGCCATCTGACGGAGTTCTGGATGGTCGAGCCGGAGGTCGCCTATGCCACGCTGGAAGACGTCATGGAGCTGGCCGAGCAATTGGTGACCTTCGTCATCGAACGGGTGCTGGAACGGCGGCGCGCGGAGTTGCAGGTACTCGAACGCGACGTCTCGCGACTGGAGAACATCCGTCCACCGTTCCCTCGGCTTCGATATGATGAGGCGGTCGAACGGCTTCGGGAGGGCGGCTTCGAGTTCTCCTGGGGAGACGATTTCGGCGCGCCGCATGAGACGTACTTGTCCGAGCAGTTCGAAAAGCCGGTGATGATCCACCGGTATCCGGCAGCGGTGAAAGCATTCTACATGGAGCCGGATCCGGAACGCCCGGAGCTGGCTCTCTGCGTAGACGTGCTCGCGCCCGAAGGCTATGGGGAGATCATCGGCGGCGGGCAGCGCATTGCTTCCCTCGAATTGCTCAAGCAACGGATTCGCGAGCATAATCTGCCGGAGGAAGCCTTCGATTGGTATCTCGATCTGCGGCGATATGGTTCTGTCCCCCACGCGGGTTTCGGACTGGGGATCGAGCGCACGGTGGCTTGGATCTGCGGTCTGGAGCATGTGCGCGAGGCCATCCCCTTCCCTCGTATGCTCTATCGCATCAAGCCGTGAGCGAACCAGCGATGCGTCACCCCGTCATCTCCATCTTCGGCGGCTCGCGTTGCCAATCGGAAGATTGGGAGTATCAGGAGGCGGAACGCCTGGGCCGACAGCTCGCGGAAGCGGGCTACACGGTGTGCACGGGCGGATATGCGGGCGTCATGGAGGCGGCCAATCGTGGGGCGTGGCTCGCGGGGGGAGCTTCGTGGGGCGTCACGGTGGACATCTTCTCGGAGCCGCCGAATCCCTATCTCTCACGCGAGATTCGCACGCGCGATCTCCTGGAGCGGTTGAAGGTCGTCAGCGAATTGGCGCACGGATTCGTCGCCCTGAGAGGGGGGATTGGGACGCTCGCCGAGGTCGCGCTCTTCTGGAACCTCATTCTCCTTGAGCAAGCTACACCGAGCCGTCCCCTGATTCTGCTCGGCGAATGCTGGGATTCGGTGCTCGCGAGCCTTCTGGAGCATCTGGCGTTTCGCCCGAAAGACCTCTCGGCCATCGTGCGCGTGCGTTCGACTGAAGAAGCCGTGCGTGAGATCTGCCGCCGCGTGCCGCGGGGGCGTTGCGAACGGGGTGAATGAAAGCGATGAATATCCTCGTGGATCGAAAGGCGCGAACGCTCGAGCGCGAAGTTTCTCTTCGCGCAAGCCAGTGGGGGAGTCCTCTCCCGGGCACCGCATTTCGCGCGTGGTGGATTCGCTTCCTGGAGATGGCCGACGTTAAACCCGGCGCGCGCGTCCTCGACATCGCATGTGGGACGGCCGGAATGGCCCTCCACCTGCTCCGGTTGGTCGAGCCCGGAGGGCGTATCGTGTGCCTCAGCTTCACCGAAGCGCAGATGGAGCGTCTGCGCGCCGAAGCGCGTTTGTTCGGCCTGGCTATCGAGAGCAAGATCGAATGGCGCATGGCGACGGCCCCACGCCTTCCCTTCGAGGACGCGCAGTTCGACGTGATCAGCTGTGCAGCTGGCGTGCGGCATCTGAACGTCCCGCATTTCGCGCGCGAAGCGCACCGGGTGCTCGCCACTCAGGGTCGGCTGATCCTGACCGAGCGCTTGCTGCAGGGGACATCCTATGATCCCCTCCTACTGAAAATGCGATGGGCTTTCTACCGCTACCTTCGTCGGGATCCGGGAGAAGCGGACGCGACCCTCTATACGGCTGATCATTTGGCCGAACTTTTGCGCGCTGCGGGCTTCGCCCAAGTCTTCATTCGCGGTCTGGAGCGTCCGCGCTTTCGGTGGTGGCCCATCCTCTCACTCGTGCGCGCATGGAAGGCCTCATGAAGCGTCCGATCAAGATCATCGGCGTGCCGATGGACCTGGGAGCGAACCGCCGGGGAGTGGACATGGGCCCCTCGGCTCTGCGCATCGCGGGGCTTCAACCGCGGTTGATCCAGCTCGGATACGCGGTCGAGGACCTAGGGAATCTCCCCGTCAACATCCCGGAGGTCCTCCGAATCACCGATCCTCGCGTGAAATACCTGGCCGAGGTCGCCGACGTCAATCGCCGCTTGGCCGATCGCGTCGAGGAAGTCGTCGCCGAGGGCGCGATTCCACTTGTGCTGGGCGGTGATCAATCCATCTCCATCGGGACGATCGCCGGGCTGGCCGCGCACTATCACCAACGCGGGGAGAAGATCGGCGTCCTTTGGTTCGATGCCCACGCCGATATGAATACGCCGGAGACGACGCCGTCAGGCAACATTCACGGCATGCCGTACGCCGTCTCGCTTGGCCTGGGCGCACCGGAGCTGACGGATCTGAAGGGATTTCGTCCGAAGCTCGACCCCTCTTGCTGTGTCCTCATCGGCGTGCGGGATGTGGATCCACTTGAACGAGAGAATATTCGTCGAACGGGCGTTACGGTCTTCACCATGCGCGAGCTGGACGAACTGGGCATGCGCGCCGTCATGGAGCGCGCCATCGAGATCGCCTCGCGGGGGACGGCGGGGTTTCACGTCAGCCTCGACATGGACTTCTTCGACCCGTTCTATGCCCCGGGCGTGGGCACGCCCGTGCCGGGCGGCGCGACTTATCGGGAGGGCCACTTGGCCATGGAACTCATCGCCGATTCCCACCACCTCCTCTCGCTGGAGATCGTGGAGGTGAATCCCGTCCTCGACGTCCGAAACCACACGGCCGAATTCGCTGTCGAGCTCGCCCTCTCGGCGCTTGGCAAGCGCATCCTGTGATGGAGCGTCGCGCGGCTTCGCAGTGGAAGGCAACGTACCAAGCAGGTATACTTCCAAACGGCGGAGGCGGAATGGCGATGACGAAGCTGCGCGTGGCCGTGATTTTCGGCGGTCGCTCCGGAGAGCACGAGGTCTCCCTGCGATCGGCGGCTTCAATCATTCGCGCCATGGACAAGAGCAAATACGAGATCATCCCGATCGCCATCACCAAGGAAGGCCGATGGCTCTCCCCGACGGATTCCACGAAGCTTCTGCCTCAGGACGTGCTGCGCGATCTCGGGCAACCGGTCGCCCTGTTACCCGATCCCACGACGGCAGCGTTGGTCCGCTTTGACGGCGAGTTCCGGGCGATCCGCCAGGAGAAAGTGGACGTCTTCTTTCCTGTTCTCCATGGCCCTTACGGAGAGGACGGGACGATCCAGGGCCTCTTCGAGATGGCGAACGTGCCGTACGTCGGCTGCGGCGTGCTCGCCTCGGCCCTGGGTATGGATAAGGACGTCATGAAGCGGCTCTTCCGCGAAGCCGGGTTGCCGGTCGTTCGCTTCTTCGCCTTTCGGCGAACGGAATGGGAGCGCTCCCCCCGCGCCATCCTGCGGCGCGCGCTTCGAGAGATCGGCCTGCCGTGCTTCGTGAAACCGGCCAGCCTCGGCTCTTCGGTCGGGATCTCGAAGGTCAAAAGGAGCGCGCAACTGGCCGATGCCATTGCGCTCGCGGCCAAGTACGACGTCAAGATCATGATCGAGGAGGCGATCACTTGCCGCGAGATCGAAGTCAGCGTCCTAGGCAACGAGAATCCGATCGCCAGCGTTCCGGGCGAGATCGTCCCGGGCGCCGAATTCTACGACTATGCGGACAAGTACATCAACGACGCCGCCCAGCTCATCATCCCGGCCAAGCTGCCGAAACGCTTGGTTCGAGAATTCCAGCGTCTGGCCATCCGCGCGTTTCAGACGATCGAAGGTTCGGGGCTCGCGCGCGTGGACTTCTTCCTGGAACGCGGCACGAATCGGATCCTCATCAACGAGATCAATACCATGCCTGGCTTCACCGAGATCAGCATGTATCCGAAGCTTTGGGAAGCAAGCGGTCTCCCCTACAGCCAGCTCATTGACCGCTTGATCGAGTTGGCGCTCGAACGCCACCGCGAGAGAGCGCGGTCTCGAACGAGCTATGAAGAGCTCCCTCTTCTGCTCGGCCGCTGATCGCGCGCCGGCATGAAACGCCCTTTTCACGATTGAAACGGAAGGCGAAGCCTTCGCTTACCCCTAACGCGCGTCTCTTCAAGCCACGGCTACCTGCCTCGGATTTGGCATGCTTTTTGCACAAAGGTCCAGATGATGAGAGCAAAAGGCATATCGCTCATCTGGCTGATCCCCTTCGGGCTCGCTCCATGGTTTCCCGCTCCTGCTCAATCTCCGTACATCGCGGCCAGCTTCGCCGCCCGTTGCTCGAACTGTTGGCCGGGATGGAGCGAGCTTCTCCGACCGCTTCGAGGGGTCGGTCCTAGTGTCCAGAATGGGCTCGCATTCCTGTTCGTGAACGGCAGCTTCGAGGACCCCACCCGAAATCAAGCGCATCTTCACTTCAGCCGAGCCGAAGACCCCGCCGAAGTCATGGCCGAATTCCAGTTCAATAACGCGACCATCGGGGGACGGCTCATGCTGACCAACGGCAGCTTCTCCTGCCTTCCGCCATCTCACGTGATGGCTTTCGTCACCGATGAGCTGCTCATTGTGACGCTCGGCGACGATGGTGAGAAATGGTACGGGGCGTTTCTCGGAGACCTCACGCTTCTGGACCCGGAATTCGCCCCACAACCGGAGCGGGCTGACCCGTATACGACCGTCGGCCTCCTGGAGAAGGATGAGCACGCATTCACGATCCGAGCGCTCGCGGTGCTCCCGCAACTCCCCCGATTCTCTCCGATCCGCGTCCGACTGGCAGCCGAGGAGACGCTCGAAGGCCCTCGACTTCTGGCGACCTATCGCTTCGCTTCCGGGCGATCCGTCCAGATCGACAGCCCCTTGGATCCGGCCCGAGCACCCCTCCTGGGGAAAGCGGGCATTGTGTATCTGGTCGGCAACAGTTCACCCTGTGCGAGCCTCGTCCAGCGGGAGATCGCCTTACGCGCGTTCCTCGTGCGGTGACTATCCCTGGCTTGACATCTCCACGGAGACCTCGTACCCTACGGTAGGTCGCTTCGCGCGGAAGCAGAGGCGAACGCGGAGGCTTGTGCGGAATATGACGAATGCCTCTCTCTCGCGGCCGATGGGGATGATGCCGCTCAAAAATACGGCGCTTCTCTCGCGGAAATCCTCCCTTTGCCAGATTGTCCTCTCTCGAAGAGTTGCTATGCTCCCAAGTGCGTGTGGAGGCGACTATGCGCGACAACATGTGGAAGCGGACGACGTGGCTGGCAGTTCTTGGAGCAATCGCCCTCGTGCTCTCCCCCACAACGCCTTCGGCCCAAACGAGCGTGCAAACGGAACGGTTCGCTGCTTCGTGCAAGGACTGTTGGCCCGGCTGGATCGAGCTCGCGCGACCAGTCGGAGGCGTCGGACCGAGCGCCCAAAATGGGCGCGGGTTCATCTTCATCAATGGCACCGATGCCGACCCAATGCGCAATCGCGAGCACTTACACCCGGTGCGTTCGCATGAAGGCGTATCCGAGGCCACAGCCCTGTTTCAATTCAACAATGCGATGATCGGTGGAAAGCTCCCGCAGCTTACCGGCGGATTCGCGTGCCTGCGCGAGGTGGATGTCATCACTGCCGTAGCGAATGAGCTGTTCATCGTCACGCTTCGCGATACCGGCCAAGAATGGTACGGCGCCTTCGTTGGCGACGTCACGGTCCTTGACCCCGGTTTCGTCCCCGAGGTGGAGGCCCCCACGCGACAAGGGTATTCAGCCTTCGGACTGCTCCAGATGTCCGATTCCCGACTCGAGCTTTTAGCCCTGAAGGTGATCCCCCTTGTGCGGCGCTTCAGCCCACTGTTGCTGACGATTGCTCTCGACGAATCAGATCCAAACGTCCCGATCTTGCGCGCGGAATTTGCTACGGCCGCCGGGGTGAGATATCGCCTCCACAGCGAGCTTGATCCCGCGCACCTTTTGAACACCGGCCGAGCTGGGATCATGTACGTGGTCGGCCAAGCCCGTCCCTGCACCACATTCCCTCAAAGGGAGATTGCTCTCCAAAGTTTTCAATTTCGCTAAACCCATTCGCCGTCCCAAAGACGCACCCGGGTGTGAGCCGAGAGCCGACTCAAGGCATCCGCTCACCTCTTGAGCTGGAAGTGTCCGCCCCCGACGTTCACAAGCACCACCGGATCTCGCCGCACAGCTCCGAGGACGGCGATATCAAGCAACCCATCGTTATTGAAATCACCACCGGCGAGCGAGACGGGATCGGTGAGGGTCCGCAGGAGCGTCGAGGGAGCAAATGCGCGCGCATTCCTCGCCAGGATCAACGACACCGTACCCTCCGCGAAGTTCGCCACCGCAATTCCGGTCATGCCTCCGATGAACTCCCCACTCGCAAGAGATAAAGGCACTCTCCCGACGAGAACATCGCGACGGGAGAATCGGCCTCTCCCTTCCGCGGAGAGGAGCAACGACACGCTTCCGACGTTCGCATTCGCCGAAGCCAGATCCACCCACCCATCCCCATTGAAATCGGCGACGGTGAGCGCAACCGGTCCCTCACCCACTGCCCACGCCTCCGCCTCCACGAACCTCCCCTGACCATCACCGATAAGCAGCACGACATTGTCAGAGAACGAGTTCGCGACAGCCAGATCGAGCGTCCCGTCCCGGTTGGAATCAGCGGCTACAAGGGCGCTCGGCCTCCTTCCACCGACAATTGGCACTATCCTCGCCGGCACCAGCCGGCCATCAACCCGCCCGAAGAAGATCGCGACATCATTCGATTCCACATTGGCGACAGCGGCATCCAAACGGCCGTCTCGGTCGAAATCTCCCACTACGACCGAGCGCGGGCGCCGCCCGATCACGGGGAAGTGGACGACCCGTTCAAATGTCCCATCCCCACGGCCATAGGCGACGGAAAGGCTGTCCGACAGCATGTTCGCCACGATCACGTCCGTTCGCCCGTCCTGATTCACATCACCGACGGCGAGAGCGACGGGGCCATCCCCGACGGCGTAGCCCTTGAACCGACGGAACGTCCCATCCCCACGTCCGAGATACACCACGAGCTGATCGCTCTCGAAATCGGCAACCACTAGGCCGAGATTGCGTTCCGAAGCCTCTTGAGCGAGCTGCTCCTCGCCCAGGGTCGCAAGAACAGAGCTCACGAAGGAGAGGCTGACAACAGCCGGTGCTTCGCCGCTCAACGTGGCTGCCGTGACCTCACAGTGCAGGCCGACGGAGCGGTTGACCAACCACGGTGCGAACTCGACCCCAATGGTCACAGGATCGCCGTTCCCTAATCCGACGCCCGAAGGCCCTCGCACATCGCCCCACCAGTTATACCGCGCATCCATGAGGCGGCCATCGGTGGCGTCATTCCGCGCCCCGATATTGTTCCCTACGACGTTGTTACAGTGGAAGAGGGAATCCAGAGCCGGAAGAGCAGCCGTCGAGTTGAAGAAGAGCCCGATCTCGCTCGCCTCTACCGTATTCCCTACGACGATCGTGCGGGGCGCGCGATTGGTCGCAATTCCATTTCCTACGATCTCCCGCACTCGGTTACGCCGGATGATCGTGCCCGAAGCGGCATTATGGGACGCGACACTCACGGCGAGGATCCCATTGTTATGAACCTGGACAACTTGATTCCCCTCGATGACGTTCTCCTCAGCAATCCCATTCCCCACGCCCCCTCCTCGCACGAGAATCCCCGAATCGCTCCACGTGGTCATCCCTCGGCCCCTCACGAGGTTGTTGGAGACGCGGTTGTTGTCCCCCTGAACGAAGATGCCACGATGAGCATGCGAGTGACCGCTTGCTGTCGCATCCTCCACGACGAACCCCTGGAAGGTCACACCACTGCTTCTAATGTGGACGGCGGCCGGGACCAACTCGCCAAGCCGGATGATCGTGTTGGGTGTGCCATCCACAGCCGAGCCATCGAGGGAGCGCACGGTCAGATTGTCCGTATTGATCGTTACCTGCTCACTATAAACCCCTGGACACACGAGGATCATATCGCCACGAGCGGCCGCCAAAATGGCGGTTTGGATACTCGTGTAGGCCACCCCCGAAGCGTCGCAATTCGTGGCCGTGGCCTGACCATCGTCGTCCACGACACGAATACTCGCGCTCACGGTCACTGGACTCCGCATGAAGGCGAAGAGCGCGATGCTGAGGACGAACGCTGAAAGAGCCTTGCTCCTCATAGGCAATTCCCTCCCGAGAGAAAGCATCCCAAGGGGCGCTTTCTTCGCACGGATGGATCCTCCTGAAGGATGCATACCGCTTAGCCCCCCTCCCTTTAGTCGGCGGGGATTTTAGCAAAAGGAGGTCAAAAGGAGGTCTGGAAGGGCAGTATCGTATTCGATCATCGTCCGAGCGACGTTAAGACGATGACTCCGAGCGAAGTTTTCGCCATCGGTGGAGGCCAAGCAAGGCCGCTCCTAATGCGCACGTGAACTCACACTGAGGCGGGACGCGCACCGGCATGCTGAGGCGCTCTTCGAGCGCGGCGATCATACCGCGCTGTCGAGCGACGCCGCCGATGAAAACGAGTTGCGGCGATCGGACCCCATCCGATCCGACACCGACGCGCCGCAGCAAAAGGGCTGCGCGATCGGCGAGCGAGTTATGGATCCCGCGCACGATGTCCTCGATGGCCGCCCCGGCGCTCACGTGATTGATGATCTCGGTCTCGGCCAAGACGGCGCAAACGCTGCTGATCGGCTGCGGACAAGTGGCGCGCAACGACAGCTCGCCGATCTCTTCCACCTCGATCTGCAAGTACTTCGCCGCGCGCATGAGGAAACTCCCCGAGCCGGCGGCGCACTTCTCGTTCATCTTGAAGGCGCTGACTCTTCCGCGCGCGTCCAACCGGATGGCGCGCGTGGACTGATTCCCGATGTCGAGCACGGCCGTCGCCTCAGGGAAGAACCATCGGGCGCCGCGCGCGCCGCTGGTGATCTCTGTGATCTGAACGTCTCGAAAGCCGACGGCGTAGCGGCCAAATCCCGTCGTCGCGATATAGACGATGTCGCGCCGATCGCGCCCGGCTTCCCGCAGCGCCAGATCGAGTGCGCGCTCGGCGGCTTCCTCCAAATAGGCCCCAGTTTTCACCATCCCTCGGCCGAGAGTGGACCATTCGACTCGCCCGCTCTCGCCTTCCGACTCACCGTCCACGAGGACGGCCTTTGTGAATCCGGTTCCCACATCAATGCCAGCGACGCAAGGCATAAGCCTCTTTCCCCGTTCACGAGGAGGATTCGCTCTTGAGACCCAGCCTCTCCAATGCGAAGAGCGCGGCGCCGAGAGCGCCCATGAAATGGGACTCCGGGCTCACCTGAATGGGGAGCTCCAAGACCTCCTCGAGCGCTTTCACCATCCCGACATTTCGTGCGACTCCGCCGGTGAACGTGATCGCGGGCTCGATCGGGATGCGCCGCGCCAGGCTCACCGTCCGCCGGGCAATCGCCAGATGCACGCCACACAAGATATCCTCCGGACGTCGCCCGTGAGCGAGATAGGAGAGGATGTCCGACTCGACGAAGACCGTGCACACGGTCGTGAGCTTGACCGGATCGGTCGCCCGCAACGAGAGCGGGCCGATCTCCTCAAGCTCCAAGCCGAGGACCTCAGCCGCGTTGGCGAGGAAGCGTCCTGTCCCGGCCGCGCATTTATCGTTCATGACGAAGTCGCGGACTTCGCCCTGCGGGCCGACGCGAATCACCTTGACATCCTGCCCGCCGATGTCGATCACCGTGCGCGTCTGCGGGAAGACGAAGTGCGCCCCGCGCGCATGGCAGCTGATCTCGGTCACCTGCGCGTGACCGAAGGCGATTCGGTATCGGCCATAGCCGGTTCCGACGACCATTCCGATCTGGCGCGGATCGAGCCCGACTTCCTGACAAGCGGCGCGAAACGCTCGCTCGGCCGCGCGCGGGACATCAGCGCCCGTATCCACGAGCGCGCGCGCGAGGATGCGCGGCTTGCCATCCCCGACGAGGATCACCGCTTTCGTCTGCGTCGAACCGACATCCACACCAGCCGCCAACCGCATCTCGCCCTCCCTCGATGGAGATCACACGGCGCTCGCGCGCTTATGGCGTTCCAGCGCTTCGAAGAACGCGTCCACCCGATTCCGAATTTGCGCCTCGGCGAAATACCGCGGGTCTTCCAGGTCCGACTCGATATAGAGCGTGGGCACGCCGAGCACCTTCGTGAAATAGTCGCGCATATCACCCTGACCGGCCGAGAAGAGCCGACAGCTCTTGACGAAGTGGATGATCACACCGTCGGCTCGCCACTGCTGGACGTAGCGTCGAATTTGATCGTATCGCTGGAGGTAGTTCCGGTTCGTGAGATTGTGCGCGAGCATGTGGAGGGCAACCGTCTCGAACGGCTTCTCCGGATCGTGCCGGAATCCGAACTCCCAAATCCCGCCGACGGTCGAATATGTGGAGGCGACGGCCGTGGCACGCCAGCGCGCGAACATATCGCGGAAGGCACGGAAGTAGGGATAGGGGGGTGGCCCCTCGATCACTACGCGGAAGCGCTCTCGGTCATAGACGCCTTCGCCGCGCGCGGCCTTTGCCTCCAGCTCCGCGAGCGCGAGTCGGAAGAATTCCACCCCTTCCGGCCTCGCGCGATGGACGTAGAGCGGCCCCATGAGCGTGATGGCATCGAAATAGGCATCAAACGGCGAAGGGACTCGCTGCGCCAGATACTTAATGCGCGACCACAGCTCCTCGACCCGTTGCGAGCACCGCACGGCCTCTCGAAACCGATCCATATCGAAGCGCAAACCGGTGATCTCTTCAATTCGCTGCACCAACTCTCGCAGCTGTGCGACGACATAGGCGACGTCAGCCGGACTCGGTTCCTCGTCCCGCAAGAACGGGACGTCGAGGACGTAAAGGGGAGCCTCCAAGAACGTGGCCACATGCTCGAACCATTTGATGTAGGTGTTGCAGCCGACGAAGTTGCAAAGGACAAGAGCCGGGCGCGGAAGTTTCCCTCCGGTCGGGGTCACCCCGATCAGATAAGCGCCGATGTCCGCCTTCACGTAAGCGCAATTGTCCGTCGCATAGCCAAACTCCTCGGCGGCGAGAATCGGCCCCAAAGCTTGATGCCGGATGGCCAACTGCAAGGCGTTCACCTCCGGATAAAGGGGCACGATCCCGAAAGCTTCGAGCACCTCCACGCAATTGCCGGAGATCATCAAACAGATGGCCGGCGGCCATCCCGTTCGCGCCGATTCGTCCAAGCGCGCGTACCACTGCCGCATGAGTTCCTTCTGCCGCTGATGAATCCATCCCCGATACTCGGTCATCATTCCCCCCTCACTCGAAGAGCAAGGCCTCGACGAACGTCTCCACCTCGGTCTGCAAGCGCTCGAACGTATACATCTTCTCCTCGAATTCGAGGAGCAGATGCGGAATGCCCTCGCGCTCCAGCTCTCGCTTGAAGAGGACGTAATCGAAGTAGGCGGGCTCGCAGAACTTAGCGATGAGGAAGATCACCGCCTGCGCCCGACGCGCGCGCACTTTCTCGATGAGCACGCGGAATCGAGGGCGTCGCCAGTCATGACGCACCGAGGAGGTGACGGAGCGATCGAGATAGCTCTCAGCGAGCGCCTGAAGAGGATCGCCGTCCGTCGGGATGTCCGCAGTGAACCACCGTCGCCCCAGCGTGAAATCATCCTCCACGAGGTAGCAACCGGCCTCTTCCAGGAGTCGGATCAGCCCAAGGGGCGGCTGCTCACAAAACGCGCTCTCGACGAGGACGCGGATCGAATCGCGGGGTTTCGCCTGACGCCGCGCGAACCCATCGTATGCTTCCCGCAGCAAGGCCGTGTGTTCCTCAACGGGTAGAAAATTTCCGGCTCGGACCAACACATACAGCTCCCACGCGCGAATCCGATGCGGCTCCTCCGCCCGCCACTCGTAAAGCCCGCGGATCAAGCGCCGATTCTCGTTATACCGCACGATCATCTCCCGAAGGCGTTCGTCCTTGACCTCCCGCCCGGCCAACTGCTCCAGCGCCGCCTTCAGGCGCGCGTATTCGCTGCGGAGGAATTCGCGACTGGAGGCCGATGCCGCGTTGTGCGGCAGATGGAGGAAATCCACGTAGAGCTGCGGGAAGTTTCGCTTCAAGACGAAGCAGAGGTTGCGCGCCGAATCGCAGATCGAGGAGAAGAGCATGCCGTCGAACGGAGCAAGGCGCCCCGTCAACCCCAACTCCAGCGTCGTCTTCACGATCGAACAGATGAAAGAGCCGAATCGAGCATCGGCATGTTGAAGTTCCAACCGATCCCCCGCTCCATGTAAGCCCACCGGGAGCATCCCGGCGGCCGCGATCACCTCCACCGGCGCGTAGACCGGGAAATAGGCGATCGCCTTCCCATCTGGATGCTCCGCCTTCCACCGACGAACGGTCGCGAAGCCCACATCCCGAACGATCTCTTCGCATCGGCGGAGTAGTTCGTCCATCGGGCTCTCCCTCGAAGCGCGAGGTTCATCCGACCATCGTCAATCCGCCGCTGACACTGATCACCTGCCCGGTGATATAGCGCGCGGCCTCCGATGCGAGGAAGACGACCAGAGGCGCGACATCCTCCGGCTGCCCCAGGCGCTTCAACGGAATGTATCCGGCCATCGCGCCAAGGATCTTCCGCGCGAACTCCTCCTGCCGCATCTCCTCGACAAGCGGCGTCTCGGTCGGCCCCGGACAGACGACATTCACGCGAATCTGATCGCGCGCGTGCTCGCGGGCGAGCGTCTTGGAGAAGGCGATGACGGCCGCCTTGGCTCCGGCATAAATCGCCTCGCCGAGCGAGCCGACGCGCGCGGCATCCGAGCTGATGTTCACGATGCTCCCCTGCCTCCGCGCGACCATATGTGGCAAGACGGCGTAGCACGTGTGGATGACGCCGCGATAGTTGATCGCGATGACCTTCTCCCACAACTCCGGCGTCGTTTGCAGGAAGGGGACGATTCGGTCCCACCCCGCATTGTTCACCAAGACGTCAATCTTTCCGAGTTGCTCAAACACCTGCGCGCATCCGCGCTGCACGGATTCCAGCGAAGTCACATCCATCGGCACGACGAGAAGCGCCCGCCCGGTCGCCTCACGAATCTCGCGCGCCGCCACTTCGGCCTCCTCCTGCCGAATGTCGGCGAGAGCGACGTTGGCGCCCGCTTCCGCAAACGCGCGTACGATGGCGCGACCGATCCCTCGCGCCCCTCCCGTGACGAGCACCACTTTTCCCGTGAACTCTTGTCCGTTCATGACCTCCCCCTCTTAAGCCGCACCTTGCGCCAACGAAGCGCTCGAGGGCGTCTCTTCGAGCTTGAAGAGCTTGAGGGCGTTCTCTCGCAGGAGCTTGCGTTTCACTTCCGGCCTCACCCCCAACTCGTCCAATTGCCGCAAATTCTCCTTCCATGGCAAGCCGTTCGTCCCCCACAGGCACCGATCCTGGCCGAGCCGGCTGTTGATGAACTGGACGATCGCCGGCGCGAGATACTTTGGCATCCAGGCGTCTATCCCCAACCATACGTTCTCCCACTTGTAGCAGACCGAGATCAGCTCCTCGACCCACGGCCAGCCCGTGTGCGCGCCGATGATCTTCAACTCGGGGAAATCGCACGCGACGCGATCCAAATAGATCGGCCGCCCGCAGTCGCTCGGCATCGCTTCGAGCACGTGCCCGACCTGGAGGGAGACGGGCACATCCAGCTCCACGCATTTGGCGTAGAGCGGATACATCTTGCGATCGTGAAGGGGAATATCGAATCCGTAGATGTGGACGTAGACGCCCTTGAACCCGTACTGCTTCACGGCGATCTCGATCTCGCGCAAGCTCTCGGTGATGCGATACGGATTGTAACCGGCTAGGCCCACAAAGCGATCCGGGTAGCGTTGCGTGTACTGTAGGACCTCTTCAAGCTGCGTGTCCATGTACATCCACTTGCGCCAATAGGACCACATCTTGCACTGCGCGATGAAGACGCGCTCGACGCCCGCTTCGTCCATCTGCCGGATCATCTCCTCGATGGAGTCATAGGCGGGGAGGCCGCCAATGGCGCGCTCCATGCGGCAGATGAGTTCCCCTTCCTTGGCGCGATTCCAGCGGTCAATGAATGCGCGGGTCGCGACATAGTACATGCAATCAATGGCCTTCACCCCGTCGGTCATCTTCCTCCCTCCTCCCGCCTCAGCCCTCCGTTCAACGCGAAGCCCTCATAGACTCTTCTCCAGCTCGATGAAGGGGCCGCGATCGAAGCCCATCGCTGTGAAGAACGAGAGCACATCCCCGTCCGACCATCCAACCATCGTGCGAACGCTCCGCAAGCCGTGCTCTCGAAAGTATTCGAGAGCTTCGGCCAGAAGCCGCCGCCCGATACCCTGACGGCGATAGGCCGGATCCACCATGAGGACCGTGATCCAACCCGTCGGTGGGAGATGAAACTCCCAGCTCCGAACCTCTCCGACCAAGACGCCGATGATCCGCCCGCTGACCTCAGCGACGCGAACGAGCGGTCGACTCCCCGTTGGGAGCGCACCCCCTAATCCGAGCTTATGTCGCCAGAACTCAGGCTTCGCTTCGCCTGTTATGTGCGTATCCAAAGCGATGATCGCCTCCAGGTCCTCGGCGCGCGGCGCTCGGATGAGCATGCTCATGATGGCCCGTGCCCGCTTTCGTGCGCTTGTTCGCTCCACCATCACTGAGATATTCCTTGCAAGCCGCGTGCCACGACGGACGAATGGCCCGTGCCAATGACTCCGCGGGAGTAACGCGCTCACGTCGCTACCGGTTAGGCGCCTGCGCGTCAAGAGCGAATCGAGAATGAATTCCCCACCCTTTGCCGCATTTGGCACAGCGCGCCCAGTCGAACGCTCTCCTCCAGGCGAAGAAGCCCGGTGGGAGAACGACTTCCCACATGACAGAAGAGACACCGGGAAGGATTCGCCCGGTGCCACCGTTGGCACACAGGAGCCGTCGGTCTTCCCCGCGCAGAGCGAGGACTTCGATGTCACGAGCCGGGCTTGGTCAAGCCGTAGCGCTTCAGCTTCCGATAGAGCGTGCGCAGGCCGATCCCTAACTCCCGGGCCACCTCGGAAAGGTCGGAAGAGCGTTGCAACGCGTCGGCCAAAAGTTGCGCTTCGAAGCACGCGAGCTTCTTTCGCAAATCGGTCTCCCGAAGAACATCCGGTCTCGGACAACGCGCGAGGATGACGTCCGGCAGATGCTCGGGCCGCAGCTCCTCACCATCCATGCGAGCCAGCGCGCAGGTGAGCGCGTTCTTCAATTCTCGGATATTCCCCGGCCAGGGATAGCAGAACAGTAATTCCCACGTGGCCGGAGTGAGGCGAACCGAGATGCCCGCTTCGGCGAGGAAGTGGTGGACCAGTGCCGGAATGTCCTGCGGACGCTCGCGGATCGGGGGGATCACGTAGACGAAGATGGAGAGGCGATAGTAGAGATCGCGCCGAAATTCGCCGCGCTCGACCTTCCGCTTGATGTCGGCATTCGTCGCCGCGATGAAGCGCACATCAATCGGACGGTAGCGCGTGCTGCCCAGAGGGCGGATCTGTTTCGCCTCGATGGCGCGCAGTAGCTTCGCTTGGGCGTCCAGGGGGATCTCTACGACCTCATCGAGAAAGACGGTCCCCCCTTCGGCCTCCTCCAGCAATCCCTTTCGACTCTGCGTCGCTCCGGTGAAGGCGCCTCGCTCGTACCCGAACAGCTCGCTCTCAAGCAGATGCGCGGGGATGGCCGCGCAGTTGATGGGGAGGAAAGGGCGAGCGTGCCGGCGCGATCGCTCGTGAATGTATCGGGCGAGGACCTCTTTCCCCACTCCGGTCTCACCCAGGATGAGCACGGCCTCGGAGCTTCGCGCGGCGATCTCGGCATCGCGAAAGATCTTCTCCAAGGATCCGATGACGACCTCCACGCTCGCCGCCTCCCGTGATGTCGTCGGCGATTGTATCCCGCACGCAAGGGGGCGAGCAAGAGGAGATCGCCTGAACCGCGCAGGCGCTCACCGATTCGAGGACGCGCGCGCCACGCTCTCGGTGACGATCACGCGTCCGGCCATCGCCATGTGCTCATTCGAGCACCACACTGTGCAATAGAATGGGAAGATGCCCGTGCGATCCGGCGTGAAGTCCACCACGTGAACTTCACCGGGCTTGATCTCGGCGATGCCGATCCCGAAATCCGGCAGTGCGAAGCCGTGCGAGACCGTCTCCACGTTCCGAATCTTCAAGCGCACGGGTCGGCCGCGCTCCAGCCGGATCTCGCTCGGCTGCCAATTCCCGTTCTTCGGTTGAATGGCCAGTAGCTCGATGACCTCCCGTCCGGCATCGCGACTGCGATCATACCAGAGAGCGACGGTGATCGTCCCGACCGTCGCCAATAGAGCCAACAACACGGCCAAAAGCTCCTGCCCTCGCATCGTCTTCCCCCTCCCTATCCAACGAAGAGCCACATCAGGCCAAACGTCGTCGCACCCAGGAAGCCCAAAATCGGGAAGGCGTCGCGCACGGCGGCCTCCGGCTCAACAAATGTCTGCCGCGCAATCTTGAGGGCGATATCGATCGAGAAGAGCAAGCCGACGAGCAACGTCAGGATCATCAGATACGGCATGATCCCGGTGAGCACCGGCGTCCAGGGAAAATGCGCCGTCCCGAACAGGTCCCATCCCCAAGCGAACGGATCGGAGAGAACGTGCAGGAGGTAGCTGCCATTGGGCAAGATGATGCCGAGGCTGAAGGCGATCCAAGCCGCCAAGCCAAGCGGCACCGTGGCATAGGAGAAGTTCACGTAGACCTTCTTGAGCGGAACGGCCTGACGTGCTGCGCGTCGCGCCACCCATGTGAAGAGCAGGAAGATCGCGGGCAGAACGATCAGATTCCAGCTCGCATGTAACCCGATGAAGGCCAGATAGCCGGAGAGCGTCGCCGCGTTCGCCCAATCCTTGAGCGTCCCCCAAGGCCCCTGGAACGTCACGAAGAAGACGACGGCGATCCCCAGCATGATGAGGGCCTTATACGCTTCGTCCAAACCGCGCTTCTCGTCCACGAGCAGATCTACCCCCGGAGGCCGCAGATTCACGGCCATGTTATCGTACTCGCAGGTCTTCAAGCATTCGAAGCACATCCCGCAATAGGTGTTCCGCCGAAAGGCATAAGGCAGCAAGAGCCACGGACAGCCATACCCGCGTTCGTTACCCACGACGCATCCTTTCGTCTTGTGTCTGGCACAGATCTCCGGGTCCTTCACCCGCACCTCCGTCAGGGCGAAATTCGAATAGAGTCCCTGGAAGCCGCTCACCGGACAGACGTACAAGCAGAACGTCCGCGCGCGATAAATGAGCGAGAGCACGACCGAGAGGGCGATGATCGCCGCCAAGAGTACGAACGTCGCCGCCGGCCGTACGGTGAAAAAGCCCGAAGCGAAGGTCGTTGCCAGAAAGAGGATATTCATGAGCCACATGTTCGAGAGCGATTTGGGCCATCGCTTGTTCAAGCCGAAATAAAGATTCCGCCCCCTCTCGTACCGGACGCCGAACAATCGCAGCCGCTGCAGCCATTCGCCCAAGAAGGGAAGCGGACACATCGTGCACCAGAAGCGCGAGAGCACGGGCACAAGCACCGTCATCAGGAGCACCCACCAGAGGATCCACACGATCATGATGCCGAAGTTATAGTTGCCCGGCGAGGTCAAACCGCCGAAGAATCCCGCCATGAGGATGACGGTGAACAGGAAGACGTTGAAGAGGATGAGCCCAAGCGGCATCCAGCGACTCTTGAGGAGGCGCCGGACCCATGGGAACTGCGTCAGCTCAAAGCGCCACGTCTCCGGAATCAGTCCCAACACCAATCCATCGCGCATACTCGCTCCCTCCTCATCGGCGAAGCCCTCGTCCTATGGCGGAACCCCTCCGATGCGCTCACGCGTTCTCCGAAGGGTCCACCTCGGCGAGTTTTCGCACGAAGAAGGCTTCGTGTTCGGATTCGACGCGGGCCAACTCGTCAAAGAGCGCGCGCAGCGCGGGATCCGCCGTGCGCTCCACCAATTCCGCATAGAACGCGCGGGCGCGGCGCTCGGCCTGCACGCCGACGTCGAACGCCTGACGCCGCGATGCGCGATCGTAGATCAACGCCTCGCCATCCTCGACGACAGGCACTTCGACCAGCTCCTGAATGTCGGCGTCCGTCACCTCGCACGCCGCTTCCCCATACCGTCCGGCATACAGCGCGGCCAAGCGACGGCCGTGCTCGCGTTCTTCCTCCGCCATCTCCCGAAATGCGCGCGCCGCATCCGGTTCATACCATTCGAACATCTCCGCGTAGTTCTCATAGATGCGAGCATTCCGTTCCTCGATCCAGATGGCGACGGTCAGGACTTCTTGTGGCGAGAGCTCGGCGAGCGAACGCTTCATAGCCATTCCCTCCTCCTCTCAGATCGCACGTGACGCTCACGATCCCGCCGACGCGCTGCGCGTGCTCACCGCTACGAAAGCAGCGCCAAAGAGCGCGAGCACAGCGCCCGTCGCCCCCAGAAACCGATAGTCCGGTTCGACCTTGAGGTATCCGATCATGTAGGGATGGAACGCGCCACAGGTGACCGAACACCGGAAGGCAAACTTCCCCGTCTTATCGGCCACGAAGCGCACGACGCCATCCTGACCGGGCAGTGCGCTCGTCTGTACCTCATAGCCGTCCAGATAGAATCCGTGGTGCACGTCCTCGCTCATGAGGCGAATGGTGACGGTATCGCCACGACGCACGCGCACGATGTTCGGCATGTACTGGAAGCGCCGCGCGACGATCGTGATGGCGCGCTCCTCACCGCGCGTCGGCCACCAGGCGAGCACGACCGACGTGAGGAAGAGGAGCGCTCCTGCCCCGAGGAGCGTCAGCCCCAGACGCTTCAGCGTTCGGATCATAAGCTCCCTCCTTTCTCCTCCCTCGCGTTATTTCCCCGCCGCGCCAGCCGGGATCTCGATCGGCCACAGCCGCAGCCGCACCCACTCGGTGATGGATTTGCGCGCGCCGCGATCTCCTTTCGCACCATCCCATACGGCGAAGGCGACAGCGCGCGTCTTCCCCACTGGCAACGTCGCCTCCCCCACCTCGTGAGTGGCCAACGCACGTGTGAGGACCACCGTCCACGTCCCTTCCTTCCAAAAGCCACGTCCCTGGACGCGCTGATGCGCCCGCGGCGTGAGTGTCCCCACTCCCCGTGCGATGAGATCCTCGACAGCCGACGCGACCGATTCCCTCGCGATCGGAAAGACCTCGCGCTCTTCAAGCGGGTAATAGTAATCCGTGTACGGACGTTCGGGCGGGGCCGGCGCCGTCGCGCGCTCCCTCCCCCAGACCTGCGCGTCGCGCGCAGCCTTCCATGCCCAAATATTCGCACCTTCCAGGAATCCCATCATGATCGTGTTCGGCTGCGGCTCCTCCACAAGCGGTAACATAACGGCGCACGCATCGGTGAACGTATCTGGTCCGACCTCGCGATTCTCCGTGGCGTCTCGCCAGTGGAGGCGGAAGAAGATGCGCTCGCCGTTGTGAAACGCGGCGACGGTGACCTCTGGCACGCTCGCCTTCCCCCACGGAATGGCCGTCACCTGAGGTGTGAGCACGAGGGTTTTGCCGGGCACTTGCTGCCAGACCGGATCCTCCGCTCCTCGCTCGTTCAGCTCGACGTTTCGCTCCATATATGGCACGTCGAGCGTCTCCACCGGCTGGTCGGCGGCCGGCGGGAACGTACGATAGCGAAAGAGCGCATAGTAGGAGCCGACCGTGAACAGGCTCACGACAAGCCCGATGAGTCCAATGATGACGATCGTCCTCATCGCTCCTCCTCCCCCTCTTCAGGGATCTCCCATCGGCCAAGCCCATCGCCCCACGCGGAACTTCGATCCGCGACAGCTCCGCCGCTGGCCGCCGAAACGGGACACGCCAACTCTTCTTCGGCTTCCGACAGCGTGGGCGAAACGGCAGTTGCCGATGGGCTCACGCCGAAGCGCGCACATTCGCCTTGCAGAAACCGATCGAGCCACGCGCTCATGCGTTTGTAAAATCTCCCCCCCTTTGCCATCCGACGGCGCAGCGCGCGCGCGAACGCCGGAACCCAAACGGCGAGGTGATCGCGCAGGAAGGCGCGCTCGGCCTCCCAGGTGATCTGCAGATGCTCGCGCGATGCCTTCCCGTCCGCCTCAAAACGCGCGCACACCTCCTTGAGCGCGAGCACATACATGAATTCCAACTCCGCGCTCAAATGATCGGGACGCTCGCCGACCAGCTCCAATCCGAAGGCGCGATAAAATCCGTTCACGTCGGCCAACGTCTCCGCCCATTGGAACTCGTGCGCGCCCCGGTAGGCGGATTCGTAGAGCGGCACGCCGCCTTCCAGATGAAAGAGCGCATGATAGGCGCTCTCGACTCGCGCGATATCTTCTCGAAATGCGGACGAACGAAGATAGGCCGCCAGTTCGCTGACCAACGCTCCTTCCTCCTGCGCGGGGAGTTGGGCGAGCGCCTCCGGCAATTCCGGATCGCCGAAGAACGCCACGATCTCCAGTGACGGATAGCGGAAGGCCAGCGAGAAGACCTTGTACAAGCCTCCTCGCGCCGAGGCGCCGCCCGCCTCAGGTGATGCTGAAACGATAGACGTTCCGTTCACGGTCATAGAAGGGCCGAATGTGAATGGGTTCTTTGATCGGGACCTTCACCAACTCCACCCTCTGCTCGTTGTACCCGTAGGCGAAGCCGTCCTTGACCTTGAAGCGGTGGATGATGAAGGGCGTGCTCCCGAAAAGCATCAGAAGCCCGATGAGCGTCTGGTCGCCTTCCTGTGCCGCTTTCCGGTATGTCTCCACCGCCTCTTCGGCGCGCGGCCCAAAAAGCATCGTCGTGAAACTGGTCGGGACATTGACCGGAGGGATATAGTAGACGTTCGGCTCAGTCCCAAATTGTGGATAAAGGGGCAAAGCGATCTTGCGAATGTGCACCAAGTAGTCGATCGGGTTGTCCTCGCGCGCTCGATCCGGCGTGCTCACGAAGCCCATGAGTCGGATCTTGCCGATGCAATTGACTACACACTCTGGTTGCAGGCCCTGTTCGACCTTCGGATAGCAGCCGATGCACTTCTGCGTCTTGCCCAGGTACTCGTTGAACATCACCTTTTTGTAGGGGCAGGCGCGGATGCATTCCTGGTAGCCGCGGCAGCGAATCTGATCCACGAGCACGATGCCGTCCTCCGGCCGCTTGTAGATGGCCTTGCGCGGGCAACCGGCCAGGCACGCCGGATACGTGCAGTGATTGCAAATGCGCTGCAAGTAGAACATCCACGGCTGGTGCGGGAGGCGAAGGTACTCTCCTTGCTTCACGGGCGCGCTCACCTCGTCCTCGCCGATGTTCGGATATGACCAGTCCTCTCGCTCGGGCATGATGCCCAGCGCAACTTCGCCCGGAGGAGCCGCTTCGAAGATCGTCCTGCCCCGATAGACCTCGCCATCCCATTCCTGCACGCCGAGCTTTTCCAGAAGCCGCACGTCCCAACCGAGCGGGTAGAAGCCCCAGGGCTTGGTCTCGACGTTGTTCCAGAACATATACTCCTGCCCCTGCCCTGAGGTCCATGCGTTCTTGCAGGCGATGGTGCATGTCTGACAGGCGATGCATTTGTTCGTGTCGAAGACGGCAGCGAACTGCCGTCGGGGCCTGGGCGCCTCATAGGGATAGAACATGTCGCGTCCGAGCTGCCAGTTATAGACGTTCGCCATACCTTCCTCCTTTCCATGCCGCCCCACTACACGACCATGCGGCGAGGCGAACCTTCAGCTCTTCATGAAATGACACGCCTCTCATCGCTTCCTCACGAACTCGCCTTTGAGAAACCGACGCATCGCCTCGCTCTCGTAAGTTGGACGCAGCCCCAATCGCGCCGGCCGCCAGAGGCGCTCCTTCTCCGGACCACCATCTTCGGCCTTCGTGATTCGGACGAACGATTCCTTGGGCGCGCCGACAGTGCAATGGATGTCGGGAGCGAAGCCTTTGCCGATCGTCTGCCCGAAGACGTCCTTGCGCACGAGGCTGTCGGTCATCAGCGTCGGGCGCAACCACGCGCGCGTCGCCGATTGATGTCCCCCATAGCGAAACATCGCCTGATAACCAGTGCGCGGATTCCGGGCCAGATGGTCGGGATTCTTCTCATGGCCTTCGACCGAGCCGTAAGTCGCCATGTACATGTGGAACCAAGAGCGCGCAATTCGAGGCGGAATCCCGTAATAATAGCGCGCCCGGAGCAGGCAACGCGAGAGCTTGTACGCTTCGGTCCCGGCTCGCCATCCGCGATAGGGGCGATCCTCGGGATCGCCATCGATCCAGACGTAATCGCCGTCTTCGATGCCGAGGGCTTTGGCGTCCTCGGGATTGATGTCCACATAGCCCTCGCCCACCCACGGCTTGCGCCGATCGCGCCGATAGGGATCGCCGAACGGCCCAAACCACAGAGCCATCAGATCCGTGTCCACCGGCGTCGTGTGCACGCCGTGCCGATACTTGGGCGTGATGTAGACGTGCGTGAAGCCGCGCCGCGCGAGCGGATGGCGACTGCGCACAACCTCCTCCACCGCGCGCACGACGTTACGAACCTGCCGCACTTCGACCGAGAGATCCTCGCGCGAGAGCCCATAGGCTTCTGGCGGGGAAGGACGAATCGCCGGGTGCGGACGATTCGCGACGATCACGTTCGGCTCATGCAACGTCCCATCCACCGGCTCGCGATAGACTGGGATCGCCTCCCCATATTCGATGAACTCCGGTTCGGGGCGATAGTATTCGAGTCGCCCAGTCTTCGTATACCACGGCTTGCTCTCGTTCGTATGCTCCCAGCCCATGATCTTCGGATAGGTGCGCGTGAGGATGAGTGCGGGAATCCCTTCCTTTGCCTTCGCCTCCAGCTCTTCGATCCGGTAGCCGCGCGTCGTCGTGCTCGCGTTGAGGATCCGCTGCAAGTAGACTTCGACCTTGCCCTCTTCGACGAACTTCCAGTAATCGGCAAACCGCCTGTCTCCTGTCAGCTCCGCAAGCCTCCGGCTGACCCCAGCGCAAACTTCGATATCCGAACGCGTGTTGTGCAACCGCGGCAAGCCGGTGCGCGGGAAGACCTGAAGGAACGGATTCGTCACCGAGGCCGTCATGTCCGGATACTTGAACTCGGCCCACGAATCCACAGGGAAGACGACGTCAGCATATTCGCACGAGGCCGTCCACCACCAATCCTGCACGACGATCATCTCCACCTTCGGGAGCGTGTTCACCACGACATCATAATGCCACTTGATGTTGCCGAGGATCGAGTTCGAATTGGCGAACCACATCACTTTCGTGGGCGTCGGCAGGTGCGTCTTGCCGGTGAAGAGCTTGTTCCCGATGCGCAGCGGGCGATCGCCATAGTTGAAATAATGCGCCGATTCCATCTTGTAGTAGGACTTCGTGCGCGCCGGCTTCGTCGGATCCAGCTCGATATCGAATGGGTTCTCGGCGATGAACTGCGGATTACCGTTGAAGAGCGCCGAGCGATAGTTGCCCGCATAGGAGCCAATGTTGCCGCCATGCACGCCGACATTGCGCGTCAGAGCGCAGACGAGGAAGATCGCTCGATCTTTGAGATCGTTGTTGAAGAAGTGATTCGGCCCCATGCCGACGGCCACGAGCGTGCTGCCCCGAAAGCGCGCGATCTCGCGCGCCAGATTGAGGATCGCCTCCTTCGGCGCCCAGGTGAGTTCGGATACCGAATCCGGATCGAAGGTGTCGAAGACGTACTGCTTGATGAGGTCGAAGACGGGCCGCACGCGCACGCGCCGACCATCAACGAGCTGGACCTCGAACTCGCCCTCGAGCGCCGGGTCCACTCCCTTCCGCTTGAAATGCTCGCCTACCTCATCGCGCGTGACGACGGCGGGTTTGCCCGCCTTCGCATCCCACACGGTGAAATCGCCCCATTCCTGGCGCAACTCCTCGGAAATGTATTGGGCCTCTTGTCGAATGGGCGGGGGCGCGCCCTCGCCCGGCTTCACGATCTTCACGTTGTTCTGAAGCGGAGCCGGTCGGTAATTCGGGATGATGTCGCTCGCTTTGAGATGCCCGAGCGTATCCATTCGCACCAGCAGCGGCAGATCGGTGAAGCACTTGACGAATTCTTCGTCGTAGAGCTTCTCCTTGATGAGGACGTGCGCGATCCCTAAAGCGAGCGCGGCATCTGTGCCCGGACGGATGATGACGACCTCATCGGCTTTCGAGCAGGTCGAGGAGTACTCGACCGTGACGGCGACGATCTTCGTCCCCTTGAGCCGAGCCTCCGTCAGCCAATGGGCATCGGGCATCTTGGTCGAAATCCAGTTCATGCCCCAGCAGATGACCATTCGAGCGTTTTCGGCATCGCAGAGATCGAACTCGACCGTCTGCTGTCCGGTCACCATGGGATGGCCAGGCGGCAGATCCGTATGCCAGGAGTAGCTATCCCAGCCGCGCCCGCCGAGCGCTTGATCAGGTCCCACGTTGCGCAGCTTCGCATCCAACAGCGCGAGCGCATTGGCTAACCGATAAAGCGCCATGATGCGCACCGTCCCAAGAAGCGGCATCCCGCCGCGGAACTTGAGCGTCTGCGTCCCAGAGCCTTTCATCGCTTCGATCATCGCTTCATCGTACCCTTGTGCGCGCAAGAGACGAGCGCCGTGCTCGCCAGTATAGGTCTTGGCGATGTTCAAAAGCGCACGGGCGGCAAGATCGAACGCTTCCTCCCAGGAGACCTGCACCCACTCATCCTTGCCGCGCTGGAAGAGCTCTCGTGGCGGACGCCCCGCCGCATCGCGCGGGAACCCGCGTTCGACCCACTCCTTGAAGCCACGTCGCACCATCGGCTGCCGACACCGCCGCGGCCCATAAATCCGCCGCAACAACGCCAAGCCCTTGTTGCAACAGCGCGGGTCCCAGCGCGCCGAAGCCGCATTCCCGTAGAGATCGGTCGCCCGACCGTAGCCGAAACTTGGCCCGATCCGTACGATGACGTTGTTCTTCACGTAGGCCTTGAGTAAGCAGTTGTGCGTATCGTTGGGCGCGCAGAGGAAGTGAAAGGTGCTATCGTAGCGGTAGAGATCGCGATAGAGCCGCTCCCAATCGCGGCTCGGATAATACTGGAACGGGTCCAGAATCTCGTCGCTCGGCCGAAAGAGCGAGAGGCTCGGCCGGCAAGCCGCTTCGACCGCCGCAAGCGCCGAGAGCGTAAGGAAGGCTCGACGCGTGAGTCGAGAGCGACCTTCGGCAATGCGATCGCACGCGATGTGATCGGACCGTTCGGTCATATCCCCCCTCCTGCGCTCAAAATCGGTAGGTCAACATGGTGTATGCGAACGTCACGCTCGTCCCGGAGGCTGCCCGCTTGAGGAAGCGGCCTGGGAACAGATGCGCATATCCCGTCCCCAACGCGAGCGCGCGCGAGAGCGCGACCCGCACGTCCACGTCCAGCTCTTGCCCGATATGCGTTCGATCAGCGCTCGAGAAGCGCACGATCGGCGTCCCCCCAGCTCCGTAGAGAGCATCGCGCCCGCTTGCGAGCCAGAACGAGTGATAGTCGAGCTGCGCCGTGATACGTGGATTCAGTCGCCCCCATACCCCCACGCGCACGTTGCGCATGTTCTGCCATCCTACGACATCGGCGATCCCATACTTATCGTGATTGGTCGGGAAGAGCTGATCGAACGTCTCGCGCCGTCCATCGGTGGGATCTCGATCCCCGGAAGCTTGGTTGTACTCGATGAGCACCCGCGGGCTCACTGGCGCGGACGCCGCCCGATAGCTGAGCTGCGTATGCAGCGCCCACGCGCGCACGCGCTCGCGGGCCCATCGCCCTAACTGCCCAGCGATCTCAACGCGATACTCGAACGCAGCAGGAAGCGCCCCTGCCCATCGCGTCCCCACCGTCACCACATCGGCATCCCCCAACTGCCCACGCTCCCCCACAACGCGCGGTCGAGTCCTCCACAGCGTATAGCCTTCCACGACGGCCTCCGGGATCACCCCTTGAAACGATCCGTATATGCCGTAGAGGTTCTCTCCCGCTCGATGCCGGTTGAATGCCCCATCCTCGATCACGACTACGGAAGCCGCGAAGACGTCCACCCGAGATTTCGGCCACGCGTAGAAGACGCGAAGGGCATCGAACGCGCGCGCTGTGTTCCCCCAATCGAAAGCGCCCAGCAGTCGCTCATCGCCAAAGCACAGCTCCTGCCGTCCGATCTGTAGACCAAAGCCGCGACGCTCGCGATTGAAGACTTCGACATAAGCCTGTCGCATATCGAACGTATCTTCGACGATCGGCGGATCGGGATCGGCCCGAAACCCCATTGCCTGCGCATCCTGCCCTTGGAGGAAAAGACGCAACCATCGCGTCGGACGCACGTCCACTCCCACGCGCACGCGCGTGAGGAGATAGGCATCTCGCACGCCTATTTGAAACGGCTGCCCGAGCAGTTCCCCCCACCGCCCTTCCCACCGCGTCCGTATCTCTCCCTGTACCGCGAACTGTCGCTCCATGGACTTTGTCCCCTGCTGCGCGAAGGCTACGGTCCCAAAGAGGATGCCAACGCCACCGCCGAACACCATCAACGCAAGGGCCTTCATTTTGCTTCTCCACAGGCGCACACACGCGCGCGCTCTCCGAGCGTCAGCCCGCGTGAAGACCCTGGGGATCAGTCGAAACAACACAGCCTCCTCTTTCTCAATGTGAACGCGCAGCAAATCTCGCAAGCGCTCGGCGCACGATACGAGGACGGAGGCGATCGAACCGCGATCGGATTCGCCGCATGACCATGCCCCCACCGCCTGCGCGAATTCCCGAATCAGATGCCGTAACTCCTCATGCTCGATCTCCAGCGCTGCGACTGGTCCACCGATTTCGTTCAAGTCGCGCCCTACCGGCGGGAAGAGCGCTTCCTCTTCAAGGCGCATGAGTTCGCACACGTCTTTGGTGAAGAACTCAGCCAACTCGCCAAGCGCTGCTGCGTATGGCGCGCGTTCGGAATCGTCACGAGCTTCCTGCACCGCAGCCCTCGACTTCATCTCACGCAGAAGCGCACTCATAGCAACCAAGCGCTCACGCACTTCCGCATGACGCCGCGCGACCTCTTCAACTGCTTCCGAATGCGCTTCACTCACCTCAGCCTCCTCACGCTCACGATTGCGCGGTAGTTATTGAAGCAAACGGTATGCCATCGCTCCGAGGCCTGCCCGATTTCAAATAAGTGACGAAAACTCAAACTTTTACCGGATCTCCGGCGCGGCGCCGGAGGTTGCGCGCGGTTGCATCCCGTTGCAGGATGCAACCAGCTCCCCTGAGCGCTCGATTCCATCCCATCCTGCGGGGACAGCCCACCTCGCCGACCTCTCAAAGCACCGAGGAACGGGACAGACGCCGGGTGTTCTTGCTTTCCCCATGCGGCTTGGGTATTTTCATCGCGTGCGGACAGCGGGTCAATCGCGGCACGAGGACCGAGAAGCAGTATGGGAAATATCGAGACAGAAGTGAAGGTCCCTGTCGAGAGCAACCCTCTGGATGGTCTCGCTGAGCCAGGGGTGCGACTGGTGAGGCCGCGCCATTTTGAGGAGAACTGGGTGCTCGACTTCGAGGATGGACGCCTTCAGCGCTCCGGCAGCCTCTTACGCATTCGTCGTGCGGAAGATCGCGGGACGCTGACTTTCAAAGGGCCGCCGCTCACCCACCCCCAGCTGAAAGCCCGCGAAGAGGTCGAGACGGAAGTCCGTCATCCCGAACGTGCGCTGGCGATCTTCGAACGGCTGGGCCTTCGGCCGATCTACCGCTACCAGAAATATCGCACCGAATATCGCGTGCATTTTCCCTCGGGAGCTGTGCTCTCGGTCATGTTCGACGAAACGCCCATGGGGAATTTCTTGGAATTAGAGGGGGACGAAGCGGGCATTCAGGAGTTCCTCCAGCGATTTCACCTGTGGGAGAAGCCGCTCCTTCGAGCGAGCTACCCGACCTTGTACGCGGAATTCTGTCGGGCCCAGGGGAGGCCCTTTGGTGACATGCTCTTTGAAGAGGGGGGCGTCTGATGCGCGCAATGATCTTAGCAGCGGGCTTGGGCACACGGCTCTGGCCCTTGACGGCCGATCGCGCCAAAGCCGCCGTTCCTTTCCTCAATAAGCCAATCATCGTACATCTCATCGAATACTTGAAGCGCTACGGATTCGCCGACGTGATCATCAACCTCCATCATCAGGGGGAATCCATCCGCCGCGTCGTCGGCGATGGTTCGGCCTGGGGCGTGCGCGTCTTCTACTCGGAGGAATCGGAAATCCTGGGGACGGGCGGCGCGTTGGACAAGGTGCGACATCTCCTCCAAGAGGAGACATTCCTCGTCATTAACGGCAAGATCATCACGGACATCGACCTGCATGCCGTGTGCGAAGCCCATCGGCAGCGGGCGGCTTTAGCGACACTCGTGCTCATGAAGAACATTCGACGCGAGCGCTTCAGCATCGTCGAGGTGGACGGCGACGGGAGCATCGTGCGCTTCGGCGGCATGCCCTCTCCGGCACTCGATGAGGCGTCGGACGATCACGTGCCCCTGCTCTTCACAGGCATCCAGATCGTCGAGCCGGAGATCTTCGAGTTCATTCCGCGCGGCGTGTTCTCGCATACGACCGTAGACGTCTACCCGCGCGCCATCGCCTGTGGACGGCGCATCGCCGCTTATATCGCCGAAGGCCAGTGGTATGAGCTGAGCACATTGGAGCGCTACCTGAACGCGAGTCTCGCCTTCCTCCATAGCGAAGGGAGATCGTTCATCGCCGGCGAGGGAACGGTCATCGAAGACGGGGCGGAAGTGCGGGAAAGTGTCCTCTGGAAGCGCGTCCACATTGGCAGGGGCGCACGCCTGCAGCATTGCATCATCGGAGATGAGGTGACGATCCCTTCAGAGAGCGATCTCCGGCGCGTCGCCATCGTTCGCGCCGCGCTATGTCCATCCCCCTCGGTGGGAACGATCGTGGGCCAGAACCTTCTTGTCCCGTTCTGATTCTTGAAGCCGCGATGACCTCCACACTTTCGCGCGAAAATTCAAAATTTCGCCCCTGTGTCTTCCAAAATCGTGAAAGGGATTTCCGAGGCTTTGGAAATCCCGCCTCCACCTGGTCATCCCTTCTCCGGCTAACTTCTTGATGAACCGTCGGAAAGAAAATGGGGGATTTCGGCACGCCACTTGCTTGAAAGGTTCATGCGGTTGCTTTCCGCTGAAAGCAATCGGACTTCGAGAAGGAGGTGGCACTATGAGGCGACTTGCTGCGCTTGCGCTCATCGCGAGCTTGTTCTGGACCTTCGGGGCGAGCATCGCGGGGGCTCAAACGATCTTGGGGTCCATCTCGGGAGTCGTGACCGATCCCCGGGGCGACCCGATTCAAGGGGCGACGGTCACGATCAAGAACGAGGATACGGGACTGACGCGCGTCCTCACGACGAACGAGACGGGATTCTACCGCGCGGACTCGCTCCCGATCGGAGAGAACTACACGATCACTGTCGAGCATCCCGGATTCAAGAAGGAGGTCCGCACGAAGATCGCCGTGCGCGCCGTGGCCATCACACGCGTGGACGTCCAACTTCAAGTGGGGGAGATCGCGGAAGTCGTAGAAGTGACGGCGACGGCGGCTGAGTTGCTCGAGCGCACGGAAGCGCGAGTGGCGAAGTCCATTCAGAGTCGACAAGTCTTTGAGCTGCCGGGACGCAATACGTTGACAGGTCTGGCCCTCTTGGTGCCGGGGACGGTGCCCAACGTCCCAGGCATGCCGGGTTCCGGCTTCGCCACTAGCGGTGGCCGCTCCCGCTCGAACAACTTCAATCTGGACGGTTCTAACAACAACGACGACTCGCTCTCGATCCCGCGCCAGACCGTTCCGCCCGAAGCGATCGCGGAGTTCCAGATCGTGACGAACAACTTCAATGCCGAGCAGGGGCGGAATTCCGGAGCTGTTGTCAATGTCATCACCAAGTCGGGGACGAACGAATATCACGGGACGCTGCATTGGACCTGGGCGGGCAATGGATTGAACGCCCTGACGCTGCAGCAGGAGCGTGTCTACCGAGGGGCGCTGCAGCAGGGCTTGCCGAAACATCAAGCGTTGCGTTCGGCGAAGAACCCGACCGTGGATAACCTCGGCGGCTTCACCATTGGTGGTCCGGTCATCCGAGAGAAGACCTTCTTCTTCGGCTCCTACGACTTCGATCGCTTCCGCAGCACGATCGGATCCGCCGCACGCAATGCGATCACGCGCGAAGGGCTGGACCTCATTCGAGCGAACGCGGCGGCACAAGGGTTCAAGACGGAAGCCATCGACTTCCTCGCGAACACATTCCCCGTGGCCAATGATTTCTCCACGCGATTCAACGTCAACGTGGCGGCGCCCGGACAACCCCCGCTCTTGATCCCCTTCGCGCGCTTCAACCGCGGGGCCGTCGAGACGCTCAAGTACGACACGAACTTCCACCGGTTTTTGGCGCGCTTGGATCATCGCTTCGGCGAGAAGGATCAGCTCTTCGGCCGCTACCTCTTCGACGACAGCGACGATCCGGGGACGCCGGCCTCGCTGCGTGGACAGGAGATCGGCACGGCGGTGCGGAACCAGAGCCTGACGCTCGTCCACACCCACGTCTTCTCGCCGCGCGCGGTGAACGAATTTCGCTTCGCCTATAACCGTCGGGCCATCACCTTCCCCTTGGGCGAGACGGTGCGCCGCTTCGGCGCGTTCTCCATCGGCGGAGTCGGAGGCGCCTTCACCCTCGGGAACATCAACTTCCCGCAGTTCCGCACCGACAACATCTACCAATATGCGAACAAGTACACGTTCACGTTCGGACGCCATTCGCTGCGCGCAGGCGTGGACATTCGTCGCGTGCAATTGAATTCCTTCTTCGCGCCGATCGTGGATGGGCAAGTGACGTATCCGAACCTGCGCGCGTTCCTGCGCGACGAGAATGCGACGTTCAACCAGTATGCTGGTGAAGCCTACGTTCCCAGCCGACTGACCGAACTGGGCGCGTTCCTCCAGGACGATCTCCGTCTCACGCCGAACCTGACCCTCAACCTGGGCCTCCGGTACGAATATACGGGGACGCCCTTCAATTACTTCTCGAACGCGAAGCCAGACATCAACAACTGGGGCCCCCGCTTCGGGTTCGCCTGGAATCCGAAGACGGAACGGACGGGATTCTGGGGGTGGCTCACCGGCGGCGACAAACTCGTGATTCGCGGCGGATACTCGCTCACCTACGATCAAATCTTCCAGAACGTCCTGCTCAACACCTCGCGGAACTACCCGCGCGGCGTGCAAGTGGCTCTGGGACCGATCTCCGGGCAGCGGCTCTTCCTGCGCAGCAACTGGCCCTCGCCGCCAACGCCTCAGGACTTCGTGCGCCTGGGGGGCAATCCGGACCTGTTGCCCTATCGGTACTTCTCCCTCAATAAGCGCGTCAGCCAACCCTACACGAACCAGTATAGCCTGACGCTACAGCGACAGTTCCTCGGCGACTACGTCTTCAGCGTCGGCTACGTCGGCACGCGCGCGTTGAAGCTGATCCGCGAGTACGAGACCAACATCGGCTTCTTCAAGGCCGCCGTGGATCGCAATCCGTCCGTGTATCAGAGCGTCCTGCCCTTCCTGCAGTTGACGACGCGCGGCGGACAGCCCGTGTATCTGCGGGATCCAGCGCGCGGCTCCATCCTGGTCGGGGATGGGCATGCGCAATCCTGGTACAACTCGCTGCAGGTCTCCGTGGATAAGCGCCTGAGCCGCGGGCTGCAATTCGGCGCCGCCTATACCTACTCCAGCTATATCAGCACGAGCGATGACATCCTGGGCGCCTGGCTTGCTCAAACGTTACCGGCTAATCCCATCAACGCGCGATTGGATCGCGGCCGCTCGATCTACGATCGCCCGCACCGGTTCGTGATCAACTATGTGTGGGACATCCCTGGATACAAAGGCGAGAGCGGATTCCTGCGGCAAACGCTCTCGGGATGGCGACTCTCCGGAATCACCACGTTCCAATCGGGAACGCCGTACTCGGTCTTCAACAACAACAACGCGCTCGGCATCCTGCCCGGGCAGATCACGACGATCGCCTTCTCACAACGCGTCTCGATCAATCCGGGCGGAGATCCCTTGCTCGTCACGGGCGTTGGACCGGATGGGCGCCCGCTCAATCCGAACGCTTACTGGGTCGTTCCCGGGACGAACTCTGGGATCGTGGGGAACTCCGGGCGAAACCGCTTCCGGACCGAAGGCGTGAACAACTTCGACATGGCGTTGGTGAAGGAGATTCGAATCACCGAGAGCCATAACCTGCAGATCCGATGGGAAGTCTTCAACGCCTTCAACCATCGCCAGTTCATCTATCCGCCGCCCAACTTCCTATCGGAGACAACGCTGCTGGGGCCGACGCAACCGGATCTGAACCTCGGGTGGTCGCATCTGGGGCTGACCGGAGCCACGCCCGGCGGCCGGAGCATGATCTTCACTGTGCGGTATAACTTCTGAAACCCGTTGAGGCCCGGCCATCGTGTGCCGGGCCTCAGAGACCAAAAGAGGGGGCACCATTGCCCCCTCTCTTTTTGTATTGCTTCTCAGATGCTCGCGCGCGCTTGTTCGATCGCTCGTCGGGACCAGACGCGCGCCAGATGCGCGCGATATTCCGCCGAAGCGTGCAGATCTTCAAGCGGATCAACGCCTTCGGCGGCTTTCGCCGAAGCGTCCGCAATCGCGGAAGCGTCCAATGCCCGTCCCCGAAGCGCATCCTCAACGGCCCGCGCGCGATAGGCTTTCGACGCAACGCCTGTAACCCCCACGGCTACATCCTGACATACGCCGTTGGGATCCACGGTGAGCACGACGGCCACGCCGCAGAGAGCGAACCCCGAAGCCTTTTGCGCGACCTTCACATACGCCGTCCCCGTGCGCGGTCCGAGCGCCGGGACTTTCACCTCCACCAAAATCTCCTCCGGCGCAAGGGCCGTCGTCAGCATGTCCACAAAGAAATCCTCAGCGCGAATCCACCGTTCCCCCTGTATGCTCACCGCACGCAGCTCGGCGCCCAATGCCAAGATGGCCGCCGGATAATCGGCCGCCGGATCGGCATGCGCCAGACTCCCTCCGATCGTCCCCATGTTCCGCACCTGCGCATCCCCGATCCGACGCGCCGTCTCTGTCAAGAGTGGGCACCGCTGCCGAAGCACTTCCGATGTCTCGACGTCCACGTGCCGGGTCATCGCGCCGATGAGCAGATGATCCCCCGATTCCCGAATGTAGGACAACTCCTTCACGCCACCGAGATCAATGAGGTATTGCGGCTGTGCCAGGCGAAGCTTCATCATCGGAATCAGACTATGCCCGCCGGCTAGCAGCTTCGCCTCATCCTTGTACTGTTCCAAGAGCGCGAGTGCCTCCGAGAGATTCGTTGGTCGAAAATACTCGAACGCCGTTGGGATCATAAGCCCTCCCCCTCTTCACGCCCCACGGATCGCCCGCCAGATCTTCTCGGGCTTCAGCGGCATATCCAAATGTCGGACGCCAAACGGCGCCACCGCGTCCAACACCGCATTGACGATCGCCGGCGTCGCGGCGATCGTCCCCGCCTCGCCGACCCCTTTGACGCCAAGCGGATTCACGGGCGAAGGCGTCTCCATGCGATCCGTCTCCAGCCACGGGACATCCGTCGCCTTCGGGATCGCATACTCGGTCAACTCGCCCGTCACCAACTGCCCGTTCTCATCATACACGGCCTCTTCCAGCAACGCTTGCCCGAGCGACTGGACGATCCCTCCATGCACTTGCCCATCCACCAACAAGGGATTGATGACGCGCCCACAATCGTCCACGGCCACATAGCGCCGGAACTGCACGTCTCCCGTCTCCGGGTCCACTTCTACAACGGCGATATGTGCTCCAAAGGGGAACGTGAAGTTGCTCGGTTCGAAGAAGTATGTCGCTTCAAGCCCGGGTTCCATCCCTGGTGGCAAGCTCTTCGCCAAATAGGCCGCCAATGCCACTTCCTGGAACGTCACGCGACGTTCGGGATTGTCCTTGAGGAAGAAGCATCCGTCCTCAAACGCCACATTGGCCACATTCTCCTCACCCAGCAGATGCGCGGCTAAACGCGTCGCCTTCTCCTTCACCTTCTGCAATGCGCCATAGACGGCCGTCCCCCCAACGGCTGTCGCTCGACTTCCGAACGTCCCGATGCCATACTGCACGATGGCCGTGTCGCCGTGAACGACGCGCACGTCCGCCAGCTCGACGCCCAATTCATCGGCCACAATCTGCGCGAACGACGTCTCCTGTCCCTGCCCGTGCGGTGAGGCGCCGGTCAAAACGGTGATCTTCCCCGTCGGCTCAACGCGCACCGTCGCGCTCTCCCATCCTCCAGCCGGAAGCGCCGGCGAAGGCCCCAGCGCACAAATCTCGACATACGTCGAGATCCCGATGCCGAGGTATCGGCCTTGCTGTCGCAGTTGCTGTTGCTCTTGCCGTAACCCTTCGTAGCCGACGATCTCCAGTGCCCGCCGCAGCGCTTGTTGATAATTGCCGCTATCATAGGCCAATCCACTGGCCGTCGGGAACGGAAACTCTTCGGGCTGCGGGAAGTTCCGCATGCGCACTTCGACCGGATCCAATCCCAATTCTCCCGCGATCCGATCCATCATCCGCTCGAGCAGGTAGGTAGCTTCAGGTCGCCCCGCCCCGCGATAGGCATCCGTGGCCATTTTATTCGTGAAGGCACCGATGACTTGAACATGCAAATTGGGGATTTTGTACGGCCCCGTCGCCATCAATCCCGTCAACGTCGGAATCGCCGGCGTCAGCAATTGATGATACGCCCCAACGTCCTGAATGATCTTGTATCGCAGGCCCAGGACTGTCCCATCTCGCTTGACGGCCGCCTCGACTTCGGCGATCTGCCCGCGCCCGTGAATCGTCGAGAGGAAATTCTCGCGCCGCGTCTCGATCCATTTGATCGGGCGACCGAGCCGCATGGCCAGATACCCCACAAGCGCCTCCTCCGCATAAACGTTCAGCTTGCTCCCGAATCCCCCCCCCACCTCGGGCGCGATCACCCGTACCCGGTTCTCGGCCAGCCTCAGCATGGCCGCCAACTGCGTGCGCAAAAGGTGTGGGATTTGCGTCGAAGTCCAGACGGTGAGTTGTCCCTCGCCCGGGAGATATTCGGCCACGACCCCACGGGGCTCCATCGCAACAGGAATGAGCCGCTGATTCACCATCCGCTGCGAGACGACCAGATCGGCTTCGCGAAAGGCCCGCTCGATATCTCCCCCGCTCAACTGCCACACGAAGGCGACATTCGTCCCGAACTCCTCGTGAATGATCGGTGCGCCTTCGGCAATGGCCCGCTCCGGGTCCACGACGGCTTCGAGCGGCTCGTATTCCACCTCGATCAAGTCCACAGCGTCGCGCGCCAAATACCGATCTTCCGCCACGACGACGGCGATCGGTTCCCCCACATAATGTACCTTCTCCACCGCCAGCACCGGATGTTTGGGGACCTTTAAATCTGGCAGTCGGCTCGCCACGGGAACTGGACCGATGGCCTCCCGCACATCTTCCCCCGTGAAAACGGCGATCACCCCGGGCGCTCGCCGCGCGTTCTCCACGTGCACGGCCTTCACGCGCGCATGGGCATAGATGCTGCGCAGAATCGCCGCATAGGCCATCCGCGGTCGCACGATGTCATCCACATACTGCGATCGCCCGGTGATCAACCGGTGATCTTCCACTCGCGGAATGGGTTCACCGACGAACTTCTTCCCCTTCGGCATCTCCTCCTCCCATTGCTCGTTCCCTCACTCCGAGCGAGCCCCTCGCGCCACCCGCTGCTTCTCCGCCGCATATCGAATGGCCTCGACGATATGCTGATACCCCGTGCACCGACAGAGATTCCCCTCAATCCCCCGTCGAATCTCCTCCTCGCTCGGATCGGGAGAGCGCGAGAGCAATTGATAGGCCGCCAAGATCATCCCCGGCGTACAGTAACCGCACTGCAATCCATGCTTTTGCCAAAATCCCTCCTGAATCGGGTGCAACTGCCCGTCCTCGGCCAGCCCTTCAATGGTCATGATCTCCGCCCCGTCGGCCTGAACGGCGAAGAGCGTGCACGACTTCACCGCTGCTCCATTGAGCAAGACCGTGCACGCCCCACACAAGCTCGTCTCACAACCGATATGCGTCCCCGTTAAGCCGACGACGTCTCGGAGGTAATGAACCAGCAGCAATCGGGGTTCGACTTCATGGCGATATCGCGTCCCGTTGATCGTCACCTCAATCGTCCGCCCCACACCTCACCTCCTGCGCGAGAAATTCGCCGAACATTATATCTGGCTCACTCCCCATGTCAAGAAGCACTTCTCCCCGAATTCAACCCCACGATCTCCAAGTGCGACTAGCTACAATCTTCCGACCGCCTCAAGGCATTCCACGCGATCTTCTGCCCCGGAAGCGAATGTCCATCAGGGAGGCTCCCTCGGAGAACTCGACCATAAGCAAAGGACCAATATTTTACCCTCCGCCAACAAGCCCGCCGCTATCACCGTCGTCAGTGGAGGATATGCCCCTTGACCAATCGGGAGGTGATCCGCCGCGCCGCTTGGAGACACTCGCCTACGCCATAGGAGATAGCCGGTCATCCGCCTGCCTTGCGCCGTGAACGAAAAGGGAGGACAACGATCATCGTGGATCATCCCGGAGATCGCACGCCTTCAAGGTGATGGGAAAGCCCACCGAAGGAAGCAAAGTCTCCACCCTAAGTCCGGTTCTCAGCCGGAGCACTCCAACGGCACGAATCCTATCTCCGCGCCGGATTTTGGGTCCTCACCATCAATCGGAACGGCGCGCGTTCGCCGGGACGCGACCTTGTCCTCGCCCGCTCAGTCCTCGAGGATCTCCAACCCCACCCGCTTCTTCTGCTTCATCCCCGCTGCGCTGAGGATCGTCCGAATCGCTTTGGCGTTCTCTCCGCCCTTGCCGATGACCTTCCCCAGATCGGATTTCGCCACGCGCAATTCATAGACGATCGTCCCCGTTCCGGCGACCTCCCGAACGCGGACTTGATCAGGATAGTCCACCATCGCTTTCACGATCTCTTCGACCAATTCCTTCATACCACCCGGACCGTCCATACGCCGATTTTCTCACCCGATAATGCGGGTTTATCATACACGCTCTTCGCAAAGGTTTCAATAGCTCGTCGCGCCGGAAAGCCTGGGACTTTATCCCCTCGCCTTCGCGATGCTACACTTTCAGCGCGCGAAGCGATGCAGAGGGGGAGGACAACGAGATGAAGAGGACCGATGGCAGCGCGCGACTGCCGATTTTTCCGCTCCCAGTCGTGCTGGTCCCAGAGATGACGCTTCCACTACACATCTTCGAGCCACGATATCGGGTCATGCTCCGGCATTGCCTGGAGGGCGATCGCCTCTTCGGATTGAGCTATCATTCGGACGCCGAGGTTGGCCGATTGGTCGTCCCCGACCTGGCGAGCGTTGGCTGTGCGGCGCGCATCCTCCACGTACAGCCGCTTGCGGACGGCCGCGCGAACATCCTCACCGTCGGCACAAATCGCTATCGGATCGGCCGGTATCTCTCTCACGACCCTTACTTGCTCGCGGAGGTTGAATTCTTCGAGGATGCCCCCCTCGAGGGCGAAGAACGAGAGATCGTGACAGCGCTCCTCGCGCAATCCGTGGCGTACTTCTCCCGCTTCCTCCGCGCCCTGCAACTTTTACATGATCTGCCGGAACGACCAGTCGCCTTCCCGGAGAACGCCGAACGGCTCTCGTTCACGATCGCTGCGGCCGTGCTGCAGCAGCCGGAAGAGCTGCAGCAGGTCCTCGAAATGGTCTCCACGCGGGCCCGGCTCGAACTCTTGCTCGCCCGCTTGGAGAAGCTCGTCCAGGATTACGAGCATCGTGCGCGCACTCATGCAGAAGCGAAGCGTAATGGACAAAGGAAGCCCCCTTCTCACGTTCACTGAAGCGCCCGCGCGATTTCCGAGCGCGGGCTTCGCCTAGTGAGAGGAGGTCGCGATGATCGCCGTAAAAGTCCGATTCTTCGCCCAATGCCGTGAGCTGGCGGGCACCGCGGAATATGAGCTATCGCTCCCTCCCCCGGCTACTGTCGCGCAAGCGCTCGAGGAGGTGTATCAGCGATTCCAGGCGCTCGGCGACCTGCAGGGACGTATCCTCATCGCCGTCAACGAACGATATGTGACGCCCGAGACGCCGCTCCAGGCTGGAGATGTCCTTGCGCTTCTGCCACCGGTCAGCGGGGGACAGGAGGACGATATCTTCGAACTGGTGCGCGAACCGATCGATGCCCGGGCGCTCGTGCAACGGCTGCTTCGAGGAGCGGCCGGTGCCGTCGTCACTTTCGACGGCGTCGTCCGTGAACAGACGGCAGGCCGGCGCGTCCTCTACCTCGAATACGAAGCCTACGAAGAGATGGCCTTGCGCATGCTGCGGCAGATCGGTTGCGAGATTCGCGATCGCTGGCCCATTGACCGCATCGGCATCGTGCATCGGCTCGGACGGCTGGAGATCGGCGAGTCGAGCGTCGTCATCGTCGTGACCTCGGCTCACCGACGCCCTGCCTTCGAGGCTTGCCAATACGCCATCAACCGGCTGAAAAAGATCGTCCCGATCTGGAAGCGGGAGCATTTCGAGGATGGAAGCGTCTGGGTGGAAGGGGAATGGCCGTCACCGGAAGAGTTGCCACCGGAGTGAACTACCCCCGGCTCGAAAAGGAACGCCCCGGCCGGGAGACGAATGGGTTTCCGCGGATGTAGAAGCGCCAGGGCTTCTCGCTCCAGGGTCCCGCATAGTCCACACCGATGCGCGGCGTCGAGACGATGTGCTCGGGAGCGATCACCTCTCCCCGATCCTCCACATAGAGCACTGATCCGCACAAGTCCGCGCCGTTCAGCGCCCGGTCCACTGCCAGGTACCGACAGACCTTGCCCGGCCCATTGGGAATGATCGAGGCGCTTTCTGCCCCAGGCGCAATGGGCTCCAGGGCGCGGATGAGTACGGCCGCTGGATATCCCTCCCGCTCCGTCACAATGTTGAGGCAATGATGCACGCCGTAGATCATGTAGACATAGGCGTAGCCCGGCGGCCCGAACATGATGGCCGTCCGCTGAGTGAGCCCACGCCAGGCATGCGACGCCCGATCCTCCGGACCAACATATGCCTCCGTCTCGACGATCCGCCCGATGATCAGCCCATCGGCGGTATGGCGAACGAGATATTTCCCCAACAGCTCCCGCGCGACTTCCACCGTCGGCCGATCATAAAAGGCGCGCGGCAGTTTTCGACCCCACGTGCTCGCCCCCTTCGCGAACGCCACCGGTGAGGACCTCGGCTCTTGATCCGCGCTCATTGTTCGAGCAGTTGCAACTGATACCGCCCCTTCCCTTCCCGTCGCACGCTGTTGACGCGAATGAAGTAGCGGCCCGCGTGAGCAAGCGTACAGCGAATATGCGCATGCCCGCGCTCGCCGCTATCGCTGAGGATCTCCACGCCATTCTCGTCCAGGAGGGTCAGATAAGGTTGAAAGTCGTTCGAGCGAAGGTGAACGACGATGCGCTGTCCGCGATTTCCCCGAAAGACGTAGAGATCGTAGTACGAGCCATCGGCCATCTTGCGATCTCCTTCTTCGAGGGCGCCCTCGATTGTCTGTCCGATCCGAATTGGCGTTTGTGCCCAACCTCCGATCGGGAAAATCACGAGCATGAGCCCGAGCGCAACGAACGCCCGCGGCCATCTCGAACGAAGGCTTCGCTCCAATTCGGACCTTCGCTCGTTCGTTCTCCAACAAGGACGCTCACCCGCCATCCGATGCGCTCCCACGCTCATCCCCGGCTTACAGCTCGCCTGACCTTCGCGCACCCCCTCCACCCGAACGCTGCATCGCTCGTTCGATCCATCGCGCGAGCTTCTCCGCTCGATGCCGCACCATGAGGAGCAGCTCTTCATCTCGCCCCAAGTCCCGCAGCAACGGCAGCAGTTTCTCCGGCTCTCCGAGCCATCCGTTCTTCAACTCGGATTCCAACCCGCGCAATTGCTTGTCGAGATCGAGCGGTCCATATTGCCGAGCGAGCGAGATCAAGAAGACGCGATACTCCTGCATGGCGATGCCCCGAAGCCGCTGCGCCAACTCCCGCATCTTCTCATGACGCGTAAGCGTGAACCGCACGCTGCGCTGACGATCCCCCTGGCGGACGCAGAGAGTGACCGTCCCCAGGGACGGCATCTCGCGCTCAGCCCGATAGTCCTCCGCGCTCTCCAGAAAGCGCAAGGCGTCCAAATCGCTCTTCACCCGCTCCACCGTGCTCGCCAGAAGTTGAAGAGGGAGGGTGATCGGCTCCTCGGCTTCCTTTCGCCAGAAAGAGAAGGTCCCGCGCCCGGTATCGTCGAAGTGGAGCTCGAAGCGCATGGGATCAAGTTGTGAATGCTCGAACGTATACGTGCAGGACCATGACGACGGCGATCCGACGTTCTGTCCGAGAACGGCTGCCGCGCCGAGCCCCAACAAGCCGGACGTTATCCACGCGAGCCAGCGCGCGCGCACTCCCCCCTTCTGGTCGTATCGCATCTTCGCTCCTCCCCCTTCCCCGATGTCCCCGACGAGCCGTTGGCTATTGTAACCGAACGGAGACGACCTTGGAAACGCCGGGCTCCTCCATCGTCACGCCGTAGAGGACATCGGCGATCTCCATCGTCCCTTTGTTGTGCGTGATGAGGATGAATTGCGTGCGGTGGCTCATGTGGACGATCTGGCGTGCGAAGCGGGCGATGTTCATATCATCCAACGGCGCATCCACTTCGTCGAGCACACAGAATGGGCTCGGCCGATGGCGGAAGATCGCCAGGAGCAACGCTAACGCCGTGAGCGCCTTCTCCCCCCCGGAGAGGAGCTGAAGGTTCTGAAGGCGCTTGCCCGGAGGCTGGGCGAGGATATCAATGCCGCTCTCCAACACGTTCTCCGAATCGAGCAGCCGCATCTCGGCATGTCCCCCACCGAAGAGTTCGCGAAAGACCTCGTTGAACTGCCCATTGATCGCTTCGAAGGCAGCGAGGAAACGGTGGCGCGCGCGCCGTCGGATCTCGCGAAGCGCCTCTTCGGTCGAGGCGATCGAACGCTCAACGTCCTCGCGTTGTGCGCGAAGGAAGGCGAGCCGCTCCTCGGCCTGCTGCAGCTCCTCCACGGCCATGAGGTTGATCGGACCCAGGTCCTCGATCTTTCGCCGCACCTCTTCGATGCGCGCGCGCACGGTCTGCGAATCATCGGCCGGCATCCCTTCGACAGGAGCAGAGAGCACTTCCTCCAAGCTCTCCCCCAATTCGGTTCGGCACCTCTCGCTCAGGTGGCGCCGCTCGGCCACGAGTTGAGCCCGTGCGATCTCCTCCTGCTGCAGACGATCCCGCAACTCCGATTCCCGCTCGCGCTGCTCCGCCAGGCGCGCGGCCAGAGCGTCCACGGCCACCTGCGCTCCGCCCAGATGCTCCGTCGCGTGACGGACTTCGGCCCCCGCGCGTTCCCGCGCTTCTTCCAGCTCGCGCTCGCGCAGCGCGAGCGCGAGCCGTCGTTCTGCGCACCGTTCTTGTTCCTGGTGAAGGCTCGCGCGCTCGAAACGCAAGTCTTCGAGGCGTCGGAGCAGATGATGGCGCTCCTGTTCCAAGCGCCGCACATGACCGTGCACGGCCTGATGCCGCTCCCCCTTTGCCGCAAGTTGAACGCGCAGCGCCGCCACTTGTTCGGCCAAAGCCTCGCTCCTCCGACGCTGCTCGGCCAGAGCCTCGTGGTGAGCGCGTTGCTCCGCCTCGAGCGCGCGAAGGCGCTCTTCGGCTCGCTCTCGCTCGGCGAGCGCCTGCTCGTAGTCCCGCTGCACGCGCTCTCGCTCTCGCTCGACTTCCGCGTGCTCGAACTCGATCACGGCCAGATGTTGCCGCACGCGCGTCAGATCACGATCCACTTCTGAAAGGCGCTGTTCTTGCTCGCGAAGAGCGTGCTCGCTCTCATCGAGTGCCGTCTTCCGCCGCGCGCTCTCCTGAAGCCAGTACTGGACGGCACTCTCCGCCTCTTGCTGCTTCCGCCGGAATTCGTCGAGCTGCTTCGTCAGCTCTTCGCGGCGAGCCTGAAGATCGCGAATCTCCCGCTTCAGGGCGAGGATGCCGACCGCGTGCTCTCCTCCCCTTCCGCCGACCAAGAGCGTCCCCCCTCGCACCCACGTCCCCTCTCGCGTCAGAAAGACTCGATTCGGATCCTCGGCCGATTGTCGAATGGCCGTCTCGAGATCGCGCGCGATCTCGACCCGCGCGCATTCCGGGAAAGCTCGCGCGAGCGCGCGCGCCAGAGCCGGTGTCGCACCCAGGGCCTCGAAGAACCCATCGCGGTTCAGGGTCTCTTCGCGCTCCCCTCGGCCATCAGCGGGAGTCTCTTCCTCGAACACCAGAAATTGCGCTCGTCCGGCCCGAGCGGATTCTAGGACGGCGAGCGCCGCTCGGGCATCGTCGAGTGAGGGGACGAGGACCGCTTGCAGCCGTTCGCCCAAAAATCCCTCGACCATGCACTCGTTCTCCGGGGCGACGCGAAGGACATCGGCCAGCGTTCCCAAGAGGCGCACGCGACCATCCTGGGATTCGAAGAGATGCTGCACAGCGCGCGAGGCATAAGCATAGCGCCCATCCAATTCGAGCAATGAGGCCAAGCGATTCTCGACGGCGATTGCCACCTTTTCCGCCTCGGCCACGGCCCCGCGCACCTGCGCCTCGTGCTGTCGAGCATGCTCCAGATAACGTTGCGCCTCCTCGTATGCCGCTCGCAGCTCCTCCCCCTCACGACGCCGTGCTTCGAGCGCGCGAAGCAGATGATCCCGATCGGCGAGAAGCTGCCCCTCTCGCGTCGTAGCGCGCTCGCGTTCCATCGCCAGGCGGCGAAGCTGCGCCTCAAGGCGCCGCAGGGTTTCCAGAAGCTGCTGTCCGGCGTTGCGCCAGTGCGCGACAGTTGCGATGGCTTCCACATGGTGGGTGCGCAGGTGCTCGATCTCCCGCTCGCGTTCCGCCACGGCCGCCAGTGCGCGCTCATACTGCGCTTGCTCGGCGCGCATCTCCTCCTCATGCGCGGCGATCTCGCGAAGGACGTTCTCCATCTCCCCAGTGAGCCGAGCGATCTCGGCGACGACGACGTCCAGACGCTGCCGGATTCCCTCCTCTTCACGTTCCAGAGCACGCTCACGCACGCGGAGATCCTCAAGCTGCGTTTCGCATTGTGCCATTTGCCCTCTCACGCGCTCCAGCTCGAGCTCGACCTGCGCCAAGTGTTCGCGCGCGGAAGCGATTCGCGCCTCGCGAGCGCGCTCTTGCTGAACGAGCTGCTGCTGCTCGGCCTCCAGCGTCGCGATCTCTGCCATCACGTCTGCGCGCGCGCGCTCGAGCGTCGCGATCCGCTCGCTCACGGCCGTAAGGTCGGCCTCCAGGCGCTGCGCCTCCAATCGAAAGAGCTGCCGCAAGAGGGCGCGCAGCTCCTCACGCAGCCGCCGATACCGGCGAGCGCGCGCCGCCTGTCGCTTCAGGGTCCCCACCTGACGCTCGATCTCCGCGATGAGATCGCTTAAGCGCGCGAGGTTTTGTCGCGCCGATTCCAACCGCATCTCGGCCGCACGCTCCCGCAGCTTGAGCCGCGTGATCCCCGCCGCTTCTTCGATCACCGCTCGACGCTCCGAGGGCTTGGCCTGAATGAGCGCCGCCACGCGATCCTGGCCGATCAACGCATAATGTCCGGGGCCCAACCCCGTTCCGGCAAACAGATCGTAAATATCGCGCAAACGGACCGGTTGACCGTCAATCAAGTATTCGCTCTCACCGGAACGATACAACCGTCGGGCGACCGTCACCACCGTGCCCGCCGGGATGTCCTCCACAGGCCAGGATCTACGCGACGTTCGCGGCGCCTCCTCTTCCGGGGCACTCTCCCCCTCCTCCCCTCGAAGCCGAATATCCTCGGTCGCCACGAGCGTGAGCAGGACTTCCGCCATCCCCAGAGGAGGGCGCGTGCGCGTGCCTTGAAAGATCACGTCCTCCATGCGCGTCCCGCGGAGCAGCCGCGCGCTCTGCTCACCGAGCACCCACGCGATGGCATCGGCGATATTACTCTTGCCACACCCGTTCGGCCCCACGATCGCCGTGATCGCCTCCGGGAAAACGAGCTCCGTCGGATCGCAGAAGGACTTGAATCCGCGCAGTTCGATCCGCTCAAGCCTCCACATCGTTCCGGCCACATGCACAAGATATTCGATGCCACTTCACGCAAGCCACAATATAATGAAGGCCGTGGGGATTGTCAAAAGGTTCTCCGGACCGAGTGACCGAGGACTCTCCAGGCGAGAGGAAGGAGCCCGGCTGCCAGCAGGATCTTCAGCAGATCGCCGGGCAGAAAGGGCCATACGCCGAGCCTCAGGGCACGCTCCAGCGACACAAAGCGCAAGAGGCCCAGAAGTCCGGTGAGGTAAATCGCCACCTGCCCAATCACCATCGCCCCCACCGCCGTCCCCCATCGGCGATCCCAGCCGCGTTCGGCTAAGGCGCCCGTCACATAGGCAGCGAGGACAAATCCCAAGAGATATCCTCCCGTCGGTCCCGCGAGATGCGCCAGGCCGCTGCGCCCCCCAGCGAAGACGGGCCAGCCTATAGCGCCCTCTCCCAGATAGAGGAGCATCGCCAACGCGCCCAGACGGCGCCCGAGCACCATCCCCCCCAGCAAGACGACTGCCGTCTGCGCCGTGATCGGCACCGGCGTGAACGGGAGCGGGATCGCCAACTGTGCCGAGAGCGCGACCAGAACACTGAAGCTCACGACGACGAGACTCCGACGGAGCCAAGCGCCTTCAGCCGCGAAATAATCCAACACCGTCCGCTCTCGAACGAGCGCCTTCATCGCCATTCTCCTCCTTCGCTCCATCGCGAGTCGGACAACCGCTCGCTGAGCGCGCGTAGTCGCATAATGATAAGGACAGCGATCGGGGGAAGCAAGATCAGATTGATGAGTCCGTAGCTCAACAGCAGCCGTCCATTGATCCCCACAAGCACGTACCGCACCAACGATCCGAACACGAGCGCCAGAAGATACCCCCCGGCGAGGAACGCCAGCGCGGCCGTGCGCGAGAACGGCTTCCCCTGCATCTCTTCCTCGATGCGCCAAAAGGACGGCGTCACATCGTCCGGATAGGTGTAGTAGTCCAGACACAGCATGACATCGCGCACCAACTCCCACATGCCGACGCCGAACAAACCCAGACAAACCGCTTTCCCGAATGGGCCGAGCATCTCGAAGATCGGCGGACGGAACAGCGCCACCAGGAACGCCGAAGCGAAGAGCGAGACGACGAGCATCACGGCCGTCTGACGAATCGCCACCTCCTCGTGCTCGCGTCGCAGCAGCTCCTCGACGATGACTTTCAGACGCTCGCGCAGGACGGCCGCGCGCTCCCGCTGCCGCAGATATTCCTCGTAATCGGCGAGCAATCCGCGATCGTAGAGATCGCGCAACCGCCGATTGCTCAGGACCTTATACGCTTCCGTGATCCGCGCGAAATCTTCCGCGGCCGTTGGCGATGGATTCACGTCCGGATGATAGCGCTTGGCCAAGCGGCGATACGCGGCCTTGATCTCGCGCTCGCTCGCCTGGCGCGAGACGCCCAAAATCTCATAGAGATCCGCCATCGGTTCAACTCCGCGAAACTCCGGTGCGCGGATCGCGCTCACCTTCCCGCCGAGCGAGAGGAGACTCCTTGGAACGGACTCGCCGCGAGCGCTCTCGTGTTCTCGGGTACGTTCCCGTATTCAGGAAGATGAGCCCTTCACGCCTTTTCCGCTCCTCGGCGCTCGAAAGCGTCTCACGTGGCCGTCATCTGCCGCCAGCGTTGGATGAGCTGCAGTTCTTCGGCCCGATGGAAGTAGTTCTCCGGCGGCGGGCCGTGATACTCGCGCTCGAACCATTCGATGCTCGCGCGCATCCATTCGCGCCAAGGCGTGGACCGCCATCCCAGCTCGCGTTGCGCTTTCGAGATGTCTACGATCCATGAGCGGGGGATCGAATAGGGGGAGAACACCGGCTCGATCCGCTGCGCGCGCAACCATTGAAGGGGGATGTCCACCGTCTCCACCTCGGTCCCCAAAATCTCGGCCGAGAGTTTGACGAACTCGCGCACCGAGACGATCTCTTCCTGGGCGAAGTTATACACCTGCCCGATGCTCCGCTCCTCTTCCAGGAGCCGCAGGAACGCCCGCACGGCGTCCCCGGAATAGATGAAGCGCCAATCCACGCGCCCGCCATCGGGGAGGATGAGCGGCGCTCGATCCTTCAGGCGCACCCAGTAGCTGTACGCCCGCAACGTATGATCGCGCGGGCCAATGACGATCGGCAGGCGCAGAATCGTGATCGGGAAACCGCGCTCTCGATACGCCCGCTGCAAGACCCGTTCGGCCTCCAGCTTCCCGAAGCCATAGGCCAACTGCGGATTCTCACGGGCTCGTGCCCGCTCCGGAAGCCGCTCAGTATCATCCTCCCGATACGGGTTCACCGCCCCCTCGAGACAGGAATACACGGCCGCCGTACTCGTGAAGAAGAAACGCCCCGCTCGCCCGGCGAAGACTTCGACGGCGAGGCGACTGTCTTCAGCCGTGAAGCCGATGTTATCGATGACGACATCCCACGTCCTTGCCCCTACGGCCTCTCGAAGCGCGGCGGCCTGTTGCCGATCCGCCACCAGTCGCTCGACCGAAGGCGGCAGTGGGGCCGACGTGCGCCCGCGCGTCAACACCGTCACCTGATGGCCCTCTTCCACCAGCCGATGGACCAGCTGCAAACCGAAAAAGCGCGTTCCGCCAAGAACCAGGATTCGCATGGACACGCTCTCACCAGATCATCCCTCACAGGCCAGGTCGCTCTCTCGGACGCTCAGCCCTTCTTCGCCGCTTTCAACCGTTTGACCCGTTCGGCCGCTTTCGGATCGGCGTAGATGAGGATGGCCCGAAATTGGCTGTTGGTGACCGGTCCGAGGGCATAATAGATGCCCGCCTTCCCGTATTGCTTCATGAACTCCTCGACCATAGCGTGAGGATTCTGCCCATTCCGAAAGCGCAGGCGCGCGACCAGCACCTTCCCCTCGCGTTGTTCCGGAGAGAGGAGCAAGCGTCCGCTGGCCAATCGCTCGCGGCGACGCTCTCGCCACCGCCGCTTCTGCTCCTGATACTTCTCCGGGTTCGCCCGAATCCACGCCTTCTTCATCTCGCGCCGCGTTTTCACCACCGTCGCCATACCTCCTCTCCTCCCTTGAAAAGTTCACGTTGCCGCCAAAGGGAGCCCGCCCGTCAGGAACGCTCGGCCGATCCCCCCTCGGCCTCTTGGCAGACGAAGTACGCGAGCGTCCGCACCCCCATGCCCGTCGGTCCGCTCGCCAGATAGGGTTTGCTCTCTTCGAGCCACGCCGTTCCCGCAATATCCAAGTGCGCCCATGGCGTCTCCTCGGCGAACTCCTTCAAGAAATAGGCCGCCGTGATGGCTCCGGCCTTGCGCCCGCCGACGTTCTTGAGATCGGCGATCTGGCTCTTGAGCTGCTCCCGATATTCGGGATCCAGCGGCATGGGCCAGAGCTTCTCGCCCGCCTCGCGTCCGGCCGCGATCACTCGTTCGACGAGCGACTGATCGTTCCCGAAGATGGCGGCGTAGACGGAACCGAGTGCCACGACGCACGCTCCCGTGAGCGTCGCCACGTCAACGATTCTCTGCGCGCCGAGTTGACGCGCGTACGTGATCGTGTCCGCCAGGATGAGTCGCCCCTCCGCATCGGTGTTGATCACCTCGACCGTCTTGCCGCTCATCGTACGGACGATGTCGCCTGGCTTCTGCGCGCGTCCGCTGGGCATGTTCTCGGTTGCGGGCACAAGCCCCAACACCTTAATCCTCGGCCGCAATTGCGCGATCGCCCGCAGCGCACCGAGCACAGCCGCGCCGCCAGCCATGTCGTACTTCATCTGCTCCATCCCCTCGGCCGGCTTGAGCGAGATGCCCCCGGAGTCGAACGTGATCCCCTTGCCGAGCAAAGCGATCGTCGGCAGGCGACTCAGGAGAACCTCATCCCCCTCAGGGAGGTAGCGCAGCACGATCAAGCGCGCCGGTTCATCGCTGCCCCGGGCGACGCCCAAGAGCGCCCCCATGCCCAACTCTTTCATCCGCGCTTCATCGAGCACCTCGATGTCCAATCCGTATCGCGCGGCCATGTCTTCCGCGCGACGTGCCATCTCCATGGGGGTGAGCACACTCGAGGGCTCGTTGACGAGATTGCGCGCGAAATTCGTCGCCTTGGCCAAGATCATGCCGCGTTCGATCCCGCGCTGCAGCTCCACCTCCGACTCGCCCTCGGCGACCAGGCGCACCTCCTCGATCGTTCGCTCCTCTTTCTCCTGCGTCTTGTACGTGCCTGGATCGAAGAGACCCAGCAGAACGCCTTCGACGGCCGCCTGCGCGCTCTTGCACAGATCGAGCGTGGACCGATGCAGAATGGCCATGGAGCGAATCCCCCGCTGACGCAAGAAGCGCGCCGCCGTGCCCGCCACCTGGCGAATCGTATCGAAAGTGAACTCGGAACGTTTCCCCGCGCCGACGAAGAGGACGCGTGAGGTGGCCAACGCGCCCATCGTCGGCACATAGAGCGTTTCGCCGAATTTCCCCTTCACTTCGCCGGAGGTCAGCGCCGCGGCGAGTACGCCGCGCAATCGCTGATCCAGCTCGCGGAGCAGCGCGTCTTCGAGACCTTCCCCCTCGAAGAGGCTGACGCACAACGCCTCGGCATCCACCTCCGGGAACTTCCGAAAGTCCGGCTTAATGCGCATATCACCTCCGGAATGCTTTCAAAATGGCCTCCGTCTCGCGCTCGATGGCCTTACGACGCGCGGCCTCGCGCTTATCGTATTGCTTGCGTCCGCGCGCCAGCGCGATCTCGAACTTCACCCGCCCGTTCTTCAGATAACAACGGGTTGGGATGAGCGTGAGCCCTTTCTCTTGCACTTTCCCCATCAAGCGCATGATCTCCGACTTGTGCAAAAGCAGCTTGCGCGTGCGCGTCGGATCATGGTTGAGCCGCCCGCCATGCGGATACGGGCTGATGTGCGCATTGACCAACCACACCTCGCCGTTACGAATGAGAGCATAGGCGTCCTTCAAGTTGATTCGCCCCTGGCGAATGGATTTCACCTCCGTCCCCGAGAGCACCGCGCCGCACTCGTAGGTCTCCAGCAGATCGTAGTCGTGATAAGCCCGCCGATTCGTGGCGATGGTCCTCTCGGTCGTCATGGTCCCTCTCTCAGATCTCCCGCTTGAGGGGGCGTTCCATGAGGGCTGCGGCGACGTCGCGCGGATCGCGCCCCTCGTAGAGCAAGGCGTGGATGCTCGCGGTGATCGGCATCTCCACCCCGAGCCGTTGACTGAGGCGATAGACGGCGCGCGTCGTCCGCACGCCTTCAGCCACCTGACGCATGCCCGCGAGGATGTCCGACAACGTCCGTCCGCGCCCCAATTCGATGCCGACCTGCCGATTGCGCGAGAGCTGCCCCGTGCACGTGAGCACCAGATCGCCCACGCCCGCCAGCCCGGCCATCGTCTCGGCGCGCCCACCCAGCGCGACGACCAAACGCGTCATCTCCGCCAAGCCCCGCGTGATGAGAGCCGCGACGCTATTGCTCCCCCAGCCCAAGCCCGTGACCACGCCGGCGCCAATCGCGATGATGTTCTTCACGGCTCCCCCGATCTCCACGCCTACGACATCGGGGCTCGTATAAATCCGAAACGAGGGACCGGAGAGCAACCGCTGCACCAATTGGCTGTACTCCAATGGATACGAGGCGGCGACAACGGCCGTGGGATCCCCACGCGCGACCTCTTGCGCGAAGCTCGGACCGGAGAGCACGACGACGCGCGGCTCGAACTGATCGCGCAGGACCTCGCGCAAGACTTCCGACATCCGCATTTGCGTCTCCACCTCGAGGCCTTTGGTCGCACTCACGAAGATGAGCCGAGGATGCAACCACGGACGCATGCGCTCGTACATCGGACGACAAACGTGCGAGGGAACGGCTGTGATCACCACATCCGCACCGTCCAACGCCTCCTCGAGCGACGTCGTCGCCCGCACGTTCGAAGGGAGGAGCACTCCCGGCAGATACACCGAATTCTCCCGCTGCTTGCGGATCGCCTCGGCGACTTCCGGCTCATGGCTCCAGAGCGTGACGACGTGACCCCGCTTCGCCGCTAAGACCGAGAGGGCCGTCCCCCAACTTCCGGCGCCGATGATCGCTATGCGGTGAATGCCTTCGCTCATGACATGCGGGCCCCAAGCTTGCGCTCTGTCCCGGCCAACAGCCGCCGGATATTCTCCCGATGCCGGAAGATGATCAAGCCTCCGGTCACGGCGGCGGTCACGACAAGGGGTTGAACCTCCTGCTGTGAATGGCGGAAGACCCTCTCCCCCCAGAACCAAATCCAAAAGGGGATGGAGGCCGTCGCGAAGATGGAGCCGAGCGAGACATACCGCTTCGCATATACGATCACCGCCCAGAGCACCAGACCCGAAAGCACGGCCAATGGGGAGAGGAGCAGATACCCCCCTGCCCCTGTCGCTACGCCCTTCCCCCCTCGGAACCCGATCCACACCGGAAAGATATGTCCGGCGACCGCCAACACCACCGCCATCCCCATCCACCAGGGATCGTTCGCCGTCAGCTTCCCTGCGAACACGACAGCTGCCATCCCCTTCCCGATGTCCAACAGTCCCGTGAGGATCCCCCCTTTCGCCCCCGCGATCCGACTCACGTTCGTCGCCCCAATGCTTCGACTTCCGATCGTCCGCACATCTATGCGATCCGTGAAGACGTACTTGACCAGCAGGTAGCCGAACGGGATCGAGCCGAGAAGATACGCGCCGATCATGCCGAGCATGGAACGTATGAGCATCGCTTCCCCCTTCCGTGAAAGGAAAATCATAACGAATACCCCTCGCGCTGACAAGAAGCCACGCGCTCCTTGATCGCCAAAGCGCGCGCGCGCCATACTCTTTCAGCGCATGGAACAGCGGCCATATCTCTCCGTCGTCGTCCCGGCCTTCGATGAGGCCCATCGGATCGAGCGCTCGCTGCGCGAGATCGTGCGGTATCTGGAGCAACGACCGTTTTCGAGCGAGGTCATCGTCGTAGACGACGGATCGCGCGATGCCACGGCCGCGATCGTCCGCGCCTTCGTCGCCGCTTGGCGGAGCGAGCGCGTGAGCGTATGCCTGTTGCGCAACGCGCGAAACTTCGGGAAAGGCTACAGCGTCCGCCGGGGCTTCTTGAACGCGCGCGGAGAGATCGTCCTCTTCACCGACGCCGATCTCTCGACGCCCATCGCAGAAGCCGAACGCCTGCTCCAGCTCCTCGAGAACGAGGGGGTGGACGTCGCCTTCGGTTCGCGCGGCCTCGACCGCCGATTCATCCTGAGGCCACAATCGCGCCTGCGACAGTGGGCCGGACGACTCTTCAACCTCTTCGTGCGCGTGCTCACCGGACTCCCCTTCAAGGACACGCAGTGTGGCTTCAAAGCCTATCGGCGCGCGTCCCTGAACCCCATCTTTCAGGTCCAACGGATCCATGGGTTCGGGTTCGATGTCGAGATCCTCTACCTGGCGCGAAAACGCGGCTTACGCCTTCAGGAGACGCCCGTGCTCTGGGCCCACGCCGAAGGAACGAAGGTCCGAATGGTACGCGATGCCTGGCGCATGGTGCTGGATCTGCTTCGTATCCGGATGAACGAGTGGCTGGGACGATATGCGTCCCTCGATGTCGAAGGGGCGACAACCCAGAAGGCGTCAGAAGCGCCTTTTCGTTCATCCCCCCCATGTTGACGAGATCTCCTGATGTGCCGTAGTATGGACCGTGCTCCATCAGGAGAAGAACGAGATGGCCGAGACCGAACGCATTCGGCTGACACAGTTCAGCCACGGGGCCGGTTGAGCGTGTAAGCTGAGTCAGAAGGACCTGGTCGAGGTCCTCAGCGCATGGGCTCCGGTGGAAGATCCGCGCGTGCTCATCGGCGCCAAGGACGCCGACGATGTGGGCGTTTACTTACTCGATGAGCAAACGGCTCTCGCCTTCACGACGGATTTCTTCACCCCTGTCGTGGACGATCCGTACGCCTTCGGACAGATCGCCGTCGCCAATGCGCTCAGTGATCTCTACGCCAAAGGCATTGACCCGCTTCTGGCGCTCAATCTCGTCGGATTCCCGGCCAAGAAACTCCCGCTCCATCTGCTGAACGAGATCCTGCGCGGCGGCGCGGACAAGGCGCGCGAGGCCGGCGTCGTGATCCTCGGCGGACATACCGTGGATGATCTCGAACCCAAATATGGTCTGGCCGTGATCGGCATCGCGCGCCCGGAGGAGATCATTCCGAATTCGAGCGCGCGTCCGGGCGATCGGTTGGTCCTGACGAAACCACTCGGCTTGGGGATCATCACGACGGGCATTAAACGCCAGCGAGTCTCGCCCGAGATCGAAGCCGAAGCCATCCGCGTCATGACGACGCTCAATCGCGCAGCGGCGCACGCCATGCGTCGGATCGGCGTGCGCGCCGCCACTGACGTCACCGGATACGGATTGCTCGGCCACCTCCGCAACATGCTCCTGGCCAGTGGCGTGAGCGCGACGCTCCGGCTCTCACGCGTCCCCGTGCTCGCGGCCGCGTGGGAGCTGGTCGCTGAGCGCATCGTCCCCGGCGGCACGCTCGCCAATCATGCGTACCTCACCCAATTCGTGGAGTGGGATCCGAGGATCTCCGAAGAAGCGCAGCTCATCCTCTGCGATGCGCAGACATCCGGGGGCCTTTTGATTGCCGTCCCTCCGGGGAAAGTGGACGCACTCTGCGGGGCGCTCGAGGAGAGTCACACGCAGGCCGCTGTCATCGGAGAGATCACCGCCGGAGCAGCCGGGCGCATCCGCATCCTCCCGTGAGTCACGCTTCCATCAATCCCGCCTTCACCAATTCCTCATCGGGCACGCGCACGAGCAAGACAGGGCACTTCGCATGATCCAGGACCTTGCGGCTGACGCTCCCCATGAGGAATCGAAAGATCCCCGTCCGTCCGCGCGCGCCCATGACGATCAAATCAGCGGGAATTTGATCGGCGAGCTTGAGGATCTCCTCGGCGGGATCACCCAGCACCATCAGTTGCCGATGGGAGGTCAATCCCTGTCGCGCCAACTCGGCATTGGCCTCGGCGAAGATTCGTTCAGCTTCCAACTGATGCGCCGCCCGCCACTCGGCTTCCCGCTCCGGGCTGACATACGTGCTGCGTTCGATCCGAGAGAGTGGAGCGACATAGAGAAGCGTAATCTCCGCCCGCGCGGCGTCGAGCAATTGACTCACCCGTTGGACCGCCAATCGCGCATTCGGTGATCCATCCACAGGGACGAGGATGCGCCGCGGCGAGAGCGCGCGTGAGGGTTGCTCTCGTTCGTTCAAGGCCACGACCGCCGGCAGCGGCATCCCCGCCAAATATTTCAACGCCGATTCCCCCCCGGTGCTCAAGTGACGAATTCGCTCGACCGGAAGGCCAAAGTGCCGAATGGCTTGCGTCAAGCTATCCCCGCAAATGAGGATGTCCTTCCGCTCGGCCGGAACGCGCTCGGTCACATACTCGGCCACCGCGCGCGTCCCTTCAGCGAAGGGCGCCCATTCCCATCGCCCAAGCGGTCCATTCCAGAAGATCGTGCGCGCCCAATCGAAAAGTTCCACGAGATGGCTGATCGTCATCGGCCCGATGTCCACAGCCACCGCATAGGCCGGGATCTCCGAGGCCACGACGACCTGACGCGGGAGAGCGGCGATCTTCTCCGGATCGCCGTGCGCGCGCTCCAACGCCTCCGCCTCGACGACGACGAAATCCGAGGGAAAGACGAGCCCCGTCGGATAGATCTCTCCTCGGCTCCCAAGCACATACTCCGCCCGCTTGAGAAAATCTTCGGCGAGCTTAAGGAAAGCCGCGTTCACCGGAGACCGCCCGACCTCATATCCCTGCGCCTTGAGGAAGGTGAAACAGAGCGCTCCTCCGAGGAAGAGTCGATCCACGCGAGGCAAGAGATTCTCTAAGACGGGCAACTTCTCCTCCAGGCGCGAGCCGGCGACGACCGCCAAGAACGGCTTCTGCGGGTTCTTCAAGACGGCCTCCAGCATGAGCAGTTCGCGCTCCATAAGCAAGCCGGCTGCCGCCGGCGTCACATAGCGCGTGATCCCGACGGTCGAGGCTTGCCCGCGATGAGCCAGCCCAAAGGCATCGTTGCAATACACATCGGCCAGATCGGCCAACTGACGGGCGAAGGCGGCATCATCCAAATCTTCCTCCGCATAGAAGCGAAGGTTCTCCACCATCAGGACCTCACCCGGCTTTAACTCATCCACAAGACGTTCGACCTCTCGCCCCACGCAATCGTTCACCTTACGAACGGGTCGTCCCAAGAGACGACTCAAGCGTTCGGCGATCGGATCCACACGCCAGGAAGCGACCACCTTGCCCTCCGGCTGCCCCCAATGCGTGCCGATCACCACGCGCGCCCCCGCCTGAATCAGGAACTGAAGCGTCGGCACCACCTGCCGGAGCTTGAACTCATCGGCGATCTCCCCGGTCTCTTCCCGCCGAGGCACATCGCCATCGATGCGCACGAAGACTCGTCGCCCCGAGAGCGTCTCGCGAAGGTGACCGATCGTCAATTTCTCCATAAGCGCCCCTCCCGATCCCTCATCGCCTCCCGGTCGGCCTCACGCTTGAGCCGCAGCCGCCAACCGATTGACCAGGATCGTCAGGCGGGATTTATACCGAGCGGCCGCGTTCCGATGAATGACGCCTTTTTGGATGGACTTGTCAATGATCGAGATCGTCTGTGGCAGCAGCTCCCGCGCCAATTGTGCATCGCCCGCCTCAATGGCGCGACGCAATTTCTTGATGTACGTGCGCAGGCGCGAGAGATTCCGCCGATTGATCTCGCGCCGCTTCAGACTCTTGCGTAACTGTTTCATCGCGGATTTCGTGCGCGGCATAGCTCCCTCTTCTCCCATGATGCTCTCGACGGAGGCTCTACCCCCTCCGAGAGGAAGTCAAGTATAGGAACCCCTCCGGCGCCTGTCAATCGCCCAGCTCTTTCCCGTCTCAAGATGAAGGTGCCGAAGGTTTCACGACTTCGAACTCGAAGAGGATCTCCTTGCCCCGGATGATGAAGCTCAGGTAGTGCTCCCAGAAGCGGCGCAGAAAGCGCAGTGCCGGCCATCGTTCGTCGAGATTGATGAGCCATTCCCATCCCAGATACTTCCACAGCCGGAGCACCGTCACATGAACGCGTCGCGGCTTGAGCCGCACGTTCGTATAGAAGGGGAAGAGCGGCTCCTCGTCCGTGAAGCAACGGAAAGAGAAACTGTTCAAATGGACGCGATGCGTCGGATCGGTCGGCCAATCCGGGTTCGTGTAGTGCGGGGCGAGCAGGCGAATGATCCCCCCAGGCCGCGTGATCCGATGGAGTTCCGTCATGACGCCGAGCACGTTCTCGACATGCTCGATCACATGGCGTCCCACCACTTCATCGAATGCATCGTCCACGAAGGGATAGGGAGTGCGGTTCAAATCGTAGAGCACATCGGCCGCCGTGCGCGGATTCACATCCATTCCGATCGCGCCTTCGAGCTTGTGGAGTCCGCAGCCGATGTCAAGGACGCGCGGCACGACGAATCCCACTCACATGGGCGAAGGCGTCCCAACCGGGATAGTGTGCGGCCTCTCCCAACTCCTCCTCAATGCGGAGGAGCTGATTGTACTTCGCCACGCGATCGGTGCGGCTGAGCGAGCCCGTCTTGATCTGCCCGAGATTAGCCGCTACGGCGAGATCAGCGATGAACGTGTCTTCGGTCTCCCCCGAACGGTGCGAGATGATCCCCCCGTAGCCGTGTCGGCGCGCGAGTTCGATCGCTTGCCACGTCTCCGTGAGAGTGCCGATCTGGTTCAGCTTCAGGAGGATCGCATTGGCGACTCCCTCTTCGATCCCTCGACGCAAGAACGTCACGTTGGTGACGAAGAGATCATCACCGACAAGCTGTACGCGCTCGCCGAGCGCTTCGGTCAACGCCCGCCACCCCGCCCAATCGTCCTCGGCCAAACCATCCTCGATGGAGATGATGGGGTACTGACGGACGAGGTCCTCATACAGCCGAATCATCTGCTCGGACGTCCGACGCGAACCGTCCGATTTTTTGAAGACGTAAACGCCTCCCTCATACAGCTCGCTGGCCGCCACATCCAAAGCGAGCGCGACGTGCGTTCGCAGCTCATAGCCCGCTCGGACGATCGCTTCCAGGATCAGCTCGATCGCCTCCCCCAGAGAACGCACGTTCGGAGCGAATCCCCCCTCATCTCCGACCGCTGTGCTATAGCCGCGCCCTCGAAGAACGGCCCTGAGCGCGTGGAAGACTTCAGCCCCCCACCGCAGGGCTTCGGCGAACGTGGGGGCGCCAATGGGGACGATCATCAACTCCTGAACGTCCAAATTGTTATCGGCGTGGACGCCACCGTTGAGGATATTCATGAGGGGCACGGGCAACGTGCGCGCGCCGATACCACCCAGATACCGATAGAGCGGAAGTCCCAGCGCCATCGCCGCCGCGCGGGCCGTGGCCAACGAGACGGCGAGGATCGCATTCGCGCCCAATTGGCTCTTATTCGGCGTTCCGTCCAACTGCTGCATCGCCTGATCAACGGCGACTTGGTCGAGCGCGTCCATGTTGAGCAGCGTCCGCGCGATCGGTCCATTGATGTTCGCCACGGCCTTGAGCACCCCCTTGCCCTGATACCGTGCCGGATCGCCATCCCGCAGTTCGAGCGCTTCGTGCTCGCCGGTCGAAGCTCCTGAGGGAACGGCGGCGACGCCCACCACGCCGCCTGCCAGTCCGACCTCCGCTTCCACCGTCGGATTCCCGCGCGAATCCAGGACCTCGCGCCCGCGCACATGCACGATCGTCGTCACCTCACTCATGGCTCCCCCTCGGTCGAGCGTTCACGAACGCACGCGGACAATTTTGACCGATCCCCACCGGGCGCGCAAGCATGGGCGCCCTCGCCATTGCTTCTGAACGTGAAGCCGACATACACTCTCGTTCTCATGACGAGCTCTCGCGAAGGAGAGGACGATGTCACGAGAATGGGGAATCAACACGATCGCCGTTCACGCGGGCCGTGAGGTGAATCCCACGCGCGCGGTCGCCCCGCCGATCTTTCAAACGGCCGTCTTCGAGCTAGAGGATGCGGCCGCCGGTGCCCGATTCGCGCAGGAGATCGCGCCGACGGAGTACTATACGCGTTGGGGGAATCCCACGACGCGACAGGCCGAAGCCGTCATCGCCGCTTTAGAGGGGGGTGAGCGTGCGCTCGTCCTTTCCTCCGGGATGGCGGCCATCACGGTCGCCGTGCTCGCATGCGTCAAAAGCGGCGAGCACATCGTGGCCGGACGCTCGCTCTACGCCGCGACGATGGAGTTCTTCCGAGACACGCTCCCGCGGCTGGGCATCGAGATCACGTTCGTCACCCCGACCGATCCGGAGAACTTCCGCCGCGCCATTCGCCCGAACACGAAGCTCATCTACGTGGAGACGCCCTCGAACCCCCGCTTGGATTTGACGGATCTCAACGCCGTCGCCCATCTGGCGCGCGAACGCGGGATTTTCACCATCGCTGACAATACGTTCGCGACGCCCTACAATCAACGCCCGCTGCAACGGGGCATCGACGCTGTCGTCCACAGCGCGACGAAGTACCTCGGCGGCCATCACGATCTGACGGCGGGTGCGATCGTCGGCTCCGCGGCGTTCATCGAACGCTGCTGGCAGTACGCCAAGCTCTTCGGACCGACGCTCAGTCCCTTCGAGGCCTGGCTACTCATTCGCGGGATGAAGACCTTCGGCCTGCGCCTGGAGCGACAAAACGCCACGGCACAGCGGATCGCGGAGTTCCTGGAGGCGCATCCGCAGGTCGAGCGCGTCTTCTATCCGGGATTGCCCTCGCACCCACAGCACGATCTGGCTCGACGACAGATGCGCGGCTTCGGGGGCATGATTGCCTTCGAGGTGAAAGGTGGACGGGAGGCCGGACGGCGATTGGTCGAATCCGTGCGCGTGATCACGCTCGCCGTCAGCCTCGGCGGCGTCACCTCGCTCATCCAACATCCGGCCTCGATGTCTCACGGGCCCATCCCAGAGGAAGAGCGTCTGGCGACGGGCATCACCGAAGGCCTCATCCGCCTCTCGGTCGGGATCGAGGACGTGGAGGATTTGATCGCCGATCTGAAACAGGCGTTGGCGCGCCTCGCCTGAAGCATGCTCACGCCAGCGGCTGCCGCACCGTCAGAACCGGACAGCGCGCCAGGCGCACGATCTTCTCGGCGATGGAGCCGAAGACCAAATGCTGCCATCCCGTGCGCCCGTGCGTCGCAATGACGATCAGATCCACATCTTTCTCCTCCGCCGTCCGCAGGATCTGCTCGGCCACATCGCCATGCGCGATGATCGGATGAACGGCGACGCGCGTCTGCAGACCGTTCACGAGCGCGGCCATCGCTCGTTCGGCATCTTCGCGCAGTAACCGCTCGTATTCCGGCACGTCGAAGTGATACGTCGGTCGCGGCTCCAGATACGGGATCGCGGGAACGACATGAACCACATACAGTTCGGCGTTGAACGCCTCGGCCAAAGGGATGGCCAGATCGAACGCCCGTCGAGCTGCTTCGCTGAAATCCGTCGGACACAAGATGCGTCTGAGTTGCAACATGTGTTCCTCCATGAGGAGATCTCCCACACGATCCGCAGCCGATCGTGTAAGGCACAAACGTCCAGCGCCCGGCGCTTCCTCACGATGCGCCCGGCAACGTCGCCCGAGGACGGAAGCCCACGCCTTCGACAGAGACTGTCCCTGGCTTCCCCACTTCTCCCTGGACCTCGAACTTCACCGGCAAGAATTGCTCGATGACCCATACGTTGGTCAGCAGGTGAGTAGTGATCTCGGAGACGGTGATCGTCGAGCGCCCATCGGCTAAGGCCATGTAGAGGAGGAGCTGATCGGCCAGATGCCGATCGGCTACTTTCCCAGAGCGATGATGGGCCATCAACGCACGATACACTTCGTCGGCGACCGCCTCGGCGCGCTTCCCGATTTCGCCCAGCGCGCCGAATCCCGCAACAACATCTCCATACTGCGCGAAGACGAAGAGGCCCGTCCCCCTTCCCGGAGCCGGCGCCTGCACCAGCTCGATCTCGGCCACGAGCTCATATCGGGCCAATCGCTGAAGCAATCGCCGACAGAGACGTTCGGCGATCGAGAGCGGAAGATTAGAGACGACGGCTAGGCCTTCGATTCGGACCAGCTCTTCGCGTTCGGTCAATTCAAGGGCCGATAACTGCTCCACAGGCTCGATGTCCGCTTCGACGACCCCTCCACCTTGGGGATACCACCCCCAACGAATCGTCTTCATGCTCGCGCGCACGCCCATCCGTTGCAAGATCCGAAGGAAGACCTTCTCCACATAGGTCGTGGGCGGACTGAAGGGCACATGCGTGCCGCCTTTGAGGACCAAGTGTGTGGGGCGCGGCGCGAAGAGCAGGGCGGGCAGGACGGCTTGAAAGATCAAGCTCACCGATCCGGCGCTCGCCCGGATCTTGCTCACGTCGAATTCGTAGACGCCACCTTCGCACTTCCCCGGCATGAAGATGAGCAACTCCGAGCCCAATTCGTCCCCGAGCACACGTCCCCGCGTGATGTCTCGGATCGCGCGCACAGCCGTCAGATGCTGCGGCTGCAGCCCCGGAACTTTGCGCCCTCGACGAATGTTGACGATCTCCACCTCGCGCGCGAGCAAGGCTGCGAGCGCCAAACTCGTCCGCAGGATTTGACCGCCCCCCTCGCCGACTGATCCGTCTATGCGCACGACCATGGCCTGCCCCCTCGAAAAGAGCGCGACAAGGACGGGACGCTCCGCCCTCGTCACTTGCTTCTCCACGGGCGCCGATCATCATCTATTTTAGCGGGCGCGCGGGAGAGTCTCCAATGGCCCAAGCGGAAGATATCAAAAGCCGTGCCCCTCACTGAGGAGAAATGGCAGTCCGCTCTCGACACGACGCGCGCCGTCGGATCAATTCGCTTGCGCTTGAACGGCCGTGATCGCAAGAGCGTCTACGATGTCCTCCGCCTTACATCCGCGTGAGAGGTCGTTGGCCGGTTTCCGAAGGCCCTGCAGGATGGGACCGATGGCCGCCGCTCCGGCCAACCGTTCGGTGAGTTTGTAGGCGATGTTGCCGGCATTCAGATCAGGGAAGATGAGCACATTGGCGCGCCCGGCCACGGGAGATCCCGGCGCTTTCTTCTCCGCGACTTCAGGGACTAACGCGGCATCCGCTTGCAATTCTCCATCCACGAGCAGATGGGGCGCCCGCGCGCGAATCGTCCGCAGCGCCTCTCGCACTTTCTCCACCATCGGATGCTCAGCGCTCCCCTTCGTCGAGAACGAGAGCAGGGCGACCCGTGGCTCGACTTCCAGCAGAAGGCGGGCGCTCTCAGCCGACGCGATGGCGATGTCCGCCAGCTCGGACGCCGTCGGCTGCGGGACGACCCCACAATCGGCATAGAGGAACGCGCCCTCCGCCCCGTACCGACAACCGGGCACGACGATGATGAAGAAACTGGAGACGATGCGAAACCCCTCCTTCAATCCGATGACCTGAAGCGCCGCGCGCACGGTCTCCGCCGTCGTGCGCGTGGCGCCAGCCACGCAGCCGTCGGCCTTTCCTTCGCGCACCATCAGATCGGCGAAGTAGAGCGGATCCTCGACCTGCCGACGCGCCTCCTCCGGCGTGAGGCCCCGCGCGCGCCGCAGCTCATAGTAGATGTGCGCGTAGCGCTCGCGGTCCGGCGACCGCTGCGGGTCTACAATGGGAATGGCTTCAAGGTGCACCCCAAGCGCGCGCGCCCGCTCTCGCACGGCTTCCTCACGCCCCACGAGCGTCACGCGCGCGATCCCCTCGCGCACCGCACGCTCGGCCGCGCACAAGACCCGCTCATCTTCCGCTTCGGGGAGCACGATGTGTCGGCGATCGGCCCTGGCCCGTTCTCGCAATCGCTCAAGTACCTTCATATCCCCACTTTTCAAGAGAAGCCACTCTACCAAGTCACTTCTCCCTCTGTCAACGCATGCCCCCCTCGCCCCCAGAGACCGCACCCGCTTTCGGCACGTTCGTGCTGGGACACGGCCCCTCCGGTGAACCTCAAGCGCGCGCAATCGGCCTCCATTTGGCGAGAGCCCTTTCTTCTCGAGGTTACGAGGAATAGGCGTAAATGGTGGGGTCGGCGATGCCGGCTTGAGCGAAGGCCTCTTGGCGCTCGGCGCATTTGCTGCAGCGGCCGCAATGTCGCCGACCTACGGGCGCGATGCAAGAGAACGTCAACTCCAGCGGTAGATGGCGACCGCGTCGGATGATCTCCGGCTTCGAGAGCCCGCGATACGGCGCCAAGATCGTGATCCGATGCGCCAACCCTTGGCTTAACGCTTGCTCCATGAGAGACAGGAAGGCAGGCGTCGCATCCGGGAAGGGATTCCCTTCGAGCAGACCAAGCGCGATCGTGGAGACTCCGCGCAGGGCGCAGAAGATGGCTGCCTTCGCCAGTAAGATGATGTTACGCCCGGGCAGATAGACCGAATCCCACGCGGCCTCGCGTTCGGGGACCCCCTCTCCGGTCACGCTCCAATGCGCCTCATAGACGTCATCTGTGGGAAGCTGCATCACAGTGAGCGGCTGAAGGCGCCCTTCGCCCAACCGATCCAGGAAGCGCCGAAGCCAATACAGCTCGACTTCCTCCCACCGAAGTCCGCTTCGGATATAGACCGGAAAGACACGCGCGTACTGCGGCAGCACCTCAGCGGTGAGGACGGCGCTATCCAATCCCCCGCTCGTGAGAACGCAAATAGCGGACGAAGATTCGTCCATCAATGCCCCCCTTCCATCCCGTCTGAGGAGGGAGACGAGCATCCCCCGTTGAACAACCTCGATTGATCCGGGATCTTGGCCGCTCAAATGTCGAGGTTCCTCACATCAAGAGCATGTTCTTCGATGAACCGGCGCCGCGGCTCGACGGCATCGCCCATGAGGATGGTGAAGATCTCGTCCGTCTCCACCGCATCCTCAATGCGCACCTGAAGGAGCGTTCGGCGCTCGGGATCCATCGTCGTCTCCCAGAGCTGCTCGGGATTCATCTCGCCCAAGCCCTTGTACCGTTGGATCGTCAGGTCCTTCTTGGCGATGGCGAGCACGCGGTCGAGCAACTCCTCTCGCGAGGAGACCTCCGTCCGCGCCCCATTCTCGATGATCTCATAAGGGGGCGTCATGAGGTCGCCCAGCTCGCGATAGAGGCTGAGAGCCTTCTGGAACTCCACGTGCGTGGCCAGCTCCCAATCGAGAACAGCGCGTCCATTAGGTCCCTCGCCGATCCTCAAGCTGAAGAGCCCATGCTCTTCATCCTCGAGGAGATCGGTCCAGTACCCGGCATCGTGGAGTCGCTTCTCGACCTCGGCGAGCCGATCTTCGTCGGCGAAGATGTCATGCAGGCTCACGCCTGGGCGGAGCACGCCGCGCTTGCCGACGAGCGCCACAAGGATTGCCTCGACGAGCTTTCGATCGTGCAGCCGACGTTCGAGCCTTTCGAAGTACGTCTTGAACTCAATGAGCCGTTCCAACATGCGGGCCAATTCCCGCCCTTCGATCTTCCGCTTCCGCCCGACGACGAGCGCGATCTCCTCGGCGGCTTTGCGCATGAGATAACTCATCATCTCCCGCTCATCCCGCACGTACTGCTCGCTCTTACCCCGTTTGACCTTATAGAGCGGCGGCTGGGCGATGTAGAGATGCCCTCGTTCGATCAACTCCGGCATCTGGCGATAGAAGAACGTCAGCAGCAACGTCCGAATATGACTCCCATCGACATCAGCGTCGGTCATGATGATCACTCGATGATAGCGAAGCTTGGAGATGTCAAAATCGTCTTTGCCGATGCCCGTGCCCAAAGCGGTGATGAGGGCGCGAATCTCACCGTGACCGAGCATCTTGTCAAAACGCGCCTTCTCCACGTTGAGGATTTTCCCCTTGATCGGCAAAATGGCCTGGAATCGGCGGTCGCGGCCCATCTTGGCGGAGCCTCCGGCGCTATCCCCTTCGACGATGAACAATTCGCAGAGAGCCGGATCCTTCTCCTGACAATCGGCCAACTTCCCCGGCAATCCACTCTGCGCATCAAGCGCGCTCTTGCGGCGGGTGAGATCGCGAGCGCGCCGCGCCGCCTGGCGAGCGCGAGCGGCCTCTACGGCTTTGGTCAAGATCGCCTTGGCGACTTTCGGATTCCGCTCGAAATAGAGACCAAGCTGCTCGGAGACGAACGACTGCACCAGGCCCGAGATCGGATTGAGCAACTCCCGCTTCTCGTTCCCCTTGAACTGCGGCTGCGGGATCTTCACGCTGATGACGGCCACGAGCCCCTCGCGCACGTCCTCGCCAGTCAGGTTCTCCCCGAGGTCCTTCAACAACCCCATCGCCTGCGCATACTGATTGAGCGTGCGCGTCAAGGCCGTCCGAAATCCCGTCAGATGCGTTCCGCCATCCACCGTATTGATGTTGTTGGCGAAGGAGAAGACCGTCTCCGTGTAGGTGTCGTTATACTGCAGGGCCACCTCGATCGTGAGATCGTCCTTCTGGGTCTCGAAGGAGATGACATCCGGATGAAGGACGTTCTTGTTCTTGTTGAGATGGCGGACGAATTCGGCGATCCCACCCTCGTAGCGGAACTCGCTGCGCCGCTCGGGCGTCACTCGCTCATCGGTCAACGTGATGAGGACGCCCCTGTTGAGGAAAGCCTTCTCGCGGAGCCGTTGGGCGAGCAGCTCGAAGCTGAACTCGGTCGTCTCGAAGATCTCCGGATCAGGCTTGAACGTGATCTTCGTCCCACGCCGACGCGTGACCCCCGTCTTGCGCAAAGGGCCTTTGGGCACGCCGCGCTCGTACTCCTGCTCGTAGACGCCACCATCGCGCCAGATCTCTAATCGCAGCCATTCCGAGAGGAAATTCACGCAACTGACGCCGACGCCGTGGACGCCGCCAGAAACCTTATACGCGTTGGCGTCGAACTTACCGCCGGCATGCAGCTCGGTCATGACGACCTCGGCGGCCGAACGCCCCTTCTTATCCGTCGGATGCCGATCCACGGGAATGCCGCGCCCGTTATCAATCACCGTGATCGAGTTGTCCATGTGAATGATGACGTCCACGCGATCGCAGTACCCGACCAACGCCTCGTCAATCGAGTTGTCCACGACCTCGAAGACGAGATGATGGAGCCCGATCTCGTTCGTCGGACCGATATACATATGCGGGCGCTTACGAACGGCCTCCCGCCCCTCGAGCATCGTGATCGAACGGGCTGTGTACTCCGCTCCTTCCGATTTGGATGGAGCGCCCGCGCCACCATTCAGTTCGCGCGCTCGCTCTGTCGCTTCCACAGCTTCCGATTTCAGCCTCTTGGTCACCGGTTTCACCTTAGCCATAGTCTCTGCCTCCTCAACTGGAGATCTCGCGTGGACTTGTGGCCTGTTCGGGTAATCGGTTCATCTCGTCCTCCCGCGCGGGAGGAGGAGTAGGAACAACGCGCCCGGCCTCGACGCGAAAGAGCATCGCTTGAGGACGGCTCATTTCGGCGATCTCCGGCTTTGAGGTCGTGAGGAAGCATTGCGCTCGACCGTGCAGGTACTCCAGCACCCGCGCAATGCGTCGCCGATCCAACTCCGCATCCACATCATCCAAGAGAAACACGGCCTCTTCTTCAAAGGCAGAATTATAGACGGAGACCTGCGCTAAATCAAGCACGATCAGAGCGCTACGCTGTTGGCCGAGGCTCCCGTAATGGCGCAATTCCCGTCCATCGAAGGTGATCGCCAGTTCGTCCCGATGCGGTCCCACCAGCGCATGTCCGATAGTCAGCTCCGCCGTCAGGCGCACGCGCAATCGCTCGGCCAGCAACGTCTCGTATTCGCTCACGTCCCCATGGGCGGCGAGCGAGGAGACGTAGCGGATGGCGATCCGCTCCGAGCCGAAGAGATCCGCCGGCAGATGACGCTGCAGTAGCTCCACATACCGAATGCGCGCTCGATGAATGAGCGCCCCGTAGCGGATCAGCTGCTCATTCCATACCTCGATCTCCTCGATGAAGCGACGGGGATCACCGCTTTCGGCAGCCAACTTCAGCAACCGATTCTTCTGCTTGAGGATTCGCTGATACTGTTCCAACGTATGCGCGTACTTGGGATCGAGGCTGAGGATGCCCTCGTCCAGGAAGTGGCGGCGATGTTCGGGTTCCCCACGAATGATGTCCATCCGCTCAAGCGAGCAGACGAACACAGCCAGATGGCCGAGATAGTCCGAAAGCGTCCTTCGCTTTCCATTGACGAAGAGCGCGCGAGTGCGCGGACTGAGCTGAATGGCTAGCTCCGCGCGCGCCCCGCGACGCTCGACGATTCCGCGCACGAGGGCCTGAGGCTGCCCATGTTGAATGAGTTCGAGAAGGCGCGGCGTGCGAAACGAGCGCGCGCGACCAAGCACGTAGAGGGCTTCCAAGAGGCTCGTCTTCCCCTGCGCGTTCTCCCCGTAGAAGAAATTCAGCCCGGGACTCGGCTCCAGTTGCTCCTCCGTGATGTTTCGGAAGCCTACGACTTCCAGGCGGATGACGTGCATATCTCCGGCCGACCCCTCAGCGTCTCGATCGTCTCCTTCGAGACCTTCCCCGATCGAGACAGGAGGGAGCCAGCGAGAAGAAGTAAGAAGAGACCTTCCCCTGACCCACCTCTCCCCAACGATCTCGCCGAAGCGGCGACGCCGCGCTCAAGGAACACTCCCTCTCCGAATTCGCTCCGTTCAATTGACGATCGAAATGCGCTCGCTCAAGGCCGAACTCGTCCGCCCGGCGCGATCAATCGCCGTGACGCGAAATCGCCCGGTGCGCGTGAAGACCGTTCCCGGCACGACCCATGTGAACTGCCGAGCATCGCCTGGGATATCGTCTCCGACGATATTCCCTTGAGCATCGCGCAAGGGCTCGAACGTGCGTCCGTCATCGCGCGAGAACTCGATCCGATGACGCACGATCCCTACGTCATCGGAGGCTTCCCAGGCGATCGTCAACGGGCGCCGCGCGACAAAGAAGCGCCCGGGGCCGTTCACGTCGAAGACCACGACGGCGCCCACCGTCGGCGGCGCCCCGTCTATGGCGAAATCACCATCGCTGCGGTCTTCTCCGACGTTCCCCACCAGGTCGCGGCAGCGCACGAGCACGCGCCCGCGCGTCGTGGAAAGACCTTCGGGGACGGTCCACGTGAACGCACGCACATCCGCCGGGATTCGCGCGGCCAAAGGCGTGAAGTTCGCTCCGCCATCAGTGGAGACCAACAGATCGCATGAGGCCAGAGCGACGTTATCGGTCGCCTCCCACGTGATCTCGAACGGCTCGCCCGCTCGGGCGACCTCGCCCCCGTTCGGTCGGAGGACGCGCACGACCGGTTGCTCGCGATCGCTGCGCCCGATTTGGAAATCTCCGTCGCTGACGTCGGTCGCCACATTATCGAAGAAATCCCGCGCGGTGACGCAAATCCGCGCTGTGGAGGAGAGCATGCCTTCCGGGACCTCCCACACGAACGAACGTTTATCGCCGCTCACGCGCCCGAGCAGGATCGAACACGTGCGCCCGCTGTCGAGCGAGAGCGCGACCTCATGAAGCAGAATTCCCGCGTCGTCCGAGGAGTCCCACACGATCGGCAACAAAGTCCCCGCCAGAACGAATTCGCCGCCATTGGGACTGATCACGCGCACGCTCGGCGGCGTCACGTCCACCGGAGGGGCGAGGCGGGAGAATTCCGATGTATTTCCCGCTTCATCCGTCGCCGTCAGCGTCACGGAGTCCCGAATCGAGAGTCCGGCGAGCAGGACCTCAAACGTCCCGTCCGGACCTGGCCTGATCCCGTGAGCGACACACCGCCGCCCTTCCCCGAATCCCGTCGGATCGGGGTCCGCCACGTAAACGTCTACGTGCGCCGCCATCGGATTGACCGTATCTACTCGCCCTCGGAGCAAGACGCCCCCCGGCACCTCCTTCAACTCTCGCACGACGGGGAAATTCATGAGCGCGTTCGGCCCCGCATCGGCATCGCCCACGTCGTTGGGCGTCACCCCGTCACCGCCCAGATCAATGCCCAAGCCGCCATTAGCGAAGAAAGCATTGCACCAAATCCGATTCCCGCGACTCGGCACCTCTTCGCCATCGGCGATCAGAACCCCCGCGCGCGCATTATACGCAATGGTGTTCGCTGCGGCGAGCGTCGCTCCTCCGATAGCCGTGCCCTGCACGCCGAAGATGGCGATCCCGTTCCCGCCATTCGGCAGTCGAGACAGGCCCTCGCGATCCGTCGTGCCGATGAGGTTGGCGATGATCTGCGTGTTGCTCGCTCCGCGCGCGAGTGTGATCCCATCGCCTGAGTTTCCCGCAATGACGTTGCCGCTTGAGGGCTCGAGCCCCCCGATGAGGTTCTCCCGCGCGCCCGCGGTCACCAGGATCCCGCTCGCGCCGTTGGGCACGGCGCGCGTCATCGTCGGATCGAGGCCAATGATATTCCCCGCAATCTGATTCGAGAACGCGTCAGCCACGCGCACGCCATTTTGGGCATTGCCGGAGATCACGTTGCGCGCGGCTTCGGTGCTCCCCCCGATGAGGTTACTATGCGCCCCGCCGATGAGCGTCACCCCATCGCCGCCATTGGGCAGAGCACGCCTTCCCGTCGCATCTACGCCGATCCAATTCCCTTGCACTTGATTCCCGAAGACGCCGACGATCTGAACGCCGCTGCCGGAATTCCCTGAGATCAGGTTCCCAGCTCCGGGTTCGCGTCCGCCGATCACGTTATCTCGCGCTCCGCTGATGAAGACGCCCGCTCCGCCGTTGGGCAACGCGCCCATCCCATCGGCCGTCGTCCCAATGTAGTTCCCCAAAATGAGATTCCCGAAGGTGGGAAAATCCAGCTCGATCCCATTGCTGCGATTCCCCGAGATGACGTTCCGATCGGTCGGGGCCGTCCCTCCGATGAGGTTCGCCTGCGTGCGATTCCGCGTGATCAGAACGCCGTAGAGCCCGTTCCCGATGCTCTGTCGCCCGGTCGGATCCGTCCCGATATAACACCCGCGCACGATGTTTCCCGTCGCCGTGCCGGATTCCGGCGGATCCACGATGATCTTCACGCCGCTCCCCTCGAACCCATGGATCACCAATCCGGCGATGACGTTGAGCGAAGAGGTGATCACGAGCCCATCGGCCAGGCCGGCTCGCCGACCGCTGAGCACGATGATCGGCGAACCGCTCCACCCTGGTTGCGTCGTCCCATCAATGGTTGTCCCTCCATCCACCAATCGAGGCAGAGGTCCCAACGCACCATCCACTTCGATCGTGAAGACGCCATCTCGGCGCTCCGATTCCGGAATATCGAACGCGATCACCTCGGGCGCTCTCGGTTGCCCCACGACGTCGCGATTGGGCGGCACGCCATTGGCCGCGAGAATGGCTTCTCGCAGTGAGACGCGACCGTCTTCGCGAATCGTATCGGCCGTCGTCGTCACGACGATGCGCGCAGCGTCGGTCACGGCGATGAGCCATCCCCCCGGACGCCGTTCGCCGAGGAGCAGATCATCCAGAGCATCGCGATTCACTCGCGCCGCCAAAATCGCCGCTACCGGATCGCCCACCTCCATACCGAACACCTCCTCGAATCCTCCCTTCCCATCTCCCATGAGCAGGAGGAGCTGATTCCGATCAGCAAGCGCGACGGCGACGTCCGGATATCCATCGACATCGAAATGACCGACCGCGAGCGCCGACGTGGCCTCCCCCACGAACCACGTCCCTCGTCTGACGAATCCCCCGCCTGCCGTCCCAAGGAAGAGCTGCACGTTCCCAGCTGCATCGCTCAACCCCACATCCGCCTGTCCATCCAGATCGAAATCCTCGACGACGAGGCCCGTCGGCTCGGAATCTACCGGGAGGAACATCGGCTCGAGGAACCCCGCCGTTGTCCCGCGAGCCCACACGATTCCGCCCCCATGAGCGAGGATGAGATCCCCATGCCCATCGCGATCGAGATCAGCTATCCGAAGGACGATTGGATCCGCCGCGTCCCAGAGTGAGAGGAGGCTCGCCCGTTCAAAACGTCCCTCGCCGCGCCCGACCAGAAGAACCACTCGCGTTGGCGCGCCGAAGGCGAGGGCGATGTCCACATACCCGTCGCCGGTGACATCCCCAATAGCGACAGCCCGTGCCGGTTCCTCCAGTACGACCTCCCGCCGATCCGCGATCCCCCCTCGCCCATCTCCGATCAGAAGCTCTAAGAGCGGTGCCTCGGCGAACGCAACGAGGACATCCGCATGCCCATCCTGCGTGATGTCTGCCATGACGCCCTCGGTGATCTCCCCCGTCCCGAGATGGAAGGTGAAGCCCGGGCAAAAGCGATCATCTGCCCGCCGGATTTTCACCGTCAGCAAGGCGCGCCCCTTCCAGTTCCCGAAGAGCAGAAGATCGGCCAAGCCGTCCCCGTTGAAATCCCCGAACGCCAGCTTCTGCGGCCAAGCGCGACGCTCCCCATCAGCCCAAGCGGCAGTGTCGAGAAGTCGCGTCTCCGCGAAGCACTCCATGCCCGGGGCGAAGAGAACATCCTCTCCAAGCGTGCGAAAATTCACTCGAGGCCGAGCGCGAGGATCAAGCCGCATCAGCGATCGACTTGATGAACTCGCCGACGAAACCGCCTCCGATCCCCCCAGACCTCCCCGCGAGGCGAACACTACGGCTGCCCCGACGACCAACGCTCCAGTAGCGACAAGCCACGAACGCCTCATAGCTCCTCCTCTCTGCAGTCTCCACGTAATCCTGAAGATCGCGTGGGACGCCGACCCGCTGAAATCGCTGCAGCATCTCGACCACGCCGCGTGTTCCTCCATGCTCTGGGCCGTGCGGCGAGTGCTCTTCGCACGACGCGTGCTATAGTATATCCGAGGCCCAGCTCTGTCAACGGCAAATGCCTCTGCGCGCGCGCACGTCTTTCGATGCCGCCCGATCCGGCAGTGCGCGGCTTTCGGTCTCATCCGGGAGCTGGTAAAATTGCCCCTTTCGACAATCCGACATGAAGGAGGATGAGCGATGACGATCGAACGACCTGGTGCTGTCACATTGCGAGGGAATCCGCTCACGCTCGTGGGACCGGAGATCAAAGTTGGGGATAAAGCGCCCGACTTCACGGTCCTCACGACGGATCTCACACCGTTTCAGTTCAGTTCGACGCGAGGGAAGGTGCGGATCATCAGCTCGGTGCCCTCGCTCGATACCCCTGTCTGCGATGCACAGACGCGCCGCTTCAACGAAGAAGCGGCTCGGCTCCCGGGCGTCGAGATCCTCACCATCAGCATGGATCTGCCGTTCGCGCAGAAGCGATGGTGCGGCGCCGCCGGTATTGATCGCGTCGCGTGCTATTCCGATCATCGTGACGCTTCGTTCGGCCTCGCTTACGGGACGTTGATCAAAGAGCTGCGCTTGGATACGCGCGCCGTTTTCGTCGTGGATGCCGACGATACGGTACGCTATGTTGAGTACGTTCCGGAGATCGCCGACCACCCCAACTACGAGGCTGCCCTGGAGACGGTGCGAAAGCTCATCGGGAGCTGAGCGACTTTGTGGGCGAAGCCCGATCGCCGCAGCAGCCTTCGGGCTTCGCCTCCCCCGGTGAATGCGCCACCGCGTCTTTGATGGTGATGCGAGCGCCAATCTTCCCCTCCGAACCGGTGGTCTCGATCGGCCTTCTGGCCGATGCCGAGCAGATCCGTTTCACGCTCATGGGGGAATTCCGAACACCCGATGGGAGGATCGTTCCTCCCGGTCGGTACCGAGCAACTCCGCATCCGGCTGGCATCGAAATCCGCGATGCTCAAGAACGCCTCGTGGGGACCGGCGCAACGTTCCTCCTCCGTCCGATGAACCCCGCGATGGCGATCTTCGCGCTCGAGGAGGTTCCGATCGGAAAAGGCTTCCATTGGGAGCGGAAAGAGGCGCAGCGCTATGCGGGAACGTTGACGATTCGCGTCTCATCCTCACTCTCGGAGACCTCACGGCGACTGACCGTCATCAATGAGATCCCCGCTGAGACCTACTTGAAGAGCGTCATCTCTTCGGAGATGAGCGCGCGCGCTCCCGTGGAATTCCTCAAAGCGCATGCCATCATCTCCCGAAGCTGGCTTCTGGCGAATCTCGCGCGTCGTGCGAACGAAGAGGAACCCTCACCGCTTCTCCCCGAGCGCGAAACCTCCGAGACGCCGGAGTTGGAGATTCGACGATGGACGAACCGAACGGCGCATCGCGAGTTCGATGTCTGCGCCGATGACCATTGCCAGCGGTATTACGGCCTCGCCCCTGTGACGAGCGACGCCGCCATAGCCGCCGTCACAGAGACGCGTGGGCAAGTCCTGACCTTCGACGGACAAGTCTGCGATGCCCGCTTCTCCAAATGCTGCGGTGGGGCGACCGAAGCGTATCGCAGCGCGTGGGAGGATCGCGATGTCCCCTATTTGCAAGGAGGGCGATTTGATGGGGCGGAATGGCCCGCGAACTTCCCGCGCCCGCTCACCATCGAAGCTCATGCCATCACGTGGATCATGGGTTCTCCTCCGGCCTATTGTCACATGACGAATTCTCGCAGGCTCGACGACCTCCTCCCGGAGGTGGATCGTCCGACGCGTGACTTCTTCCGATGGGAGCGAACGCTCGAACAAGAGGAACTTCAAGCGCTTGTGCAGGCGCGACTCGGACTGGATCTTGGCGCGATCCGGCAGTTGGAGCCGCTCGAGCGCGGAGCTTCAAGCCGTCTGGTGCGACTCCGCATCGTCGGAGAACGAGGGAGCGTGATCGTCGGCAAGGAGTTGGAGATTCGGCGCGTGCTCTCGTGGACGTGTCTCTATAGCTCCGCCTTCGTCGTCTTCCCCGAGGACGTGCGCAGGGGCACGCCTCGACGCTTTCGGCTGCGTGGCGCTGGATGGGGCCATGGCGTCGGCCTCTGCCAAATCGGCGCAGCCATTATGGCGCAGCAGGGACGGACGCATCGAGAGATCCTCGCCCATTACTATGCTCCGGCCGAAATCGCGCTCGCGTATACATGAGCGCCTTCCTCAAGGCTTGCTCGTTGCCGCTTCCTCGATGATGAGCTTCGCCCGATATCCGTCGAGCGTCGCGCGAACGCCGAAGGGCAGAACCTGATTCCGGTAATCGCTGTGACCGGAACGCACTCCGAAGAGGATCGGGACGTTCAGATCGGCGAGGCGGTCTTGGATGACGTCCACAATGGTGTAATCCTGATTCGGATGCTGTAGGCACTCGGTCATCTCGCCGAAGACGAGGCCACGCACAGCGCGGAATTTCCCGGCATCCCGGAGTTGCGTGAGCATGCGATCGACCTGATAGGGTTTTGAGGCGTAGTCCTCGAGGAAGAGGATCGCGTCGGTGGCATCGAATTCGTAGGGCGTGCCGAGCGTGCTCACCAGAAGCGGCAGACATCCGCCCGTCAGTCGGCCCGTCGCGATTCCGGGTGAGAGCACGGCAACGCCCGCGGTATCAATCTCTCCGATCGGTTCCGCCCGCATGAGCGTGCGCCGCAGCAATTCTTCGTCGTAGTGCTCCGGTCCGTCGGCGAACTCCCGCGTGACCATTGGCCCATGAAAGACGACCCACTGGAATCGCTGTTGGAAGTAGACCAGCAGCGTCGTGATGTCGCTATAGCCCATGAAGATCTTCGGATGCGCGCGCAGCGCTTCCTCATCGAGGTATGGTAAGAGGCGGACCGAGCCGTATCCTCCACGCGCGGCGAAGACCGCTTTCACCTCAGGATCGCCGAACATCGCCATCAACTCCTCGGCGCGTCGCCGATCGGAACCGGCCAGATACATCTCCCGCGCGAAGATCGAAGGCGAGAACTTGACGCGAAACCCAAGGCGTTCCAGCTCGCGCGCGCCGGCCGCCAACCGCTCCGGTTTGATGTCGCTGGCCGGAGCGACGATGCCGATCACGTCTCCCGGACGCACAGCTGGTGGTTTAATCACCTGCTTCCTCTCGCCCGAGGATACATGCGCCCCCTTCGCCGTGGGCTCGAGCCAACCACTTCTTCGCCTCGCCGACGAGATAGAGCGAACCGGTCACGCAAATCATTCCATCCGGAGGCGTCCGCTCCCAAGCCAGGTCGAACGCCAGCTCCGCAGGCTCCACGGCCTCGGTCGGTCGGCCGAGCCGACGTCGCAGATCGGCCGTCTGCTCCAGAAGTTGCGCAAGCGGCGCCGCCCGCTCGTCTGAGACGCGCGTCAGGATGAGGACATCGGCCAAGGGGAACAGCTCGGCGGCCATCTCGGCGATCCGCTTGTCGCGCATCGTTCCAAAGACGAGCGTGAGCGGCCGGCGCGCAAATTCCTCCAGATACGCGCGCACCGCGCGCGCTCCGGCCGTATTGTGCGCTCCATCGAGCAACAGCAATGGACCCGACAGCCCAATGATCTCCAACCGTCCCGGCCATTCGACCGATTCGAGCCCATGGCCAATGGCCTCGTCGAGAATCGAATATCCCAACTCGCGTAGGACCTCCACCGCGCGAATAGCCACGAGCGCGTTCTCGATCTGATGTCGCCCGCGCAGGGCGAGATGAACACTCCGGTGCTGGCCCGAAGCCGCGCGATAAGCGAACGCGAATCGTCCGTCGGGCTCGCTGCCGAGGATTTCCACCGCCTCATCCGCCCATATCGGAGAGACCCCACACTCCCGACATCGCGCGAGCAGAACGGCCCGCGCCTCCGGGGGCTGCCGCGCGAGGACCGCGCGCGCGCCCGGCTTGATGATCATCGCCTTCTCCCGCGCGATGGAAGCGATCGTCGAGCCCAAATATTGCTCGTGGTCAATGTCAATGCTCGTGACTAAGGAGAGAAATGGGGGGACGACGTTGGTCGCATCCAGCCGTCCCCCGAGCCCGACTTCGAGGACGGCGACCTCAATCGCCTTCTCGCGGAAGTACTCAAAGCCGACGGCCGTGAGGAACTCGAAGTATGTCGGGTGCGCCTCGATCTCCCCGCGCTCGAGAAGCACCTCCGACACAGCGCGCACGCGCGTGGCGAGCGCCGCGAATTCCTCGGGGGCGATCTCGCACCCGAGGACACGAATTCGCTCCTCGACGCGCACCAGATGAGGAGACGTGTAGAGCCCCGTCCGCAACCCAGCCCGCCGCAGGATAGCCTCCACCATCGCCGCCGTGGAACCTTTCCCATTCGTCCCCGCGATGAGGATCGAGGGATAGGCGGTCTGTGGATCCCCAAGCTCGGCTAAGAGGCGACGAATCTTCTCCAACCCAAATCGGGCCCGCAGCGTCTCGTGCCCGAGCCACTCCAGGTAGGCCAGCGTCTCCCAGTAGTTCACCGTGGCTTCTCTCGCGCCTCCCGCCTCCCGCTCGCCGGAGGTCGCTGCTGATCAGGCATCATGAAGGCGAGCGTCTTGATCAAGAAATCCCGCAACTGCCGTCGGTCCACGACCGCATCGAGCATCCCATGTTCCAAGAGGAACTCCGAGCGCTGAAACCCCTCGGGCAGCTTCTGCCGGATCGTCTGCTCGATCACGCGCGGTCCGGCGAATCCGATGAGCGCTCCCGGCTCGGCGATATTCAAATCCCCCAACATGGCGAAACTCGCTGTCACCCCTCCGGTCGTGGGATCGGTCATCACGGAGATGTAGGGCACGCCCGCCTCATCCAGACGCGCGAGCGCCGCCGAGATCTTCGCCATCTGCATGAGGCTCAATACGCCCTCCATCATGCGCGCCCCTCCCGAAGCAGAGACGATGATGAGCGCCGCACGCGTTTGCAAAGCCCGCTCGATCGCCCGCGTGACCTTCTCCCCCACGACCGAACCCATGCTCCCCCCGATGAAGGCATATTCCATCGCCTGAATGATCGCCGGATATCCACCGATCGTCCCCTCCCCGGTGAGGATCGCTTCGAGCACCCCCGTCGCCTTCTGCGCCGATGTCAGACGATCCTTATAACTCCGCAGGTCATAGAAGTTCAGCGGATCGGCCGAGACCAAGTGCGCATCCAGCTCCGTGTACACCCCGTCATCGAAAAGCAACGCCAGCCGTTGACGAGCCGAGATCTTGAAGTGATACCCGCAGCGGGGACAGACCATCAGGTTCTCCTCTACATCCTTGCGATAGAGGACTTCCCGACACCCCTCGCACTTGAGGAAGACGCCTTCGGTCTTCACCACCCCCGCGCGTTCGGACGGTGGTTCCAACCCCCCTCGTTTTCGACGAAACAACGGCATGAGTATGCCAAATTCTAGGCCTTCCCCCCGCACAGCGTCAAATCTCAACCGCGAGACTGAAGGAACGAGAGTCGCCACCACGTCGCCCCAGGCGAAAGGGGGTGAAGTCGTCCTCTCAGCGAGTCGGGAGCGCCAAGACTCAGAAGCGGCGCTGGGCGATGGCCGCCATCAACTCGGTATGACGGCGATCCATCTCGCGAAGATAGGTGAGCAGCTCCTCCTGCCGTCGTTGGCCATCCTCGTGAATAGCCCGCATCGTCTCCTGGATCGCCCGCATCGTCTCTTGGATCGCTTGCGTCATCCCCTGCACTGCTCGCGTCGTCTCATGCACTGCTTGAATATCTTGACGAATGGACTCGATGAGCGCGCGCGTGGCTCGCCCATTATAAAACACCCCGTAGAGCGTCAGCGCCAACCCCAAAGCCGACGCCATCACTCCTGCCAATCCCACAAGTTCCATAATTCCATCCGCACCTCTGCCGTCGCTAGATGGGCGTTCTCCCCCGCGTCAAGACGCCCATCGGTTCCCCTCCCCACGAGCGATCATGAGACCTCTCGCTCCTGGGTTCGCGAAGGAGGAGAGGGGGCGTTCTCTAAGAGCTGCGTCGTTCCCTCCGTCACAGACATCGGGGGTAAAGCTTCCTCCAAAAGCTGCGTCGTCACTTCGGTCGTAGAGAATGCGACCCCATCGGAGGGAATGGAGGGCACCGAAAGCGCTTCGCGCACGTGCTGCTTGAGCGGCCTGTCTTTCCCCGGCAGGCTCACACTCCGTCGCAATCCGTAAATCCCCCAAAGCAGGGGCCCCCATCCGATCGCTCCAGCGAGAAGCCCAAGAATGATCAAGAACCTTTCGAGCTTCACCGGGAGGTCGGAGAGCAGAACGGCCAGACAACAGGTCATGACCGCGAGGCACACGATCCCCATGAGGATCGCCTGATAAGCCGCACGATTCCCCGCCACCAAGCGCAAGACATCCAGCTCGGCCGGCTCTAAAACCGCCAACAGCGCACCACATCGTCGGCAAAATCGCGAACCGGCGGGGTTCTCCGAGCCGCACCTTCCGCAGATGGGCGCTCGTGCGCCTTGCAGTGCGATCGCCGCGATCGCCTCTGCCTCCCGCGCGAGGACAGGTAAGTCCCCTTTGGTGACCCACCCCATCCCCGAATGCTTGAGCGAATAACTGAACGTCACCTGCGTCGCTTGTTCCCCCACCGACTTGAATCCGAGGTGAAGAGACAACGAGTACTTGAGGACGTTCAGGGAAAAATTAACACCGCCGCGTCGAGCCTGCAGGGGATCTTCACTCACTACGTGATACCCCATTTTTTCAAGCGCCATTGCCAGGAGCGGCCGCAGACGTTCGACAGTCCCCGGTAACACGAGCTTCACATCGCATTCGGCCGAGTCCAATCCGAACCGATGGCTCATCACCTCCGCCTGAAGCTTCATCTCCATCTCATTCCCCTCCCGGCCCTCTGGCCGAATTTATACCACAGGACAATCCCAAACCCAAAGCGATGTTCCGCTGCGCTTGACCGGAATCCACCTTGACGCCGACTCCGGAGACCGTTTAACGTTAAGTGTCTGCCGAAGGCCATGTCAGAGGCGCTGGCTCTGCTCATCGAACGAATCCGCGCGCAAGACGCGCGGGCCATCGCGCGGGCGATCTCGCTGGTGGAGAACGACGGGGCTCACGCCTTGACGCTTCTGCAACGGCTTTTCCCCTACACGGGGCGTGCCCGCGTCTTGGGCGTGACGGGGTCGCCGGGCGTTGGCAAGAGCACACTCGTGGATCGTCTGGCGCAGTATTATCGCGCTCGCGGGGAGACCGTGGGGATCATCGCCGTGGACCCCTCCAGCCCGTTCACCGGCGGAGCGATCCTTGGCGATCGCATTCGGATGCAAACCCTCGGCACCGATCCCGGTGTCTTCATTCGCTCGATGGCCACGCGCGGGAATTTGGGCGGCCTGGCGCGCGCGACCGGTGATGCCGTCCTCATCCTCGATGCCGCGGGTTATGACACAGTGATCGTCGAGACCGTCGGCGTTGGCCAGGATGAGGTGGACATCGTGAAGATGGCCGAAGTGACTCTTGTCGTCCTCATGCCGGGCCTTGGCGACGATGTTCAGACGATCAAGGCAGGCCTGATGGAAATCGGCGATATCTTCGTCATCAATAAAGCGGACCGCGAAGGCGTCTCGCGCATCGAGAGCGAATTGAATGCCATGCTCGCGATCGCCGAACGCTGGGACGGATGGCACCCACCGATCATTAAAACCATTGCCACCGAAGGCCAAGGGATCGAGGATCTCGGCCACGCCATCGCGCGTTTCCTGGACTTTCGCCGGCAAAGCCCTCAAGCCGATGAGCGACGCCAGGAGATGGCCGAACAACGACTTCGCGCGCTCCTCAAAGAGCGGCTCTTCGAGGTCGCTCTTCACACGCTCACGACGAAGGAAGAACTCCGCCAGTGGGCTGTGGCGATCGCCCGTCGCGAGCGCGATCCGTATTCCATCGTGGAGGAGATCCTGACGCGCTGGGAGGGCCATCGGCGGTCTTGAAGGAGGCGGAACGATGAAGCTTGATCATATCGCCATCGCCGTGCGCGATCTCGAGGATGCGCTCTCGTTTTACACGGATGTGCTCGGCCTGACCTGTGTCGGGCGAGAGACGGTCACCGAGCAGGGCGTCCACCTAGCCATGCTCCCCATCGGGGAAGGTCGTCTTGAGCTGCTCGAACCACTCCGTGAGGACTCGCCCGTTGGTCGCTTCTTGATGCGGCGCGGCGAGGGATTGCATCACATCTGCTTCCAAGTGGCAGACCTCGAAGGGACGCTCGCGCGCCTGCGCGCACAGGGCGTGCGTCTCATTGACCAAGAGCCGCGCTGTGGGGCGGAAGGTCGGAAGATCGCCTTCCTGCACCCGGCGAGCGCCCATGGCGTACTCATCGAGTTGGTCGAAGTCCCGAAGGAGGGGAACCGGACGTGAAACGCCCATCGCGAACCTGGTGGCTCATTGCCCTCGTCCTAGGGCTCGGCGCCGCGGCTCTCTTGGTTCAACGCCGCCTCGCCGATCGTCCTCCACTGACGCATCTCTCCGCAGCCGATCTGGAGACCTTGCTCGAAGGGATGCCGGAATCGCGGCGCGCCTTCTTCTCCACCCCGGAGGGCCGGCGGCAACTCGCCGATCAACTCCGGCAGGCGCTCGCCATGGCGCAAGAGGCCCGACGGCTTGGGCTGCTGGGCCGAACCGAAGTCGCCGCTCAACTGGAGCTTCAGAAGATCTCCATCCTGGCTTCGGCTTATCGCGATCGCCATCCCGAAGCGGAGATCTCGGACCAGGAGATCGAGCGCTTCTTCCGAACGAATCCGATGGCACTCGATCAGGTGTTCGCCGCCAACCCTCAGCTCTCTCGCAGCGCCCTCAACGAGCAGGTGCGACGGCAATATGGCGAGTTGGTTCTCCTGGCCGAACGCGCGCGCAAAGAAGGATTGGATCGAGATCCACGCATCGCGCTTCAGCTCCGCATCTTCCCCGAATTCATCTTGCAGAGCTATCTGCTGCGCGAATTGCAACAGCGCACATCCGTGAGCGACGAGGAGATCCGTCGCTACTACGAAGAACATCGGACCGAGTTCGAGCAAGTCCGAGCCCGGCACATCCTCTTCAGCACGCGCCCGATCGCGCGAGATGGGAATCCTCCGCCAGAGAAGGAGACCGTGCGTCGAAAGGCCCAAGAGGTTTTGCGTCGGGCTCGCGCGGGGGAAGATTTCGCAGCCTTAGCGCGCGAGTTCTCCGATGATCCTGGCTCGAAGGACAGAGGTGGCGATCTCGACTTCTTTGGCCGGGGCCGCATGGTGCGGGAGTTCGAGGAAGCCGCATTCGCCTTGCAGCCAGGACAGATCAGCGACCTCGTGGAGACGAGCTACGGATTTCACATCATCAAGGTCGAAGCGCGGCGCATCGCCCCTTTGGATGAGGAGACGCGCTTGCAGATCGAGCAAACGCTTCGGCAGAAGAAGATTCAGGAGCGGATCACCCAAATCCTCAAGCGCTACCCCATCACGGTCGAGGGAGCGCCATCCCATTCTTGAAGGAGGCCACGATCGGTGACCGGTCCGATCTCGCTAGGGAAGATGACGCTCGAGGTGGTGAGCGACGGGACTTGGCGACTGGATGGGGGGATGATGTTCGGCATCGTCCCCAAGGTGCTTTGGGAGCGGGTGGCTCCGGCTGACCAGAAGAATCGCATCCTCATGGGCCTGAACTGCTTGCTCGTGCGCACGGGCCGATACAACATCCTCGTGGACACGGGCTTGGGCGACGTGTGGGATGAGAAGTTTCATCAGATTTACGCCCCGAATCGGCCGCGCCCCCTCCTTCAGCAACTCGCCGATCGTGGCCTCAGCCCCGAAGACATCGACATCGTCATCAACACGCACCTGCATTTTGATCATGCCGGGAATAACACGCGACGCCACCAGGAGCGACTCGTGCCCACGTTCCCGCGCGCTCGCTACATCGTCCAGCGCGGCGAATATGAGCATGCGAACGCCCCAAACGAGCGGGATCGCGCCAGCTACCGTCCCATCACGTGGGAGCCCCTGCGAGAAAGTGGACAACTCGAATTGATCGAAGGCGACCGGGAGATCGTCCCGGGTGTTCGCCTGGTGCGCGTGCGCGGTCACAATCGCGACCTTCAGATCGTCTTCCTCCATTCGGAGGATCGCACGGCGGTCTTCTGGAGCGATCTCATCCCAATGACGCCACATGTCCAGAAGCCGTGGATCGCCGCATTGGACCATTACCCGCTGGAGACGCTCGAGCAAAAGAACCGATTGCTCCCTCAGGCCGTCCGCGAAGGATGGCTCTGCGTCTTTTATCACGATCCGCAAATCCCCATCGGGCGCATCATCGAAGCCGAAGGGCGATTTCACGTCATTCCCATTGAGGGAGGATGAGATGGCGGAAGCGAAAATCGGAATCATCGGCGGCAGTGGGTTTTACGAAATGGAGGGACTGAGCGACGTCGAGGAGATCATCGTAGATACCCCTTTCGGCAAACCCTCGGAGGCGTTTCTCCTGGGCACGCTCGAAGGCGTGCGCGTTGCGTTCCTCGCGCGGCACGGACGCGGGCATCGCCTGTTGCCGACTGAGTTACCCTTTCGCGCGAATATCTATGCCCTGAAGCTGCTCGGCGTCGAACGCATCATTTCGGTGAGCGCCGTCGGCTCCCTGCAGGAGAAATATGCCCCGCTCGATATCGTCATTCCCGACCAGTTCTTCGATCGGACGCGCCAACGCCCATCCACGTTCTTCGGCGATGGGATCGTCGCGCATATCTCGTTCGCCGATCCCGTCTGCCCGGTTGTGAGCGATGCCCTCGAACGCGCCGCCCGGCAGATCGAAGGCCTGCGCGTGCATCGCGGAGGGACGTATGTCTGCATCGAGGGGCCAGCCTTCTCGACTCGAGCCGAATCGCACGTCTATCGCGCCTGGGGGATGGACGTCATCGGGATGACGAACTTGCAAGAAGCCAAGCTCGCGCGCGAGGCCGAGATCTGTTACGCGACACTGGCATTGGTGACCGATTACGATTGTTGGCATCCCGCTCACGATTCGGTCACCGTCGAGATGGTGCTCGATTATCTCAACCGCAATACGGCCAACGCCAAACGCATCGTCCGAGCCGCCGTCGGACTGCTCAAAGAGGCGACCGGCGCCTGCCGGTGCCAATCCGCCCTGCGGCATGCCATTCAAACCGACCGCGCTGCGATCCCGATGGAGACCGTCCGGCGGCTCTCGGCGATCCTGAGCAAATACTTCCCCATCGAGGAGTGAACCGTTCTATGGGAGGCCGAGCACGGCGAGACCGACATCAGGACGAACGACGTTCGCCGGAGCGCCGGAAGCGCCTTCTCATCCGAATGGTGTCCCTTTTGTGCGCGGGGTTTGTTGGGTCCTCCGGAATGACGCTCGCGGCGCTGCAGGGGAACGTCTCGCGAGGCCCGCTATTGGATCCGCGCAGCCCGGAATTGGAACGCACCGCACGGCATGATCTGGAAGTCGCACGCTTCTATATCAAGCGGAAGAAGTGGAAGGCTGCCGAAGGTCGCCTGCAGGCGATCGTGCGCGAGCATCCGGCCTTCTCTCGCATCGCAGAGGTCTACTTCCTGCTTGGAGAAGTCTATCGCCATACGGGCCGACGCGATCTCGCCATCGAACTCTACTCCCGAGTGATCGAAGAATTCCCCACGCATGAGTTCGCCGAACATGCCCGCGAACGCCTCCGCTCGATGGGCGCCCTCCCGACAAAGGGTGGAGGCGCTTAGCGCCAGCAGAGACTAAAGGCCGAGCACGGGGGCGAGATCCTCAAGGCGTGCGAGGACGTAATCGGGGTCTACGACATCCTCGGGGATGTCCTCGCCGCGCCGATTCAGCCACGCGACGTCCATGCCGATACTCTTGGCACCGAGGACATCCGCCTCAAAAGTGTCGCCGACAAAGAGCGCGTCGCGCGGAGAGACCTCCAATCGGGTGAGCGCCCGAAGGAAGATCTCCCGATGGGGCTTGCGCCAGGAGACCTCCGCCGAGATGACGATCACGGTGAAAAGCTCGGAGATGCCGAAGTCGCGTAAGATCCGATGCGCTGTCGGCGGATGATCGAAGTTCGAGACGAGCCCGAGAGGAAAGCGCTCCCGCGCGCGGAGAAGGAGCTGACGATTCGCTTCCGGCAGCTCAGCACCGCGCGACCACGTCTCCATGTGCGCGCGCACGAGGCGCTCGACGACGTCGTCCGAGAGCGTCTCCAAGTGGAGCAGCTCGAGGAGCCGTCGAAAGCGAACGTGAGAGGGATATTCCCGCAACTCCGCTTTCCGACGCTCCTCCACCTGACGCCAGGACTCGCGAAAGGCTTCGTAAAACGTCTCGAACTCGAGCTGCGGCGCGTACCCACGAAGGACCTCGTAGACGACGCCACTCGTTGAGAAGAGCGTTTGTTCGCCAAAGCGGACTTGAGGCAACCGATCGCGATGAAAGTCCACGATCGTATCGAACAAATCGAAGAGGACGGCTCGATAGGTCTTCATCTCGGGTCCAAGAGCATCATCTTCAGCGCATCCGAGAGAGCAACTCGAAAGCGAGCGCCACGGCTTCCTCCGGCGTCTCAGCCGCGCGCACGACGCCTTCGGCTTCTCCAAATGGAGACTGGAATCGCCACGAATGCAGGAGGACGACGGGCTTCCCCACCTTCAGAGCAAGGGCGATCTCCGAGAGCGTGCCATATCCCCCGGCGATCGCGATGATGGCATCTGCCGAACGGACGTTGATGACGTTTCGGGCCTCGGAGAGGCCCGTGAAGATCGCGATCTGAATGTATGGATTCGGAGGCGATTCGCGCTCGCTCCCGCCCGGGAGGATACCGACGGTGAGTCCTCCGGCTTCACAGGCACCGCGCGCCGCCGCTTCCATCACGCCTCCCAATCCCCCACACAGCAGGACAGCTCCGCGCTCGGCGATGAGTCGTCCCACCGCACGCGCTTGCTCATAAATGGCCGAATCGCACTGCGAACTCCCCATGACGCCGATGATCATCCGACGCGCGAACATCGTCGCCACATGCAAAGTCCCAATTCTACCAAGGAGCGCAAGACTTGAGCAATCGCATGCCGTGACGCGCCCGCGATCTCACGCTATCATAGTTGGCTGAGCGAGAGCGGGACTCAGCGTCCGAAATACCAGCGCACGGCCCGCTCCATGAGGTCCTAGGGGGCTCAGATGCCGAAGAAGCGCCGACGAGACGTCGAGAAGGAATATCCGAAGAGGCTCTTCATCGCGAAGCTGCGTCGTCTGGCGGACGCCCTGGAACAAGGCAAAGCGTTTCGCATCCGCGTGGCAGGAGAGCACGTGCGCGTCCCGGCCCACGCTACGATCAGCATTGAGCACGAGCGAGGACGGACAGAGGAGGAGCTGGAGTTTCAATTGAAATGGACGCTCGCTTCGACTCGTTCGTCCTCGCGAAGGCGAGGAGAACGCGAGCGCGGCGTCGCGCGAATGCCGGCGAACGCCCCTTGAACAATCCGGTGAGCCTCATCACAATCTTAAGGCGCATGAGGAGGCATGACATGAGCCGATGGTGGCGGATCGGACGGATGATCCTCGGAATGGCAATAGGCATGGGCGTCCTCGGTGAAGGACATACGGAGATCGTCCGTGGGCTCTCGTCGAGCTCAAGCTGCGCTGTAGGAACACCACCGCCTAGGCAGCAACCGGTAGATGCGCTGTTTCCGAACGCCTACTATGACTATCTCCTCAATGGCCTGCAGATCATTCTCCTGGAGCGCCCCGAGGCCTCTGAAGCTGTGCTGAGCCTCATGATCAAAAGCGGCGCGGCCTTCGACCGCGCGGGGAAGTCGGGCACGGCCGCGCTGACGGCGCGCGCGATCTGGTTGGGTGCCGAGGACTTGAGCGAAGCGACCCTGCGGCAACGTCTCGCAGCGCTTGAAGCGACCCTTCGGACGGAGGTCACCTGGGATGCGACGACGATCACCGTAGAGGCCCCGGCGCGCGGTCTGCCGGAGCTCATTCGGCTCATGGCGCGCGTCGTCTCCCGACCGACGTTCGAGGCCGAGGCGTTGATGGCTTTAAAAGCGCGCTTCCTCGATGAAGTGAGAGCCAAGCGGCGCGATCCCTCCCAGATCGCGGATGAAGAATGGTACCGCGCCCTCTATCATCCGCACCCCTACGCCCGCCCGGCCGAAGGCGTGCCGGAAGAGATCGCGGCGATCACGCCGGTGGACATTGCGCGCCATCACGCCCGTTTCTTCATCGCCAATAACGCGACGCTCATCGTCCTCAGTCCTTTCTCTCCGGCCACGTTGATGCCCCTCATCCGCCCGAATTTCGGCGCCATGCTCAAAGGGAAGATCGTCCCTCCCACGTTCGTCGCCCCGGCGCCGGCTCAAGGTGTGCGCATCCTCCTGCGCGATCTCCCGGACGCCCCACTCGCCCACATCCGCATCGGCTCCTTTGGCCTAGAGCGCTTCTCCGAGGACTATGTCCCGACGCTCATGCTCGCTGAGGTGATTCGCCTCCGGCTTGAGAGGGAGGCGTCAAAAGGAGGCGTTCCTTTGGCAGACGTGCGCTGCCGATTCGACCTGCGCACGCATCGCGGCCCATTTCTGCTCTCATTCGCGGTCCCGAACGAACAGGTCGTCTCGGCGATCGAACGCGCCCTGGGGATTCTGAGGGCGATGCGCGCCGAAGGTCCGACGGCCGAGGAACTCGCCGAGGCGCAACGGCGATGGGAGGAGCGCTTTACCCCGAATGCGCTTGCGCCTCGGCAATTGGTCGAGGCGCTACACTTCGTTGAGCTCCACGGGTTGGGACGAGACTACGTGCCGCGATTCCCCGCCCGCGTGCAGCGCGTGACGCGCGAGGAGGTCATGCGCGTGGCCGAGAAGTATCTCTCTCCGAATGATCTCCTCATCGTCGTCGTCGGACGCACGCAAGGCCTCGTGGAGGCGTTGACCCCCCTGGGAGCGGTGGAAGTGAAAAGCAGCGGATGATCTCTTTCCGACTCACTCCTCATACGCCTCCAGCGCTGCGGAGATGCCCGATTCGCATCGGACCCCCTCGCGACGCAACGCGCTCTCCAAAGCGCTTAGGAAGAGCAAGACATTGTGGCGCGTGCTGCCCGCGCCCATCAACCCCACGCGCCAGATCTTCCCGCGCAACGGTCCCAATCCGCCCCCGATCTCGATGTTGAACTCCTCGAGCAACCGGGCACGCACCCGCGCATCGTCCACGCCCTCGGGGACGCGAATCGTCGTGAGCGTCCACAGCCGATATTCGCGTGGGACGAAGAGTTGCAGGCCCATCGCCTCCAGTCCTGCCCACAGCGCTTGGGCGTTCCGCTCGTGTCTCCGCCAACGAGCTTCCAATCCCTCTTCGGCGACCATACGCAACGCCTCGCGCAAGGCATAGTTCAAGCTGATGGGCGCCGTGTGGTGATAACTCCGCTCGCTCCCCCAGTAGCGCTCGATGAGCGAGACGTCGAGATACCAACTGGGCACCGCCCTCTTGCGCCGACGCACTTTCTCCAAGGCGGCTTCGGAGAACGTGATCGGCGCCAGTCCCGGTGGGCAACTGAGCGCTTTCTGCGATCCCGAGTAACATACGCCGATGCCCAAGCGATCCACACCCACGGGATGTCCCCCCAGGCTGGTCACTGCATCCACGACGAGGATTCCCTCGCGCTCGGCGACTAGCTGAGCGATGGGCTCCAGCGGCTGCCGTACGCCGGTCGAGGTCTCCGCATGCACCACGCAAACGATGCGCGCCCGCGAACGCTCGAGTGCTGTCCGAATCTCCCGGTCTTCGAGCGGACGCCCCCACTCCGCTTCCACACGGATTGGGCGCGCCCCCAAGCGCGTGGCCATCTCATACATGCGCTCGCCAAAAAATCCATGAATGCCGATGATGACCTCCTCATCCGGCTCCAGAAGATTCGCCAGCGCCGCCTCCATTCCCGCGCTGCCGGTCCCGGAGACCGGGAACGTGACGCGATTCTGCGTCTCAAAGACGTAGCGCAGCAGATGCTGCACATCGGTCATGCACGAGAGGAAGACCGGATCGAGGTGCCCGAGCACCGGAGCACTCATGGCGCGCAAGACTCGATCCTCGACGGGACTGGGGCCAGGGCCGAGCAACAGACGGTGAGGAGGATGAAACTCAGGGATCGTCATGGCACCTCCTTGAGGAGTTGCAGGAGAAAGCGGATCGGCGTCCCGAGCCCGATCGCGCGCGCGCTCGGATCAATGGGCTCCCCGCGCTCGCCCAACCGCGCCGTTAGGATGCCGATGACTTTCCCCTCGCGATTGAAGATGGGACTACCGCTATAACCTTGAATGACCGGTGCATCCAACTGCAGCAGCGTCGGACTCACCTTGCTGATCGTGCTTCGGGTAAGCGTCGTCGTCGCGCGCTCCTGACCGGTCGTCTGCAGCAGGGCCGAACCGAGCGGAAATCCGATGATCGCGACTTCGTCCCCCTGTCGCACGCGCGCGGGATCCGGTTCAAAGCCCTCGACGACGGGAAGTGGGGTCGGCGCATCCACCTTCAAGAGCGCGATATCCATCTCCGGCGAACCGCGCACCAGGCGCGCTTCCAGAGCCTCATCGGGCGCACGATCAGCGAAGATCACCTTGAGCGATTGCGAGACTGGCGTGATCGCTTGACCGGCGAAGCGTGCGTCGAACTCCCACGGACGCACCAGATGATAATTGGTGGCGATCACTCCTTGAGGGTCTATGGCGAATCCCGATCCTTCGCTCAAGGCCGTGTTCACCTCTCGCCCTCGGGCGTCGAGAATCCGAAAGTGGTGCTGGATCAAGACGACGGCCGCTTGATTACGTACCGCGACGCGCACAAGCGGATTCGCTTCCTCCACAGACGCAGACCGCTCGCGCTCGCCGCGCCAGAGGATTCCGAGGGCGATCCCAATGGCGACGAGTATCCCAAGGGCGACTCCCACGACCCATCGCCGCCAGAGGCGCGCGGAACGCCGCACGGCTTGGTCAATCATCAACTGCACGGTCGTGCGCCCGACGCGCCACGCCGTCGAAGACGCCACCGACTCGACGAGCGTGGGAGCGGTCGGCGCCTCCGGAGTCACCGACTCGGCCTCCTCAGTCGAAGCGACGATCTCGATCCTCACGCTTGGTCCTCGCCGACCGAATTGCAGGACATCTCCATTTCGGATGCGCGCCCGATGGACGCGCACGCCATTCACATAGGTGCCGTTGGTGCTATTCAGGTCCTCGACCACCACGCCTTCGTCCGAGACGAACAGGACAGCATGATGCGCCGAGGCCCGCACGTCCTGCGGACTCAACCGCACATCGTTGTCGGCGGCGCGCCCAAACGTGATGCGATCCTTCGATAGGACTTCCCGCCGCCCGGCGTATCCCCCACCGATGTGCGTGAGGCGAATCTCCATCCGGTCACCGTATCGGGCGAGCGTCGTCCCCCGGCTGCGCGGAAGCCCCCGGCTCCTCCTCGATCAACTGCACCTGCACCACTCCGAATCCACCGCGCACCCGCGCAAGAAGCGGCACGCGGCGTCCGTCCGCACTCAGCCAGATGAACATCTCCCCCTCCTTGCGAATCAAGCGACCCGGACCAAACACCAACGGCTCGATCTTGATGGCCGAGACGCGGCCGCGCGGCGTCTCCACCTCCTCGATCTCGTGCACGCGGACCTCCACATCGTAGGTCTCCCCCTCATCGCTCACGGGGAAGCGGAGCACGCTTCCCGGCATGAGCGGTTGCGTGCGGACGTAATAGATGCCGGAGAGGATGTCCTGCACCCAAGGGCGTGTGGCGTTCTCCTTCACCTTCGGCGGCTCGACCGGCCGCGCGAGATCGCGCACGATATAGGTGACCGATGCGCGCTCCCGATCGAAGAGGGCGAGGTGAAAGCTCCGCTTCGACCCCTCGACGAGCTGCTTCCGCGTCCGCAGCACACCGAAATCCTGCGGATCCACGAAGGACTCGAAGAGATCCTCCACGCGAATCCCCAGAAGCGCCATGAGTACCCCTTCGGAGACGGCTTCCACTCGCAGATGGTAGGCGTTCAACAGGGGACGCTCCTGCGAGCGTCCGAAGGTGAAGGTGAGGCGCCCCACGATGGCCGAGAGAAGGAGCTTGGAATAGCGCGCTTGATACACGAGCCGCTCCCCCTCGGCGAAAGGAAGCGGGAGAGCCGACGCGGCCTCTTGCACGGGCGCTAAGACCGCGTGGCCATTTCCGCCTGCGCGCGTTGGGATCAAAGCGAACAGGAGCCCGCCGATCAAGAGCGCGCTCCAGGCTCGCTTAAGAGACGCGCACCGATCACACGGCCTTGGCCAATAGAACCGCCAGGACCAACCCATAGCCAAGCAGTACGCGATATTCCCGATTCTCGATGTAGAGCGTCCAATCCCCCTCAGCGTTCCCCGAAGCGCCAAAACGCCGCCAAGGCCTCGGGAAGAAGAGAGGGACTTGCCGTTCGTAGGTCTCAAACGCCGCGCCGAATAGCGCTCGCAGATGCTCCGCCTCCACGATCATTGTCGGTACGTACACGCTCGCGAAAAAGATGAAGAAACATACCAAAAGCCACTTGCTTCGACAAGCGAGCGCGAGCGCCAGCCCGAGAAGGAAAGAGCCGAGATAGAGCGGATTGCGCGTATACGCGTAAGGGCCTGTCGTCGCGAGCGCACGGTCTTTCCGAAGGTGGCGAGAGGCCCACGCGCGAAGGCCTAATCCGGGGAGGGCAAGTGCCGCTCCACCGAGGACCGACGCGATCGTTGGCTCCGCCTCGATCAAGAAGACGATCAACAGTCCCACGCTCGCGGGAACGCGCGCGCGACGCAGGGCTCGCAGCAACCCAAGATGCGCCCGCAACCATTGCCTCCATTTCGAGCGAATCATGGTTTGCTCAAGAATCGGGAGGACCCCCCTTTCGGGCCAGCGCAGAGGATTTCTCCGCCAGAGCGACGCGCCGCTCGATTGCCGCGATGACTTCGTAGACGGGGATATCCAGAAATCCGGCATCGCGCTGTCGCCGGCTGTAGTAGCGATAGCCGGAAGCCGGCGGTCGCTCGATGACTTGATCCTCCGGATGAAACGGACCGTTGCGCTGCGCTGAGGTCGGCCCATAGAGGGCGACAATGGGTGTCCCGCGCGCGGCCGCCAAATGCAACGGTCCCGTATCTCCACCAAGGAATACGCGCGCGCGATCGGCGAGCGCTGCCAGTTGCTTGAGCGTACAGGGAAACGGCACGGCTTTCTTCCACCGCGAGGCGCGCGCGACCATCTGCGCCAACACCTCTTCGGACGGGCCGAAGGGTACCAGCGAGATCCATCCGTAGCGCTCCCAGAGGAAATCCGCGACCGCCCCGTACCGCTCCGGCGGCCAGCGCTTGGCCGCCCATCCCCCTCCCGGATTGAGGAGCGCGAAGTCCTGAATGCCCAATACCTCCAGGCGCTCCTCCACCGCGCGGCGATCCTCCCCCGAGATCGAGAGGGGGAATTCGTACGGGCCTCGATCTTCACTTCCCCCAACCACATGCCGCACGAGCGCGAGATTTCGCTCGATCACATGCGCATCAGCGGGAACGGGGACTTGCTCCGTCAGAAACAGCCGACTCGCTTTCTCCTTGAGCGCTGCCGTCTCGAACCCGATACGCCGCTCGGCTCCGGAGAGCCAGAGCACCACAGCCGATTTCATCAATCCCTGAAAATCGAAGCCGAGATCATAACGGTGGTGCCGCAGAAGCGCGAGGGCATCTTGGACCTCCTCCCACGTCGCGCGAGCGAGCCAGCGCTTTCGCCAGCGTCGCGTGTCCACCTCGATCACCGCGTCGAGCATCGGGTGATCCCGCAGCAACTCAGCCACCGCGCGCTCGACGATCCAACTGATTCGCGCTTGCGGGAAGGCGCGCCGAAGTCGAGCGAGGGCTGGAAGCGTATGGATGACGTCGCCGATGGCGCTCAGCTTGACGATGAGGACGTTCATCACGCGTTCGCTTGGCGAATTCTCGCAATCACATCGCGGCTCGAATGGCACTTCTCATCGCCGACGATAGCGACTCGTCCCCCATAGCCTCGAACGATCTCTCGCTCCGGGACTGTCTCCGGCGTATAATCTGTCCCCTTGGCGTGCACGTCGGGACGCAAGGCCTCCAGCAGCGGCGCGACCGTCACGTCGTCGAAGATGACGACATAATCCACACACGCGAAAGCGGCGACGATCTCCGCACGCTCTTCGGCCGGCAGGATGGGACGCCCCTCCCCCTTCAACGCGCGAACGGCGGCATCGGAATTCACGCCGACGATGAGGAGATCGCCCAGTCGTCGCGCCGCCTGCAGGTATCGAACGTGTCCGACGTGGAGGAGATCGAAGCACCCATTGGCGAGCACGATGCGTTGACCGCGCGCTCGCGCAGCCGCGACGTCGCGTCGAAGCTCATCGAGAGAACGAATCTTCGCCCTGCTCATCGCGAACATCCCAAGAGAGAATGGAAGCGCGAAGCTCGGCTCCGCTGACCGTCGCCGTGCCGCGCTTCATGACGACGATCCCGCCGGCGTGATTAGCCAGATGTGCAGCTTCCAGAAAACTCGCTCCCGCTGCGAGCGCGAGTGTGTACGTGGCGATCACCGTATCCCCCGCTCCGGTCACATCCACCGGCTCGCGGCTGCCCACGACGGGCAGATGAACGACCGGATGTCCATCCTGGAACAGAGACATCCCCTCCTTCCCACGCGTGATCAAAAGGGCAGCCAGTTGCAAGCGGCGACGCAACTGGCGCCCGGCTCTCTCCAGCGCGGAGAGATCGTCGAGATGTCGCCCATAGACCTCCTCGACCTCCGATTGATTCGGCGTCGCCGACGTGAATCCGCCCAGCTCCAATAGCCGATGCCGGGAATCCACGGTGACGAGCAGACCGCGTTGCGCCAGGCGCCGAACGGCTTCCACCAGGAGGGGATGAACAAGGCCATAGTGATAGTCGGAGAGGATGACCCCATCGGCCGAGGTGGCCAGCTCGCGCACGCGAGGAACGAGCGCGCGAAGAGCGACTTCAGGCGGAGGAGACTCGGGCTCTCGATCGATGCGGATCACCTGCTGGCGCGTCGAATGAACAGATCCGGCGAGGATGCGCGTCTTCGTGGGAGTGCGATATCCAGGCACGACGCTCACCGCCGAGACATCCACGCCGCGCTGCCGGAGGGCACGCACGATGGCGCGTCCTTCGGCATCCCGCCCGACGATGCCGACGACAGCCACCTCAGCCCCCAGCGCCGCGAGATTCGCCGCCGCATTGCCGCATCCTCCGGGCTGCATCTCCTTGTGTTCGAACCGAAGGATCATCACCGGCGCTTCCCGTGAGATACGCGAGATCTCCCCGTAGACGAATTCATCGGCGATGAGATCGCCCACGACGACGATCCGACGGCTGCGGAATCGCGCGATCACGTCAAGGAGTCGCGTCGCACTCGGCCCCGCCTTCATGACTCAACACCCACTGAACGGCCTCCCACAAATTCCCGGCCACATGATCGGGAGGGCGCCACCCTTCCTTTCGGGAACGCGCCCATTCCTCTCGCCCATGTCCGGTCAACACTAAGACGCCGCGCGCGCCGACCCGATGTGCGAGCATAATGTCGGTGTACTTGTCGCCGATGAAGACGCACCGCGGGAGATCAAGCGCGAACTCTCGCGCTGCGCGCTCGACAAGCCCGGTCGCCGGCTTCCGACACGCGCACATCCGGCGATAAGCAGGCACAATCCCCTCGGGATGATGGGGACAATAGTAGATGGCATCCCACTGGGCCCCATGCTCCCGCAACTCCCGCTCGAACCGGCGATGTACCTCCTGCACCATGGTCTCGGGGAAATATCCTCGTGCGACGCCCGATTGGTTCGTGAGGACGATCACGCGATATCCGGCCTGTCGAAGAGCGCGCAGTGCCGGAACCGTCCACGGGAAGAGCCGATACTGCGCGACCTCGCACGCATACCCGACGTCTTCACTGAGCGTGCCATCGCGATCGAGGAAGACGGCGCGCGCGCGTCCCGGCTCGGACGTTCTTCGGTGGCGCCGCCAGTCGAGATCCAGCATGCCTTCCCCCAACTCGTCGATGTCCGACGGTCTTACCATCGCTCTAAGACGCGACGAAGGCGCGCGCCCATCCCCCTTCGTCCAACAGGCGGAAAGCCGGACGCACGACGTCCTCGACCGCGATGCCGGTCATGCAGCGGTGGTCAATCGGGCACTCGCGCCGCATGCACGGGGCGCACGCCACAGGCTTGCGGATCACAAGGGCCCGATCCGAAAAAGGGCGCGTGGCAAGATCTTCCGTCGGACCGAAGAGCACGATCACCGGCGTGCCAACAGCGGGGGCCACATGCGCCGCCCCCGTATCGTTGGAGATGACCAGTCGCGCGCAGCTCAAGATGGCCACCATCAATTCCACACTCGTCTCGCCAGTTACGACGACGGGCGCGTAACGCATGTGCCGACGCACCGCTTCGGAGATCGCTCGCTCCGCCGGCGTGCCGATGAGGACGACCGACGTATCGCCGCGCTCCAGCAAGGCATCGCCGACAGCCGCGAAGCGTTCGGGCAGCCACTGCTTCGCGCGACTGTTCACCGCCCCCGGATTCACGACCACGATCTTCCGCCCCACGTCCACGCCCCGCTCGGCCAAGAAGGCCAACGCCCCCCGCTTCCGCTCTTCGGAGACGGTCAATCGAGGAATCGGATCAGCGAACGATACGCGCTCGGCCCCACCAAGGCGGTGTTCGAGTTCGGCGATCAGATGGAGGTAGAAATAGACCTGATGCTCTCGTCGCCAGTGAGGCCTCAGCGGGATGCGATGTGTGAGTAGCCACGCGCGTCCATCGGTCGGATAACCGACGCGAATCGGAATGCCAGCCGCGAAGGTCAGAAGCGCCGCGCCAAAGGCATTTGGCAAGAGGACGGCCATATCGTATCGCCGAGCGCGCAACATGGCTATCGCCCGCCAATACTCGCGCGCTGAGCGCAGCTCCAATGGAACCACTTCATCCACAAACTCCGCCCCGCGAAAGAGGCCGGCCAGCGGCGGCCGCACAAGTAGCGTCAGATGCGCATGAGGGAAGGCGCGTCGCAACTGGCGTAACGCCGGGATCGTCATGACCGAGTCGCCAACCCAGTTCACCCCGCGAATCAGGATTCGCTCGATGGCCTTCGCCCGACTCATGGCTTCTCGCCCGGTCTTCGCTGCCGGAGCGCTCGTTCACTCCGGCACGACGATGAGGCGCGATTCCGACCTGGGGTAGGGCTGAAAGAGGGCGGCGACGCGAAGATACGCCTGCGCCTCCCGCTCGTCCTTTATCGCGCGAACGGATTCGGCCAGCACGCGCAGGCACGCCAGCGCCTCGCTCGTTCGAATGCGCACTCCGCGCTCGACAAGGTCCTTCTCCACGCGCTCCAAAGCCTTCAAGAGCGACTCCGTCACGGCATGAACGCGCGGGGATTCCGAGCGATGTTCGTAAATGATCCCTCGTTCGAGCGTCTCGTACGTTCGGATGGCGTTCTCCACTCCAGCCAAGACCTCATCGTCCGTGAGGTCGCGAAAGCGTTGGCGCTGCACCTCGACGATCGCCCTCTCCAGAAATGCCAACAGCGGACTCATGTGCGCGAGAACTTCCACCAACGATTCCTTCCCCATCGCGGACAGATGCGCGAGCAACTGCCCCATGCGCCGCTCTCCCGTCGTGCGGCGGGCATCTTGAAGGTATGGGCAGTGCTCCGGGCACGCCAGAACGAGCATCCGCAAGTGCGCGCAGCAGAGCGGGCAGATTCGCTCCCCTAATGCGGCACACTCGCGCCGGGCGGGTTGCTTCATGCATTTCGCACATTTCGCCATCAGTATCTCCCCAGAGGGTCTCTCCGCGTCATGAGCGCGCGCGCCCCTCTTTGCCGCCGAGCAGGTCCTTGAAGCGCTCCAAGAGGCTCTTGTCGCCCGCTTCCTTCGCCTCCAAGCGCGCCAGCTCCTCAAAGAGGCGCCGCATCTCGCGGCTCAATCGCGTCGGCGTGATGACGCGAACCTCGACGATGAGATCTCCACGACCGGGCCGATCTACGCGCGGCATCCCGCGCCCGCGTAACCGAAAGGTCTCTCCCGACTGCGTCCCCGGCGGAATCTCCACAGATTCCTCGCCATCTAAAAGCGTCGGGATTTTCAGCTCCGCGCCGAGCGCCGCTTGAGCGAAGGTGATGGGCACCGTGCAGTAAAGGTCATCACCCTGACGCGCGAAGAACTCATGTGGGCGAACGTGAACGATGACGTAAAGATCTCCGGGCGCGCCGCCGGCGATCCCCCCCTCACCTTCTCCAGCCAAACGCAATCGCGTCCCTTCCTCCACGCCCGGCGGGATGCGCACCTCCAGAATGCGCTCGCGCTCGACGCGCCCTCGGCCACGACATTCCTCGCACGGATGCCGAATGATCGTCCCCGCCCCCTGACAATGGGCACATGTGCGCGAGATCGTGAAAAATCCCTGCTGATACCGAACCTGACCGCTCCCCCCGCAGGTCGGACAGCGCACGGGCGATGTGCCCGGAGCCGTCCCCGCGCCCCGACAAAGGGGACACACTTCTAAGCGAGGAATGCGAATCTGCTTCTCAACCCCGCGGGCGGCCTCTTCCAACGTGATCTCCACATCGTACCGAAGATCAGCACCGCGCCGCGCTCGCGACCGCCGCCGCGTCGTCGTCCCAAAGAGATCACTGAACCCGAAGAACTCGTCCAGCAGGTCCTCGAATGTGGCGAAGGGATCGAAACCCGCACCGTAGCCGGCGGCCGCGGCCGAGGAGCTGACCCCGGCATGCCCGTAGCGGTCGTAAAGAGCGCGCTTCTCCGGATCCGAGAGGACGCTGTACGCCTCGACGATCTCCTTGAACTTCTCCTCCGCCTCTTTGTCGCCCGGATTCCGATCCGGGTGATACTTCAACGCGAGCTTCCGATAGGCCGATTTGATCTCCTGCTCGCTCGCCGTGCGGCTGACGCCCAAGACCTCGTAATAATCCCGCTTGTTCTCCAAGGCCGCTCGCTCCCCTTGCGCGAAACTTGATGAGGCGCTCAGCGCCTCTTCCACCCCCCCGACGGAAAATTTAATTTTGTCCCGGCCCCGGAGAATTTGCAACCACTCGCTCCCCCATCGCTCATAGGCACGACCCGGAAGGGAGGAGTTCGAGCACGAACGTCTGCTCGCCAAGCGGAGCCGTTCTCTGAATCTCAAGGTGAATGGGGACAGCGGGATTGAGGTCCTCGACCGGGATCGAACGGATCGTCGCCGTCACGCCTGTTCCCAAGAAGCGAACGGCGCGGGCCCCAATGAGCCCGACGCCGAAAATGAGCGCATCGCCCGCTGAAGCCGGAGCGACTTCGTTCCCGAGAGAGAAACTACGGGCGACGGTCTGCGCCTTCAGCGAAGCCACACGCCGGGATCGAAGCCACTGACGAAGGCTCCCCCGTTCCCCCCAGGCAGAAGGAGAGCGAAAGCGCTCCAGGATGGCGAGCGACATCCGCGATGCGCCGAAGAGAGGAATCGTCTCCTCCACACTGAGGCCGACGATCCGTGGCGTGGAGACGACGAAGACGACAGTCCCGCTGGTGATCGTCCCGCGCCGCGTTCGCAGAGAGAACGCGCGAGGGCCGATCGTCGCATCGGCCTCAATCGCCATCCACACCCGGAGCGGTTCGTTCAAGAGCGGAGCACTCGATGCCTCCGGTTTGACGACCCCGCGAATCCCCCCAGGCTCGGAGAAGATGATCTCGGCTGCTTCGCGCAATCCCACGCCCCGCACCTCCACTTCGCCGCAAGCGCCGACAATCGCTTCATTGAAGCCGCGCCAATCGGCAATGCCATCAATGCGCGGCTCGACGACGGCAAAAGTGACCCCCGTATCGCGACTCTCCACTCGCCCGGGAGCACGAGGGATCGCCACCTGGATCGTCCGCTCCCCTAAGGGCGCCTCCGGGGCGATTCGGACATGAACCGTGAGAACCGGATTCAGCTCTCGCTGCTGCTCGGGGAACCCCGGCCTCAGCCAGGCCTCAATCCCCGCGCCGGAGAAAGTCACCTTGGTGGCACCACCAAGCCCCACGCCGAAGATGAGAACGTCACCGAAGGAATCTCGAGCCCCCTCCCCGCTCAGGCGAGGGCCTTGATCAGGGCGAAAATTATGCCCCTCCCAAATCCCGTCAACGCGCGGTGTGACGACCTGGAATCGAACCGGGTCGCTCCTCACACGCGCGTGCGCCGTCTCCACGACGAACGCGCGCTCACCCAAGGGCGCGTCCTCAGCGATGTGAAGGTCAACCGCCACAATGGGGTTCAAGAACTCGAATCCCGCCTCAGAGGGCACGACCGTCCCCCAGACGCCCGCCCCCTCGAACTCGACCGCACGCGCTTGATCGAGACCAATACCGAAGATCTCGACCCGCCCGCTCGATCCCGGCGCGCCTTCTTCATCCAGAATAGCGAGGATCCGAGACGGCGCGACGATGAACGCCACTTCCTCGCTGCGCACCGGACCTCGTGGGGTCAGAAGGGTGAACGCGCGCGGCCCTGGCTCGGCCGTCGGCTCGATCGTGACACGCACCAGGACAGAAGGGTTCAACTCCTCCGGCGCCCCCGCGCTCACGACTTCCCCTCGCACTCCACTCCCTTCGAACTCGATCTCGGTCGCACCGGCCAAGCCAATCCCCGAGATGAGGATGAATCCGCTCGCTCCTGGCCGCCCGTACCCGTTGGGGTCTTCGGCTCCTCCGCCGACGAAAAGCCGACTCCCATCTTGAATCGAAAGGATGCGCGGTGCGCTAACGCGAAGTACGACCCCGCCACTCTCGACATCGCCGGGGAAGCGCACGAGGGCCATCGGTCGTGAAGGAATCGCCCCGATCCCAAGCATCACGGCGAGGAGTCCAGCGCTCCACGTTCGATCCGCTCGCCGTCGCACGCGCTCCATGAGCTTCAGCCTCCTCTCCCGCATGATGTCTCGCATGAGGTCGAGACCTAATCTATCGAGCCGACCGCGCCCGGTCAATACGAAAATTCTAAAGGGGGAACTCACTCCGCGTCCGAGGGCCAGCGGCACGGCTAGTAGGTGACATCGAGCCGATGCAGGAACATCACCAGTTGCGTGCTCACCGGTTGCTGTCCAGCCCGCTTCGCCGGCTCGAAGCGCACATCGGAGAACGAGGACCTCATTTCCATCAAGTCCATCGGTCGGGAAGGCGCGACGATGTCCACCAATGAGGCGCGTCCATCAGGATGGACGAACGTCACGACCACAAGCTGATCGCTCGAGGCCGCGTGAAACAATCGCTCCAGATGTCCCGAAGCACGCAGACGGGGGAACGTGTAGGATCCTGCCGGCTGCTCCGTCTCTCCGTTGAGCAAGCCATATTGTTGGGCATCGAGCGCAATGGGGGCAGAATAGTAGGCTAAAGGAACCTCCGGGACAGGACGTAAGACCGAGAGCAAGGCCCCCAACAAAGATGTCGTGAGCAGCAAGCTGATCACCGCGGCAGCGGCCTTCGGACGAGCGAAGGCCAGACGTCCCATCCCTCGAAGGAAATCGAACCAGGTGGAGGCCCTCCGACATTCTCCCTCAAGGGCGTCGAGGATCTGGCTCGCGAGACCATAGGGAACAGCCGGACGTGGCAATCGCCGCAGCCTGTGCGTCAATGCCCTCAGCTCCTCCAAATGGGATGCACAGGCCGAACACGCGGCTATATGTCGTTGCAGAGCACGCTCCCGCTCCGGCGAAAGCTCACCGTCCAAATACGGGGAGAAGTCCCGCCGGACGCGAGAACAGCTCCCGACGATTGGTTCGCTCACACGAGGATCGAGATCCATGCATCCACTCCGTGCCGCTCCGTGTCTGGAACGCGACTCACCAGCTCCGGTTCGATGCATTGGGTGCTGGCCTGATTGTCAAACAGCTCGCCTCGACCCATCGGCGAATCTGTCTCGAACCGGAGCTGGTCAATCCGCCCGCTGTCAAAGTTCCCGATCGGGCCGCTGGCGAAGGCGCTGCAGTTCCTGCCGCAGCGCTTCGCGCCCACGAGCGATCCGCGACTTCACCGTGCCGACGGAGACGCAAAGCATCGCCGCGATCTCCTCATAGCTGAGCCCCTCCATATCGCGCAGAAGCAGCGCCGTCCGAAAGACGGGCTTGATCCGCTGCAGCGCTTCCGTAAGCAACCGCTCCTCTTCTCGCGCGATCGCCTGCTGCTCCGGATCGGCCCGAGGGTCTGCCAACGTCTCGCCGAGTGGAAGCTCCGTGCCCTCTCTCAAAGCCTCCATCGAGACCAGGCGATCACCATTGCGCCGCCACCACCGCTGAGAGTTGGCCGCTTGATTGAGCGCGATGCGGTAAATCCACGTCTTCAACTCGCACTCGCCGCGAAATCGCCCGATGTGACGATAGACCTTCAAGAACGTCTCTTGCGTCGCATCGCGCGCTTCCTCCCGATCCCCCAAGAGCCGATATAGCAATCCATACACCTCCGCTTGGAATCGCGCGATGAGCTGCTCGAACGCCTCCCGTTCGCCAGCGCGCAACCGTTCGAGGAAGGAATCATCAACCCCCTCAAGTCGCCGCATCCCGGCGCACTCGAGCATCAGCGCGCATCCCCCCATGACTTCCCCGCTCGCCATATCTTCAGTTTCCCTTTTCTTAGACACCACCACGGGCCATAGGTTCCCAACAAAATCCACCGCACGGAGCAGGGGAACACACCGACGGGCATTTCTCAGGGTGCCTCCGCCTAGTGCAATTCGCCCCCACCTACGCCGGGACCTCGAAACGAAGGCTCAGAGCAGGTTGAATTCCACGTTGATCGTCGCGCGCACGCTTGCCGGACGTCCATCAGGTCCTCGCGCCGGGATGAACTTGATCTGCTTGGCCGCCTCAATAGCCTTCTCGTCGAGTCCATATCCGAGTCCCCGGATCACCCGGATATTACGGACGACCCCATCAGCCCCGAACGTCGCGCTGAGGACAACGACACCCTGAATGCGATTGCGTCGGGCTTCTTCCGTCCATTCGGGACGCGGCTTGTAGGTGATGATCGGCCGACCATAGCCTCCTCGTCCCGCAATCCCCTCGCCCACGCTCTCCCCTGAGGCATCCCCCAGGCCTCGTCCTTCTCCCGCTCCATTACCGCCACCCGTCCCTCCGGTTCCCGGAGGCGCCTCCACAGGCCCGAAGCTGAAGGGTGAGGTGATCTGCAATCGGGTATCGAGCGAAGGCAATTGCGCTTGCTCTGGCGGCGGCGGCGCTTTAAAGGGAACAGGGATGGGCACCGGCACTGGCTCAGAGCGCAGCGGAAGCTTTTGCGGCACCGGCTCCGGAGGTCGGGAATATTCCCGATTCCCCCCTCCTCCGGCAACTTCCATCTCCGGGAACTCAAACTGAATGGCCACAAGTTGCTCCGGCGGCTCCGGCTCCGGAAGCGGACGGCTCGGGAAGATGTTCTCCAAGTGCAGCAAGAAGAGGCACACATGAAAGAGGATCGCCACACCCGTAGCCCACAGCAGGCGGCGCCGCTCACGCGCGTCTTCGACGACGAACCGATCTAAGACTCCGGCGACCGGCCCCGACGCCATGACTGGATTCGATCCCTGCGACATCCTTCCCTCCCCTTCGGGGCGATCACACTGTCAAACACCGCACCCTCGATCGGCCCCTTTCCTTGACAGAGCCCGACCTAAGCTGCTACTACATTATAGCACCTGGGGCGAAAGGGACAAAGCGCGATTTGAGGGAGGTCTCGGAGTTGGCGAAGGCAGCGATCAAGGTCAAAAAGAAGAAGGTCAAAATCACCGCGCGCGACCTCAAGCACGATGCCTTCCGCGACCGATATGAGCAATTCGCCACTTGGGCGAAACACCATCGGCGCCAGATCCTTCGCACTGCCGTGGGCATAGGCGCTCTTTTGGTGCTGGTCCTGGGCACCATGCTCTTCACCGCATACCGCCGCGAGAGTGCGGAAAAGACGTTGGCCGAAGCATACGAGATCTTCACGGCCGAAGTGACCTCAACCCCATCCGACTCGACCCGCCGAACGTATGCGAGCGAGGAACAGAAATACCGTGAGGCTCTCCAAGCGTTCACTCGCCTCGCCCAAAAGCATCCGAGCTCTCGCGAGTTAGCTGAATACTACGCGGCGCTGTGCAAACTGCATCTGCGGCAGCCTGAAGGCAAACGGGATCTCGAACGATTGGCCGAAGGAAAGGGGCGGACGGCGCGACTCGCCCGGCTCGCATTGGCCGAGCATCTTCTGGCGACGAACGATCCGACAGGTGCCGAGAGGCACTATCGCCGGCTCCTTGAAGATCCGGACGAGCTGCCCCAAGCTCCGCTGAAACTCGGACTCGCGCGCGCCCTGGAACTTCAAGGGAAGAGATCGGATGCCATTGACCTCTACGTGAAGATCGCTACCGAATATCGCACGCAAGACGCCGGACGCACAGCTCGCGAACGCTTGGCAACGCTCGACCCCGTCGCCCTAGAACGCGTGCCGCAGGAAGAGACGATCGGCTCCTGAATCCCGCGTCCGAAGCCTCCGCCGAATATCGCGCGCAAGCACCACGCGCGCTCTCACAGACGAACAAATGGAACCGAATGGCGCTATCGGGAACGCGCCGATTGCCATGTACGACCAGAGACCAAACGATCGGAGGCTCCCCATGCACCGCCTCTTCCGCGCGAATTCCGATCGGCAGAAGGACGAGTCCGAAGAGGATGCCGCCAAGACGCCCGCGCACTTTCACGAACACGCCTCCTTCGCCTTCACCACAGACGGTTCGCTCCGCGCACGACCCAACCACGGCCGCCCGAGCAGCTCGAAAAAGAGCGCCTCGTACTGATCGGTGATTCGCTCCCAGTCGTAATGCGCGCGCGCTCGCTCCATCGCGCGCTGGCGCAAGCGCGCCACGCGCTCCGGATGCGCGAGGACCTCTTGCAACAACTCGCGTAACTCCCCAGCCGTGCGATAGTAGAGGCCCACGTCCCCGGCGACCTCGCGATTCTCCGGCGTATCGAGAACGAGCACGCAATTCCCAAATCCCATCGCCTCGACGAGCGCCGGATGCGTCCCCCCTACTTCCGTGGCGTGAACGTAGCAATAGGCGTTTTGCTGAAGGCGGCGATAATTCTCCCCGTAGACGAAGCCCGCGAAGAGGATCCGCGGATCGCGCGTGCGCTTCAACCGCTGCACATAGGCGCGCGCATACGGAGCATCTCCCACGATCAGCAGCTTCATCTCCGTCTCCACCTTCTCGAAGGCCTCGATCACCAGATGAGCATTGTTCTCTGGCTCCAAGCGACTCACATAAAGGATGTATCGCTCCGGCTCGACTCCGAAGGCGCGAATCCCTTCGGGATCCGCGCGCCGCTCCACATCCGCACCATAGGCGATCATTCGCGTCTCCAATCCATAGCGCTGCCGGTAGTAGGCGCGAATCACCTCCGCATCCGTGACGACAGCGTGCGGCAATTTCGTCACGAGCCATTCCGAGAGGCGGTAATACGTCCGGCCCAGCCAATTCCATTTCTTCCGCTTCCATTCGAGCCCATTCACATTGATCGCCACCTTCTTGCCCAAGAGGCGTGCCAAGCCCGCCGCCAGCGCGTTCGCCGCATTGCAGAAGAGGATCACCTCATAGGGGCGCCGCCATCCATGGAGCACGCAGAGGAACGTATGCACGACTGTGTCGAGATACTTATGCCGGATCGTCGGGAGGACGACGAGCTGCACACCCCGATACTCGCGCTCCGGGAGCGTGACGTAATGGCTCCGCCCGTACACGGTCACCTCATGCCCTCGCGCCACAAGCCGCGTCGCCAACTGCTCGGCGAAGGTCTCGAAGCCACCGTAGTTGGCCGGGATGCCGCGAATGCCCATGATGGCGATCTTCATCGCGTGTTCCCCCCATCCGGTGCGCCCCTTATCGGGAGACGCTCATCGCTCGAGGCGATGCCGTGCGCTCCGACTTCGCTAACGAGCGCACGACCTCTTCGTAAGCGCGCAAGGTCAACTCGGCCGTGCGCTTCCAAGAGAACTGCTGCGCGCGCCGAAGTCCTCGCTCGGATAGCTCGCGCCGCAGCTCTGCATCCCACACGGCCCGTTGCAGCGCCGCTTCGATCGCCCGTTCGTCATAGGGATTCACGAGGATGGCCGCTTCGCCCACGACCTCCGGCAACGAGGAGCTGTAGCTCGTGATGACCGGGACCCCACAGGCCATCGCCTCCAACACCGGGAGGCCGAATCCCTCGAAGAGGGAGGGATATACGAAGACCGTCGCCCCACTGTAGAGCGCCGGCAAATCTTCCTCGGGGACGTAGCCGGTGAAGATGATGTCCTGGGCGAACGGGGATTGTCGGGCCGCGCGGAAGATGTCCTGATACAACCATCCCTTCTTCCCTACGATCACGAGCTGATGATCCAGGTCATCATCCCGACGGCGCAGGTTGATGTAAGCGCGGATTAGCCGGACGAGGTTCTTCCGCGGCTGCAGACTGCCGACGCTCAGGATGTACTCGCGCGCGATGCCATAGCGATGACGCACGGCCTGGAGGCACGCCGGATCTCGAACCGGCACGAAGAGCGCGCTCACCCCCTCGGGCGTCACCACGACGCGCTCCGGCGGAACCCGATACGTCGCCAAAATATCCCGCGCCGAATATTCGGAGACCGTCAGGATTCGCGCGGCGCGGCGCGCCGTATACCCGATGGCGAGCTTGAAGAGCCATCGTTCGCGCGGCGTATACATCTGCGGCAGATGCTCGAACGAGAGATCGTGAATCGTCGCGACGATGGGCCGCGGACAAATCGGAGGCGCCACATATTGGACGTGCAAGAGGTCAACGCCAGTCCTCCAGACGGTCCACGGCAGACTGAACAAGATGCGCACATACCGCGCATGCGGACGCACCAGACAGACGTGGAAATTCCGAAACCGCCCGCGCCACGACTTGGCCACCTCCGGACGCGTGAAAAACAAGACGTATTCGTTCTCCGCGTCAATGGCGGCGAGCGCCTCGATGAGGTTCTTGATATAGGTCTCGTTCCCCGCCGTTTGGCTCCCGATGGCGTGTGCGTCAATCCCGATTCGCATAGGCATATCAGAACGGCCAGCCGCCTCAGCTCACGAAGGCGTTGCGGATTCGGCGCGCAAGCGTCGGTGTATCGCCTCAACCTGTGCGCGCGTCTGCTCCAGAGGGCCCGACGTGTCGATCTCGAAATCGGCATATCGTCGCTTCTCGCTGGAGGGGAGTTGCGCGCGGATGCGCGCCAGTGCCTCCTCGCGAGTGATCCCATCACGTCGCATCAAGCGCGCGATCTGCTCCTGCTCACTGCAATAGACGACGATCACCCGATCGAATCGCTGGTGCGCTCCCGCTTCGATGACGAGCGCGGCCGCCACGATGAGAATTCCCGATGGATCCTTCTGCTCCAACTCCGCCATCCGCCGTTCGATCTCTTCAAGCACATGAGGATGCACGAGGCGATTCAACTGCTCCCGCCGCGCCGGGTCATGAAAGACGAGCGCCCCCAGTCGGCCCCGATGGATCGTCCCGTCGTCGGCGAGAATCTCTTGCCCAAAAGCCTGAACGACGTCGTGATACGCCGGCCGACAGGGCCGCATCAGCTCGTGGGCGATCTCATCAGCCTCCATCGTATGACACCCCAGCTCGCGGAACAGATTCAGGACCGTGCTCTTGCCGACGGCGATGCTGCCGGTGAGGGCGACCTTCATCATCACGACTTGATGCGATAGGCTCGCTCTTCATTGTTGAAGATCCAACCGACGACCTCGCCGATGTTGATCTTCTCCGACGTGTATGAGGCCCGAGTGATGGCCGCCGACCCATGGTCCACCATCGCGCCAATGTTCTGCGCCATGATGCGAAACCGCCGCTGCCACACGTGCATGTTCTCCGGCCGCAAATCCACCCACCCCTTTCGCGCCCACCGATCCACATCCGCTCGCGTGATCCGCACGCGCGTTCCCCCCTTGATCTCTGGGATGCGAATGAGCGGCCCGCGAAAGAGCCGCCGCCCGTCGGGCGTGAGGATCGGCACGCCAATGGAAGTGATCACGTCACGGATTTTGCTGTGGCAAATGAGGCGATAGAGACTCTCGGCCATCTCCTGGGGATCGGCCTCGATCACAGCGGTGAGCGTCTTATAGCGCATCTTCAAAAGATGCGCTTCGTACAAGAGCTTGGTCAGCTCCGGCGGGCCCAGCTGCCCGATGGCGATACTGTAGGTGCCGGTCTCTCGCTCCAACTGCTTCAAGCGCTCGATCACCAAACCGCGCAAATATCCGGCGCGATAGCTGGGCGGCATGACGGCCCCATCAATGGCGGCGATCACATCCACCCCCGTATTGCTCCCCTTGATCTCCAACACGGCCGCTTGCGCGATCTCCTCCGGCGTCACCGCCTCCATTTGGTGAAGGTTAGTGATCGTCTCGAACTCCCCGCGCGCGAAGAATCCATTCTCCCCCGTATCCACGCCCACGACCTTCAACTCCCCCAGCCGCTCGAACTCCTCTGGCGGGAGCGCCAATTCCAAGACTTCGCCCAGAGGCACCACCTTGCTCGCATAGACGTAGACGGGTTCGCCCCCCCGTCGCACCGTCTGAAAGGCGATCCGCCGATAACTCACCAGCGCCGCTGGTTTGATCTCCTTGACGATCGGCCCACCTGCTGTGCGCGCCATCAGAAAGAGCAAGCCCGTATGCGCGAAGGCGATGGCCGATTTCGAGATGAGCAGCGCGCTCGGCCGATCCTCGCTATGCGTATAGGGGATGTTCAATCCCATCCCCCCAGTCCCCGTCGTCCCGATCTTCAGATAGAGCCGCGTCCCCACCTCCACCATCGCGCGATAGAGCAAGAGCGTATGCCGCACCAACTCCGGAATGCCTTGGGAGACGATCAACGCCTCAATCTTTTGCAGGGCTTCCTCTCGCATCGCGGCGAGCGCTGCCAGATCCCCCGTCTCGATGGCGCGCGCGAGCCGGCCCAGGACCTCGCGCGCTTCGATCGAGTTCGTGTAGACATCCTGATAGCCGATGGCCGTGGCCGTGTTGATCGAATCTACGATGATCTCCGGCTCGAACCGACGGATGATGGCGACCAGCCACGACTTCTCATAAGCGCGATCGAGATCGCCGAAGAGGTCTTGAAAGAGCGCCTCCCGCCGAGCGGGATCTCCGATGAGTTGCCGCCGCGTCAGCCCGCGATCCTCCTTGCGCAGGAAGACATCTCCCCATACGCCTTCCAGCTTCAGATGCGGGAACTCCGCGCGGAGCGCGGCCAGCGCCTCTTCGACCTCGTGCTCGAAGAGTCCCCCGATGACGAGCAGATGGGGTTCGACCTCGCGCGCGACCGCTCGGGCGATCTCAAACCCGATGAGCCCGGCTCCCCCGAGGATAAGCACGGATCTCGGCGTGCGCATACGATGCAAACCTTAGCACACGCGGATGCCCCAAGCAACCGAGCTCATCGGCGTCAGGACGCGACCTCGCCGCGCCCCGCTGCCTCTACCTCCTCCAATCGCTCGAACGCGCGCCGCAAGTGCGGGATCGTGATCGAACCGCCGACGACCAACGCGACATTGAACGCCTCCAAGAACTCCTCGCGCGTGACCCCCTCCTCGTGACAGCGAATGATGTGATAGGTGATGCAATCATCGCAGCGCAGCACCAGCGAGGCGACCAATCCCAACAGCTCCTTCACCTTCGGCGAGAGCGCCCCGCCCTCATAGGCCTGATGATCAAGAGCGAAAAAGCGCTTGATCCCCAAATGACCGCTCCCCAGGATCTTCTCGTTCATCCGTTGGCGATATTCTTGCCACTCCTTCAGCGTCATCGCCTTCCCTCCTTTCGCGAAATACGCAAGAGCATAGCGCTCGGGCATGCGCCATGGAAAGAGCCGAGCCGACGTTGACGTCGAAAATCGTCGCCGCGTACCATCTGCACCGGGAATGATCATGGGCCGGAGGGAAGACGATGAGGGCCATTCGCATCGCCAACGGTCAAGGCTTTTGGGGCGATAGCCTGGAGGCTCCGGTCGAACAGGTCACGCTCGGCCCGGTGGATTATCTCTCGCTCGATTATCTCGCCGAGGTGACCATGTCCATCCTTCAAAAACAGAAGGCGCGCGATCCGCGCCTCGGCTACGCCCGCGATTTCGTCCCCCTCATGGAGCGCATCTTGCCGATCTGCGTGGAGCGGAACATCAGGGTGATCGCGAATGCCGGAGGGGTGAATCCTTGGGCGTGCCGCGATGCTGTCGTTGCCGTCGCCCGAAAGCTCGGCCTCTTGGGCGTGCGCATCGGGATCGTCGCCGGCGACGATATCCTTGACCGGCTCGATGACTTGATGGCCCGAGGGCATGAACTGCGAAACCTCGATACCGATCGCCCCTTGAGCGACATCCGTCCGCACGTGCAGAGCGCCAACGTCTATTTCGGCGCCTTCCCCATCGTGGACGCCCTTCGACAAGGCGCGCAGGTCGTCATCACCGGACGCACGACGGATACCGGGATTACACTCGCCCCGATGATTTACGAATTCGGCTGGCGCGAGGACGAGTACGATAAGCTCGCTGCTGGCGTCGTGGCCGGTCACATCGTCGAATGCGGCGCACAATGCACGGGCGGGAACTCTCAAGTCGCGTGGAAGACGCTTCCGGATCCTGATCGCATCGGCTACCCAATCGTCGAAGCCTATGAGGATGGTACGTTCGTCATCACGAAGCATGAGGGAACGGGAGGTCGCGTCACCTCGGCCATCATCAAAGAGCAGCTCGTGTACGAGATCGGCGACCCTCGTCGGTACATCACCCCTGAATGCATCGCCGACTTCACGACGATTCGCCTGGAGGACATCGGGCCCGATCGAGTGAGGGTGTGGGGGGTTAAGGGCGCTCCTCCGACCGAATTCTACAAGGTCTCGATCAGCTATTTTGCCGGATACAAAGCCGTCGGCACACTCGTCTACAGCTGGCCCGATGCTTATGAGAAAGCGCGGCGAGCTGACGAGATCCTACGAAAACGGCTTGAGCGACTCGGCTTGCACTTTGAGGAGATCCTCACCGAATTCCTCGGCGTCAACGCCTGCCACGGCCCGCTGGCTCCGGATCCTTCTCCCGATCTCGCCGAAGTGCAGCTTCGCATCGCCGTTCGCAGCCACGATGAGCAGGCCGTCGAACGCTTCACACGCGAGATCGCTCCATTGATCCTCAACGGTCCGCCGACGGCCACGGGATTTGCTGGTGGTCGCCCCCGCGTGGAAGAGATCGTCGCTTACTGGCCGGCTCTGCTTCCGAAATCCGAGGTCACGCCCATCGTGGAAGTCGTCGAAACCTGAGGCCAGCGGTCCGCCGAAGCCTGCTGACGAACTGTAGGAGCGATCGCCAGAAAGGTCCTAACGCCGAGCCGGAGGACGACCCGCATAGTACCCGCGACGCGCGAGGATGAGGAGATCGCCCTTCGTCTTCTTCACCCGCTCGCTCACCAAGAGCTTGATCTCCCGGAAGCGCTCATCCGGAGTCGGATTCGACGGGACATAACCAAGCGTATACCGCGTGCGTAAAAGTTCCAGGACGCCAATGAAAACCGTCCCCGCCTCTTCAGGATTCGCTTTGACGGCAATTCCCCCGGTCTTCTCAGCATAGAACTTGACGCTGCCAGTGATCCCCGAAGCGCGTCGAAGGAGCCTCAAGGCGATCAAGATAGCTCCGGCGCCAGGGCTTAGAATGGTGATCGCCGCCGCTGTGCCGTAATCCGCTGCTTTCAGCGCCGCTCGCGCATACCCCACGATGATTCCGCAAAGCGTCGTCCCTCCTTCGTAAAGCTCCCGCAAGACGATATCGCGCGGTGGACCGCTGCGGAACCAACTCGTATCGAGATCATCGGTGACCATCACGATGGCGCGACGTTCGGTCGGGTCGGTCTTCCGGCGCAAATACCGCGCCGCTTCGTAAATCCCAAGATTGATGAACGTGGCCAGCCCCACATCGGCCGTCTCGCTCCAGATGTTCTCCAACGTCTCGACGATCCTCGCGCGATCCGACGTCAGTTCGACCAGAAGCTTCGGCCGGCTGGCGAAGATCATCAACGCCACGCGATGGCTTCAGCTTGGAGAGCGCGTCGAGCGCCGCGCGCTGAACCTCGTCAATGATGGGCTGCACACTGCCACTGACATCTACAAGAAGGACGACCGAAAGTGGTAGCTCTTCTCGACTGAAGTGCGTGATCTCTTGCTTCTTCCCCTCTTCCCAGAGCAGGAAATCCTCGCGCGTGAGGTCGCCGACGATCGTGTTCGTCTTCTTGTTGAGGACGATGGCATCCACCAGAACGAGCGAAGATTCGAGCGTGACCGTCGTCTCTTGCGACCAAACCGGCTGTACCACTCCAAAGAGCACCACCCAAGATGCGGCGACATTCATTCTCCAACCTGGTCGCATACTCGCCCTCCTGAAAAGGGACACCGACTGTCCGATGAACGCCCCGGACCGACAAAAAGAAAAACTCCTCCCCTTGTTCGCGCGCCGAGCGCCATCATCTGGATTCACCCCCGTCATTCGGCACGCGCTCCGCGCATGCGTCTGTTCTCCTTACTTGCGGCCAAGGCGGGCGCCCAGGAACACGCCGACGGCCAATCCCGACCCCAACGCCAATCCGAGCACGCGATACGGATGTCGTCGGATGTAGAGCGCAGCCTCATCAGCCCAATCCTCGACCTTCCACAAGCCGCGCTGCAAGCCCCGCCTGACCAGGCGCATGTTCCCGGTCCAGAGGTCTTCGGCCATGCGCGTGAGCGTTCCAAGACGCTTGCCTACGGCGGTCACACTCCCCTGGGTTTGCGGCGATTGCTCCATCATCTTCTCCGCCATCGCTCCCCCTCCTGGCGAAGGTCTCACACCGGGAATAATTCTACCTCATCGCTTGCGATCTGCCGAGGCGGAGAACGTCCATCACGGCACGTTCGGAGGTCTCCCAAGGGAGAGGCGCGCTCACCCGTCACTCCACATGGCGTTCGGCCGGAACGAGGAACCGATAGAGCCCATAGCCCAAGATGGCGATAAGCCCAACAATGATCGCCAGCTTCACAACACTGAGGACGATCCCGATCAACGCGAAGAGGAATCCGAGCAGCTGCATAGCGAGCCAGAACGCGATGAAGACGGCGATGACGCCCCCAATGAATCGAATCACGCTCCTCATAGTCCCTCCCTCCCAATGGCTTTCACCGTCTCGGCCCTGTGGCCGGTGGTTTGGGTTCATCGCCCGATTCCGTCTGGACCAAGGATCCGGTCAATGGCCCCGTCTTCCAAAACAGCGGCGGAGGGGGACGATGCAGATCGAACGATCGGGGCCGCAATGCGGATCGTGCGCGCGCGGACCGATAGAGCAGGTAGGCCCCCAATGCGATCAGCGTGAGCGGCCACAGGCGACGCCCCACGACCGAGACGCGCAGCGCCTCCACAAGGTCCGAGACCAGAACGAGCCCTCCGATGAGGATGAGCCCCATTGCCACCCACGCCAGGCGCTCGCGCAACATCTGCCGCAGGCGCTCATCCTCTTCGATCGGATCCATCCCTCGAGCGACTGCTTCCGCCGTGCGATAGGCGTCCAGGATCGAGAAGAAATAGAACACCGCTCCCCCTAACCCGAAGAGGGCGAGGTTCGTCAGGTCGGCCAGCTCGAAGAAGCCGACGATCAAGAGGAAATGTACGAAGGCCTTGACGTTTTGCCGATTGTATACGGCTCCTAATCCCGGCACCAGGGCGCACAGAGCGGCCAGACGCGGCGACGGGGGACGACGCGGCGCTTCTGAGGAAGTCCACGACCTCGAGCGTCGCAGAAGCTCGACGCCCCGCACGATGCACTCCTGACAATAGGGGAATCCCTTGATGCGATGGTCGCACGCCGGACAGAGCGGCCGATGACAGGCTGAGCACCGCACCAACGCTCGATGCGTCGGATGATAGGCGCAGAAGATGAACTGTGACGGCATCGCGTCCCTTCTCCTTACGATCTCGCCTTACGGGGATGGCCTCTTTTCCTCCGACCGCTCACGGTCCGGCCGGAACGATCGAAGGAACGCGCTCACCTGCGCGCGCCATTGCTCCAAGTGCTCGACCATTCGTTCTCCCTCCGCTCGCACTTCCGCAGCGCGATCGAAAAGACGTGCAATCGAGGGACGGATCGAAACCTCGCCGCCTTCCCCCGAGAGGTTCAGGAACACCAATCCGAACGTCGCCGCGCAGAGGACCACAGCCATCGCCCATTGTGGCAGCGGCAGCGAGCGCGGCGGCCCGCTCCATCCCAAGCGCCATGCGCGCAGCCGCCGGCGCAGCTGCCAGAGCCAGCTCCGACGCAGGTCGCGATCCGCCGAGCGCACGGCCGTGAGAAGGCGTTCGTTCAATCCCTCGGGAAGCGCGACGGGGCCGACCTCGCTCAAAAGCCGCAGGACCGCCGTCACATCCTCCAAGGCCTGACGGCAGTTCGAACAAACGCGCGCATGCGCCTCGAAGAGATGATATTCCTCGGCCGTGAGCACCCCATCGAAATAGTTCGGGATCAACTCGCCGAAAGCATCGCAACTCATGGCCGCGCCCCGCAGGACGTAGCGAAGACGTTCGTTAAGATCCGGCGACGGCTCGACCTCTTCCATGCCCCGACACAACTCGAGCGCCGCTTGGACGTCATCTAGCAACGCGCGACACGCGGCGCACGAGAAGAGATGCGCGACGAACGTCTCCGCTTGCTCTTCGGAGAGCGTCCCGTCCAGATATTCGCTGATGAGGTGTTCAAACTGCCGACAGTCCATCATATCACCCGCATGCGACGCAAGACGCGAGCCAGCTCCAACCGCCCGCGATTGATCCGCGATTTCACGGTCCCCTCCGGGATGCACAGCAACTCGGCGATCTCTTGGTACGACAATCCCTCCAAGTCGCGAAGGATGACGCACGTGCGCAGCTCGGGCGAGAGTTTCGCCAAAGCCGCATGGATCAACTCGCTCAACTCGCGCCGTTCGACCAGGACGTGTGGATCACCTCGCTCATCAGCGCGCAGATGGTACTCATGATCCACCAAGTCCTCCCCCGCTTCCGTCGGCGTGCGCGCGCGCCGACGATAGTCGTCAATGATCAAATTGCGCGCGACCCGCATGAGCCAGTTGGCCAGGTCCCCTTCACGCGGATCGTACTGCTCAAGCGTGCGATAGAGGCGGAGGAAGACCTCTTGCGTTAAATCTTCGGCCGCTGCGCGATTGCCCGTGAAGCGGTAGGCTAAGTTGTAGATGCGGCGGGAATATTGCCTCACGATCTCCTCCCACGCCGCTTCTTCTCCGGCCAAGCACCGACGAACCAGTTGCGCGTCGCTGCTCACCAAAGCCGCCCTTGCCCCCACATCGCTCTCCCTCAATTATCTCTCCGCCACGGCTCATCCGGCAAAACGAAGGGCGTGGGGAAAAAGTTCCCTATGGATCGCTCGGCCGCCGCTCAGGACACGGCGCGATAGATCATACGAAGGCTCAGGAGCAGGATCACGGCGCCGACAAGCCCCATCAGGACGCGCGCCGGTAGCCGACGACACATATAAGCCGCTAGCGGCGCCGCCAGCACCCCACCGATCAAAAGGCCAAGCGCCACTGGCCAATGCACCCATCGGAGCGCGACCAGGAAGGTCGCCGCCTGAGCCAAGGTGACAAAGAACTCCGTCAGACTGACCGAGCCGATGGCTAGATGCGGCGTCTGTCCCTGCGCGACCAAAGTGGACGTGACGATTGGCCCCCACCCTCCTCCTCCAACCGAATCCAAAAAGCCCCCCGCGAATCCCAAAGGGATAAGGCGCGGTCGCCCGGCCACCGCTGCAGGTCGACCCAGTGCCCGACGTAGGATCAGCACCCCCATCGCAAGCAAATAGAGGGCGACCACCGGTCGGACCTTCTCTCCAGGCATTTGAGTGAGAACGTAGGCCCCCAAAATCCCACCAAGGACGCCAGGGATAATCAACCGCAGCACGAGCCGACGCTCGACATTCCCATTGCCGAGATGGGCGAGCCCGGAGACACCGGTAACGAACACTTCGGCCGTGTGCACGCTGGCACTGGCAATGGCTGGGGGAACCCCCAAGCTCAAGAGGAAGCTCGTCGAGAAGACCCCGTAGCCCATGCCCAAGGCCCCGTCCACAACCTGTGCGAGAAATCCGATGAGGATGAAGGGCACGACGTTCGACTCGATCAACATGACCAACGCTCCCCACGTATTGGCTCAGGCCCACGCGTCGCTGTAGCCGCTGGCGCCTGATCTATCCTGCGAAAAGTACAAGAGCCCGCGACTCTCGGGTAGCCGCGGGCTCTTCCCCCCCACTTCGTCCTCTCGACGACTCCTAACGAGCCCCCATCCTCCTTCTTCGCTCGCGGAGAAGGCAGCGCGCACAAGTCGTTCTCTTGCCCGCTCCCTGATCCCTCCGCTGAGCGACCCGCACATTCCAAGCGCGATAGTATCTCCAGAAGGGCCGATTTTGTCAAGAGAAATCTCGCGCTCGATGCTTGCGCGCTCATGCGAAGCGCCCTCAGAACGCTCGCGCGAGGAAGGAGCACCTCGGCTTGTCCGCCCTCTCGTGCGTGTGCTATAAGAGCGAAGGCATGGGGCAGTCCACGCCAGCGGAAGAGGCAATCGATGGAGAAGATCGTCGAATGCATCCCGAACTTCAGCGAGGGGCGGCGCCCGGAAGTCGTCGAAGAGATCGTGCGCGCCATCGAGTCCGTTCCCGGCGTCATCGTGCTCGATCGTGAGATGGATCGGGATCACAATCGTTCGGTGATCACCTTCGTCGCCGAGCCCGAGGCGGCCGTCGAAGCTGCCGTGCGCGCCACGCGCCGCGCGGCCGAACTCATCGATCTCAATGAACATCGAGGGGAGCACCCACGTATCGGTGCGACCGACGTCATCCCCTTTGTCCCCATTCGTAATGTCACGATGGATGACTGCGTCGCCCTGGCGCGAGAGACGGGACGCCGAATCGCGGAAGAGCTGAATATCCCCGTCTATCTCTACGAGCGCGCGGCCACGCGCCCGGATCGCGTTGATCTGGCGAACATCCGCAAGGGCGAGTTCGAAGGCTTGCGCGAGGCGATCGCTCGCGATCCCGATCGCGCGCCGGATTTCGGCCCGCCGCGCGTGCATCCGACGGCCGGCGCGACCGTCGTCGGCGCGCGTCCTCCGCTCATCGCTTACAACGTCAACCTCAACACCAACGATATCGAGATCGCGCGCAAGATCGCGCGCGCCGTTCGCGGACGCGACGGCGGATTGCGGTACGTTAAGGCCCTTGGATTCGAGCTGAGGGATCGCGGGATCGTCCAGGTCTCGATGAATCTGGTCGACTACGAGCAGACGCCAATCTTTCGCGCGTTCGAGATGGTCAAGCGAGAAGCCGAGCGCTATGGCGTCAGCGTGCGAGGCAGCGAGATCGTGGGGCTCGTTCCTCAAGCTGCCCTCGATGCGTGCGCCGAGTGGTATCTGCAACTGGAGAATTTCAGCCGGGAGCAAATCTTGGAGAACCGCCTCGCTGCTGCGTTGGCCCGGCGCGAAGCGGGAGAAACGCCAGCCGCTCCGGCATCCGGCGTGCAACCGTTTTTGGACGCAGTCGCCGCGGCGACGCCCGCCCCTGGTGGGGGAAGCGTCGCCGCCCTCTCCGGCGCTCTAGCGGCCGCCTTGGGCGAGATGATGAGTCGCCTGACGTTGCAGAAGAAGCGATTCGAGACCGTGCACGAGCGCCTGCGCACTGTGCTCGCGCAGCTTGAGGACCTGCGCCGCGCGCTCTCGGCTGCGATCGAAGCCGATGCCGAGAGCTTCCGTCGTGTCATGGCCGCCTACCGTCTCCCGAAGGAGACCGAAGACCAACAACGCCTTCGCGAACAAGAGATTCAAGAGGCGCTCAAAGCTGCCGTCATCGTCCCCGCGCGCACGGCCGAGGCCGCTCACGCCGTACTGCGCGCGCTCGTAGAGCTGGCCGAGATCGGCTCGCCCAATGCCCTTTCCGATGTCGCTGTCGGGGCGCAATTGGCTCTCGCGGCCATCAAGGGCGCATACTACAATGTCCTGACCAATCTCAACGCCATCACCGATCAGGCCTTCAACAACGAATATCACAGTCGCCTGCTCGCGCTGTTGGAAGAGGCCGAGGAATGGGCGACGCACGTGGAGACGATCCTGCTCAACCAGTTCGCTTCGGCAAACGAATGAAGAGAGCCGGGACGCACGGGGACTCAAGCCGTCGCCGGCGTATCACCGGGAACGGGGGGCAGAAGAGGCTTCAGCACGCGCGGCTCGCGCCCCTTCTCGTGTTCCGTCTCCGATCCGCTCGCGGGAAGTGGCGAAGACGCCGTCGCCGTCTCAGCGCATCCTTCGACGATCTGGCGAATCTCCTGGGCATCGAGCGTCTCCTTCTCCAGGAGCGCTTGAACGAGCCGTTCGACAGCCTCCCGATTCTCCAGGATGATCTGCCGCGCGCGCTCGTACTGCTCCATGACGATGCGGTTGACCTCCTGGTCGATCTTGATGGCCGTATCCTCACTGTAATTTTGGTGGCGGACCAGCTCCTTCCCCAAGAAGATGGCCTCGTCGCTGCGCCCGAACGTGAGCGGCCCCAAGCGCGACATGCCAAATTCGCACACCATCTTGCGCGCGATCTCGGTGGCGCGTTCCAAATCGTTGCTCGCGCCGGTGGTCATGCTCCCCAGAAAGATCTCCTCGGCCACGCGTCCACCCATCATGATGGCAATTTGACTCTCCAGATATTCGCGCGTGTGCATGTAGCGGTCCGATTCAGGCAGCTGCTGCGTCACCCCAAGCGCCATGCCGCGCGGGATGATCGTCACCTTGTGAATGGGATCGGCATGCGGGACCTTGAGGGCGACGATCGTGTGTCCGGCTTCGTGATAGGCCGTGTTGCGCTTCTCCACCTCGGAGATGACGATCGAGCGGCGTTCGGTACCCATGAGGACTTTGTCCTTCGCCGCCTCGAAGTCTTGCATGGTGACGGCCTTACGGTTGTGCCGCGCGGCGATCAGAGCGGCCTCGTTGACGAGATTCGCCAAATCGGCGCCGGTGAAGCCCGGCGTGCCCCGCGCGATCACCGAGAGGTCCACGTCCTCCCCCAGTTGCACCTTCCGCGTATGCACGCGCAAGATCTCTTCGCGCCCGCGCACATCGGGCCGATTCACCACGATGCGCCGATCGAAGCGTCCGGGCCGCAACAGCGCCGGATCGAGCACATCGGGGCGATTGGTCGCCGCCATGAGGATGATCCCTTCATTCGATTCGAAGCCATCCATCTCGACGAGCAATTGATTGAGCGTCTGCTCGCGCTCATCGTGGCCGCCCCCCAACCCCGCTCCCCGATGTCGGCCGACGGCATCAATCTCATCGATGAAGACGACGCAGGGGGCATGTTTTTTCGCCTGCTCGAAGAGATCGCGCACGCGACTCGCTCCCACGCCGACGAACATCTCGACGAATTCCGATCCCGAGATCGAGAAGAACGGCACGCCCGCTTCGCCCGCGACCGCGCGCGCCAGCAGCGTCTTCCCCGTTCCGGGTGGCCCCATCAAGAGAACTCCTTTGGGGATGCGCCCACCGAGCTTCTGGAACTTCTGCGGATCTTTGAGGAAATCAATGATCTCCTTCAGCTCCTCCTTCGCCTCATCCACGCCAGCCACGTCCTTGAACGTCACGCGCTTCTGCTGCCCGGAGAACATGCGAGCGCGGCTTTTCCCAAAGCTGAGCGCCTTGTTGCCACTGGCCTGCATCTGTCGCAGCATGAAGACCCAGAAGGCTCCGAAGAGGAGGATGGGGAGAACCCACGTCAGGAACATCATCCAGTACGTGTTCCCCCCTCCGCGAAAGATGACGCGGGGACGCACCTCCGCTTCCGGTCCGACATCGGTGAGCATCTCGGCCACGCGCGCGGCGACCTCGGGATTCGCCAACGCCGTTCGGAATCGCCGTCCATCGCGCAGTGTTCCCGTCACGCGATCGTCTTCCAGGACGGCTTCGACGACCTGTCGCTGCCGAATCGCCAAGACCAAATCCGAGAAGGGCAACTCCGTCACCGTTCGCGCGGTGGACGTCTGGAAGAAGTTATAGAGCAGCAGGGCGCCGCCCACCATCATGATCCAGAAGATCAACTGTCGCGCTCTCGAATCCAATCCCTGTCCCTCCTCTCCCGACCGCCCGCAGGCGCGCGGGCCAGGCGGTCAGATGTCCGAGCCTTAAGTGTATCACAGCGAGCTCACGTTCGGCCACGCTCGAAGCGAATCACGGCCAGGCGTCGCGTCTCCGCCCGGACGGCGAATTCCGCCGCCACGGGAAGCCCCGGCGCGCACACGATACGATCCTCTTCAGCCGTGACGACGAGCGGCCAGCGATCGCGCTCCGAGATCGGAATGCGCTGCGCCCACATGAGCGTCTTGAGCTTGAGCGGTCGCCGTCGGCCAACAGGGACATATCGGTCCCCCGGCCGGCGCGAGCGCACCGCCAGACGCTCCGGCACACGCTCGTCATCGAGCACCACGATCTGCCCCGCCGATGTCGGCGCTTCCACCACCCCGCGCTCCAACCAAATCCCGAAGCCTCCGACCTCAATCGGTTCGCCCGGGCACAGCTCCCTCCAATAAGGTTGCGGCCGGCGCGGCTGATGCCGGAACGTGAGGGCATCGAACTCGCGCCACACGACCACCGCGGCGGGCAAGAGGACACGACGTCCGCTCTTGCCCGGCTCCAACAGCCGTTCCAAGGCCTCCACGTGCTGACTCGTCACGCGCCGCGTGTGCCCGCAGAGTTGCCGGATGGCTTCGCGCAGCGCCCGCGAGCGAAGCGCCGGATGGAGGGCCCGCAGTTTCTCCACCGAGAGCCGAAGCATGTCACGCTCACGTGAGATGAGCGCATCGGGGAACACGTTGCCGAGGACTTCATCGAAATAGGCCTCGTCCACGCGCAGCCGCTCGGCCGCGCGCCCAATGGCCTCCAACGCCTGCGGATTCAACGCCACGAGCCGGGGCAGAACCTCCCATCGCACGCGATTGCGCCATCGCTCCAGTTCTAGATTCGACCGATCCATGCGATACGGAATCCCCAGCGCCTCGCAATAGGCGCGCGTCTCCTCGCGCCGCACGGCCAAGAGGGGACGAACGATGAGATCGTCCACAACGGGGTGGATGCCGCTCAAGCCCTCTCCTCCAGCGCCGCGCAGCAACCGCAGGAGGAACGTCTCGGCTTGATCCGTGAGCGTATGACCGGTGGCGATGCGACGCGCGCCCACCTCCGCCGCCACGCGGCGAAGGAAAGCGTATCGCACTTCACGCGCCACTTCTTCCAGATTCCGCCCCTGCGTTCGCGCCAGCGCCCGCACGTCCCGACGCTCGCTCGTGAACGGAATGCCGAGTCGTTCGGCGAGTTCTCGCACGAAGGCTTCGTCCGCCTCTGCCTCCTCCCCTCGCAACTGGTGATTGAGGTGCGCGACATGTAAGCGCACGTGGGGATAGAACGAACCGCGCAGTTCTTCCAAAAGATGAAGCAGAGCGACCGAGTCCGGTCCGCCGGAGACGGCGACGACGACTAAATCCCCATCCTCCAGCATCCCATACCGGACGATCGTCGTTCGGACTTTCGCCAAGAGCGCTGCGCGATCAAACGCCATTTCTCCTTGGCTCAACGCCACGGCCGCCCGTCACCACATCACTTCGCTGCCTTCGGTTCCCACGGTGGGAGCGTGCACCGCAAGGGCTTATCCGTGCGGAACCCCAAGAGGTAGTCCGCTTGAATGAGCTTGTGGATTTCGCGCGTCCCCTCGTAGATGACCGCGCCCTTGCAATTGCGATAGAACCGCTCGACCGGATACTCGTTCGAGTAGCCGTAGGCTCCGTAAATCTGTACGGCATTGGAGGCCGCTCGTTCGCTGGCGACGGTCGCGATCCATTTGGCCAGCGATGTCTCCCGCGTGTTGCGCAGCCCCACGTTCTTCATCCACCCGGCGCGCAGCCACAGCAGCCGGCAGATTTGATAATCGGCCTCCATCTCGGCGAGCATCTCCTTGACCAACTGATGTTCGCCGATGAGCCGGCCGAAGGTCCGCCGCTCCAACGCATATCGCACCGATGCATCGCGACAGGCGCGGATGAGCCCGGTCGCCCCCGCGGCCACCGTGTACCGCCCCTGATCCAACGCGAACATCGCGATCTTAAAGCCCTCGCCCTCGTATCCGAGCCGATTCTCCTTGGGCACGCGCACGTCCTGCATGGAGATCCACCCGGTATTGCCCGCGCGAATGCCGAGCTTGCCGTGAATCGTGCCCGTCGTCAGACCAGGCATCCCCCGTTCCAAGATGAACGCGGAGATGCCGGAATGGTCCCGAACCTTCTTCTTCTCCACATCCGTCCAGGCGAAGACCAGAAAGTGGTCAGCAATATCCGCCAGGCTGATCCACACCTTCTCCCCGTTGAGGATGTAGAAGTCGCCATCCCGAATGGCCGTCGCTTGCATCCCGACGACATCGGAGCCGGCATTAGGCTCGGTCAGCGCATAGGTCGCCAACTTCTCCCCCTTCGCTTGAGGGACGAGATACCGCTGCTTCTGGTCCTCCGTTCCCCACGCGAGCAACGTCAGGGAATTCAACGCCACATGGACGGACATCGGGACGCGAAACGCCGTATCCACGTACTCCAATTCCTCGCACGCGAGGCCCAGCGCGATGTAATCGAAACCCGCTCCGCCGTACTCCTCCGGAATACAGATGCCCAAGAGGCCCAATTCCCCCATCTTCCGCAGGATCGCCGGATCGGTCTCCCCCTTCTCGTCCAGCTCCTTGATGCGCGGCGCAATCTCACGCGCGGCGAACTCGCGCACCATCTTCTCCACCGCCAGATGCTCTTCCGTCAATCGGAAATCAATCATAGCCCTCCCCCCTGCAAAAACGGATTCGTGCGACGCTCTCGCCCCAGCGTCGTCATCGGTCCATGACCGCTATAGACGCGAATGTGATCCCCAAGCGGCAAGAGCTTCTCCCGAATGGAGCGCATGAGCGTCGGCCAAGAGCCGCCGGGCAGATCCGTTCGGCCCACCGATCCCGCAAACAGCGTATCGCCCGCAAAGAGCATATCGTCCAGAAGGAACGACATCCCCCCCGGCGTGTGCCCTGGGGTATGAATGGCCCGAATCCGATGCTCCCCAAAGCACAACTCCTCCCCATCCGAGAGCCAATGATCGGGAGTCGGCCCCGGTCGGACGCGCAGGCCAAAGAGCGCCCCCCATTCGACCATGCGCTCGTAGAGGAAGAAGTCCTCTGGATGCAGGCAGACGGGTGCCCCCGTGGCGGCTCTCACCTCCGCGACCGCCCCGACATGATCCACATGCCCGTGCGTGCAAAGGATGTACTTCGGCACGAGCTGATGCCGCGCGAGGAAACCAAGGATGACCTCGGGCTCATCCCCGGGGTCAATGATGATCGCCTCTCGCGTTCGCGCGCATCCGACGACATAGGTATTCATCCAGAACGGGCCGACCGGCTGTGTTTCCAGGATCACGCCACGATCTTCGTGAACGCTCATGCTGGCCCCCTTAACGATCGCTCGTACATTGTGGCCGATCTCGGAAAGCACTGGCAAGAGTGGGACCAAACGCCGATCGTTCCCGGCGCGGAATTTCGGCTTGGTCTTCATCACGGGGAAGTGCTATCATAAGGCGGGTCATCCGAAGAGAGCGCGCGTGGAGGCACAGTATGAGCAAACCGCCAGAGCGATCGCCCCGTGCCCGGTTGATCAAAAAAGGCACCACGTCCGATGGACGCTCCGAGGATCGCGCCCGATATCCCTTCGACGCGACAGAAGTCCCCCCTTCAGAGAGATTCCCCCGCGAACAGAAGAAGGTCGTACCCGGACTTCGCGAGAGGCGCGCTTCGGCGGCCTCCCGTTCTCCTTCGGCGAGTCCGCGTTCGCTACGCCGCCCGACGATTTCGGGTCCAGACCAATGGGGGGTGCTTCCGGATCGCCCACTCTTCCCCGCCGCGCAACGAACGACGAAGCGTCAACCGTTCCAAAGGAGCGAACAGAAACTCCCACGCCGCGCCGTCCGGCGAAAAAGACGGGCTCGCCGGAAAGCCGTGCCACCCGCTCCGAAGAGGCTCACCCCGGAGCAGCGCCGACAAGTCGAAGAACGCTATCGCGCGATGCTCGCATCCGGCGAGCGCCCGCCCGAAGGACGCCGCAAGGTGATCGCGCGAGAGCTGCGATTGCCCTATGCGCTCGTCTCCGAGGCTGTGAAGAACTATCTTCATCGAGAGCGCTTGCGCCGAACGAACTTCGAGATCGAGAAGATTTACTGGCGCGAGATCCTCGCCGGACAAGACGACGCGCGCGCGATCGTCGAGCGTGCGGCCGCTGAGTTGAGGCTTGATCCCGGCCGCATCTGGTGGTGGCTCGAAAAGCTCCACGAGTGGCGCAAAGCGCTGGACACCGAACCGGACGTGAGCGAGGCCCAGCGCGCGGCCATCCTCTCCATCTACCAAGAGTACTTGAAACGCGAGGCGCCTCCGGAGAAAGGCCTTCATCTCTTGATCAGCGAGACCATCGGCGATGTCACACCTCGCCAGGTGCATAAGGTCCTCCTGCAATATCGGTTGAGCTTCTGGACGCAATTGAAGAACACTGTGCGGCCGGATCGCGTGGTGGCGTGATCCGGATTGCCGAAGGCTCCCGCGACCCCGTACAATGACTCGCTGACGCAAGATGACGAAATGGCGCTCAAGAGAGACGGGCTCAAGGAGCGCGCGCGCGTTCCTTGGGGTTCTCCTTCTGCTTTCACCTCTGCATGCGCAGTCGCCGTCCTCATCGGCTCCCCTCGTGCCCGAGCTTCAGCGCGCGGAAGCGAATTGGGCGCACGCGAGCACCGCGCTTCGCGCGGCCGAGGAAGAGGCGCAAAAGGCGGAGGAGAAGGTCGAACGCCTGCGCGCGCTTTACGCTCGCGGGCTTGTCGCCCGCCGTGATGTCGAATGGGCCGAATTGGAAGCCCAAACGGCACGCGCGCGGCTGGCGGCTGCTCAAGAGGTCGAACGCTTGGCTCGAGAAGCCCTCGCGCGCGTGAGAGAATATGCCGAGCGAGCCGCCGAACGCGAGCGCCAACAGCACCGAGTCGCGCGCGCCCTCGTGCGCGTCGCACGCTCTTACGGACAAGGTCGCTTCACAATGAGCGATCTTGCCGCCCTCATGCGCGCCTACGAGCGACGCTTCGGCCTTCCCTTGCCCATCAGCGCGTTCGGGCAAACGCCGACGCATCACCGCTTGGGCTTGGACCACCGCGGGCGCGTGGACATCGCCCTACATCCGGAGAGCGAACAAGGACGCTGGGTGATCGAATATCTGGCGCAGCGTGGAATCCCCTACATCGCCTTCAGCGACGAAATCCCTGGCTCCTCCACCGGTGCGCATATTCACATCGGTCTCCCTTCCCTTCGGAAGTGAGCCGCTCCCACTTGCCTCCCGAACTATGAGAACCTGGCGCACGCTCTCACTCCGAACGAAGCTGACCCTCTGGTACGTGAGCCTGATGGCCATCGTCCTCACCGCCTCCGCCGTGATCGCGCACCTGTACCTGTCCCACAGCCTGCGTCGCGCCGTGGACGCGTCGCTCGGCGAACAGGTGCAACTCATTGAGGCGCAGCTGCGCGCCCTTGAAGAGGGGCGAGAATTCCCGGGATCCCGAACGGAACGGCTCGCCATCGCGCCCGCGTTCATCGAGCTGATCACTCCGGAGGGAAAAGTGGCTGATGTCGCCGCCACTTCGGAAACCGATCGCGTGCCCCTTCACCCGGAGACTCTCGAGCGCGCCCGAAAGAGCCGCATCCCCATCGGCGAAGACGCGCGCACTCGCGATGGCCGCGCCATACGCGTCGTCACCTGGCGCGTTCTGAACGCGCGCGGAGAGGTGGAATACTTCCTCCGCGCCGGTTACGTCACCGAGGACATTCGGCGCGCGGAGCGGAAGCTCTTGAGGACGCTGCTCGTCACGACGGCGCTCGCTCTGGTCGTGGCGAGCCTCGGAGGCCTGCTCCTGGCGACGCGAGCACTCCGTCCCGTCGATCGCCTCACGCGCGCGGCGCGCGCGATCACCGCGCGTAACCTTAAGGAACGCGTCGAAGTCCCTCCCTCGCGGGATGAACTCGCCCGCCTGGCCGACACGTTCAATCAGATGATCGCCCGCCTGGATGAGGCCTTCGAGCGCGAGCGACGCTTCACCGATGACGCCTCGCATGAACTGCGCACGCCGCTGGCTATCCTTCGCTCGGATTTGGAGATCGCCCTCCGCCGCGAGCGTTCCGCCGAGGAGTATCGCCACGTCCTCCGCCGCTGCCTGGAAGAGGTCCTCCGATTAAGTAAGCTAACCGATGATCTATTGCTTCTCTCTCGCTCCGAGAGCGGACGCCTCGTCTTGAATTTCGCTCCGCTGCCGCTCGATGCGATCTGCCGTGACGTCATCGAGCAGGTGCGTCCCATCGCCGAAACGCGCCGCCTCAATCTCACGCTCCAAGAGTCCGGGGAGCCGCTCCTTGTTCGCGGCGATCCGCAGCGCCTTCGACAGCTGTTCCTCAACCTCCTCGATAACGCGCTCAAGTTCACGCCCCCGGGTGGACGCATCGCGCTCCGAATGGAGCGCACAAAGACGCGCGCTCGCGTGGAAGTCGAAGATACCGGGTGCGGGATCTCCCAAGAAGACCTCCCATATATCTTCGAGCGCTTCTATCGCCGCCCTTCGGGAGAGACGACCGGAGCCGGCCTTGGCCTCGCCATCAGCCGATGGATCGTCGAGGCGCACGGAGGCCGCATCTGGGTTGAGAGCGAACTCGGCCGCGGCAGCCGCTTCATCGTCGAGCTGCCCCTTGCGGGGACCGCTCAAGAATGAGACTCGCACACCGCAGGAGGCTCCGTGTGCGAACCACACGAGCTTCCTGAAGCATACCCGCGTCATGCTAAAGGGGAGGCGAGGGATCCCCGCCACGCGGGCATGGGCATTTTTCTCACGCATGCAACATTTGAGGCGGAACCGCTCTTTGCGTCGGCTCCCGAAGCGACCGCCAGATTCTGTCGCCCGCAAGCCCACCTGTCCCAGACTTGGGAGAACCCACTCCACCGCTATGATAGAATGGGGATCACGTAGAAGCATCGAGAGGAGGATCGCTGATGTCGGGCTCTCAGGAGACATCACCAAAACCTGAGATGGTGAGATGGTATGATCCGCTCCAGCTCCTCAAGACGGGGATTCAGGTCATCACCGCGCAGGCATTGGGTTCTCGAGCTGATGCCCGGATCATGCTGGCAGCCCTTTCCCAGAAACAGGGGGTGTTCGATTACAGCGACCGACAGGAGCTATGGATAGATTTCGTCGCCGATCTGGGCGATGGATGGAACTCGACGTACGCGGTGGCCTATCTCCTGGCGCAGGAGAAGCTGCGCGTGAAACGCCCACACGGCGAGGAGATCGAAACGCGGCGCGGCGACATCTGCGTCATGGGCGGCGATGAGGTCTACCCCACGGCGAGCCGAGAGGAGTACGAACGACGACTCATCGCTCCGTATGAAGCAGCGTTTCCGTGGTCAAGTCCTCCGCACCCACACCTCTTCGCCATCCCGGGCAACCACGATTGGTACGACGGACTGGTCAGCTTCACGCGCTTGTTCTGCCAGAAGACCCCGCCCCGCTGGATTGGCGGATGGCAACTCCCGCAGACGCGCAGTTATTTCGCCCTCAAACTCCCACACGGCTGGTGGCTTCTCGGCGTTGATATTCAGCTCGAAGCCGACATTGACGCTCTGCAACTCGAGTACTTTCAAACTGTCGCCTTACAAATGAAGCCGGGAGATCGCGCCATCCTCTGCACGCCCAAGCCCGATTGGATCTACGGTATCAAAGCCGCGGCGAACCTAGAGTATTTTGAGCGGAAGATCCTTAAGCCAAGAGGGGCGCACATCGTCCTTCGATTATCGGGAGACATCCACCACTATCGGCGACATGAGCACGAAGCCGAAGATGGCTCGAAAACCCATCTCATCATCGCCGGAGGAGGCGGCGCTTTCCTTCATCCAACTCACGGTCCCAACGTGGATCGGATCCGCTATGGGCAGGCATGTTTCCGCCCCGTCGCCGAATTCCCCGACCGAAAGGCATCGCGCCGCCTCAGCTGGAGGAACCTCGGTTTTCCGTTCCTGAACTGTAAGTTCGGGCTTCTGCCGGGGATCACCTACACGCTCTTGAATTGGATCATGCCGCACCGGCTTTTCGAGTTCGAAGTGACGGCGAGGAACGCCTGGCCGGTCGTAATCGGCTCGCTCCGCGAACTGCTCAGCAAACCTTCGGCCATCGCATGGCTGCTTCTCATCCTTGGCCTATTCGCTCTCTTCACCCGCTCGGACGAGGTGACGGAAAGCCGCATCATCCACGTGGGCATCAGAGGGAGGATCCGCGAAATATGGAGGAAGGTGTGCCGCATGCTCTGGAGATGCCGGATCGCCGGGATCGTTCACGCGTTGGCGCATCTGCTGGCGGCTTTGCTCCTGGCATGGATAGCGAATCGCATGAGCGTTCGGCTCTGGGGGTTCCCACCTCGCTCTGCTACCTCCTTAACGACCTCCGCATTGACGTTCGCGGGAGGATGGTTGGTGGGATCATTCGTGATGGGAATGTACTTGCTGCTTTCGCTCAACATCTTCGGGCAGCATGCCAATGAAGCGTTCTCCGCACTCCGGATCGAAGACTACAAGAATTTCCTCCGCTTCCACCTGGACAGCAAAGGGCAGCTCACGATTTACCCGATTGGGATCGAGAAGGTCCCGCGAAAGTGGGCATGTAACTCCCACGCAGGGGGAAGCCGATATGTGCCCATTGATCGAGAGCTCACGCCTCGCTTGATCGAGGAACCAATTGTGATCTCCCCGTGAGCGATCCTTTTTCGCTCGCCACGAAGAGTCGCGCGAGGATCCACAAGCTCTAGGGTCATCTCGCGCTCAGCCCGCTCTCGGAAAAACAGGACGAACGCAGCGCTTCACCGGATGACGGCGAGCGTCTTCACCCGAACCGCGTGCCCATCGTAGACGAAGGGCTCGAACTCCCACTGGCGCAAAGCCTGCTCTACTTCGGGAGTGGGGACTTCTGGCTCTAACGGAACAACGCGCGCGACCATTCCATCGGCATTGATCAAAAGAGAGACGACGAGCCTTTCTCCACTCGGAATCTTCACCGGCACCCTCTTGCGAATCGTCAGCCGTCGAAAAGACACAACGTAGGGGTGATCTGGGGAGGATGGTCGAAGCACGTCCGGGACGTTTCTACCGAAGAGCGTTCGGAGCATCGTCTCAGCGGGGTTTCGCGGTCCCAACTCGATGGCCCCCCCACGAAGGGCGATGGGCTCGCTCAACCGCGCGCGAAGCAGGCTTTGTTCATTCCACACGAGGTGAACGCGAACGCCTTTTGGAACCGTTAGGTCGAAGAAAGCGATCCCCTCGATCTCCTCAGGACGTCGCACATTCACGGTCGTCCCCTCCACGTACACGCAGGAGGGCGGAAGCGGTTTAATGTCGAGCTTATTCTGAAAGAGAGCTGCCAAATGTCCCGAGACGTAGCCAGCGGAAATGCTCAACTCATCACCTTGGCTGCGCACGACGAATAGATCATCGAGCCTGAGTCCCTCGACGCGCGCGACGATTTCGCTCGGACGAGCGCGAGCTTCAAATCTCACCCGCTTGTTCAGTAACGGATAAAACCCGGAGAAGCGAAGAACCTCCTCCCTCGCGTCCTGCCTCGGCGACGCCAGAAGAACGCTCCCTGAAGCCCACAGGAAGCTGATGACCAAAAGCGCAAAGGCTTCACGTCTCATCGGTTCTCCTCCAAGGGAGAGAGCTAACATCCGATGAACGCCACAGCACAAATCATATCTAAAGAGATGCCCATAGGCTAAAGGCAAGCGGTCCCCCAACAGGTGTAGTGTTGATGGCACGCAAGAAACGGGCCCCCTCCTCATTGGGAGGACCTGCTCAATGAACTTGAGGGTAGGTAGTAGGTTGAGGTTTTGAACAAGCTTCACCAGATGTTATAAAGCCGGCTCGGCGAGGCTGATCAGATCGCCGCCAGTTGGGCCCGACGCACCATAGGTGAGATAGCCACCCACTATCGCTGGAAGCCACACTTCGAGTTACCGCGAGTCAATCAGAAGAGATTGGCAGGTTACTTGCCCTGATGCCGTCGCGACCGAAAGTGCACGACCAGATATACAAGGCCAAAGGATACGGCTCCGCTCACTGCGATCGCTCCTGCTACACGAAAACTACCCGTTAAGAAGTAAGAGACCACAAGACTTCCTAAAAGGAACGCCGTAGCCCCCACGAAAGTTACTAACCCAATGGAACGCCAATCCCTAGATCCCATAGTTCCCCTTAGCAAACCCGACTACAAATATAATCGCAGCCAAGAGCACATCCACCACCGCAAGCTGCTCCGCAAATGGTCCCGCAAATTATTCCGCAGCAAACATTGACTACTCCACAAATGAGGAGACAAGCCAATCCGCATCCCAGCCCACATAACCCACCACAAAGTATACCGCAAATGACATTACACGAACGTCTACAGTCGCACTGTTCCAGTAACGCCTCAGATAGGTTATCCCGAAGTGGTTGTACGATTCCCCCTCTAACTGTCAATAGCTTTATGTCCCCTTTCTGAGACAGCACCCCTCCAGTCCAGTGCATCCCGTCCTTTTCGATTCCAAAGACAGCATGGGCAAGAGTTCCATCTTTAGCCTGATGAGGGACGTAGAGCACAGTTCGCATATATTCGCCTAATAGCCATACCTGTACGGCATTGGTCGCATTGGTGAAAGCAATAAAACCACCTCTTTGCAGGACGCCCATCATCTTAACGAAGTCAGGATTGCTGAAAGCCATCTCCAGGAAGCGATCTCTTTCCTGACTCGCCAGAGTGAGTAATTTGACATGTTCGCTGCATATTTCCACGCCTTGCAGGGCTCCTTTTGAGAGCAACTCGCCACTTAAGCTTTCAACCCTCTTTCCAAAGTTTCCAACGTCCGTCTGAGCAAACAAGGTCCATCTCGCTCTGGAAGGCGGGGGACCTGGCCAAGGGACCATCAGGGCGATGACAAGGATCAAGATAGGCCGAACTCGGCGCTTGACCGCTCCCTCATGGTCATCCCTCCCCAAAGATCTTTCCTGACGGTCCGGCATTATACTGTCTGTCAAGCCCCAATCGCTTTTACGGCCAGCGAGTCTGGATGGCCCTCGCCTACGCTGCTTAGTTGGCCTCGCAAAAAGTCGGCCTTGACTCACCCGAATGAAGCTCACCTTCAATGGAGCGAACGGCTTCGGTGTCTCAAAAGGTGCCTGCCGAATCAGTGCCTGGGCGTTCGGCTCCCTGGTCGGGAATAGCTCTTGGGATTGAGGCTGCCGCATAGACCTACCCATGGCCGACCCCGCCCGCACTTTCTCCTTGACACTGCGGCCCATTTTCCGTAGCATACGCGAGGTGGACTAAAGTGGACTAAAGTGGTTCGCGAGCCGGAGGCCGGGATGGAAAGCTAAAGCTCAACTTTAAGAGATCGCGGGAAGTAGCTGGAGATTAGGGATGTTACGCGGGAACTACACGACGCGAATTGATGAGAAGGGACGAATCAAGATCCCGGCCGCCTTCCGCGACATCATCCTGCAAAAGTATGGCTCGGAGTTCTTCGTCACGAGCTTAGATGGCGATCATGTCCGGCTCTATCCCTTGCCGGAATGGGAGAAGATCGAGCAACGGCTCGCCCAACTGCCGGAGATGGATCCGGTGAAGGAGAAATTCCTTCGGGTGACGAACTTTTACGGGCGGCAGGCGACGATGGATGGACAAGGGCGGATTCTGATCCATCCACCGCTTCGGGCGAAAGCCGAATTGAACGGCGAGGTCGCGGTCTTGGGCTACATCACCTACCTCCAGGTGTGGAACCTGGAGAAATTCGAGGCGCAGCTTGGAATCTTCACCAAGGAAGATGCGGCAGCCATTGCCAAGTTGGGGATCTAATCCCGACGCGGCGCGCGCGTGGCATCGTCCGGTACTCGTGCGCGAGGTCGTCGAGCTGCTACGTCCGTGTTTGGACGGGACGATCGTGGACTGCACGGTAGGGACCGGAGGGCATGCGGAAGCGTTGCTCCGCGCTTCGGGGCATGTGCGCGTGATTGGGATTGATTGGGACGAAGAGGCGCTGGCGCTGGCGCGAGAGCGGCTGCGACCGTATGGCGATCGCTTCGTCCCCGTTCACGATGACTTCAAGCACTTGGCGGAGATCCTGGCGCGGCAGGGTCTTTCGACGGTCGAGGGCATCCTCGTGGACCTGGGCGTTTCGTCGCTGCAACTGGAGCGAGCCGAGCGCGGATTCAGTTTCCAGTTCGAGGGGCCGCTCGACATGCGCATGGATCGGCGGCGGACGGTGACGGCGGCCGATCTGGTGAACACGCTGAGCGAACGCGATCTGGCGGATCTCATCTTCCGATATGGTGAGGAGCCCGCGGCGCGGCGGATCGCGCGAGCGATCGTTCGCGCGCGCGCGCAGCGGCCGATTCGGACGACGATGGAGTTAGCGGAGATCGTCGTGCGTGCGGTGGGCGGGCGGCGAACGACGCGCATCCACCCGGCGACGCGCACGTTTCAAGCCTTACGGATTGCCGTTAATGAGGAACTGTCGGGGCTGGAGGACTTCCTGGATGCGGCGATCGAGCGGCTCGCGCCTGGCGGACGATTGGTCCTCATCTCGTTTCATTCGCTGGAGGACCGAGTGATCAAGCACCGGTTGCGCTTCCATACCGGGCGCTGCGACTGTACACGATGGACCGTGCGGCGGGAAGCCGAACCCTGCCCGCAATGTGGGGCGGCGCGCCGCATCGTCCTGCTCACGCGCCGGGCGATTCGACCGAGCGAAGCGGAGGTGCGGGAGAATCCGCGAGCGCGTAGTGCGAAGCTTCGCGCGGGCGTTCGATGTCCGATGTCGAGAGAAGTCTCCGAAGATCAGGTGCTCGCTCGTGCGGCGAGCCCTTGAGCGCGATTCGCCTGGGTGAAGACGTCGAAGCGAAGGAGGGAGAGATGACCCGACACGTGCCCTTGCGCGTGCAGAACGGACCGATTCCCCAACGGGGGGAGCCGAAGGCCATCTCTCGAGTGATCCTCGCGCTTGGTGTGGTGGGTGTTGTCGCGTTCTCGCTGATCCTGGCGACGTGGCAGCATGTCGAAGCGCTGCGATATGGTTATCGCTTGAATCAACTGGTACGCGAGCGCGAGCGACTGGAGGCTTTGAAGCGACAGCTCGAATCGGAGCGCGCTTACTATCGGTCGCCGCAGGTGATCGAGCCGTTGGCGCGGCGATTGGGGCTCATTCGTCCCGATCCCTCGCAAGTGATCGTCGTGGGGCGGGAAGGCGCTCCACCGCGTACGAGCGACCTTCGCGCGCCGCTTTCAGGGGATCCCGAACGCGTCTCTGGAGAGCCGAGAGTTTCCCTCGGCGTCTCGACGCCACGATCCAGCTCACGGGCCGAGAGCGCGCGGACTGTTCGCCGGAGCCTTCGCGCGAAGCCGGTGAGATCAGTTGGTGAGATCGCCGGTGAAGAGTCGCCGCCGTCCGCAGGGCCGCGCGCCCCGGTGGCTTCGGAGACCTCGGAGAATGAGAGCGAAGCTCCGTCGAAAGGCGCGAGGCCGGACGAAGGGGCCGCGTCGGTGGAGCGACCGAGCGATGTGACGGCGGAGAACCCGACGTCGAAACGAAGGAGGCCATCTAAGCAAGGCGAGCCGTGATCAAGCGCGAGCTCTACAAGAAGACGATTCGACGACGCCTCGCTCAACTGACGGGGCTTTTGTCCGTGTGGGGGTTGCTGGTGGGCGGTCGTCTCCTCCATGTGCAGGTGGCGCAGCACGAACAATGGCGCGCGCAGGCGGATCGGCAGCAGCGACGGATGATTCGCGTCACTGCGGTGCGGGGGACGATCTACGATCGCGCGGAGCGCGAACTGGCCAAGAGCGTGGAAGCGCCCTCGATCTTCGCCGTCCCGGTGGAGATCGAGGATGTGGAGCGCGCGGCGCGGGAACTGGCGCGCATCCTGCGCTTGGATCCGGTGGCGCTGCGAGAACGGCTCTCGGAGCGGCGCGAATTCGTCTGGGTGAAGCGCAAGGTCACGCCCGAGGAGGCGACGGCCGTCAAAGCGCTCGGGCTCACGGGTATTCACTTCGTGACCGAGAACAAACGCGCGTATCCGAATGGGGAGTTGGCGGCTCACGTGCTCGGTTATGCGGGCATTGATGAGGTCGGATTGGAGGGCATCGAGTTCGCGTACGATCGCGAGATTCGCGGCGAGGAGAGCACGGTCTTCGTCTATCGTGATGCGCGTGGGCGCACTTATGAGCGGACGCAGCGACCGGTCGCCCGCGGGCACGATCTCCTCCTCACGCTCGACGCCACGATTCAATTCCATGTGGAGCGAGAGCTGCGGGAGGCCGTTCGCCGGACGCGGGCGCACAGCGGCGTCGCCATCGTGCTGGATCCGAAGACGGGCGAGATCCTGGCGCTGGCGAACGTCCCTACGTTCGATCCCAATGCGTTCGCGAAGGCGCCGGAAGAGGCGCGACGCAACCGGGCGATCCGCGATCTCTATGAACCGGGATCGGTCTTCAAGATCGTGACGTTCGCCGCCGCTTTGGAGGAGGGCTTGCTTCGTCCGAATGAGGTGATCGAATGCCTGGGGGGACGCATCGTCTTGGCTGGGCACACGATTCGCGACCATCGCCCCTTCTTCCGACTGACGGCGCGCGAGGTGCTCGAACAGTCGAGCAACGTCGGGACGATTCAGATCGCGCTGCGCGTGGGAGCCGAACGATTGGCGCAGTACATCGAGCGCTTTGGCTTCGGTCGGCGCACGGGAGTGGAACTTCCCGGAGAAGCGCGTGGGATCGTGCGGCCTATGCGGCGGTGGACGCCGGTTTCGGTTGGCGCCATCGCCATTGGGCAGGAGATCGGGGTGACTGCGTTGCAGATGGCCGCCGCGATGGCGGCGATCGCAAATGAGGGGGTTTGGGTGCAGCCGCATCTGGTGCGGGCCGTACGCTCCCGCGATGGGACGGTGGTCAAGCGCGCCCAACCCGAGCGGCGCCGCATCTTGAGCCCGGCATCGGCGCGCGCGCTCGCCCAGATGCTGGAAGGGGTCGTCGAGCGAGGGACGGGACAGCTCGCCCAGTTATCGGGATATTCGGCCGCGGGCAAGACCGGAACGGCGCAGCAGTTCGATCCGCGCACGCGCCGATATTCGCGGACGCGATACGTCGCCTCGTTCGCCGGCTTCGCGCCGGTCGCCGATCCGCGTGTCGTCGTTCTGGTAGCGCTGGATCGCCCGCGCCCGAAGTACACGGGAGGAGAAGTGGCTGCTCCCGTCTTCAAGCGGATCGCCGAAGTGGCTCTTCATGCGCTCAACGTGCCACCGGATCGGCAGGAAGGACGTCCTCTGCTGGCCATGCGCACGAATTTCGCTTCGGAAGGAACGGAGGGGGAGATAGGATTGGGGATTGCGGAAGAGGGGAAGGACGAAGCGCTGCGCTTCTCTTCGCTGCCTCCCGCCCAGCGCGATCTCCCCGGGCGGGACCTCGCGCGAGCGGTTGCTTCGGCGGGGAGGACGAAGGAAGCCCTCCCGCTTGTGCGCGTGCCGGATTTTCGCGGCCAGGGGATCCGTGCCGTGACGGAACAGTGCGCGCGAATCGGTCTACGCTTGATCGTATCCGGATCGGGGCGAGCTGTGCGACAAGAACCGGCCGCCGGGACGCTGGTCGTTCGCGGGACGACGTGCCGCGTGCAGTTTCAGTAATCACGAGACGATGAGTTGGACGGTGCGACAAGCAGTCGAAGCGACGAAGGCTTTGGCCTTCGGGCCGCTCGAAGACCAGGTGAGGGCCATCGCGTATGATTCGCGACGGGTCGTACCGGGAAGTCTCTTCGTCGCGATTCGCGGCTTTCAGCAGGATGGGAATGCATTCATCCCCGAAGCCCTCGCGCGCGGAGCTGTGGCCATCGTCTCCGAGGATCCTTGCCCTCCGGACTTCCCGCGCGCGTGGCTGCAGGTCGAGGACGCGCGACGCGCCTTGGCCGAACTCGCCGCGGCTTTTTACGACCACCCCTCGCGCGCCCTCACGCTCATCGGAGTGACCGGAACGAACGGCAAGACGACGACGACCTACTTAATTGATGCCGTGCTTCAGGCAGCGGGCGAAGGATCGGCGCGCTTGGGGACGACTACGTATAAGATCGGGAGCGAGGAGATCCCGGCCGAGCGTACGACGCCGGAAGCGCCCGAGATCCAAAGCTTCTTAAGGCGCGCCGTCGAAGCCGGATGTAGGTATGCCGTGCTGGAGGTCTCCTCGCACGCCCTCGAACTCAAGCGCGTGCACGGGTGCGAATTCACGGTCGCCGTCTTCACCAACCTCACTCCCGAGCATCTGGACTTTCACGGTACGATGGAGGCGTATTTCGCGGCCAAGCGCAAGCTCTTCGATGGCACGCTGGGGAGAGCTCCGGAGATCGCCATCCTCAATGCTGAGGATCCGCGCGCGGCGGATCTGGTAGCCGTCTCGCGCGGACGCGTGCTCACTTATGGCGAGACATCCGGCGAGGTCTCGGCCGGGAGCGTCGTGTTCTCTCTCGAAGGGACGCGCCTCACGGTGCGGACGCCGCAGGGGGATGTGGAGCTGCGCTCCCGACTGCTGGGGCGTCCGAACGTTCGGAACATCCTGGCCGCCGTAGCGACTGGGATAGCGCTTGGCTTCTCGCTGGAGATCGTCGCGAAGGGGATCGAAGCTTGTCCTCAGGTGCCGGGGCGATTTGAGGTCGTCTCCGAGCCCGAGCATCCGATGCTGGTCCTGGTGGATTACGCACATACGGAGGATGCGCTGAGGAACCTGTTGCACACGGCGCACGATTTGCGGCGCGCGCTCTCAAGCGAAGGGCGTCTTCTCACCGTCTTCGGGTGCGGCGGCGACCGCGATCGGCGCAAGCGCGCACCGATGGGGGAGACCGCCGGCGCGCTCTCGCATCTGGTGATCGTGACGTCGGACAATCCGCGCTCGGAAGACCCGGAGGCCATCCTCGCGGAGATCGAAGTGGGGCTCATGCGCACGAGCACGCCGTACTTGAAGATCGTGGATCGCGGCGAGGCCATTCGGATGGCGATCGCGTTGGCTGAGCCCGGAGACATCGTCTTGATCGCGGGCAAAGGACACGAGACCTATCAGGTGCTCAAGGATCGCATCATCCCATTTGACGATCGCGAAGTCGCACGCGCGGCCTTGAAGGAACGTTTCGGAAGCGGGAGGAACGAGGTCCGATGATGCTCAAGGAGATGGCCGAGATTTGGGGAGCGATGTCGCCAGCGTCGGAGATCGCCGAGCAGGAGCCGCGCGGCTTCTCGATCGATTCGCGCACGATTCGCTCCGGGGAGTTGTTCTTCGCCATCAAAGGGCGCGTGCGCGATGGTCATGCCTTCGTGCGCGAGGCGCTCAAGAAGGGCGCGTGTGCGGCCGTCGTCTCGGAACTTCCGGCCGACGTGCCGCCGCAGCGGTTGATTCGTGTTCGGGATACGCTCTGGGCCTTGCAGGAGCTGGCGCGCATCGTGCGCGCGCGATGGGGGCGACCGGTCATCGGCATCACGGGCAGCTCGGGGAAGACGATGACCAAGGAGCTGGTGGCGCGGTTGTTGGAAGCCGGCGGATATCGAGTGATCAAGACCATCGGCAATTACAACAACGCTTATGGCCTCCCGCTCTCGCTGCTAGGTCTGATCGCCGAAAGCGCATCGCCCGAACAGTTCCACTACGCCGTCCTGGAGATGGGCATGAGCGCCCCGGGGGAGATCGCGCACCTCAGCACGATCGCGCGCCCAACGATCGGCGTCGTGACGACGGTGAGCGCCGTGCATCTGGAGTTCTTCCCCTCGGTGGAAGCCATTGCTGAGGCGAAAGCAGAGCTCGTGGATGCTCTTCCCGAAGATGGGATTGCAGTTTTGAATGCCGATAATCCCCTGGTCGCGCGGATGCGCGAGCGACGCCCGATCGCTGTGCGAACCTTCGGGATCGAGCACGAGGCGGACGTGCGCGCTCGGGACATTCGCGCGCTCGGCCTGGAGGGCATGCAGTTCACGCTGCAGACGTCTTCGGGGGAGGTGGGGGTGCGAACGCCACTTCTTGGGCGACATCAGCTCATGAACATCTTGGCGGCGGCGGCGGTGGCCGAAGTCTGCGGCGTGCCGCTGCCGGTCATTGCCGAGGCGCTGGCGACGGTCACGCCCTATGCGCGACGTGGAGAGATCGTGCGCTTCCCGCAGGGATTTGTCGTCATTGACGACTCGTACAATTCGAATCCGCGTTCGCTTCTGGAGATGGTGCGAACGTTGTGCGAGGTCGCAGAGGCGCGACGACGTCTGGTCGTCGCCGGAGAGATGCTGGAGCTGGGCGAGCGCGCCGCCGCCTTCCATCGAGAGTGTGGGCAGGAGATCGCGCGCCTCGGGATTGACATCCTGATCGGCGTGCGCGGCTTGGCGCGCGAACTGGTCGAAGGCGCGCGCGCGGCGGGAATGGAAGCGGCGTTCTTCCTGGAGACGCCGGAAGAGGCCGGGCAGTGGCTCTCGATGCACGCCCAAACCGGCGATGTGATCCTCGTCAAAGGGTCGCGCGCCGTGGGCATGGAGCGCGCCATTGAGGTGCTGCGGCGCGCGTTCGACTTTACAGCGTGAGGCGACGAGGTGAGGCGGCATGCTCCGCTACTTGTTGTACGAGGTCTTGTACACGCGGTATCACGAGCAGTTTCATCCATGGCTCGATCCGCTGAACGTCTTTCGGTACATCACCTTTCGCACGGCCTATGCCACCATCACGGCGCTCCTCCTCAGCCTGCTGCTCGGCGGGTGGTTCATCCGCAAGTTGAGCGAGCATCAGATCGGGCAACCGATTCGCGAAGAAGGGCCGGCGCTGCATCAGGTCAAGCGGGGGACGCCGACCATGGGCGGAGTGCTCATCATCATCTCGGTGCTCGTGGGGACGTTCCTGTGGGGGAATCTGCGAAATGGCTATGTGTGGTTGGCGCTCGTAGCGCTCCTGCTCTTCGGCACGATCGGCTTTCTGGACGATTACCTGAAGATCATCCGGCGGCGCTCGCTCGGGTTGACGGGTCGGCAAAAGCTCCTCGCACAGAGCGCCATCGGCGCGGCAATCGGTCTGACGCTCATCTACGGACTCGATTACTCGTTGGTCCTCAGCGTCCCCTTCTTCAAACGCTTTCGGCCCGAACTGCCTGCGGCACTCTATCTGACGTTCATGCTGCTGGTGATCGTCGGCTCCTCCAATGCCGTGAATCTGACCGATGGATTAGACGGGTTGGCCATCAGCATCGCCTTCATCACGACGGCGGCGCTGACGGGCTTCACGTACGTGACCGGGCATGCCGAGTTCGCTCGGTATTTGAACATCGAGCACATGCCGGAGGTGGGAGAGCTGACGGTCTTCTGTGGCGCGCTCGCAGGAGCGTGTCTGGGATTCCTCTGGTTCAATGCGCCACCGGCCGAGGTCTTCATGGGGGATGTCGGCAGCCTCTCGCTCGGCGGATCGATCGGGACGGTCGCCGTGATGGTCAAGCAAGAGCTGTTGCTCTTGCTGATCGGAGGGATCTTCGTCCTGGAAGCGCTCTCGGTGATGGCGCAGGTCTTTTACTTCAAGCTCACGCGGCGGCTCTCGGGGCGCGGGCGTCGGCTGCTGAAGATGGCGCCGCTGCATCATCATTTCGAGTTGATCGGGTGGAAGGAACCGAAGATCGTGTTTCGATTTCTGATCATCGCGATCTTGTTCGCGCTTCTGAGCCTTTCGACGTTGAAACTGCGATGAAGGTTGCGGGCCAAACCATCGTGGTGATCGGGTTAGGTGAGAGCGGGCGGGCCGCGAGTGAGTTCCTCGCGCGTCGTGGCGCGCGCGTCATCGCGATGGACGTGAAACGGGAGGAAGAGTTCGCACGCAGGAGAGAGGCTCTGGAAGCCTTGCGCACTTTGGGCGTTCGCGTGGTGCTCGGCGCTCATCCGCCGGAGCTACTGCGAGCGGCCGATGCGATCGTTCTGAGTCCGGGCGTGCCGCCGACGCTCGCCGTGTTGGACGAAGCGCGTCGGGCGGGTGTGCCGATCTTCGGCGAGGTGGAACTGGCGGCTCGATTCCTGAGAGGGATTTTGATCGGCATCACCGGGACCAACGGGAAGACGACCGTGACGGCGTGGATCGGAGATCTGCTCGCGCGCTGCGGCTATTGCGCGCACGTGGGGGGCAACATCGGGCGAGCGCTCGTGCGCGTCATCGAGGAGGTGCATGATGCCCGCTGCTTCGTCGTCGCCGAATTGAGCAGTTTCCAATTGGAGCTGGCCGAGACGCTTCGCCCTCGCGTCGCCGTCGTGACGAACATCGCTCCGGATCATCTGGACCGGCATGGATCGCTGGAGGCGTACATCGCCGCCAAGCGCCGAATCTTTCAGAACCAAACCGAGGAGGATTGGGCCGTGCTGAATGCCGATGATCCGACAGTGCGCGCGATGGCCGAAGGGACGCGAGCGCGCGTGCTGTTGTTCAGCCGCCAGGCGGATCGGATGGTCGCGGAAGGCGTGGAGCGCGGCGTCTTCCTCCGAGGAGATCGCCTCATCCTCCGATGGGAAGGACAAGAGCGAGAAGTCGCGCGCGGCGCGGACATTCCGCTTCGCGGCGCGCATAATGTCGAGAACGCGCTGGCGGCGCTCGCGGCGACGCTCGCCGGAGCGAGTCTCGCGCACCCGGGGGAAGAGCCGACGCTTCTCGCGCTGGCGGAAGTCCTACCCGTGCGCGAAGCCCTACGGGCGTTCCCCGGCGTCGAACATCGCCTGGAATGGGTCGCGCGGATCGAAGGCGTGGACTATTACAACGATTCCAAAGCGACCAATGTCGCTTCGACGCTCACGGCGCTTGAGGCGCTCGAGGGGCCAATCGTTCTCATCCTCGGCGGACGAGACAAGGGCGATGATTTCACGCGCTTGCGGTCCCTGGTGGCTGAGAAAGTCGTGCATGTCCTCGTGCTCGGGGAAGCGAGGGAGAAGATCCGCGCGGCGCTCGAAGGCATCGCCCCCGTGACGCATTGCGCGACAGTGGAGGAAGCCGTGCGAACGGCTCGACAGCTCGCTCCGGCTGGGGGCGTCGTGCTCCTCTCCCCGGCCTGCGCGAGCTTCGACATGTTCGAGAACTTCGAGCATCGAGGGCGCGTCTTCAAGGAGGCGGTGCGCCGCATGTTGTGCGAAGAGACACCTCCAGACGGGAGGAGAAGCGAATGCTGAGGGCGCAACCGTATCGTCGGACGTCCCGGCGGGCGTCCCGCGAGCTCGCGATCGGGTGGGGAGAGGCCGAGCGCGCACCCAGTCGCGAGATGGTGCGGATTGGCGACAAGGTGCTCTTCCCGCTCGCCATCGCGCTCGCGCTGTTGGGCATCGTGATGGTCTACAGCGCCTCGGCCGTGCTCGCGGCCGAACGCTATGGAACGCAATATCACTTCCTCGCCCGGCAAGCCATCTGGGCGACGCTCGCGCTCGCGGTCATGCTCGTGGCGATGCGCGTGGATTACCACTTCTATCAGCATCCGCGGATTGTGGCCCTATTGCTCGTGGGGACGCTCCTGCTTCTTGGGGCCGTCTTCTTCTCCCCCGCGGTCAACGGAGCCCATCGGTGGATTCGCTGGGGAGCGCTCTCGTTCCAGCCTTCGGAGTTGGCGCGATTCGCGCTGATCGTCTTTCTGGCCGCGCATTTGGATCGGCGGATCCCGGCCGGCATCAAACGTTTCGAACTGACGTTCCTGCCGTGCGCGCTGGTCGCCGGAGCGATGGTCGTTCTCATCCTGTTCGAGCCGGATTTGGGTATGGCCCTCTCGCTCGGGCTCGTCCTCTTGGTGATGTTCTTCATCGTGGGAGTGCCCTTCCGGCATCAAGTGGTGCTTGGCGTAGGCGCGCTTCCCGTGCTCGCCTGGCTCATCACTCATGTGAACTGGCGATGGGAGCGCATCCTCGCCTACTTCGATCCCTGGCAGGACCCGCGCGGCAGCGGGTTTCAAGCCATCCAATCGCTCATCGCGCTCGGCAGCGGGGGGGGCACGGGCGTGGGCTTCGCACAGGGGAAGCAGAAGCTCTTCTTTTTGCCGGAGCCGCACACGGACTTCATCTTCGCGCACATTGGCGAGGAGTTGGGGTTAGTAGGAACGGGCCTTGTAGTCCTGGCCTTCGGCATCTTTCTCTGGCGCGGGATGCGCATTGCATGGCACGCCCCCGATACGTTCGGGATGTTGCTCGGCAGCGGGATCGTCGTGACGATCGTCATGCAGGCCTTGTCTCACATGAGCGTGGCCGTGGGGCTCTTCCCGGTGAAGGGGACGCCACTGCCGCTCATCAGCTACGGCGGTTCGTCGCTTGTGATCACGATGGCGGAAATCGGCGTGTTGCTCAACATCGCGCAACAGGCGAGGTCTGACGATGTGTAGGATTCTCATCGCCGCGAGTGGGACGGGCGGGCATCTCTTCCCCGGGCTCGCCATCGCCGATGCCTTTCGGCGACGCGATCCGGCGACGGAGGTGACGTTTGTGGGGACGACGCGGGGACTCGAGGCGACGCTCATCCCGCGTGCGGGATTTGAGCTGGAGCGAATCGAGATCGCCGGATTGAAGCGGGTGGGGTGGCGACAGGCGCTCGCGACGTTGCTGTGGCGAGTGCCGAAGAGTCTCTGGCAGTCCTGGCGGATTGTGCGGCGGCGGCGTCCGGACCTCGTCATCGGCGTTGGGGGGTATACGTCCGGCCCGGTCCTCCTGATCGCCGCACTCTCCGGCATTCCGACGCTCATCCTCGAACCGAATGCGTATCCGGGATTCACCAATCGCGTGTTGGCGCCACTGGTACGCGCGGCGGCAGTAGCCTTCCCCGAAGCCGCGTCCTTCTTCGGAGCGAAGGCGCGCATGACGGGGAATCCCGTCCGAGCGGAATTCTTCGCGATGCCCGATCTGGCGCGGGAGCGTCGGGCGCGCACTCCCGAGCGCCACTTGCTCATCTTCGGTGGCAGCCAAGGGTCGCGCGCGCTCAACGAGCGCATGGTGGAAGCACTGCCGCGACTCTTCGCGAGCCTTCGGGAACGCGCCTCGGCGCTTGTGGTCACGGTGACGCACCAGACGGGCGAACGAGATGCCGCATGGGTTCGCGCGGCGTATGAGCGAGCTGGTCTGCAGGATCGCGTCACCGTCGTCCCCTTCATCGAGCGCATGGCCGAGGAGATGGCGCGCGCGGATCTGGTCATCTGTCGCGCCGGGGCGACGACGCTCGCCGAGCTGGCGGCGGCCGGAAAGCCCGCCCTCCTGATCCCCCTGCCGACGGCGGCCGATGATCATCAACGGAAGAACGCGCAAGCTTTGGAACGCGCGGGTGCGGCGCGCTGTCTCCTTCAAGACGAGGCGACGCCGGAGCGATTGGCCGAGATGATTCGAGAGCTTTTGGACGATCCGGCGCGACTGGACGAGATGGCCGAGTGCGCTCGCCGTCGCGCGCGTCCGGAAGCGGCCCATGCGATCGTCGCCCTCGCCTTCGAGCTCATGCGCCCCAAGGGCGCGCCGTGCCGTAGTCGGGAGATCGGCGAGCGCGCGCTCGAAGAGCCGACGCACATGGAGGGGCAGGGATGTTGAAGCGCATTCGCACCGTCCATCTGGTGGGCATCGGCGGCGCGGGCATGAGCGGCATCGCCGAACTGCTGCTCAACCTCGGCTATCGCGTCTCGGGCTCGGATATCCGTCCCTCTCCTATCCTGGAGCGCTTGCAACGCCTCGGCGCGCGCATCGCCATCGGTCATCGCCCGGAGAATATCGGCGAGGCGGATGTCGTCGTCTTCTCGGCGGCCGTGCGCCCGGAGAACCCGGAACTCGTGGCCGCCCGCGAGCGACAAATTCCGGTCATCCCCCGCGCGGAGATGCTCGCCGAACTCATGCGCTTGAAGTACAGCATCGCCGTGGCCGGATCGCACGGGAAGACGACGACGACCTCGATGATCGCCACCGTGCTCGCGCATGCGGGATGGGATCCGACGATCGTCGTCGGCGGACGGCTCCGCGCCATTGACAGTCATGCGAAGCTCGGCAGCGGAGACTTCATGGTCGTCGAGGCTGACGAAAGCGATCGCTCATTCCTGAAGCTCTCGCCCACATTCGCCGTCATCACTAACATCGATCGCGAACATCTGGATCACTACGCCGATCTGGCGGAGCTGCGCGAGGCGTTCGTCGAGTTCGCCAATCGCGTGCCGTTCTACGGCTCGGTCATCGTGTGCCTGGATGACGAGAACGTGCAAGCGATCCTACCGCGTTTGATGCGGAAAGTGATCACCTATGGCCTCTCCTCGCAATCGGAGGTCTCGGCCCTCGAGATCGAGACGCCCGATTGCTTCCGCACGGCGTTCGTCGCGCGGTGGAGGGGAGAGACGCTCGGGCGGATTCGACTGAGCGTTTCGGGACAGCACAACGTGTACAATGCGCTGGCCGCGTGCGCGGTGGGACTTGATCTGGAGATTCCGTTTGAGACGATCGCCGCGGCGCTCGAAGACTTCCACGGGGTGGATCGCCGATTCCAGGTCAAAGGCGAGGCCGGGGGGATCCTCATCGTGGACGATTACGGGCATCATCCGACGGAGATCAAAGCGACGCTGGCGACGGCGCGGTTGTGCGGACGGCGCGTGGTCGTCCTCTTCCAACCGCATCGCTACACGCGGACGCACCTCTTGTTGGATGACTTCGCGCGCGCCTTCTACGATGCCGACATCGTGTTGGTCACGGACATTTACGCGGCGAGCGAGGAACCGATTGAGGGGGTGACGGCCGAACGGCTCGTCGAGCGACTCCGGGAGTTCGGCCATCGGAATGCGCAGTACGTGGGCGATTTGGACGCGGCGATCGAAGCGACGCTCGCCGTCCTCCGCCCGGGCGATCTTCTGCTGACCCTCGGCGCCGGCAGCATCACCCAGGCGGCCGATCGGCTCGTGGCCGCCCTTCAGGGGACCTCCGAACGCGCGTCGGAGACCATGCAGAAAGGAGGGTGACATGCTCACGCACGTGGATCAGGTCGTTGCGCCGCGAACGCGTCGCGTGCGGGATCGCCGCGCGCGTCCGGCGCGCATGGCGGAATCCGTCGCCCGCGAATCGGATCGAAGGTCGGAACGCCTTCGACTTCGGAACCACCTGGGGCTCGTCCTTCGGATCCTCGTTCCGCTTCTGGGGCTTAGCGCGCTGGGCCTTATCGCTCGCGCCCTGATGCAAACGGCGGCTTTCGAGATGAAGACGTTACGGATCACGGGCAACGCGCGCGTCTCCGCCGAGGAGATCGAGGCCGTCGTCCGACGGGCGACGAGTCACGGGGTCCTGCGGACCGATCTCCGCACCCTGCGGGCGGAACTCCGGAAACACCCCCTCATCAAGGACGTGGAGATCGCGCGGGTTCTGCCCGATGAGTTGCGCGTGCGCATCCTTGAGCGCACGCCCGTCGCGCTCGTCGCGCGGAACCGCGGTACCCCCGTTTGCGTGGACGAGGAAGGAGCGATCATCGGCGATTTTCACCTGCTTGGATCGCAGATGCTTCCGCTGCTGGTGGGATGGAGCGAGGAGGCCTCCGATCTGGCCGCGGCGGAGAATCGGCAGCGCGTAGCGCTCTATCGGCAGCTTCAGCAGGAATTGAGCGCGCCCGAGCCGAGCTATTGGGATCGGGTGGATCAGGTGAACCTCCGCGATCTGAAGAACGTGACGGTGAATCTCACCGAGAGCCCGATGACATGGATTCATCTGGGCGATCGAGACTTTCGGCGGCGGTTCGAGTTGAGCCTGCAGATCCTGAGCGCCGTGAAGAAGCAAGATGCGGCGGAGCTGCAGCGCCTGGGCGTCAGGCCCACGGCGGAATTGCTGCAGGAGGATGTGACGATCAGTTACATTGACGTCTCGCAACCTTCGCGCGTCGTGGTTCGACTCCCCGAACGGCCGCGCGCCACAACGCCCGCGCGCTCGCGCGAGATCGTGGACGCCCGAGTTCGAGCGCGCACGCGAACGAAACTTCAACCAACACGAGCGAGGTGACCTATGGCCAGACAGGAGACGCACGTCGTTGGACTCGACATCGGCACCACGCGGACAACGGCTGTCATCGCTGAGGTCAACGATGATGGCCGGCTGGAGATCATGGGGGTCGGAACGGCCGAGTCCCGCGGGCTTCGCAAAGGCGTCATCGTGAATCCCGACGCCGCAGCCGAACCGATTCGGCGCGCGGTCGAGGAGGCCGAGCGAATGTCCGGGCTCATTGCCGAATCGGTTCACGTGAGCATGTCGGGAACGCTGTTGCGCGGGCTCAACAATCGTGGGGTCATCGCCATCACGAATGCCGATCGGCGGATCACGCGCGCCGACATCAAGCGCGTGATCGAGACGGCCTGCGTCGTCACGCTCCCGGGCGGACATGAGATCATTGATGTCCAACCGCAGGAGTATATCATTGACGGCCAGGATGGCATCAGCGATCCCCTCGATATGTTGGGCACGCGCCTGGAAGTGGCCGTGCACATCATCACCGGCCCCATCACAGTCCGGCAGAACATCATCAGCGCGGTGAATCGCGCCGGTCTGCTGGTGGCCGATATCGTGCTGGAGCCAGTCGCGGCCGCCGAGGCCACGCTCACCGATGACGAGCGCGAGTACGGATCGGCGGTCATCAATATCGGGGGCGAGACGACGAGTCTCGCCATCTACCAACGCGGCGCCGTGCAGCACACGGCGATCTTTCCCTTCGGAGGATCACACTTCACCAACGACATCGCTTTCGGCCTGCGCACGCCGATCCCCGAGGCCGAGCGGATTAAGCGGACCTACGGGTGCGTCCTGCCGACGCTCGCGGCCGAGAACGATGAGACGATTGAAGTTCCCAGCGTCGGTCGGCGCCCGCCGCGCGCGCTCTCGCGGCAGCTCTTGTGCGAGATCCTACAACCGCGCGCCGAAGAGATCCTCGGCCACGTCAATGAGGAGATCAAGCGCGCCGGATTCGAGCGCGAGCTCTCCAGTGGGATCATCCTGACCGGCGGCGGAGCGCTCCTGCAAGGTCTGACCGATTTAGCCGAGCAGATTTTCGACCACCCCACGCGCCTGGGATACCCCCTTGGGGTGACTGGGCTCTCGGAAGAGACCAACAGCCCGCTCTACACAACGGCGATCGGCTTGGTGATGATCGCTCACCGCGGACGCCTGGGACGGTATTATCGCGCGATGTCGGCGCCGGGAGCGATCTCGCGCACGGCCGCGCGCGTCCGGAGCTGGCTGGCGAATTTCTTCTGAACCGAACGGATCGAGAAAACATGCATAAGGAGGGGAGATGATGCAAGCGGAAACCAGAGATTTCGTGAGCAGCTTGAAGATCGATTTCGCCGAGGAGGCCGCCAACGGGGCCGTGATCAAAGTCATCGGCGTCGGAGGCAGCGGAGGGAACGCCATCAACCACATGATCGAGGCGGGCATCGAGGGCGTGCAGTTCATCGCTGCGAACACCGATCTGCAAGCCCTGAAGATGTCCAAAGCCCCGATTAAGATTCAGCTCGGCGCGAAGCTGACCAAAGGGTTGGGTGCCGGAGCCAATCCCGAAGTGGGGCGACAGGCCGCCCTGGAGGACACGGAGAAGATTCTGGAGATCGTCGAAGGCGCCGACATGGTCTTCGTCACCGCCGGACTAGGAGGGGGAACGGGGACCGGTGCGGCCCCGATCATCGCGAGCCTGGCCGTCGAGGTGGGCGCACTTACGGTGGCCGTCGTCACCAAGCCTTTCCACTTCGAGGGCCGCCGACGGATGGAGGTGGCCGAACAAGGTCTGCGAGAATTACGCGAGTGCGTAGACACCCTCATCACTATCCCCAATGAGCGACTCCTGAGCATTGTGGATCGCAACTTCACCCTCCTGGAAGCCTTCAAGCTCGCCGATGACGTGCTGCGCCAGGCTGTGCAAGGCATCTCGGATCTGATCACCACCCCCGGGCTCATCAACCTCGACTTCGCCGACGTGAAGACGATCATGAGCGGTATGGGGCGCGCCCTAATGGGCACCGGGCACGGGACCGGAGAGAACAAGGCGCTCGATGCGGCCAAGCGGGCGATCTCCAGCCCGCTCCTGGAGGAGGCCTCAATCCAGGGCGCCCGCGGCGTGCTCATCAACGTGACCGGCGGTCCGGACATCACGCTGCATGAGGTCAATCAATCCATCACGCTGATCCGCGAGGCCGCTCATGAGGAGGCGAACATCCTCTTCGGCGCCGTGATTGACGAAACCATGCGCAATGAGATCAAGATCACGGTCATCGCCACGGGATTCGATCGCGAGGCCGAGCTCGCCGAAGCCAAGAGCATTCCGACGCGACCATCGGGATCGGCGTTCTCTCCTCCTGAGACCGGACTTCCGGCGCGCTCGTCTCAGGACTTGGACGTGCCGACCTTCCTCCGGAAGCGGGCGGATTGAGGTCGGGCGCCTGCCAGAAGGATGGGATCGCGTTTCCGCTTGCAACGTCTGAGAGATCGCCCCGAAGCGGCGGCCGGAGTAACGCGTCGGCGCCCTCGGGGCGTCCCCACCCACGTGGGGAGAGGAATGCGCGCAATCGCTCCATGGGATAGGCACGCACGCGCGCGAGGATCTTCCACGCCGTCCGCTCGACGATGGCCTCCTCGGCCGCGCGTTCGCTCACCGGAAGGTCCATCCGCTGCAACTTCTGAACGAAACGCACCACGTGAACCAACTCATGCGTGAGGACGTAAAGGAGCAAGGCGCGCAGATCGAGCGGTTGGGGAAGCGCACGGGCGACTTCCAACAGCCGATGATCTTGCAGACAGATGCGATACAGCTCGTACTGCTGCAAGATATGGGTGCCGACGCGCCGCACGCATTCGTAACAGACCAAATGCGCCAGCGCGTCATCGCGTACCTCTTCGGGACGCAGATCGCGAAGCGTTTTCACCTCGTAGCGAATGCGCTCGCCTTCGCGTCCGGAGAGGACATAAAAGCCCCACACGAGTCGCTCGGCTCGGCGCCGCGCTTGCTCAATGATCGAAAAATGTTCGACATCAAACGTCCGCCGCATCCCGTGCTCATTATACCACTGGCGCGCTCGGAACCGATCATGGCGTCGCGGCGACGATCCCGCTCGCCGGAAGGACCTCTCGCGCCGAGAGCGGGCGCGCAAAGCGAACGTCCGTGGACATGACGAACCCCACCGAGGACCGTCCGGTAGCCCCCCCGTGCGTGCTGCGCAATCGAACGAACCAATCGAAGCGCCGACTGCCGAAATAGTATCCGTCCTGTAAACTCAGCAGCAGATCGGCCGGATTCTCCACCTGACGTCCTCCCATCGCTTCGTAGAGGCGACGCACAGCATCCGGATAGATATGCCCGACTGTCGCTTCAAACAACACCGCTTGGGGAATGAAGCCATCGGGTTCCGCCTTCCCTTCCCGTCGCAGCTCCTCCCAAAGCGGAAGAAGCTGCAGCGGATCCCCCCAAATGACATCGTAGCGAAACGCCTCGCGCGTCGGATCGAACCGAAGGCGTGCGCGTCCACGTCGGCCTTCGACGACGACCACCGGCGTTTCCCCCCGCTGCTCGCGAAAGACGCAGAAGTCCACGCCCGGAACCTCCTGTGCGATGCGACACACCTGCTCCACGCTCTCCGGACGGACGTAGAGCGCCACCGCCCCAATCAATCCATATCCCGGGATCACCACGCTTCGCTCATCCCGCAAGCGCCCCTCTACGCGATAGCCGGCCGCGCGCAAGGCATCTTCGAGCGCGATGCGCCGGACGACCGAGAGCGTATTCCCATGATCCGAGAGGAGCGTGATCGTCAACGTGCCACGGCTCTCCAAGAGAAGCTCGCGCACGACTTGCTCGACAGTGAGCAGATACCGCCGCGCTCGCTCGGGCGGATACACGTGAAACAACACGTCGGTCGTCGAGAGATGCGCAATGAAGACGCGCTCGGACGACGCGCGGAATCGCGCGCGCACGCGGGCCAGATCGTCGAAGAAGGCCTTCTCGGGGAAGAGATATGCCGGACCACGCAGAACGCCAGGAAAGGCATAGTCGAGCCGACGATGATACGGGAGATCTTGCCGAAAGGTGACGCGAACGCCTCCGCTCAGGCGATTCGCCTGCCGATCGAAATACCGATTCTCATATCCCGGCGAAGGCGGCGCCTGAAGCAGCACCGAGAGCGCGACATCGGAGTCGGCGGGAAAGGTACTGATCACACGCTCTGGCGGAAGAAACTCTCGGAAATGCCCCTCTCGCCAGAGCGCCGCCATGATCTCGAAGGGCACGCCATCCAAACAGAGCACGAGATGTCGTGCCGACGCGCTCGTCGGCGCTGAAACGGTGCGCTCCGGACGCCACAGGACCGGCGCCGGACGAACGACCTCCCACTCCAGCTTCTCTCCCAGGAAAAAGAGGAGTTGATCCGCACGCCCATCCCCATCGCGATCGCGGAAGATCACCCGCCCTTCTTCTCTCGCGCGATACGCCCACTCGTCTATGGCGCCATCCCGGTCGCGATCATACGCCGCTAGCAGAGAAAAGCGCGGCGGCAGGGGCCTCCCCCATTGGGAGATTTGGATCGTCGCCCCCAATACCAGAAGGAATGCGCCGACCAAGAGTCCCGCTCCGACAGCCCTCTTCATAATCGCACCACGTTGGGCTGCCGCCCGAGGTCTCGCGTCGCGTTCCGAAGGTCTACGACCAAAGGGGCTCGCTCGACGATGAGCCGATAGTCGAAGGCCGAGTGGTCAGTCACAATCACCACGCCATCGGAAGCCGCCAGCGCCTCAGCCGTCAACGGGACGCTCCGAAAGACGCCCGTCCCGATCTCCACGCACTCGACGTACGGATCCGAATACGCCACATCCGCTCCACGCCGCAGCAACTCCTCGAGGATCGTCACCGCTGGAGACTCCCGCACATCGCCCACGTCTCGTTTGTACGCGACGCCCAGAAGGAGGAGGCGGGCGCCTTTCACCGGCTTCCCCAGAGCGTTGAGCGCTTCCGCGATCACCTCCACAGCATAATATGGCATGAACCGATTGATCTCCTCCGCCATGCCGATGAGCCGAGGCTCGAAGCCATGCCGCCGAGATTTCCACACGAGGTATCCGGGATTCACCGGGATACAGGCCCCGCCAATCCCCGGCCCCGGAGAAAACGGCATGAAGCCAAAAGGCTTGGTCGCGGCCGCTTCGATAACCTCCCATACGTCCACCCCGAGCGCCCGACAGATGAGGGCGAATTCGTTGACCAGCGCAATGTTGACTGCCCGAAACGTGTTCTCCAAGAGCTTGGCCATCTCGGCCACCCGCGCCGAGGAGACGACGTGAACCCGCGCGATGATCTGCCGATAGGCGAGCGCCGCCAGATGTGCGCTTTGCGCGCTCGCTCCGCCAACGAGCTTCGGAATATCCCGAAGCCGATAGCGCCGATTGCCAGGATCAATCCGCTCGGGCGAGAAGGCCAGATAGAAATCGCGATCCAAGGTCAATCCCGTCGCGCACAGCCGAGGTAACACCACGTCCTCGGTCGTCCCCGGATAGGTTGTGCTCTCCAGCACCACGAGCATTCCCGGATGCAGATGCTCGCACACCGTCTCCACCGCCCGCCAGATATACGAGAGGTCCGGCTCCCGGGACTTGCTCATCGGCGTCGGCACGCAGATGAAGGCGAGATCCCCCTCCGCGAGGGCGCACGCATCCACGCTCGCACGCAACCTCCCACTCCGAACGAGTGGCTCAAGCTCCGCCGAAGGAACATCGGTCACGTAGCTCTCCCCTCGCTCAAGGTGCGCGACTCGCCGCGCATCAATGTCTATCCCGATCACAGGAAATCCCGCCCGCGCGAACTCCACGGCCAGTGGCAACCCCACATGCCCTAAGCCCAGAACGACCACGCGCGCCCGACGCTCCAGGATCCGCGCTTCTAACTCCGCCCCCACTCCCTCAAGCATAAGCGTCGCCCTCTATCAGTTGGTTGAACGCCATTCATTATACCAGCTCCTTGCGCTGGTTTCGCATCGTACGCCGCGTCAGAGGCTACTCCCTTCGCCGGAGGCAAAAATACTCCCTTTGACCGATTGACAGGTCCCCCATCATGCACTGCATAATTTGGCCAAATTCATAAGGAGGGGGGCTATGGACAAACAAACGATGTCTTTGAGAAGCTGGAGGAAAGGGCGATTGCTTCTCCCTACTGCCGCGATCGTCGGGCTCTTCCTCTTAGGGTCTTCCCAACCAACGGATACTCCTGCCCTCGCAGCCAGGCAAGAGCCCGCCACGCTATGGATCCAGAAGTGTATTCAAGGTGGATCTCCCACCGATTTCCAATTCAATATCTACGATCAGGCACTAAACCTTGTAGCCAGCGTACTCCTTCAAGCCTCGGATTTCTCGACACCCAAGGCGGCAGGATGCGCATGGGCTTCTAAGTCCGTGCTCCTCACTCCTGGACAGTACTATCTGCAGGAGATCCTTCCAGATGGGTGGCAATTGCTCAGTGGACCGGAGTGCCGAGACGCTAGTGGCGAGGTTCGGACCATTTGCCAGCGCGTTGGGCATCAGAGTTCTTGTGGACCACAATTGCAGCCGGGACAAATCGTCTGGTGTACATTCACGAACGCCCCGGCAGGCAGCGGCGGTGGAGGTGGCGGCGGTGGTGGAGGCGGTCCCGCACTCACCATCGTCAAGCGAGCGATAGGGGGCGATGGGACGTTTCTCATCCCCATGATCACTATTGAACGGAGAACCGATAAACTTGAAATCACCACAAGCAATGGCGTAGGGCAGATCACCGGTTCATCAAGAGAGTACTGCCTTGCCCGCGAGGATCAAGTTCTAAAGGGTGACTGTAGGTTCGTCAGGAGTCGGTGCCGAGCGCGTTGGGCGTGCGATGTGATGGCAGCCGAAGTGGAAATCCCTCCAGAGCTGTGCGACAAGGGCTTTATCGGATACATTGTAACTCCAGAGCGTCTCCTTCCTCCGTACAAAGGGTGTGTTCTCCAAGAAGTCCGATGCGAGTATGAGAACGAATGCAAAGGTGGTGGCAAAGGTGGTGCGCTTTCGATCACTAAGACGTGCGAGCCGCGCACGGTCACTGTGGGTCTGCCGGTGACGTGCACGATCACGGTGACGAACGGTGGGAATAAGCCCGAAATCTTTCAGATCACCGAACAGTTGCCTTCCGGGATGGAGTTCATCTCTGCCACTCCAACGGAATGGGTGAGCCCGGAAAACGGTCAGCTCATCATTCGAGGGAGCGTGGGGGCGAACTCTAGCGTCCAGATCACCATCGTCGCCATCGTGACCGGACATGGGCCTCTGATGAATGCTGTCCAATTGGGTGGCGGCTCCGGTTCCCCGCCTTGCGACCCCAAGGACAAAACATGCCCGCCTGGCGGTGGAGGTGGACAACAAGCCAGCGCTACGGTCGTAAGTCGTGGACGTCCGAGCACGGTGGGAACGGCCTTCCTCGCCGTAGGTGGCTTTCGAACGGCAACGGCTTCGGCGGCTCTGCCGAAGGTGCCCAAGGGTGTTCTCCTGGTGGATTCTGAGACGAATCGGCTCCTCGTCTATCTCTCCAAAGGCGATGGGACGTTCCGGCGCTTCAAGACCTATGCGACAGCGGAAAGCCCCATGGACGTGAAAGCGGGCGACTTCGACGGGGATGGGAAGACCGACGCGGTCGTGGTGAACTCGCTCTCGGACAGCATCACCGTCTTCCTCGGCAACGGGGATGGGACGTTCCGAAAGGGGCGCGAGTTACAACTCCCCGGCACGAAGCCGGTGGCCGTCACGCTAGCAGACTTCGATCGGGATGGTGTGCTCGACTTGGCGATTGCCGAGCAGGGATCGGCTGATGTAGCTATTCTCCTTGGTCGAGGAGACGGGACGTTCCGTCCGTTGGCAACCATCCCCTTGTTTGAGGGGAAACCCAGCTCGGTTGCCGTCGCCGATTGGGACGAGGACGGAGTTGCCGATTTGATCGTGACGGCGATTGAGACCAACGAGGTGGTCTTCTTCCGCGGCGACGGGCGCGGCCGTTTCAGCGAAGTGGGACGTCGAGAGGTCGGCGAATATCCGATCTCAAGCACCACGGGCGATTTCGATCGAGACGGCCAAATGGACATTGCCATCGCCAATCTCTTCTCGAACTCGGTCACCCTCCTCCTTTCCCGAGGTAAGAGCCGAAGTCTCGACTTCACACGTGTGGATGTGGACTCAGTCGAGCGACCGACGTCCATCATCAGCGGCGAGTTCTTCGGCGGAACGGCTGGCGTGGTGGTCCCGAACCTCACGGCCAGTATGGTCACGTTCATTGGCTTTGATCAGGGACGGCCTCGGATTGTCCGACGTCTGCGAGCGATTGCGGAGCCGGTTTCGCTGGGACTTGGAGACTTCAACGACGACGGATTGTTGGACGTGGTCGTTGCTGGCCTTCCCACCGGGAGCTTAGCCACGCTCTTGGGTCGAGAGAATGGGACGTTTGCCTTGAAGCGATAGCGGACGCGAGCGGAGGGCCTCTCCCGGCCCTTCGCTCATCCCTTCACACGCGCAAGCTGTTCAAGCAAGAGCTCATTGGGTGGATTATCTGCGATATCGCGATACCGATAGATGAAGCGGATGATCCCCGTACGATCCACGATGAAGATGCCGGGCATCTGTCGAACATCCCCAATGGGCTTTCCAGCCGCATACCCACGCCTTATGGCGTGAAATCCGCGCCACCAGACCCGCCACCCGAATATTTGGGCCGGAGTGCCTGCGCCCAAGCCATAAGCCGCGTACGCCTTTCGCTCGGGATCGGCCAGACAAGGGAAAGGCACGGCGTAGTCCTGACAAAAAGCGCGCGTTTGTTCGACGCCACCTTGGCCGATGAGCACGACCTCTGCTCCCCGCTCCTGAAATCGTTCAGCGTCGCGTCGCAGCCCGGCGACGTGCTCGCGGCAGAATGGTCAGCCGTAATGGCGCAGGAAAACGAGGACAGCGGGCCCACGTGCCCAAAAATCAGACAGGCGCACCGACTGACCATCGGTGCGAAGAAGCTCCACATCCGGCGCTCGATCACCGACGTTGAGCATCGTTTCTTCCGCGCCGACCTCGCCTTGCCGTGAGCGTTCGGGGCAGTACCCGCTTTTGCTCTCTCAGGCGGCGAGCGCTTCAGCCCTTCACCACGCCGATCGGACGCAATCGCGCGACCCGCCGCGCGATTCCAGCCGCTTCGACGACGCGCGCGACATCGTTCACGTCCTTATAGGCCTCTGGGATCTCCTCCAGCACGCCATCTTTGCTGGCCGCCTTGACCAAGACGCCCCGCTCGGCCAGTTGCTTCCGAACTTGATTGATGTCGCGCCCCTTCTTGGCCGCCGTGCGCGACATGACGCGCCCAGCACCGTGACAACTCGAGGCGAAAGTCTCCTCAGCGGCCGTGCCGATGAGCACATAGGAAGCACGCCCCATATCGCCGGGAATGATCACCGGTTGGCCGATGGCGCGATACGTCTCATGCAACTCAGGATGCCCGGCCGGCAACGCGCGCGTCGCCCCCTTGCGGTGTACCAGAACGCGCCGTCGCTCGCCCTCGATCGTGTGCGTCTCGAACTTGGCGATATTATGCGCGACGTCATAAACGATCTGAAGATCTCCGTCGGCACCGAAGTGCTTCCGAAAGACCTCGCGCACCCAATGGGTGATCATCTGCCGGTTCGCGAAAGCGAAGTTGGCCGCTGCATTCATCGCTCCCAGATAATCCTGCCCTTCCGGGGACGTGATGTACGTGGCCGCCATCTCCTTATCGGGCAGGTGAATGTTGTACTTCTGCATGGCCGAGCGCAAGACCTTCAGATAATCGGTGCAGACCTGATGACCGAATCCGCGCGAGCCCGTGTGAATGAGCACAGTGACCTGCCCCGGACGCAATCCAAAAGCTTGCGCTGCCGCGCGATCGAAAACCTCCTCGACGTACTGAATCTCCAGGAAATGGTTGCCCGATCCGAGCGTGCCGAGCTGATCCGCCCCGCGCTGACGCGCGTACTCGCTCACGGCCTTGGGATTCGCTCCAGGGATGCAGCCCCGCGATTCGATGTGGTCGAGATCCTCCGGTCGTCCGTAACCTCGCTCGACGGCCCACTGCGCTCCCAAGCGCAAGACGTTATCCATCTCCGCGCGGTTGACGCTGATCTGCCCCTCGCGCCCGGTCCCGGCGGGGACGGCGTGGAACAGATCATTCACGATGCTCTCCAGCTTCGGGCGAATCTGCTCCAGGGTCAAGTCCGATCGGAGCAAGCGCACACCGCAGTTGATGTCGAAGCCGATGCCGGCTGGCGAGACGACGCCTTCTTCGGCGTCCGTCGCGGCCACGCCCCCAATGGGGAATCCATACCCTTGATGCACATCCGGCAGGACGATCGGACGCCCCACGATGCCGGGCAGAAACGCCAAATTCGCCGCCTGCTCAAGCGAGAGATCCTTCGTCACCGTCTCCAGAAGTGCCTCATCCACGTAGATGATCACATCCGTCTGCATGCCCGGCTTATACGTGCGCGGGATCATGTACCGATATGCATCGAGTTTGACGAGAATCCGATGCCAATCTTTCGACATGGTGACACCCCCTTGCTCCTGCTGAAATTTCAATTATACATGATCGGCGCGCCTTTGCTAAAATCGAGACCGATATGGGCGAGTCTTGGTGGAAGCGCCGCCACATTAGCCTTCATGCGAAGGTTGCCCTCTCGATCTCGGCGCTCGTCCTGGTGATCTTCGGCGCGCTTCTCTCGATGTACCTCTCGACGATGCGAACGCTGCTTCTGGAGGAGAATCGGCGGCGGGCGGAACTCCTGGCGGCGCAACTGGCACAACATCTCTCCTCCGAGCAGGTGATGGACCTGGCCGCACTGCGCACTGATGCCCTTTATTATCAGCGGGCTCACGGTGAGATCGTCGAGATCCATATCTATAGCCTGACGCGTTCGGGCGTGCGCGAGGTCGTCGCCCTCCCCATGAGCACTTCGGAGAATCTCCCCCCGATGCCCGTCCCGCTCGATCTCTTGAGTGAGGCCAAACAGGGGCGGGTCCCTTCGCGTCTTGAGGCGGCGCAAGGCGGGAGTTATCGCATCTCCGCCAGCGCTCCTATTGAAAGTGATGGGACGCCCATCGGCTTCGTCGTCATTCGCGCCGAGATGGCCTACGGCAAGACGTTGTTCGAGCGTCTGAATCGCCTCGCATGGCTCGCCCTTTTGGCTGCTGTCGGCGGGATCACCATCGCTCTGCATCTGCTCTTCCGCCGATTGATCTATCGCCCGATCCGTACGATCCTTGGCGCGATGCGCCACGCTGAAGCGGGCGATCTGCACGTTCGCGTGCCTGTCACCTCGCACGATGAGATGGGGACCTTGAGTCGGGGACTGAACGCTCTCCTCTCTCGCATTCGAGAGATGACCGAAGCCTTGGAAGCCGAACAGGATCGTTTGGAGGCGCTCGTGCGCGAAGCGACCGCGGAGCTGAGCGAGCGGAACCGGCAGCTTCAGGAGGCGAATCTTCAGCTTTTCACGATTCAGCGGCAGCTCTTGCAGATGGAGCGTTTGGCGGCGGCCGGTCACTTGGCGGCGCAATTCGCCCATGAGATTGGAACCCCGCTCAATCTCATCTCCGGGCATATTCAGTTGCTGCGCGCTCGCACGCAAGACGAGGAAGGGATTCGCCGACTCACCATCATCCTCGGGCAGATCGAACGCATCGAGCGCATCGTGCGTCGCCTCTTGGATGCCACGCGACGGCCCCGACCGGAATATCTGCCGCTTCGCATCGAACCCCTGCTGCAGTACGTCGTGGAGATCGTCCTGCCGACACTTCAGGAACATAAGATCGAAGTGAGTCTGGAACTAGCCCCTGATCTGCCGGAGATCCTCGGCTCGCCCGAACAGTTCCAGCAAGTGCTCCTCAATGTGATCGCCAACAGCCTGGACGCCATGCCCGAAGGTGGACGCCTGACCCTTCGCGCATTCGCCGAAGGGAAAGAGTGGGTCGTCATCGAATGCGCGGATACGGGCATCGGCATGAGTCCCGACGTCTTGGCTCATATCTTCGAGCCTTTCTTCACGACGAAGGCGGATGGACGCGGAAGTGGACTCGGCCTTTCGATCGTGAGGCAAATCACCAAGGAACACGGGGGCGAGGTCACCGTACAGAGCGAGCCGGGCCGGGGCACGATCGTCCGATTGACGTTCCCCGCTCTGGCTGCGCGATCCTCGATGCCGGAGGAGGGACATGAAGAGGATCCTCATCGTGGATGATGATCCCGAGACGTGCGAGTTCCTGACCGAGCTCCTCTCGGTCCCGGATTGGTCGGTGCACGCGGCGCTCTCGGCCGAACGCGCCTTGGAGTTGCTGGAGCGCGAAGACTTCGACTGCGCCATCGTCGATCTGAACCTGAATGAACCGCGAACGGGACTGGACATCCTCAAGGCCTTCAAGGAGAGATCGCCGCGCACGGAGGTGATCCTGATCACGGGATTCGGGACATTGGAGGCAGCCGTTGAGGCGCTCCGAAGGGGCGCCTTCGATTTCATCTCCAAGCCCTTCAAAGTTGAAGACGTCCTGCAGACCGTGCGCCGCGCGCTATCCCCTCGCGAGCCGATCTCGGACGATGCCTCCCTTGAACACTTGCTCAAAGCCTACGAGAACTCGGGTCTCATCGGTCGTACGCCCCAGATGATCGAGTTGTACAAAGAGATCGCGCGCGTGGCTCCGATGTCCACAACCGTACTCATCGTGGGGGAGTCGGGGACGGGGAAGGAATTGATCGCCCGCGCCATCCATGCGCACAGCCCGCGCGCTCATGGCCCCTTCGTCGCCATCAACTGTGGCGCGTTGACGGAAACGTTGCTCGAGGCCGAACTCTTCGGACACGTCCGGGGCAGCTTCACCGGCGCCGTCGCCGATAAAAAGGGCCTCTTCGAGGAAGCGCACGGAGGGACGATCTTCCTGGATGAGATCAGCGAGACGACGCCCGCCCTCCAGGTGAAATTGCTCCGCGTCCTCCAGGAAGGCGAGATCAAGCGCGTCGGAGAGGCGCGAACCCGTCGCGTAGACGTGCGCGTGATCGCGGCGACGAATCGAGACCTGGAAGCCGAGGTGAAAACCCGGCGTTTCCGCGAAGATCTTTATTATCGCTTGAGCGTCGTCACCCTACGCGTGCCCCCTTTGAGAGAACGCCGCGAGGACATCCCCCTGCTGGCTACACACTTTCTCCGACGCGCTCTACAACAGACCGGACGTGCGCTCGCTTTCTCCCCGGCCGCTCTGGCGCTCTTGATGACCTACACATGGCCCGGAAACGTGCGCGAGCTGGAGAACAGCATCGAATACGCCGTCATCCACGCGCGAGGAGGATTGATCACTCCGGAAGATTTGCCGGAGAAGATTCGTGCGGCTGTGCCCTCTCTCCGACGCGGGCGCACTTCCACGACCTTAGAAGCCACGCTCTTTCAGGATCTGCCTTCGCTCGATGAATTAGAGCGTCGCTACCTGCTCTACGTCCTCGACGTCGTCAACGGTAACCGAAGCCGTGCTGCCGAGATCCTCGGCATTGATCGGCGCACGCTCTATCGCATGGTAGAACGCTTCGGCATCTCGTTGGAGCGAACGAACGCGGATTCCTGATGAACATCGGAAAGGAGAGGTCAAGATGAATCCTGGCCGCCGAAGAAATCTTCCAGCGATAGCCGCCGTGTATCTCCTCGTTTGCTTCGGGTTCGGAGGGCAGGTGCTCCTGGCTCAGGAGCGAATCGTCGTGCTGGAGCGGACGGTGTTGGATGAGAACTTTCGTCTCCATAGCCTGGAGGTGGATCGCACGGGAGCCCTTTATTTCGGTTCCTTCGAGGAGATCGTGAAACTTCAGCCGGATGGTCGGCGCGTCTTCCGAATCGGCGCCGAGGATCACGGTCTAAAGAGGATTGCTGATTTCCGTGTTACAGCAGGTGGAGAGCTGATTGTGGCGGGTGTAGCCATGGATCCACAGTCCTCGGCTGTGATGACGCGCGTTCTTGTCTTCGACCCTGAGGGGAAGCTGCGTCGGTCCATTGAAGTGGGGGGCGTAGCGGCTGAAAGGGTCGAGCCGGGTGAGAGGGGGGAATTTTTCCTGCTCGGTCTCAAGTCGGCCGATTCTCCGGGGAGTTCTGGCGTTCGTGAGGCGATCTATCGGCTCAGCAGCAGCGGTCAGGTTCTCGCGCCGATTGGGGAGACAGAGTTGAACGGGGCAGGGCGATCCCTTTCGCGGAATGATCGCCGGCTGGTGGTGACGGGCAGGGGGATCTTCCTGCTCGATCCAGCGAGTGCCGACGTTCTTGTTCACCGGTTCTCGCACGACGGGCAAAAACTCGGGGCGAAGAGTTTCATGATCGTCTCGACCGAAAGCCAGGGTGAACGTGCGATGAGAGGAGGTGAGCCAGCGGCCGTCACACTCGACTTTTTTTCCTCACTCGGTTCGGACACCTTCGTTTTTGCTCGGGCAGCGATGGGCGACAAGTGGCAGCAGCGGGCGGTAGGTCAGGGTCAGCAGCAAGCAAAGGCGCTATACCGACCGTTCAGTTATACAATCTATGTGGCTTCCTGGGATGGACCAGTCCGCTCGATTCCGGCGCAGAACGTGGGTCTTCTTCGCGCCGTGGGGCGTGACGGCTTCCTCTATTTCGTGAAGAGCGTGACAATGGCCGGGAAGACGCGCACCGAAGTGGTCAAAGCGAGCTTGAAGTAACTAACCCGATGCCGCCGCCGTTGTCAGAACGAGCGAACGGGGACTTCTGAGGACTATGGGGGGAAGCGCCTCTCCCGTATCTGAGGAGAAGTCTCCACGGGCAGTGCGAGATCTGACCTCCGACTATGGATCTGTCGAATCGAATAGATCTGCTTCCGTCGGGATTCGTAGTACGTCCGGGAGATGATCTCACCTAGGAGTCCAAGCGAGATGAATTGCACCCCCGTGATGATGAGCAAGGTGCTCAAGAGGAGGAGCGGCCCGTGCTCTCCCATAATCGAAACGCGCCGAAGGAATTTCTCCTCCAGGAGGTATCCATCAAGCCCGAGACCGATGAGGAGGGCGATGACTCCCCACCCTCCGAACAAACGAAGAGGTTGGGCGAGATAGCGTTGGAGAAAGGCGATCGTCATCAGATCAAATGCCACGCGCAATGTGCGCGAGAGGCCATACTTTGAGCGGCCCCACTGACGGGGGCGCACATTCACAGGGATTTCTGAGAGGCGATTCCACCACTGAGCGGCGAGCACTGGAATAAACCGATGCTGCTCTCCATAGAGCCGAAGCTCGGCGACCACCTCCCGCCGATATGCCTTGAACGTCGAGCCGAAATCCCTCAAAGGGATGCCCGAGAGGCGAGCGACCAGCCAATTGGCGACGCGCGAGGGAAGGCGACGCGTCAGCCACGCATCCGACCGCTTCGCGCGCCATCCGCTGACGAGATCATACCCTTCCCCCAGCTTCCGCACCAGGCGTGGGATGTCACGCGCATCGTACTGCAAATCGCCATCCATCGCGATGATAATCTCTCCCCGAGCGAAATCGAATCCGGCCATCAGCGCTGCCGTCTGTCCGAAGTTCTTGCTGAACCGAAGTACGTGAACGTGCGGGTCTCGCTCATAGAGGCTCAGGAGGCGCTCATACGTCCGATCCGCACTTCCGTCGTCTATGAAGATCAGCTCATAGGGCTCCCCCAAAGCGCCCATGACTTCAGTCACCTCGCGCCAAAGCGGCTCCACATTTCCCTCTTCATCCCGCATCGGGATGACGATGGAGTAGCGAATTGGGGTCCCCTCAGACTCGGGACTGGGATTCCCGTTGGGACATCGCTTCTTCATAGGTCACCAGGCGAATCCCCCTGCGGCCGATCTCCTCTCGCACGGCGGGGCTCATGAGGGCACGCCATTCTTCTTCCCGGCAGGAGCGAAGGCGCGTCCGCACGAGGGCCAACGGCTTATCCACGATCCCGGGATGACAAAGCAGCTCGCTCACCCCTTCGGGGAGCCGATTGAGCAACGTCAGAAGGACAGATTCCCTGAGCGCTCCCGTGTGAAAGAGCCCGAAGAAGTGATCGGGGAAGAACACCCCCGCTCTGCGGAGGCTTCGGCGCGCCCACTCGGCGAATAGTCGCACGGGAAGTCCCCGCCAGACATTCGGCGGAGGCGGCCAAAGAAAACGCTCTCTGGGTAGGCGCACGGCGCGGATCCCATACTCTGGAAGGAGGCGAAGAAGAAGGTCGAGTAGCGGCGGATACACGTGCAAATGCTTGTGACTATCCACGTATGTCGGTCGAACGCCAGCGGCGATCACGCGCTCCAGTTGAGCGCGGGTTTCGCGCTCAAGCTCGCTCTGGTGGATGAAGCCCATTTGTAGGCGTAGCAGAAACTGGGGAACGCGATGAAGCCGACCCCTGGCGTCTACCAACGTGGGGATATGATCCGGAGCGGAAACCGGGCGTTCTTCCACCCATGTCACATGCACGCCCAGCCCCAAGTGGGGGAAAGATCGTGCTTGCGAGACGGCATCTTCGAAAGCGGCACCAACGGCCATGAGGCTGGCGCTTGTGACGATCCCTTCCGCATGAGCCTGCAGGATCGCGCGATTGATC